>NZ_JBMKIP010000002.1:0-830096 GCF_049236825.1 Enterobacter cloacae complex sp. SHL001
ACGTTCGAGAAGATGGTGGTGAAGAAGAATACCGCCCAGACCTGAAGCCACTCGGAGGTGGTGAAGCCCAGCTCGTCAACAAACATCATCGGCATGATGACGGCAAACCCGAACAGGGAGAGGGTGTTGATGATACGCACCATGCTGGAGAGCAGAATACTGCGGTTGGTGTAGAGCAGCGTCGCTGCACGGCCCAGCTCGGCGAATTTTTCCCGGGTGGAGAGATTATGCATGTGCGTTGGGGTTTTGACGCTGCGCAGGGATACCATGGCGATGACTCCCCCTGCCAGACAAAACGCCAGTGCCAGCCACAGGGTGCCCATCTCCCCGATGTGCGGAATGGTAAAGCTCGGAATATAACTGCCCGCCACGCCAATACCTACGGAATAAACCGCCCAGTACCAGCCCAGCGCCGAGCTGGATTTATCGCTACGCACATTATGAATAATGACCACGATGAAGGCGTACAAAAATAACGGATAGGCCAGGCCGCGGATCCCGTAAAACAGCAGCATTAATGCGTAATTTGCCTGACCCAGACCAAAAACGAGAAACAGGACGTGGAAAACGCACCACAGCACGAAGCCAATCAGCATGGTTTTTTGCGGGGTGATGATTTCAGCCACCACGCCGGAGATCCACGCGGAGAGCGCCGCCGCGAGACCGTAGAGCGTGAAGGCGAAAGAGGCTTCAGCAGGCGTGAAGCCCAGTGATTTAATATAGTGCGACAGGAATGCCAGCTCGAAACCGTCACCCGTCATAAAGACCGCAATCGCCAGATATCCCCATAGCAGGTTCAGCGGTAATCCCAGCCACTGTTTATTTATTTCGGACATATTGACCTCGTTTGTAGCGTACAGGTAAGCCCACACCGGAAATATTCCGGCGTGAGTTTTCTTATTGTCTTTTTCTCTAAATATACTGACGTGTATTTATTCTCTGATTACTGTCGCAGTCTGTTGTAACTGCTTATAAGCCTCGTATCGACGCAGATGAAGGGACTGATAGTTCGCTTGCGGATAGAAATATTTATCCACGTGGGTAAATTGTTTCATGGCATCGGTCACTGAAGGCGCTATATTTCCCGCCACCGCCCCGAGAATGGCCGAACCCAGTAATACCGGTTCGCTGCATTGGGTCGCTAACACCGGCAGCCCGCAGGTATCTGCCAGCAGCTGGCGAACGAAAGGGTGCTGGCCCGCGCCGCCGCTGATAACGATATTTTCGGTCTGTACGCCGCATTCACGCTGGGCGTCAATGATTTGTCGCAAACCGTAACCGATACCACACAGACCGGCCACATACAGTGCCATCAGGTTATTGATATCGTTCTCCATGCCCAGCCCGCAGATCGTGGCCCGCGCATGGGGATCGGCAAAGGGCGCGCGGTTACCCAGAAATTCGGGTACCACGTGCAGTCCTGCTGCCAGGTTCACCGCCTCTGAGGCGGTGGCGAAGGTCTGTAAAAGCCGGTCCGCCAGGTAAACCGGCAGCGGCAGGTCTGACTCCTGTGCCAGCTGGCGCGCTTGCGGTGCGGCAGGATGGAAACTTAATAACCGATCGATAGCGGCACCCGCGGCGCTTTGTCCGCCCTCAATCAGCCACAGCCCAGGTACCATCGCGCTAAAATAAGGCCCCCAGACGCCGGGCACAAAAACGGCGCTCTCGGCGCTGGTCATGGTGCACGATGAGGTGCCAAAAACATACGCGAGATTGTTCAGCGCGCCGCCGCCAACGCCCAACGTCCCGATGCCGCCAGCGTGGGCATCAATTAACCCTACCGCCACCGGCGTGCCTGGCAGCAAGCCCATCTCACGCGCGGCCTGCTCCGTTAAGCCCTCGCCGCAAGGGGTGCCGGGGGCGGCAATATGCTGCCCTATGCGGACAAAATCTTCTCCGGCCAGCTCGTCCAGGCCAACGGTGCGGAAATAGTCCGGGTCCCAGCGATTCTCATGGGCCAGCCACGTCCATTTACAGGTTACGGTACAGATGGAACGGTTGAGATCGCCGGTCGCGCGCCAGGTCAGGAAATCGGCCAAATCGAAAAATTGCCAGGCGCGATCGTAGACCTCACGATGCTTTTCTTTCAGCCACAGCAGCTTGGGCGTCTCCATTTCGGGCGATATTTTTCCGCCAACATAGTCCAGCACCGGATGATGGGTGGCGTTGATGCGCTCCGCCTGGTCTGTCGCACGGTGATCCATCCAGACGATGATATTGTTTTCCGCTTCACCGTCAGGGCTGACCGCCAGCGGTTCGCCATTGTTGTCCAACACCACCAGCGAGCAGGTGGCGTCAAACCCGATGCCGGCAACGCTCTGCGGAGTCGTCCCGGAGCGCGCCAGCGCCTCGCGGATGCAGCGGCAAACGGCCTGCCAGATCTCGGCGCTGGACTGCTCCACGCGGCTTCCGCTGCGGTGCACGGTGGCAATTTTCTGCGTCGCGTGGGAAAGCAGCCTGCCGCTGAGATCGAAAATGCCCGCGCGAACGCTGCCGGAGCCGACGTCTACGCCGATAACGGTTTCTGGTGTACTCTTCATCCTTACGGCCCTTAAAGATCGACGCTGTTAGGCAGAATCACCAGATCCCGGACGGTAACGTTCTTCGAACGGGTCACCATGAACAACACCGATTCTGCGACTTCAATCGGCTGCATCAGGCTGCCGTTTGCCAGCGCTTCATCCATTTTGGCCTGCGGCCAGTCGTCGAGCAGAGCCGTCACTACCGGCCCAGGCAGAACGGCTCCGACGCGCACGCCATGTTCCGCGACCTGACGACGGGTGGTATGCACGAACGCCTGAACGGCAAATTTGGACGCGGTGTAGATCGGCTCCCAGATAACCGGCACCACGCCCGCAATGGAGCTGGTGAAGATAATATCGCCTGACTTCTGCGCAATCATATGCGGCAGTACGGCGCGAACGCAGCGGAACGCGGCGTTGATATTCAGGTTCAGTACGCGATCCCAGACGTCCGGGTCGCCTTCAGCAACCGGCCCGCCGATGTAGGCGCCTGCATTGGCGTGAAAAATATCCAGGCCGCCGGCGAGGCTGACAATGTCGCTCAGCATCGCGTCGACTTGCTCGGGTTTGAACAGATCGATTTGCAGGGCAAACGCGTTCTCGCCCAGCTCGGCGACAAGGCGCTGAAGCTTTTCGCCTTCCCGGTCGATTAACACCACCTTAGCGCCAGCGCCGAGCAGCGTTTTTGCACACTCCAGGCCAATACCCGAGGCGGCTCCAGTGATAGCAGCGACTTTGCCCTGAAGGGAACTATTCATGGAGGGGACAGAGTGATTCATTTTATAATCCTTTATGCAGAGATGATTTTTAGGGTGTGTCTGCTTTCGCGTGAAGAATGGGGGTTCTGACTGACGCGTGAAGCAAACTGCTCAATCGATGAAGCAGATCTAGCACTTGCTTATTTCTCCAGCAAGAGACATTCAAAATGAAGAGGCGATTTTGTGACGCGCGTTGAGAAAACGAAGAAAACGACCATTTACGATCTGGCGGAACTCACCGGCGTTTCTGCCAGCGCGGTGAGTGCTATTTTGAATGGCAACTGGAAGAAACGCCGCATCAGCGCCAGCCTGGCAGAGAAGGTAACCCGCATTGCACAAGAGCAGGGCTACGCGGTTAACCGTCAGGCAAGCCTGCTGCGCAGCAAGAAATCGAACGTTATCGGCATGATTGTGCCGAAATATGACAACCGCTATTTCGGCTCTATAGCGGAAAAATTCGAAGAGATGGCGCGTGCCAGAGGGCTGTTGCCGATTATTACCTGCACACGCCGACAGCCGGAACTCGAGCTGGATGCCGCCCGTGCCATGCTCTCCTGGCAGGTTGACTGGGTCATTGCCACGGGGGCGACACACCCGGACAAAATTGCTGAACTCTGTCATCAGGCGGGCGTACCTACGCTAAATCTTGATCTGCCGGGTACCCTGGCGCCCTCTATCATTTCGGATAACTACGGCGGCGCGAAGATGCTGACAGAGCGGATCCTCGCCAGCAGCTTTAAACGGTTTGGTTCGCTGGCTCCGCTGACCTTCGTGGGCGGACGCCGGAGTGATAACAACACCGCAGAGCGCCTGCGCGGGTTCCTTGATGCCCATCAGGCCCATGGGCTGACCGTTCCGGAACAGCAGCTGCTGGTCACCGGGTACTCGTCATCGCGCGTGGAGGAGCAGCTCAGAGCCACCTTCCCGTCGCCATCGACGGCGCTAAAGGGGCTGTTTGTCAATTCGACCATTTCGCTGGAGGGGGTGGTACGTTGGCTGGCCCAATACGGGCAGACCGGCCAAAATCAGCCGCCGATGGGTTGTTTTGACTGGGACCCATTTGTCTCTCTGCTGGGACATGATATTGACATGGTGCGCCAGGACGTCCCGGCGATGCTGGAGAAGGTATTTGAAATTCTCGATTCCGGTGATACCTCGGTCAGGCGTATTGAGATCCCACCGGAACTGATTGGCAGCCAGAGCGTCACGGCCTAGCCCTGACGCGTCAGCAGCCAGCGCGCGGTCTGTTCATCCGTCACCAGACCGTTTACCCAGCCGCCTTTGAGGGCGGCAAGGATCGCCGGGCGTTTATCCTCGCCGCAGGCGGCCGCAATACGTGGACACTGGCTCTGGCGAATATCGTAGCTGGTAATAAAGCGATTAATCTGGCTGTCGATGACGTTGCCGTCGGCATCGATAAAGCGTCCGAGTATTTCGCCAACGCCACCGCGCTGGGTCAACTCTTCCAGCTGTGCCTCATCGATGAACCCGTCTTTGAAGATAGGGCTCTGCCTGCCCAGCGCCCCGATGCCGACAAAAATCACATCGGCCGCATCCGCCACGGCGCAGACGTTACGGAACAGGCGGTTTGAGCACCACATCTCATGCTCCTCACTGGACTGAGCATAGCGCGGCGCCGGCCACTGGTAATATTTTCCCTGAATTTTACGCGCCAGCAGCAACGGCACATCATCGTAATAGTTACATTGCCCGTGCTCGTTCATGGCGCTGATCAGGGCGACACAGCGGGTGTTGTGGCTGTCAAAATCGATACGCTTGATGGTTTTTTTTAGCGTCAGTCCGGAGCCAATTCCGACAACCGTGGGTTTATCACCTTGCAGGTAGCGGGCCATCAGCTGATAACAGCCAAACGTCACGCTATCCAGCGCGCTTTCATTGCGGTAGACGGGCACAATGTTGCAGTGGGTCAGGTGATATTTTTCCGCGAGAAGTTGCGCATAATCGAGGCAGTTAGCGACAGGGTGATGAAGCCCAATCGAGACAATGCCTTCCTCTTTCGCGGCGGCAATCAGCCGCTGCACCACCGGTCTTGATGTGCCGAGCTGGCTGGCAATTTCGCTTTGATTAAGCCCGGCGATGTAATACATCCATGCCGCCCGCACTTTTTGATCGAGCCTGATGTCATCTTCTTTGCTCACGTTTCCCTGCCTCAAGAGTGGGGTTGAGGGCGGTCAACACCCACAACAATTGTCTGTCATTCTGGCGGGTGCTCCGCGCTGAGGCAAGCGGTTTGCTCTTTATTGGTCATTTGTTATTTGAATGGTCATTTGTTCTTTTGTGATCTGTAGCTCTTATTTTAATCAAATGATCATCTACAGTTCAGCCATAACCTCACTGGAGAACAGAACAATGACCGAGAAATACACATGGCTACATATTGGGCTGGGGTCTTTTCATCGTGCGCATCAGGCGTGGTATCTGCACCGCCTGATTGCCGGCGGCGATACGCGCTGGCACATCGCTGCGGGCAACATACGCAACGATGCTGAACATGTGGTGCAGGCGCTGGCCGCGCAGAAGGGGCGATATGTACTGGAGACCGTCAGCCCGGAAGGCGAGAGAGACTATGAAGAGATCGCCTCGATTCAGACGCTGATCCCGTGGCAGGCGGATTTGCAGCCGCTGATTGCCGAAGGGGCGAACCCGCAGACTCGGGTCATCGCGTTTACCGTGACGGAGGGGGGCTACTATCTGGATACCAGCCACAGGCTGGATGTGGCCAATGCCGATCTGGCGAGCGATATTAAGGGCGGCTGTAAAACCATCTACGGGACAATTGCCCGCATCCTCGAAGCGCGTATGGCGAACGGAGCGGGTCCGGTAACCTTGCTTAACTGTGACAACGTGCGGCATAACGGCGAGCGCTTCCACGACGGGTTGATTGAATTCTTAACCCTCAGCGGCAAACAGAGGGTCATCGACTGGCTGAGCGCTAATGCGACCTGTCCGAATACCATGGTGGATCGCATCACACCGCGTCCGGCGGCCGATCTCCCGGCGCGCATTAAGGCCCGGACGGGCATAGACGATAACGCCCCGGTTATGGGGGAACGCTTTATTCAGTGGGTGGTTGAAGACAATTTCCGCGACGTTCGTCCCGCGCTGGAAACGGTGGGCGTGGAGCTGGTGGGATCCGTCATCCCTTATGAAGAGGCGAAGATCCGCATCCTCAATGCCTCCCATAGCTGTATCGCCTGGGCGGGTACTCTGGTCGGGCAGCAGTATATCCATGAAAGCACGCTGACAGAGTTTATCTACAAGATTGCCGACCGCTACGTGACGGAAGATGTCATTCCCTGCCTGGGAGATAATGGCATCGATCTGCCAGCCTACCGCGACGTGGTGCTTAAGCGTTTTACCAACCCCTGGATTCAGGACACCAACCAGCGCGTCGCGGCCGACGGGTTCTCGAAGATCCCGGCGATGATAGCCCCAACGCTGCGTGAATGTTACCAGCGCGGGGTACGTCCTGACGCTACCGCTATGCTGCCTGCGCTGTTCTACGTCTATATGGAGCAGTGGCATCACGGCAAGCTGCCATATGAATACCAGGACGGTATCCTCAACGCCTCTGCGGTACATGCGATGTTCGAATCGGACGATCCGATAGCCCGATATGCCAGCGATACCGCCCTGTTTGGCGATCTGACCGGCCGGGAAGATTTTGCCGCGCTTCTGCGTGAAAAAATCGCTGACGTCTACGCGCTGATTAAGTGAGAGGTGGGTATGTATCTGGGCATCGATCTTGGCACATCAGAAGTAAAGGCGCTGGTCATTGACGAAAACAACGGCGTTGTCGCTACCCATAGCGCGCCGCTGACGATACAGCGTCCGAAGCCGCACTGGTCTGAACAATCGCCGGAAGCCTGGTGGGAGGCAACCGAATACCTGATTGCCACCCTCCGGGAGAAGTGCGGCCACCACTGGCAGGCGATAAAAGCCATTGGCCTTTCCGGACAGATGCACGGTGCGGTACTGCTGGATGCCGCGGGTGAACCCCTGCGTCCGGCCATCCTGTGGAATGACACCCGCTGCGCGCAGGAATGCGCAGAGCTGGAAGAGATGGCGCCCGAGTTGCACCAGGTGGCGGGGAACCTGGCAATGCCGGGGTTTACGGCACCAAAGCTGCTCTGGGTGCGCCGTCATGAGCCGCAGAACTTCAGCCGTCTCGCCACCGTGCTGCTGCCGAAGGATTATCTGCGCTTCAAAATGACCGGAAAAAAAATCTCTGATATGTCGGACTCGGCAGGGACGCTGTGGCTGGATGTGGGAAAACGAGACTGGTCGGATGCACTGCTGGAAAAATGTGGGCTGTCGCGTGCCGCCATGCCTGCGCTGGTGGAAGGGTGTGAGGTCTCGGCGCTACTCGAACCTGCGGTAGCGCAGCGGTGGGGTCTGAACCCCTCGGTTATCGTTGCCGGCGGCGGGGGAGATAACGCCGTCAGCGCGATAGGGGTTGGGGCCGTTTCGCCGGGCGATGCGTTTATTTCGCTGGGAACCTCCGGCGTGCTGTTTGTGGTCACAGATGCCTACCGTCCGGCGCCCCAGTCTGCCGTGCACGCGTTCTGTCACGTGCTGCCAAACCTGTGGCATCAGATGAGCGTGATGTTAAGCGCCGCCAGTTGTCTACAGTGGTTTTGCCGTCTGGTGGGCGTCACGGAGCTGGCATTGCTTGAGGAGATCGCCCAGCTAAGCGATGCGGAGAAAGCGAGCGCGCCGATGTTCCTGCCGTACCTTTCCGGGGAACGTACGCCGCATAACGATCCCTGTGCACGGGGCATGTTCTGGGGGCTAACGCACTCCAGCCAGCGTGCGCTGATGGGGTATGCGGTGCTGGAAGGCGTCAGCTTCGGTATTGCCGATGGCCTTCGCGTGTTGCAGGAGAGCGGCACGCAGATTGAACAGTGCTCCCTCGTCGGCGGCGGGGCGCGGAGCCCCTTCTGGGCCCAGCTGCTGGCCGATATTCTGGCGATGCCGGTGGTGACGCATAAGGGCGGCGAAACCGGCGGTGCGCTGGGGGCTGCACGGCTGGCCTGTCTCGCAGCCGGTAAGCCGCTGGCTTCCGTGTGCGAAAAACCTGAAGTCTATAAAACCTGGCGCAGCGATCCGGCGCGCCACCGTGCGCTGATGACGCGTTACCAGCAGTTTAACGCGCTTTACCAAAACGACCTGAACTACCGAAACCCATAATTCTGTGGCAAAGACCCTCCGGCGATGCTGCCGGAGCGGTTCCCTGTACCCTAAAAACGAGGTCAATATGTCGTTAAATAACAAACAATGGCTGGGATTACCCCTGAGTCTGGTCTGGGGGTATATCGCTATCGCGGTCTTTATGACGGGCGATGGTTTCGAGCTGGCATTCCTGTCGCACTATATTAAGGCGCTGGGCTTCACGCCTGCTGAAGCCTCTTTCGCCTTCACGCTCTACGGTCTCGCGGCGGCGCTCTCCGCATGGATTTCCGGCGTGGTGGCTGAAATCATCACCCCGCAAAAAACCATGCTGATTGGCTTCGTCCTGTGGTGCGTTTTCCACGTCCTGTTTCTCGTTTTTGGTCTGGGTCAGGCAAATTACGCATTAATTCTGCTGTTCTACGGGATCCGCGGCCTGGCCTATCCGCTGTTCCTCTATGCCTTTATCGTCGCCATTGTGCATAACGTTCGCAGCGACAGTACCAGCGCGGCGCTGGGCTGGTTCTGGGCGGTTTACTCTATCGGCATCGGCGTGTTCGGCAGCTACATTCCGAGCTTTACCATTCCGCACATCGGGGAGATGGGCACCCTGTGGCTGGCGCTGGCATTCTGCGTAACCGGCGGGATCATTGCGCTGGTCTCTATGCGTAAGGTGGAAACGCCACGGCATATGCAGACTCTCTCCACCCGGGAAAAATTCGCCGAGCTGGGCCGTGCGGCGACGCTGCTCTACACCAACCGCAGTATTCTGCTCTCCAGCATGGTGCGTATCATCAATACCCTCTCCCTGTTCGGGTTTGCCGTCATCATGCCGATGATGTTTGTTGACGAACTGGGCTTCACCACCTCCGAGTGGCTTCAGGTCTGGGCGGTATTCTTCTTCACCACCATCTTCTCGAACGTCTTCTGGGGCGTGGTGGCGGAAAAAATGGGCTGGATGCGGGTGGTGCGCTGGTTTGGCTGCATCGGGATGGCGCTCTCGAGCCTGGCGTTTTACTACATTCCGCAGCACTTCGGGCATAACTTTGCCATGGCGCTGGTCCCGGCCATCGCGCTGGGGATTTTTGTGGCGGCCTTCGTACCGATGGCGGCGGTGTTCCCGGCGCTGGAGCCGCGGCACAAGGGGGCGGCGATTTCGGTGTATAACCTGTCAGCCGGTCTGTCTAACTTCCTTGCGCCGGCGATTGCCGTGGTGCTGCTGCCCTGGTTCAGCACGCTCGGCGTGGTCATTGCCTACACGGCGCTGTATGTCGTGGCCTTCATCCTGTGTCCGTTTATTCGGGTTGAACAGCCTGGGTTTGTTCGTCAGGAAACCTGTAAGGGTGAAACGGTCGGAATTTCGTAATTTATTCAGGCCTGACGGCAGCGTCGGGCCATTCACGGAGACGTATGATGGATGTTAAGGCGGTAATTTTTGACATGGATGGCGTCATCATTGACTCCGAAGGCCTGTGGCGTCAGGCGCAGAAAGCAGCTCTGGCAGGCTGGCGTGCTGAGGTCAGCGACGAAGAGTGTGAGTCACTGACGAAAGGCAAGCGGCTGGATGAGATTGCCCGGACCTGGTGCGAATACTGCAAACTTGAGGCCGATCCTGAAATGATTGAAGCGGCCATTCGTCTGCGCATCATCGAACTGATTGGCCGGGAAGGCAAAGCGATAGAGGGCATCTACGACGTGATGTCGTATTTTCGTGAGGCAGGTTACCGGATTGCACTTGCCACCTCTTCGTCGCATGAAATCGTGCATGCGGTGCTTAAGAAACTCAGGATGGGTCACTATTTTGAGGTCATTTGCAGCGCCGACGATGAACGCTACGGAAAACCGCACCCTGCCGTCTATCTCTCGGCGCTGCGAAAATTAGGCCTGACGGCCTCGCAGTGCATAGTGATTGAGGACAGCCAGAGCGGCTACCGTGCCGCCCTTAGTGCGGGGCTCAAAACCCTCATCGTCTCGCCAGCGTGCCATCATGCCAGCTTTAACAATGCCAGTGGCCGGTATGCGTCTATGCATGCGCTGCTGGAAAAGCTTGCCGTTCCAGCCCCGGAAGCGGGTTAGTTGACTGATTTGTAAGCGCAGAAGTTTCCGCGGGTTGTTGCCGGTCAGCATATTCCTGCTTCTGCGCTTACCTTCAAATAACGTCTCCCGATCAACCTCACATTTCCCCGCGCTTTTGTGAAAATTGTCACGTCCGACCGTGCATATGCCCAAAAAATAGCCTCTCCTTAACGCGTTTTGTCCGAGGACGTGCTGATTTTTTATGCTTAAATTACATACTGAAACGCATTTTTAAAATCATAAAACCCCTTTGTCATTTTCTGCTTCTGGGCTTTTCGCCGGACTTAAGGACCGATAATGAAAATTGAATCTGTAAACGTCACTGTTTTTCAGTACCCGACGCGTCGGGTCTCTGACGCCGCGGGGCATTCGCATCCGGGGCCGGAGAGCATGGCCAAAATGGCGATGCTGACCATCACGGCAGAAGAGGGCACCCGCGGATATTCGTTCGCGCCGCCGGAAGTGGTGCGCCCCTTTGTGGTCAATACCTTCTTTCGCAAAGTGCTGGTGGGGCAGGACGCATTCAACCGGGAACGCATCTGGCAGGATCTGGCGCACTGGCAGCGGGGAAGCGCGCATCAGCTGACCGAGCGTGCGCTGGGCTTCGTTGAACAGGCGCTGTGGGATCTGATTGGCCGTAAGCTCAACCTGCCGGTCTGGAAACTGCTTGGCGGCTATCGCGATAAGGTGCCGGCCTATGGCAGCACCATGTGCGGCGACGATCTGCCGGGCGGATTATCCACGCCGGAGGAGTACGCCAGCTTTGCCGAAAAGCTGGTGGCGCGCGGTTACAAGGCCATCAAGCTGCACACCTGGATGCCGCCGGTCTCTTTCGCCCCCAATCCAAAGATGGACGTCAAAGCCTGTGCCGCCGTGCGTGAAGCGGTTGGCCCGGACATTGACCTGATGATTGACGGCTACCACTGGTACAGCCGTACCGAGGCGCTGTACATCGGCAAAGCGCTGGAAAAGCTTGACTTCGCCTGGTTTGAAGAGCCGATGGAAGAGGAGAGCATGGCCTCCTACGCGTGGCTGGCGGAGAACCTCTCAATTCCGGTTATCGGCCCGGAAAGCCTGGGCGGAAAGCACCACAGCCGCGCGGACTGGATCAAAGCCGGGGCGTGCGACATCCTGCGCGCGGGGTCGAACGGCGTGGGCGGCATTTCCCCAACGCTGAAGGTGGCGAACCTGGCGGAATCTTTTGGCATGGACTGCGAAATACACGGCAACGGCGCGGCCAGCCTGGCGGTGATTGGCGCCATCAAAAACTGCCGCTGGTACGAGCGCGGCCTGCTGCACCCGTTCCTCGACTACGACCAACCGGCGGCGTACCTCAACAGCCTGGTGGACCCGATGGACGAAAACGGCATGGTCAGTCTGCCGACCCGCCCGGGACTGGGCGAAGACATTAATTTTGCATATATCGAAGCCAATACCGTCAGCCACGACTGACAGATAAAAACGTACCCTACAGGCGATATATACATGAAACGATCTCCCTTAGCCGGGGCGTGCTTGCTCGCGCTCTCGCTGATGATGGGGAGCGGTGCGGCGTACGCGAAAACGCCGCCCGACCAGCTCATCATCGGCATGAACATGAATAACCTGCTGACCCTCGATCCGGCGGCAATGACCGGTAACGAAGTGGTCGGCATTGTGGTCAATCTCTACGACTCGCTGGTGGAGCTGGACCCGAACGCGCTCACCAACGTCAGGCCCGCGCTGGCGACGTCCTGGGATATTTCGACGGACCGTAAAACCCTGACCTTTCACCTGCGTGACGACGTTAAATTCCACTCTGGCAACCCGCTTACGGCGGAGGATGTGGTCTGGTCGATGCGCCGTCTGCTGCACCTCAACCTTGCCCAGGCCTCGGTGTGGAAGTCGTATGGATTTTCTAAGCAAAACATCGACAGCCAAATCAGCGCCCCCGATGCCTACACGGTGCAAATTGTTCTGCCTAAGCCTAACGATCCGCAGCTGGTGATCTACTCCCTCGGCGCGCTCGGCAACCTCGGCGTGCTCGACAGCAAAACGGTGCAGCAGCACGCGGTGAATAACGACTGGGGCAACCGCTGGCTTACCACCAACGAAGCGGGTTCCGGCCCGTTTATGCTGGAAACCTGGCAGGCGAAGGATGTGCTGCGCATGCAGCGCAACCCGCAATACTGGCGGGAAGAACCCAAAATGAGCCGGGTGGTGCTGCGTCATTTCCAGGAGTCACAAACCCTGCGCCTGATGATTGAGAAAGGCGACCTCGACGTTGCCAACAACATGGCGGTGGCGGACATTAACGCCCTGCGCAAAGACCCGCAGCTCACCGTCGAAGCCGTGCAGAAAGGCACGGTCTACTACGTGGCGATGAGCATGAAAGAGGCCCATTTCGCTAACCCGAAGGTGCGCGAAGCGGTGCGCTACTTGATTGACTATCAGGGCATCAATAAAGCGCTGATGCCGGGCTACGGCGTGCTGCACCAGCGCCCGATCAAGGCGGGTATGCCGTCCACGCTGCCGGACCCGGGCTATAGGCTCGATATCCCGCGCGCCAGAAAGCTGCTGGCGGAGGCGGGCTACCCGGACGGGTTTGACACCACCCTGCGGGTGCTGGCGGATCAGCCGTTCCTCAATATCGCCATCGCCGTGCAGTCGACGCTGATGCAGGCGGGCATCAACGCCAAAATCATCACCGGCACCGGGAACCAGATTTACGGCGCAATGCGCGAGCGCAAGTTCGACATGCTGGTGGGGCGCGGCGGTAGCGGCGTCGAACCCCATCCGCACTCCAGCCTGCGGGCGTTGGTCTATAACCCGGACAACAGCGATGAAGCCCGTCTGACCAACTTCCAGGGCTGGCGTACCAGCTTCTACGACAAGCCGCTCAACGAAATGATCGACAAGGCCCTGCTGGAGCGCGATCCGGAAAAACAGATCGCCGACTACCAGCAGATCCAGGTCCGCTACGACGCGCTGATCCCGGCGATGATCCCCCTGTCACAGATGGTCGATTCGGTGGTGGTGCGTAACGAGGTGAAGAACTTCCAGTCGCACCCGTCGGCCACCACCTTCCTGCGTGAGGTCTACAAAACCGGAGGTGACAAATGAGTGTGGCAATTCTCGCGCCCGGCTCACGGACCCGGCGCTTCTCAAAGCGGTTAACGCAGGTGGTGGTGACGCTGTTCGGTCTGCTGCTGCTGACCTTTTTCATCGGTCGCGTAATGCCCGTCGATCCGGTGCTGGCGATTGTCGGACCGGATGCCGACCACAGCACCTATCAGCAGGTCTATCACCAGCTGGGATTCGACCGGTCGCTGCTGGCTCAGTTCGGTATTTACCTCAATAACCTGCTGCACGGCGATCTGGGCAATGCCCTGCTGACGGGTAAACCGGTGACTGCCGATATTCTGCGCGTCTTCCCGGCGACGCTCGAGCTGGCGACGATGGCGATTATCGTCGGTGCGGGTCTGGGCATTCCGCTGGGCGTACTGGCGGCGGCGCGGCGCAACAGCGTTTCCGACTACGTGGTGCGCATCATCAGTCTGGCGGGTTATTCCACGCCGATTTTCTGGGTCGGGATGATGGGGCTGCTGCTGTTCTACGCCTGGCTTGGCTGGGTGGGGGGCGCGGGGCGTCTGGATCTCGGACTGGAGGGGGTAGTCCCGCGCCGTACCGGGCTGATGACGGTGGATGCATTGCTGGCCGGAAACGGCGCGGTGTTCTGGAACGCCATTAACCATCTGGTTTTGCCCGCGTCGTTGCTCGGCTTCCACTCGCTGGCCTACATCAGCCGCATGACCCGCAGCTTTATGCTGGCGCAGCTGTCGCAGGAGTTCATTATCACTGCCCGGGTGAAGGGCTTAACTGAACGTCAGGTGATCTGGAATCACGCGTTTCGCAACATTCTCGTGCAGCTCCTGACGGTAGTGGCGCTGGCCTACGGCTCGCTGCTGGAGGGGGCGGTGCTGATTGAAACCGTCTTCTCCTGGCCGGGCTTCGGTTCGTATCTCACCGGCAGCCTGCTGCTCGGGGATATGAACGCGGTCATGGGCTGCGTGCTGCTGGTGGGGGTCATCTTCGTGATGCTGAACCTGCTCTCCGACATGCTGTATCAACTCTTTGACCCGAGGACGAAATCATGACCGTTTCTCTGGATTCGCCGCTGGGGACCGGGCCATCCGAACGCCGCCAGCGTATCAGACGCACGCTGGGCCGCGCCGCGGGCTTCGTCGGCAAGATGGCGCGCAATCCGCTCACCGCCATCGGCGGCGGGATTATCCTGCTGCTGCTGATTGTGGCGGCGTTTGCCCCGCTGATCGCGCCGTACAACCCGCTGGTGCAGGACCTCAATAACGCGCTGGTCGCCCCGAACGCACTGCACTGGTTCGGCACCGACGAGTTTGGCCGGGACATCTTCAGCCGGCTGGTGTACGGCGCGCGCATCACGCTCTACATCGTGCTGCTGGTCTCCGTGACCGTTGGCCCGCTGGGGCTGCTGCTGGGCGTCACCGCAGGCTACTTCGGCGGCAGGGTGGACGCGGTGCTGATGCGCGTCACCGATATCTTTATCTCCTTCCCGAGCCTGGTGCTGGCGCTGGCGTTTGTCGCGGCGCTCGGGCCGGGGCTGGAGCACGTGGTGATTGCGATTACGCTCACCGCCTGGCCGCCGATTGCCCGTCTGGCGCGCGCCGAAACCCTCTCTCTGCGCCAGGCCGATTTTGTCTCGGCCGTGCGGCTTCAGGGTGCTTCCCCGGTGCGCGTACTGTGGCGTCACATTGTCCCGCTGTGCCTGCCGTCAGTGATTATCCGCATCACCATGAACATGGCGGGGATCATTCTCACCGCCGCCGGGCTGGGCTTTCTTGGCCTTGGCGCACAGCCGCCGGAGCCGGAGTGGGGAGCGATGATCTCCAGCGGTCGTACCTACATGATGGAGTGCTGGTGGGTGGTGACTATTCCGGGGCTGGCGATCCTGATCAACAGTCTGGCGTTCAACTTCTTAGGAGATGGCCTGCGTGACATCCTCGATCCTCGTAGCGAATAACCCGATGCTCGACGTGCGCGATCTCCACGTCGATTTTATCAACGGCGACGCGGTCACCCACGCGGTGCGCGGCGTCTCTTTCCAGCTCGGACGCGAAAAGCTGGCGATTGTCGGTGAATCCGGTTCCGGTAAATCCACCGTCGGGCGGGCGCTGCTACGCCTGCATCCGGCCAAAGCGCAGATCCGCGCGGCGCGGATGCAGTTTGGCGATGTCGATTTACAGGCCGTCAGCGAGGCGCAGATGCGCGGCATTCGCGGCAAGCGCATCTCGATGATCATGCAGGACCCGAAATACTCCCTTAACCCGGTGGTGTGCGTGGGCGACCAAATTGCCGAAGCCTGGCTGACCCATCATCCGGGGCGCAAGGCGGAAGCCAAAGCCAGAGTGCTGGAGATGCTCGACGTGGTGCGCATTCGCCAGCCGGAGCGGGTGTATCACCTCTGTCCGCACGAGATTTCCGGCGGGCAGGGGCAACGCATCATGATCGCCATGATGCTGATCGCCGATCCCGAGCTGGTCATTGCCGACGAGCCGACTTCGGCGCTGGACGTGTCGGTGCGCTTGCAGGTGCTGGGGTTACTGGATGACCTGGTGCAGTCCCGCGGTCTGGGGCTGATCTTTATCAGCCACGACATCAACCTGGTGCGCAGCTTCTGCGACCGGGTGCTGGTGATGTACGCCGGACGGGTGGTGGAGTCGATTGCCGCGAAGGATCTGCACAACGCCAGGCATCCCTACACCCAGGGGCTCATCAGCGCGCTACCGGAAATCAACCATCGCCGACCGACGCTGCCGGTATTACAGCGTCAGGCCAGCTGGCTCACCGAGTAAGGAGCAGAGATGATCGAGATACAACACCTTAACCTGACGTTTGGCGAGGGCGAGAAGCGTAATCAGGTGCTGGACGATGTGAATATCAGTGTGAGGGACGGCGAGATTTACGGCCTGGTGGGGGAGTCCGGTTCGGGCAAAACCACGGTGCTGAAATGCCTTGCCGGGCTGTTTACCCACTGGGAGGGCGAGCTGGCGATTAACGGCAAGCGGCTGGAAAAACGTATCAGCCAGGAACGCTGCCGCCGGGTGCAGATGGTATTTCAGGATCCGTACGGCTCTTTGCATCCGCGTCACACCATCGGCGATATTCTGGAAGAGCCGCTGCACATTCACCGCATAAAAAATCGGGAGCGGCGCGTTCACGCCCTGCTGGATAAAGTTGGGCTTAACCGGGCGTTTCGCGATCGCTATCCGCACCAGCTTTCCGGCGGGCAGCGCCAGCGCGTGGCGATTGCCAGGGCGCTGATTCTGGAGCCGCAGGTGCTGCTGCTGGATGAACCTACCTCGGCGCTGGACGTCTCGGTTCAGGCGGAAATCCTCAACCTGCTGGCGGAACTTCAGCGTGAGTCGAACCTGACCTACCTGATGGTCACCCACGATCTGGGCGTGATTGCCCATCTGTGTCAGAAGGTGGCGGTAATGCAGTATGGCAAAATCCTTGAAAGCCTGACGGTGGACGAACTGGTCGCCGGGCAGGCCAAAACCGACTATACGCGGATGCTGGTCAATGCCTCACAGCAGTATTCCCGCGAGATGGCGCGGGAGGTGGCGGTGTATTAGGTAGCCGGGTGGCGGCTACGCGATCGGTCCTGTAGGCCGGGTAAGGCGTAGCCGCCACCCGGCAAACCATCAGCGCAAGAGCTGACAATCCGGCGGTAATCGGCACTGCAACGCGCCCGGAACAACTTCGATGCGGAATTTCTCTCCGCTCAGCGGTTCGCCATCAAGGTTAAAGGTCATGCCGTGTGGGGCGATCACTTCAAACCACGCGGATTTCCCGGCGATGATATTGGGGCTCTCCTCTGGCTGCGTCAGCGTCGTAAACAGCGCGGGCAGCAGCCCGTCGCCAGTAAAAATGCGCAACTGTAGCTGACCATCATTAATCAGGGCTTCCGGGCAAAGCTGCTGTCCGCCGCCTGCCTGACGTCCGTTGCCGATACCAATCACCAGCGCGTCGCCCTGCCAGTGGAAGTTCTCACCGTGGATTTCACAGCTGTCGGGCTTGAGGGTGTCCATGCGCATCAGGCCGTGAATGAGGTACGAGACGCCGCCCAGCGCGGCTTTCAGCTTCTCCGGCGTTTCGCTGGTGATCCGCGTGCCGAAACCGCCCGTTGCCATGTTGATAAAACAAGTTCTTTCATTCACCTGCGCAATGTCGACGGCGGTCGCTTTCCCGAGGATAGCCAGTTGCAGCGCTTTGCCTAAATCCTCAGGTATGCCGGCGCTGGTGGCAAAATCATTGGCGGTACCGAGCGGTAAAATGCCCATCACCGGGCGATGTGCTGTGTTGAGGTCAATAAGCGCACCAGCGATCTCGTTGATTGTTCCGTCGCCGCCGCCTGAAATGATGGTCTCAGCGCCTAACCTGATGCCTTCGTCGATATAGCGTGCCGCATCGCCTTTTTCAAAGGTCACCCGCACGTGAATGCGCGCGCCATCTTCACGCAATTCGGTGATCGCCTGGCGCAACAGATCGTTGCCTGCACTTTTGCCATTGAGAATTAATAAACTGTCTGGATAGGATGCCATCCGGGTTGCTCCCTTTTTTAACTATAGAAAGAGTGTATCCCAGAGAAGGAAAAAGCGGGTAAGAACAGGATGAAAGGCAAAAAATAAGCCCGCGTAAGGGAGATTACGCAGGCTAAGGAGGTGGTTCCTTGTACAGCTAGCATTTATGGGTTATGTTTTTCAGCGGGGGGATAATACCCGTATTGAACGAAGCGGTATGTGATCCGATTCTAAGAATTATCCCAGCGTGAAAAAATCCCGTTGATTGACTATTTGCCGTGTGGATTTCGGGTATTTTCACCTTCAAAATTACGCATCAGCAGCGCAAACTCCAGCTCTACCTCTTCAGGAACCGGCAGCCAGACCACATGGCCGTCGCCAGGAGCGACCTCTATCGCCTCACCTTTTTTGTTTTCCAGGTGCTCCAGGCGGAAGTTCATGTTGCCCTGAGGCGTCATCAGCTCCAGGCTGTCGCCTTTAGTGAATTTGTTTTTTACGGCGACGGCGGCCAGCGGACCTTTACGTTCGCCGGTGAAGTCGCCTACAAACTGCTGGCGTTCGGAAATCGAGTAGCCATGCTCGTAGTTCTGGTAGTCGTCGTGGGTGTGACGGCGCAGGAAACCTTCGGTATAGCCGCGATGCGCCAGACCTTCCAGCGTTTCCAGCAGGCTGGTGTCGAACGGTTTGCCGGCGGCGGCATCGTCGATGGCTTTGCGATACACCTGTGCGGTACGGGCGCAGTAGTAGTAAGACTTGGTGCGGCCTTCGATTTTCAGGGAGTGTACGCCCATCTGGGTTAAACGCTCGACGTGTGCGATGGCGCGCAGATCTTTGGAGTTCATGATGTAGGTGCCATGCTCGTCTTCGAAGGCGGTCATGTATTCGCCCGGACGTTTGGCTTCTTCGATCATAAACACGCTGTCGGTAGGCGCGCCGATACCCAGCGTTGGCTCAACGTTGGTGACCGGGATCGGCTCGTGTTTGTGCACGATATTGCCGATGTCATCTTCTTTGCCTTCCTGAACATTATATTCCCAGCGGCAGGCGTTGGTGCAGGTGCCCTGGTTCGGGTCACGCTTGTTGATGTAGCCAGAGAGCAGGCAGCGGCCGGAGTAGGCCATGCACAGCGCGCCGTGAACGAAGATTTCGATCTCCATATCCGGCACCTGGGTGCGGATCTCTTCGATCTCTTCGAGGGACAGCTCGCGGGACAGAATGACGCGGGTCAGCCCCATCTGTTTCCAGAATTTCACCGTTGCCCAGTTGACGGCGTTAGCCTGCACCGAGAGGTGAATGTCCATCTCCGGGAAGTTCTCCCGAACCAGCATGATTAAACCCGGGTCCGACATGATCAGCGCGTCCGGCCCCATCTCCACGACCGGCTTCAGGTCGCGAATGAACGTTTTCAGCTTGGCGTTGTGCGGCGCGATGTTCACCACCACGTAGAATTTTTTGCCCAGGGCATGCGCTTCATTGATGCCGAGCTGAAGATTCTCGTGGTTGAATTCGTTGTTACGCACGCGCAGCGAGTAGCGCGGCTGGCCCGCGTAAACGGCGTCGGCACCATAGGCGAAAGCGTAACGCATATTTTGCAGCGTTCCCGCCGGGGAAAGGAGTTCCGGTTTAAACATGTTTGTTCTCGTTCTGATGACAGGTCAGATCCGCGTGCACCTGGTGCAGCGGTAAGGGGAGATCCCCCACTTTAAGGGCGGGCATTGTAGCGCTGCGGGGCGGGGAGGTAAAGCGCCTCACCCCTTTCAGATGACATAATACTTCGTATCTTTAAACCATTAGCGATATGACATACAAACACAAATATATTAAAGCAAGTAGAATAATACCGGCGATAAGAATGAAACCAATGGCATTCATCGTAGCCGTTCCAGAATACTTGACTGTCCAGATGGCAACTGTTCGAATGTTATGCAGTATTTTTGTGATCATATAGCTGATGAAAACAATAAGCAGCGTCAATTGCGTAAACATGGAAAGGTAAAACATGATAGCCTGCGGAATGAAGTAGTTAGATATTGCCCCTTTTGAGGTAAAGATAATCATGGTTTCGTTATCGATGAAATCCAGTGAAGACCGTATCACTTCCAGCGGGTTCCATGTCATTACAGGTCTGTCTTCAAAATACAGGCCTTGCTGGATATAGAGGTCCTCAATCGAAGCATTTTTAAGATGGGTGACGATAAGTGTAAATGAGAGCATAACGCCCAGAACAATTGAAGAAAAATAAACGATCGATTTTACAGACGAAAACCCTTTCGATAGACCTGCGTTAATGTAAGCTCTGATAAGATAAATTGACATCACATCAAGCAGTAAAGAGTACCAAAAGCCAAAATGAATAAAGTCATGTAATGCAACTTTAATGGTCAATGGCAGATGTTGAGGAATGATGTGCTCAGGATTTCTAAAAGTCAGCACCCAGAGATACCAAACTACAAATAAGATACTGGAATATAAAATCAATAAAAACGGTATGGTAATTAATTGCCTTTTTGAGAATGCATGATTACCGAATGCCAGGAAAAAAGCGCTTACCCATTGCTCGGAAAACTTGGTTATTCTGTTTTTTTTAGGTATGAGGAGTTCTATTTTTTGTATTGCTTTTGTTTTCATTTTTTTATTATAAGCAAATAACCCCAAGAAAAGGCTGGCAACGCTTATAGCTGTGGTGATGATAATGAATAAATTACCAATAACATTTTGCATTTCTTGAAGCCGTAATATTGTGATTTATTTCGTTTTTAACATCAAACATTACAATTTGCAATTGTCAAATCAGGTAGGGGTGTTGTTAGAAAGTGAATGTTATGAAGAACGATGATTACCTGGGCAGGTAATCATCGTTAAAGCAAATATTAAGCAATCCTGCACGCATCCGCTTCCCAGCGATAACCCACGCCGTACACCGCGCGAATAAACGACTGGTCGGCGTCCAGTGCCTCCAGCTTGCGGCGCAGGTTTTTGATGTGACTGTCGATGGTGCGGTCGGTCACTACGCGGTAATCGTCATACAGATGGTTGAGCAGCTGTTCGCGGGAAAACACTTTTCCCGGCTCGTGGGAGAGCGTTTTCAGCAGGCGGAACTCCGCTGGGGTAAGATCCAATAGTTTGCTGCGCCAGCTCGCCTGGAAGCGGCTTTCGTCGACAATCAGCGGGCTTTGCGCATCCAGCACCTGCAATTCACGCTGTGGCTTACAGCGGCGGAGGATGGTTTTCACCCGAGCGACCACCTCCCGCGGGCTGTAAGGCTTGCAGATGTAATCGTCGGCGCCGATTTCGAGCCCCAGCAGACGGTCGATCTCTTCGATTTTGGCCGTCACCATCACGATGGGCACATCGGAGAAACGACGAATTTCCCGGCACAGGGTCAGGCCGTCGGTACCCGGCAGCATCAGATCCAGCAGGATCAGATCCGGCGGCGTCTGGCGCACGTAGGGCAGCACCTGGTCGCCGTGGCTGATAAGCGTTGGCGCGTAACTTGCGGCACGCAAATAGTCGATCAGCAGTTGTCCAAGTTTAGGCTCGTCTTCCACGATCAAAATACGCGGTGTGTTGTCGTCAATCGGTAACTCGGTCATGCTTCCCTCGATAAATCCCGTTCCAGAGGTAACTCTACTGTAATGCTAACCCCGCCAAAAGGCGAATGGGCGGCGCGGATGGTGCCGCCGTGGGCCTCAACAATGTTAAGGCAAATCGCCAGCCCAAGGCCGGAACCGCCGCTGGCGCGGTTGCGTGAACCTTCGGTGCGATAGAAGCGCTCGAACAGTTTTTCCAGCTGCGCATCTTTCACGCCAGGGGCGGAGTCCGCAAAGGTCAGGGCAAAGCGCCCGTTTTCCTGCCTGCCGGAGATATGCAGCGCGCCGCCGCCGTCGGTGTAGCGGAGGCTGTTCTCCAGCAGATTATTGAACAGCTGCATCAGGCGATCTCTGTCGCCAAATACCACCGCGCTGTCCGGCAGCGAAAGGTTGATTTTCAGGTCACGGCTGGCGAAGCGTTCGCGGAATGCGCCGGTCACGACTTCAAGGATATTGATCACGTCGACTGGGGCTTTCTGGTAGGCCAGGGCGCCTTCGTCGGACATGGAAAGCTGATGCAGATCGTCCACCAGCTTGGTCAGCGTGCCGACTTCCGCCTGAAGCGAGGCCACGGACTCGGGGGTGAACTGCCGCACGCCGTCCTGAATCGCCTCCAGCTCGCCGCGCAGCACCGCCAGCGGGGTGCGCAGCTCGTGCGAAATGTCGGCCATAAAATCGCGGCGCATCTGCTGGTTTTTTTCCAGCGTGCTGGCGAGCTGGTTGAAGTCCTGCGCCAGCTTGCCCAGTTCATCCTGGCTGCGGGTGTCAACGCGGGTCGAGAAATCACCCGCCGCCAGCTTGTGCGTGCCTTCCACCAGGCGCTTAACCGGCGCCAGCAGGCCGCGCGCCAGCGGGAAGGTGGCGAGCGCCGCAAGCAGGGTAGAAAGCGCGACAATCAGCCAGCTGGTCTGACGCTGCTGGCGGTCAAAGTTGATGTCGGTGTTGCGCGTCAGCCGCTCGACCGGCGAGGCGATAACCCAGCCCACCGTGGCGCCGTTCGAGGTGATGGCGCGCTTTGTACCGTCCGGCGGTACCGGAGAGCGTGGGCCAACGAGCACGCGCATCTCCTGATCTATCACCCAGAACTGGGTGCGCCAGCCGTGCGGCGGCATGCCCGGCCCCGGGCGGTCGTCGTCATTATCGTGCTCCAGCGAGCGCAGGATTTGAAACACAAAGCGATCGTTATTGCGCAGAAAACGCCAGTTACCGTGCAGGCTATACTGTTCGCCCAGCGCGTCGCTTAAGCCCTGTAGTCGCTGTTCGTTACCGTGCTTAATGTAGTCAATAAAGCCGCGCTCAAAGCTGACCCGCACCGCCCAGTGCATGGTAATCAGCAGAACGATACAGGTGGCGAAAATCGCCACAAAAAGCTTACCGGTGATCCCCGGACGCCAGAATTTCATGGTGCACTCCTTTTGCCGCGTCGGATCACGACGTTTTTGGTCGTGTCATTCGGTACTCTGGCAAAGATAAAAGCGGGCAGGGCGATAATTACCGCCATGCTGAGGTAAGTGTATAAAAAGACCTGATGCGCGACGGGGGTGTCGGCGCTGAGATGGTGCTGACCGTACATGCCGAGCAGCAATCCGGCGACCGTGACCCCCACGCTCATGGAGAGCTGCATGATCATCGACAGCAGGCTGTTACCACTGCTCGCCAGCTCGTCCGGCAGATCTTTCAGCGTCAGGGTGTTCATCGACGAGAAGCGCATGGAGTTGATGATACCCTGGCAGAACAGCACCAGCGGCAGGATGTAGTACCAGCCCAGCAGCGCCACGGCCATAAACAGCAGACAAACCAACGCCAGCCCGATCGTGGCGGCCACCAGCACCCGGCGATAGCCAAAGCGGTTCACCACCTGCACCACAATACGCTTCATCCCCATGCTGCCGAGCACCATCGGGATCATCATCAGCCCGGCGTGGAACGGCGAGAAGCCCATCCCAATCTGTAAAAACACCGGCGTCATAAACGGCAACATGCCGCTGCCGATGCGTCCGGCAAAGCTGCCGAACAGACCAAGACGGTAGGTGGGATTCCTGAACAGATTCAGGCTGAACAGCGCGTTAGCGTTGCCTCTGGCATGCCACAGATACCAGAGAATCGCGGTGATCCCCAGCGCCACCAGCAGGGCGAGCGACAGGGCGGATATCCCCAGCCCTTTTTGCCCGTCGAGGGCCAGGGTGAGCGTCGCCATGCCAGCCGCCAGCAGGATAAAGCCAACGAAATCAAAGCGCCGGGTCTGCATTTTATAGTTCGGCATCAGCGTCAGGGTGGCAATCGCGCCGATAATACCGACCGGCAGGTTGATCAGGAAGATCCAGTGCCAGGAGGCATACTCCACCAGAATACCGCCCAGCGCCGGGCCAAGCAGCGGGCCGACCTGACCGGGCAAGGTGACGAAGGTCATCGCCGCCATATACTGCGCGCGCGGAACAATTTTCATCACCGTTAACCGCCCGACGGGCACCATCATCGCGCCGCCGACGCCCTGTAGCACGCGCGCCATCACCAACTGGTCGAGGGTATTGGCCTGGGCGCAAAACAGCGACCCGGTGGTAAACAGCACAATGGCGGTGAAGAAGATGTTTCTCACACCGACTTTATCCGCCAGCCAGCCGCTGGCGGGCAGCATCACGGCGACCGTCAGCACGTAGGCGACAATCACCATATGCATGTGCAGCGGGCTCTCCCCCAGGCTTTTCGCCATCGAGGGAAGGGCGGTGTTCACGATGGTCGTGTCCAGCGACTGCATAAAGAAGCCGAACGCGACGATCCACAATTGCCAGCGAACGTTACTGGGTAGGTCGGTCATTTACTCGGTCACCGTGGTTCTCTTTTTACGCGAAAAACGCAGCCGCAGTCGGTCAAAGAACAGATAGACTACCGGCGTGGTGTAGAGCGTCAGCAGCTGGCTCATCACCAGGCCGCCGACAATCGTGATCCCCAGCGGCTGGCGCAGTTCAGAGCCGTCACCGCCGGATATAACCAGCGGTAGCGCACCGAACAGCGCGGCCAGCGTGGTCATCATGATCGGGCGAAAACGCAGCAGACAGGCCTGGAATATCGCCTCGTCCGGCGTCAGGTTGCCGTTACGCTGGGCGTCCAGGGCAAAGTCGACCATCATAATCGCGTTTTTCTTCACAATACCTATTAATAGCATGATCCCGATGAGCGCGATTAGGCTGAACGGGGCACCGAACAGCTCCAGCGCCAGCAGCGCCCCCACGCCCGCAGAAGGCAGCGTGGAGAGAATGGTCAACGGGTGCACATAGCTTTCGTACAGCACGCCCAGCACGATATAAACCGTGGCAATAGCCGCCAGAATCAAAATGACCTGCGAGTTCATGGTGTCCTGGAACACCTGCGCCGTACCGGCAAAGCTGCCGCGCACGGAGGAGGGCACCCCGAGCTGGGTCATGGCGCGGTTGATGGCGTCGCTGGCCTCAGACAGCGACGAGCCGGTTGGCAGGTTAAACGACACGGTCGAGGCGGCGGAAAGCCCCTGGTGGTTCACCGACAGCGGCGCGTTCGACGGCTGCCAGCTGGCGAAGTACGACAGCGGGATCGCCTTGCCGTCATTATTGATCACAAACATCTTGTCCAGCGCGCTGATGTCCTGGGTGTAGCGCGGATCAACTTCCATCACCACCTTGTACTGGTTCATCGGCTGATAGATGGTGGAGACCTCACGCTGCCCGAAGGCGTTGTTAAGCAGGCTGTTGGCCGCTTCAACGTTAATGCCCAGGCGGGACATGGTTTCGCGATCGTAGGTGAGCGCCATCTCGGCGCCGTTATTCTGGCTGTCGGAGTTCACGTCCGCCAGCTGCGGCAGCGCGGCCAGCGCTTTACGGATCTTAGGCTCCCACTCGCGCAGGGCAGCTAAGTCATCTGAGAGCAGGGTATACTGATAGCTGGCGTTAGCCTGTCGTCCGCCGACGCGGATATCCTGAACGGCCATCAAAAACAGATTTGCCCCCGGCTCTTTGGCAAGCTTCAGCCGCAGGCGGTCAATGATCTGCTGCGCCGTTTCGTGACGTTCACCGCGTGGCTTAAGGGTAATAAACATCATCCCGCTGTTAACGCGCGAGCCGCCGGTAAAGCCGGTGACGTTATCCACGGCCGGATCTTCCCGGATGATTTTCATAAAGTCTTGCAGTTTGCCCCGCATCGCCTGGAACGAAATACTCTGGTCCGCCTGAATACCGCCCATCAGCACGCCGGTATCCTGCTCCGGGAAGAAGGTTTTCGGGATGGTGATATACATCCAGACGTTGAGCACGATGGTGCCGATCAGCACCAGCCCGACAAGACGCGTGTGGTTCAGCACCCATTTCAGCGATTTGCCATAGCCTGACTGCATCGCCATCAGGACGCGGCCAAAGCCTTTCCTGCGCGGCTGCGAGTGCGGTTGGCTGCGCTTTAGCATCCAGCCGCACATCATCGGCGTCAGCGTCAGCGAAATCACCAGGGAGATACCGATGGCGACGGAAAGCGTGACGGCAAATTCGCGCAGCAGTCGCCCCGGCAGGCCGCCCATCAGCAGCAGCGGCAGGAATACCGCCACCAGCGACAGGCTCATGGACAGGACCGTGAAGCCCACTTCGCGCGTCCCCTGAAGCGCCGCCTGGAGCGGCTTCATGCCCGCTTCCAGATGGCGCGAGATATTCTCCAGCACCACGATGGCGTCATCCACTACAAACCCGGTGGCAATCGTCAGCGCCATCAGCGACAGGTTGTTAAGACTAAACCCACACAGGTACATGGCGGCAAAGGTGCCTATCAGCGATACCGGAACCGCCACCGCCGGGATCAGCGTGGCGCGCCCCGAGCGCAGGAACAGGAACACCACCAGGATCACCAGCGCGACGGAGATGATCAGCGTTTGCTCTACCTCCTCAAGCGAGGCGCGGATGGTAGGGGAGCGGTCCTGCGCAATCTGGAGGTCGATGGCCGCCGGAATCGTTTCCTGAAGCTCCGGCAGGCGCGCGCGGATGCTGTTCACCGTCTGGATGATGTTGGCTTCCGGCAGTTTGCGGATCATCAGCAAAATCGCCGGTTTGGCGTTGGTCATCCCGGCGTTACGCACGTCCTGCACCGAATCGGTGACGCTGGCGACGTCGCTCAGGCGCACCGCCGCACCGTTGTTGTAGTGAATAATCAACGGCTGATACTCGGCGGCGGTTTTCAGCTCATCGTTGGTCTGGATCTGCCAGCGGTGGCTGTTGTCCTCAATCGCGCCCTGCGGCTTACGCACGTTGGCGTTGCTGATGGCGGAACGCACGTCGTCCAGCGACACGCCCTGGTTAAACAGCGCCTGCGGATTCAGCCCCACGCGCACAGCGGGCAGAGAGCTGCCGCCGACGTCCACGTCGCCCACGCCGTCAATCTGGGCGATGGTTTGCGCCAGCTGGGTGGAGGCAAAATCGTACAGCTCGCCCTGGGAGTAGGTCTCTGACGTGAGCGTCAGGATCATGATCGGCGCGTCGGACGGGTTAGCCTTGCGGTAGGTTGGACGGCTCGGCATGCCGCTTGGCAGCAGGCTTTGGGCGGCGTTTATCGCGGCCTGCACGTCACGCGCCGCGCCGTTGATGTCCCGGTCGAAGTTAAATTCCAGAATGATGCGCGTGCTGCCCAGCGAACTGCTGGAGGTCATCTCGTTAACCCCGGCAATTCGCCCAAGCGAGCGCTCAAGCGGCGTCGCCACTGATGACGCCATGGTCTCCGGCGAGGCACCCGGCAGCGAGGCGCTGACCATGATCACCGGGAAATCGACCTGCGGCAGCGGGGCCACCGGCAGCAGCCGGAAGCCCAGCACGCCGCACAGGGTAATAGCGACGGAGAGTAAAATCGTCGCCACCGGACGGTAAATGAAGAGGGCGAAAAACTTCACTTACGCCTCCTCTTCACGTTTCGGGAAGCGGCTTTTCGTCCACAGGGCCAGACGGTCAAACAGCAGGTAGATAACCGGCGTGGTAAACAGCGTCAGCACCTGGCTCACCAGCAGGCCGCCCACCATCCCGATGCCCAGCGGACGGCGCAGTTCGGCCCCCACGCCGGTGCTCAGCATCAGCGGCAGCGCGCCCAGCAGGGCGGCGAGGGTGGTCATCAGGATCGGACGAAAACGCAGCAGACAGGCCTGGTAAATGGCCTCGCGCGGCGCCATACCCTGCTCGCGCTCGGCGGCCAGCGCAAAGTCGATCATCATGATGGCGTTTTTCTTCACAATGCCGATAAGCAGGATGATGCCGATGATCGCAATGACGTCCAGCTCGCTCCCCGCCAGCATCAGCGCCAGCAGCGCCCCCACGCCCGCCGTCGGCAGGGTGGAGAGGATGGTGATCGGATGGATAAAGCTTTCATACAGCACGCCAAGCACGATATACATCGCCACCACCGCCGCGACAATCAGCCAGACGGTGCTGCCCAGCGCGGCCTGGAACGCCAGCGTACTGCCCTGGAACTGGGTCTGAATATCGGACGGGAAGCTGAGTTCTTTCTCCGCGCCCAGAATGGCCTCCACCGCTTCGCCCAGGGAATACCCGTCCGGCACGTTGAAGGAAATGGTGGTGGACGGGAACTGATCGAGATGGTTAATCGACAGTGGGGTGTGGCGCTCTTCCACGCTGGCAATGGCGCTGAGCGGCACAATCCCGCCGTCTTTGCTGGTCAGGCGCACCGTGTCCAGCGCGGCCAGCCCGGGCGTGTTTTCGGTGTTATGTTCCAGCACCACGCGATACTGGTTGGCCTGGGTATAGATGGTGGAGATCAGGCGCTGGCCAAAGGCGTTATACAGGGCGTTATCCACGTCGGACATGGTAATGCCCAGACGGCTGGCGGTGTCGCGGTTGACGTTCACGTACGCCGCCAGCCCTTTATCCTGCCAGTCGCTGCTGACGTCAGAAACCTGCGGCAGTGCTTTCAGCTTGTCCACCAGCTGCGGCACCCAGGTGCTCAGTGCCTCAAGCGAGGTGGCCTGGAGCGTAAACTGGTACTGCGTGCGGCTCACCTGCGTATCAATGGTTAAATCCTGGATCGGTTGCAGATACAGCTCAATGCCCGGCACGCGCGCCACCGCGCTTTGCAGGCGTTCAATCACCGCGTTAACGCGATCGTCGCGGTCATCGAGCGGTTTAAGGTTAATTTGCAGGCGCGCGCTGTTGAGCGACGGGTTGGTGCCGTCCACGCCCACGTAGGCAGTCAGGCTTTCCACCGCCGGATCTTTCATGATGATCTCAGACACCTGCTGCTGGCGCTGCGCCATGTTGGCGAATGAGACCGTCTGCGGCGCCTGAAGCGTGCCCTGAATAATGCCGTTGTCCTGAATCGGGAAGAAGCCTTTCGGAATGAAAATCCACAGCATGACGCTGAGCGCCAGGGTGCCGAGCGCCACGCCGAGCGTTGCCCACGGATGGTTCAGCACTTTCGCCAGCACGCGGCCGTAGGCGGCGATAATGCGCTCGAACATCCGCTCGGAGGCGCGCGAGAAGCGGTTTTGCTTGCGCAAGGACTCGTGGCTCAGCATGCGGGCGCACATCATCGGCGTCAGCGTCAGCGACACCACGGCAGAGATCAGAATGGCGACCGCCAGCGTCACGGCAAACTCGCGGAACAGCCGCCCGACGATATCGCCCATAAACAGCAGCGGGATCAGCACCGCAATCAGCGAGAAGGTGAGCGAGATAATGGTAAAGCCGATCTCCCCCGCGCCCTTCAGCGCGGCGGCTAACGGCTTTTCACCTTTTTCGATATAGCGCGAGATGTTCTCGATTACCACGATGGCGTCGTCCACCACAAACCCGGTAGCGATGGTGAGCGCCATCAGCGTCAGGTTGTTAATCGAGAAGTCGAGGAACACCATCACCGCGAACGTTCCGACCAGCGAGAGCGGCACGGCGACGGCGGGAATGATGGTTGCCGGGACGTTGCGCAGGAACAGGTAGATGATCATCACCACCAGCGCAATCGCCAGCATCAGCTCGAACTGGGTGTCGGTCACTGACGCGCGAATATTCGTGGTGCGGTCAGAGAGCACTTTCACGCTGACCGATTTTGGCAGGCTTT
The DNA here is from genome assembly GCF_049236825.1 of Enterobacter cloacae complex sp. SHL001. NCBI lineage: Bacteria > Pseudomonadati > Pseudomonadota > Gammaproteobacteria > Enterobacterales > Enterobacteriaceae > Enterobacter > Enterobacter cloacae complex sp. SHL001. The sequence goes on from NZ_JBMKIP010000002.1 coordinate 29,802, forward strand.
CCACCAGCTGCGGCAGCATGGTGCGAATGCTGTCGGCGGTATCAATAATGTTCGCGCCCGGCTGGCGCTGAACGTTCATGACAATCGCCTGCTGCTTATTGGCCCACGCCCCGAGCCAGCTGTTTTCCGCGCCTTGTTCAACGGTTGCCACGTCGCCCAAACGGATCGGCGCGCCGTTCTGGTAGGCAATGATCAGCTGACGGTACTCATCGGCGGACTGCATCTGGTCGTTGGCGGAGAGCGTGACCGCGCGGGTCGGGCCGTCCAGCGAACCCTTCGCTGAGTTGACGTTGGCGTTGCTGATGGCGGTGCGAATGGTTTCGCTGGTTAACCCCAGCGCGGCAATGGCCTGGGCATTCAGTTTGACGCGCACGGCGGGGCGTTGACCGCCCGCCAGCGTCACCAGCCCTACGCCGGTCACCTGCGAAATCTTCTGCGCCACGCGGGTTTCAACCATGTCTTCCACCTGGGTCATCGGCATGGCGGAGGAGGTGACGGCAAGGGTCATGATCGGCGGATCCGCCGGGTTGACCTTGCTGTAAACAGGTGGATTCGGCAGGTCAGACGGCAGCAGGTTAGTGGCGGCATTAATCGCGGCCTGCACCTCCTGCTCAGCGACGTCCAGCGACAGCGTGAGCTGGAACTGAAGCGTGACGACCGAAGCGCCACCGGAGCTCTGGGAGGACATTTGCTTCAGGCCAGACATCTGGCCAAACTGACGCTCCAGCGGGGCGGTGATGGCGGACGTCACCACATCCGGACTGGCGCCCGGATAGAGGGTGACAACCTGAATGGTCGGGTAGTCCACTTCCGGCAGCGCCGACACGGGCAGAAAACGGTAGCCAATGATCCCGGCCAGCAGGATCGCCACCATCAACAGGGTCGTCGCAACCGGACGTAAGATAAACAGGCGTGATGGCCCACCTGTAGAGCTCGGCGGCAAGACCTGCATCAGGCTTTTGCTCCTGTATCCTGCGCTTCCACCACCTCGACCTGCGCCCCTTCGGTCAGACGGTCAATACCGTCGGTCACGACGCGGTCGCCAGCGGACAGCCCGGCGCTGATCACCACCGTCTGGCTGTCCTGGATGCCGGTTTTCACCAGGTGTTTGCTGACCTTGTTTTCGCTGTTCAGCACCCAGACAAAATTGCCTTCACTGCCCATTTGCAGGGCCGCCGTCGGGATCACCACCGCGTTTTCTTCGGTCGCGACCAGCATTCGCGCGTTGACGAACTGATTCGGGAACAGGGCATCGTCCTGATTGTTGAAGCGTGCTTTTAGCTTGATGGTGCCGGTGGTGGTGTCGATCTGGTTATCCAGGCTCAACAGCGAACCTTCGCTCAGCTTCTGCTTGTTGGTGCGATCCCAGGCTTCAACCACCAGCGCTTTTCCGGCCTTCTGCGCCTGTATCACCGTCGCAATGTCGCTTTCCGGCAGGGTAAAAACGAGATCGATAGGGTGCGTCTGGGTGATCACCACGATGCCCGTGGTATCGCCGCTGGAGATTTGGTTGCCGATATCAACCTGTTTCAGGCCTACGCGGCCGTCAATCGGCGCGGTGATCCGGCTCCAGTCGAGCTGGAGCTGGGCGCTGGCGACCGCGGCTTCGTCGGCCTTGATGGTGCCCTGAGATTCACTGACCAGAGACTGCTGGGTGTCCAGCTCCTGGCGCGACACGAGGTTGGTTTTTACCAGCTGCTGATAGCGGGCTAAATCGCGGCGGGCATTGGCGAGGGTGGCTTTGTCTTTCGCGAGCTGCCCCTGCGCCTGCGCCAGGGCAACCTTAAACTGGCTTGGATCGATTTCCGCCAGCAGATCGCCGGCTTTTACCTGCTGACCTTCCTGGAAATGGATGGCCATCAACTGACCGTCCACGCGGCTACGTACCGTCACGGTGTTGGCGGCGGTGATGGTTCCCAGCCCGGAGAGATAACGAGGCACCGCTTTATTCACCGCCGTTGCCGCCTGCACCGGTGCCAGCGCACCGCCGCGCATAGCGTGGCGCCCGCCGCCCGTTGAGCGTTGTGAGGGGCTATTAGCGCCAGCAGGTGCCGTGGAGTTCGCGGACTGGCTGTGCCAATACCAGGCGGCGGCCAGGACCACCACAATCAGACCAACGGCGATTGCCCAGCGGGATTTGTTACTGCCTTTCATCGTTATACGTTCTCATCCTGAAACTCTTTCGGGGAATGATACTAGTTTAGTCAGCTAACACAGCGAAAAAATGGAGGAAATATGGAAGACTGTCGGGAATTGTCTGAGTGTGGCGCGCTGTTTCGCCTTCGCCGGGTGGCGCTGCGCTTACCCGGCCTACGGTTGGAGGATCTTGTAGGCCGGGTAAGGCGAAGCCGCCACCCGGCACAACCCCATTAGCTAAACACCACCTGCGCCCAGCGCGCCAGCCCTGCCGTAACGGAGCCAAAGTCATCGCCGCCGGCAATCGGGATCCCCGGTAGCTGTTCCGCCAGCGCTTTCTTGATCAGCGGCGAACGGGCGCTACCGCCAGTCAGGTAAATTACGTCCGGCTTCACGTTGCCGTTCTCAAGCGCTAACTGCACCTGCTCCAGAATACGCTGAAGCGGCTGAGTGAGCGCCATTTCCAGCCCTTCCTGGGTGATTGCCGTAGCCAGATCGTCACTGATAAACGGCAGCGAAACCGCATGCTCTGGACGATCGGAAAGGGCAATTTTGCTCTCTTCGGCGGTGCGCACCACGCGGTAGCTCAGGCGCTGACGCCACACCTTATACAGAAGTGCGACCTTCTCTGCATCCTGCGCATCACGCACCAGATCGTTGAGGAAACGGCCATTCGCGGTGCTGTAAAAATCACTCTGGGCAGGGACGTCGTTGATGGCAATCGCGTTCCACCACGGCAGGATCGGCAGGGCGATGCCTTTCTCGGTTTGACCGCCCATACCGAGCAGCGGCATCAGGCTCTTGAAGGCCAGGGCAATATCCAGATCGTTACCGCCCACGCGGCAGCCGCTGTGCCCCAGCAGACTATTTTCACGATCGCGACGGTGATGCCACTGGGGACCCATCAGCAGTAATGAACAGTCCGTCGTACCGCCGCCGATGTCCACCACCAGCACCCGTTTCTCTTCCGTCAGCGTGGCTTCAAAATCCAGCCCCGCCGCAACCGGCTCATACTGGAACACCACGTCACGGAAGCCTGCCCGGTGCGCTGCACGCTCAAGGATCCCCTGCGCCTGCTGGTTGGCTTCGTCGCCGCCCAGCCCCTGAAAGTTAATCGGACGGCCAATCACCGCCTGGGTGATGGCATCCGGCACCTGGGACTGCGCCTGATTGCGGATGTGCAGCATCATCGCGCAGACCAGATCTTCAAACATCGCCACCTGCTGCGGCTTCAGGCCGCTGGCGCCGAGGAAGGATTTCGGCGATTTAACGAAGTAGACCTCTTCCGGGTCTTCAATGTACTGCCCGAGGGAAGAGAGGCCAAACTGCACGCTGGACGGGGTAACGTCGATATCTTCCTCGCGGTTAAAGCTGACCGCACGGCGCAGCAGCGCCTGGGTCTCCGCCGCCGTGGCCGGAACCTGATGGTGGCGGAACAGCCACTCGCTCACCGCTTCACGCGTGGGCGCACAAAGCATTGACGGCAACAGCGTACTGCCGTTTTCCATTTTCAGGAGCTGCGGTTGTCCGTTTTGCATTATCGCAACCGAGCAGTTTGCGGTGCCGTAGTCGAATCCAATAAACACAATAAATCCCCATGCCGGTGAGAAGGGGCGAGACTTTAGCGAAATGTCTGCCAGGCGACAACAGGAATATGAAAGCAAGGCGCAACGCGATCTTTCGGTTTATGCTGAGGTAAATACAAAAGGAGAGACGATGTACACCCTGAACTGGCAACCGCCCTACGACTGGTCGTGGATGTTTGGCTTTCTTGCCGCGCGTGCGGTCACCGGGGTAGAGACCGTTACGGAGGATTACTACGAGCGCAGTTTTGGCTATGCCGGGCACCAGGGCGTTTTCCGGGTTACGCCAGACAGCGCAACCCCTACGCTGGCGGTGTCGCTCAGCCCTGGCCTGATCCCGGTGGCGGATATCTGCCTCGACCGCATCGCCCGCCTGTTTGACCTCGATTGCGACCCGCTGCGCATTGCGCAGACCCTGGGCGAGCTCGGCGCGGCGCGGCCGGGGTTACGTTTGCCGGGCGCGATGGATGCATACGAGCAGGGCGTGCGCGCCATTCTCGGGCAACTGGTGAGCGTGGCGATGGCGGCAAAACTGGCGTCACGGGTGGTGGCGCTGTGCGGTGAACCCATTGAGGATGCGCCGGGCTATCTCTGCTTTCCTCCGCCAGAGGTGCTGGCCGCGGCAGAACCGCTGGCATTGAAAGCCCTCGGGATGCCGCTCAGGCGTGCGGAGTCGTTGATTCATCTGGCGCAGTCGGTGGTGGACGGTGAATTCCCGCTATTCCCGCCTGCGAACGTTGAGGCCGGGATGAAGGCGCTACAGCAGCGCCCCGGCATCGGGCGCTGGACCGCGAATTATCTGGCCCTGCGCGGCTGGCAGGCGAAGGATGTTTTCCTGCCGGATGACTATCTGATTAAACAGCGCTTTGCCGGCATGACGCCCGCGCAGATCCGTCGCTATGCCGAGCGCTGGCAGCCGTGGCGCTCGTATGCGCTGTTACATATCTGGTACACCGACGGCTGGTCGCCGTCAGTTGATGGCGAAATAGCTGGTATTCAGCAGTAGATCAAGCGGCTGCGCTTCCCCGATGGTGTCGCCGTAAATAAAATCAACGCCGATGCCCGACAGCGTATCCATCATGATCGACTGATGGCATGGCCCGGCAATGGTTTTTATGCCCAGACGCTGGGCGTGGCCCTGAATGATTGTCACCATCATCTCATCCATCAGATTGCCGTGGACGTTGGTCACCATGTCTGTATCCAGCAGCAGATAATCGGCGGTGTTGGCGCTGAGCTGGCTGAAGACGTTCATATCGCGTCCGACCCGGGTCAGCACCACGCGACAGCCGGCCTGACGAAGCTTTTGCAGACCCTGCTGCACGTTTTCATCCGTATTGCTCAGCACATCAACGGCGATCGCCAGATGCAGCAGCCGCGCCGGCAGCGGACCTCTGGTGATCAGGTCGAGCAGCTCATCCACCAGCGTGACGCTGGCTAAACCCGCTTCTGAGAGCGGCAGCGCGACGCCCATTCCTTTGGCCGCCACCTGTGCGGCATAGGTACGGAAAAATTCGCTGAATATCCGTCGGTCCAGGGCGTGCAGCAGCTCCGGCTCCGCCAGCCCGGCGCGGAAGGCATGCTCTTCCAGCACTTCTCCCTGGCTGGTCCACAGCCGCAAGGAAATCAGCCAGAAGCTACTGCTCTCGGGAATGCGCGGCGAGGCGACGCTGCGGGCGATCATCAGCAGATGGTTATCTTTAATCATGTGCCACTGCTCATCCAGCGACATCATGCTGCGCGCGCTGTGGATCCGCTCCTGCTGGGGTTCGTAGACGGTGACCACGCCGCGCCCGCTGTTTTTCGAGGCGTAGCAGGCGATATCGGCCTGAGACATCACTTCCGCAGCCTGGTAATTGGTGTCGTCAATCAGCGTAATCCCCGCGCTGGCGCCAATGCGGTGCAGGCGTCCTTCCCAGGAAAAATGATAGTTGTTGATGGCGTCGATCAACCGGCCCGCAATATAGCGTGCGCTTTCGACGTTGCAGTCCGGCAGCAGCAGGCCAAACTCGTCGCCGCCCAGACGCGCCAGCACGTCGCTGGAGCGCAGCATGGTCAGCATCAGCGAAGAGAGTTCGCGCAGGAGAGCGTCGCCCGCCGCGTGGCCTGCCGTATCGTTCACCGCCTTAAAACGGTCAAGATCGATAAAGACCAGCGCGTGACGCTGATGGGTCTCCTGTACCGTCTGCAACAGGCGCTTAAGATGGTTTTCAAAGCTGACGCGGTTCGCCAGGTGGGTAAGGGCGTCATGGGAAGCGCTGTAGCTCAGCTGGCGCAGCATTTTGCGCGACTCGGTGACGTCCTGAATCACCAGCACCGAGCCGATGGTGTGTCCTTCCAGAGTGCTGAGGGGGGTTATGCTGTAATGAATGTCGAAACTGCCGCCATTGCGGCAGTTAAGCACCACATCCTGTTCGATATCGGTACGGGACATATCGCCGCTGTGGATGTTTTCCATTAACGGACCGTTCTCGCCGAAGGTAATGTGTAGCACCTTCAGAATGGGCTGACCCAGCGCTTCGCTTTGCGACCAGCCGCTCATCTTCTCGGCGACCGGGTTCATAAAGGTGATGTTCATGTCGATGTCGGTACACAGCACCGCTTCGCCGATAGAGTCGAGGGTGATATGCAGGCGCTCTTTTTCCTGGAACAGCGCCTCGTTCAGCTGCTTCACCTCGGTCATATCCATGTTGATCCCTAACAGCCGCTCCACTTCGCCCTGTTTGTTCAGCACCCGGTTCGCCAGCGAACGAATGTGGCGAATGCCATCCTTGACGCGAATGCGAAATTCCAGCTTGAAAGGTACCCTGGCCTGGAGTGACTCACGCAGGACCTGTTCGGCGTGCGTACGATCTTCAGGCACCATGGCCGCATGCCAGAGCTGCCAGGTGGGTTTAATGTGCGAGGGGATCTCGTACAGCTCAAACATCCGTTTATCCCAGCTGATTACGTCCGGCTCGAGATCCCACTCCCAAATCCCGATTCCGCCGGCTTCGTTAGCGAGAGTGATACGCTCCATCAGACGCTTATTCACCCACTCGGTCTGTTTCAGATCGTTGATGTCTTCAATCTGGGCAATAAAGTAGAGCGGGGTGCCGTCGGCATGGCGCACAACGGAGACGGCCAGCAGCGCCCACACCACCTCGCCGCTGCGGGTGTAGTAGCGTTTTTCGAGGGTGTAGGTGTTGATCTCGCCGTGAATCAGCTGTTGCAGCTGCTCCAGGTCGGTATTTAAATCTTCCGGCCAGGTTAACTGCTGGAACGTGAGCGACTGAAGCTCGGACTGGCTGTAACCGAGGAAATTGCACAGAGCCTTGTTGGCCTGGAGCCACTGGCCCTCAATGCCCACCAGCGCCATACCAATCGCGGAATACTCCATCGCATTGCGAAAACGTTCTTCGCTTTCCGTAATATGTTTACGCTCGGCCCGGAAGGCATACATCACCATCGTCATAATGTTGGCGGGGAGCAGCATCATCAGGAAGGGGAGCCACGGCGCGTTGAAGGTGACGATCATGGTGGAGGGCGTCATGGAGAGCGGATTTCGCGCCATCATCAGGGACACCATCATGATGGTGAATAAAAATATCAGGAACGCTTCCATACGCGGCAGACGGACCGCGCTCCACATCAGTAGAACGATAATGCAGGTGAATGGCCACGGCAGCCAGGTGATTGCCGTCCAGCTAAGAACCAGCGTGACGACCAGGGTCACCAGCGTTTCCAGCAGCAGTTTCGGGTTGCGGTGGCGCAGCAGGTAATGCGGCTTAAACAGCAGACCTAACGGCACCAGCGCCAGTGCGCCAATGGCTTCTGAAAGTACCCAGACAAGGAAATTACGCAGCGGCTCCGCGCTCGGCACCAGAAAATGAACCAGAACGCCCCCCACCAGCGGCGGCACCAGGGCACTGCCGAGGGCAAGCCGGACCCAGTCGTTGAGGTTTTGCAGCGGATTATACCAGGGGAGCAGCTTACGCAGTAACAGCGCGCCAACCGTGGCCTCAATGATATTGATCGCCGTGTAGGTGATATTGATCGATGCCCATGAGAAGAGCATCCACGAGGCAAAAATATTGCCAAAGGAGCAGGCGAGCGCAATGCCGGGCCACATTTTTCCCGCATGGCGGTAAAACGCCACCATCATAATTGAAGTCGGGAACCATAGTGGCGCCAGCAGCGTACCGAAGCGAGTCAGCTCGAGGGAAAATAAGGTGAAGATGAACGTGACCAGACCCAGACAGACAAGCCGCAGTAAAGGATGTGGGGTAGTAACCAAAACCCGCTGGTATTGTTTATTCATTACCGCTCTATCCAGGGACGCCATGTTGTCAGGAGCTAGGTCCGGACGCGTGAAATTAATAATTTGGTTTATGCTAGTACAAACATTTTACAATTCATATGCTGAGTGGTCAGATTTTGACTTCATAGACTTATAAAATAGTTACTCTGCGAAGAAGGGTGATGAAATGGCGAAAAACCGCGCGTAAAAATTTCGCTAAAGGCGTGAAACGGCGCTTTTCAGCCCGCCTCGCATAACCTGCGCATTCGACTGGTATCACGCCCCCGAAATCCCTATAATTGCCGCGTTTGACGCTCCGGCGTCGTCCTTCCTTACATCCAGGTTAATCAGGTCGCTAAATTTATGACTGATAAGTCTCATCAGTGCGTCATCATAGGCATCGCCGGCGCATCGGCTTCAGGTAAAAGTCTTATTGCCAGTACGCTTTATCGCGAACTGCGTGAACAAGTGGGTGATGAGCATATCGGTGTGATTCCCGAAGATAGCTATTACAAAGATCAATCCCATCTTTCGATGGAAGAGCGCGTAAAAACCAACTACGACCACCCCAGTGCGATGGATCACAGCCTGCTGTTCCAGCATCTGGAAGCGCTGAAGCGCGGCGAGGCGATTGAGCTGCCCGTCTACAGCTACGTGGAACATACCCGCACCCAGGAAACGATCCGTATCGAGCCCAAGAAGGTGATTATCCTTGAAGGGATTTTGCTGCTCACCGACGCCCGTTTGCGCGAATCTATGAACTTCTCGATTTTCGTCGACACTCCGCTGGATATCTGCCTGATGCGGCGTATTAAACGCGACGTTAACGAACGCGGCCGCTCCATGGACTCCGTGATGGCGCAATATCAGAAAACCGTTCGCCCGATGTTCCTGCAATTTATTGAGCCTTCGAAACAATACGCCGATATTATCGTGCCTCGCGGCGGTAAAAACCGTATTGCCATTGATATCTTAAAAGCGAAAATCAGTCAGTTTTTTGAATAAGCCGTGTGAATTGTGTACCGTTCAGAGATAACCTGGTTTTGCCCTGACGCCGTAAGGCTTCAGGGCGCGATGCACGAAAGGAGAAAGTGCCATGCGTCTTTGTGACCGCGATATAGAAGCCTGGCTGGATGAAGGCCGCCTGTCTATCACCCCGCGTCCGCCGGTTGAGCGTATTAACGGCGTGACCGTCGATGTGCGTCTGGGGAATAAATTCCGCACCTTCAGCGGCCACACGGCACCGTTTATCGACCTCAGCGGGCCGAAAGACGAAGTCAGTGCGGCGCTGGATCGCGTCATGAGCGACGAAATCGTCATCGAAGAAGGAGAGGCGTTTTATCTCCATCCTGGCGAACTGGCGCTGGCGGTGACCTTTGAATCGGTCACGCTGCCTGCGGACTTGGTCGGCTGGCTTGACGGACGCTCTTCCCTGGCGCGTCTGGGCCTGATGGTGCACGTCACCGCGCACCGTATCGATCCGGGCTGGTCTGGCCGTATCGTGCTGGAGTTCTTTAACGCCGGTAAACTGCCGCTGGCGCTTCGTCCGGGAATGATGATTGGTGCGTTGAGCTTTGAACCGCTGACCGGCCCGGCAGACCGTCCTTATAACCGCCGTCAGGACGCAAAATATCGCAACCAGCAGGGTGCGGTTGCCAGTCGTATCGATAAAGACTGATCTGTGAGTTCACTGAGGAAGCCATGAGAAGAGTTCTGACAACGCTGATGATTTTGCTGGTGGTGCTGGTGGCTGGCCTTTCAGCGTTGGTGCTGCTGGTTAACCCGAATGACTTCCGGGCCTACATGGTGCGGCAGGTGGAAGCGCGCAGCGGGTATGAACTCAAGCTGGACGGGCCGCTGCGCTGGCACGTCTGGCCTCAGCTCAGCATTCTCTCCGGACGTATGTCCCTCACCGCGCCGGGTGCCGCGCAGCCGCTGGTCACGGCGGATAACATGCGTCTTGATGTCGCGCTCATCCCGCTCTTATCCCATCAGCTCCAGGTTGAACAGGTGATGCTGAAAGGGGCGGTGATTCAGCTTACGCCGCAAACCGAAGCCGTTCGTCAGGCGGATGCTCCGGTCGCACCGCGTGAAAACACCTTACCTGACGTCCCGTCTGACACCGGCTGGTCGTTCGATATTGGTAATCTGAAAGTTGCCGACAGCGTGCTGGTTTTCCAGCATGAAGATGACGAACAGATCACCGTACGCAATATCAACCTCAGGATGGAGCAGGATGCCAACCATCACGCCACCATGGAGTTCTCCGGGCGGATCAACCGCAATCAGCGCGATCTCAACCTGTCGATGAACGCGAACGTGAACGCCTCTGATTATCCGCACCAGCTGACGGCGGACGTTCAGCAGCTTAACTGGCAGCTGACCGGCGCGGATTTGCCCGCGAAGGGGATTGCCGGCCAGGGCACGATGCAGGCGGTGTGGCATGAAGAGCGCAAACAGCTCGAACTGAACGCGCTCAACCTCCAGGCCAACGACAGCGCCCTGAAGGGGCAGGCGAGCGTCACGCTTGATGAGAAACCTAAGTGGGTGCTGGATCTGCAATTCGACAAGCTGAACCTCGAGAACCTGCTTCCGCCCCAACCGGTGAACGCGACCGATGAGGGAGCCACGCAGGTGGGGCAAAGCCAGGTCATGCAGTCGCGTCCGGTGATCTCCTCAAATCTCGATCAGCCTGACTACAACGGCCTGCGCGGATTTACCGCCGACATTCTGCTGAAAGCAAACAGCGTGCGCTGGCGTGGGATTGATTTTACTGACGTCAGCAGCCAGATGTTCAACCACAACGGCCTGCTGGTCATCTCCGAGCTCAGCGGAAAAATGGGAGCAGGGAACCTCTCCCTGCCGGGCTCGCTGGATGTGCGCAAAGACGTTGCCAGCGCCGCGTTCCAGCCGCGTCTGGAAAACGTTGAGATTGGCACCATCCTGAAAGCCTTTAATTACCCGATTGCCCTCACGGGGCAGCTGTCGCTGGCAGGGGATTTCTCTGGTACGAAGATTGATGCGGACGCCTTCCGTCGTAGCTGGCAGGGGCAGGCGCACGTTGAGCTGAAAGATTCGCGCATGGAAGGGCTGAACTTCCAGCAGCTGGTGCAGCAGGCGGTAGAGCGCAGCAGCAGCGTGAAAGCGAATGAAAACTACGACAGCGCAACCCGTCTGGACAGCTTTACCAGCGAGCTTGCCCTCGACAACGGTCAGCTCTCGTTGGACGACATGCAGGGGACTTCGTCACTGCTGGCGCTGACCGGAACCGGCGCGCTGGATCTGGTGAAAGAGACGGCAGACACCCGCTTCAACGTCCGCGTGAAGGCTGGCTGGGAAGGCGAAGGCCAGCTTGTGGAGTTCCTGAAAGAGACGCCGATACCGCTGCGCGTGTACGGAAAATGGCAGGAGTTGAATTACAGTTTGCAGGTCGATCAGATCCTGCGTAAGCACCTTCAGGATGAAGCGAAACGTCGGCTGAATGACTGGGCGGACCGCAATAAAGAGTCTCAGTCAGGTAAGGATGTGAAAAAGCTGCTCGATAAGCTGTGATGCCTGTTGTGCCGGGTGGCGGCTTTGCCTTACCCGGCCTACAAAAGCCAGACACCGTAGGCCGGGTAAGCGAAGCGCCACCCGGCTTTTTACACCTCAAAATCCATCTCATCTTCACCGCGCAGCGGTATCAGCTGCACCTTCTGCACGCGATGGCTCTCTACCTGCAAGGTTTTGATCATGTAATCCCCCACCTGGACCTCTTCGCCCGGCTGCGGAATACGTTGCAGATATTCCATCAGCAAACCGGCGATGGTGTGGTATTCGCGCTTCTCATCCAGCGGAAGCGGAACGAACTGCACCAGATCTTCGAGCGGCATATGGCCGTTGGCGGTCCAGCTGCCGTCGGCGTTTTTCTGAATATCGTGACGCGCATCGATCTCATCCACCTCATTAGGCAGATTACCGGCGATGGTTTCCATCACGTCGCTGAGCGTTACCAGCCCTTCCACAGAACCAAACTCATCAACGACAAACGCGAAGTGGGTACGCGCGTTGCGGAACTGCTCCAGCGCGGAGAGCAGCGGTAGCGCTTCCGGGAAGACCAGCGGCTGGCGCACCAGCGCCCGCAGGTTGAGCGGCTCGCCGTGGAGCTGCTGTTGCAGGAGGTCAATCACGTGTACCACGCCCAGCAGCTCTTCTTCCTCTTCACCGCCGGTGACAACCACCCGGGTGTGCTGGTTTTTATCCAGCAGGGCACGGATCTGCTCTTCCGGCGCCGTCAGGTCAATATGCTCAATGTCATGGCGGGAGGTCATGATACTGCTCACCGAGCGCTGGTTGAGGTTAAGCACGCGCTCTATCATCCGGCGTTCCTGCGGGTTGAAGATCTGCCCGTCGCTGTGGTCGGCAAGCATCGCCGCGGATTCAGCATCCAGCTCGGCATCCTCTTTTTTGCCGCTCAGCAGGCGCATCACCGTATCTGCGGTGCGCTGTCGTAATGTCTGGTTCGCGGAGAGAAAACGGCGACGGTTGAAAATGGCCAGCTGGTTGAGAAACTCAATCAGCACCGAGAAACCAATGGCGGCGTACAGATACCCTTTCGGGATATGGAAGCCAAAACCATCCGCGACCAGGCTAAAGCCAATCATCAGCAGGAAGCTCAGACAGAGGATGACGATAGTCGGGTGACTGTTCACGAAGCGCGTCAGGGCTTTACTGGCGAGCACCATCAGGGTGATGGCGATGATCACCGCGGCCATCATCACCGCCAGATGGTCAACCATGCCGACGGCCGTGATCACGGAGTCGAGAGAAAAGACGGCATCCAGCACCACTATCTGCGCGACCACCGGCCAGAATTTTGCACCGCGTCGCTGGGTGGGGTTTTCACTGTCTTTTCCTTCCAGCCGCTCATTAAGCTCAACCGTGGCTTTGAACAGCAGGAACAATCCGCCGAAAAGCATGATCAGGTCGCGGGCGCTAAAGCTCAGACCCTGCACGCTGAATAAGGGTTTGGTCAGCGTCACCAGCCAGGAGATTGAGGCCAGTAACAGCAGACGCATCACCATGGCGAGCAGAAGACCCGTCACGCGGGCGCGGTCGCGTTGTGAAGGGGGTAATTTATCGGCAAGGATAGCGATAAACACCAGGTTATCAATGCCGAGCACTAATTCGATGACGACCAGCGTCACCAGCCCGGCCCAGATTGATGGATCGGCAATCCATTCCATAGTAAATGCAATACCTTCTGTTATATGACTAATGTCACACTTCGATCATGGATAAAGCCGACGGAAATTGCAATGCCGGGGTGAGATTTCTCTTAATGCTACACTCAGGTAAACCCCATTTGCCGGGCGGTGTAAATAAGTTAATTGCGAAGATTTAATTACATAAGACGATATTTAGGATATATCGCAATAAATGGTCCGGCGATCTATTTTGTCAATATAAAGAAAATCCGAAAACCTTAAAACTTTGCTCTTAATATTAATCTTAAAAACGAATATTAGGACGGTTGTCTCCTTGCCTGCTATTAGGTTAGCTGCAACAATTCTTCCAGCATCAAATGTTAAATCTCCTTGTTGCTATTTTTGTTTCGGTCTTTGGTGAAGGTTATACATTATCAATCGCCCCTGTGAGGCGTTTGATATATTTCGCAAAAGGCCTTATCCAAGAGGGTGTCTAACCATAACGCATTGTTTAGTCAGTGGATTGGTAACTGAAAGCCAAGGGCGGTAGCGTGCCTGAAAGCGTGTGAATCAGCCTCAATTATTCTGTCAATAGCCAATGGATGAATAAGCTTTTTTTAGGACTGATGCCAGTTATATTGCTAAATGATTAACTGCATTCTGATTGTCACCACGACCCGCGCTTATTTTAATTGCACAGGATAATTACTCTGCCAAAGTGATAAATAATCAATGATGAAATCCAAAATGAAATTGATGCCATTATTGGTGTCTGTGACCTTGATGAGTGGTTGCACGGTCTTTCCCGGCAGCAATATGTCGACAATGGGCAAGGATGTGATTAAACAGCAGGATGCTGATTTTGATCTCGACAAAATGGTGAATGTGTATCCATTAACCCCACGTCTGGTGGAACAATTACGCCCACGTCCAAATGTTGCTCAGCCAAATATGTCTCTGGACCAGGAAATTGCCTCTTACCAGTATCGCGTGGGTCCGGGTGACGTCATTAATGTGACAGTCTGGGATCACCCTGAACTGACCACGCCTGCGGGCCAGTACCGCAGCTCAAGCGACACCGGTAACTGGGTACAGTCCGATGGCACCATGTTCTATCCCTACATTGGCAAAGTGCACGTCGCGGGCAAAACGCTTGCTGAGATCCGTAGTGATATTACCGGCCGCCTGGCGCAGTACATTGCTGACCCGCAGGTGGACGTTAATATCGCCGCGTTCCGATCCCAGAAAGCCTATATCTCTGGCCAGGTCAATAAATCCGGCCAGCAGGCGATCACCAACGTCCCGCTCACCGTTCTCGATGCGATCAATGCCGCAGGCGGCTTAACCGACGGCGCTGACTGGCGCAACGTGGTGCTGACCCACAACGGCAAAGAGCAGCGCATTTCGCTTCAGGCGCTGATGCAAAACGGTGACCTGACCCAGAACCGCCTCCTTTATCCGGGCGATATTCTGTACGTGCCGCGCAACGACGATCTGAAAGTGTTCGTGATGGGTGAAGTGAAGAAACAGAGCACCCTCAAGATGGACTTCAGCGGTATGACCCTGACCGAAGCGCTGGGCAATGCGGAAGGCATCGATCTGACCGCCTCCAACGCCAGCGGTATCTTCGTGATCCGTCCTATCAAAGGCGAGAACGCGAAGGGCAAGATTGCCAACATCTACCAGCTGGATATGTCCGACGCGACGTCCCTGGTCATGGCAACGTCGTTCCGTCTCCAGCCGTACGATGTGGTCTATGTCACCACCGCGCCGGTTGCCCGCTGGAACCGTCTGATCAACCAGTTGCTGCCTACCATCAGTGGCGTTCGCTACATGACGGATACGGCGAGCGACGTTCATAACTGGTAAGCCGCGATGTTTAACAAAATTCTGGTGGTGTGCGTGGGGAACATTTGCCGTTCCCCCACGGCTGAAAGGCTGTTGAAAAATTACCAGCCTGCGTTAACGGTCGACTCCGCAGGGCTGGGCGCGCTGGTCGGAAAAGGTGCCGACGAACGTGCCGCAAGCGTTGCCCTTGAGCATAACCTCTCACTCGACGGGCACGTTGCCCGTCAGGTCTCTGGCCGGATGTGCCGGGAATATGACCTGATCCTCGCGATGGAAAAACGCCACATTCACGCGCTGTGCGATATCGCACCGGAGATGCGCGGCAAGGTGATGCTGTTTGGTCACTGGGATGGTGAGCGCGAAATTCCCGATCCGTATCGCAAGAGCCGCGAGGCCTTTGAGGCGGTATACACCTTACTAGACCAGTCTGCCCGTCAGTGGGCGCAGGCACTGAAAGCTCAGCAGGGATAACAATGACAGAAAAAACAAGACCTTCTGCCGCCCCGACGTCGGGCAGTGATGAAATCGATATCGGTCGCCTGGTCGGGACCGTTATTGAAGCGAAATGGTGGGTGCTGGGTATTACCGCCATCTTTGCCGTGGCGGCGATCGTTTATACGCTGTTCGCGACGCCTATTTACAGCGCCGACGCGCTGGTGCAGATCGAACAAAATACCGGAAACTCGCTGGTTCAGGATATCGGCTCGGCGCTGGCCAACAAGCCGCCGGCATCGGAAGCCGAAATTCAGCTGATCCAGTCGCGCCTGGTACTGGGCAAAACGGTTCACGATCTGGGGCTGGATATCGCGGTCACCAAAAACACCTTCCCGGTATTTGGCGCAGGCTGGGATCGCCTGATGGGGCGCAGTAACGATACGGTAAAAGTGACCGACTTCGTGATCCCAAAAGGGGCAGGGGACCAAACCTTTACCCTGACAGTGCTGGGACCAAAACAGTATCAACTGACCAGCGACGCGGGCTTCAGCGCACGCGGCGAGGTGGGGCAGATGCTGACCAAAGAGGGCGTCAGCATCAAGGTCAGCGCAATTCAGGCGCATGAGGGCGGGGAGTTTACGGTCACCAAATTCTCGACGCTCGGGATGATCAACAACCTGCAAAACAACCTGACCGTCACCGAAAACGGCAAGGACACCGGCGTCCTGAGCATGACCTTCACCGGTGAAGACAAGGATCAAATCCGCGACATCCTCAATAGCATCACCCGCAACTATCTGGAGCAGAACGTTGAGCGTAAGTCAGCGGAAGCTGCAAAAAGCCTGGCGTTTCTCAGTAAACAGCTGCCGGAGGTGCGCGCCCGTCTGGATGACGCTGAGAACAAGCTGAACGCGTACCGTCAGGACAAGGATTCCGTCGATCTGCCGCTGGAGGCGAAATCGGTTCTCGACTCCATGGTGAATATTGATGCGCAGCTGAACGAGCTGACCTTCAAAGAGGCGGAGATTTCCAAGCTCTATACCAAACGTCACCCGGCGTACCGCACGCTGCTGGAGAAACGTCGTACCCTGGAAGAAGAGAAGGCGAAGCTGAATGACCGCGTGACCGCGATGCCGAAGACGCAGCAGGAAATTGTACGCCTGACGCGTGATGTGGAATCCGGCCAGCAGGTTTACATGCAACTGCTGAACAAACAGCAGGAGCTGAAAATCACCGAAGCCAGCACCGTCGGCGACGTGCGTATCGTTGACCCGGCGATTACCCAGCCGGGCGTGCTGAAGCCGAAGAAAGCGCTGATTATTCTCGGCAGTATTATTCTCGGCCTGATGCTTTCCATCGTCGGCGTGCTGCTGCGCTCGCTGTTTAACCGCGGTATCGAAAGCCCGCAGGTGCTGGAAGAGAACGGGATCAGCGTGTATGCCAGCATCCCGCTCTCCGAGTGGCAGAAGTCCCGGGATAGCGTCAAAACCGTTAAGGGCGTCAAGCGCTACAAGCAGAGCCAGCTGCTGGCCGTGGGTAACCCGACCGACCTGGCGATTGAAGCGGTGCGCAGCCTGCGTACCAGCCTCCATTTCGCCATGATGCAGGCCAAAAACAACGTCCTGATGATGACCGGTGTCAGCCCGTCAATCGGTAAAACCTTCGTCTGCGCCAACCTGGCGGCGGTGGTGAGCCAGACCAACAAGCGCGTGCTGTTGATCGACTGCGATATGCGTAAGGGCTACACCCATGAGCTGCTGGGGACCAACAACGTTAACGGTCTGTCGGAAATCCTGCTCGGTAAAGGGGAAATCAGCGAGAGCGCCAAGCCGACGTCGATTCCGAAATTTGACCTGATCCCGCGTGGCCAGGTGCCGCCGAACCCGTCTGAACTGCTGATGAGCGAGCGCTTCACGCAGCTGATTGAGTGGGCGAGCAAAAACTATGACCTGGTGCTGATCGATACCCCACCAATTCTGGCGGTCACCGACGCTGCCGTGGTAGGGCGTCATGCGGGCACCACGCTGATGGTCGCACGCTATGCGGTGAACACCCTGAAGGAAGTGGAAACCAGCCTGAGCCGCTTTGAGCAGAACGGTATTGAGGTGAAGGGGGTCATTCTGAACTCCATCTTCCGCCGCGCGACCGGGTATCAGGATTACGGCTACTACGAGTACGAATACAAGTCTGACAGTAAATAATAATCCCCCTCATCCTAACCCTCTCCCCAGGGGGGAGAGAGGACTGCATGGTGCAGCTTTTCTCCCTCTCCCTCCGGGAGAGGGTCGGGGTGAGGGATAAGGGGAAGACCATGACCACACAACGCCCTTTGATTTCTATCTATATGCCGACATGGAATCGTCAGCAGCTGGCGATCCGCGCGATTAAATCGGTCCTGCGTCAGGATTACGATAACTGGGAACTGATTATCGTGGATGACTGTTCCTCCTCTTACGAACAACTGCAAAAGTTTGTTGAAGACCTGAACGACCCGCGCGTGGTGTACACTCACAACGCCATCAACTCCGGGGCGTGTGCGGTGCGCAACCAGGCGATTATGCAGGCGAAAGGGCAGTATCTGACCGGTATCGACGACGATGACGAATGGACGCCAAACCGTCTGTCCATCTTCCTGTCGCACAAAGCGCAGCTGGTGACCCACGCGTTTCTGTATGCCAATGACTATGTTTGCCAGGGCGAGGTCTATTCGCAGCCAGCCAGCCTGCCGTTGTATCCGAAATCACCGTATTCCCGCCGCCTGTTCTACAAGCGCAACATTATCGGCAATCAGGTGTTTACCTGGGCATGGCGCTTTAAGGAGTGCCTGTTCGATACCGAGCTGAAGGCCGCGCAGGATTACGACATCTTCCTGCGGATGGTTGTGGAGTACGGCGAGCCGTGGAAGGTGGAAGAGGCCACGCAGATCCTGCACATCAATCACGGGGAGATGCAAATCACCTCGTCACCGAAGAAATTCTCGGGCTACTTCCATTTTTACCGCAAGCACAAGGACAAGTTTGACCGTGCCAGCCGGAAGTATCAGCTCTTCACCCTGTATCAGATCCGTAATAAGCGCATGAACTGGCGCACGCTGCTGACGCTGCTGTCGGTACGTAACGGCAAGCGTCTGGCTGACGGGCTTCGGGGGAAATAATGTTTCTGGAAGATTGCCGCGCTAACAGCTGGAGCCTGCGCCCGTGCTGCATGGTTCTGGCCTACCGTATTGCGCACTTTTGCTCGGTGTGGCGCAAAAAAAATGTGCTGAACAATATCTGGGCCGCGCCAGTGCTGGTGCTGTACCGCATCATCACCGAATGCTTTTTTGGCTATGAAATTCAGGCCGCTGCCACCATTGGCCGCCGCTTTACCATTCATCACGGCTATGCGGTGGTCATCAACAAGTTCGTCGTCGCGGGTGATGATTTCACCATTCGTCACGGGGTGACAATCGGCAACCGCGGGCCAGACAGCCTGGCTTGCCCGGTGATTGGCAATAACGTCGAGTTGGGCGCCAACGTGGTGATGATCGGGGACATTACCGTGGGTAATAACGTGACGATTGGCGCAGGCAGCGTGGTGCTGGACAGCATTCCGGACAACGCGCTGGTGGTGGGCGAGAAAGCCCGCGTGAAGGTGATTAAATGAACATTCTGCAATTTAACGTACGCCTCGCAGAGGGCGGGGCGGCAGGCGTAGCGCTGGATCTGCACCAGCGCGCGCTGCAAAAAGGACTCCAGTCGCGCTTTGTTTACGGTTACGGTAAAGGCGGCAAGAAAAGCGTTAGCCATGATAACTATCCGCAGGTGCTGAAGCAGACGCCACGTCTGACCTCCATCGCCAATATTGCGCTGTTCCGCCTGTTTAACCGCGACCTGTTCGGCAACCTGAATAATCTCTACCGCACCGTCACCCGCACTCGCGGCCCGGTTGTGCTGCACTTCCACGTGCTGCACAGCTACTGGCTGAATCTGGAAGAGGTAGTGGCGTTTTGTGGCAAGGTGAAGGCGCACAAGCCGGATACCCGATTTGTCTGGACGCTGCACGACCACTGGAGCGTGACCGGACGTTGCGCCTTTACCGACGGCTGCGAAGGCTGGAAAGATAACTGCCAGAAATGCCCTACGCTCAGCAACTACCCGCCTGTGAAGGTCGATCGCGCGCATCAGCTGGTTGAGGGTAAGCGTCAGCTGTTCCGCGATATGCTCTCGCTCGGCTGCACCTTTATCTCCCCAAGCCAGCACGTGGCGGACGCTTTTAATAGCCTGTACGGAGCAGGGCGCTGCCAGATCATCAACAACGGTATTGATGTGGCAACGGAAGCGATCCTGGCCGAACTGACGCCCGTAGCCGTTACCCCCGGTAGGCCGAAAATTGCGGTCGTCGCCCATGACCTGCGCTACGACGGCAAAACCAACCAGCAGCTGGTGCGCGACATGATGGCGCTCGGCGACAAAATTGAGCTGCATACCTTTGGCAAATTCTCGCCGTTTGATGGCGCTAACGTGGTGAACCACGGGTTTGAAACCGACAAGCGCAAACTGATGAGCGCGCTGAACGGTATGGACGCGCTGGTGTTCAGCTCCCGCGTGGACAACTACCCGCTGATCCTGTGCGAAGCGCTCTCCATCGGCGTACCGGTGATTGCCACCCACAGCGACGCCGCGCGGGAAGTGCTGGAGAAATCCGGCGGTAAAACCTTCAGTGAAAATGAGGTGCTGCCGCTGGTGCAGTTGTCGAAGGCCGATATCGCGCAGGCTGTTTTTGGCACGGACCTGGAATCGTTCCGCAACCGTAGCCGCAAAGCGTACAGTGGACAACAGATGCTGGAGGAGTATGTCTCGTTCTATCAGAATCTGTAGTTATCTGCTGCTGCCGCTGATCTACCTGCTGGTCAACGTTAAGATTGCCCAGCTCGGTGAAAGCTTCCCGATCACTATCGTCACCTTCCTGCCGGTTCTGCTGTTGCTTTACGTTGACAAGCTTAACCTCAAAAAGCTGATGATTTCACTGGGCATCGGGTTTGGTCTGACGGCGTTTAACTACATCTTTGGTCAGTCGCTGGACGCCAGCAAATATGTCACCTCCACCATGCTGTTTGTTTATATCGTTATCATTATTGGCATGGTGTGGAGTATTCGCTTTAAAACTATTTCTCCGCACAATTATAGGAAAATCCTCAGGTTCTTTTATATTGTCGTCGGGCTGATTGTTGTGCTTGCGGCAATGGAGATGGCGCAAATTATTCTCACAGGCGGCAGTAGCCTGATGGAAATAATTTCGAAATATCTTATATACAGTAACAGCTATGTACTGAACTTCATTAAGTTTGGTGGCAAGCGTACAACCGCGCTCTATTTTGAACCGGCGTTTTTTGCTCTGGCATTAATCTCAATTTGGCTCAGCATCAAACAGTTCGGTATCAAAACCCCCAAGACCGATGCTATGATTCTTGCAGGAATCGTTCTGTCAGGGTCGTTCTCCGGGGTAATGACGTTTATTCTGTTTTACCTGCTGGAGTGGGCGTTCCAGTACCTGAACAAAGAGGCGATTAAGAAAAAACTGCCGCTGGCGATAATCTCTCTGACGGTATTTTTAGTGGGCGTAATATTTGCGTTTCCGTACATTTCTGAACGTCTGGGTGATTTGGGAACGGAAGGTTCGTCGTCCTATTATCGCATCATTGGTCCACTGGTGATGGTGGGTTATTCCTTAACCCATATTGATGGCGTAGTAAGATTCGGCTCACTTTACGAATATGTTGCATCATTCGGAATCTTTAACGGTGCGGATGTCGGTAAAACCATAGACAATGGTCTGTATCTGTTAATTATCTATTTTTCCTGGTTCGCCGTACTGTTGACACTGTGGTATCTGTTTAAAGTTTTCAAAATGATGATTAACGCGTTTGGTGATAACCAGAACTTTCGCGTGCAACTTTATCTGTTCACACCGGTGTCGTTGTTTTTTACCGGGTCAATATTTAGCCCGGAATATGCATTCTTAATTGTATGTCCGTTTATTTTGCGCAAAGCGCTGAATATTACGAGCGTATGACGAAATGAGGTGATTTATGTTTCTTAGCGTCATTACTGTCGCCTTTCGTAACTACGAAGGGGTGGTAAAAACCTGGCGCTCGCTGCGCAACCTGGCGCGCGATCCGAGCCTCACTTTTGAGTGGATCGTGGTCGATGGCGGCTCGAACGACGGCACGGCGGAGTTCCTGGAAAAACTCAACGGTGAGTTCAACTTACGTTACATCAGCGAGAAAGATAAAGGTATTTACGATGCCATGAATAAAGGCATCAACATGGCGCAGGGGCGTTACGCGATCTTCCTCAATTCCGGCGATGTGTTCCATGAAGATGTGGCGCTGTTTGCCCGTCAGCTGGCGCGCCAGAAAGAAGATGCCATGTTTATCGGTGATGCGCTGCTTGATTTCGGCGAGGGGAAAAAAGTGCTGCGCGGCGCGAAACCAGGCTGGTATATCTACCACAGCCTGCCGGCCAGCCATCAGGCTATTTTCTTCCCAATGAGCGGCCTGAAAAAACAGCCTTACGATTTGCGCTATAAAGTGTCATCAGATTATGCCCTGGCGGCCAGCCTGTACAAATCTGGCTACCCGTTCCGTCGAATTAAAGGACTGGTATCTGAATTTTCAATGGGTGGCGTGTCAACCTCGAATAATCTGGAACTGTGCCAGGATGCCAAAAACGTGCAGCGTAAAATATTACGCGTGCCGGGGTTCTGGGCGGAATTATCTTATTTCTTACGTCTGAAAACGACGGGTAAAGCGAAAGCCTTATATAACAAAGCCTGAGATATAAGGAAACGTAATGCAGGAATTAAATGGATTCTCCGTGCCGAAAGGTTTTCGGGGCGGGAGCGGTATTAAAGTTCAACTGTGGTGGGCTGTACAGGCAACGTTATTTGCCTGGTCGCCGCAAATACTGTACCGCTGGCGCGCATTTTTACTGCGTCTGTTTGGCGCAAAAATAGGAAAAAACGTAGTCATTCGACCTTCGGTGAAAATTACTTATCCCTGGAAATTAACGCTTGGGGATTACGCCTGGGTTGGGGATGACGCGGTGTTATATACCCTTGGCGAGATTACGATTGGCGCAAATTCGGTGGTTTCACAGAAGTGTTATTTGTGCACCGGCAGCCACGATTTTATGAGCCCGCATTTTGATATTACCGCTTCGCCTGTTGTGATCGGTGAAAAATGCTGGCTGGCAACAGACGTCTTTGTTGCACCCGGTGTTTCTGTTGGCGATGGCACGGTAGTCGGTGCCCGCAGCAGCGTTTTTAAATCGCTTCCGGCAAATAAAATTTGCCGTGGCAACCCCGCAGTGGTGATACGCGAACGCGTTGAAACTGAAAAACTTTGATAAGTACAGAGGAATATAAACATGTCTAAAGTCGCTCTCATCACCGGCGTTACCGGACAAGATGGTTCTTACCTGGCAGAATTGTTACTGGAAAAAGGGTATGAAGTTCACGGTATTAAGCGTCGTGCCTCTTCATTCAACACCGAGCGTGTCGATCACATTTACCAGGATCCGCATGCGGCAAACCCGAAATTCCATCTGCACTACGGCGACCTGACCGATACCTCCAACCTGACCCGCATCCTGCAAGAAGTACAGCCGGATGAAGTGTACAACCTGGGGGCAATGAGCCACGTTGCGGTTTCCTTCGAGTCCCCGGAGTACACCGCTGACGTGGATGCGATGGGTACGCTGCGTCTGCTGGAAGCGATTCGCTTCCTTGGTCTTGAGAAGAAAACCCGCTTCTACCAGGCATCTACCTCTGAGCTGTACGGTCTGGTGCAGGAAATTCCGCAGAAAGAGACCACGCCGTTCTACCCACGTTCTCCGTACGCTGTGGCGAAACTGTACGCTTACTGGATCACCGTGAACTACCGTGAATCCTACGGCATGTACGCCTGTAACGGCATTCTGTTCAACCACGAATCTCCGCGTCGCGGCGAAACCTTCGTGACCCGCAAAATCACCCGCGCGATCGCCAACATCGCTCAGGGCCTGGAGTCTTGCCTGCACCTCGGCAACATGGATTCCCTGCGTGACTGGGGCCATGCGAAAGACTACGTGAAAATGCAGTGGATGATGTTGCAGCAGGAACAGCCAGAAGACTTTGTGATCGCGACCGGCGTGCAGTACTCCGTGCGTCAGTTCGTTGAGATGGCTGCGGCACAGCTGGGCATCAAGCTGCGCTTCGAAGGCACCGGCGTGGAAGAGAAGGGTATCGTTGTTTCCGTGACCGGCCACGACGCACCGGGCGTGAAGCCAGGCGACGTGATTGTCCAGGTTGATCCGCGTTACTTCCGTCCTGCTGAAGTGGAAACCCTGCTGGGCGACCCAACCAAAGCGCACGAGAAGCTGGGCTGGAAACCAGAAACCACCCTGCAAGAAATGGTATCCGAGATGGTGGCCAAAGATCTTGAAGCAGCGAAAAAACACTCCCTGCTCAAGTCTCATGGCTACGAGGTTGCCATCGCGCTGGAGTCCTGAGAATGACAAAACAACGTATTTTTGTCGCCGGTCATCGCGGAATGGTGGGTTCCGCGATTATTCGCCAGCTGGAACAGCGCGGCGACGTTGAGGTGATTGTTCGCACCCGCGACGAGCTGAACCTGCTTGACAGCAAAGCGGTGCAGGACTTCTTCGCCAGCGAACGTATCGACCAGGTGTATCTGGCGGCGGCGAAGGTGGGCGGCATTGTCGCTAACAACACCTACCCGGCGGATTTCATCTACGAGAACATGATGATTGAGAGCAACATCATTCACGCGGCGCATCTGCAAAACGTGAATAAACTGCTGTTCCTCGGCTCATCCTGTATCTACCCGAAAATGGCGAAGCAGCCGATCGCCGAGAGCGAACTGTTGCAGGGCACGCTTGAAGCCACCAACGAGCCGTATGCGATTGCCAAAATTGCCGGGATCAAGCTGTGTGAATCCTACAACCGTCAGTATAACCGCGACTATCGCTCGGTGATGCCGACCAACCTGTACGGACCGCACGACAACTTCCACCCGAGCAATTCGCACGTGATCCCGGCGCTGCTGCGTCGTTTCCACGAGGCGACTGCCGAAAACGCCCCGGATGTGGTGGTGTGGGGTAGCGGTACGCCAATGCGCGAGTTCCTGCACGTGGACGACATGGCGGCGGCCAGCATTCACGTCATGGAGCTGGATCGCGAGGTGTGGCAGGAAAACACCGAGCCGATGCTGTCGCACATTAACGTCGGGACCGGCGTGGACTGCACCATTCGCGAGCTGGCACAGACCATCGCGCAGGTGGTGGGCTACAAAGGACGCGTGGTGTTTGACGCCACCAAACCGGACGGCACGCCGCGCAAGCTGCTGGACGTGACCCGTCTGCATCAGCTGGGCTGGTATCACGAGGTCTCACTGGAGCAGGGGCTGGCCAGCACCTACCAGTGGTTCCTGGAAAACCAGCACCGCTTCCGGGGGTAATGATGTTTTTAAGTCAGGAAGATTTTGCCACGGTAGTGCGTTCCACTCCGCTGATCTCAATCGATTTGATCGTGGAGAATGAACGCGGCGAGTTCTTGCTGGGGAAACGAACCAATCGTCCTGCACAGGGCTTCTGGTTCGTGCCCGGCGGGCGCGTGCAGAAGGATGAGACGCTTACCGATGCGTTTGAGCGTCTCACTCTGGCGGAACTGGGCCTGCAACTGCCGATGGCAGCGGGCCAGTTTTACGGGGTCTGGCAGCACTTCTATGACGATAACTTTTCAGGCACCGGGTTCACCACGCACTACATCGTGCTGGGGTTCCGCCTGAAGGTGAGTGAGGCAGACCTGCGTCTGCCTGATTCTCAGCATGACGATTACCGCTGGTTAACGCCAGAGGCGCTGCTGGCAAGCGACAACGTCCATGACAACAGTCGGGCGTACTTCCTTGCGGAACGTCAGGCCGAGGTGCCAGGTCTATGAAAATCCTCGTCTACGGAATTAACTACTCGCCGGAGCTTACCGGTATCGGGAAATACACCGGCGAGATGGTCGAGTGGATGGCGAGCCAGGGACATGACGTGCGGGTGATTACTGCCCCGCCGTATTACCCGGAGTGGAAGGTAGGCGAACGCTATTCCAGCTGGCGCTACCGCCGCGAAGAGGGTGCCGCGACCGTCTGGCGCTGCCCGCTCTACGTGCCGAAACAGCCCTCGACGCTGAAACGTTTAATTCATCTGGGCAGCTTTGCCCTGAGCAGTTTCTTCCCGCTGATGGCGCAGCGTCGCTGGAAGCCGGATCGCATCATCGGCGTGGTGCCGACGCTGTTCTGCACGCCAGGCATGCGCCTGCTGGGCAAACTCTCCGGCGCGCGCACCCTGCTGCACATTCAGGATTATGAAGTGGACGCCATGCTCGGGCTGGGGATGGCCGGGAAAGGCAAGGGCGGCAAGGTGGCGAAGCTCGCCAGCGCCTTTGAGCGCAGCGGCCTGCACAACGTGGATTACGTCTCGACCATTTCGCGCTCGATGATGAACAAGGCGCAGGAGAAGGGCGTCCCGGCGGAAAAAGTGATCTTCTTTCCGAACTGGTCCGAAGTGGCGCGCTTCCGCGATGTGACAGACCAGGATGCGCAGGCGTTACGCGCGCAGCTCGGGTTGCCTGCTGAGCAAAAAATCATTCTTTACTCAGGCAACATCGGCGAAAAACAGGGGCTGGAGAGCGTGATTGACGCCGCGCTTCAGCTGAGCGAACACCCGTGGATGTTCGTGATAGTCGGGCAGGGCGGCGGTAAAGCGCGGCTGGAAAAAATGGCCAGCGAGCGCGGACTGACCAACATCCGCTTCTTCCCGCTTCAGTCTTATGACGCGCTGCCCGCGCTGCTGAAAATGGCTGATTGCCATCTGGTGGTGCAAAAACGCGGCGCGGCGGATGCGGTGCTGCCGTCCAAGCTGACCAACATTCTGGCAGTGGGCGGAAACGCGGTGATTACGGCAGAAGCCGCAACAGAATTAGGCCAGCTGTGCAACAGCTACCCGGGCATTGCCGTTTGCGTGGAGCCGGAATCGGTTCCTGCGCTGGTGACCGGAATTGAGCAGGCACTCGCCATGCCAAAAGAGAACACGGTGGCACGTGAATATGCCGAACGCACGCTCGAGAAAGAGAACGTGCTGAGCCAATTTATTGCAGATATACGGGGATAAATCATGAGTCAAACCACTTTGTATCCGGTCGTAATGGCGGGTGGATCCGGGAGCCGGTTGTGGCCACTGTCCCGCGTGCTTTATCCAAAACAATTTCTGTGCCTGAAAGGCGACCTCACCATGCTGCAAACGACGGTTAACCGTCTGCACGGCGTGGAGTGTGAAAGCCCGGTGGTGATCTGTAACGAACAGCACCGCTTTATCGTTGCCGAGCAGCTGCGCCAGCTGAACAAACTGACCGAAAATATCATTCTGGAACCTGCCGGACGCAACACGGCGCCTGCCATTGCCCTCGCGGCGCTGGCGGCAAAACGCAGCAGCCCGGACTGCGACCCGCTGATGCTGGTGCTGGCGGCTGACCACGTCATCCAGCAGGAAGAGGCCTTCCGCGCCGCGGTACGCGCCGCGATTCCTTACGCTGAGAACGGCAAGCTGGTGACCTTCGGCATCGTGCCGGATCTCCCGGAAACCGGCTATGGCTACATTCGCCGCGGCAGCGTTACGCCTGGTGAAGGCGACAGCGTGGCCTTTGACGTGGCGCAGTTTGTCGAAAAACCGAATCTGGAAACCGCGCAGGCGTACGTGGCCAGCGGGGAATACTACTGGAACAGCGGTATGTTCCTGTTCCGCGCCGGTCGCTACCTGGAAGAGCTGGAAAAATATCGCCCGGATATCTTACGCGCCTGCGAAAAAGCGATGGCGGTGGTGGATCCGGATCTCGATTTTATCCGCGTGGACGAAGAAGCCTTCCTCGCCTGTCCGGAAGAGTCCATTGACTATGCGGTAATGGAACGTACGGCAGATGCGGTAGTGGTACCGATGGATGCGGGCTGGAGCGACGTCGGCTCCTGGTCGTCACTGTGGGAGATCAGCGCGCATACCCCGGAGGGTAACGTCCATCACGGGGATGTGATCAGCCACAAAACGGAAAACAGTTACGTCTACGCCGAATCTGGCCTCGTCACCACGGTAGGGGTGAAGGATCTGGTGGTCGTGCAGACCAAAGACGCGGTGCTGATTGCCGACCGTAATGCCGTGCAGGACGTTAAAAAAGTGGTGGAGCAGATCAAGGCCGATGGCCGCCACGAACACCATATTCACCGCGAAGTCTACCGCCCGTGGGGCAAATATGACTCCATCGACGCCGGCGAGCGTTACCAGGTGAAACGCATCACCGTGAAGCCGGGAGAAGGGCTGTCGGTGCAGATGCACCATCACCGCGCCGAACACTGGGTGGTGGTGGCGGGGACCGCCAAAGTGACCATCGACGGTGAAGTGAAGCTGCTCGGTGAAAACGAGTCCATTTATATTCCGCTGGGGGCGACGCACTGTCTGGAGAACCCGGGGAAAATTCCGCTCGACTTAATTGAGGTGCGTTCCGGCTCCTATCTGGAAGAGGACGACATCATCCGCTTCCAGGATCGCTACGGGCGCGTGTAGCACTCCGCATCATGCCCGGTGGCGCTGCGCTTTCCGGGCCTACGAATGACAAAAATAAATTTGGCCATTACATGGTCAGGGCCAACTGTTGCCTGAAAAAGGGGTCATCATGGAAAAATTAACCTGTTTTAAAGCCTACGATATTCGCGGCAAGCTGGGCGAAGAGCTGAACGAAGACATTGCGTGGCGCATCGGCCGCGCGTACGGCGAATACCTGAAACCACAAACTATCGTGCTGGGCGGCGACGTGCGTCTGACCAGCAAATCCCTGAAGCTGGCGCTGGCGAAAGGGCTACAGGACGCGGGCGTCGATGTGCTGGACATTGGCCTTTCCGGTACCGAAGAGATCTATTTTGCCACCTTCCACCTGGGCGTGGACGGCGGTATCGAAGTGACGGCCAGCCATAACCCGATGGACTACAACGGCATGAAGCTGGTACGCAAGGGCGCGCGTCCTATCAGCGGTGACACCGGCCTGCGTGACGTGCAGCGTCTGGCCGAGGCCAACGACTTCCCGCCGGTGAATGAAGCCACACGCGGCAGCTATAAGCAGATTAACCTGCAAAAAGAGTACATCGACCACCTGCTGGGCTACATCAACGTGGCGAACCTCAAACCGCTGAAGCTGGTGATTAACTCCGGCAACGGCGCGGCAGGCCCGGTTGTCGATGCACTTGAAGCCCGCTTTAAGGCGCTGAACGTGCCGGTGACCTTCGTCAAAGTACACAACACGCCTGACGGCAACTTCCCGAACGGTATTCCTAACCCGCTGCTGCCGGAGTGCCGCGACGATACCCGCAACGCGGTGATTGAGCACGGCGCCGATATGGGTATCGCCTTTGACGGCGATTTCGACCGCTGCTTCCTGTTCGACGAGAAAGGGCAGTTTATCGAAGGCTACTACATCGTTGGCCTGCTGGCGGAAGCGTTCCTTGAGAAAAACCCGGGGGCGAAGATCATTCACGATCCGCGTCTTTCCTGGAACACCGTCGACGTGGTGAAGGCCGCGGGCGGCGAGCCGGTGATGTCCAAAACCGGCCACGCGTTTATCAAAGAGCGTATGCGTGAGGAAGACGCCATCTACGGCGGCGAGATGAGCGCCCACCACTATTTCCGTGATTTTGCCTACTGCGACAGCGGGATGATCCCGTGGCTGCTGGTGACTGAGCTGCTGTGCCTGAAAGGGCAGAGCCTGGGTGAACTGGTGCGTGACCGCATGGCGGCGTTTCCGGCGAGCGGCGAGATCAACAGCAAACTGGCGCAGCCCGCTGAGGCCATTGCCCGCGTAGAGCACCACTTTGCCATTCATGCGCTGGAGATTGACCGTACCGACGGTATCAGCATGGCGTTCCCGCAGTGGCGCTTCAACCTGCGCTCCTCCAACACCGAGCCGGTGGTGCGCCTGAACGTGGAGTCCCGCGCCGATACCGCGCTGATGGAAGCCCGAACGAAGGACATTCTGGCGCTGTTGAATCAGTAAAAAGAAAACCTTACCCCTCACCCTAACCCTCTCCCCAAAGGGGAGAGGGAACTTGAACACCCTCTCCCCTCTGGGGAGAGGGCCGGGGTGAGGGGCGAGGGGTAAGGTTTAGAACTAAAGGAACAACGATGACAAATCTAAAAAAGCGCGAACGAGCGAGAACGAATGCATCGTTAATCTCTATGGTGCAGCGTTTTTCTGATATCACCATCATGGTCGGCGGACTGTGGGCGGTGTGTTGGGTCAGCGGGCAGTCGTTCTTATACATGCACTTGCTGATGGCGTTGATTGCGCTGGTGGTGTTTCAGATGATCGGCGGCATGACCGATTTTTATCGTTCATGGCGCGGCGTCAAAATGACCACCGAACTGATGCTGCTGCTCCAGAACTGGACCTTAAGCCTGGTTTTCAGCGCAGGGCTGGTGGCGTTCAGCCATGATTTTGATAACCGTCTTGTGACCTATCTCTGCTGGTATCTGTTAACCAGCATTGGCATGGTGGTCTGTCGCTCGCTGATCCGCTTTGGCGCGGGCTGGCTGCGCAACCGCGGGTATAACCGTCGCTTCGTTGCCGTGGCGGGCGACCTGCCGGTGGGACAGGTGTTGCTCGACAGCTTCCGCAAAGAGCCGTGGTTAGGTTTTGAAGTGGTCGGGATTTATCACGACGCGAAGCCCGGTGGCGTGCCGTCCGACTGGGCAGGTAACTACGAACAGCTTATTGACGATGCGAAAGCCGGCAAAATTCATAACGTCTACATCGCCATGCAGATGAAAGATGAATCCCGCATCAAGAAACTGATGCGCGAGCTGGCGGATACCACCTGCTCGGTGATCCTCATCCCGGATGTCTTCACCTTCAATATTCTCCACTCCCGTATTGAAGAGGTGAACGGGGTACCGGTTGTTCCACTGTACGACACGCCGCTGTCGGGGATTAACCGCGTGCTGAAGCGCGTGGAAGATATCGTCCTTTCGTCCCTGATCCTGCTGCTCATCTCCCCGGTGCTGTGCTGCATTGCGCTGGCGGTGAAGCTCAGCTCGCCGGGGCCGATCATCTTCCGTCAGACCCGCTACGGCATGGACGGTAAGCCGATCATGGTGTGGAAATTCCGCTCTATGAAGGTGATGGAGAACGACAAGGTGGTGACCCAGGCGACGCAGAACGATCCGCGCGTCACCCGCGTGGGCAACTTCCTGCGCCGTACCTCGCTCGATGAGCTGCCGCAGTTCATCAACGTGTTCACCGGCGGGATGTCCATCGTCGGGCCTCGTCCTCACGCCGTGGCCCATAACGAGCAGTACCGCACCCTGATTGAAGGCTACATGCTGCGCCATAAGGTGAAGCCAGGCATCACCGGCTGGGCGCAGATCAACGGCTGGCGCGGCGAGACCGACACGCTGGAAAAAATGGAAAAACGTATCGAGTTCGATCTGGAGTACATCCGCGAGTGGAGCCTCTGGTTCGATATCAAGATTGTTTTTCTGACCATTTTCAAAGGCTTCGTGAACAAAGCGGCGTACTAAGATGAGCTTACGAGAAAAAACCATCAGCGGCGCGAAATGGTCAGCCATGGCCACCATCGTCATTATTGGCCTCGGCCTGGTGCAGATGACGGTGCTGGCGCGCATTATCGATAACCACCAGTTTGGTCTGCTGACCGTCTCGCTGGTGATTATCGCCCTGGCCGATACGCTGTCGGACTTTGGTATCGCCAACTCCATTATCCAGCGCAAAGAGATCAGCCATCTGGAGCTGACCACCCTCTACTGGCTGAACGTCGGGCTGGGTATCTTCGTCTTTGTGCTGGTGTTCCTGCTGAGCGATGTGATTGCCGGCGTGCTGCATAACCCGGACCTGGCGCCGCTGATGCGCACCCTGTCGTTCGCTTTCGTGGTGATCCCGCACGGGCAGCAGTTCCGCGCGCTGATGCAGAAAGAGCTGGAGTTCAACAAAATCGGCATGATTGAAACCAGCGCCGTACTGGCGGGCTTTACCTTCACTGTGGTCAGCGCCCATTTCTGGCCGCTGGCGATGACCGCCATCCTCGGCTACCTGGTTAACTCTGCCGTGCGCACGCTGCTGTTTGGCTTCTTTGGCCGTAAGATTTATCGCCCGGGGCTGCATTTTTCGCTGGCGTCTGTTTCATCCAACCTGCGCTTCGGCGCGTGGCTGACGGCAGACAGCATTATCAACTACGTGAATACTAACCTCTCCACGCTGGTGCTCGCGCGCATTCTGGGCGCGAGCGTCGCGGGTGGCTACAACCTGGCGTATAACGTCGCGGTTGTCCCGCCGATGAAGCTCAACCCTATCATTACCCGCGTGCTGTTCCCGGCGTTCGCCAAAATTCAGGACGATACCGAAAAGCTGCGCGTGAACTTTTACAAGCTGCTCTCCGTCGTGGGGATCATCAACTTCCCGGTGCTGCTGGGGCTGATGGTGGTTGCCAGCAATTTCGTACCGCTGGTGTTTGGCGAGAAGTGGAACAGCATCATCCCGATCCTGCAACTGCTGTGCGTCGTGGGGCTGCTGCGCTCGGTGGGGAACCCGATTGGTTCTCTGCTAATGGCGAAGGCGCGCGTGGATATCAGCTTCAAGTTCAACGTGTTTAAAACCTTCCTGTTTATTCCGGCAATTATTGTGGGCGGCCACATGGCGGGCGCCATTGGCGTGACGCTCGGCTTCCTGCTGGTGCAAATCGTCAATACCGTGCTGAGCTACTTCGTGATGATCAAACCGGTGCTGGGCTCCAGCTACCGTCAGTACATCCTCAGCCTGTGGCTGCCGTTCTATCTCTCCTTACCGACGCTTGCGGTGAGCTACGGCCTGGGCGTGGTGCTCAACGGGCATCTGCCGCTGGCGGCGTTGCTTGCGGTGCAGGTCGCGGCAGGCGCGCTGGCGTTCGGCGTGATGATTGTGCTGTCACGCAATGCGCTGGTGGTCGAGATGAAGCGCCAGTTTTGCCGTAACGAAAAAATGAAAACGCTGCTTCGCGCAGGCTAATTTTACGAGGCCATTATGAAATTACTTATTCTTGGCAACCATACCTGCGGCAACCGTGGCGACAGCGCCATCCTGCGCGGTTTACTGGATGCAATTAACACCCTTAAGCCTGAGACAGAAGTGGATGTGATGAGCCGTTATCCGGTCAGCTCATCCTGGTTACTGAACCGCCCGGTGATGGGCGACCCGCTCTACAGCCAGATGAAACAGCACAACAACGCCGCGGGCGTGATGGGGCGCGTGAAGAAAGTGCTGCGTCGCCGCTACCAGCATCAGGTGCTGCTTTCTCGCGTGACCGACACCGGCAAGCTGCGCAACATTGCCATCGCGCAGGGCTTTACCGATTTTGTTCGTCTGCTGTCCGGCTATGACGCCATTATTCAGGTGGGCGGTTCGTTCTTCGTCGATCTGTACGGCGTGCCGCAGTTTGAGCATGCGCTTTGTACGTTCATGGCGAAAAAGCCGCTGTTTATGATCGGCCACAGCGTCGGGCCATTCCAGGATCCGCAGTTTAACCAGCTGGCGAACTATGTCTTCGGCCACTGCGACGCGCTGATCCTGCGTGAATCGGTCAGCCTCGACATGATGAAACGCAGTGAAATCGACACCACCAAAGTGGAGCACGGTGTGGACACCGCCTGGCTGGTGGATCATCAGGATGACAGTTTCCAGGCCAGCTACGCGGTACAGCACTGGCTGGACGTGGCGGCAAAGCAGAAAACCGTCGCCATTACCCTGCGTGAACTTGCGCCGTTCGATAAACGCCTCGGCACGACCCAGGCGGCGTACGAGAAAGCCTTTGCCGACGTGGTGAACCGCGTGCTGGACAGCGGTTACCAGGTGCTGGCGCTTTCCACCTGTACCGGTATCGACAGCTACAACAAAGATGACCGTATGGTGGCGCTCAACCTGCGCAACCTGGTGAACGATCCGTCCCGCTATCATGTGGTGATGGACGAGCTGAACGATCTGGAGATGGGCAAGCTGCTCTCCGCCTGCGACCTGACCGTGGGCACGCGTCTGCACTCGGCCATTATCTCGATGAACTTCGGCACGCCAGCCATCGCCATTAACTACGAACACAAGTCTGCGGGCATTATGCAGCAGCTCGGTATGCCGGAAATGGCCGTCGATATTCGTCATCTGCTGGACGGGTCGCTGGGTGCGATGGTGGGCGACACGCTCGGTCAGCTGCCTGCGATCAACGAACGTCTGGCGGTGGCGGTAAAAGCCGAACGCGAAAAAGGTATTGGCATGGTGAAATCCGTACTCGACCGCGTCCGGGAGGGGAAATGAAGGTTGGTTTCTTCTTACTGAAATTTCCGCTGTCGTCTGAAACCTTTGTGCTGAACCAAATCACCGCGTTTATCGATATGGGGTATGACGTGGAGATTATCGCCCTGCAAAAGGGCGATACGCAAAACACCCATGCGGCGTATACCCGGTATGGGCTGGAGGCGAAAACCCGCTGGTTGCAGGATGAACCCACCGGACGAATGAACAAACTGCGCCATCGCGCCAGCCAGACGCTGCGCGGCCTTCATCGCGCCTCGACGTGGCGGGCGCTGAATATGTCGCGCTATGGGGCGGAGGCCCGCAACCTGATCCTTTCCGCCATTTGCGGGCAAACGGCCCAGCCGTACCGGGCCGATGTCTTTATCGCCCACTTTGGCCCGGCGGGCGTAACTGCGGCAAAACTGCGTGAGCTGGGGGTGATTGACGGCAAAATCGCAACCATTTTCCACGGTATCGACATCTCCAGCCGGGAAGTACTGAACCACTACACGCCGGAATATCAGCAGCTGTTTCGCCGTGGCGACATGATGCTGCCGATAAGCAACCTGTGGGCCGGACGCCTGAAAACCATGGGGTGCCCGAGCGAGAAAATCACCGTTTCACGCATGGGCGTGGATATGGAACGTTTCACTCAGCGACCGGTTAAGGTGCCGGGCAAGCCGCTGCAAATTATCTCTGTTGCCCGCCTGACCGAAAAGAAAGGGCTGCACGTAGCCATCGAAGCCTGTCGCCAGCTGAAGGCGCGCGGCGTGGACTTCCACTACCGCATCCTGGGTATCGGGCCGTGGGAGCGTCGCCTGCGCACGCTGATTGAACAGTATCAGCTGGAAGACTTGGTCGAGATGCCGGGCTTCAAGCCGAGCCACGAAGTGAAAGCCATGCTTGATGATGCGGATGTATTCCTGCTGCCTTCCTTAACCGGCGCCGACGGCGATATGGAAGGTATTCCCGTGGCGCTGATGGAGGCGATGGCGGTCGGCATTCCGGTAGTCTCGACCCTGCACAGCGGGATCCCTGAGCTGATCACCTCTGAATACTCCGGCTGGCTGGTCCCTGAAAACAATGCGCTGGCGCTGGCGGATCGTCTGGCTGCGTTCAGTGATATCGATCAGCAGACGCTGATCCCTGTGCTGCAAAATGCGCGGCAAAAAGTTGAAGCAGAATTCAATCAGCAGGTGATTAATCGCCAGTTAGCGAGCCTGCTGCAAACGCTGTAACGCTGAGGTTGTATGCTGAAAAAGATTACCCGACGCCGATTTGTCTCTTCTTTATCCGTCCTGGCTGCCATGCCGCTGTTGTCGTCCCGCGCTGCGCGGGCGGCAACCGGGAAGACGGTTTCTGTCGATCGCTACAACAATAACGACTGGATCGCCGCCTTTAAGCAGGCTTTTGCCGAGGGCGATACCGTTGTTGTTCCCGCCGGGTTAACCTGTGAAAACATCAATACCGGCATTTTCATTCCTGATGGCAAAACCCTGCTGATCCGCGGTGCGCTGAAGGGCAACGGCCGCGGGCGGTTTGTGCTCCAGGAAGGCTGTAAGGTCATTGGGGAAGGAGAGGGGCGCACGCATAACATTACGCTGGACGTGCGTGGCTCCGACTGTGTCATTAAAGGGCTGGCGATGAGCGGCTTCGGCCCCGTCACCCAGATCTACATCGGCGGTAAAAAGCCGAGAGTGATGCGTAACCTGCTTATCGATCGCATTGCCGTGAGCCAGGCCAACTACGCCATTCTGCGCCAGGGTTTTCATAATCAGGTGGACGGTGCGCGCATAACCAACAGTAAATTCAGCCATTTGCAGGGTGACGCGATTGAGTGGAACGTGGCGATTAACGACCGTAACATCCTGATCTCTGACCACGTGATCGATAACATCAACTGCACCAACGGCAAGATCAACTGGGGCATAGGTATTGGGCTGGCTGGCAGCACGTACGACAATGACTATCCTGAACAGCAGACCGTTAAAAACTTCGTGGTGGCAAATATCACCGGCAGCAACTGTCGGCAGTTGGTCCATGTTGAAAACGGTAAACACTTTGTGATCCGTAATATCAAGGCCAGCAATATTACCCCCGACTTCAGTAAAAAGGCCGGAATTGATAACGCAACGGTAGCTATTTATGGCTGTGATAATTTCGTTATTGATAATATCGATATGGTGAACAGCGCCGGAATGTTAATCGGGTATGGCGTGATCAAGGGCGATTATCTGTCGATACCGCAAAACTTCAAACTTAACGATATTCGCCTGGATAACCGACAGCTTGCCTATAAGCTGCGCGGGATACAGATTTCCTCCGGCAATGCCACCTCGTTTGTTGCCATCACCAACGTCAACATGCAGCGAGCAACGCTTGAGCTGCACAACAAGCCACAGCATCTTTTCTTACGCAATATCAACGTGATGCAGGAGTCAGCGACGGGACCAGCGCTTAAGATGAACTTCGACTTGCGCAAAGACGTGCGTGGGAAGTTTATGGCCAAAAACGAGACGCTGTTGTCGCTCGCGAACATAAAAGCGGTTAATGAAAAGGGGCAGAGTTCGGTGGATATTGATCGGGTCGATCAACACGTGGTGAATACGGAACGGTTGAATTTTGCGCTGCCGCACAGGTAATCCTACAGCCTATTTTGCGACTATTCCTGGTACGGAATCGCGATCTATTCAGATTACAACTACTGTAATTTGTGGTGGGGTGACCTAGGATTACTTCATATTTACGGCAAAACATGCTGGCGAAAACAGGTTTAAAAGCTATAATTCGTCAACCATTTTAAGGTGGAAGAAATAATGATTAATTTGAAAGCAGTCATACCGGTAGCGGGTTTGGGCATGCATATGTTGCCCGCCACAAAGGCCATTCCTAAAGAGATGCTGCCGATCGTTGACAAGCCGATGATTCAGTACATCGTCGACGAGATTGTTGCTGCGGGGATCAAAGAAATCGTTCTGGTGACGCACTCTTCTAAGAATGCCGTTGAGAACCACTTCGACACCTCTTATGAACTCGAAGCGCTGCTTGAGCAGCGCGTTAAGCGTCAGCTTCTGGCAGAAGTTCAGTCTATCTGTCCTCCTGGCGTGACCATCATGAACGTGCGTCAGGCGCAGCCGCTGGGTCTGGGCCACTCAATCCTCTGCGCGCGCCCGGTGGTGGGTGATAACCCGTTCATCGTGGTTCTGCCGGACATCGTTATTGATACCGCTTCCGCCGATCCGCTGCGTTACAACCTGGCGGCAATGGTGGCACGTTTCAATGAAACGGGCCGTAGCCAGGTGCTGGCGAAACGTATGAAGGGCGATCTCTCTGAGTATTCTGTTATTCAGACTAAAGAGCCACTGGAGACAGAAGGGCAGGTGAGCCGTATCGTTGAGTTTATCGAAAAACCCGATCAGCCGCAGACCCTGGACTCTGACCTGATGGCAGTCGGCCGTTATGTGCTGAATGCGGATATCTGGGCTGAACTGGAAAAAACCGAGCCGGGCGCCTGGGATCGTATCCAGCTGACCGATGCGATTGCTGAGCTGGCGAAGAAGCAGTCGGTTGATGCGATGCTGATGACCGGCGATAGCTATGACTGCGGTAAGAAAATGGGGTATATGCAGGCCTTTGTGAACTATGGCCTGCGTAACCTGAAGGAAGGGGCGAAGTTCAGAAGCCGGATTGAGAAGCTGCTGGCTAACGACTGATACTTCTTCCGCAGCCTGAAAGACTTCATGCGCGGCAGCCATCATCTTGTTATGTTGTTACATAACTAAAATGATGGCTGCCGCTTTTTGCTATTAATTCCTATAATAACAGAGAGTTATCTGCTTCAAATCTGGGCTGATTTGTAACGATTTGTGCTTGTTTCCGAATCCATTTAGGACGACAATTAACGCCAGTTTTTGTCTGAAATCAGACAGTCAATCTTATATTCAACACGCGCTCAGTGCACTGGTAGCTGTCAAGCCAGGGGCGGTAGCGTGCAAAATTTCTGAAACCTGAATTAATACCAGGGTTCAGAACGCCAATATCTCGACATATCTACAAAACGGAATAGATAACGTGAAAATTCTTGTGACGGGTGGGGCTGGCTTTATAGGCTCAGCGGTTGTACGACATATTATTACAAATACCCATGACCAAGTCGTCAATGTGGATAAACTGACGTATGCCGGCAACCTCGAGTCCCTTAACGATGTCAGCGCCAGTGAACGTTATGTGTTTGAGCATGCAGATATTTGTGATAAAGCGGCTATGGATCGTATTTTTGCTGAGCATAAACCAGATGCGGTGATGCATCTGGCGGCAGAGAGCCACGTAGACCGTTCCATTACCGGCCCGGCGGCATTCATTGAAACCAACATTGTTGGGACATATGTGCTTCTGGAAGCTGCACGTGCTTACTGGTCAACGCTCGATGACGCGGCGAAAAAAGCGTTTCGTTTCCATCATATCTCCACCGATGAAGTGTACGGCGATCTGCCGCACCCGGATGAACACCCGGCATCCTCAGAGCTTCCGCTGTTCACTGAAACCACTGCCTACGCGCCAAGCAGCCCATACTCTGCCTCCAAAGCGTCCAGCGACCATCTGGTTCGCGCCTGGCTGCGCACCTACGGTTTCCCGACGATTGTCACCAATTGTTCAAACAACTACGGTCCGTATCATTTCCCGGAAAAGCTGATCCCGCTGGTGATCCTGAACGCGCTGGACGGAAAAGCGCTGCCGATTTATGGCAAAGGCGACCAGATCCGCGACTGGCTCTATGTTGAAGATCATGCCCGTGCGCTTTACACCGTTGTGACTCAGGGTAAACCGGGAGAAACTTACAACATCGGTGGTCACAACGAAAAGCAGAACCTGGACGTTGTGCACACTATTTGCGATTTGCTGGATGAAATCGTGCCGAAAGAAGGCTCTTACCGCGATCAAATTACTTATGTTGCCGATCGTCCAGGACATGACCGCCGCTATGCGATCGATGCGCATAAAATTGGGGTGGAGCTGGGCTGGAAGCCTGAAGAGACGTTCGAAAGCGGAATTCGTAAGACCGTGGAATGGTATCTGAAAAATAAAAATTGGTGCATGAGAGTGCAGGATGGTAGTTATCAACGTGAGCGTCTGGGGTTAGTATAAAATGAAAGGAATTATTCTTGCGGGTGGCTCGGGAACGCGTCTGTATCCTATTACAATGGGGGTTTCTAAGCAGTTATTACCTATTTATGATAAACCGATGATTTATTATCCATTATCGGTATTAATGCTGGCAGGCATAAGAGATATTTTAATTATTACGACGCCTGAAGATCAGGAAGGATTTATTCGTCTTCTTGGTAACGGGGCAACTCTGGGCCTGAATTTACAGTATGCGATTCAGCCTTCACCAGACGGATTGGCACAAGCATTTATTATTGGTGAAGAATTCATCGGTACTGATCCCGTTTGTCTGGTTTTAGGCGATAATATTTTCTACGGTCAGGGGTTCTCTCCTAAGTTAAAAGAAGCCGCGGTCCGAGCGACCTCTAAAGCAACGGTGTTTGGTTATCAGGTTAAAGATCCAGAACGCTTTGGCGTCGTTGAGTTCGATGAAAACCGCAATGTGCTATCGATAGAAGAGAAGCCTTTAAAACCAAAAAGTAATTATGCTGTCACTGGGCTTTATTTCTATACAAACGAAGTGGTTGAATTTGCAAAACGGGTGAAACCTTCAGAACGGGGGGAGCTTGAAATTACCTCAATCAACCAGATGTATCTTGAAAAGGGTAACCTCGTTGTAGAAATGCTGGGACGTGGCTTTGCCTGGCTAGACACAGGGACGCATGAAAGCCTTTTACAAGCGGCACAGTTTGTCGAGACAATCGAAGTAAGACAAGGGTTTAAAGTTGCTTGTCTTGAGGAGATTGCTTATAACAATGGATGGCTGGCTAAGGAAGAGGTATTAAAACAGGCTGCCTTAATGTCCAAAAATGGGTACGGTCAATATCTGTCCCAACTGATTAAGTAACGAATAGTGTCCGAACTCAAGAATAAAACCGTTAATGGTTTAAAATGGAGTGCCCTGGAGAGGATCCTCTCCCAGGGTGTACAACTTTTTCTGATGCTGATACTGGCTCGCCTATTAGGGCCAAAAGCTTTTGGTCTCATTGGAATGTTAGCCATATTTATTGCTATTGGTCAGGTGTTTATCGATAGCGGCTTTAGTTCAGCACTGATTAGAAAGACAGACCGCACGAATATCGATTACTCGACTGCGTTCTATTTCAATATTATTGTTGCTGTTTGCTGTTATACTTTGCTTTTTTTCTCAGCAGGATATATAGCTGATTTTTATCAGCAGCCTGAGTTAGTGTTGTTAACTAAAGTTATTGGTTTAACGCTCATAGCCAATAGTTTCTCGGTTGTGCCCAGAACGATTTTGACAGTATCGATGAATTTCAAAGCGCAGGCAAAAGCGTCGATCTGTTCAGTCACACTAGGCGGTGTCGTTGCGCTGATTTTAGCCTGGAAAGGATATGGCGTATGGGCGTTGGTTGCACAAACCCTGTCGGCGTCAGTTCTGAGTGCACTATTTCTTAATGTTATAACACGTTGGGTTCCAGCCCTCAGTTTTTCAAAAAAATCATTTGATTATCTGTTTGGCTTTGGCGGCAAGTTATTGCTATCCGGACTGCTTGATACAGCCTATAACAACGTTTATCAATTAATTATCGGCAAGAAATTCAGCGCTGAACATGTTGGTCAATTTACGCAGGCCAACCAGATATCAAGTATTCCTGCCATGACGATGACGAATATTATTCAGCGTGTAACGTATCCTATGTTTAGTCATATGCAGGAAGATAGTCATAAAATGGACGAATACTACCTGCTCACAATGAAAGTGGCTGCGTTGTTCATCTTTCCATTAATGGCTGGTGTTGCAATACTCGCACAACCTTTGCTTCAACTGGTGTTAGGTTCGCAATGGCATGAAGCAGCGGGTCTTGTGACAATCCTTGCCCTGGCTTATATGCTTTATCCAATCCATGCCATAAACCTGAATGTTTTACAGGTGAAAGGTCGTAGCGATTTGTTCCTGAAGCTGGAAATAATTAAAAAAGTGATCGGGATTTCAATAGTCGCATTAACGATGAATTACAGCATTTACATAATGTGTTTTGGTTTATTGATTCATTCTTACCTTGCACTCGTATTAAATACTTATTACACCGGAAAACTGACTGGTTTAACGGTCTGGCGACAATTTAAAGAAGTGTCGCCCATCTGGTTAATAACATTGATCTCCTGCTTTATGGCCAAATTAATTGCCATGCACCTTGCAATGCAGGATATATGGCAGATAGTAATTATGTTGACTTTAGCGCCTGGTATATATATCGGAATGATTTACCTCACGCAAAGAAAATTATTTAAGATTGTGTTGTCTATCAGAGAATAGAGAAAACTAAATGAAAAATATACCAGTGACTCAACCCTTTCTTCCTGAGCTAAGTGAATTTATTCCTTACCTTG
Organism: Enterobacter cloacae complex sp. SHL001; assembly: GCF_049236825.1. Taxonomy (NCBI): domain Bacteria; kingdom Pseudomonadati; phylum Pseudomonadota; class Gammaproteobacteria; order Enterobacterales; family Enterobacteriaceae; genus Enterobacter; species Enterobacter cloacae complex sp. SHL001. Next base: position 71,189 of record NZ_JBMKIP010000002.1, read on the forward strand.
AAAAAATATGGGATAATAAGTGGTTAACAAATAATGGTCCTTTCCACCAGCAACTTGAAAAAGAATTGTGCGAGTATTTAGATGTTGAGTACATTTCTCTTTTTAATAACGCAACAATCGCGTTAATCACAGCGCTTCAGGCATTACGTATTTCAGGTGAGGTGATTACCACACCGTACTCATTCATTGCCACCAGTCATTCTATTCTATGGAACGGACTGAAGCCGGTATTCGTTGATATTGATCCCGACACATTCAACATTGACCCGAAGAAAATCGAAGCGGCTATTACGCCTAATACAACCGCGATTATGCCAGTGCACTGCTATTCCAGTCCATGCGATGTAGAAGCAATTCAGGAAATTGCTGATAATTATGGGCTTCGCGTGATTTATGATGCAGCACATGCTTTTGGCGTAAAGTATAAAGGCCAGAGCATTTTACGCTTTGGTGATATGTCCATCCTGAGTTTCCATGCTACAAAGGTCTTCAACACCTTTGAAGGCGGCGCAATAATTTGTCAGGACGCCAAGACCAAGCAGCGTATTGATAGGTTGAAGAATTTTGGTATTGCTGACGAGTTGACGGTCACTGCGCCAGGTATCAACGGTAAAATGAGTGAGATCAATGCTGCTTTTGGTTTAGTACAGTTGAAACATATCAATAGTGCTATTGAGCAGCGTAAAAAAATAGATCTGGCCTACCGGCAGGAGCTTGCACAAATTAAGGGTATTACTGTTCCTGCTGCTTCTGTACACTCTAACAGTAATTATTCGTATTTTCCTGTTCTGATCGAGCCTGAGTTCCGGATGACCAGGGATGAGCTCTATCTTGAGTTGAAAAAGAATAATATTTTATCGCGTCGTTATTTCTATCCTCTGATTAGCAATATGCCAATGTACCGAGGAATTGAATCCGCAGCTGTTGAAAATTTGCCTTTGTCTAATACTGTTTCGGATAAGGTATTGTGTCTGCCAATTTTCAACGAATTGGATGACAATGATTTCTCTCGTATTATAAAAATTATCCGAGGGTAGTATGGCTATATTAACCCGTGAAGAAATTGAACAGATGGGATTTGCCTCCGTTGGGGAAAATGTTCTCATCTCAACGAAAGCGTCTTTCTACGGTATATCTAAAATCCATATCGGGAATAATGTCCGTATAGATGATTTTTGTGTTATTTCCGCAGGAGCAGAAGGCGTTTTTATCGGTGATTATGTACATATAGCGGTATATTCATCTCTGATTGGTGCAGGGAGAATTACGTTAATGGATTACTCAAATATTTCATCACGGGTTTCCATTTACTCAAGTAACGATGATTACTCTGGAAATTACATGAGTAATCCTATGGTGCCGACGGATTTCACAAATGTCACGCATGATTCAGTTGTCGTGGGCAAACATGTCATTATCGGCTCAGGAAGTATCGTTTTACCGGGAGTGACTCTCAACGAGGGATGTGCGATTGGTGCCCTTTCATTGGTTAAAAACAGCTGTGAAACCTTTACAATATATGCAGGTAATCCTGCGCGTAGAATAAGAGAAAGAAGTAAACAACTTTTAGAACTTGAAGCACAGCTGAATACAAATATTCAACGTGCTCCGACAGGTAAAACTGATGTTTAATGAAAAGCAGGCATTGATTCAAAAAACTTGGCAAGATTCAGAGATTAAAGTCTCTATTTGTTGTATAACGTATAATCATGAAAAATACATTGCTACAGCGATTGAGAGTTTTTTATCGCAGCAAACAAATTTTGCATTTGAAATATTAATTGGCGAAGACAAGGGAACCGATAACACACTTACTATCATCAAAGAATATAGGGATAAATTTCCGGGAATTGTTAAGGTTATTACCTCAGATAAAAATCTTGGTGCGAACGGTAATATCAGGAATGTCATTTCACATGCGCAGGGGTGTTATATAGCTTTTTGTGAAGGAGATGATTATTGGATGGACCCTAATAAAATCCAAAAACAATACGATGCGATGATTCTGTCTCCAGATGTTAACTTCTGCTTTCATCCTGCCTATGCGTTACATCCTGATGGCAGCAAAGTAAAGCGCTTTGACAAAGGTGATTTGGTTCGTCGTTTTAGTGTAGAAGATGTCTTGAATACAAATGGGCAATTCTCTCCTACGTCTTCATACATGTTCAAAAAAAAGGTTGTGGCATCGCTTCCGGCATGGTTTGAAAATGCGCCTGTGGGCGATCTCTTTATTGAACTCTATGCAATGAAAGATGCCGGTGGGCTGTATTTACCTTCACCCATGTCCGTGTATCGCCTGTTTGCTGAAAACTCATGGTCAAGTGCCATCAAAAAAGATTTCATCAAAAATATAGAGACGCAGAAAAATATCATCAAATATACTGAGAAAAGTATTACGGATTTCGAAAAACACAAAGGAATTTACGATCTTCGCTTTTCAAGGATTTATTGCGATCTTGCAACCAAATTTCTTATACGTAAAGATTATAAGTCTTTTAAACAATATCTTGAAAAATCATATTGTTGCCACCCATACTCTTCTACAAAACAAAAGTTGTATTTAAAATTCAAGGGTTTTCCAGTATTTTTGCATTATTTGCATAAGCTTAAGTCAGCGCTAAATAAATAAGCTAAATAAATAACCTGGATTTAAGATGAAAAAAATTTGCTTTTTCTTGACTGACGCTTCTGATGAAGGTGGTATTCAACGTGTCATTTCCGAGCTTTCAAATCACTTCATAAACGGTAACGAAATATGGATTGTTAGTATGTTCTATAAGGATGGCGATGATATTAGTTATTTACCATACAAATTAAATAAAAACGTTAATTTTAAAGCTTTCATTAACAAGAGCGCCACGCAAAATAAAATCATTAAAAAAATAAAGACGCTCTTTGCAATACCTAAACTTTATTTCTTTTTGAAAAAGCAAAATATTGATGTTTTTATCGCGAATGGTATGGAAAGTGTCATTTGGTCTTTTCTGCCCGCCTTGTTAAATAAACTAAAATATATTTGCTGCGATCATACTAGTTTTGACAGGAAACCACTCTGGGCTCGTCTGGGAAGAAAGTTATCTTTAATGTTTGCCGACTCTATTGTTGTGCTTACTACGCATGATGCACGGGCATGGAATAATAGAAAAGTAAACGTCATACCCAATCCTTCACCCTATTCTAATGATACTGTGTTGTCTCCATATCTTAATAGAAGCAAAAGAATAATCGCCGTGGGACGTTTGGTGCAGGTTAAAGGTTTTGATCGGCTATTAAATATCTGGGAGAAATTTCTTGCGCGGCATCCGCAAACACCTTACTTTCTTGAGATAATTGGCAATGGGCCATTAAAGGAATCATTAAGTAAAAAAATAGATAATGCCGGTATAGCAAATGCAACGATATCAGAGTTTACCTCAGATATTGGAAAAATATACAACGACAGCCAGCTTATATTAATGACATCCTACCATGAAGGATTGGCCATGGTTTTAATAGAGGCGCAAGCCTTTGGTCTTCCCGCTCTTGCTTACGATGTTAGTGGGCCTTCTGAGGTTATCGTCGATGGTGAAACAGGCTATTTGGTAAAAAACGGCGATGAAGATCAGTTTATCAATAAATTATCCACCTTGTTGCATAATGATGCATTGCGAAACGAGATGTCTGATAAATGTCCTGAATACTTACATCGTTATAAAATTGATGTCATTGCTGAGAAATGGAAACGCTTATTTGAGGCTTAATTAATATGTCCTATATTGAACAAAACCAGGCCTTACTAATAAGAAGATTTTTTTTAACAATTTATCTTTTTTTTAACGTAGTTTGCGGTTTTTATTTTATCTATGATGGAAGCTTGGGTGGTGATTTTCAAAGGGAATACTCCACCGAACCTACCTTGATGTTTATCGCCATCATAATCGTATTATCTATTTTTTATTTTATACTTTCATTCCTTTTCCCTTTTTTTGAAAAAATAAGGGTGAGAGAATTATCATACTGCCGAAGCAACCTCTTGGATTATTTTGTAGTTATATTATTGTCATTATCCATCCATGCAGCAATTAATCTTAATGTTGGAATCTCTGGGCTAAAACTTGATGAGCCTGACGGTAGTTCTAAGTTTTATTTCTTTTTGATTTCTATTTTTCAGCCTGTAAACTTTGCACTGATTTATCTTTTCTATAGAGCAGTACCTTTTCGGGTAAATAAACTATTTCTACTGAATGTATTGTTATATATAGTGTATGTTATTGTCAGCGCACAGACAATTAATATCCTGACTTTGTTTGCCTTATTCATTATTTATCTTCAACTTAAACAGGTTAAGGTTACGGGCAGAAAATTATTTACGCTAACCGCATTAGGGTTAGCTATTTATCCAGTTATTAGATTTTTGAAATATGCAATTGTCAGCAGCGGTCGGCAAAATGTGGCATTAGTCAGCACTTTCCAGAATAATATTAGTGACGGTGTTGTTGAAATGTATTTCGACTTTTTCTTTAAAAGTATTGAGCGTTTTCAAATGGTTGCGAATATACAATTCATTATGGAACGTTGGGAGGCTTTATCAAATGCATACAATAATGCGGTAAACGGTGGATATAGTTTCCTTTCCTCATACTGGTTTATTGATGCAGTGCTCAGAAGAGTCTTCGGAGAGAATGTTTTTGCGACAGGTTTAGCGCCACAAGACTTTATGGCAACAGCAATAAATGGTCAAGATACCTGGTCTTCACATATCAGTTTTCTGGGATATATCCCTTTCTTTGGTTTTTACAGTATACTGGTTTATACATTGATGATAATATTTATTTTCCTCAGTATACTTCTTTCCAGAAAACTGATGTCTAGTCGTTACTTCTTAACGTTAACCTGGCTAATGTGTTTATTTCTGGTATGTCACGGTTGGTTCATCCCATTTATTAACTACATTCAATCATTATTAGTTTTTATTTCCGTCATTATGGCATTGCAAGTTTTTAATGTGGGACGAAAACAGATACAACCTCGCAGGTAATAGTATGGACGGTAAACTTGCAGTAATTATGTCAATTTATAAATCTGATGACCCGGAAGCGTTTAAAGTGTCATTAGATAGTTTGATTAATCAGACTTACCCATGTGATATTTTTCTTTACCAGGATGGTGAAATACCTTCGCAACTTAACGATGTTTTGCAAAGCTATCTCCATTTTAATCAAGTGAAGTTAACTACCGGTTCGGTAAATAAAGGGTTAGCTCATGGGCTCAATACGCTAATCGACCGCGTTCTTCAGGAGGATTACGCTTTTATTGCCAGAATGGATAGCGATGATATCTCACGACCAGAGAGAATGTCCGAACAGATTGCTTTTCTTGAGATGCATCCTGAGGTTGATCTCTGTGGAACGTATTGTCAGGAGTTCGGTAGCACCTATGCCTTAACGGAAAAGTGTCTTCCTAAAGCCCATAAGGATTTAGTAAAATTCAGTATCGCCAGATGTCCTTTCATTCATCCAACTGTGATGTTCCGACGTCATATTTTTGCAAGCGGTCATCGCTACCCAACTTATACAACCTATACGGAAGATATGGCATTATGGTTTGAGTTGATTAGCACCGGTTATACGCTCGGCAATGTCGATAAGGTGTTACTTGATTATCGTCTGACTGAAGATACTATTCTGCGCCGCCGTGGTTTCAAAAAATCGATAAGTGAAGTGAAATTACGCGTTAAATATATGATAGTTCTAAAACAACTTACGGTTAAAAACATTTTATTGATTACGTCACGAGTTGTTTTTCACCTATTGCCTGTTTCATTTATGCGCTTTATGTATCGCAACATGCGTTAACTGACGACATTTTATTGCTGTAAATGAGGTGGGTAATGTTTTCAATTGTAATTACAACAAAAAACCGACTGGATTTTCTTCGTAGAGCCGTAAATAGCATACTTAATTCATCGTTACTTCCGAAAGAAATTATTATCGTGAATGATGGTGGTAAAAAACCTGATTTTTCAGATATTGATTTTGGGGGCGTCATTTTAATAGTAGAAAATAATGTGTCAAGCATGGGGGCTAATTACTCCCGAAATAAAGGGGTTGAACTTTCCTCTACCGAAAACATTTTTTTGTTAGATGATGATGATGCAGTTGAAAAGGATTCCTTCCAAAAAAGGATAAATGTTCTGTTAAAAGATGATCGGATTGGGCTTGTTTTTACTGGTATAAAAATAGTTTTAAGTTCAGAGCTTAATAATGTTCGACGAACCGTACTTCCTCGTGACTATGATGATTACACCGAGGCTCTGCTCTCCAGAGGCAATGTGATCGGGTCGACATCACGAGTATTGATTCGTAAGAGTTTTTTCCTGGCGGCGGGAAGATTTGATGAGGCGTTGCCTTGCATGCAGGATTATGATCTTTGGATCAGAATGTCTCAGCATTGCAAGATTAAGCATGATAATAGTGCCACAGTCATTTATACAGTTCATAATAATAAGAAGCAAATAAGTTCTAATTTTATGAAGTATCTTGAAACCGGGGAGTTTTTGCTGAATAAATACAGTACACTAATTAATGATAATCAGCGAAATCACTTTATGGCTAATCTTTATTTTCGCGTTGCGCTATCGGCTGCATCAACTTCTTATATACACAGAATGCGTTACGCTTTCCTCTCGTTGACTTCGGTATTTTCGCTTAAAGGGCTCATATTGCTATTGACACCTTATTCAATATTGAAACGCAAATATCTCTTTGCGTAGTGACTCATAGTGAATTTAATTACCGTCTGCATCTGATTGCACCTTCTACTACACATTCGTCGGCAACCTGAGTTAACATTGACTATACATTCTAGCCGCGCAAGTGTCGCGGCGACCACACCTGACAGGAGTATGTAATGTCCAAGCAACAGATCGGCGTTGTCGGTATGGCAGTGATGGGGCGCAACCTGGCGCTCAACATCGAAAGCCGTGGTTATACCGTCTCCGTTTTCAACCGCTCCCGTGATAAGACCGAAGAAGTCATCGCTGAGAATCCAGGCAAGAAACTGGTTCCTTTCTATACGGTTAAAGAGTTCGTTGAGTCTCTGGAAACACCTCGTCGTATCCTGTTAATGGTGAAAGCGGGCGCAGGTACCGATGCAGCTATCGATTCACTGAAACCATATCTGGATAAAGGCGACATCATTATCGATGGCGGCAACACCTTCTTCCAGGACACCATTCGTCGTAACCGTGAACTGTCTGCTGAAGGTTTCAACTTCATTGGTACCGGCGTATCCGGCGGTGAAGAGGGCGCTCTGAAAGGTCCATCCATCATGCCTGGCGGTCAGAAAGAAGCGTACGAACTGGTTGCGCCTATTCTGACTAAAATCGCAGCCGTAGCTGAAGACGGCGAGCCATGCGTGACCTATATCGGTCCTGATGGCGCTGGTCATTACGTGAAAATGGTTCACAACGGCATTGAATACGGCGATATGCAGCTGATTGCTGAAGCCTACTCTCTGCTGAAAGGCGGTCTGAACCTCTCCAACGAGGAGCTCGCAGAGACCTTCACCGAGTGGAACAAAGGCGAGCTGAACAGCTACCTTATCGACATCACCAAAGATATCTTTACCAAGAAAGATGAAGAGGGTAAATACCTGGTTGATGTGATTCTGGATGAAGCCGCTAACAAAGGCACCGGTAAATGGACCAGCCAGAGCTCTCTGGATCTGGGTGAACCGCTGTCCCTGATCACCGAATCTGTATTTGCACGTTATATCTCTTCTCTGAAAGAGCAACGCGTCGCGGCATCTAAAGTGCTGTCTGGTCCACAGGCTAAACCAGCCGGCGACAAAGCTGAGTTCGTTGAGAAAGTCCGTCGCGCGCTGTATCTGGGTAAAATCGTCTCTTACGCGCAGGGCTTCTCTCAGCTGCGCGCGGCATCTGACGAGAATAACTGGGATCTGAACTACGGCGAGATTGCGAAGATCTTCCGTGCCGGTTGTATCATTCGCGCTCAGTTCCTGCAAAAAATCACAGATGCTTATGCTGAAAATGCAGGTATCGCGAACCTTCTGCTGGCGCCTTACTTCAAGCAGATTGCAGATGATTATCAGCAGGCGCTGCGTGATGTTGTTGCGTACGCGGTGCAGAACGGTATCCCAGTTCCGACCTTCTCCGCAGCGGTGGCATATTACGACAGCTATCGTGCTGCCGTTCTGCCAGCGAACCTGATTCAGGCACAGCGTGACTACTTCGGTGCGCATACCTATAAGCGTACGGATAAAGAAGGTGTGTTCCACACCGAATGGCTGGATTAATCTGATTTAACTCAGTCTGATAGCATGGCCCGGTGAGTCTCACCGGGCTTTTTTATCGCTTTCAGGCCCATGTTGACTTACTTTCTCCAGTCAACCACTTTCATTGCCGCATAAATCACTACATTTATCCCTTTCTGAAGCAAGGCATTCGTCTTGACAGTCCCTCAACTTAAGAGGTAAAAACCTCAACAGTTGTTTATTGCGGTGGTGTGCTTACGCCTCCAGAAACTCAAACTTGAAGAAGTTAAACGAATGAAAATAACTATCTCCGGAACAGGCTATGTTGGTCTCTCAAACGGTATTCTGATTGCACAAAACCATGAAGTGGTTGCGCTGGATATCGTGCAGGCAAAAGTGGACCTGCTTAACCAGAAGAAGTCCCCGATCGTCGATAAAGAAATTGAAGAATACCTCGCGACCAAACCGCTGAACTTCCGCGCTACCACGGACAAAGAAGATGCTTACCGCGATGCGGATTTCGTCATCATCGCCACGCCAACCGACTATGATCCTAAAACCAACTACTTCAATACCTCTACCGTTGAAGCGGTGATTAAAGACGTTACGGCAATCAACCCGAACGCGGTGATGATCATCAAGTCGACAATTCCAGTGGGTTTCACCAAATCGATTAAAGAAGAATTGGGTATTGATAATGTCTTCTTCTCGCCGGAATTTCTCCGCGAGGGCAGGGCGTTATACGATAACCTGCACCCATCCCGTATCGTGATTGGCGAGCGTTCCGAGCGTGCGGAGCGTTTTGCTGCGTTGCTTCAGGAAGGTGCAATCAAAAAAGATATTCCGGTCCTGTTCACCGATTCAACCGAGGCAGAGGCCATTAAGCTTTTCGCCAATACCTATCTGGCGATGCGTGTGGCTTACTTCAACGAACTTGACAGCTATGCCGAGAGCTTAGGTCTGAACACCCGTCAGATCATCGAGGGCGTGTGTCTTGACCCGCGTATCGGTAACCATTACAACAACCCGTCCTTCGGTTACGGTGGTTACTGTCTGCCAAAAGATACCAAGCAGCTGCTGGCTAACTATCAGGCGGTGCCGAACAACCTGATTTCCGCCATTGTGGATGCCAACCGCACGCGTAAAGACTTCATCTCGGATTCCATTCTCGCGCGTCAGCCGAAAGTGGTGGGCGTGTATCGCCTGATCATGAAGAGCGGTTCCGATAACTTCCGCGCTTCTTCCATTCAGGGGATCATGAAGCGTATTAAGGCGAAGGGCGTACAGGTCATTATTTATGAACCGGCCATGCAGGAAGACGAGTTCTTCCACTCTCGCGTCATTCGCGATCTGGATGCATTCAAGAAAGAAGCGGATGTAATTATCTCCAACCGTATGGCGGAAGAGCTGGCGGACGTGAAAGATAAAGTCTATACCCGCGATTTGTTCGGCAGCGACTGATTAAAATCTTGATATAAAAAAACCCGGCAATCTGCCGGGTTTTTTGTTTTTAAACGTTATAGAAGTTGCGGTACCAGTCGACGAAGTTTTTCACGCCTTCTTTGACTGAGGTTTGTGGTTTAAACCCAATAACGTCATACAGCGCTTTGGTGTCCGCACTGGTCTCCAGCACGTCACCCGGCTGGATCGGCATCATATTTTTTACCGCTTCCTTGCCCAGCGCCTCTTCAAGTGCGGTAATGTAATCCATCAGTTCGACAGGTGAACTGTTACCGATGTTATACACGCGATACGGGGCAGAACTGGTTGCTGGCGAACCGGTTTCGACTGTCCAGTCGGTATCGGCCTGAGGAATGACGTCCTGTAGGCGAATAATCGCCTCCGCAATATCATCGATATAGGTGAAGTCGCGCTTCATCTTGCCGTAGTTGTATACGTCGATGCTGTTGCCTTCAATCATGGCTTTGGTGAATTTAAACAGCGCCATGTCCGGGCGTCCCCACGGGCCATAGACGGTAAAGAAGCGCAAGCCAGTGGTCGGCAGGTTATACAGATGCGAATAGGTATGCGACATCAGCTCATTGGCTTTTTTGGTTGCCGCATACAGGGATACCGGATGGTCTACGGAGTCGTCAGTAGAAAACGGCATCTTACGGTTGAGGCCGTATACAGAGCTGGATGAAGCATACAGAAGATGCTGAACCTTGTTGTGGCGACAGCCTTCCAGCACGTTAAGGTGACCTACCAGGTTTGCATCAGCGTAGGCATTCGGGTTTTCCAGCGAGTAACGCACGCCCGCCTGTGCGGCAAGATGGATTACGCGGTCAAATTTCTCATTTGCGAAGAGCGCAGCCATGCCCTCGCGGTCCGCTAAGTCCAGCTTGTGGAAGGTGAAACTCTCGGATTTGAGCAGTTCGAGGCGAGCGAGTTTGAGGTTAGGGTCATAGTAATCATTCAGATTATCAAGCCCAACAACTTCATGCCCTGCATCAAGCAGGCGCTTGCTGACATGAGAACCGATAAAGCCCGCCGCGCCAGTTACCAGAAATTTCATAGCTTCCCTCATTCACAGTGTTCTTGTTGATGTCCCAGGACATCAGAATCCGTCTATGATAGCGCGTCGCACTTCACTTACATAACCCATCTTTCCGATATAACTCATCGGATTCTTATAGAAAAATCGCCAGCAACAGATACACTAAGGAAACAAGATTATTTTTGCCCTTTTTCATTTGTTAGGGATTGTATGACGCAAAACAACAATAACCTGGTCGCACGCAACAATGACCCGGAGCAAATTGATTTACTGGATTTAGCGCTACAGCTGTGGCGTGGTAAGTGGGTAATAGGGGCTTTTATTGCTGCTTTTATCGTTCTCGCGGCTGTATATCTTACAGCTGTAAAAGAAAAATGGACGTCATCCGCCATCATTGCTCAGCCTGATGCGGCACAGATCGCCACCTATTCCAATGCGTTGAATATCCTTTATGGTGGTGCAGCACCTTCAACGCTTGACATACAGAATCGTGCCATTGGACGTTTCAACTCTTCCTTCTCAGCATTAGCGCAGGCTCTTGAGAATCAGGATGCACCAGAGAAGCTGACTATTGAACCGACGGTTAAAGGACAATCTTTACCTTTAACAGTAAGCTATCAGAGTGATTCTGCTGAAGCAGCACAAAAGCAGTTGGCCCAATACATCCAGCAGGTCGACGAACAGACCGCAAAAGAATTAACGCTTGACCTCAGAGACAACCTCAAGCAGCAGATCACAACCCTGAACGACTCTCTTCTGAACCAGGAAAAAGTGGCTCAGGAACAAAAGGATCTGCGTATCAAGCAAATTTCTGAGGCGCTTAAGAACGCGGAAGCGGCGAAAATTAGCACACCGCAGCTCCAGCAAACGCAGGATGTTACTCAGGAAACCATGTTCCTGCTGGGCACCGTAGCGCTCAAATCAATGGTTGATAACGAGGCGTCCCGTCCGTTGGTCTTCCCCACCTCTTACTATCAGACCAAAAAGAACTTACTGGACATTGAAAACCTCAATGTTAACCCAGACACAGTACACGTGTATCGTTACGTAATGAAACCAGATCTGCCAATCAAGCGTGACAGCCCTAAAAAGGCCATCACCCTCATCCTTGCCGTTCTCCTCGGCGGGATCATCGGTTCTGCTGTCGTCCTCGGCCGTAACGCGCTGAGAAACTACAAACCAAGAGCCTGATTTACACACAAAAAAAGACCGGGTCTCCCCGGTCTTTTTTTATTTATGTCGTTTCCGCAAATTCTCAATCACCGTCGTTAAATCCAGCTCCTGATCCTGAAGCAGCACCAGCAGGTGATACATCAAATCCGACGCTTCGTTCGTCAGTTCCTCACGGTCATGCACGGTGGCCGCCAGCGCCGTTTCAACGCCTTCCTCACCCACTTTCTGCGCAATACGTTTGGTGCCGCTGGCGTACAGCTTCGCCGTGTACGAGCTCTCGGGATCCGCTGATTTACGCTCTGCCAGCAGCTGTTCCAGCTGATAGAGGAACAGCCACTGGTGGCTCGCCTCGCCGAAGCAGCTGCTGGTGCCTTTGTGGCAGGTCGGCCCAATCGGGTTGACCAGCACCAGCAGGGTGTCGTTGTCGCAATCTGGCGTAATGCTGACCACATTCAGGAAGTGACCTGAGGTTTCCCCTTTCGTCCACAGGCGCTGTTTGGTGCGCGAGAAAAACGTCACCTTGCCGCTGTCGAGCGTTTTTGCCAGTGCCTCCTGGTTCATGTATCCCAGCATCAGCACTTCGCCTGAAACGGCATGCTGTACAACCACCGGCAGTAATCCGTCAGTTTTTTCCCAGTCCAGCTGCGCCTGTTGTTGCTCTGTTAACATACCCTGATCTCCACGCCCTGGTCGGCCAGGTACGTTTTTAACTCACCAATATTGATAATCTGTTTGTGGAACACGGAGGCCGCCAGCGCGCCGTCCACGTTCGCATCGCGGAAGGCTTCAAGGAAGTGTTCCATGGTGCCTGCGCCGCCGGAGGCAATCAGCGGAACCTGGCACACCGCGCGCACTTTTTTCAGCTGCTCGAGGTCGTAACCGTTGCGTACGCCGTCCTGGTTCATCATGTTCAGCACGATCTCACCCGCGCCGCGTTTTTGTACTTCCTGCACCCAGTCCAGCGTCTCCCATTGGGTGACGCGCGTGCGGCTTTCATCGCCGGTGTACTGGTTAACGTGATATTTGCCTGTCGCGGTATCAAACCAGGTGTCGATCCCCACGACAATGCACTGCACGCCAAAGCGGTCCGCCAGACGCGTAATCAGTTCCGGATCTGCAAGCGCAGGGGAGTTAATCGAAATTTTGTCCGCACCGAAAGAGAGAATCTTCGCCGCATCGTCAGCAGATTTAATCCCGCCCGCCACGCAGAAGGGAATATCAATCACCTCTGCCACGCGCGCCACCCAGCTTTTGTCCACCACGCGGCCATCGCTGGAGGCGGTGATATCGTAAAATACCAGTTCGTCTGCGCCTTCTTCGGCATAGCGTTTTGCCAGGGGAACGATGTCGCCAATGATCTCGTGGTTGCGGAACTGCACGCCTTTTACAACCTGACCATCACGCACGTCCAGGCAGGGAATTATCCGTTTTGCCAGCATTGAATCGCCTCCTTCACCGTAAATTTGCCTTCAAGCAGCGCGCGACCCACGATCACGCCACGTACACCGGTTCCGCGCAGAGCGGCGATATCCGCCAGGTCGCCGATACCGCCAGAGGACTGAAACGCCACCTGCGGATAACGCGCGCAAACCTCTTCATACAGTGAGACGTTAGATCCTGCGAGCGTACCATCGCGTGAAATATCCGTGCACAGGACGTGCTTCAGCCCTACGTGGAGATACATCCCGACCAGCTCTTCCAGCGTTACGCCGGAGTTTTCCTGCCAGCCGCTGACCGCGACCTGCTTGTTACCCTGCGCGTCAATGCGCACATCCAGCGCCAGCACCAGCGCATCCGCACCGAAGCGGCGGAACCAGCCCTTGACACTCTCAGGATCTTTCACAGCGGTCGAACCCACTACCACGCGCGCCACGCCCGCGTCCAGTAAGGCGGCAACATCGGCTTCCGTACGCACGCCGCCGCCCACCTGCACCGGGACGTCCACGCCAGCCACCAGTGTTTTAAGCAGTGGGATCTGGCGTTTGGCCGGATCTTTCGCGCCGGTCAGATCGACCAGGTGCAATACCTCAGCGCCCTCCGCGGCGTAAGCCTGTAACCGCGGCAGCGGGTCGTTGCCGTAGTCGCGCTGCTGCCCGTAATCGCCCTGGTGGAGACGAACAACCGTGCCGTCAATTAAATCTAAAGCGGGAATTATCATTACATCTCCAGGAAGTTTTTCAGCAGTTGCGCACCGGCGGCGCCGGAGCGTTCCGGGTGAAACTGCACGCCGTAAAAGTTATCTTTCTGCACGGCGGCGGTGAACGCCTCGCCGTAATTGCACTGGGCGATGGTGTAGGCATTCACGGGCATGGCGTAGCTGTGAACGAAATAGAAGTACGCGCCGTCTTCAATACCCTGGAACAGCCTGTTGCCCGCCTTCGGATAAACGCGGTTCCAGCCCATGTGCGGCAGCGGCAGGCCGTGGTCGGTCATTTTCGGCACGTCTTCTTCAATAATGCCCAGCAGATCAACGCCGTTGCTCTCTTCGCTGCGGCGGCCAAGCAGCTGCATGCCGAGGCAAATGCCCAGCACCGGTTGAGTACAGGCTTTGATGAGCTCCACCAGCTCGCGCTCGTGAATCTGATCCATCGCCGCCTGGGCGGTGCCAACGCCCGGCAGAAAGAGTTTATCCGCGCGCAGCACCACGTCCGGGTCGCGGCTCACCACCGGCTCGTAGCCGTGGCGCATAATCGCCGACTGTACGGAGTTCAGATTGGCGCATCCGGTGTCCAGAATCACCACGTTCATTACAGCACTCCTTTCGACGAGGGCAGGGCGTCACCTTCCACGCGGATCGCCTGGCGCAGGGTACGGCCAAAGGCTTTGAACAGGCTCTCGACGCGGTGGTGATCGTTTTTGCCTTTGGTTTTCAGGTGCAGCGTCAGGCCCATGGTGTAAGAAAGCGAGCGGAAGAAGTGTTCCACCATCTCGGTGCTGAGATCGCCCACGCGCTGGTAGGTAAAGTCGGCTTTGTATTCAAGGTGCGGACGCCCGGAGATATCCATCGCGCAGCGCGCCAGGCACTCGTCCATCGGCAGAACAAAGCCGAAGCGGTTGATACCGCGCTTGTCGCCGAGCGCCAGCTTCAGGGCTTCGCCCAGCGCCAGGCCGGTATCTTCCACGGTGTGGTGATCGTCGATATACAGGTCGCCCTTCACCGCGATTTCCATGCGGAAGCCGCCATGAGTGGCGATTTGATCCAGCATGTGGTCAAAGAAACCGACGCCGGTGTGGATCTTGCTGCCGCCTTCGCGGTCGAGCCAGACCTTCACGTCGATCTGCGTCTCTTTGGTGTTGCGTTCAACGTGGGAATAGCGGTCGCGTCTGGTGAGTTGCTCGCCAATCATCGCCCAGTTTAGCGTGTCGCGGTTATAGCGCAGGCCCGCAATGCCCATGTTGTCCGCCAGCGTGATATCCGTGACGCGATCGCCGATCACATAGCTGTTGCCTTTATCCAGCGCCTCTTCCGCCAGATAACGTTCAACAAGCTTCACTTTTGGCTTGCGGCAGTCGCACTCGTCGGCAGGCATATGCGGGCAGATCAGCACTTCGTCGAAGGCGATGCCCTGCGAGGTCAGCACCTGCATCATCAGGTTGTGCGGGCCGTCAAAGTCTACCTGCGGGAAGCTGTCGGTGCCCAGACCGTCCTGGTTGGTGATCATCACCAGCTTATAGCCTGCTTTCTGAAGCTTCAGCAGCACCGGGATCACATCGGGTTCAAAGGCCAGCTTGTCGAAACGATCGACCTGAAAATCGCTGGGTGGCTCCGAGATGATGGTGCCGTCACGATCGATAAAGAGATACTTCTGACTCATACTTTCTCCGCTTTCAGGGCGTCAATCACGCGCTGGCTCTCTGCACGGGTGCCGACGGTAATACGCAGGCAGCCGCTCAGGGTAGGTTGTTTATTCTGGTCTCGTAAGATAATGCCCTGATCCCACAACGATTTAAATATCGCGCTTGAGGCGGTGAAGCGCACCAGGATGTAGTTGGTTTCCGAGTCGAACACCTGCTCCACGCACGGAATCGTTTTCAGGGCATCGACAAGATACTGACGCTCTTCCAGGATCTGCGCCACACGCTCGCGCATCGCGCTGATGCCCTGCGGGGCCAGCGCCTGTGCCGCAATATCGGCAACCGGCGTTGAGAGCGGATACGGGGCAATCACTTTCAGCAGCAGGTCGATAACCGCTTTATTCGCCAGCGTAAATCCACAGCGAAGGCCGGCGAGGGCGAAGGCTTTGGAAAGGGTACGCAGCACAACGAGATGCGGATACTCTTCAAGCCAGCCTGCCAGCGTCGCCTGCGGGCAGAACTCAATATAGGCTTCATCAGCGACGACCAGCGCCTTGCCGCGCGTCATCTCCAGCAGGGTGCGGATATCCTGCGGATGAATAATCTGCCCGGTGGGGTTGTTCGGGCTACAGACAAACACCACCTTCACGCCGTCGAGGTTATCGGCGATGCCCTGCAAATCCAGCTGCCAGTTGTCGAGCGCCTGCACGTTGCGGCAGGCCACGCCAAAGGTTTCGGCGCTCACGCTGTACATCCCGTAGGTGGGCTGGCAGTACATCACCGCGTCTTTACCCGGCTCACAGAAGGCGCGGATCAGCAGCTCAATCCCTTCATCAGCCCCACGGCTGACCAGCACCTGCTCAGGCTTCACGCCTGCATACTGCGCATAGTTCTCGATCACCGCTTTCGGCTGACACTCCGGGTAGCGGTTCAGCGTCTGCTGCGAAAGCTCAAAGGCCACCGCCGTGGGATATTCATTGGCATTCAGCCAGACGTCGCCGTTCCCGCCCAGACGACGCGCAGACTGATAGGGCGTCAGGCGACGGACATTTTCGCGGGCTAATTCTTCGATGTTCATGCTTGCTCCTTCAGGGCGGCAACGCGCAGCGTCACGGCATTTTTGTGGGCAGTCAGGCGCTCGGCGGCGGCCAGGGTTTCAATGGTCGACGCCAGCGAGGCAAATCCCTCGCGGGAGAGTTCCTGCACGGTCATGCGCTTCTGGAAATCCGCCAGCCCCAGGCTGGAGCAGGTTGAGGTATAGCCATACGTCGGCAGCACGTGGTTGGTGCCGGAGGCGTAATCCCCGGCGGATTCCGGTGACCAGTCGCCGAGAAACACTGAGCCTGCGCTGGTTATGCTGTCGACCAGTTCGCGCGCGTTGCGGGTCTGAATAATCAGGTGCTCAGGACCGTACTGGTTGGAGATGGCGATGCACTGGTCAAGATCGCGGGCCACAATCAGGCGGCTGGCGGATAGCGCCTGACGCGCCGTTTCCGCCCGCGGCAGGTCAGCCAGCTGACGCTCAACGGCGTCGCCCACGCGTTTTGCCATGTCGGCATCTGGCGTCAGTAAAATCACCTGCGAGTCAGGGCCGTGCTCGGCCTGCGAGAGCAGGTCAGAGGCCACGAAATCCGGTGTAGCGCCGCTGTCGGCAATCACCAGCACCTCAGACGGACCGGCAGGCATATCAATCGCCGCGCCGTCCAGACGCTGGCTGACCTGGCGTTTCGCCTCGGTCACGTAGGCATTGCCCGGGCCAAAGATTTTGTCGACCTTCGGAATGGATCCCGTCCCGAACGCCAGGGCGGAAATCGCCTGCGCACCGCCCACTTTATAGATCGCCTGCACGCCGCACAGCTTCGCCGCGTACAGGATCTCGTCGGCGATCGGTGGAGGAGAGCAGAGCACCACCTTCTGACAACCGGCAATACGTGCCGGGGTGGCCAGCATCAGGACGGTCGAAAACAGCGGGGCAGAGCCGCCGGGAATATAGAGGCCAACGGACGCCACCGGGCGTGTCACCTGCTGGCAGCGTACGCCGGGCAGGGTTTCCACATCCACCGCCTGCAATTTCTGCGCGGTGTGGAAGGTATCAATATTTTTCACCGCGACGGCCATCGCCTGTTTGATGTCATCACCCAGACGATTGCTGGCATCAATGATTTCCTGCTCGGTAACCTGTAACGCGTCGACCTCAGTTTTATCAAACTTCGCGCTGTACTCGCGCAGCGCATCGTCCCCGCGGGCTTTGACGTTATCGAGGATCTCCGCCACGGTGCGGGTGATGCTCTCCGAGGCGGAAATTGCCGGGCGCATCAGCAGCTCGCGCTGTTGCGCGTCGCTACAGGTATTCCAGTCGATGATTGTGTTAAAGCTCATGGTCGTTACTCCATCATCTTCTCAATTGGCAGCACCAGAATGGAACTTGCGCCCAGCGCCTTCAGTTTTTCCATGGTTTCCCAGAACAGGGTTTCGCTGCTGACCATGTGCATCGCCACGCGCTGCTGGTCGCCCGCCAGCGGCAGAATGGTTGGACGCTCAGCGCCCGGCAGCAGGGCAATCACTTCGTCCAGGCGCTCGGTCGGCGCATGCATCATGATGTATTTGGATTCACGCGCCTGAATCACGCCCTGAATGCGGGTCAGCAGCTTGTCGATGAGCTGCTGTTTGGCGTCGGCCATCTCGCCGTCGCGCTGAATCAGGCAGGCTTTGGAGCGGTAGATCACCTCCACTTCGCGCAGGCCGTTCGCTTCGAGCGTGGCGCCGGTGGAGACGAGGTCACAGATGGCATCGGCCAGGCCCGCACGCGGCGCCACTTCAACAGAGCCATTCAGCAGACAGGATTTAAACTGCACGCCTTTTTGATCGAGGTAACGCTTCAGCAGGTGAGGGTAAGAGGTGGCGATACGTTTGCCGTTCAGCGCGGCCGGGCCGTCCCAGGCTTCATCGACCGGCGTAGCCAGCGACAGGCGGCAGCCGCCAAAGTCCAGACGACGCAGGGTAAAGTAGCGCGGATCTTCGCCCTGCGCGCGGCGGGTTAATAACTCTTCTTCCAGTACGTTTTCGCCGATGATGCCGAGATCAACGACGCCATCCATCACCAGGCCCGGGATATCGTCATCACGTACGCGCAGAATGTCGATCGGCATATTTTCAGCCAGGGCGATCAGGCGCTGGGTGTGCAGGTTGATTTTAATCCCGCAGCGGGCCAGCAGTTCGCGTGAATCGTCGCTTAAACGGCCTGATTTTTGAATAGCTATGCGTAAACGTGAGTTATCTAACATTCTGTGTTCCTCGTTAACCTGTTTTAACCTGTCTGAATGCGGTCCAAAAAAAAGCCCCCGGAAGAAGATCTTCCGGGGGCTTTTTCATGCGTTCATGCACCACTGGAAGATCCAAACGTCTTCCAGCACACATCGCCTGAAAGACTAGTCAGGATGATGGTGATGATGGTGGTTTTTAAAAGGAACGCGTGTCATATAAATTCTCGTTGAATGCTTATGCATTTGATGTCTTTTAACCTAAACCAGTTGTACGCCATAAAGCAAGGGCTTTTTTTGATCATTAATTCATTTCATATTGATGGTATGAATTGTGCGTTCCACCAGGCTGGCGTAGCCTTATAACAGGCATCGTTAAGCGGAGAATGTAATGAAAAAGGTCGCGATTGTCGGGTTAGGATGGTTAGGAATGCCACTGGCGATGTCATTAGCCGCGAAAGGCTGGCAGGTGACAGGGAGTAAGACCACCCGAGATGGGGTTGAAGCGGCACGCATGTGCGGCATTGATGGTGTCGAGCTGCGTCTCGAACCCGAGCTTATCTGCGATACCGACGAGCTGGATGAACTGATGAATGTGGACGCGCTGGTCATTACCTTACCGGCGCGGCGCAGCGGCCCGGGTGAGTCTTTTTACTTGCAGGCGGTGCAGGAGATCGTCGACAGCGCCCTGGCGCACCATATCCCGCGTATCATTTTCACCAGCTCCACCTCCGTCTATGGCGATATCGACGGTACGGCGAAAGAAAACACCGAGCGCCGTCCGGTGACCGCCAGCGGCCGGGTACTGAAAGAGCTGGAAGACTGGCTGCACAATCTGCCTGGCACGCAGGTGGATATCTTACGTCTGGCCGGGCTGGTGGGGCCGGGGCGTCATCCGGGGCGCTTCTTTGCCGGTAAATCTGCGCCGGATGGCCAGCACGGGGTTAATCTTGTGCATCTTGAGGATGTTATCGGTGCAATTGAACTGCTTTTGCAGGCTCCGAAAGGGGGGCACATCTATAATATATGTGCGCCTTCGCATCCGCCGCGCAGTACCTTTTATCCGCTGATGGCGCGCCAGCTGGGCCTGGCGCCGCCGGTATTCAGCGAGGCGCAGGGGGAACGCAAAGGCAAAATTATTGATGGCAATCGTATTTGCCATGAACTGGGATTTGAATATCAGTATCCCGATCCGCTGGTTATGCCCATGGAATAATTGCGCCGGCGGAGACAATCGCACACCGCAAGGGGGCGAAGATGAAACCGCTGCTGGATGTTCTTGTTATTCTGGATGCGCTGGAAAAAGAGGGGAGCTTTGCCGCCGCCTCGGCGAAGCTCTATAAAACCCCTTCGGCTCTGAGCTACACCGTGCAAAAGCTCGAGAGCGATCTTAATATCCAAATCCTTGACCGCACCGGGCATCGCGCGCGTTTCACCCGTACAGGGCAGATGCTGCTGGAAAAAGGGCGTGACGTGCTGCATACGGTTCGCGAGCTGGAAAAACAGGCCGTCAAACTTCACCAGGGCTGGGAAAATGAGCTGGTGATTGGGGTTGATGATACATTCCCTTTCTCCCTGCTTACCCCGCTTATTGAGGCGTTCTATCAGCGCCACAGCGTCACCCGGCTGGTTTTTATCAATGGCGTGCTGGGCGGTTCCTGGGAGGCCCTGACGCAGGGCAGGGCGGATATCATCGTTGGGGCGCTGCATGAGCCTCCCCAGTTGAGCGAATTTGGTTTTGCGCGGCTCGGCGTTCTGGAGCAGGTTTTTGCCGTTGCGCCTCATCACCCGCTGGCGAATGAACCGGAGCCTGTTACCCGACGCGTCATTAAAAACTATCGCGCCATTGTGGTTGGAGACAGTTCTCGCCCCGAATGCGGCATTTCATCGCAGCTGCTGGATGAGCAGGAGGCCATCACCGTTTTTGATTTTAAAACCAAGCTGGAGCTGCAAATAAGCGGCCTGGGGTGCGGTTACCTTCCCCGTTATTTAGCGCAGCGGTTTATTGACAGCGGAGCGCTGGTGGAAAAACAAGTTTTAGCGCAGAGCAGTAACGAATCGGTATGGGTAGGCTGGAATGAACAGACCGCTGGGCTTGCCAGCGCCTGGTGGCGAGACGAAATTTTAGCAAATAGTGCTATCGCCACAGTTTACGCTCAGGCAGATGATGGGAAATCAATCAGTTAGTAAAATTAATTTATGGGCAGGTTTCTCAATGTATTGCCTTTTGTATCTGGAATAGGGCAAAATGCCGCCGCTGCAAACAAATGAATAATCGACGATATAAAAGGCGTCGGTTATTTTTTTTTGCATGTACGAAACGAAACTAAAAACCAAGAGGCCGGGCTTCGTACCGGATAGATATTTACTAAAATCCGACAGTTGTTGTCGCTGAGGAAGAAAGAAATGGGGCAATTTTTCGCTTACGTGGCGGTTATCACCGTAAAGGAGAATAACTATGTCGCATAACGCAACTCCAAACACCTCTCGCGTGGAATTACGTAAAACGCTTACGTTGATTCCGGTTGTTATGATGGGCCTTGCCTATATGCAACCGATGACGCTGTTCGATACATTCGGTATCGTATCAGGCCTTACTGACGGTCACGTTGCAACGGCGTACGCCTTTGCGCTGGTCGCCATCCTCTTTACAGCGCTGAGCTACGGTAAACTGGTTCGCCGTTTCCCGTCCGCAGGCTCTGCGTACACCTATGCTCAGAAATCCATTAGCCCGGCGGTTGGCTTTATGGTGGGCTGGTCATCACTGCTGGACTACCTGTTCATGCCGATGATCAACATTCTGCTGGCAAAAATTTACTTCGAAGCGCTGGTGCCTTCCGTGCCGTCGTGGATCTTCGTTGTGGCGCTGGTGGCCTTTATGACCATCTCTAACCTGCGCAGCATCAAGACCGTGGCTAACTTCAACACCCTGATTGTGATCCTTCAGATGGGGATTGTTGCGGTTATCGTTGGGCTGATCATCTACGGCGTTTCCCACGGGGAAGGCGCAGGTACGCTGACCAGCACCCGTCCGTTCTGGTCTGAAGGCGCGCACGTAGTCCCGATGATCACCGGTGCGACTATCCTGTGCTTCTCGTTCCTGGGCTTCGACGGTATCTCTTCTCTGTCTGAAGAGACCAAAGACGCTGAGCGCGTGATCCCGAAAGCGATTTTCCTCACCGCGCTGATTGGCGGCCTGATCTTCATCGGTGCGTCTTACTTCTTACAGCTGTACTTCCCGGATATCTCTCGCTTTAAAGATCCGGATGCATCACAGCCTGAAATTATGCTGTACGTGGCGGGTAAAACCTTCCAGTGGGGCGTGCTGATCTTCTCCAGCGTCACCGTACTGGCTTCCGGTATGGCTGCGCACGCGGGCGTTTCTCGTCTGATGTACGTGATGGGCCGTGACGGTGTGTTCCCAACCCGCTTCTTCGGTTACGTGCATCCTAAATGGCGTACCCCGGCGTGGAACGTGCTGCTGGTGGGCGCTATTGCCCTGCTGGCGATTAAATTCGACCTGGTAACGGCCACGGCGCTGATTAACTTTGGTGCGCTGGTGGCGTTCACCTTCGTTAACCTCTCCGTGATTTCGCAGTTCTGGATCCGTGAGAAGCGCAACAAGACGCTGAAGGACCACATCAACTATCTGGTGCTGCCAGTGTGTGGTGCCCTGACGGTGGGCGCCCTGTGGATCAACCTGGAAGAGAGCTCAATGGTTCTGGGTCTGATCTGGGGTGCAATCGGTCTGATTTACCTGGCTTGCGTGACCAGAAGCTTCCGCAACCCGGTTCCTCAGTACGAAGACGTCGCGTAAGACTGTGTCGGGTGACGGCTATGCTCAACCCGACCTACAGTTTCGTAGGCCGGGTAAGCGTTAGCGCCACCCGGCAAAAAAAAGCCGGAGACATCGCCTCCGGCTTTTTTGTACCCGCTACTCAGACAATTTCTTGCGCATACTGGAACAGCGCTTTCAGCAGCGCCTGCTTCTCAGCATTCCCTTCATACTGACCGTAAAGCATCTCCAGCTCCTGGGCGTAGCTATTAAGAAACTCCGGCGTAAACACGTTGCGCCGATGCTGTAACCAGCGTTCCTGCTCTGCTTCATCCAGCGTGCCGGGATAGTTGCGCGCGCGATAATTAAACATCAGCTTCTCAATGCGCTTATCTGCGAAGGTGATATCCAGCGCGGGCAGGTTACGCGGGTCGGTTTGCAGCACGATATTCATCGCCGCGCGATCGGCGTCGCTGAAGAAGCCGTTATAAAGCTGCGCATCCACATTCTCAGACGGCACGAACGGCTCTGCTTCGGCAAAAATGGCGACGACTTTCTCGCGCACATGCGGGTTGTCGCGCAGCACTTTCAGGTTATCGAGGCAGTGCTGACGGTTAATCCCCAGCCGGTCGGCGTCTTCCGGGCGCAGCGTGTTGGCCTGCGCCAGCACCGGGCACTTATTGATGTGCACCAGTTTTACCGGTATGGCTGGCAGGTCACCCAGCGCCTCTTTCGGCGTATAGAGCCGTTCACGTAAGGTGTCGCTGTCGAGCTCAAGCAGCGGGGAGATATCTCCGGCGAGATCCACCATGATGACGGCGTTACGGTTGTCCGGATGCCAGGCAAGCGGCGCCACCCAGCTTGTATTCCCGCGCCACGCACCGAACATCCCTGAAATATGCACCAGCGGTTTCATCTGCGGCACGTCAATTAGCGTCATCAGCTTTTGCTTGCTGCGATGGCTCAACAGATACTCAAACAGGCGCGGCTGCGCGGTTTTTACAAGTTTCGCCATAGCGATGGTCGCGTAAACGTCTGCCATCGCGTCGTGGGCGTTGCTGTGCTCGATGCCGTTGGCCCGCGTCAGGTGCTCGAGCCTGAAGCTCGGCAAGCCGTCGTCGTTCTCCGGCCAGTTAATCCCCTCCGGGCGCAGCGCATAGCAGGCGCGCATGATATCCAGCAAATCCCAGCGTGAATTACGGTTCTGCCAGCTCCAGGCATACGGATCGTAGAAGTTGCGGTAGAAGATATTGCGCGTCACTTCATCGTCAAAACGGATGTTGTTGTAACCCACCACGCAGGTATTGGGCACCGTGAACAGGTCGTGGATGCGACGGGCAAATTCTGCTTCGCTAACGCCTTTATCCCGCGCTTCCTGAGGCGTGATGCCCGTCACCATTACCGCGCCCGGCTGCGGCAGATAGTCATCGGCGGGCTTACAGTAAAACACCTCGGGTTCGCCGATGACGTTAAATTCGTCATCGGTACGGATAGCCGCAAACTGCGCCGGTCGGTCCAGCGCCGGATGGGTGCCAAAGGTTTCGTAATCGTGGAACAAAAAAGTCGGGCGCGCGGCAGAGTCAGACACCAGTAATCTCATCCTGTTAAAAATTGACGTCTCTATGGTAAACGATTGGGGTGAGCAGTCCGAATAAAAAGCACCGTCAGGCAAGAAATTTGCGAGATTTGTTCCGAAAAAATCTGCGTGCTGTCACATTTTTTTGCAATTAAGGCAGGTAACGACATCAGAACTCCCGTAAAAAGGTCATCGATTTTTACTGACCTGAGGATATACCGTTGAAACGCCGTCTGTTTATTGCTGTTTCTTTACTCGCTTCGAGTATTTCATCCGCGCTGGCTGCCGAGCCGCTGGATTTTTCACCTCAGCCGCCTGCCATCCAGGCTGGCTCCTGGGTATTGATGGATTACACCACGGGTCAAATCTTAACGGCGGGCAACGAACATCAGCAGCGTAATCCGGCGAGCCTGACCAAACTGATGACGGGGTACGTTGTCGATCGTGCCATTGATAGCCACCGCATCAGCCCCGATGACATTGTGACGGTCGGACGTGACGCCTGGGCAAAAGGCAATCCGGTCTTTGACGGTTCGTCGCTGATGTTTCTGAAGGAGGGCGATCGGGTTTCCGTGCGCGATCTCAGCCGCGGCCTGATTGTTGATTCCGGCAATGACGCCTGCGTGGCGCTGGCGGATCACGTGGCGGGCGGTCAGCCGCAGTTCGTCAGGATGATGAATGACTACGTTGAAAAGCTGAACCTGCGCGATACCCACTTCGAAACCGTACACGGGCTGGATGCACCGGGCCAGCACAGCTCCGCTTACGATCTCGCCGTGCTTTCCCGGGCCATCATTCACGGCGAGCCTGAGTTCTATCACATGTACAGCGAAAAGAGCCTGACCTGGAACGGCATCACCCAGCAGAACCGCAACGGCCTGCTGTGGGATAAGACCATGAACGTGGATGGTCTGAAAACGGGTCACACCTCGGGCGCGGGCTTTAACCTGATTGCCTCCGCGGTGGACGGTCAGCGTCGACTGATTGCGGTGGTGATGGGGGCAGACAGCCCGAAAGGACGTGAAGATCAGGCGCGCAAGCTGCTGCACTGGGGACAGCAAAATTTTGATACGGTGCAGATCCTGCATAACGGTAAAAAGGTGGGAATCGAGCGCATCTGGTACGGCGATAAAGAGCAGATCGCGCTGGGCACGGATCAGGACTTCTGGCTGGCATTACCCAAATCGGAAGTGCCAAACATCAAGGCGAAATACGTGATGGATAAAAAAGAGCTGGAAGCGCCGATCGCCGCGCATCAGCGGGTAGGGGAGATCCAGCTGTACGATCGTGACAAGGTGGTCGCGCACTGGCCATTGGTTACGCTGGAAAGCGTTGAAAAGGGCGGCCTTTTCTCCCGCCTCGGCGATTATCTGCATCATAAACTCTGACCTTTTTGGGCAGACTGGCAGTGTTGCGAGTCTGCTCACATAATAAACACTCCTGGTTTGCCGATAATCTCGATTCTGCTTTACAGTGTATATATATACAGTAATAAACGGAGGCAGCATGGACTACAGCATCAGGCAGCAACAGAAACGTACGATCGCTGGCTTTCATCTCGTGGGGCCGTGGGAAAAGACGGTCAAGCAGGGATTTGAACAGCTGGTCATGTGGGTAGACGGGCGTCATATTCAGCCGCAGGAGTGGGTGGCCGTTTATTATGACAATCCGGATGACGTGCCGGCAGAAAAGCTCCGCTGCGTTACCGCCGTAACGGTAACGGACGATTTCACTATCCCTGAGAACAGCGAAGGGGTGATGATGACCGAAATTGCTGCCGGAGAGTATGCTATTGCTGCCGCGCGCGTCGAAAATCATGATTTCGCCACTCCATGGTATCAGTTCTTCAACTCCCTGCTGGAAGACAACAAATTCCAGATCGCGGCAAAACCCTGCTTCGAACGCTATCTGAACGATGGCAATGCTGATGGCTACTGGGATATTGAGATGTTTGTACCGGTAGAGCACAAAGTGGGATAATCCTGCGAAATGCAGGGTTTTTCAGCCGGGCGCGATCCACCCGGCTGAAAACACAGTACAATTGTGGTTTGCCGTAGAGCTGGAGACGGGTGTGCGCCCCGACAAGTCATTAACCCCTTTTGAAATTCGGTTATACAAACATTA
Organism: Enterobacter cloacae complex sp. SHL001; assembly: GCF_049236825.1. Classification (NCBI taxonomy): domain Bacteria; kingdom Pseudomonadati; phylum Pseudomonadota; class Gammaproteobacteria; order Enterobacterales; family Enterobacteriaceae; genus Enterobacter; species Enterobacter cloacae complex sp. SHL001. Next base: position 97,642 of record NZ_JBMKIP010000002.1, read on the forward strand.
TCGCGTGGTGCACGGTTGCCGCATTGCGCTGGCGTTTGTGTTGACCTTCGTACTGGTTCGTCTGCTGGATATCCCGGAAGGGACGTGGCCGCTGATCACGCTGGTGGTGGTGATGGGGCCGATCTCATTCTGGGGGAACGTGGTCCCGCGCGCTTTCGAACGCATAGGCGGCACCGTTTTAGGCTCAGCGCTTGGGCTTATCGCCCTGAAGCTGGAGCTGATTTCGTTTCCGGTCATGTTGCTGTGGTGCGCGGTGGCGATGTTTCTTTGTGGATGGCTGGCCCTCGGCAAGAAACCGTATCAGGCGCTGCTGATTGGCATTACGCTCGCGGTTGTGGTCGGCGCACCGGCGGGCGATATGACCACCGCATTGTGGCGAAGCGGGGACGTGATCCTCGGCTCGTTGCTCGCCATGCTGTTTACCGGCATCTGGCCGCAGCGCGCCTTCCTGCACTGGCGCATTCAGATGGCAAACTACGTCACGGCATTTAACCGGGTCTACCAGGCCGGGTTTTCGCCGAATCTGATTGAGCGCCCGCGGCTGGAAAAGCACCTGCAAAAAATCCTCAATGATGTGGTCAAAATGCGCGGGTTGATTACCCCGGCAAGCAAAGAAACCCATATCCAGAAAGCCATTTTTGAAGCTATTCAGACGGTCAGCCGTAATCTGGTCTGTATGCTTGAACTGCAAATCAATGCCCACTGGGCCTCACGCCCCAGCCATCTTCTGATGCTCAACGCGCATACGCTGAAAGAGACGCAGCAGATGACGCAACAAACCCTGCTGACCATCGCCCATGCGCTCTACGAAGGTAACCCACAGCCGATACGGGCGAACAGCGAGCGGCTGAACGAAATCGTCGCCGAGCTTAAACAGCTGATGAATGAGCGCCAGGGAGACAATGTGGCGGAAACGCCCATCCATGGTTATGTCTGGCTGAGTATGGAGCTGGCGCGACAGCTGGAGTTGTTATCGCAGCTGATTTGTCGGGCGCTGCGCAAATAAAAAGCGTATGTGATGCCTGCTGCTTCGATTCAGCAACAATTAGGGTTATGATGGTTTTAAACGATATACTCATTGTCATTCGCAGCCGCTGTCTGTTAAAACGGTTGCTTTAACGAATCCGAATCTCACATTATCAGGGGTGTAAAAATGGAAACTACCAAGCCTTCGTTCCAGGATGTTCTGGAGTTCGTCCGCCTGTTCCGCCGCAAAAACAAGCTACAGCGCGAAATCCAGGACGTAGAGAAGAAGATCCGTGACAACCAGAAACGTGTCCTGCTGCTGGACAACCTGAGCGACTACATCAAGCCTGGCATGAGCGTTGAAGCTATTCAGGGCATCATCGCCAGCATGAAGAGCGATTATGAAGATCGCGTTGATGACTACATCATCAAAAACGCTGAGCTCTCCAAAGAGCGTCGCGACATCTCCAAGAAGCTGAAAGTGATGGGCGAAATCAAAAACGTCGACGCTAAAGGCGAGTAATCGCACACTCTGTTGCCCGGTGGCGCTGCGCTTACCGGGCCTACAGGACTGTTATCACGTAGGTCGGGTAAGGCGAAGCCGCCACCCGACAATTTCACGAACGCAGAAAAGCAAAAAGCCTGCTCTAAAAGCAGGCTTTTTAAATTTGGCTCCTCTGACTGGACTCGAACCAGTGACATACGGATTAACAGTCCGCCGTTCTACCGACTGAACTACAGAGGAATCGTTGTGGAGGCTTATCTTAGCGGCGAAAAAACTTTTGTCAAACCTGATCTCAGGCAAAAGCGTTTGTTTGATGATTCTGTCGTCATTTTGTTGTAAATCCAAACATAATTTTATGGAAAATACTTTGCAGGATACGCATTTCTGCCCCATCATTTGAAATGGAGTTTCAACTTTCTCGCTAAGGTCCATTTTGAACGTCACCGCACCCCTACGCCAGGCGATTATGCGCACGCCCTGGTATGCAAAACGTAAGAGTTATCGAGTTCTGTTCTGGCGTGAAATCACCCCCCTTGCCGTGCCTATTTTCCTGGAGAATACCTGCGTCCTGCTAATGGGGGTGCTGAGCACCTTTCTGGTGAGCTGGCTCGGTAAAGAAGCCATGGCCGGGGTAGGGCTGGCGGACAGTTTCAACATGGTTGTGATGTCCTTCTTTGCCGCTATCGATCTCGGTACGACGGTGGTGGTGGCGTTTAGCCTGGGCAAGCTCGATCCGAAGCGTGCCCGCGAAGCGGCCAGACAGTCGCTGATGATCATGACCCTCTTTTCGATCATCCTTGCGGCGGTTATCCATTATTACGGCAAAGAAATTATCGACATTGTCGCGGGAGAAGCGACCAGCGAGGTGAAGGATCTGGCTCTCACCTACCTGGAAATGACGGTGCTGAGTTATCCGGCAGCTGCCATCGCGCTGATTGGTAGCGGTGCGCTTCGTGGAGCAGGAAATACCAAAATTCCGCTGCTGATCAACGGCGGCATGAACATCCTGAATATCATTATCAGCAGCGTTTTGATTTACGGCGTCTTTTCCTGGGAGGGGCTGGGCTTTGTCGGCGCGGGTTTAGGGCTGACCATTTCCCGCTATATTGGTGCGGCGGCGATAATTGGCGTACTGATGGCGGGAATTACGCCATCGTTGCGCCTGACGCTGAAAAGCTATTTCCGTCCGCTTAACTTCGCCATTATCTGGGAAGTGATGGGGATCGGGATTCCGGCCAGCATCGAATCCGTGTTGTTTAACGGTGGGAAACTGCTGACGCAGATGTTTGTTGCCGGGATGGGAACAGACGTCATCGCCGGCAACTTTATTGCCTTCTCCATCGCCTCACTCATTAACCTGCCGGGAAACGCGCTGGGGTCGGCGTCGACGATCATCACCGGCAGACGTCTCGGAAAGGGGCAGATAGGGCAGGCGGAACGGCAACTTCGGCACGTCTTCTGGCTTTCAACTATTGGACTGACGGCGATTGCGTGGGGAACTGCGCCTTTTGCCGGGCTGATGGCCTCGTTCTATACGCATGAAAATGACGTGAAGGAGGTCGTGAAGGTGCTCATTTGGCTCAACGCGGCGTTTATGCCAATTTGGGCCGCGTCCTGGGTACTTCCTGCCGGGCTGAAAGGGGCGCGCGATGCCCGGTTTGCGATGTGGGTCTCCATGCTCGGCATGTGGGGCTGTCGCGTTGTGGCGGGCTACACGCTGGGGGTAATGTTGGGTATGGGCGTTGTCGGCGTCTGGCTGGGGATGTTCCTTGACTGGGCCGTGCGCGGGGCGCTGTTCTACTGGCGCATGGTGAGCGGGCGCTGGCTGTGGAAATATCCGCGAAAAAAACCGGAGCAGGAGGTTTCGGAAACGGCAAGTGCCTGACAAATGTGCGAAGTGGAGAATAAATCGGCAAACGATTGAAAATCTGCATTCACCCTTTGACATCCTCAGAGCGCATCGATAATATGCGCCCCGTTCACACGATTCCTCTGTAGTTCAGTCGGTAGAACGGCGGACTGTTAATCCGTATGTCACTGGTTCGAGTCCAGTCAGAGGAGCCAAATTTAAAAAGCCTGCTTTTAAAGCAGGCTTTTTGCTTTTCTGCGTTCGTGAAATTGTCGGGTGGCGCTCCGCTTACCCGACCTACGGAATCCCAGGCCGGGTGAGTGGGTCCTTGTTATCAGCGGAACGGTGGCTCATTGAAGGTGCGCAGCTTGCGGGAATGCAGTTTGTCGCCCTCTGCACGCAGTAAATCGATGGCGCGAATGCCAATCTGAAGATGCTCTGAGATCGCCCCTTCGTAAAAACGGTTCGCCTGGCCCGGCAGTTTGATCTCGCCGTGCAGCGGTTTATCGGACACGCACAGCAGCGTGCCGTAAGGGACGCGGAAGCGATAGCCCTGCGCGGCAATGGTGGCGCTTTCCATATCGATTGCGACCGCACGGCTGAGATTGAAACGCAGGGCGGAGGCGGAATAGCGCAGCTCCCAGTTACGATCGTCGGTGGTGACGACCGTACCGGTACGCAGGCGCTGCTTCACCTCTTCACCCGGCATGCCGCTCACCTCTTTGGTGGCGTCGTACAGGGCGCGCTGCACTTCCGCGATACTCGGGATAGGAATATCCGGCGGCAGAACCGCGTCAAGGACATGGTCGTCACGCAAATAAGCGTGGGCGAGGACGTAATCGCCAATCAGCTGACTTTCACGCAGGCCACCGCAGTGGCCGATCATCAGCCAGACGTCCGGGCGCAGTACCGCCAGATGGTCGCAGATGGTTTTCGCATTCGACGGGCCAACGCCGATGTTAATCAGCGTAATGCCCTGACCGTCGGCGGTGATCAGGTGCCAGGCTGGCATCTGGTGCTTTTTCCACGCCAGGTCGGAGATGGCCTCTTCCGGTGCTTCGGTTTCGGCGGTGATCCAGATCCCGCCCGCGCAGGAGAGGGCGATGTAAGGGCTATCCGGATCGAGGATCTGGCTACAGCCCCAGCGGACAAATTCGTCCACATAGCGGGTGTAATTGGTAAACAACACGAACGGCTGGAAATGTTCGGCTGGCGTGCCGGTGTAGTGGCGCAGGCGTGCCAGCGAGAAATCGACACGGCGGGCATCAAAGTGCGACAGCGGTGAAAACTCTGCCGGGTGATAGATCCCGTCCGCCGTCTCATCGCCAATCTGCGACAGCTCAGTGGTCGGGAAGTGGCGGGTCAGCCCCGCGCTCATGGAGCGATCCAGCGTCAGCGCTGAACCGTCTATCACGTACGGGTAAGGGATCTCGTGCAGGGACGGTTCAACGCTGATATGCGCGCCGTAATCCTGATACAGCAGGGTAAGCTGCTCTTCCAGGTAGGGGCGGAACAGCGCAGGTCGCGTGATGGTCGTGCTGTAACAGCCGGAGTGGGTGAAACGCGCATAGGCGCGGGTTTTCGGATTGCTGCTGGCGCTGCCGTCCCAGGTGACAGAGAGCGATGGATAAACAAAAAGGCCCTGGGTTCTGGCCTTTTCATCGGGAAGTTTCCCTGTTTCGATATAGTCACTGATGGCGCTGCGCAGTGCATTGACGGACTGTTCATACAGCGCGTCGAGTTTTTCCAGCGCCTGAGCCGGGGTCAGGCTGGAGCCCTTATTATTCATGTCTGTCTCCTTGTTCCACAGGTGTGCGGCTTTACCCGATAGTATGTCACACGCCTGTGAAACAAAAGTGAGGAGATCAGCTGTGCGCGGTTTCCTTCATCAACAGGGCGGTGGCGGCAGAAAGCAGGCAACCCGCCAGCAGATAAATCGCCACGCTATGCCAGTTACCGCCTGAGAACGTCACCAGCGCGGCGGCGATAAACGGCGTAAACCCGCCGCCGACCACGCTCGCCACCTGATACCCCACGCCCGCGCCGCTGTAGCGGTAGCTTGCGCCAAACAGCTCGGTGAACATTGGCTGCTGCACGCAGACCACCATATCGTGAGCGATGTTCGCAAGCATGATCGCGAAGAAGACAATCCAGAAGACCGACTGTGCCTCCAGCGCCATAAAGAACGGCCAGGCGCTGAGTGTGCCGATGAGCGCCCCGGTGATATACACCCGTCGACGGCCAAAGCGATCCGCCAGCCAGGCGAAGCAGGGGATGGTCAGGCAGCTGATCCCGCCCACCACCAGGCCAATATTCAGGAACAATTCCCGCGGCAGGCCGAGGTTTTGCGTGGAGTAGTTCAGGGCAAAGGCGGTGACGATATACATCGTTAGCAGTTCGCACAGGCGCAGGGCAATGATTTTCAGAAAAGCGCCAGGGTGCTGCACCAGCGCTTCCATCACCGGCAGCCGTTTTTTCGCGACCGGTTTTTCGCGCTGCTGCCGCTCAAACTCAGCCGACTCTTCCATGCCGTTACGGATCCACAGGGCCACCACGACCAGCACAATGCTGAAGATAAACGGAATACGCCAGCCCCAGCTCAGGAACTGCTCGTCTGTCGTGAGCTGGCTTATTAGCGACACCAGGCCCGTGGAGAGCAGCAGACCCACGCCATAACCCACCTGCACGCCGCTGCTGTAAAACGCTTTCTTGTTCTTCGGCGCGCTTTCCACGGACAGCAATGCCGCGCCGCCCCATTCACCACCGACGGCAAAACCCTGAATGGCGCGCAGCGTCACCAGCAACACCGGGGCCCACCAGCCAATCGATGCGAAGGAGGGCAAAATACCGATCAGCGCGGTGGCAATGCCCATCATCCAGACGGTGAGCATCAGCATACGTTTCCGGCCAAGGCGATCGCCGAAGTGGCCGAAAATTATCCCGCCCAGCGGACGAAACAGAAAACCGACGCCGAAGGTGGCAAATGCAGCAAGCGTGCCCATGGCGGGGCTGATCTGGGGAAAGAATTCACGGTTAAAGACCAGCGCAGCGGTAATACCGTAGAGCAGAAAGTCATACCAGTCGACGACGGCGCCTGCGAAGCTACCTAAAGCGGCGCGGCGGGCGCGGTTAAGCGAAGGTGTCTCCTCGTTGCGGCGAGCGGAGATAAGGGTGGAGTCCATAGTTGTCCTGTCTGTACTGATTTTTAATTATTGGTATAAGAAAAGGTCACTCACATCACGGCCGTCATATTGACGGAATGTATGAGACTACCGCGACAGGCGGCCTGAGAAAACGTTTTTATCTTTCCTGAAAGCGCAGAATAAATAAATTTCATCTTATCGGGCGACAACATAAATCAGCCTGTTTGGCTCCGGTTAGGGCTGAATGGTTTACAGTAATAACGATCGCTGCGTGACGTAAGCTGAGGGTATAACGATGCAACGCCTCTTTCCTGCACTGTGGGTAGTCCTGTTTTTAGTCGTATCTCCGCTGCATGCGGAGCCGAAAGTCTATGGCGAACAGCGTATTCACCGCTGGTGGGATGCAGTAACGGACGATATTGCGCAAACCTGGGAACAGCCGGATCGTTACGATCTCTACCTTCCGTTTCTGAGCTGGCATGCTCGATTCATGTATGACAAAGAGAAAACGGACAACTACAACGAAATGCCGTGGGGCGGGGGGCTGGGCGTGTCCCGCTACAACGACGAGGGCAACTGGAGCGCGCTCTTTGCCATGATGTTCAAAGATTCACATAACGAATGGCAGCCTGCGATGGGCTACGGCTGGGAGAAAGGCTGGTATCTGGATAACGCAAAAGATTTCCGTCTGGGGCTGGGGGCCGCTGCGGGGATCACGGCACGCGACGACTTTGCCAACTATGTCCCGCTGCCGTTTATCTTCCCGCTTTTCTCTGCCGGATATAAGCGCGTCACCGTCCAGTTCACCTATATTCCCGGGACCTACAACAACGGCAACGTGCTGTTTGCCTGGCTGCGCCTGGGCTTTTAGAGGGTGATCACTTTTTTGGCCACTGCGTTGGACAGGATCAGCAGCGAAAACAGGACCGACGTAACAAACGTAAGCACAATCAGAGCAAGTTTGGTGCTCAGGGACGTCACCGGAATGAGCGCGGTCAGCAGGTGAAACACCGAGTAGTGCATAATATAGACCCCGGTCATGGTTTTGCTAATGGCGGCCAGCACGGACTCTTTAAACTCCGCATTGCGGCGAAACCGCACGCCGTTGGCCGCAATCACCAGGGCAATAATCAGAATGTAGATTTGCGATCCGGTGAGGATAAAGGCGTTTCTGTCTGCTTTAAATAGCGCAAAAAAGAAGTGCCGCTCGTAAAACCACGTGAAGAGATAAATAAACGGTATGGCAATCACCGCTGCCCTGACCACATTTTTGCGGCCGATCCACGCCGCGATCTGCGGATCGCAAAAGAGCTGCCCCGTCAGATAAAACAGCAGCCACGTCCACAGGCGATACTGCGGCGACAATGAAAGGACATGGGCATCAGGATAGAGGGCTGACAGTAAATCGTACCCGTATGAGAAAAGCAGCAGGGCGGCAATCACCCCGCAAAAGAGCGTTCGTCGCTGGCTGAGCCACTCCACCACCGGGTGAAACGTGTAAATCACGATAAACGCGAACACGAACCAGGGCTGGATCAGATATCCGCGCTGATAGGGCTCCCACAGGTAGTAAATCGTTACCCAGAACAGAAAGACGATCACCAGACTTTTGATCTTATCCAGCTGCCAGCGCGTGCCGTGTCGGGATTGCCCGTCCAGATACCCTGCAACCACAAAAAATAACGGCGTGGCGATGGTCGAAATGAAGGTTAAAAAACCGAGGATCCAGTGATAGTCATAATCGTAATGATCCCAAGTGTTGTAGATGGTGAAAAAGGTAACCGCCGTCATACACCCCAGCGTCTTGATGATATTCAGCCCTGTCGCATTCATTGTTGTTCAGTTTTGTCCTTACGATGGAAACACGCGTAAATTACGGGGAGTACCAGCAGCGTCAGGATTGTAGCAAACCCAAGCCCAAACATAATCACAACGGCCATGCTCTGGAAGAACACATCCAGCAGCAGAGGGGCGAGGCCGAGTACGGTCGTAAAGGCGGTGAGGAGGATGGGACGCAGGCGCGACGTGGCGGCGTAAACGATCGCACTGTGCTGATCCTGCTGCACTTTCTGCTGTTCTATCTCTTCCACCAGCACAATGCCGTTGCGGATCAGCATCCCGCTCAGGCTCAGCAGGCCAATCAACGCCATAAAGCCAAAAGGGATGCCGGTAATTAAAAACCCCGGCGTCACGCCGATCAGCGCCAGCGGCACGGTCAGCCAGATGGCGACGGCGTTTTTCACCGAACTGAACATCAGCACCGTGATCACAAACATCACCAGATAGCCGAGCGGCAGCGTGGTAAATAACCCCTGCTGCGCTTCGCTGGAGTTCTCCGCGTCCCCGCCCCACTCAATGCTGTAGCCGTGGGGCAGGGGCAGGGCATCAATTTGCGGCTTCACGCGGGCGAGAATATCGCCGGAGGTTTGCTGGCTTAGCGGGTCAGGGTCGGTCTGCACGGTCAGCACGCGGGAGCGGTCACGGCGCAGGATCAGCGGATCTTCCCACTCCAGCGCGAAGCCGCTGATGACGTTGCTCAGCGGAATATACTGCTGCCGGGTCTGGCTCCAGACCAGAACGTTATTCAGGTGATTGGCGTCCAGCCGCTCGCTTTCCGGCGGGCGCACCACCACGGGCAACAGGTCGCTGCCTTCTCTGTACAATCCCGCCCGACTGCCGGAGAAATTCATCTCCAGTGCGTTATCGACGTCCTGCTTATCCACGCCAAGCTCACGTCCCAGCGCGGTGACGTACTGCGGGCGGATCACTTTGCTGCGATTTTGCCAGTCGTTCCTGACGCTGTCCGTCGCCGGATCGCGCGTAAGGATGTTGTCTACCTGGCTGGCGATCAGACGCAGCCTGTCCGGATCGGGGCCTTTAATACGTATTTCAATGGCGCTGTCGCCGGAGGGGCCAAACATCACCCGCTTCGTGCTGGCGTTAACCTGCGGATAGTTCCGTGCGATGTACTCATCAACGTGGCGGGTCAGGGCGGGGATGTTACGCTGGTCGTCCATTCTCACCATAATTTGCGCATAGTTGCTGTACTGCCGCTGTCCGCTGTAGGTCAAAATAAATCGCATACTTCCCTGACCAATCGTCGAGACCGTAGTTTCCACGCCTGGCTGGCCGTTAATGGTTTTCTCGATATCACCGGTCATCTTCTCGGTCCAGTTAATGTCGGTACCGTAAGGGAGCCAGAGGTCGACAAAGAAAATTGGCGTACTGGAGGAGGGGAAGAAGTTCTGCCGCACCGAGCCAAAGCCCCAGATGGCGGCGGCCAGCAGTGCGGCCATCACTACCAGCGTTGGCGCTTTACGCCGTAACAGCGCGTTGAGCACACCCTGATAGATCCGATAGATGCGTTTGTCATAGGGATCCGTTTCGTCGGCCTTTGGCGGTGCAGCATCTCGTTTAAACAGCCACCACTTAATCAGCACTGGCGTAATGGTGAGGGCTGAGAACCAGCTCAGCATGAGCGAAATCAGCAGGACCTGAAACAGCGACTTACAGTATTCGCCGGTGGAATCCTGTGACAGCCCGACGGGCGCAAAGGCCAGGATGGCGATGACCGTTGCACCCAGCAGCGGCAGCGCAGAACGGCGAATAATGTCGCTAATGGCGTTCATCAGGGACGAGCCCTGCTGTCGGGCTACCAGTACCCCTTCGACAATAACAATGGCATTGTCGACCAGCATGCTGAGGGCGATGATCAGCGCGCCCAGTGAAATGCGCTGTAGTTCAATACCCCAGAGATACATGATCAGCAGCGTGCCCAGCACGTTGAGGGCGAGGGAAAAGGCAATAATGATCCCGCTGCGTAAGCCCATAAAGATCAACAACACGCCGATGACAATCGCCAGCGCCATCAGGAAGTTAATGATAAATCCGTTAACGGAATGCCCGACCTCCGCCGCCTGATCGTAAAACAGGTCGATATGGATACCTGCCGGTTTCTCGGCTGACATCTGCTCTAGCTTCGCCTCCAGGGCATGTCCCACGTCGATCACGTTAACGCCGGGGATAAAGGAGACGCCCATGGTGACGGCTTTTCTGCCGTTGGCATGGTAGATGCTGGCAGGGGACGCATCCAGCCCGCGTGACAGGGTGGCAATATCCCGTAAGCGGGTAGCCGCCCCAACGCCGGGCGGGGTCACGATGAGATCGGCCAGCTCGTCAATACTTTCGAATTCACCGGTAGGATGCAGACGAATTGACTCGGTACCGGAGGGGATCTCTCCCGCGTTGGAGACCACGTTCAGCCTGCTGAGCTGGGCAGAAAGCTGGTTCAGCGTTATCCCGCGCGCGGCCATTTTGCTCAGAGAAATGTCCACGTTAATCTGCTGAGTGAGGGCTCCGCCGATGGCCACTTTGCCCACGCCTGGCACGAGGACCAACTCCCGGCGCAGCAGCTCGGCATACCGGACCAGTTCCGGATTGCTGAATTCATCTCCGGAAATGGCAAAGAAAAAGCCGAACACATCGCCAAAATCGTCATTCACAAACGGGGTCACTACGCCGGGTGGAAACTGTCTGGCGGCATCTCCCACCCGGCGACGCAGTTCATCCCAGATTTGCGGCAGTGCATTTGAGTGGTAGCGCGAGGCTATATTGACCGTGATCTGCGACAGGCCGCTGGAGGAGATGGAGCTGACGTTATCCAGATAAGGTAACTGCTGAAGCGCATTTTCCAGCGGCAGGGTGACCTCTTCCTCAACCTGCTGCGCCGACGCGCCCGGATAATGGGTGATCACCACCGCCGTTTTGATGGTAAACGCCGGATCTTCCAGTCTGCCAATGTTCAACAGGGCAATAATGCCGCCTACGCCCAGCAGCAAAATCGTCAGCCAGACGCGAACCGGGTTGCTGATAAACTGACGAGAGATATCCATTACAGTCCCCGTTCACGCGTCCAGATACGTACCGGCTGGTTGGGATGTAGCTCCCCAACGCCTGCGGCCACCACGCGTTCACCGGCCTTAAGCCCACCGACGATGACGACCCCCTCAGCGCTGACTTGCCCCACGCTGACCTTACGATCTTCAAGGTGCAACGTATCGCCTTCGCCCGTCACCACCCAGACATGTGGCTCATTGCGCGGGCGGTTATCCGGGTTAAAGACCGCTTCAACCGGCACTACCAGCGCCTCACTGCCCACACCAGCCGGAAGGTTGGTTAAATTGATGGTGACCGTTCCGCTGACGCCGCCCACGACGGGAAAATCATCCGGGCGGGGCATGGTTAAAATCACCTGCCAGGTCAATGTGTTGCTGTCGCTACTGCCTGAGTGCTCTTTGTACACAGCGGTAAACTCGCGACCGGGCAGGGCGTTGATCCTCACTACCGGTTTGTACTGCGCATTGCGAATATCGAAGGTGTTAAACAGGTTCTCTGGAAGGCTGAACACCACGTCCAGCAGATCGGTACGGGTCAAAGTGACGACGGGCTGGCCGGCGGAGACGACCTGATGATTTCGCACATGGACGCTGGCCGCTGTCCCGCTAAAGGGGGCGACGAGCGTCATCTGGCTTAATTCTTCGCGCGCAATCTGTAGCGCGGCGTTTGCTGAATCGCGGTTGGCGCGCTGGACATCCATCTCGGCTTTCGACACGGCCTGGCGTCCCGCCAGGGTCTGGAAGCGGTCGAATTGCCGCTGAGCCAGGGTCGCCGCCGTTTGCCTGTCGTTCAGGCGCTGCCGGGCTTCACGGGCGTTGAGGCTGGCGAGTCGTTGCCCCTGTTTGACAATGGCACCCTGGCGAATGTCCAGGGTCTCAATCTGCCCGGCTCGTTTGAACGCGAGATCCGTGGCGTCGCCGGATTCAATACGGGCGGGAAACACGCGCTGCTGCGCGTTGCCGGCCTTGACCACCTCTGCGACTTTTACCATTTTCGGCAGGGGCGCGGCGCGGTCGGGTTTCGGATCGCACGCCGTCAGCAGCAATAAAACAGCAGGCAGAAGAGAGAGGTAGCGCTTCACAGTATTCCCCTGATAATAATTGTTTTATTTATTTCGTCATCAATGCTGGGGTGGCGCTATTCTGCCAGGGCCGAGACGACCACATAGGTAAATAGACCGATTGCTGTGCTGGCGATAATGGCGAGCGCAATAAACAAACCAAGGCGAATCAGGCTTAAACCGTACATGCATTCCTCCATGAGGTTGAAGGTGGCGCGGGATAAAGAGAATAAACGTGTTGCATGCCTGACTATGAGCATAGTCGGTGAATAAATAAATGTTAAATAACCATTATTAGTGGCGTGACATACTCAAGCGAAACAAGCGTTACGATGGTGTATCCCCTTTGAATAACATCCTGATATTCCTGTGCTACGTTTAATAGCATCCATTCCTTTTTTCCGTAAAAGGCATTCACGCCTGTACCCATGGGTTTGATGCGATCTCTCCTGATTCACTCACTGTTGTGTTGGTTATAAAAAGGATGCTTGATATGTATAAAACGATTCTGGTGCCGGTGGATGTATACGAAACAGCATTGTCTGATAAAGCGCTACAGCATGCCCAATTCCTGGCGCAAAGCGCATCGGGTAATGTCCATCTGCTGTACGTTATGCCAAAGTTCTCGGCGGAACTGACCCGCGGTTTTATTGCAGACGCGAGAAAGATGGATGAATATATGATTAATAATGCTAAAGAAAAACTGGCTGCGCTGGTAAAAAAAATCAACCTGCCCGAAGCAAATGTCCATCTACATGTTCGCAGCGGGAATATACGTGATGAGGTAATCAAACTGGCGGATGAGCTTAACGTCGGTGCGATTATTGTGGGATCACGTAATCCAAATATTCAAACTCATTTATTAGGATCAGAGGCGGCGAGTATCGTTCGTTACGCGCATGTTCCTGTTTTCGTTATTCGTTAATGTCATGAAAGCAAGGTGATTTCTGAAAAGAACCTGAGGAAGGAACGATGATAACAGAAAAGCCTCACCGTCCGTATTATCAACAGACCGTTGATGAAACCCTGACAAATATCCAATCCAGCCTCGACGGACTTAGCAGTACAGAAGCCACCGCCAGGCTGGAAAAATACGGTGAAAATGCCTTACCGCAAAAACCGGGTAAACCTGGCTGGCTGCGCTTTCTGGCCCATTTCAACGATGTCCTTATTTACGTCCTTCTGGCGGCGGCGCTGCTGAAGCTGATAATGGGACACTGGGTGGATATGTTTGTCATTCTTGGGGTAGCCATTATTAACGCCCTGATTGGCCATATTCAGGAGAGCAATGCGGAGAAATCGCTGCAAAGTATTCGCAATATGCTCTCCAGCGAGGCTGTGGTCATCCGGCAGGGCAACCATGAAACTATCCCGACGACAGCGCTGGTGCCCGGAGATATCGTCGTGATACGCGCCGGGGATCGCATTCCTGCCGATCTTCGCGTGACAGAGGCGCACAATCTGCGGGTGGAAGAAGCTATTCTCACCGGCGAATCCACGGTAGTGGAGAAAAGCAGCGATGCGCTCCACGGGGAGTTGCCGTTAGGCGACCGTTACAACCTGCTTTATTCTGGCACCACCGTCAGCTCCGGCGCGGGAAAAGGGCTGGTGGTGGCGACCGGTGGGGAGACCGAACTCGGCCATATCAACCAGATGATGTCAGACATTGAAAAACACCGTACCCCGTTGATGGTGCAAATGGACAAGCTCGGCAAGACCATTTTTATCACCATTCTGGTAATGATGCTGGCGCTGTTCGTTTTCAGTCTTATCTTCCGTGATATGCCCGTATCAGAGCTGGTGCTGTCGTTGATTAGCCTTGCGGTAGCGGCGGTGCCGGAAGGATTACCGGCCATTATCTCGATCATCCTCTCGCTGGGCGTGCAGGCGATGGCGCGTCGCAAGGCGATTATTCGCAAGCTGCCTACCGTGGAAACGCTGGGGGCGATGACGGTTATCTGCTCGGATAAAACCGGCACCCTGACCATGAATGAGATGACGGTAAAAGCGGTGATTACCGCGGACACCACCTACCGCGTGGAGGGAGACAGCTACGAGCCGGTGGGTACTATTCACCCCGTTGACGATCCGACACCGGTCACCGTGACCCCGGGATCTGTGCTGGAGCGCTATCTGCGCACCGTCGATCTCTGTAATGACAGCCAGCTGATCAAAGATGAGCAGGGGCTGTGGAAAATCACCGGCGGTCCAACCGAAGGCGCGCTGAAGGTGCTGGCGGCCAAAATCCCGCTTCCGGCAATTGACGCCGAGTTGCGCAGTAAAATCCCATTTGATTCGCAATATAAATACATGTCCACCCTCTATCGCCTGGGCGACGAAGAGGTGATGTTAATCACCGGTGCGCCGGACGTCCTTTTCCGTCTTTGCCAGCACCAGCAGACCCAAAACGGGCTGGAGCCGTTCAACCTGCACTATTGGGAAGAGAAGATTGAAGAGTATGCGCGCGAGGGATTGCGCATGGTGGCTGCGGCCTGGAAACCGGCTGCCAGCGGGCAGCGCGAGCTGACGCATGCGGATCTGCAAGAAGGGGTCATACTGCTCGGCATTGCGGGCATGATGGATCCCCCGCGCCCGGAAGCCATTTCGGCCATTGCCGACTGCTTGCAGGCGGGCATTCGCGTGAAAATGATTACCGGGGATCATCCACAAACGGCGATGAGCATTGGACAGATGCTGGGTATTGGCAACGCGGCGAGCGCCATCACCGGGCGCGAGCTGGAGGCGATGGACGATCACCAGCTGAGCGAGGCGGCGCAAAAATACGATATCTTTGCCCGCACCAGCCCGGAAGATAAATTCCGCCTGGTGCAGGCGCTGCAAAGTAAGCAGGAAGTGGTCGGAATGACCGGGGACGGGGTGAACGATGCGCCGGCGCTGAAGCGGGCGGATGTCGGCATCGCGATGGGGATCAAAGGTACTGAAGTCACCAAAGAAGCCGCCGATATGGTGTTAACGGATGATAACTTTGCCACCATTGCCCGGGCGGTCCATGAAGGGCGTCGGGTCTACGACAACCTGAAAAAGACCATTTTGTTCGTTATCCCGAGCAACATCGCCCAGGCCTTACTGATCATTATTGCCCTGCTGGCGGGGAACCTGATCCCACTAACGCCGGTACTGATCCTGTGGATGAACATGGCAACCTCTGCAACGCTGTCGTTTGGCCTGGCGTTTGAAGCGGGTGAGAAGGACATCATGAACCGGCCGCCGCGTAAGTCTAACCTGCATGTGATGGACGGTTATGCCATCTGGCGAGTAGTGTTTGTCGGCCTGATGATTGCCATCAGCGCCTTTGTGCTGGAGGCCTGGCTGCAACCACGCGGCTACTCACCGGAGTTCATTCGCACCGTGTTGCTGCAAACGCTGGTCACCGCCCAGTGGTTTTACATGCTCAACTGCCGCGTCACCGACGGCTTCTCCCTGAGTAAAGGTCTGCTGGCTAACAAGGGGATATGGATCGTGAGCGGCGTACTTCTGGCCCTTCAGCTTCTGATCATCTATGCGCCGTTCATGCAAATGCTGTTCGGTACCGAAGCGCTACCGTTCCGCTACTGGATCATTACCTTCCTGATTGGGTTTGCGATGTTCATGATTGTTGAAGCAGAAAAAGTCCTTACCCGGAGATGGCGCACGACGAAAAGATGACTGAATGAGTAGGCTAAGCCTGCCCACCGGCAGGCTTTCTCTTTGACTGAGTACAGAACACTATGATTCGATTTGCCTCGTTCGTTTTTACGCTTGGTATTCTGGTTCCCGCTGCATCTGCTGTAACCTACCCCCTCCCTCCCGAGGGCAGCCGTTTGGTGGGGGCGCCGATCACCATCACCGTGCCTGAGGGCAATACTCTGCCGCTCGAAGCGTTTGCAGCGCAGCACGGACAGGGGTTGAGCAATA
The DNA here is from genome assembly GCF_049236825.1 of Enterobacter cloacae complex sp. SHL001. NCBI lineage: Bacteria > Pseudomonadati > Pseudomonadota > Gammaproteobacteria > Enterobacterales > Enterobacteriaceae > Enterobacter > Enterobacter cloacae complex sp. SHL001. The sequence goes on from NZ_JBMKIP010000002.1 coordinate 113,976, forward strand.
TGCTGGAAGCCAACCCGGGGGTGGATCCGTTTTTACCGCGAGCCGGAACACAGCTGGTGGTACCCCAGCAGCTTATTCTGCCGCCAACGGTGCGCGAGGGGATTGTGGTGAACGTCGCGGAAATGCGACTTTACTATTATCCACCCGGCAGCAACACTGTTGAGGTGCTGCCTATTGGCATCGGTCAGGCCGGGCGCGAAACGCCGCGTAACTGGGTAACCGCCGTTGAGCGCAAACAGGAAGGCCCAACCTGGTCACCCACGCCAAATACGCGACGCGCTTACGCGAAAGAGGGGAAAACGTTGCCCGCGTTCGTTCCCGCCGGGCCGGATAACCCGATGGGGCTGTATGCCCTCTATATCGGCAGGCTGTACGCGATCCACGGTACCAACTCAAATTTCGGCATTGGTCTGCGCGTCAGCCAGGGCTGCATTCGCCTGCGTAATAACGATATCAAATACCTGTTCGATAACGTTTCGGTGGGGACGAGGGTACAGCTTATCGATCAGCCCTTAAAGGTGACCACCGAGCCGGACGGTAGCCGTTGGGTAGAGGTTCACGAGCCGCTGTCACGCAATCGCGCGGAATTTGAATCGACAAATAAGGTGCCGCTGCCCATTTCAGCCGCACAAAGGACGCAGCTAATAAGTGAAGGGGCGGGGGCTGAGCTGGAACGGCGGTCGGGGATGCCGGTGAAGCTTGCTATGCCCGGTGGCGCTGCGCTTACCGGGCCTACAGGACCGTAGGTCGGGTAAGGCGAAGCCGCCAACCGACAATTTTACCGAACGCAGAATGTAGGTCGGGTAAGCGCAGCGCCACCCGACAATTTCACGAACGCAGAAAAGCAAAAAGCCTGCTTTAAAAGCAGGCTTTTCAAATTTGGCTCCTCTGACTGGACTCGAACCAGTGACATACGGATTAACAGTCCGCCGTTCTACCGACTGAACTACAGAGGAATCGTGTGAACGGGGCGCATATTATCGACCTGCGTACGCCTTGTCAAAGGATGGATCGCCGACTTTGAACTGTTTGCTGACAAAACCAGCAAAGTGACGTTTTTGCCAACGGAATGCACCATTATTGTGCAGATATACCCCGAATGGGGCAGATCGGAAACCGTTGTCCCCGTCTCAAAACAGGCACCAGTGATTGGCTTTCCTTATTTTCAGCCGCTTAGCAGCGACATACACCCGCTGCAAAAAACTGGCATCCATATTGCAAAACCTGTTTAACAACACAGCCGTTACCGGCACGCTATTTTCGAACAGGGGGCAACATGAACTTAAGACGACTGAAATACTTCGTAAAAATCGTCGATATCGGCAGCCTGACCCAGGCGGCTGAAGTGCTGCATATCGCGCAGCCTGCGCTGAGCCAGCAGGTCGCGACTCTGGAAGGCGAAATGGACCAGCAACTGTTGATCCGCACCAAGCGCGGCGTAACGCCTACCGAAGCGGGAAAAATTTTATATACCCATGCCCGCACGATCCTGCGTCAGTGTGAACAGGCGCAGCTGGCCGTGCACAATGTGGGTCAGACCCTGAGCGGCCATGTCTCCATTGGCCTGGCGCCGGGAACGGCCGCATCGTCTGTCACCATGCCGCTGCTACAGGCAGTGCGCGCGGAGCTACCGGAAGTGCTGGTTTATCTGCATGAGAACAGTGGTTCCGTGCTCAATGACAAACTGCTCAACGGTCAGCTGGATATGGCGGTGCTGTACGATCGCTCCCCGGTTGCCGGGATCACCAGCCAGCCGCTGCTGAAGGAAGATCTTTACCTGGTCGGTACCCGTGATTGCCCCGGCCAGAGCATTGATTTAACCGCTGTGGCAGAGATGAATCTGTTCCTGCCGCGCGACTACAGTGCCGTGCGCGTGCGCGTTGACGAAGCGTTCTCGCTGCGCCGTCTGACGGCGAAGATCATCGGCGAGATTGATTCCATCTCCACGCTGACTGCCGCCATTGCCAGCGGCATGGGTGTAACGGTTCTGCCCGAGTCTGCCGCACGTTCACTGTGCAGCGCGGCGAACGGCTGGATGGCCCGCATCACCACGCCATCCATGAGCTTACCGCTGTCGTTGAATATGTCCGCGCGCGGCTCCCTGTCGCCGCAGGCGCAGGCGGTGAAAGAGATCCTGATGTCTCTGGTCAGTAAGCCGTCGCTGGAAAATCGCGAGCTGCAACTCGTCAGCTGATATTCCAAATAAGCATAAGATGCTGGTTTTTATTATTTGTTCTCCAGCCCGCCTGACTCTAACAATAGCCTTATGTCAGATGCGCCGGAGTGAATTGTGAATTTCCAGCAACTTAAAATTATTCGTGAGGCGGCCAGGCGGGATTACAACCTGACCGAAGTCGCCAATATGCTTTACACCTCTCAGTCGGGTGTCAGCCGACATATCCGCGAACTGGAGGAGGAGTTAGGCATTGAGATTTTTATCCGTCGCGGCAAGCGCCTGCTGGGTATGACCGAGCCAGGCAAGGCATTGCTGACCATCGCTGAGCGCATTCTCAACGAGGCCAGCAACGTTCGTCGGCTGGCGGATCTCTTTACCAACGACGCTTCGGGTGTGCTGACTATCGCCACCACCCATACACAGGCGCGCTACAGTCTTCCGACGGTTATCAAAGCATTTCGTGAGATCTTCCCGGACGTACGTCTCGAACTGATCCAGGGCACGCCGCAGGAAATTGAAGTGCTGCTGCATAACGGTGGGGCCGATATCGGTATCGCCAGTGAACGGCTGAGCAATGACCCGCTGCTGGTGGCGTTCCCGTGGTTCCGCTGGCACCACAGCCTGCTATTACCCGCCGAACACCCGCTGAACCAGGTTTCACCGTTGACGCTGGAAGAGATCGTCAAATGGCCGCTTATCACCTACCGGCAGGGCATTACCGGGCGTTCGCGCATAGATGAAGCGTTCAAGCGTAAAGGGCTCACGCCGGACGTGGTGCTGAGCGCGCAGGATTCCGACGTGATCAAAACCTACGTCGAGTTAGGGCTGGGGATTGGCCTGGTGGCCGAGCAGTCTGGCGGAGAATATGAGGCTGGTAATCTGGTGCGTCTGGATACACGTCATCTGTTCGATGCGAACACCGTCTGGCTCGGGCTGAAGCGCGGGCAGCTTCAGCGTAACTATGTGTGGCGTTTTATCGAGCTGTGCAATGCGGGACTCTCCGTGGATGAGATCAAACGCCAGGTGATGGAGCCGGAAGAGGTGGCGATCGATTATCAGATTTAACTACGCGTTTGCCCGGGTGCGCTGCGCTTTCCGGGCTTGTATTCCCCCTTCACCCTGTTTCTCCTTTATTTCTGAAGACGGCTTCCATATTTTGCATCCTTAACCTGCATACCAGCTAATCTGTCTGCATAATCGGCACTATAGTTTTGCATCTATATAGTTTTTGATCTATGTTGTACAAGGAGGTCCCGTGTGGGCGATTAAAACTACGGACAGGTTTGACGACTGGTTCACCTCATTAAACGATAGCGAGAGAGCCAGCGTACTGGCCGCGCTACTTGTTTTGCGGGAGAGGGGACCGGGTCTGTCCAGACCGTATGCCGATACGCTGAAAGGCTCCCGCCACAGCAACATGAAAGAGTTGCGTATCCAGAGTAAGGGTGATCCGCTGAGGGCATTTTTCGCTTTCGATTCGAACCGTACGGGTATTGTACTGTGTGCGGGCAATAAGGTCGGTAATGAAAGGCGATTTTACGATGAGATGCTCCTCGTTGCGGATCGGGAATACACTCGCTGGCTGAACACATTAAAAGAGAGGAATTAACGCGATGGGCAGAACCCTGGAGCAGCTTATTGCAGATGAAAAACCTGAGGTTGTTGCCAGCGCACAGGCAATGGCAACGGATATTTTGCTCAATATCCATCTGGCCGAGTTACGTGAAAAAGTGCAAAAAACGCAGGTAGATATGGCCAGGGCGTTGGGTATTAAACAACCTACTGTCGCCGTCATGGAAAAGGCAGGACGCGATATTAAGCTTTCTTCTTTGAAACGCTACGTTGAGGCCGCCGGAGGGAAGCTACGGCTGGATGTAGAACTACCCGATGGTTCTCATTACGAGTTTGTGTTGTAACCCACAAAAGCAAAAAGCCTGCTCTAAAAGCAGGCTTTTCAAATTTGGCTCCTCTGACTGGACTCGAACCAGTGACATACGGATTAACAGTCCGCCGTTCTACCGACTGAACTACAGAGGAATCGTGTGAACGAGGCGCATATTATCGACCTGCGTGCGCCTTGTCAAAGGGGAAAACACCGTTTTTGTTCGTTTGCCGAGAATTTCAGCAAACCGATGATTTAATAGCAAATTTGCTTTCAAATTGCACAGCAAATCGCGCCGCCCGCAGGCGGCGCGCAGGATCAGAACAGAACGGAGTAGTTCAGGCCAAACGTACGTCCACGGCCTTTATAAGTATAAAGACCCGGTGAGCCATAGGTTGGGCTATACAGCCCCGGTGCGCGCTGGCCCCAGGCGGTGGTGTAGTCTTTGTCCAGCAGGTTTTCCACGCTGAAGCTGACTTTGCCCACCGGCAGGGCGTAGCTGCCCAGGAAATCAACGGTGTTATAGCCATCAATCTTCTTACCGTCGGCGTCAGACACGTCGAAGGTTTGTGTGCTCTGCACGCGCAGGGCCCAGTCGCCCGGCGCCCAGTTAACCCATGCGCTGGCTTTAGACGGGCTGGCGCTGTCGACCGTCAGCTTCTCCCATTTCCCGTTTTCACGCGTTTCGGACTTAATGGCGTTAAAGTTCGCCCCGGTGCTCCAGTCGCTGTCGGTGAAGAAATAGTCCACCTGGCCTTCAACCCCGTAGATACGACGTTTATCGTCCTCCAGATTGATGGTCATGTCGCTTTTGTTGATGGTGATGGTTTTATCCGAGAGCGAGTAGTAGGCCGCCACCTGGGTACGCAGGTTATCGCCGGTGAAGCGCCAGCCCAGCTCGTAGGCATTGACCTTAATACCGTCCAGCGTTGAGTCGTTCACGTTGACGCTGTTTTGCAGGCGATAGTGACCATCGACCAGCTGATAGGTGCCGGAGCCGTAGTACTTCGCCAGGTCCGGGATCTCGAAGCCCTGGGAGAAGTTAAACCACAGCTGCTGCTGTTCGGTAAGACGTCCAAGGATCCCAGCGTTAAACAGGAAGTTGTTGTAGTCGGTTTTCCCGCCCGGCACCGCGTCAGCGGAGGTCGCTTTGCCCGTGGCGATTGCCTGCTGCTGGGCGTAGCCGACAAAATCGTCCACCTTGTTTTCGGTGTACTGGTAACGCACGCCGCCGCTCAGGGTGATGGCGTCAATGTCATAGCTGGCTTGCAGGAACGGCGCGAGGTTGGTAATGCTGTAACCCGGATAACGGCCCACGTTGTAGGCATTGTCCAGCTCCATGCCGCCGCTCGCCGCCGCTTTGCTCAAGTCAAAGAACTGCTGGTTGGCATCGAATGTTTCGTGGTCGGCATCCACACCCCAGGTGAGGGTCAGGTCGTCCATCGGCTTGCTGTTTAGCGTCAGCTTGCCGCCGTAAAAATCGGTTTTCTGCTGGGACGCGCCAATGCTGGTCACCGCGCCTTTGCTCAGCGTCGGGAACGGGTAGTAGGTCAAGCTCTCGTCACGGTAGTAAATCTGCGCAACCAGATCCTGACCCCAGAAATCGGTGTTCGAGTATTGCAGGTTGATCAGGTGACGCTCTGTGCCCGGGATACGGTCAGAGTTCAGGTTATCTTTATTATAGGCTTTGGCATCGCCCGTGACCGCAGCGAAATTCTCCCCAAGGAACAGGCCGTGCTTGCCATCGGATTCGCTCTTGTAGTACTGCGTGGTTAACTGGAGCTGCTGATGATCGTCGATGTTGATGGTGCCTGTCCCCATCACGTCGATACGGTCGGAATACTGCAAGCCGGTCTGGGTGTTATCGATAATCACCTCGTCGCCGTTGCCGTCATACCAGCCGCCGTAGCGCTGATAGGAGACCGACAGACGGCCAGAGGCGTTGTTATTGCCGCCGCTCACGGCTGCGGAGACGTTCTCATCATGGTCGTTATGGCTGTTAAACCCGCTTTTTGCCCCGGTCTGGAACTCCACTTCGGTCTCCGGCTGGCCTTTTTTGGTGACGATGTTCACCAGCCCGCCGGTACTGCCGCCGCCGTACAGCGAGGTGGCGCCGGAAATGACTTCGATACGGTCAATGTTGAACGGATCGATAGAGTCGAGCTGGCGGCTGTCGCTGCGGGAAGAGTTCAGACGTACGCCGTCCACCATCACCATCATGGAGCGACCGCGCAGGTTCATGCCGTAGTTGGTACGTCCCTGGCTGCTGACGTCCATGCCGGGGATCAGCTGGGCCAGCACGTCTTTAATCTCTTTCCCGCCCTGAACCTGCTGCTCAATTTCCGCCCGCTCAATAACCCAGGTGGTTTGCGCCATCTCTGCCACGCTGCGATGTGCCCGGCTGGCGGAGACCACAATATCTTCTTCCTTTTGTTCTTCCGCCCACGCAGAGGTAGAAAGCATGGCAAGCAAGCACGGATTTAAAACCCAAAGATGAGAACGTTTCATTGTTATGTTGATCCTGAATGTGTGTGTCAGTACTCGGTGGTCTTCATTAATGATTTAAAAACCTGGCTGCTCTCCGGGCTGGTGGTGCTCCGCCAGTGGATCACGCCGGGGGTGGTTGCCAGCTCAAACGGCTCGTCATCGTGAGCGCGATTCAAAATTCGCGCCGCGCGCCAGGCCATCAGGCTGAGCTGGGGTTCGGCAATACCGAGACGGTGCATCCCGGCATTGACGGCAAACAGGCGGTTGCTCTGCGGGCCGTCCCATTCAAGGGTGAAATCGTTGTTGATGCAGAAGGCTTCATCCTCATCCAGACGCAGTCGGGAAGAGAGCGGGGCGAGAAACGCGGGCTGCACGGCGCGGTAGCCGGTGGCGAAAATCACCACGTCGCTCTCCAGCTGTTCGCGCCCGCCGTCCAGGTGATGCTGGATGCTGAGGCGATGTCCGGTTTCCTGGCGCGTCAGCGCCGTCACCGAGCGGGACGGCATCAGGTGCGCCCAGGGTTTTTCGCGTAGCACTTCGAAGCGGTGATACATGGCGCGATAGATGGCCAGCAGCGACTCCGTGGTGATCCCGTCGGAGGTCATCTTCTGCTCCTGCAACATCTGACGTCGGGCGTCGTCACCAAGGGTCGAGAAGCTGTCCACGTACTCCGGCGTGAAATACTCATTGGCAAACGCGGCTTCATCCAGCGCGTTGTAGTTGTTGCGGCGCGACACCCAGTTGAGGCTCAGCGGCTGCCCCCACTCCCCACGGAAGATATTTAAAAACAGATCCGCACCGCTCTGGCCGCCGCCGACGACGGTGACGCGCTTGCCCGCTAAATCCGGCGTGCGCAGCATCATTTCGCTGGCGTGGAAGCAGGTATCGTCCTGCGCGGTGACGCAGTCTGGGAGATTGATCTGCTTCCCAATCCCCACGCAGACGTGGCGCGCCAGGAAGCGATCCCGCTGGGTCACGACCTCAAACAGGCCGTTTTGCTCATCAAAGCTGACCTGCTGTACCTGCTGGCTGAAGGCCAGGTTAGTGAGGTTATCCGCCGCCCAGCACAGGTAGTCGGCAAACTCCTCGCGCGACACGGTGCGCTGCTCGGTGGTGAGGAAACGGTAGAACTTTTTGCGCTGTACCAGATAGTTCAGAAAGCTGTGGCGGTTGGTTGGCTCCACGGCGCTGACCAGATCCTTCAGGAAGCTGGTCTGCATATGGCAGTCCGGCACCATCATCCCCGGGTGCCAGGAGAAGTGCGGCTTGCGTTCAAGAAACAGCGAGCTAAAACCGTCCAGCCCCTCTGCCAGCGCGGCAATACTGAGGTTGAACGGACCGATACCAATGCCGATGAAATCATAGGTTTTCATTGCGCTGACTCCTGGGAGACCAGAAAAAGAGGGTTATCAAGATCGCAGACGTAGTTCGGCAGCATGCGGCTGCCGCCGTCGTGTTCAGAGAAGGTAAGTTTGACCGGGTTGAGGATCACGCGAATAATCTGCGGCTTAAACAGGTCGAATTTGGCGAAGCGCGCCGCAAGATCCGGATGGGCGGCCATATAGCGACGTAACACCAGCGCCAGGATCTGATAGAAGCGGGTTTCGCTCACGCCGCATTGCAGGGTGAGGCGGGATATAAAGCGCAGCACCGTGACAAAGTTGCCGGTTTGCAGGTCGTGGATGATGTAATCCGCGCTGAGGCGCGCCGTCACCGCTTTTACCTGCTCCGGCAGGCTCTTCGCCTGCGGGAAATCTTCATCCACCAGGCGCATGTCGCCCTGAAAATCCTTCAGGAAAATGCGCTGCGGAACGTAATCTTTCATCACCAGCGTGACGTTCTGGCCGTGGGCGATGAGCGCCACCCCGTAGCGACAGAGCAGGTGATAGAAGGGGATCACCGTCGCCTCAAACAGCTTTTCCAGCCATGCGTCAGCGGTTAACCCCGAGCGTTTGATCCACGCGTCAATCAGCGGGCGCCCCTGGTTATCGGTTTCCATCAGCGCCGCCATCAGCACCGCCTGTTCGCCATCCTGTAAATAGCAGGATGGGTTCTCGCGCCAGATCACCCCCAGCATCTCCTGATAGCGGTACGGCGCCTCAGGCAATGCGGCATAACCCGGATGCGACAGATATCCGGCTGCGGGTTCGCCAAGCACCTGCGCCCCGGAGTGAATCAGCGTGGCATCGCTGGCGAACTGCTGCTGTAGCCAGCGCGAGGCCAGCGGACCGGCGGCGATATACTTGCCCGGAATACCGCGATAGCAGGAGGTGTTGTAGATAGTCAGCGGCAGCTTGATGTCATACGGCGCGCGACGGCTGGCGTTGGTCAGCGTGCGCAGGGACTGCTGCGCCAGATACTCATCGCCGAACTCACCCAGCTCTACCATCTCACCGCGCGCGAGCTGCGCCAGGAAATGAATGGCAATTTTTTGCTGCCACTGCCACGGGTGCAGCGGCACCGGCAGCCAGCTGTCGTCCAGATCCAGCTCCTGCCAGCGGGCGTCGAACCGCTCGCGCTCGGCATCGTCCATGGCGCTGGAGAGCAGGGCGTTAATATCGCAATCGGCGTCGCTGCTCCAGACCAGACGCTCGCGCTGCACGGCGACCCAGTGCAGGCGGAAACGCCCGCGATATTCCGGCGCGTACAGGCGCAGGGCATCCAGCCCCCAGCCGCGGCGTCCCTTGTTGAAAATAAACTTCGGGTGACCGCGCATCAGGCACTGTAGTTCGTCCGGGTCGAGGTGGATCAGCGCATCGGCATCCAGCGTTTCACGCGCCTGCAACAGCTGCATGTCACCCCGCAGCGTGGCGTAGAGATCTTCCATGTGCTCCGCCGTTTGCGCGTCGCTCATCTCCAGCACGGTGGCCAGTTGCAGCAGCGCGTTTTCCGCTTCGACCGCCGCGCCGCTGGTGGTGGTCAGGGTATCAGGGTCAATATGCAGCCAGCCCCATATCCCACGCGTGGCGCGAAACTGCCAGCACGCGTTGCCCATACTGATGCGCCAGTTGTCCGCCGAAACCGGCTCGGCGCGCAGGGTGCGTTCATATTCCAGTTCGGCGAGGATCTTCGCCACCATCTCGCGGTTCACTTTCTGCCAGAGTGCGTTCACAGTTCCACCTCGTGGAAGAAGCGGTGACGCTCGCTCATGATCAGACGGGAGCGTTTGTGCGGGAAGTCGAACTCTTTCACCGTGTCGAAACCGGCGGACGCCAGATGGCGGAACAGACGCTGGTTGTCGAAGCGCGGCTCGGCGACAATGCGCGTGGTGCGCGGTTCATCGAGATACAGATAGTGGCTCAGGCCGCGCAGCCAGCTGCGGATGTATTGCGCGCCGCGCCAGTTTTCTTCACCCACCAGCATGTGCAGCCCGCGGTCAAACGGCTGCCAGCGGTAGTGGCGGCCAATGCGATCTTCTGCCGCCCAGTAGAGTTCAAAATAGCCGAACGGCTGATCGTCAAAGCAGCCGATAACCGGGTAGCAGTACGTCGAGTCGAGCTGGCGACGCAGGTAGTTTTCCTGCTCGGCCTGCGGTCCCGCCATCTCCCAGAAAGCGTTCACGCGCGGGTTGTTCATCCAGCGGGTAAAACGCTCGCCGTCCAGCGCCACGTCCGCCACGCGGAAGCTCAAGGTGCGCTTAATCTGCGGATCGTAACGGCGGTACACCTCTCTCTGCGGGCGGTGAGGGCGCAGCGGGAAGTACAGCTGACGGCTTTCGTCAAACTGCATTCCGCCGCTCGCCTGCGGACGTTCGCCTTTCAGCCACAGCGGCAGCTGCCAGAAAATTTCACGCGCCAGATAGTCCCCGTGAACGAGGCTAAAAAGCGCCTGCGCCTGAGGTTCATCCTGCCAGGCTGCCCACGGCAGGGTAATGCCGGTCAGGGCGGGCGCGGCAACAAACAGCTGGTCGAGGGCGTCCACCAGCCAGCCGTCCGGGAGCCCGGTCAGCCGCTCCAGCACCGCGCTGCCGTCGAGACCCAGCGTCAGCGGCAGGTTTTGTTCCGTGACCGTGCAGCGAAAGCCGTAGCCGGAATGGACGATATTCGCGTTTGCCATCACGCCTTCTCCTTATAAAACGGGTTGCTAAAGTCGAAATAGATCACCGCCGGATCGACGATGGTGTTTTCGTTGCGATCGTGCAGGTAGCAGAAGAAGTTGCCTTTGCAGTTCCAGGTCGGGCTGTCGAGCACGTAATCGAGGCAGCGGGTCTGCTTCGCCGTGGTGCGCAGTTCGGCCAGCGCGTCACGCACGCGGGACATCAGGTTCTCTTCGCTGTCGAAACCGGCAGCGGCGAGCGCGGCGGTGACGGCAAGGGTAGAGTTCAGCAGCAGGTAATAAGGGAAGTAGCGCAGCAGCTGGCTCTCACCGAAGCGGTTTTCCACTTCGGTTTCACCTGCCTCTTTCAGCCACGCGTCGGCCCCTTCGGTCCAGGCGCTGCCCTGGCAGTCGCGGTAGATCAGCCCAACGGGGAAATCCTGCTGCATCTCAACGAGGATATTTTGCTGGTGCGCCAACAGGACCAGACCGTAGTCCGCCTCGGCGCTGAACAGCGGAAGCAATACCCGGTCGCAGTAAGCGTCCAGCCAGCAGCGCGCGGCCTGGGCGAGCGGGAGATCCAGACGCTGGCTCAGACGACGCACCGCCGCGGCGAGCAGGCTGTCGCCGCCGTCCGGCGCGACCTGGGTCAGGCTCACCAGCACGTTGGTTTGCGTTTCAGGGGTATCGAACAGCAGGTTGACGCGCAGGGCCATCAGGCTCTCTTCCTGAACGACGCCGTGCTCATCGCACAGCCCCGCCCAGCCGTCCTCCTGCATCACGCGCATGGTCGGGTAGCGCGCCTGAAGTTCCTGCCAGCGTGCCGTTTTCGCCAGCCGCGCCAGGCGCATGCCGCGCTTAACCTCTTTCACCGACAGCGTGCGCACGGAGTTGGTCAGCCGCACGCTCAGGGAAAACTTAATCATGTCGCTGTTGGTTTCGCTGTACAGCGAGCGGGAAGAGCTGGTGGGCAGCCATTGCGCACCGGCTTCGCCCAGATCGCGCAGGGCGCCTTTTTCTACCAGACGCTGGCACCAGTCCTGCTCCAGCAGATAGTCGGCCTGCCACGGGTGCATCGGCAGCAGCCAGCAGGTGTCGGTGAAGTGACCGAGAAGGGCCGGCGCGCTCTGCGCTGCAAAGCGCAGCAGACGTTCCCGCAGGGAGACATTCAGGCTGTCGCCGGTAATCAGCTCATGCTCAACCGCAAACCAGCGCAGCGGGAAGCGGGAGGCGAAATCCGGCAGATAGCGACGCGCCTCGACCTCGTTAAACGGCTCGTGCGACTTTGGGGCAGGATGAAAAGCATGGCCGACCAGCAGCGCCTGTTCCGCTTCGGCAAACGTCAGCGGCTTATCGCGCAGGTTTGCCCAGTTGTGGCGTAAATCAATGGCCTGCCAGGTGTGCGTATGGCTTTCCAGGACGCGCTGCTTAAAGCGAGCCAGCGTATCAGCATCCAGATCGCCTTTTACCGTCTCTTTTTGAAGAATGAAATCAATCAGTTGATGAAATGTGACCGTGTCACCGCCGTCGCTGTCGGCCTGAATCAGCGTTGCCGGAAAACGATACTGGTGATGCTGCGTGGGGGAGAAATAGCGTACCGGAACCCGAATGGCCTGGGTTGGGGAGAGCGGGATATGAATCTGTGATAACTCATCCGCACGGGTTGCGGGAAGATAATGCCAGTCCTTCGTTTCGCGCAGCAGCGCGTTCAAAAAACACTGGGCCGCAACATCTGTACCGGCGGAGCGGGGCAGAGTACGCATAGTTGTACCTCATTCCATGACTGATAATAATTCTCGTTATGATATTCATTCTGTTTACAGTGGCAACTATTTTTGCAATATTTGTTTTCATAAACTTCATAATTTCCACACATTTATTGACATTATCTTCACAATTTTATGCGCACCCGTACTGAGAATCTCACTGACGTTGTGACCCCTAAAGCTAACTGGCCCCTGGCACTGGGCGCCGGTTTATTAGGTATTGGGCAAAACGGTTTGCTGGTTATGCTGCCGCAGCTGGTCTCCCTGACCGGACTGTCGCTCTCCGTCTGGGCCGGGCTGCTGATGTTCGGCTCGATGCTCTTTTTACCCGCATCGCCCTGGTGGGGACGCCAGAGCGAGCGGCACGGCTGTAAGATCGTTATGCTGGCCTCGCTGGGAGGCTATCTGGCGAGCTTTGTCGTGATGGCGCTGGTGGTCTGGGCGATGGCGAACGGCGCGCTGAATGCTCTCTGGGGAATGGCAGGCCTGGTGCTGTCGCGCATGCTGTACGGCCTGACGGTATCAGGGCTGGTGCCTGCGGCCCAGACGTGGGCCATTCAACGCGCGGGGCTGGATAAAAGGATGGCGGCGCTGGCGACGATAAGCTCTGGCCTTAGCTGCGGGCGTCTGCTGGGACCGCCCCTGGCCGCGCTGATGCTCAGCGTCAGCCCGGTCGCACCGCTCTGGCTGATGGCGCTGGCACCGTTTATCGCGCTTCTGCTGGTGCTGCGCGAAGCCGCCGATCCCCCGCTGCCGCCGGTGGCGCACCAGTCGACGCGGTTACAGGCCTCCATGCTGCCTTTCCTGGTGCTGGCACTGCTGCTGGCGGCGCTGGTCAGCCTGATGCAGCTTGGTTTATCGCCGCATCTTCACCCGTTATTTAATGGCGATGCCGTGCAAATCAGCCATCATGTCGCGCTGCTGCTGAGCCTGGCCGCGCTGGCGACCCTGGCGGCGCAGTTTCTGGTAGTACGCCCGCAGCATTTTACCCCGAGAGTTTTACTCTTAATTGCCGCGGTCTTGATGGTGGCGGGTCTTGGGCTGATGTGTCTCGCCAGTTTAGCCCTGTTCTACGTGGGAATTGTCATCACTTCGCTGGGGGCCGCCATGGCAACGCCGGGATACCAGCTTTTGCTCAACGATCGGCTGACGACGGGCAAAGGCGCAGGGGTGATCGCCACCAGCCATACGCTGGGGTACGGGGCCAGCGCGCTGCTGGTACCCGTGGTGACGCGCTTTTACGGTGAGCAGTTTTTGATTACTGCCGCATGGGGAATGGCGCTGCTGTTTCTCGCGGTGAGCGTGTGGGTACGATCGACCGATCGTACCTCTGCTGAACATTAGTGGAACGGATGAGAGGATGTGCTGGCTGCGTCCTCACTTTGCCGCAGACGCTGAAGCGGATCCTGCTGATAAAAATGGCAAAAACGCTGCCACAGCGCCGGGAAGCGCGGAGCGAAAAGCTCAGGTGCGCTAAAGAAATACTCGGACAGTACCGCAAAACACTCGGCGGGATCGGTCGCGGCATAGGCATCAATGCTGGCCGCGCTTTCACCCACCAGGTCTATCTCATCCTGAATGTTTTCCATCGCCGCGTGCAGGTCGTGCTCCCATCCCGCGACTTCACGCAGCGGGATCAGCGGCACGCCGCTGGCGCGATCGCCGTTGCGGGTATCCAGCTTATGCGCCACTTCGTGAATGATCAGGTTGAAGCCCGAGGCATCGAACGAGTCCTGAATATCCAGCCAGTTGAGGATGATTGGCCCTTGCTGCCAGCTTTGCCCGGACTGCACCATACGCTGGTTGTGCACCAGCCCGATGTCATCCTCCCACTCATCATCGACGATAAACGGCGCCGGGTAGATCAGCACTTCGTGGAAGCCATCCAGCCATTCGATACCCAGCTCCAGCACCGGCAAGCAGAAGAGCAGGGCGATGCGGGAATTTTTAAGCGGATCCAGTTCGAAGCCCTGTAGCGGTACCAGCCGTTTTTGCTGTAAAAAACGCTCGGCCAGCTGAATCAGCTTTGATTGCTCTTCAGGCAAGAGATTCGCCAGCACGGGGATCGCCAGAGCCTCATCCCAGGGCAGCGCCATATTTCGACCAGCGTCGTTCGTTTTCCAGGGCCACTTAATCATCGCTTTGCTCGTTACTCGCACGTGAACAAAATGGAAAGGTCAGGGGCTGTTAGCATGCCAACATACTCTGTTAAGCAGTATGACACTCCTCTTCGGCTGCATGCAGACTGGCAGCCTGTTTAAGAGGAATCCAGCCCGCATAAACTATCACTATGTGCCGTCAGGTTGATAGCGCTTTAGGGGTATCCCCTTCATTTTGTGAAGTATGTCGTGCGCGACTATGATAAATCTCTTCTTACCCTACCGTGCTTAAGGATCCCGTCAGTATGCCCGTCAATTTTGACCTCAACGATCTCTATGCCTTCCGCGCTTTACTGGAATATGGCAATTTCCGTCTTGCGGCGGAGTCTATCTGCCTTTCCCAGTCGGCGTTGAGTCGCAGAATTGAAAAGCTGGAGGCGGCACTGGGGACAAAACTGTTCGACAGAACCACCCGGCGCGTCACGCTGACCCTGTATGGACAGACCTTTGCCGACCGATGCGGACAGCTGCTTGCTGATGTGGAGTCCATGCTTTCGGATATCGATAAGGCCAGCGAGGAGCGTACGGGGCTAATCACCGTGGCGACGGTGCCGTCCGCCGCCTGTTACTTTATGCCGGATGTTATCCGCCGCTTTCAGTCCCGTTACCCCCGCGTGCGCATAAAACTGATCGACAGCAGCGCCGGAAATGTTATCGAGGCCGTCACCCGCGGACAGGCGGATTTTGGTATCTGCTTTGCCCGGAGCTTGCAGCCCGACATCGAGTTTGTCCCGCTGGTGGAGGATGTCTACGTGGCTGCCTGCCGGCGCGACAGCCCGCTTGCAAAAAGAAAAAGCCTGACGTGGCAGGCTTTTTATCAGCAGGATTATATCGGTCTGGATAAGACCTCCGGCAACCGCAATCTTCTCGACCAGCGGGTCGGGCATATTCGGCCTGAGCGCCCCAGCATCTGCGAAACGCGGCACGTGACGACCATGCTGGGGATGGTTGAAGCCGGGATCGGCATTGCGGCCGTTCCCGCCATGTCAATGCCCCGCGCAGAGCATTCGCTGCTGACGTCGGTACCTTTAACCGAGCCTGAGGTCAGGCGAACCGTGGGGCTGATCCGCCGCCGCGGGCGGATCCAGTCCTATATTGCTGCCGAACTCGAAACGCTAATTACCGAGCAGTATCGCGAGGTGCACTGACGGGCGTTAAGCCCGTTGCCGTAATGACGCTGGCGGCCTGTGGCGAAGAGAGAAAGGCCAGCAGCGCTTTTCCCTGTTCGGGATGGTCAGCCTTCTGCGTTACGGCTCCGGCGAAACGGGTAATGTACTGCATGTCGTCAGGCAACTTACCCACAAACGTCACCCCCGGGACCGGCAGAAGCTCGCTCACCTGCTGAAAGCCGAGATCGTATTTCCCTTTTGCCACTTCAGACGCCACCGGGATGCGCTCAACCCGGTGCGCTTTATCGTGAACCTGGCCGTCTATGCCCAGCTTACGGAACAGCTGGCTCTCTACATACCGGCCGCTGGCGCTGTCGGAATAAGCCATGGAATGCGCCTTCAGCAGCGTTTGCCGCAGGGCAGGCACCGTACTGATATCCGGCACCGGCGCGCCCGCTTTGACGACCATCCCGACGGGCGAATCCGCCAGCTCCACGCGGGAGCCTGGCGCGGTCCTGCGATCCTGTTCCAGTTTCGCCAGCGCATCGCCCACCATAATCACCACGTCCGCTTTTTCGCCCCGGGCGAGCCGGGCCGGAATGGCCTGCGGCGTTTTGCCCATCGACGGGCCGGAGATCACAATGAGCCTGTCGCCGCTTTGCGCTTCGTACTGCGGCGTCAGCTTCTCCAGCGCCGCTTTGAAGCCGCCAGAAATCATCACCGTCACATCCTGCGCAAGCGCGCCCGCGCTGAGGGTGGCGAAGGTCAGGGCGGCAATCACCGTTCTGAATGTAAGCATGAGGGATCACTCCTTAACGGCAGTTTGCAGGATTAACGTGCGACGACGATAGAGATAAAGCGTTGCCAGCAGGGCGCAAACGGCGGCAAAGCTCATCCAGTAGCCCGGCGAGGCTTTGTCGCCGGTGTACTCAATTAAGGCAGTCGAAATCACCGGCGTGAAACCGCCAAAGACCGCCGTTGCCAGGCTGTAAGCCAGCGAGAAGCCCGCCACGCGCACCTCTGCTGGCATGATCTCCGTCAGGGCCGGGATCATCGCGCCGTTATACAGGCCGTAGAGGAAAGAGAGCCACAGCAGCACGGTCAGCATCATTGAGAAGCTCGGGGCTGCGGCCAGCATCGTCAGCGCCGGATAGCTGGTCGCCAGCGCCAGCAGCGTCATGGCGATCAGCACCGGTTTACGCCCGAAGCGATCCGACAGCGCGCCGCCCACCGGAAGCCAGATGAAGTTGGACACCGCCACCAGCAGCGTGACCAGAAGACTGTCCGACGCGCTAAGCATCAGGACTTTTTTACCGAAGGTCGGCGCGTAAACGGTGATCAGGTAAAACGCGGTGGTGGTCATCGCCACCATCAGCATGCCCGCGACGACTACCGGCCAGTTGGCGAGCAGCGTTGTGAAGACCTGACGCATTGCCAGATGGTGGCGACGGGCGCTGAATTCCTCGGTCTCTTCGAGCTTGCGGCGCAGGAAAAAGATAAACGGCACAATCAGACAGCCAAACAGGAACGGAATACGCCACCCCCATTCGCGAATGGCACTCTCTTCCAGCACCACATTCAGGGCGAAGCCCATCGCCGCCGCGATCATAATGGCGACCTGCTGGCTACCCGACTGCCAGCTGGTGTAGAAACCCTTGCGGCCCGGCGTGGCGATCTCCGCCAGATAAACCGAAACCCCGCCCAGCTCGGCGCCTGCCGAAAAACCCTGCAACAGGCGGCCGGTCAGCACCAGCAGCGGCGCCCACAGGCCAATGCTCTGGTAAGAAGGGATCAGCACGATCAGGAAGGTTCCGGCGGCCATAATTGACAGGGTGACGATCAGCCCTTTACGGCGACCCACTTTATCAATGTAAGCCCCCAGCACAATGGCCCCGATCGGACGCATCAGGAAGCCCGCGCCAAAGACGGCGAAGGTCATCATCAGGGACGCAAATTCACTGCTTGCCGGAAAAAAAGTATGGGCGATGTAGGTGGCATAAAAGCCGAACAGAAAGAAGTCGAATTGCTCAAGAAAGTTGCCCGACGTGACGCGGAAAATCGCGCCCGCTTTGGCACGAAGCGTTGCAGGTGAGGTTGAGGAAACCATGATTATCTCCAGTTTTATAGTGACGTTATGCTCGTCTGTTTCTGAAAACTGGATCAGGAAGTGGAAATTAATAAGCGCAAATAGCGCATGGACTGATGCGTGTGGTGCATTAATGACAATGCATTGACCAGTATTTACATATTCAACAATAACTTAACATTTCGGTGATCTTTTATTTACTCGATTTCGCTAAGTTGCTGATATATCGGTTTTGTGACATCGCGCAGGTGAGAAGCCAGGCGGGGCCTGGCTTGGGATTATCAGCGCAGCGCGTTCGCAATCGCGCTAAACATCAGCGACGCTTCCAGCGGCTGGGCGCTGAATGACGGCTCTGCCTGCGGCCAGGTGGACCACTGGACGATAACCAGATTTTCTTTCTGATTAACCATGATCATCTGACCAAATATACCCAGCGCCCACAGGGAATCCTTCAGCGAATTTTCGACTTTCGGCTCCACGTGTGTGGCGGTGGCTGGTACTTCGTTGTTCCACCACTGGTAGCCGTATAACCCCTTCGGATGCGCGTCGGACACCGATCCTTTGGCCTGTGTCCAGGCTGAGGACTGTTTCACCCAGCCCTCGGGGAGGATCTGCTTCCCGTCCGGCAGCGTACCGTTATGCAGGATAAACTCCCCGAAACGCCCCCAGTCTTCCAGCGTGGCGTTGAACCCATGCGCACCCACGTCGTGCTGGCCTTTGCTGTAGGCATGCCACACGCCGTCGCTCGCCATGCCGTACGGCTGCCAGATGGTCTTCTCCAGATACGCCGCGAGCGTCATGCCGGTGGCGCGCTCAAGCACATCGCCTAACAGCCAGGCGCCACCCGAGGAATAGGACCAGTTTTCGCCCGCCGGGTGTTCACGGTGTAACCCCTTCACCAGGGTGCGCACGCAGTTGTAGGTGCCCGGCTTCGCTTCGCATTCGGTAAGCCGGGCGAAGTCAGATTGCGGGTTGGTGTAATCTTCGTTCCACGCCACGCCAGAGGTGTGGGTGATGAGCTGTTTTAGCGTTACGCCCTCCCAGGCGGTGCCTTTTAAGTCAGGTTCGTATTGGGTGACAAGGTCGTCCAGCGAGTGGATTTTCCCTTCTTTAATTGCAGCACCCACCAGCGCGGAGACCACCGATTTGCCCACGGAACGCGACGTCCAGAGCGTTGAGTCGGTATTGCCTTCACCCAGGTATTTATAGGCCACTTTGCCGTTTTTCAGCACCAGCATGCCGCTGACGTTCTGGCGTTTCAGGTAATCCTGAAGAGTGTAACTCTTACCCTTCACCTGATAGCGGGCATCGGTGAGCGGTTTTTCTGCGGGCAGCAGCGGCGTAGCGTTGCCGTGGCGGAACACATCCCCTGCGTAGTTGCGGTAGTCATTGCGAAAGCCCACCACGCGATCGGCCTGGTTCCAGGTGAGCATGGTATGCGCGTCCGGGAGTCTGGCATCGAAAGGCGCCGGACAGGTGGTGAGGTCGGTACCGTTGCAGGCCGCCATAACGGCGGGCGAGAGCAGGCTGCTGACAACTAGCGCCGCGAGCAGCGTGCGGTTTGTTTTGATTTTCATATTTATCTCGTTTGGCTCAGGAAGGACTTCAGTTTAAGAACCTGCGGCCTATAATAAAAAACGCGTTATGGGGGAAAATCCCCCGTAAAAATTGCGTGGAGAATGGCGTGGCATCACTGATCTATTCCTTTGCCCAGCTTGAGGCGTTCACTGCCGTCGCTGAACACGGCAGCCTGATGAAGGCGGCCAGTAAACTCGGCAAAGATCGTACTACCCTGCGGGATCTGATCGATTTTCTTGAGGATGGGCTGGGCTACGCTCTGTTCCTGCGGGAGGGGCGCAGCCTGCGCCTGACGCCGGAGGGGGAGCAGCTTCAGCGGCAGGCACACCTGCTGATGCGGCAGGTCAAAGCGTTTGAGGCGTTTGCCAGATCGGTACCGGACAGCGCGACGCAGGACATTGCCCTCGTTTACGATCCGTTTACCCCCAGAGCTTTTTTACAGGCGCTGATTGCCACGCTGGCGACGAAAAAGATCCGCCTGAGCCTGACCAGCGCATCGCGCGATGAGGCGGAAGCGATGCTGGCAAACGGTCAGGCCGATCTGGGGATCTGCCAGGCGCGCAACCGCAGCGTGGGCAATGAGATGGAGTGGCGGGCGCTGGGGGCGATCGAAATGGATTTTTACGCCGCAACGGCGCTTTTTGCGGAGGTTGCGTCGCCGGTGTCGCTGCTCAATCTCTCTCTGGTGCCACAGGTGATTATGCATCCCGCGTCAGACGAGCCGGTTGCCCGTCGCCTGCAAATTTCAGGGCACACGCTTTTCACTAACGAACTGGAGATGCTGCGCGGCCTGCTGGAACAGGGCTGCGGCTGGGGGTTTTTACCGACCCATCTTCAGGCAACGCAGTGGAAAAATGTAAAAAGGCTGCCCACCGAAGTGGGCAGCCAGGGGATAAGCCAGACGATGGTCACTATCTGGAAGCCGGGCAGCGACAAGCGCGGGTTGATCAACGATACGCTGTCGCTGCTTCCGGCGTTATGGAAACGTTCAGCGCTGTGAGCACCCTTTGCACTGTTTATTCTGGATCTGCTGGAAGAAGTCGTTGCCTTTGTCATCCACCAGGATAAACGCCGGGAAGTTCTCCACTTCAATTTTCCAGATGGCTTCCATTCCCAGTTCAGGATACGCCACGCACTCCAGGCTCTTGATGCTGTTTTGCGCCAGCACCGCCGCCGGGCCGCCGATGCTGCCGAGGTAGAAGCCGCCGTGCTTATGGCAAGCGTCGGTGACCTGCTGGCTGCGGTTACCTTTCGCCAGCATGATCATGCTCGCGCCGTGGGATTGCAGTAAGTCCACATAGGAGTCCATACGTCCCGCAGTGGTCGGGCCGAGTGAGCCAGACGCGTAACCTTCTGGCGTTTTGGCCGGGCCTGCGTAGTAAATCGGGTGATCTTTAACGTACTGCGGCAGTTCTTCCCCGTTGTCGAGCAGCTCTTTCAGCTTCGCGTGGGCGATATCGCGCGCCACGATGATGGTGCCGTTCAGCGACAGGCGGGTGGAGACCGGGTGCGCGGAAAGCTGCGCCAGGATCTCATTCATCGGCTTGTCGAGATTGATGCTCACCACGTCGCCTTCTCCCTGCTGGCGCAGGGATTCAGGAATATACTGGCCCGGATTGTGCTCCAGCTTCTCAATCCAGATCCCCTCGCGGTTAATCTTCGCCTTGATGTTGCGGTCAGCGGAGCAGGAGACCCCCATGCCGATCGGGCAGGAGGCGCCGTGGCGCGGCAGACGGATCACGCGAATATCGTGCGCGAAGTATTTCCCGCCGAACTGCGCGCCAAGGCCGAGGTTTTGCGCTTCCTGAAGCAGTTCCTGCTCAAGCTGGACGTCGCGGAACGCCTGGCCGTGTTCGTTGCCTTCGGTTGGCAGCGCATCGTAGTAGCGCGCAGAGGCGAGCTTGACGGTTTTCAGCGTGGCTTCCGCTGAGGTTCCGCCGATAACAAAGGCAATGTGGTACGGCGGGCAGGCTGCGGTACCCAGGGTGCGCATCTTCTCAACCAGGTAGTTTTTCAGCTTCGCCGGAGTGATCAGCGCTTTGGTTTCCTGGTAGAGATAGGTTTTGTTGGCAGAACCGCCGCCTTTCGCCATGCACAGGAATTTATACTCGTCGCCGTCCACGCTGTAGAGGTCAATCTGCGCGGGCAGGTTGGTGCCGGTATTCACCTCTTTATACATATCCAGCGCCGCATTCTGCGAGTAGCGCAGGTTATCTTCAATGTATGTGTTATAGACGCCCTGGCTCAGGGCCGCTTCGTCACCGCCGCCGGTCCAGACGCGCTGGCCTTTTTTGCCCATGATGATCGCGGTGCCGGTATCCTGACAGGTTGGCAGCACGCCTTTTGCGGCGATTTCAGAGTTACGCAGGAACTGGAGGGCAACGTATTTGTCGTTCTGGCTGGCTTCCGGGTCGTTGAGAATGGCGGCAACCTGCTTCTGGTGGGAAGGGCGCAGCATAAACGCGGCATCGTGGAAGGCCTGCTGTGCCAGCAGGGTCAGGGCTTCAGGCTCCACTTTCAGGACTTCCTGACCGTCGAACTCGGCAACGGAAACGTGCTCTTTGGTCAGCAGATAGTATTCGGTGTCATCGTGCGCAAGAGGGAAGGGGTTTTGGTAGATAAACGGTTTGTTTGACATAGTGTATTGCTCCACAAAAATAAAACCGCCGGAGGAGAAGTCCGGCGGTCAGGAATCAGAACATCATGGACATCCACGGATAACCAATCAGCAGCAGGGCCGCCAGGAAGATGGCACCGAAGATGGTGCCGAGGCGCCAGTAGTCTTTGGTTGGCAGGTAGCCGCTACCGTAGTAAATCGGGCTTGGACCGGTACCGTAGGGGGTAATGATCCCCATCACGCCCAGCGAGGTCACCATCAGCAGAACGAACACTTCCATATTCATGCCCGGAATGGTGGAGGCGATGGTCAGCATCGCAGGCAGCAGCGCCGTGGTGTGCGCGGTGGTGCTGGCGAACAGGTAGTGCAGCAGGTAGAACGCCAGCAGCAGCACGATGGTGGCGACACCCGGAGAGATACCGCTCATCAGCAGGCCGCCTTCTTTACCCAGCCAGCTGATAAAACCGGTGGAGGAGAGGCCATCCGCCAGCGCCACCAGGGTGGCGAACCAGACGAAGGTATTCCACGCGGCTTTGTTACCGGTGATATCGTTCCACTCCAGCACGCCGGTCCACAGCATCAGGCCAACGATCAGCAGGGCAGCCATGGCCGGTTCAATCCACGCCGCGGCGAAGATCCACATCAGCAGCGCACAGCACACGAACACCAGCAGCAGGATCTCATTGCGCGACAGTTTGCCCAGTTTTTCCAGTTCACGGGTCGCCCACAGCGGTACTTCGTTATTCACTTTTACTTCCGGCGGGTAGAACCAGTAGGCCAGCAGCGGCATGGTCAGGATCAGCAGGATGCCCAGCGGCAGGAAGGCGAGGAACCAGGTCCCCCAGGAGATATCAATTCCAACCGTGCTTTTTACCAGCGCCAGCGCCAGCAGGTTAGGTGCCAGAGCGGAAAGGAACATCGAGCTGGTGATACAGGCCGCGGTGATGGCTACCCACATCAGATACGAACCGATTTTGCGCGCGCTTGGGTCATTGGGTTTTGAACCGTACAGCGGCGGCAGGTTGGCGATGATCGGGTAGATGGTCCCGCCGCTGCGCGCGGTGTTGGACGGGGTGAACGGGGCCAGCAGCAGATCCGCAAACGTAATGGCGTAACCGAGCGTCAGGCTGCGACGGCCCAGGTACTTCACCAGAATCAGCGCCAGACGGCGGCCGAAGCGGGTTTTGTCGTAGCCTGCGGCGAACATAAAGGCACCGAAAATCAGCCAGACGGTGGAGTTACCAAACCCGCTGACCGCCCATTTAAAGGAGGCGCCCGCCAGCTTGAATTTTGGGTCAGCCAGCTGTTCCGGGCTAAAGAGTACCCACTGGCTGCACAGCGCAATCGCCACGACGCCGGTAAGACCGATCACGGCGCCCGGCAGCGGTTCGAAAATTAAGCCGACGATGACGCCGACAAAGATGGCGAAGTAGTGCCACGCATAAGGCGGCAGCCCTTCCGGAACGGGGACAAACAACAGCAGGACGGCAACAATGACGGGCAAAGCCATCATCAGCAGTCGTTTTGCTGTTCCATTTGATGCCAGATTCGCCGCAGGAGGCGTTACAGCAGTTTTTGTATTCATAGTTTCACGTCTTAAGTTGTCAAAAATTCGTCGCCCGGCGAAAACACAAATTCGATTGAAATATCCTTTTTGCTTTTTTTAGTTATTTAAGGTGCGGATTTGTGTTTTCACTAATAGCGATTTAACGCATTTTGGTTTGCGCTAAATAAAAAATGATGATGTTTTTATATTGCTCTTTTGAATGCCATAACTATTGATCGCGATCAAAAAAACGGAACTGAATGGCTATTTTTATATTTTTTATAATAACCACTCTGAGTAGTGTGGTTATTCGCTAATTTTACGCATTTTATGTATCAAAACTATAACATTTAAATTCTGGTGCTTTTGTTTATTGTTGTTTTATAGGGGTTTTTGCTATATTTGGTGTATTGGTTTGACCTTTTATAATTTAACTTTTTTTAAATTCTTGTGAACGAGTGAAACATTCCCGCTAACACCAATGTGTTATTAATGTTATCGAAGGGATTAAATAGTTTATTAACTAACGTAATGACTTTAGAAACTAAAAAAAGCTTTATATTACTATCATGACATCGGCAAAAAACACGAAATAAAAAATCATTCCGATAACGAATTCTTAATTTTTAAAGTTTGGAGTTTCTATTATGAGCACTAACGAACGTATTTTAAGCCCCTTCACATTACCGAATGGTACTGAACTGAAAAACCGTTTGTTAATGGCCCCGATGACAACCTGTACCGGTTATTACGATGGCACCGTGACCAGCGAGCTGGTGGAGTACTACCGCGCCCGCGCGGGCAGCATCGGCACCATCATCGTTGAGTGCTGTTTTGTTGACGATCTCGGCCTGGCGTTCCCGGGCGCAATTGGTATTGATAACGACGAGAAAATCGCCGGGCTGGCAAAAATCGCTGACGCCATCAAGTCCAAAGGCTCTAAAGCCCTGCTGCAAATCTACCACGGCGGCCGTATGGTCGACCCAAAACTGATTGGGGGTCGCACGCCGGTTGGCCCAAGCGCCGTTGCCGCGCCGCGTGACGGTGCCGCCACGCCGGTTGCCCTGACCGCGGAAGAGGTGGAAGGCATGATCGGCAAGTTCGGCGAAGCCGTGCGCCGCGCAATTCAGGCCGGGTTCGACGGCGTCGAAATCCACGGGGCGAATACCTATCTGATCCAGCAGTTCTTCTCCCCGAACTCTAACCAGCGCGACGACGAGTGGGGCGGCAGCCGCGAAAACCGCGCGAAATTCCCGCTGGCGGTGCTGGACATTACCCACAAGATGGTGCGCCAGTACGCGGACGACGCGTTTATCATTGGCTACCGTTTCTCTCCGGAAGAGCTTGAAGTCCCGGGCATTCGCTTCGAAGACACCCTGTATCTGCTGGAAAAACTGGCCGCGCGCGGGGTAGATTATCTCCACTTCTCCCTTGGCGCCGCCCTGCGTCCTTCTATCGTCGATACTCAGGACCCGACGCCACTTATCGAAAAATACTGCGCCATGCGCTCTGACACGCTGGCGCAGGTACCGGTAATGGGCGTTGGCGGCGTGGTGAATGCCACGGATGTGAATGAAGCGCTGGATCACGGTTACGACCTGATTGCCGTTGGCCGCGCCACCATCGCCTATCCGGACTGGACCGATCGCATCGCGGCGGGCGAAAGCCTGGAGCTGTTTATGGACAGTACCCGACGCGAAGAACTGAGCATCCCGGAACCGCTGTGGCGCTTCTCGCTGGTGGAAGCGATGATCCGCGACATGAGCATGGGCGAATCTAAATTCAAACCGGGCACCTTTATTGAAAAAGTGCAGGACGATGCTAACGAGCTGGTGATTAACGTCAGCCTCGAAACCGACCGCATCGCCGATATCGAACTGGCCTCCGGCCCGAGTGAAGACGTCGAGTTTGTCACCAGCTTCGAAGAGATCCGTACCCGTATTCTGGATGCCAACACCCCGCACGTGGACGCGATTACGGGCGCGACCAGCCAGAGCGAGGCGGTGAAAAAAGCGGTCTCGAAGGCGATGCTGAAATCCAGCAAAGCGCTGGCGGCGGAAGAGGGCGCAGACCCGAATGAGACTAAAAGCGTGGATGTGGTGGTGGTCGGCAGCGGCGGCGCCGGTCTGGCAGCGGCGATTCAGGCGCATGACGAAGGCGCGAGCGTGCTAATCGTCGAGAAAATGCCCACCATCGGCGGGAACACCATTAAAGCCTCGGCCGGGATGAACGCGGCGGAGACCCGCTTCCAGCGCGTGAAAGGTATTCAGGACAGCAAAGAGCTGTTCTACCAGGAAAGTCTGAAAGGCGGTGGCAACAAGAACGACCCTGAACTGCTGCGTCGCTTTGTCGAGAACGCGCCGCAGGCTATCGAATGGCTGGCCACGCGCGGCATTATGCTGAACGACATTACCACCACCGGCGGGATGAGCATCGACCGTACGCACCGTCCGAAAGACGGTTCCGCAGTGGGCGGGTATCTGATCAGCGGCCTGGTGCGTAACGTCAACAAGCGCAACATCGAGGTGATGCTGGATACCTCCGTGAGCGACATCATTTTCGAAAATGGCGAAGTGACCGGCGTGCGTCTGACCACCGAAGAGAACGAAACCCTCACCGTGGCAACTAAAAGCGTGATTGTGGCAACGGGCGGCTTCAGCGCCAACAGCCAGATGGTGGTGAAATACCGTCCGGATCTGGCAGGGTTCGTTACCACCAACCACAAAGGGGCGACCGGAGGCGGTATCGCGCTGCTGGAGCGTATCGGTGCGGGCACCGTGGATATGGGCGAAATTCAGATCCACCCAACCGTTGAGCAGAAAACGTCGTATCTGATTTCCGAATCCATCCGCGGCGGCGGGGCGATTCTGGTAAACCAGCAGGGCAACCGCTTCTATAACGAAATGTCGACCCGCGACAAAGTCTCGGCGCAGATCATCGCGCTGCCGGAGAAATACGCTTACATCGTCTTTGACGAGCATGTTCGCGCCAAAAACAAAGCCGCGGATGAGTACATCGCAAAAGGGTTTGTTACCAGCGCCAGCTCGCCAAAAGCCCTGGCGGAAGCGCTGGGGATGGATCACCACCAGTTCCTGGCAACGCTGGAACGCTACAACGGCTTTGTGGAGAAACAGCACGACGATGATTTCGGTCGCACCACCGCGCTGCGTGCGCCAATCAACGAAGGGCCGTTCTACGCCATTCAGATTGCACCGGGCGTTCACCACACCATGGGCGGCGTGACCATTAACACAGAAACCTGCGTGCTGGACAGCAACCACAACGTATTGCCGGGAGCGTTTGCTGCGGGTGAGGTTGTCGGGGGCATCCATGGCGGTAACCGCATCGGCGGTAACGCGGTGGCAGATATCATTATTTTTGGTACGCTTGCAGGACATCAGGCGGCTATGCGTTCGAAAACACGGTAAGGCTCCTGTTTCCCCGGCGGCGCGGTGCCTGCCGGGGCTACATCTGAGGACTCATGAAATGCCTGATAGCCATCGCGTTTACAGCTACTCCGCCGTTCTGATGGGATCGCCCATCCTCCTGAAACTCTTTTCCCATGACGAAGCGCTTGCCTCTCGCGTGTTTCGCCTGATCAAACAGTACGAAGATCTGCTTACCGTTAACCGAGCGCACTCCCAGGTAATGGACATCAACCATGCGGCCGGTCAGCATCCGGTTGCCGTCAGTCGCCCGGTGTTCGAGCTGATCCGCTGCGCGAAAGCGGCCAGCCTGCTTAAAGACAGCGCCTTTAACCTGGCGATCGGCCCGCTGGTGAAATGCTGGAAAATTGGCTTTAAGGGGGACGCTGTACCGCCCGCGGACGAGATCGCCGCCTTGCTGGGCATCACGCATCCTGCGGACGTGGTGCTGGATGAAGCCAACAGCAGCGTGTTCCTTACTCGCCAGGGAATGGAGATCGATCTGGGGGCCATTGCTAAAGGCTATATCGCCGACAGGGTGCGGGATCACCTCCTTAAAGAGGGCGTTGAACTTGGGCTGATCAACCTTGGCGGCAACGTCCAGACGTTAGGCTCGCCGGAGGGCGGCTGGCGCGTCGGCCTGAAAAAACCGTTCGCCGGTGACGCGCTGATTGGTGCCATGACGGTCGAAAACCGGTCGGTGGTGACGTCAGGCACCTATGAGCGCTACTTCGAGCTGAACGGCAAACGTTATCACCACATACTTGACCCACGCACCGGCTACCCGCTGGATAACGAACTGGACAGCGTGACGATTATTTCGCCAGACTCCCTCGACGGCGATATCTGGACCACGCTGATCTACGGCATGGGCGTGGAAAAGGGCTGCGCCGCGCTGCGTTCGCGCCCCGATATTGAAGCCATCTTTGTCACCAAAACAAAAGAAGTGGTGATCTCCTCGATGCACCACTTCCGTTTTACCCTTCTGGACGACAGCTACCGAATTACTGGCAGTACTGTTTGAGTAGGCCGACCTGTTCCGGCTGCAAACGGTAGCGATATACCGGCCGGCCGGTAGCGCCGTAGTGAATGCTGGTGAACAGGATATTAATTTGCGCCAGCCAGATCAGGTATTTGCGGCAGGAGACGCGGGAAATGTTGACCGCATTCGCCAGATCGTCGGTGGAAAACTCTATCTCCGGATGGCTGTCGATCCACTGGCAAATGGTGCGCAGCGTCTGCGGCGTCAGGCCTTTCGGTAATTTTTTGCTGTCGGCCAGCTCCGGCGCGCCGCCGTGGATCAGCCTGTCGACGTCGGCCTGTTCATAATACTGATGCGATCCCATCAGGCTGCGCTTTGCCTTCCAGCCGTTCAGCGCCTCTTCAAAACGCGGGAACTGGAACGGTTTAATCAGGTAATCCACCACGCCATAGTGCATTGAGGTCTGGATCGTTGCGGCGTCGGAGGCCGACGAGATCATGATGACGTCAATCGGGCGGCCCGACGCGCGGATGATGGGCAGCAGATCCAGCCCGTTATCCTGCTGCATATAGACATCCAGCAGCACCAGATCGATCGGCTGGCCTGGGTTGGCGATCAACGCCTCGGCCTGGTTGAGCGTGGAAGCGACGCCGCAGCAGCTAAAACCCTCAACGCGGTTAACATACAGACGGTTGAGGTCGGCTACCATGGCGTCATCATCGACAATTAACACATTTATCACGCGATATTCCTCTCGCTATCCCAGGGGATCTGAACAAAAAATTGGGTAAATACGCCAGGCTCCGACTCGACGGTAATATCTCCGCCCAGATTCTGGATCTGCTGACGCGCAAGGAACAGCCCAACGCCGCGGTTTTCACCTTTTGTTGAGTAGCCCTTTGTAAAAATAGCCTCCAGCCGCTCGGGATCAATGCCGGGACCGTCATCGCTGACCTCACCGCTCAGCCAGCCGTTCTGATAATGCAGCAGCAGGTCGATCTCGCCTTCCGGCTGGCCTTCCATCGCATCCAGGGCATTTTCGATTAAATTGCCCAGCACGGTGATCAGCACCGCAACCTGCTCTTCATTGGCGGTGTCAGGAAGCTGACTCTCCTCCGCCAGCGTCAGGGTCACTCCGGCCTCTTTAGCGCGGTTAATTTTACCCAGCAGGAAGCCCGCAATGACCGGCGATTTAACTTTGCGCTGTATTGCGCCGATATCCGTCTGATAATTCTGCGCGGTCTGGATGATGTACTCCTCCAGCTTATCGTAGCGCTTCATGTGCAGCAGGCCGAGGATCACGTGCAGCTTGTTCATAAACTCATGCGTATGGGAGCGCAGGGCATCAACGTAGCTGACCATGCCATCAATACGCTGCAT
The DNA here is from genome assembly GCF_049236825.1 of Enterobacter cloacae complex sp. SHL001. NCBI lineage: Bacteria > Pseudomonadati > Pseudomonadota > Gammaproteobacteria > Enterobacterales > Enterobacteriaceae > Enterobacter > Enterobacter cloacae complex sp. SHL001. The sequence continues at coordinate 143,204 of NZ_JBMKIP010000002.1, forward strand.
TAACTGGCTGATTTCGGTCTTATCGCGGAACGTGCTGATCGCCCCGATCACCTGATTCTGGCTTTTCACGGGGACCATGTTGCACAGCAGCAGCCGCCCGTTACAGCCGATCTCCTGATCCTGGCGGGCAATGCCGGTTTTTGACACTTCGCGCAGGCTGGCCAGCAGCGGTTCACTGCTGCTTTCGGAGTGCTGGCCCGAGGTCAGGAGTAATATTTCTCTGGCGGTGTGGTTAATCATCGTCACGCGCCCGTGCATATCCACGGCCATCACGCCTTCGCGCAGGGACTGCAACATGGCCTGGCGCTGCTCAAAGAGGGCTGAGATTTCGTAAGGCTCCAGCCCAAAGAGGATACGTTTCAGAACCCGGACCAGACCCCATATCGCCACTGAGCTCATCAGAACGCTGAATAAGATGGTCCACACGGCGTTGAGCCGTCCGCGGGCAATCTGATCTTCAACTTTATTCAGCGAAATACCCACCACCACCACGCCGATCTGGTCGTGCTGGTCGTCATACACGGGCGTAAAGACGCGCAGCGCTTCTGCGAGCGCGCCGCGGTTAACGGAGACATTCTCTTTCCCTTCCAGGGCGGGCGTCAGATCGTCGCCAATAAAATGCAAACCTAACAGCGCTTCGTTTGGATGGGAATAGCGGATCCCACGCAGGTCGGTGACCACGGTAAACAGCAGGTCGTTGCGCTTCGTCACCGCCTGGGCAATCGGCTGGATGATGCCAGCCTGCGGCGATTCCATCAGGCCACGCTTGATCTCCGGGCTGTCGGCCAGCGTCCGGGCGATACCCAGCGCGGTATCTTTCACGTCATCGCGCGTGGCGCGGGTGATCTGCACAGAGTACAGCGCGAAGACCACCAGCAGCACCGAGCCGATAATCGCGCACACCATCAGCGTAACCAGCGTATTCAGCTTTATAGGGCGCTTGCGCGTCGGGGGGAAGGGCTGCAAATCGCTCATTAACACTCCGCGATGAATAAGAAAGGGCTAATTATCGCTGATGACGGGCGTTTCATAAAGCCATGTAAAGAGAGGCGTTTCGTGAGCCTCCTCTCAGGTGACCTATATAAAACACTTTATAGTGTGAGGGTACTCATAATAAGGAGGCAGTTTATGAGCATTATGCTTACCGGTACGGCCAGGGAAAGACGGCACGCCAGCACCACGAACATCGACAGATTATCGACGCTGGATATGCTTAACGTCATACACCAGGATGACGCGCAAATCTCTTCTGCACTTACCCCTCACTTAAGTATGCTGGCCCGCGTGGTGGATAACGCGGCGGCGACGCTTAGCCACGGCGGACGTCTGGTACTGACCGGCGCGGGCGCGTCCGGACGCGTGGCTGAACAGGCGGCAGAAGCGTTTGCGCCGGGAAAACATCCCGTCATTGCGATGACAGCAGGCGATCACGCCGGTAGCTACGCGCGCGGCGTTGCCGACCTTCAGACGATAGAATTTGGCGAGCATGACATGATGCTGGCGCTGTCCGTCAGCGGCAAAACCCCATGGGTATGGGGCGCGATGCGTCATGCGTGGTCTCTGGGCTCAACGGTTGCGATCATTACGGAGGATGCGCAAAGTGAAGCAGCGCAGCTGGCGAGCATGGTCATTGCCCCCGAACTGGGCGCGGATGTGGTGGCCGGGTATACCAACGCTAAAGCAGGCATTGCGCAAAGCATGATCCTGCATATGATCACCACCGGTCTGGCGGTACGTTCCGGACGGGTGTACAGCAACCTGCGCGTTGATCTGGAGGCAAGCAACACCAGATGGGCCGAACGACAAATTGCCATTGTGATGGAAGCGGGGGGATGTAGCCGGGCGCAGGCGAAGGCCGCGCTGGAAAGCTGTAACCACCAGTGCAAAACGGCGGTACTGATGGTGCTGACGGGGCTGGATGCCTGGAAAGCGCACGAATTGCTGGCGCAGAATAACGGGTTTGTTCGCCTGGCCTTGCAGGAAGCGCCATAACATTTCAGCGTCAAATAAAAAAAGCCCGCATCGCGGGCTTTAATATTGATGGGAATTAGAACTGGTAGGTCATGCCTACGCCTACGATGTCATCGGTAGCAACACCGTTGTCATTGTAGAAGGCATCATCTTCGTCCAGCAGGTTGATTTTATAATCAACGTAGGTGGAGAAGTTTTTGTTGAAGCTGTAGGTCATGCCCACGTCGATGTAGTTAACCAGATCCTGGTCTACATAGTCATAGCCATTGCCTGGGTGATAATCGTTACCGCCCAAATCGATGCCTTTAGAATAGACCCACGCCAGGGATGGACGCAGACCGAAGTCAAACTGGTACTGCGCTACGGCTTCAAAGTTCTGTGTTTTGTTGGCGATGCCATCGTTGCCGTACGGAGTCATGTTACGGGTTTCCGCATACATCATGGCCAGGTAGACATCATTAGCATCGTATTTAGCACCGATTGTCCACGCTTCCGCACGTTCACCGCCAGCATATTTGCTGAAGCGGTTATAGGTGCCAGCGCCGTAAGCGACCTGGTCGTTAGTACGGTCAGAGGAAGAATAAGCCGCACCCAGCGTCAGGCCGAAATCGAAGTCATAGGTGGTAGACATACCGAAGCCGTCGCCGTTCTGGAAACGAACATCATCATGGCCGTTTTTGGTGCCTTCCTGATTTTCGTTTGCGTTGCCACCTTCATTATTACCCTGGTATTGCAGCGCAAAGTTCAGGCCGTCGACCAGACCAAAGAAATCATTGTTACGGTAGGTCGCCACACCGTTAGTACGGCCAACCATATAGTTATCCGTCCAGGTGTAAGAATCTCCACCAAATACCGGCAGCATATCGGTCCAGGCTTCAACGTCATACACGACGCCGTAATTACGGCCGTAATCAAATGAGCCGTAGTCGCCATATTTCAGGCCAGCGAATGCCAGACGGTTGAAAGATTTATCCCCTGCGCCTTCGGTGTCGTTAGCGTAGGTTTTATATTCCCACTGGCCATAGCCTGTCAGGTCGTTCGTGATCTGCGTTTCGCCTTTGAAACCCACCTGTACATAGGTTTCATCGCCGTCGTCGCCTGGGTTGTCGGAGAAGGTATGACGCGCATCAACCTTACCGTACAGGTCAACTTTGTTGCCATTCTTGTTATACATTTCCGCCGCATTTACTGCGCCAGCCATTAATAACGCGGGTACGAGAATTGCCAGAACTTTTCTTTTCATTATATATTCCCTTTAAATATAAATTGTCTGAATATATGTAATTACCCTCCGTAACTACATGGCTGATACTATTCTATGGATTATTATTTAGGTTCAAAAATAAATGTAATTAAAGTGGTAAAAATATTACAAAATATTTCTTTTTATCTCTTTATTTTTCATATGAATTAATTCATTGAAAATATAGCGGGTAATTATTATTAAGTATTTCGTAATTCTATTTATAAAGGATTTTAATTCGGGTGTATTATAATTCACTCACTTTTGAGCAACAGGACAGGATGATGGAACTTGCGCAGTGGCAACACCGTTTTGAGCGCTGGCTCGACGAAAATCATTTTACTGATGATGCGGCGCACGATATCGCCCATTTTCACCGCGTCTGGATGACGGCGCAGGGTATTATGGCTGACGAGGATAGCGATCCGCTGGTTGTGCTGACCGCATGCTACTTCCATGACATTGTCAGCCTGCCGAAAAATCACCCGGAACGTAGCCACTCCTCGCGGCTGGCAGCGCGAAAAACGCGCGAGATCCTCAGTCGCGACTTTCCTGATTTTCCGCCGGATCGTTATGCAGCCGTTGAGCATGCTATTGAAGCGCACAGCTTCAGTGCCGGTATCGCGCCGCAAAGCCTGGAGGCCAAAATTGTGCAGGATGCCGACCGGCTGGAGGCGTTAGGCGCTATCGGCCTGGCGCGCGTCTTTGCCGTCTCCGGTGCGCTGGGCGCCGCGCTGTTTGATGCCAACGACCCGTTCGCCGGAACACGAGCGCTGGATGATAAAGCCTTCGCGCTCGACCACTTTCAGACCAAACTCCTGCGCCTGCCTGGCACCATGCAAACCGCGCGGGGTCGCGAACTTGCGCGTCACAATGCCGATTTTCTGATCCAGTTTATGGCGAAGCTGAGTGCCGAATTACAGGGCGATTACCTCGGAACCGACAGCCAGATATTGACCCATTTCCGTCGCAGTGTGCGATCCTGAACTGTGGTACTCTGTTTTCTGTCTTTATTGTCCGGTTAAGAGAATGCAGGAAAATCGATCAGTGACTGTGCCCGCGCCTGAGCGGGTTGAGAAATCAACGGCAGCCGTGCAGGCACTCATGCGTCAGCTGCTGGAAATGTATGATGCTAAAACGCTGGCAAACCAGCTGGTGGCCCATGGCGAGAGCCACTGGAGCCCGGCGATACTCAAGCGGCTGCTGATAAGCGACAGGGCAGGGCACCGCCTGAGCGACGGTGAGTTCCGCTATCTGCAAAATTTGCTGCCGCGTCCGCCTGCTGCGCATCCAAATTATGCCTTTCGCTTTATCGATCTCTTTGCCGGTATCGGCGGCATTCGCCATGGCTTTGAAACTATTGGCGGGCAGTGTGTATTCACCAGTGAATGGAACAAACATGCCGTCCGTACCTATAAAGCCAACTGGTATTGCGATCCCGACGCGCACCAGTTCAACGCGGATATTCGGGATGTCACGCTGAGCCACAAAACCGGCGTCAGCGATGAAGAGGCCGCCGAACACATTCGCAATACTATTCCGGCGCACGATGTGCTGCTGGCGGGCTTTCCGTGTCAGCCGTTCTCGCTGGCTGGCGTGTCGAAGAAGAACGCGCTGGGACGCGCACACGGCTTTGCCTGCGATACGCAGGGCACACTGTTCTTTGATGTTGCCCGGATCATTGATGCCCGCCGCCCGGCAATTTTTGTGCTGGAGAACGTCAAGAATTTAAAGAGTCATGACGGCGGCAAAACCTTCCGCATTATCATGCAAACGCTGGATGAACTGGGTTATGACGTGGCGGATGCAGAGGACATGGGGCCGGACGATCCGAAAATTATCGACGGCAAACACTTCCTGCCGCAGCACCGCGAACGCATCGTGCTGGTGGGCTTCCGCCGCGATCTCAATCTGAAAGGCGATTTTACGCTGCGTGATTTGCCCTCGCTGTATCCGGCGCGCCGCCCGACGGTGGCCGATCTGCTGGAGCCCGCCGTCGATGCGAAATTCATTCTGACCCCGGTGCTGTGGAAATACCTCTATCGCTATGCCAAAAAGCATCAGGCCAAAGGCAATGGCTTTGGGTTTGGCATGGTCAATCCGCTTAATCCTGACAGCGTGACGCGTACGCTGTCGGCGCGCTATTACAAAGATGGTGCGGAAATTCTTATCGATCGCGGCTGGGATAAGGCGCTGGGCGAAAAAGATTTTGACGATCCCCAGAACCAACAGCACCGACCGCGGCGCTTAACGCCGCGCGAGTGCGCCCGCTTAATGGGCTTTGAGACGCCGCAGGGCTACAGTTTTCGCATCCCGGTGTCGGATACCCAGGCCTATCGTCAGTTTGGCAACTCGGTGGTGGTGCCAGCCTTTGCCGCGGTAGCTAAACTGCTGGCCTCACGCATCAGCAAGGCCGTTCAGCTTCGTCAGAGCGAGGCCGTCAATGGCGGACGTTCACAATAAGGCCACGCGCAGTAAAAACATGCGTGCCATCGGCACGCGTGATACCGCGATTGAAAAACGGATCGCGGGCCTTCTGACCGCCGCCGGGTTTGAATTCAGGGTTCAGGATGCCACGCTTGCCGGGCGTCCTGATTTCGTCATCGACGCGTACCAGTGCATCATCTTTACCCACGGCTGTTTCTGGCATCATCACGACTGCTATCTGTTTAAAGTCCCGGCGACACGCACCGACTTCTGGCTGGAGAAGATTGGCAGGAACGTCGAGCGTGATAAACGCGATGTTTCGCAGCTTTACGCTCAGGGCTGGCGGGTGCTGATTGTCTGGGAGTGCGCGCTGCGCGGAAGAATGAAGCTGAATGACGTGGAACTGACGGAGCGGCTGGAAGAGTGGATCTGCGGCGGCGGTCAGGCCGCGCAGATCGATACCCAGGGCATTCACCCGATCACGGTTTCTCCACCTCACACCTCGTGACAATCGGTTTCGCGGGCAGCAAATATTTACCCAGCGTGACCAGTACCACGGCAAAGACAATCACACCCAGCGCCAGCCATTCAATCGTCGACAGCACTTCGCCCGCAAAACCGGTACCCAGCAGCACGGCAACCACCGGGTTAACGTAGGCGTAGCTGGTGGCAACCGCCGGTGAGACGTTGCGAATCAGGTACATATAGGCGTTGATGGCGATAATCGAGCCAAACAGCGCCAGATACCCGACGGCCAGGAAACCTGAAAGGTCTGGCATCGCCGTCAGTTTTTCACCCGTCAACGCGGAGGCCATCAGCAGCACAATGCCCGCCGCGAGCATCTCAATCGCACCTGCCATCATCCCGGAGGGCAGCTCGATGCGTGAACCGTAGACCGAGCCGAAGGCCCAGCTCATGGAGCCGATCATGATCAGAACGGCAGCCCAGGGGTTCCCGCTCAGGTTACCGCCGCTGTTCAGCAGGATGATACCCACAAGCCCAATCGCGATGCCCAGCCATTCGAGCTTACGGGTGCGGATCCCGAAGAGGCGACTAAAGCAGAGCGTAAACAGCGGCACGGTTGCGACGACCACTGCGGCGATGCCCGACGGCACGTTCTGGTGTTCGGCGACGGTTACCGCGCCATTGCCCACCGCCAGCAGCAGCAGGCCAATCAGGGCGGCGTTAAGCAGGGGACGCAGCGGCGGTAGTCTGTGGCCGCGCAGCAATAAAAACGCCATCAGCAGCACGCCGGCCGTAAGGAAACGAATACCGGCCATCATCAGCGGGGGCCAGCTTTCCACGCCTATACGAATGACAAAATAGGTGGACCCCCAGATGATATACAGGGAAAAGAGTGCTCCAATGAGCGGTAATAAATGCCGGAAACGCATAGTCCCTCACGACGAAATAAAAAGTTCGCTCATAGTTAACGCCAAAACTATCAGCCTGGCGAGTGCTTTAATTGTGTTGTTGATGTGAAATTTTTGTTGACGCGAGGTGCCAGTTTCCGGGCGGTGAGTTTTGTTCCATACTATTCACTTAATTAGCAAAAAAAGAAGGAAAGAGATTTTGGCAGGAAGTAGCTTATTAACATTACTGGACGACATCGCCACCTTGCTGGATGACATTTCGGTTATGGGAAAACTGGCGGCGAAAAAGACCGCCGGGGTACTGGGAGATGATTTGTCGCTTAACGCGCAGCAGGTCAGCGGCGTGCGGGCGAACCGTGAGTTGCCGGTGGTGTGGGGCGTTGCGAAAGGGTCCTTTATTAACAAGGTGATCCTCGTTCCGCTGGCGCTGCTGATTAGCGCCTTTATACCCTGGGCCATTACGCCCCTGCTGATGATTGGCGGGGCGTTCCTGTGCTTCGAGGGTGCCGAAAAAGTGTTGCATATGTTCGCTGCACGCAAAGAGAAAGACACCCCGGAAATGCGCCAGCAGCGTCTGGAAGCGCTGGCCGCACAGGATCCAAAAACGTTTGAACGCGATAAGGTCAAAGGCGCGATCCGCACGGACTTCATCCTCTCAGCCGAGATTGTGGCGATTACGCTGGGGATCGTCTCAGATGCCCCTCTGATGAACCAGGTGCTGATCCTGTCCGGCATTGCGATCCTCGTGACGATAGGGGTTTATGGCCTGGTCGGGCTGATCGTCAAGCTGGACGATATCGGCTTCTGGCTGGAAAAAAAATCCAGCGCAATTGCGCGCGGCATTGGGAAAAGCCTGCTGGTGCTGGCGCCGTGGCTGATGAAAACCTTGTCGGTGGTGGGAACCCTGGCGATGTTCCTGGTCGGCGGCGGAATTATCGTGCACGGTGTTGCTTCGCTGCATCACATGATTGAACATTTTGCGTCAGGCCAGGGAGCGGTAGTTGCTGCGATCCTGCCCACACTGCTTAACCTCGTACTGGGCTTTATCGTCGGTCTGATTGTGGTAGCCGTTGTTAAGCTGCTTGAAAAAGTACGCGGGAAATCGCATTAATTATTGCTGACCCCGGATGCAAAAAGACTATTCCTCGTCTAAATTGAAAACGTTTCACCCTGATACAGGAGGCAGGTATGGTCTTTTTGATCAGTGATGAAGTTAAGCCCAAAAATGGTGGTCCAGGTATGATCGTCACCGGGTATTCCAGCGGAATGGTGGAGTGTCGGTGGCATGATGGATACGGCATTAAGCGGGAGGCTTTTCGCGAAGACGAGCTTCAGCCTGCTAATAAAAGGCAAAAACGCGACAAGGCTTAATCACACAACGCCCGGCCTTGCCGGGCGTTTTTACTGGCAGAAGACTTATCATATCGGATGGTGAGCGACAATCAGGGAGTGTGTGTGCAGCACGATACCTTTGTTGTAAAACAATCTTTTTTGCAGTGGCTGCATAAGCGTAGCAATCCCCGTTTGATTGTTAACTTCTGTTTTATCGTTGTCCTGATCTTTTCCACCCTCCTGACCTGGCGCGAAGTTGTGGTACTGGAAGATGCTTATATCTCCAGCCAGCGTAACCATCTGGAAACGGTTGCCAGTGTGCTGGACAGACAGCTTCAGTTCAGCGTCGATAAGATATTGTTTTTTCGCCACAGCATGCGTGATGCGCTGGAAACGCCGCTGGCGTTTGGCGTGCTGCATGATGCGGTAAAGCGTTTTGCGCATTTGCGCACGTCCCCCAGCTGGCAAATTGCGGTTGATAAACAGCGCACGTTACCGATCAACGGTGTTTCGGATGCCTTCGTTGAAAAGACGACCCTTCTGAACCGTGATGATGAGTACCTTGATAATGAACTGTCCGCCGCGCTTGAAGTGGGGTATTTGCTGCGTCTGGCATCCAGCCCTTCCCGCAACGAAGAGCGCGTGATTTATGTCTCTCGCGCCGGATTCTTTCTGGAAACGGATACGCCGGGAAATTCCAGCGATATCGTGCAGCGCTATTACCATCTGGTCACTCAGCCCTGGTTTACCCAACAGTCCGAGCGTGAAAACCGTGCGCGTGCCGTGCGCTGGTTTATCTCGCCGCCTTCCACCTTTGTCGGCAAAAAGCCGCTGATCACCGCCAGCGTGCCGGTTTATTACAATCACGTCTGGTATGGCGTGGTGGCGATGGATTTCACCTTTGCCACCCTGCGTCGCCTGCTGGTGGAAGCCGTGGGCGATAACCCGGAAGGGGAATACCAACTGTATGGCAGTCGGCTTACTCAGCTTGCAACGTCTGAATCAACTGCTGCGGACGTTAATCATTTTGACGCGCGCGAATTAGCGCAGATAGCGCACGCGATAGAATCGGATTCCGAAGGCGGCATTCGCCTGGGGAGTCGTTTTGTGAGCTGGGAGCGTCTCGACCATTTTGATGGCATCGTCCTGCGCGTGCACACCCTGGATGAAGGGGTGCGCGGTGATTTCGGCAGCATCAGCATTGTGCTGGCATTGCTTTGGGCGCTGTTCACCGCGATGCTGCTCATCTCATGGCTGGTGATCCGGCGCATGGTCAGTAATATGTATTCGATGCAGAACTCGCTGCAATGGCAGGCCTGGCACGACCCTCTGACCCGGCTGAATAATCGTGGGTCGCTGTTCGAGCAGGCGAAAATGCTGGCGAAGCAGTGTGAACAGCAGTCGCTGCCTTTCTCGGTCATTCAGATCGATCTTGATTGCTTCAAGAGCATCAATGATCGGTTCGGGCATCAGGCGGGTGATAAGGTGTTGTCCCATGCCGCGGGTCTGATTGCCAGCACCCTCCGGACTAAAGATATTGCCGGACGCGTCGGGGGCGAAGAGTTCTGTGTGGTGCTGCCGGGCATGACGCTTGAAGAGGCGGCGGAAGTCGCAGAGCAGATCCGCGAGCGTATCGACAGCAAAGAGATCCTGATTAAGAAAAGTACCACCCTGCGCGTAAGTGCGTCGTTTGGCGTCTCTGGCGCGCAGGAGAAGGGCAATTATCACTTCGAAAATCTGCAATCCACCGCCGATGCGCGTCTGTATGAGGCGAAACAGCGCGGGCGTAACCGGGTCATCTGGCAGGATCACGTCAAAAAGTAATCAAGCCCCTCGCACCAGCCGGTCGGCCCGGTGTGCTGAGTGTGATAAACCCGGGCGGGATCGTTGTTCTTAAGGCTGACGCCCTCCCGGTTGAAGCCTTTCACCACGACGGCAAAGCCTACGCTGTCCAGCAGCGGGGCATCATTCGGGCCGTCGCCCAGGCCCAGCGTCGTCGGTTCGGAACCCTCGTGCAGGCGATACTGGTCCACAAGCCAGTGAACCGCCACGTCTTTGCCGCAGCAGGTATCCAGGATATGCCAGAAGCGTGCTCCCTGGACAATCTTCAGCCCCTGCCGGGCGAGTTCGGCGGCAAAGCGTTCCATTTGTTCATCACTGTCACGCCAGATCAGCGTCACGGAAGCCTCGTGTTTACGCGCAAGCACTGAGCGGGGACGACTCAGCCCAGTCCATTCGGCGACCACGCGCTCGTCCACGTCATCGAAGGTGGTGAATTTAAGATGCATCTCCTGGCGTACCCGGGCAATACACTGCCGGATATCGTCATGCTTCTTTTCTGAGATGAACCGTGCGGCGTTTTCCCACCGTACGTCAGGCTGGATCACCGCGCCGTTTTCCGCAATATAGGGCAACCCGCCAAGCCCCAGCTCCTGCTGGATGTCATCCATCTCGGACGCGGTTTTGCTGCTGCACAGAATGACCGGTACCTGTTCATCCATTAACTTTTCCAGCCAGGGGGCCGCAGGCTGCCAGTCGAGTGTGTGAAAATCTAACAGCGTGCCGTCGAGGTCGGTAAAAACAAGCAGAGTCTCCTCAAACGAAGGCATAACGTCTCCCGGGTGATGATTTCACCTAAGATAAATCTTAAAAAAACAGGCATTGACGCGCCGTTGAAGTGGAAACGATCCCGACAAACCCACAGGCGGCGCATGTTTATACTCATAACCAAAATTCACATGTATAAAATATAATATTCGCTAAGAGAATATATGCTTGTAAGACTATTCCGTTGGGGATAATGTCTTACCTGCATCAGATTTCCTGGTGTAACGAATTTACAAGTGCTTCTTGCATAAGCAAGTTTGATCCCGGTCATCCCCATGACCGGGATTTTTTTCGCCTTAGCGGTTCGTCTCCGAGACGCTAAAGTCATGGATATCCAGCTCGAATGCTTCAGCCAGTTCACGGTAGGTATGGTAATCCCTACCATTGACCACGACACGGTCGGAATTATCCTCCGCGCGATGAACTTCGGACTCACTGATTTCATTGATGGCGGCAAGCAGGGCATCGACATCCACTTCAACCTCACGCTTAATGGTGTCGCTGTACTCTTTGTCGGTCTTCATGGCGGGTTCCTCATTTAATCGTCTCAACAGTTAAGTATAGACCGCACACAAAAACGCCATTCGCGCCAGGTGGCGATGCCAGGCAATGCAATTTGTTCTACACTGGCTCAAAACCACAGGAGGAATGTATGAAGGTCAACGATCGGGTAACCGTCAAAACGGACGGTGGGCCGCGCCGCCCGGGCGTGGTGCTGGCTATAGAAGAGTTTAATGAAGGCACAATGTATCTGGTGTCGCTGGAAGATTACCCGCTCGGCATCTGGTTCTTCAACGAACTGGGGCACCCGGATGGGATCTTTGTGGAAACGGCGGAATAGGGCGGCGTCGGGGTGTCTTCTCCCCGGCTCCGGCTACTGAAAAGCAAAATCTCTGGCCAGGCCAGAGATCAAGGTAGGGTACAACATGGCCGTGCAAATTAGCGCATATTAACGAAAATCCCATTCGTCACATTATCTGTCAGGCGTACGACATGGTATATGACTTGCTTATTATGCGTTTTAATTTTCCTTTTAATATTTCCTTTGTGTGACGATACTGTTTTTGCCTTGATATTCATCTGGTCTGAGATCTGAATTGTCCCTTGTCCAGCCATCCACATTCTTAGCATACTTGATTCAGTTCTGCTTAATGATAGGGTGGGTAAGTTAACCGCCCCTACATTCTTAACTTCTTTATTCAAATAATCGCCCAGGATATCATCAAGCGACTCTGGTTTAATCGATTTCGAACTGATTAATAAGTTTTTACGCACCAACAAATACTCATCGAAATGAATATTGGCGATCGCCATAAAAACAATAAACAGGGTCTTAGGATGCTGATTAATGATCTGCTTAATGTGCTGACTGTTAGCGGGGTCGTGAATGAAACAGTCCTCATTAATAAACACCACGCCGGGCTTGTGGGCGTCACAAGCGGCTGCGAGTTCTTCAACGGTGTGTGCATCGTTGATGTCTCTCTTTCTTACCCCTCTGCTTGCTAAGTACCCGGTTAACCCTAGCCGGGTGTAGCTGCATAAATCCATAATGATCGTTGACATGGCATACCCTCACTCAATGCGTAACGATAATTCACCACCTGCCTGAGAGCTCATAAACAGCCATACGGGATGGAAAAAATCTAATAAAACCTGTGAGCATGACAAAGACTTTCAGGCGAACTCACTATCCCGTAAAGTTACGTATAATTTGCCAGGAATCATCTTAAAGTAAAGTAAATATTAAGTATTGTGAGGTGGTTAGAAACATTTAAACCGCGTCAGATATATCCTGGTAGATGTTTTTCGAGATTATTTTTAGGAATATCCTCAGAAAGACATTGCAAACACTGCGGGTTATTATTTGCGTGGAAGTTCGCTGACAATATCCGCTAACAGATTGAATATCTCGCTGAATAAATGCTCGCAGAAGGGGGCGATAAGTGGCATCAATAATGACATTAATAAAAGGCCAACCGTCAAAGTCACCGGAAAGCCGATGACGAATACCGACAGCTGCGGAGCCATTCGGTTGAGTAAACCTAATGCGAGGTTAACGGTGAGCAGCAGGGTAATGATCGGCAGCGCCAGCATCAGCCCGTTGAGGAAGATCAGCCCGGCAGCCCGCACCAGCGCCAGAAACGCGTTGCTGTTTACCGGGTTGTCGCCAATCGGCAGCGTGTGGAAGGTGTCCACCAGCATCGAGATGAGCCACAGGTGGCCGTTGAACGAGAGAAACAACAGCATCGCCAGCAGGTCGATAATACGCGCCAGCACGGGCATATTCAGGTGGCTGCCCGGGTCAACGAACGTCGCGAAAGACAGGCCCATCTGCAAACCGATAAGTTCACCCGCCGTTCGTACCGCGGCGAAGGCGAGCTGCATCGTAAACCCGACCGCCACGCCAATCATCACCTGTTGCAGGGCAATCCAGATCGCATTCGGGGAAAAGATCGGGATATCCACCGCTGGCAGGGTAGGGGCAACGATAATGGTGATAACGATGCCCAGCCCAATTTTGACGCGTTTAGGCACCGACTTTTCACTGAGTATGGGGGCGGTGGAGATCAGCGCCATGATGCGCAGCATCGGCCAGAAATAGATCCCGAGCCACTGAACAAACTGATCGCTGGTGAAATGCAGCATCGTCCGTCAGCCGATGATGTAAGGCAGATTGGTGAACAGGTTGCGCATATAGTCCAGCAGCAAATTGAGCATCCATGGCCCGGCAACGATAATCGCCACGAAGACGGCAATGATCTTCGGGATGAACGACAGGGTCATTTCGTTAATCTGCGTGGCGGCCTGGAGAATACTGATAATCAGACCGGTGACCAGCGCAACCAGCAGCAGGGGCGCGGCGACGGCAATCGCGACTTTCATCGCCTCCGTGCCCATCATCATGACCGACTCAGGCGTCATTGCGCGCTCCTCAACTGTAGAAACTCTGCGCCAGCGAGCTGACCAGCAGCTGCCAACCGTCGACCAGCACGAACAGCATGATCTTAAAGGGCAGGGCAATGGTTGCGGGTGGGACCATCATCATCCCGAGCGCCATCAGGACGCTGGCGATCACCAGGTCAATAATCAGGAACGGAATGAAAATGGTGAAGCCAATCTGGAACGCCGTTTTGAGCTCACTGGTCACATACGCCGGGAGCAGAATGCGCATCGGCACCGCTTCCGGCCCCTGTAACTCACCCGTGTTAGCGAGACGGGCAAACAGGGCCAGATCCGCTTCGCGCGTCTGGCGAAGCATAAATTCACGTAATGGCTGCGCGCCCTTTTCCAGGGCAACCTGCATGGAAATTTTATCTTCGCTGAACGGCTGGTAGGCCTCGGTGTAAATCTTGTCGATAACCGGCGACATAATGAAAAAGGTCAGGAACAGGGCTAAACCCAGCAGCACCTGATTGGGCGGCGCGGACGGCGTGCCGAGCGCGTTGCGCAGCAGGCCAAACACAATGATGATGCGGGTGAAGCTGGTCATCATTAGCAGGATCGCCGGGATAAAGGTCAGCGAGGTGATGAATACCAGCGTCTGCACGGACAGGGACCAGCTTTGTCCACCGTTCGCCAGCGGCGTGGAAACCAGCCCCGGCAGTTGCGCATACACAGAGGGCGCGAACAGGCCCAGGCCTGTCAGCGTAAGGAATAACAAACGGCGCATCAGGATCTCCCGGGACGCTTGAGCAAACTCTTCATTACGGACTGGAAATCCGCAGGGGCCTGGGCGTTAGCCTCCACCGTGACAGGCGCAGGGGGGAGCGTGTGAAGGACGTTAATGCTGGAGGCGGTCACGCCCAGCACCAGTCGTGCATCTTCCACCTCCACAATGACCACGCGCTCGCGCGGTCCTAGCGGTGTGCTGGCGCTGACCTTCAACCCGCGGGTACCGGCCGTTTTCCCCGCCAGACCGAAACGCTTTGCCAGCCAGGCGGCGATAAGGATAAAGGCAATAATACCGAACAGCGCGCCGCTCACCTGGAGCAGCGGTGAGCCGGGTACGGCGGAGGGCGCGGACAGTGTTGCCTGGGTTTTCATACTTAACGACTCAGACGACGCATGCGTTCGGAAGGGGTAATGATGTCGGTGATACGTACGCCGTATTTATCGGCCACCACCACTACTTCGCCCTGTGCAATCAGGTAGCCGTTGATCAGAATATCCAGCGGCTCACCCGCTAAACCGTCAAGCGCCACCACGGAACCCTGCGTCAGGCGCAGCAGCTCTTTAATGGTCATGCGGGTGCGACCCAGCTCAACGGTCAGCTTGACCGGAATGTCCATAATCAGGTCGATGTCCTGCAACGTGCCGCTGACGTCGCCGCCGCCTAACTGCTGAAAGACCGCGTCTGCCGCGCTTTTCGTCGGCGTCGTTTTCTGCTCGTTTAACGCGTCAGCCCACAGATCGTCCAGTGCTCCGCTGTTTTCATCGGACGGATTGTTCATGTCACTCATTTGGGCTGTTCCTCATTCAGCGAATTCAAAATCGGGTTGATCAAGTGCTCAACGCGTAACGCATACTGGCCGTTAATCGTGCCGTACTGGCTTGTCAGCACGGGTACGCCATCCACATGGGCAATAATGCGGTCAGGTTTATCTATCGGCAAAACGTCGCCGGGTTGTAATTTCAGGATCTGCGATAACCGCATGGAGATGTCGGCGAAGTTGGCCACCAGCTCCAGCTGCGAATGCTGCACCTGACGCACCAGGTTTTCACGCCAGTTCTGATCTTCGTGACGTGAGTTCTCCAGCGGCGGGTTCACCAGCAGTTCGCGCAGCGGTTCAATCATGCTGAACGGCAGGCAGATGTTGAACTCGCCCGTCAGGTTGCCGATCTCGACGTGGAACGGGGTGTTCACGACGATGTCATTCGGGGAGGTGGTGATGTTGGTAAACTTCACCTGCATCTCGGAACGCACGTACTCGACTTCCAGCGGGTTAATCGCTTTCCACGCGTCGCTGTAGGATTCCAGCGCCAGCTTCAGCATGCGGTTAATCACACGCTGTTCGGTATGGGTAAACTCGCGGCCTTCCACTTTGGTCGGGAAACGGCCATCGCCACCGAACAGGTTATCCACCGCGATGAACACCAGGCTTGGCGAGAACACAACCAGGCCGGTACCGCGCAGCGGTTTCAGATGGATCAGGTTAAGGTTGGTTGGCACCGGCAGGTTGCGGGCAAACTCATGATACGGCTGAATGCGGATCGCACCGACGGTGATATCCGGGCTACGACGCAGCAGGTTAAACAACCCCATACGGAACTGACGTGCGAAACGTTCGTTGATGATCTCCAGCGCCTGTAAACGCTCGCGCACCACGCGACGCTGGGTATTGGGATCGTAGGGACGAATATTATCATCGCCGGTCAGACCCGGCTTCGGTTCGTCACTTTTATCGCTGTCGCCGTTGAGCAGCGCATCGATTTCTGCCTGAGAAAGAATACTGTCGCCCATGTCGTTACCGCAGAATGAAGGCTGTATACAGAACGTCAGTGACTTCCTGCTTAGGTTGGCCGTTTACCAGCGGGGTCGCCAGCGTCTGTTTAATGGCATCGACCAGCTTTTGCTTGCCCACATCGGTGGCGAGCGCGGAGGCATCCTGACGAGAAAACAGCAGCAGCAGACGGCTACGCACTTCTGGCAGGTAGTCGTTCAGGCGTGCACGGGTCGCTTCATCTTTCAGACGCAGCGTAATACCCACGTAAAGCACGCGATCCGCATCGCCCAGGTTCACGGTGAACGTATCCAGCGGGTAGAAGACCGGCGCCGGTGGAGGCGGCGCTTCAGCTTTGGCGGCCGCGCTGGAGGGTTCTTGCTGCATACGCCAGTAACTGTAGCCTGCGGTGGCGCAGGCCGCGAGGGTAATTAACACCAGCAGCGGGATCCAGATGGAACGCTTGCTTTTTTTGGTGATAGCGGAGTCTGTCATCTGATACGAGCTTCCTGTTTCGGTACAGCTTAATACGGTGATTATCCCGTGTCCGGCTTAGGTCAAAGCGTGGAAAAGACGGGGATAATCACGTTACCTCTGGCGTTTAGGCAAAGATGTCTACGGCACGGCTGCCGCGCGCGGCGGATTGCAGGGCGGCAGGGGCAGGCAATAACTCTTCACTCTCATCGTTAAACCCGCCATGCTGGCCGGAACGCGAAGTGTGCTGTTGCTGCCCGGATGAGGACTGCTGTTGCCCGGCAAAGCCCTCGCTGCTGACGCTGCTTTGGGAAAGCTGAATGCCGTTTTCCGCAAGCTGCGTGCGCAGGATCGGCAGGGCCGCTTCCAGCGCCGCGCGGACGTGGCTGTGGGGCGAAACCATCTGCAACTGCGCCTGGTTGTCATCCAGCTTAAGCGAAATTTGCACCTGACCCAGATCTTCCGGGTGCAGACGCAGCTCTGCGGTCTGCTGTCCCTGCTTTGTGAACAGGGTGATGTGCTGGCTCAGATTCTGCTGCCATTCGTGCGTGCCCAGCGGCTGGCTTAACACCGGCGCTGTCGCAACGGTAGCGGCAGGCTGTGAAGGCGCCAGGTGACTGACGATCGGTGCCAGCGTCGCGGTTGGGCTGGCGGCAGACGACGCCGCGCTCGCTACGTCCTGCTTCTCTGCGACGGCGGCGACGGCTGGCGTAACGGCTGCCGTGGCGGGCAACGATGTGTCGCTGTCCTGAACCGGCATTTTTTCCTGACCCGTTAACGCATGGCTAAGCGGCTGATGCTGGCCGTTGTCCGTCTGGGCTAGCGCAGAGGGGAGGGCGGCACGGGGGGCGATCTCCCCGGTGCTCGCAGGCTGCGTCGCTACCGGGATGGTGGTCTGCTGGTGCGGTAACATCGCCATCAGCGCGCTTAACCCGGCCAGCTCCTCTTCTTCAGTCGTGGTCTCGCTGTTTGTTTTCGCCTCCGGCTGGGTCAGCGCCTTCAGCGCATCCGTATTCGCGGCGGGTTTCAGGCCGGAGACGAGGCTTTGCAGGGAGACGGCGGTATCTTCACCAGTCAGGGTCTCCTGACGGGAGAGCAGCTCGGCGATTTTGGCCTGGAGCGTGGTATCACCGTTTTTTTCCTTTGCCGCTGTCGACAGCTTGCTGCCCGCCGCTTTCAGGTCCGCCAGCGTCAGCGGGGCATCTTTGCCTTTGCCGGTGGTTTCGGTCAACGCGCCCGCCAGCAGAGAGAGAAAATCTTGCGCGCCCTCAGCGCCTTTCCCGGTCAGCGTGCCGCCGGACGGGTCGCTGTCGGTCATCAGCAGTTGTTGCAGTGTGATCATTCTGGTTTCCTCATTGATGCGCGCTGGGCAAACTCATCCATTTTTTTCTGATCCAGACGGTTTTCCGCCAGGGTCGAGGCTGCAATCTGCCGGTCCTGTAAGGTTTGCCAGGCCTGCAACCGCTGTTTTTTCTCGCGCCAGAAATTCAGCGCGGTATCGACTTTTTGCGTCCACTGGTTAAGCTGCTGGCGATGCTGCTCAATCGCCTTTTCCAGCGTCTGGATAAACTGCTGATAGTTAATCCAGCGCTGGCTACCAATGCCCTGCGTCATGTCGGTGTTAAGGTTGGTGCGATATTCATGCTGATAGTCGATTAACATCTTCAACTGTTCTTCAGCCTGCTGGCACCCGCGTCGCATTGCGCCAAGCTGCAATGCGGCATCATCAACTTCTTTTTCAGCCAGATCTTTCAGCGTTGATAACGCGCTGTTCTGCGCCATGACCTTCGCCCTCCACCTGTGTTACACCTGCGGGAAAATCAGCTCCAGTGCCTGGAGGGAATCTTCCCAGTCGGCGCGTTCAAAAATACCCTGTTGCAGAAATGCCTCCAGCTGCGGCCACAGGGCAATCGCTTTATCGAGCATCGGGTCGCTGCCTTTGGCGTACGCCCCGACGCTTACCAGATCGCGGTTGCGCTGGAAGCTGGAGAGCAGTTGTTTGAAGTTACGCACGCGGGCGTAGTGTTGCTCGGTGATCAAGGCCGTCATCGCACGGCTGATCGAGGCTTCAATATCAATTGCCGGATAGTGCCCGGCTTCGGCCAGACGGCGCGACAGCACGATATGGCCGTCGAGGATCGCGCGCGCGGAGTCGGCAATCGGGTCCTGCTGGTCATCGCCTTCGGTCAGTACCGTATAGAACGCGGTGATGGAGCCGCCGCCGCTGATGCCGTTCCCCGCGCGCTCAACCAACGCCGGGAGCTTGGCGAAGACCGACGGCGGGTAGCCTTTGGTCGCGGGCGGCTCGCCGATGGCCAGCGCAATCTCACGCTGCGCCATCGCGTAGCGGGTCAGGGAGTCCATAATCAGCAGCACGTGCTGGCCCCGGTCGCGGAAATCTTCCGCAATACGCGTGGCGTAGGCGGCACCCTGCATACGCAGTAGCGGCGACACGTCCGCAGGCGCGGCGATCACCACCGAGCGGGCGCGGCCCTCCGCACCCAGAATGTTTTCGATGAAATCTTTGACTTCGCGACCACGCTCACCAATCAGGCCAACCACGATAACGTCCGCCTGGGTATAACGCGCCATCATGCCGAGCAGGACCGATTTACCCACGCCGGAGCCGGCAAACAGCCCCATACGCTGGCCGCGTCCCACGGTGAGCAGGGCGTTAATCGGCCGCACGCCGGTATCCAGTACGTGCTCGATTGGGGTGCGTTGCAGCGGGTTGAAGGGTTGGGTGATCAGCGCGCCGGTTTCGGTGGTATCAGGGGAGGGCAGGCCATCGAGCGGTTTGCCGCTTCCGTCCAGCACGCGGCCCAGCAGCGCCGGACCGAGCGGAAGCTGTTTGCCGCTTTGCAGGCCGTCACCGCTGATGTTTTTCGCGTAGACGCGGGCGCCGGGCAAAATCCCTTCCACTTCTTCAAGGGGCATCAGAAACAGGCGCTGACCGTTGAACCCGACCACTTCGCTTTCCACTTCACGCGTCTCCCCCCCGTCCTGACGCTCAATCACGCAGGTGGCGCCGAGCGGAAGTTGCAGCCCCGTGGCTTCCAGGACCAGACCGGTGGCGCGCGTCAGGCGTCCATAACGACGAACGGATGGCAGCTGCGCCATCTTCGTTTCAAAATTATCAAGCGTGTTAAGCCATCGCGTAAGGCGAGCGGTCATCAGACGACTCCCGGTGCCGCCAGGCGGCACAGTTCCTGCCAGCGGGTCGCGACGCTGGCATCCAGATCGCCCTCATCCGCCGAGACCTTACAGCCTCCGTGATGGAGCGACGGATCGCCGCGCAGCCGCCAGCCGTGCAGGCTCAGCGTCGCGCCGAGGCTCTCTTCCACGCGCTGCAAATCATCAGGATGAACGCGCAGCTGCGGTTTGCCGCTGAACAGCGGCTCCTGCTGGAGCAGCCCCTGGATCTGCTTAATCAGCGCGGCGTTATCCACTACCGGCGTCTGGCCGATCACCTGACGGGCCGCCTCCAGCGCCATCTGCATCAGGCGCGAGGCAATCACGCTGTCGAGCGCATCCAGCGTGTGCTGAAACTCGCTCACCAGTTGCTGCATGCGGGCATGCAGCGGCGCCTGCTGCTGGCGCGCCTGCTCGATGCCCTGCTCTAAACCTTTCGCCAGCCCTTCCTGATAACCCTGTGCGTGCCCGGTCTGACGGCCTTCGTTCATCCCGGCGTTGAAGCCCTGCTCGTGCGCCTGCATTTGCATCTGGGCCAGCATCTGGGCGCGCTGTTCCTCTTCACTCAGCTCGGGTATGCCCGCCCCGGCGTCGCCCTCGTCGGACGACACAACGGCAGGGGTGAACTCTGCGGTGGGAGGGGAGAGGTCGTCAGGCGTCCAGCGCTTCCACGACAGTTCATCAGACATAGGTGTCGTCTCCGCTGCCAATCACCATCTCGCCGGTTTCTGCCAGACGACGAACAATAAGCAGGATCGCTTTCTGTTCGTTTTCCACCTGAGACAAACGCACCGGGCCACGGTTGGCCAGGTCGTCGCGCAGGATATCGGCCGCACGCTGGGACATGTTGCGCAGGAATTTCTCGCGCAGCGGCTGCTCGGCGCCTTTGAGGGCGATAAGCAGCGATTCGGAGTCCACCTCCTGAAGCAGGCGCTGGATACTGCGGTCGTCCACTTCGACCAGGTTTTCGAACAGGAACATCTCGTCGATAATTTTCTGCGCCAGCTCGCCGTCGAACTCGCGTACCGCCGTAATAACCGCCTCTTCCTGCTGCGTTTTCATCAGGTTGATGATTTCCGCTGCCGTTCTCACGCCGCCCATTTTGCTGCGCTTGAGGTTCTGGCCGTCGAGCAGGTTGTTCAGCACTTCGGTCAGCTCCGCCAGCGCGGCTGGCTGGACGCCGCCGAAGGTGGCGATACGCAGCATTACGTCGTGGCGCAGACGCTCGTCGAACAGCGCCAGAATATCGGCCGCCTGGCCCCGTTTGAGGTGGACCAGAATGGTGGCGATAATCTGCGGGTGCTCGTCGCGAATAAGATCGGCGGCGCTTTGCGGCTCCATAAAGTTGAGCGTTTCGATCCCGCTGGCGGTGTCGCGCGTTTCGAGAATATCTTCCAGCAGGCTGGCGGCGCGCTCTTCGCCCAGCGCCTTAACCAGCACGGAGCGCAGGTATTCGTTGGCGTTGACGTTGAGCGCGGCAAACTGCTCGGCTTCCTGCTCAAACTCCGCCAGCACTTCTGTCAGCTGCTTGTTGGAGATCTGGCGCACGTTGGCCATCGCCGCGCTGAGGATCTGCACTTCTCGCTGGGAGAGGTGTTTAAACACCTCCGCCGCACGATCTTCGCCAATGGTCATCAGCAGGATGACGCTCTTATCGGTGCCTGTAAGCGTATTACTCATGTTCGTTACCCATCCAACCGCGGATGACCAGCGCGACGACGCGCGGATCGTTATCTGACATTTCGCGAATGCGCTGGCTCATCACCTCTGCGCCCATACGCTGGTTAGCACGGCGCTGCTGCATCTGTTCATCTTTGCTGAGACGAACTTCAACCGCTTCTTCCTCGTCCGGACGCGCGTTCTTCTGTTCCAGCGCGGCTTTCTCGGCTTCAGCACGGCGCTGTAGCTGAGGACGAACGCCCTTACGCCACAGCAGCCACGCGACAATCAGCACCAGCAGCCAGCGGCCTGCGGACATCAGCTGATCGAAGAACGCCTGCTGTTGCCAGAACGGCAGTTCGCCACCGGTCTCATCCACCGGGTTGAACGGTGAGTTCACAACGTTGAGGGTATCGCCACGTTTTTCAGAGAAGCCCATCGCTTCGCGGGTTAAATCTTCGATCTGCTTCATCTGCTCCGCCGTGAGCGGTAGCGGTTTACCGTCCGGCAGCGTTTTGTAGTTCACCACCACGGCAACAGAGAGACGCTGAATATCGCCCGTGTTCAGTTTGGTATGGCGGATAGTCCGGTCGACTTCGTAGTTGGTCGTTTCGTTACGGCTGCTGTTACGCGGGCCGGTACTGTTCGCGGTCGAGGTCGTCTGCTGATTCGTTTGTTGACCGTTCTGCGGGTTTGCCGGCGGGGTGGAGATTGGCGCGGCGTTGGCAGGCGCGGGCTGGTTAGAGAGTGCGCCCGGCACACCGCCTGGATACTGGCCGCCGACCTGTTCCGTCTCATTGATCTGACGCGAGCGTAACACGGCGCGGGAGGCATCCCCGTTCGGAGCGTACTGCTCTTCGGTCTGTTCTTTATTCGAGAAATCAATCTGCGCGGTGACCTGCGCGTGTACGTTGCTGCTGCCGACCACCGGGCCCAGAATCGCTTCGATGCGACGCTGGAGACGGCCTTCCACATCCGCGGCGTATTTCAGCTGAGCGTCGTTGAGATCGCGCCCTGCGGTGTTGGACTGCGTCAGCAGATGACCACTCTGATCCACCAGCGTAACGTTACCCGGCGGCAGGCCGGCCACCGCACTGGAGACCAGGTGCGTGACGGCGCTGATCTGCCCTTCATCCAGCGCACGGCCAGGTTCGAGGTTAACGGTCACAGAGGCCGAAGGGGACTTTTGTTCACGGACAAACAGGGACGGCTTAGGCATCGCCAGGTGCACGCGGGCACTTTTCACCGGGCCTAAGGTTTCAATCGTACGGGCCAGCTCACCTTCCAGTGCGCGCTGATAGTTAACCTGCTCGCTGAACTGACTGATGCCGAATTTTTCCTGATCCAGCAGCTCAAAACCAACCGCGCCGCCTTTTGGCAGCCCCTGCTGGGCGAGACGCAGGCGAAGCTCGTGCACTTTATCTGCCGGTACTTCAAGCGCACCACCGTTATCGGCAAAGCGATACGGGATGTTCATCTGGGTTAACTGGGTGACGATGGCACCGCCATCCTGGTCGGAAAGGTTGCTGTAGAGCGTGCGGTAATCCGGGCTTTTTGCCCATAAGACCATCGCGACAACGATCGCAATGGCGGCAGCGCCTGCCACAATCAACGGGATCTTAGGGTTGGCGCGAAGGCGGTTCATCCACTCGAGTGATTTATTCTGTGGCGCTGTCGATGCTGCTGTCGCACTCATTGCGCACCTCTTAAATCCTGGTGGTTTACGTTATTCGTGTAGAGAAACAAAACTGACTCCCGGGTCGGCAAACACGACAAAAGTTCCATACTGATGGCCCTGCCATTATTTGATGATTCGGGATTTTCTATGCGTCAAATAACCTGGTTTTTTAACGCTATTTACCGCCATTATCTTATTGACAAGCTGTTAGTCTTGACCTCGTAAAAAACCATCCAGGGGAGAGTCATGGCTATACAGGGCATTGAAGGGGTACTCAGTCAGTTACAGGCAACGGCGATGACCGCCCGTAATCAGAGCGTGGCTGACCAGCCGCCGGGCGTTAGCTTCGCCAGTCAACTGCATGCGGCGCTGGACCGGATCAGCGACAAGCAAAACGCAGCCCGTACCCAGGCTGAGAGATTTACCCTTGGCGAACCCGGCGTGGCGCTCAACGATGTGATGGCCGATCTGCAAAAAGCGTCGGTGTCATTGCAGATGGGGTTGCAGGTGCGTAACAAGCTGGTGTCGGCATACCAGGAAGTGATGGGGATGCAGGTTTAATCAATACCTATCTTACGCTGGCAGCCTGATGGCTTTAATGCCACAATATTTTTTTCTTCGCATGCAGGAAAGATGATGAAAAAAGTAGCAATTGTGGCTGCGATGCTGACGTTAGCGGGATGTGTTCAGGTAGATAACTATCAGGAAGTGATTAAGCACCCGGTACCTTCGCAACTGGCAGGTTACTGGCAGTCGAAAGGGCCGCAGAGCGCGATGGTGAGCCCGGAAGCGATCGCCACGCTGGTGGTGACGCCAGAGGGGGATACGCTGGATTGCCGTCAGTGGCAGCGCGTTATCGCGGTGCCGGGTAAGATCATGCTGCGTTCAGATGATTATTACAACGTGACGCGTAAGCTGGATGTCTATCCGCTGGAGCGTGATGGGGCGGCGCTGGAGTATGACGGTATGGAACTGTACAAGGTTGACCGTCCAACAGTGGAATGCGCAGATTACCTGAGCAAGAATCCGCTGGAGAGTAAGCTTCCGTAGCGGTAAAAGCAAAACGGCAATCATATTGCCGTTTTTAGGGTTTGCTCCCTCTCCCTGTGGGAGAGGGTCGGGGTGAGGGCATCAGGCCGCACTTTCCCAGCACTACAGCGCGTCCTCAATCACCCAGACGCTGACGCTTCCCCCGTTACAGAAGAACGTCCCTTCGCCATCCGCCGCCGTGGTCACGGTTTCCTCGCGGTTGCCTAAAAAATCACGCCAGGTCTTATTGCCGTAATTTTCCCCGAGGCAGATGGTCTTCTCGCCGTCATCACCATTCGACAGTACCACCACACAGCCCGGGTGCTCCTCAGTCCCGCTGCGGCTGAACGCAATGCAGTTTGGATGATCGAAAAACAGCGTCTGCACGCCGTGGGCAAAACGCTGCCGGGCGAGGATCAGCTCGTGGAGCTGTTCAATCACCGGCATATCGATGTGATACGTCTCGCCATCCCCGCCGGTGTCGTCATAGCTGGCGCCAAAAAGATCCGGGTAGAATACGCTCGGCACGCCGTTTTCACGCAGCAGGATGAGCGCGTAGGCCAGCGGTTTGAACCAGGCTTCAACCGGGGCTTCCAGCGCCTGCAAGGGTTGGGTATCGTGGTTGGCTACCAGGGTCACGGCATGGAACGGATCGGCTTCCACCAGCGTACCGGTGAAAATCTGGCTCATATCGTAGTCGCGTCCCTGGCGTGAGGCTTCGTGAAATTTCATTTGCAGTGGCGCATCAAACAGCATGGTTTTACCGTCCACCTGATTGATGTAGTGCTGCAATTTATCCACTTCGTGAGACCAGTATTCCGCCACGATAAACAGCGGCTGCGGGGCCACCTCCTGGACGTGCTCAATCCACTCTTTATAGAACCAGGCCGGGATGTGTTTTACCGCGTCCAGGCGGAAGCCGTCGCAGTGGGTTTGCTCCATCACCCAGCGCGCCCAGTATTTGATCTCCTCCGTCACCGCATGATTGCGAAAATCGATATTTTCACCCATCAGGTAATCGAAATTGCCCATCTCGTCGTCGACCTGATCGTTCCAGCCTTCGCCGGTGTAGTCGTTCACGATTTTGAAGATACCGTCCTCATTGGGGTTTTCAATGTGGTCGATACCGCTGAAGCATTTGTAATCCCAGATGAACTGCGAATACTGCCCGGCCCGAACGGGGAAGGTGTAACGCGTCCAGGCTTCGCATTCGATGATCTCATCGCTGATTTGGGTGCGATCCTGAGCATCCACACGCTGCACGCGGACGGGTTCCTTTTCATCGGCCCCCATTTTATGGTTGACCACCACGTCCAGAAGCACCGCAATCTGGTTGCTTTTTAAGGCGTTGATGGCCTCCAGCAGCTGGGCTTTATCGCCGTATTTGGTGGCGACGCTGCCTTTCTGGTCAAACTCCCCCAGGTCGAAAAGGTCATAAGAGTCATACCCGACGGAATAGCCGCCGGATGCCCCTTTGTATGCCGGCGGTAACCAGACCATATTGATGCCGATTTCGTTCAGGTTGGGGGCTAATGCCGTGACTTCTCGCCACAGTTCACCGCCGGTGGGGTAGTACCAGTGAAAACATTGTAAAAGTGTTGGGTTGCGCATGCACCATCTCCATGAGGTCGCGAAACTCAAGTATGGAGCAGGTTTGGCAGAAATGCCTGGCGAACGAAACGGTTAATGCTCGAACGCCAGTTAAATGGCTAATTAATATCGCTATTACTTTGCGGAACCAGGACATGACCGCCCTGGTTACCGTAGGTGGAGAGAACGGTTTTCTGGATGGAGGATTGCCCAACCAGCTTCGCCAGCTCATCCATTCTGGCTTGCAGCAACGTTTTTACCTGGCCTTCGTTGTCCAGGATCACCCGCAGCGTCGGGCGAAGCTGCTCCTGAATCTGCATCGAAGGCTCACTTTCCTGAGTGAGACGAGCCAGTGAGTGCACCGCATTAACATAGTCGGTTTCACAGATGATCAGATCATCCCATAGTCCCTGCCGGGCCAGTCGCAACATCAACTGGCTCTGCTCAAGGAGTTGCTGATAAAGGGCATAAAGTTGCGGTGCGTTACTCATTAGAGGGCGTCCTGCATCAGTTGTGGCGTACCGGCAACCTCCTTCCACCCGTCAGCGATATTGCGCAGCAAGTTTTCCACCTCTTCGATGGCGCTGGCGTCGTTATTCACGTTGGCGTGCAGGAGGCGACGTACCATATAGGCATAAAGGGCAATCAGGTTTTGCGTAAGCTCATCCCCGTTATTTTCCACCAGGCCAACCTTCAGCCCGTTTTCGATAATGTTGATGGCTTTTGAGAGCGCCAGCCCTTTTGCCGGGATATTACCGTCTGCCAGGAACAGACGCGCGCGTACCAGCGCGCTGAGGGCTCCATCAAATAGCATGATAACCAGCTGCTGCTGGCTGGCGCTCATCACCGCGCTTTCAACTTCTATCTTTGCGTAGGCTTGCGTGCCTTTTGCGCCGTACATGTTATCCCCCTCGGGTCTGATTAGCGTTTACTACTTGTTGCTGGACGTATTTTCGAACTGCTGCGTCAGGTAGCTGCTGGTGTTGTTCAGCGAGGTCATCAGTACGTCCAGCTGGGTAAACTGGGCTTTGTACTGCGCCACTCTCGCGTCAATACGTTCGCTCACGGCGTTATATTGATCCGTTAACTTGTTCAGCGTTTTGCTGACGCCATCTTTGGCCGCCTGGATAATGCCTTTACTGGAAAGCCAGTCAGTCAGATGGGTGGCCATGGTGGTAGTGATCCCGGTGGTTTTACCGTCACCCACAACCAAATCTTTCACGGCAGACGGGTTATCCGTCAGCGCTTTTTTCAGCTTGTCGCTGTCCAGCTCCAGCTTGCCCGTGCTTGGATCTGAAGTAATGCCGACCTGAGACAGCGTTTTATAGGCGGTTCCGCCGACGGAGTTGCCCAGCATGGTTTTCAGCTGCGTCTGGATAGTACGCAGCGTACTGTCTCCGAGCAGGGCACCGTTGCTGGAATCCTGCGCATCTGTACCCGCATCAACCGCCGTATATTTGGTTAATGATGCAAAGCTGTCCTGAAGGGTGTTGTAGGCATCCACCCAGGCTTTCATCGCCGTTTCCGCTTTCGATGTATCTTTAGCGATCGTCAGCGTCTGGTTACCGGTGGTGACATCGTTCAGGTTCAGGGTGATATCTTCCAGCGCATCGCTGATGGTGTTGCTGCTGTTTTCGATATCGACGTTATTCACCTTCAGCTTGGCGTTCTGCGCGGTGACGCTTTCTGTCATGCCGTTGCTGGCGTCGGTGCTGGCGCCGTTGTAACCCATAAAGGATTGCAGGGCGCTGTCGCCGCTCACGCTGATGCTGACCGCGTTGTCCGCCCCGGTTTCGGTGGAGGTGATGGACAGACGATACTGACCATTACCGACGTTAATAATACTGGCGGTCACGCCGGCGTCAGCTTTGTTAATCGCATCGCGAATGCCGGTCAGCGAGGAGTTTGCCGCGCTGATATCGACGGTCACCGGATCTTTACCGTTACCGGCGGTAAAGGTGATCTTGCTGTCAGCCGTGGCAATGGCCGTTTTGGTATCCGGCTGCGCGTTTTTGGTCGTCAGGGTTTGCGCCTGCGCCAGCTGCGACACGCTGATGGTGTATTTACCGGCAATCGCGCTGCCGGTAGTGGTGGCGCTGAATGCCGTGGTACTGCTCGACGTGCTGGTCGCTGTAAACAGGTCGGCTTTATTCAGCGCGGTGTTGGCGGTCTGAAACGCTTCCAGTGAACTTTTCAACGTGCCGTAAGCGCTCAGCTTGGCGGTATACGATGTCTGTTGTTTGGAAATTGGCGTCAGCTGTGCTTTTTCGGCCGTGGTCAGACTATCCAGAATGTCTGCTAACTTAAGACCCGAACCAATCCCCAATGATGAAATACTTGCCATATTTATTCCTTAATCTATCGACACGTAGAACGAATAGTGGGGTTATCGGCCTTTATGGGGGAAAGTTTACGGTTAATTTCTTTTTTTTAATGGCAGGAATAACGGTAATAGAGAAGAGCTTTTCCGTGGCTAAAAAAATTAACGCGATCCTGAAAAAATATCTAAAGGTTGGTTTGGACCAGACGATAACACCTTTGACGGCGATGAAGCCGAAGGGTGGAAACCCAAATCTAACCAAACAGATTTGATGAACAACAGGAATCGAAATCATGGCACAAGTCATTAATACCAACAGCCTCTCGCTGATCACTCAGAACAACATCAACAAGAACCAGTCCGCTCTGTCTTCTTCTATCGAGCGTCTGTCTTCTGGTCTGCGTATCAACAGCGCGAAAGATGACGCTGCGGGCCAGGCTATCGCTAACCGCTTCACCTCTAACATCAAAGGCCTGACTCAGGCTGCACGTAACGCTAACGACGGTATCTCTCTGGCGCAGACCACTGAAGGCGCTCTGTCTGAAATCAACAACAACCTTCAGCGTATCCGTGAGCTGACCGTTCAGTCTCAGACTGGCACCAACTCCGATTCTGACCTGTCTTCAATCCAGGACGAAATCAAATCCCGTCTGTCTGAAATCGACCGCGTATCTGGTCAGACTCAGTTCAACGGCGTGAACGTGCTGGCTAAAAACGGTTCTATGGCGATCCAGGTTGGCGCGAACGATGGCCAAACTATCAACATTGACCTTCAGAAGATTGACTCTTCTACACTGGGTCTGAATGGATTCTCCGTTTCTAAAAGTTCTGTATCTGTTGGTGATGCAATTACTCAGTTGCCAAGTGCAACAGCAGGTAACCCGCCTGTTGAAATCTCCTTCGATGCGACAGTCAAATCTGATTTGAAACTGACTGATACGTCTAATCTTTCTCTCCATAACCTGAAAGATAAAGACGGTAATCTGACTGACCAGTATGTTGTACAAAATGGCGACAAAACCTATGCGGCAA
Source organism: Enterobacter cloacae complex sp. SHL001 (assembly GCF_049236825.1). Taxonomy (NCBI): domain Bacteria; kingdom Pseudomonadati; phylum Pseudomonadota; class Gammaproteobacteria; order Enterobacterales; family Enterobacteriaceae; genus Enterobacter; species Enterobacter cloacae complex sp. SHL001. The sequence goes on from NZ_JBMKIP010000002.1 coordinate 172,572, forward strand.
CTGTAGATGCAACTGGCAAAGTAACTTTAAACAAAGCAAATATTACTTATAGTGATGTTGCTAATGGCATTGACACCGCAACTCAGGCTGGCCAATTGGTACAGGTTGGCACCAGTGCTTCTGGTAACCCAACTGGTTTTGTATCTGTTCAGGGCAAAAACTTTGATGCAGGTACTGACGTACTGGTCAACAACGGCGGTGATGCAACTCTGGGTACCCCGACCACAACTGGTACTACTGTAGAAGCAGTATCTATCAATCTGAGCACTGGTACTAAGTCTGACGGTACTACTAATGTGACCGCTACAGGTGAGTTTGCTGGCGCATCTACCAACGATCCACTGGCTCTGCTGGACAAAGCTATCGCGTCCGTAGACAAATTCCGTTCTTCACTGGGTGCGGTCCAGAACCGTCTGAGCTCTGCCGTAACCAACCTGAACAACACCACCACCAACCTGTCTGAAGCGCAGTCCCGTATTCAGGACGCCGACTATGCGACCGAAGTGTCCAACATGTCTAAAGCGCAGATCGTTCAGCAGGCCGGTAACTCCGTGCTGTCCAAAGCTAACCAGGTTCCTCAGCAGGTTCTGTCTCTGCTGCAAGGCTAATCGCCTGATTACGCTTAAACCCCGCTTCGGCGGGGTTTTTTCTGTCCGCATTTACGCGTAACCCCCCAAATAACCCCTCATTTCACCCACTATTCACCCGATTAAAACCCCTCCAGAATCGGATAATCATGCCGATAACTCAACTAACGCAGGGCTGTTTATCGTGAATTCACTCTATACCGCTGAAGGTGTAATGGATAAACACTCGCTGTGGCAGCGTTATGTTCCGCTGGTGCGTCACGAAGCATTGCGCCTCCAGGTGCGTTTGCCGGCGAGCGTGGAACTGGACGATCTGCTACAGGCGGGCGGTATCGGGTTATTGAATGCAGTTGACCGGTACGACGCTCTGCAAGGAACGGCATTTACGACTTACGCAGTGCAGCGTATTCGTGGTGCGATGCTGGACGAGCTGCGCAGCCGCGACTGGGTGCCGCGCAGCGTACGCCGCAACGCGCGCGAAGTGGCGCATGCGATGGGGCAGCTGGAACAGGAGCTGGGGCGCAACGCGACGGAAACCGAAGTAGCGGAGCGTCTGGGCATTCCTGTTGAAGAGTATCGCCAGATGTTGCTCGATACCAATAACAGCCAACTCTTCTCTTATGATGAGTGGCGCGAAGAGCATGGCGATAGCATCGAGCTGGTGACCGATGAACACCAGCAAGAAAACCCGTTACACCATTTACTGGAAGGGAATTTACGCCAGCGCGTGATGGAAGCGATCGAAGCTTTACCGGAACGGGAGCAACTGGTGTTAACCCTCTATTACCAGGAAGAGCTCAATCTCAAAGAGATTGGCGCCGTGCTGGAGGTGGGCGAGTCTCGGGTGAGCCAGCTGCACAGCCAGGCCATTAAACGCCTGCGCACAAAACTGGGTAAGTTATAGGTGAGTCATTCGCCTTGGAAATGCCGCACAACGTATTGACAACCAGGAGTTATCATGACGGTGCAGCAATCTAAAAGACGGCCTTTAAGCCGCTACCTGAAAGACTTTAAACACAGCCAGACGCATTGCGCCCACTGTAAAAAATTACTCGACCGCATCACGCTGGTTCGTCGCGGTGAAATCGTGAATAAGATTGCGATTTCCCGCCTCGACACGCTGATGGATGAAGCCGCCTGGCTTGAAGAGCAAAAAGAGTGGGTAGCGCTTTGCCGTTTCTGTGGCGATCTCCATTGCAAAGAGCAAAGCGACTTCTTCGATATTATCGGCTTCAAGCAATTCCTGTTTGAACAAACGGAGATGAGTCACGGCACCGTGCGTGAATACGTGGTTCGCCTGCGCCGCCTGGGTCAGCATTTGACCATGCAAAATATCTCCCGCGATCTGCTGACAACCGGATACCTGGATGAAAATCTGGAGCCCTGGCTGCCCGCCACCAGTACCAACAATTACCGCATCGCGCTGCGAAAGTACGCGCAATATAAAGTCCAGATGCCGGGCGTCATAAAGCAGAAAGTCCGCGCCGGAACAACTTCTGATATATATTAAAAAAGAATAAGATGTAGCGCAGCCGCCTTTGACGTTGCAGGCGATTTCTCTACACTACTCAAAAATTCCACTGTATCGGGGTACTTATGAAATTAGCACTTCTGGGTCGTCAGGCGCTGATGGGGATGATGGCCGTTGCGCTGGTCGCGGGGATGAGCGTGAAAACGTTCGCGGCAGAGAATCTGCTCAACAAAGTTAAAGAGCGCGGCACGCTGCTGGTTGGGCTGGAAGGAACCTATCCTCCGTTCAGCTTCCAGGGCGACGACGGTAAACTGACCGGTTTTGAAGTGGAGTTTGCGCAGGAGCTGGCAAAACACCTCGGCGTTAAAGCCTCCCTGAAACCCACCAAATGGGACGGGATGCTGGCGTCACTGGATTCCAAACGTATTGACGTGGTGATTAACCAGGTAACCATTTCTGACGAGCGTAAGAAGAAGTATGACTTCTCCACGCCGTACACCGTGTCCGGTATTCAGGCGCTGGTGAAGAAAGGTAACGAAGGCAGTATCAAATCCGCAGCGGATCTGAAAGGTAAGAAAGTCGGCGTCGGTCTGGGCACCAACTACGAGGAGTGGCTGCGCCAGAATGTGCAGGGCGTGGACATCCGTACCTACGATGATGACCCGACGAAATACCAGGATCTGCGCGTAGGCCGTATTGACGCCATTCTGGTTGACCGCCTGGCAGCGCTGGATCTGGTGAAGAAAACCAACAATACCCTGGCTGTCGCGGGTGATGCGTTCTCCCGTCAGGAATCCGGCGTGGCGGTGCGTAAAGGTAACGAGGATCTGCTGAAAGCCATCGACGGCGCCATTGCTGAGATGCAGAAAGACGGTAGCCTGAAGGCGCTTTCTGAGAAGTGGTTTGGTGCAGACGTGACGAAATAAGTCTCTGACTGACAAAAAAAGGCGCTTTTAAAAGCGCCTTTTTTATTTCTCGCGCGTCTGCGTGCATAATGAAATAACAATTGTTTGCGTGACCGGAGGAACCATGTCACTACAGAATTTAACGCGCTTTCCCCGTCTGGAATTTATCGGCGCACCCACGCCGCTGGAGTATCTGCCGCGATTTTCTGACTACCTGGGGCGCGATATATTCATTAAGCGTGACGATGTGACGCCCATGGCGATGGGCGGAAATAAGCTGCGCAAGCTGGAGTTTCTCGCCGCCGATGCTCTGCGTGAGGGGGCGGACACGCTGATCACCGCCGGGGCAATTCAGTCTAACCACGTTCGCCAGACGGCGGCAGTGGCGGCGAAGCTGGGACTCCACTGCGTAGCCCTGCTGGAGAACCCGATCGGGACGCAGGCAGAGAATTACCTGACTAACGGTAACCGTTTGCTGCTGGATCTGTTCAACGTGCAGGTTGAAATGGTCGACGCGTTGACCGACCCGGCTGCACAGCTCGACGAGCTGGCGACGCGTCTGGAAGCGCAGGGTTTTCGTCCGTACGTGATCCCGGTTGGCGGCTCGAATGCGCTGGGTGCCCTCGGCTATGTTGAGAGCGCGCTGGAAATCGCTCAGCAGTGCGAAGGCGCGGTGAGTTTATCCTCGGTGGTGGTGGCGTCCGGCAGTGCGGGGACCCATGCTGGTTTAGCGGTCGGGCTTGAGCAACTGATGCCGGAGGTCGAGCTGATTGGCGTGACGGTTTCCAGAAGCGTTGCGGACCAGAAGCCGAAAGTCGTCACCCTGCAACAGGCGGTGGCTGAACAGCTTGCGCTTCAGGCGAAGGCGGAAATACTGCTGTGGGATGACTATTTCGCGCCGGGCTATGGCACCCCCAATGATGAAGGGATGGAGGCGGTTAAGCTGCTGGCCCGTCTCGAAGGTATTCTGCTCGACCCGGTCTATACCGGCAAGGCAATGGCGGGCCTGATCGACGGCATCGCCCGCAAGCGCTTTAAGGATGAAGGACCCATTTTGTTTGTTCATACTGGCGGGGCGCCTGCGCTGTTTGCCTATCATCCTCATGTCTAAAAATCAGGTAGAAAAATAATAATGCAAGAAAGTATTCAACTGGTTATTGATTCGCTGCCGTTCTTGCTTAAGGGCGCGGTGTTTACTTTACAGCTCAGTATCGGCGGGATGTTCTTCGGGCTGGTGCTCGGGTTTGTGCTGGCACTGATGCGCATGTCGAACATCTGGCCGGTGCGGTGGCTGGCGCGGTTTTACATCTCCGTGTTCCGCGGAACGCCGCTTATCGCCCAGCTGTTTATGATTTACTACGGGCTGCCACAGTTTGGTATTGAGCTGGATCCGATCCCGGCGGCGATGATAGGCCTGTCGCTGAATACCGCGGCGTACACCTCTGAAACGCTGCGTGCGGCGATCTCCTCCATCGATAAAGGGCAGTGGGAAGCGGCGGCCAGTATCGGGATGACCCCGTGGCAGACGCTGCGCCGGGCGATCCTGCCCCAGGCGGCGCGCGTGGCGCTGCCGCCGCTGAGCAACAGCTTTATCAGCCTGGTGAAAGACACCTCGCTTGCGGCGACCATTCAGGTGCCGGAGCTGTTCCGTCAGGCGCAGCTGATCACCTCGCGCACGCTGGAAGTGTTTACCATGTATCTGGCGGCCTCGCTGATTTACTGGGTGATGGCGACGGTACTGTCCGCTCTGCAAAACTATTTTGAAAACCAGCTTAACCGCCAGGAGCGTGATCCAAAATGAGTGCAATTGACGTCAAAAATCTGGTGAAAAAATTCCATGGACAAACGGTGCTGCATGGCATTGATCTTGAGGTTGAGCAGGGCGAAGTGGTAGCAATTATCGGCCCGAGCGGGTCAGGCAAAACCACGCTGCTGCGCAGCATCAATTTACTGGAGCAGCCCGAAGGCGGGACGATCCGCGTGGGTGATATCACCATTGATACCGGGAAACCCATCAGCCAGCAAAAAGGGCTGATTCGCCGCCTGCGCCAGCATGTCGGCTTCGTGTTCCAGAGCTTTAATCTCTTTCCGCACCGCACGGTGCTGGAAAACATTATTGAAGGGCCGGTCATCGTCAAGGGGGAACCTAAGGAAGACGCGACGGTCCGCGCCCGCGAGCTGCTGGCGAAGGTTGGGCTGGCAGGGAAGGAGACGAGCTATCCGCGTCGCTTATCTGGCGGGCAGCAGCAGCGTGTCGCCATTGCGCGCGCGCTGGCGATGCGCCCGGATGTGATCCTGTTTGACGAACCCACCTCCGCGCTCGATCCTGAGCTGGTCGGGGAAGTACTGAACACGATCCGACAGCTGGCGCAGGAGAAACGCACGATGGTGATTGTGACGCATGAAATGAGCTTCGCTCGCGACGTTGCCGATCGGGCTATTTTCATGGATCAGGGGAGAATAGTTGAGCAGGGGCCGGCTAAAGCGCTGTTTGCCAATCCGCAGCAGCCCCGTACCCGTCAGTTCCTTGAAAAATTCTTAATGCAGTAGCATTTTAGCGTTCAATTTGCTCCAGATGCCGCTTCTGGAGCAAATTATCCTCCCTTAAACTCCGTTCTGTTGCTTTTTTATTCCGCCTGATGTGGATAAGCCATCGCCAAATTAAAGATAATCTGCCTGTGGCCGATATTTTATATAAATAATCATGCTTTATGTGTTAGGTTATATTCACCATAATAATGATTATCTTTATCAGAGGCTTCATTCAGTAAGTATGAGGGATATAGACTTTTTCACCTGGCGACGGGAATGCTTCCTCCGGTTTCAGGAAATGACCTGTGCCGAAGAGGTATATCAGGAACTTCAGCGACAAACGCAGGCGCTTGAATTCGATTATTATGCGCTTTGTGTTCGACACCCTGTGCCATTTACCCGCCCGCGAACCTCCGTCCATTCCAGTTATCCGCAACAATGGATGGCGCAATATCAGTCCGAGAATTATTTCGCCATTGACCCGGTGCTGAAGCCGGAGAATTTCATTCAGGGACATTTGCCCTGGACGGATGAATTATTCACGGATGCCCAGCAATTATGGGACGGCGCGCGGGACCACGGTTTACGCAAGGGAATAACGCAGTGTCTGATGATGCCAAATCATGCGCTCGGTTTCCTCTCCGTGTCATGTACCAGCTTACAGGCACACTCGATATCCAGTGAAGAAGTTGAGCTGCGTTTACAAATGCTGGTCCAGATGGCGCTCACCACACTGTTACGCTTTGAACATGAGACGGTGATGCCGCCTGAAATGAAATTCAGCAAGCGTGAGCGGGAAATTCTGAAGTGGACCGCAGAAGGGAAGACGTCGGCAGAAATCGCCATCATTCTCTCCATCTCGGAAAATACCGTCAATTTCCATCAAAAGAATATGCAGAAGAAATTCAACGCACCGAATAAGATCCAGATAGCGTGTTATGCCGCGGCGACGGGGCTTATCTGACTGATATCACGTTCTGCGTGTCAGACGAGAAAACGGCTGAATGCTTTGCATCCAGCCGTTTTTGTTACTGGCGGTAGGCTTGTTTAATTTGCTTAACCGTATTGGCAAAAACAGCGGATTCCGCCTGGTCTTCCATCTGCGCGATCTGTTTTTCCATTTTAATGATCACACGACCAGCATCAGCCTGGCCCATCGCCTGTAGCATAAGCGTCAGCAGCGACTTCAGGCAGTTTACTTCCTGTGCCAGTTCCTGGTTATTCTCGGCAGTGGCAAATTCAGGTGTGCTCATTTATTTTCCTCATTATAAAACAGCGCATGAGCGCGACGATGAAAGTTAAGGCGGCGGAGTATACCACAAGCTACGGCAAAAAATGCAGTGGTTGTTTTTTATACTTATCGCGCAGTGATTATTGGGCGGCGCGGATTATGAAGGTACTCTGTCCAATATGTTAGCGACAATTAAATGTTTATCCCCGGTTCGCCATTCGTTAATTGTTGTTACAAAAAATCGCGCGCTCTTTTTCGTTTGAGTTAACAACTGTTTTAGTAACTTTTCGAATGTCGATGCTAAAAAATAGCGGTAAAAGCCCGGCGGGCAAGGGTTTTCTTTCCACTTACTGTACAGCTTAATTTCCAAAAACGAGACAAGAATCGAATAGCCGATTTTTTAGCGTTTTAATCTTGCATGGAAAACCGTTAATATAAACCCAATTAGCAGTCAGTAGCGTTATCCCTATTCTGGAGACATTTCCTTTGATCAACGTCCTTCTTGTTGATGACCACGAACTGGTGCGCGCAGGGATACGACGCATTCTTGAAGATATAAAGGGTATTAAAGTTGCCGGCGAGGCGTGTTGTGGCGAAGATGCCGTCAAATGGTGTCGCGCTAACTCCGCAGACGTGGTGCTGATGGATATGAACATGCCCGGTATTGGCGGGCTTGAAGCCACGCGCAAAATCGCGCGCATGTTCGTTGATACCAAAGTTATCATGCTGACCGTCCATACCGAAAATCCGCTGCCCGCCAGGGTTATGCAGGCGGGTGCTGCCGGGTATCTCAGTAAAGGCGCCGCGCCGCAGGAAGTCGTCAATGCGATCCGCACCGTACACGCCGGGCAGCGCTACATCGCTTCTGATATTGCTCAACAGATGGCGCTGAGTCAGATTGAACCGGAAAAAACGGAATCTCCGTTTGCCAGTTTGTCTGAGCGCGAATTGCAGATTATGCTGATGATCACTAAAGGTCAGAAGGTGAATGAGATCTCAGAGCAGCTGAATCTCAGCCCAAAAACGGTCAACAGCTATCGCTATCGAATGTTCAGTAAACTGAACATTCACGGTGATGTCGAACTGACTCACCTGGCCATTCGCCATGGTTTGTGCAATGCGGAGTCGTTAATAAGTCAGTGAGTGAAGCGTTCGATTCAAAAGCATTTCTGAAAACCGTCACCAGCCAGCCAGGCGTCTACCGTATGTACGATGCTGGCGGTACGGTTATCTATGTTGGTAAGGCGAAAGATCTGAAGAAACGCCTTTCCAGCTATTTCCGCAGCAACCTTGCCTCCCGTAAAACCGAAGCGCTGGTCGCACTAATACACAACATTGATGTCACCATAACGCATACGGAAACGGAAGCGCTGCTCCTTGAGCACAACTACATTAAGTTGTATCAGCCGCGCTACAACGTTCTGCTGCGCGATGACAAATCCTATCCGTTTATCTTCCTGAGCGGCGACACGCACCCGCGGCTGGCGATGCATCGTGGCGCTAAGCATGCGAAAGGTGAATATTTCGGCCCGTTCCCGAACGGTTATGCCGTGCGGGAAACGCTGGCGCTTTTGCAAAAAATCTTTCCTGTTCGCCAGTGCGAAAATAGCGTTTATCGCAACCGCTCCCGGCCATGCCTGCAATATCAGATTGGCCGCTGCCTGGGGCCGTGCGTTGAAGGGCTGGTGAGCGAAGAAGAGTACGCGCAGCAGGTGGAATATGTCCGCCTGTTTTTAGCCGGGAAAGACGATCAGGTGCTGACGCAACTGATTGCCCGTATGGAAAAAGCCAGCGCGGCGCTGGAATTTGAGGAGGCCGCACGCATCCGCGACCAGATTCAGGCGGTGCGCAGGGTGACCGAGAAGCAGTTTGTTTCCAATACGGGCGACGACCTCGATGTTATCGGTGTAGCCTTTGACGCCGGTCTGGCCTGCGTTCATGTGCTTTTTATTCGTCAGGGCAAAGTGCTCGGCAGCCGCAGCTACTTCCCGAAAGTGCCGGGCGGCACTGAGCTGGGTGAAGTGGTGGAGACCTTCGTCGGCCAGTTTTATTTGCAGGGCAGTCAGATGCGTACGCTGCCCTCGGAGATCCTGCTCGACTTCGCGCTCGATGATAAAACCCTGCTGGCGGAGTCGCTTTCAGAGCTGGCAGGCCGCCGGGTGAATGTTCAGACGAAACCGCGCGGCGATCGCGCGCGTTATCTGAAGCTGGCGCGAACCAATGCCGCCACGGCGCTGACCACCAAACTGTCCCAGCAGTCGACCGTCAGCCAGCGTTTAACCGCGCTTGCTACGCTGCTTAAGCTGCCGGAAGTGAAACGCATGGAATGCTTCGACATCAGCCATACGATGGGTGAGCAGACCGTGGCGTCGTGTGTGGTCTTTGATGCCAACGGTCCGCTGCGGGCAGAGTATCGTCGCTATAACATCACTGGCATTACGCCCGGTGACGATTATGCCGCCATGAACCAGGTGCTGCGCCGTCGCTATGGTAAAGCGATTGAAGAGAGCAAAATCCCGGACGTTATCCTTATCGACGGCGGGAAAGGGCAGTTGGGGCAGGCGAAGGCGGTATTTGAATCGCTCGACGTGGAGTGGGATAAGAACCATCCGCTGCTGCTAGGGGTAGCGAAAGGGGCAGATCGTAAGGCTGGCCTGGAAACGCTGTTCTTTGAGCCGGAAGGCGAGGGCTTTAGCTTGCCGCCGGATTCCCCTGCGCTGCATGTGATCCAGCATATCCGCGATGAGTCGCACGATCACGCCATCAGTGGGCACCGTAAAAAACGGGCGAAAGTGAAAAATACCAGTACCCTTGAGACGATTGAAGGCGTCGGGCCAAAACGTCGCCAGATGCTGTTGAAGTATATGGGCGGATTGCAAGGATTACTCAACGCCAGTATGGAAGAAATTGCAAAAGTGCCGGGTATTTCGCAAGGGCTGGCAGAAAAGATCTACTACTCGTTGAAACATTGAGGGCTCTGTAGCAACATAGAGCTAAATTTTACTGACAACAGACAGTTACCGTCATCATGCGATTTAATATCCCTACGTTGCTCACTCTTTTTCGCGTTGTGCTCATTCCGTTCTTCGTCCTGGCATTTTACCTGCCGGTCGTCTGGGCGCCTTTTGCCTGTGCGCTGATTTTCCTGATCGCTGCCGTTACGGACTGGTTTGATGGTTATCTGGCGCGTCGCTGGAACCAGAGTACCCGCTTTGGCGCGTTCCTCGATCCGGTTGCGGATAAGGTGATGGTGGCAATCGCGATGGTGCTGGTGGCGGAACATTATCATACCTGGTGGGTAACGCTGCCTGCCGCGACCATGATTGGCCGTGAGATTATTATCTCTGCCCTGCGCGAGTGGATGGCGGAGCTGGGTAAACGCAGCAGCGTGGCGGTGTCCTGGATCGGTAAAGTTAAAACCACCGCACAGATGGCGGCGCTGGTATGGATGCTGTGGCGTCCGAATGCCTGGGTAGAGTGGGCCGGCATTGGTCTGCTGTGGGTTGCGGCGGTGCTGACGCTGTGGTCAATGCTGCAATATTTGAACGCTGCGCGCGGTGATTTGCTTGAACAGTGATCGTTTCGGCTTAATTTTCAGCAAACGATCCTGAGATGCAAAAAATAACGTTGACTCAAAACGTCATATCAGTAGAATGCAACGCATCGAACGGCGGCACAGTTAGCCGGACGATAATGAAATCAAGTGGTTAGGAAGTAGTTAAATAGTTACTTGATGACATGCGGGAATAGCTCAGTTGGTAGAGCACGACCTTGCCAAGGTCGGGGTCGCGAGTTCGAGTCTCGTTTCCCGCTCCAGATTAATGCATCGGCAGTTTGCGGGTGCAGGTCGAAAGACAACAGATTTAAGGCGCGTTAGCAAAGCGGTTATGTAGCGGATTGCAAATCCGTCTAGTCCGGTTCGACTCCGGAACGCGCCTCCACTTTCTTCCCTGGCCGGATGGTGGAATCGGTAGACACAAGGGATTTAAAATCCCTCGGCGTTCGCGCTGTGTGGGTTCAAGTCCCACTCCGGCTACCATGGGAAAAAGCAGAATAATCAAAGCAATAAGCAGTGTCGTGAAACCACCGAAAGGTGGTTTTTTTGTGCCTGCAATCCCCCCTTCCTGACAACAAATCTTATTTTCCAGCCCGGCACAGGGACAACTTTAACATGGCTCTCCGGCGACAAGCTCTCAAACGTCCAGGATGTGAACTGGTTTTTTAAATGAAAAATAAGCGGAACGGTAGTGAACCGACCAGCGCATAAAAGCTTCTCAGAAAGCTGTGTAGGTAGGTACGCAGAGGGTATGAAAACGGGAATGCCTCGGGCAAAGCGAACGGAAACTGGTACAACAGGTGGACGAACTGAGGCAGTGCCGCCGTACAGCATTGTCACTTACTGCCCAATCATCTGACTGTAAGCGCCGGGTATAAAAGCATGTGGCGATAATGCACGATGTGGCCGTGTGCACTTTGTATAAGAAATTTCACCTCTTAGCTGCTGCAAACGCATATATGTAAACGACTATTGAATGTCGTCTAAACGCATGTAGTATTGATGATCATCATTTGTAACATGGAGGTGGAATGTATAATCATAATCGTGATAAAAGTCATTTTGAGCATAAAATCCGTGAAATTGAGCTGCTCGCAGAGCAAATCGCCGCAAAGCATATACTTTATGGCACTTCAAATCTGTTTTTTGAAATCCAACAGCTTGTGGGGAATTTGAAAAGAGAGATTGAATCCCATTGTCTTACCTATTCTGGGGGGACACATATCCTTGATGAACAGATACGGCACCTCCATGAACAGGATGAGCTGCTTACTTTTAACCGAGCGAAGATATACATAGTTGTCGAAATAAATCGGACGACAACGACAACCATCGCGCTCAAACAGATTGGCTTCGTCGCCGGTGGCGCACAAGTTTATGGGGGCGCTAGTTTATGTGTTGGTTCGCTGGGTCTGGCATGTGCTGCGTACGGCGCCCCTATGATCGCTCATGGTTTAAATAATATGTACGAAAATGGCTATTATCTCCTTTTCCGTGAAGAACAATCAGGAACCCTGAGAGATGCATATAGATTTGCTGCTACGAAGTTAGGTTATGGTAATAACCAGGCAGACTTAGTCTATGGCGTCGTTGATCTCTCTTTATCAGCATATGGTGCGGGCAGAAAGGTTTTGGGCCCCAGAGAAAAGTCCTGGAGTTTATTCCACAATATCCAATCCGATTATATCAGAGGTTGGCAAGAAGCGTCTAAAACCGCAATGGCGCTGGATTTGACCAGTGGGAGTATTACGGGTTGGCAGATGTACCATATAGCTAAAGAGAATTGATTATGTCACAAGAATTAGAATTTTCGCTTCATCCACCTGTTTGGCCTGCTATCGTGTATTTTGTTGTATCTGTGGCAATTTTTTTCCTGCTTTATCTCGGTAAACTAAAAGTTAACAGGCTGCGTAAATACCCGCTATTTATCGCATATATGGTGTTTGTAATCGCTGTTGCAGCCGTTCAGATAAACATCTTTGCTAATGGCTACGAGTTTGTCCGCAGCTTTTTGCATATCGATTTTGACCCCTATCGATATGACTCGGTATATTGGGGATCATTGTGTTTCTCCATAATTTACTTGCTGGCGTTGCCCCGGAACAAGTTTTAGCATAATGAAATTTTCATTTAAGGGACGCTATGTCTTTACCGCCATTGTATGCACTGCGTGCGTTTGAAGTTGCTGCGCGGTTGAACTCCTTCAGTAAAGCCGCTGAAACGCTCAATATTACGCCGGGCGCGGTCAGCAGACATGTTCGTACCCTTGAACTGTGGTTCGACTGCGAGCTTTTCAAAAGGCAAGGTCCTCGGGTGGAGGTCACTGAAGCCGGGCGAGTGCTTGCCGGGCAGCTGAACGAAAGCTTCACGAGCATTGAATGGGCCTGCCGGGTATTTCGTAGTGAAAACCACCTGCTGCGGCTTAAAGCACCCAGTACCCTGACCATGAGATGGCTTCTCGACGTGCTGCGATCTTTTCGCAACAACCATGCAAAACCACAGGTTGAGATTGCCAGCGTCTGGATGGACATTGACACCGTTGATTTCAATCTTGAGCCCTACGATTGGGCCATTCTTCTCGGCAATGGGCGTTTTGGTGACACAACGGAAAGCCAACTGCTATTTCATGAATGGCTTATCCCGGTTTGTACTCCATCACTTATCGAACCGGCCCGGCAGCGGCTTCCGCAATGCGATCTGATCCATCCTTCACCGGGCAGACGTGACTGGCGGCGCTGGCTGCGAAGAACAGGATTGTTCCCGGGGCTCGATATGAGCAGCGGTATGGTGTTCGATACCCTTGAACAGGGAAGTATTGCCGCGATGAACGGGCACGGCATCGCTATCGCCGACCTGCATCTCACGCTTGATGCCCTGAAAAGTGGCCTGCTGGGCCTGCCTTTCAGGGAAGCTATCGCGACGGGGGATGGCTACTACCTCGTCTGGCCAAAAAATTCACTCAAAAGAGAGAGCATTCAGCATCTTCTGGCCTGGCTGCAAAACCATACCCCGGTCGTTCCGGCGCTGGATATCGATTATCTGGCATACGATGACAGTCGGATTTATTAATACCGTTATGAATAAGATATATTTGCCATCTTTTTATAACGTTCTGGCAAAGCGCTGTTCAGGTTGAGCACCTTATCCAGAATATAAAATGCTGGCGTGTTTTTCTGCTGTTCAGCGTCAATAATTGCCGCGCGTAATAGCGTGGCGGCAGGCGAAATCTTGTTAAAATAGTCCTCAGACTCCGGCGTCTGTAATTCACCAGAAGTGGCGTAACGCACGTCCGGCCAGCCAGAGAAATTGAGCAGCGGGAGAGGGTTGCCTGCTTCGGGCTGACAGGATGAAAGCAACGCAGCTGCTTTTTGGGGATCGCTATAGGCAACTGAAAGCATATACGCGCGCTGCGAAAACGGTAACAGGGCGTCAGAATGATTTTTGGTGGAGATAAGCATGGTCATAAAATTCGCTAAATCGCCACCTGATGGGGTTTCAGATGGCGATATAATTTTCATTAACTGAAATAAAGCATCAAGTGTCATGTTTGCCCCGGTTCCTCTCATTATGACTATTCAGTTTGCGCCTGAATGTTTTAATTGGCCCACCGTCCGGGTAGGTCGAGAGGATAATATTGGAAGGCGTGCGTTTTTGAAAAACGATTAATAATCGCAATCACTGTGAGTTTTTCTCACTATAGCCTTTTCGTTTCACACGCCACCCAGATACGCCTTCCTCACCTCCGGATCCTTCAGCAACGCCTCGCCGCTGCCGCTTAACCGAATCTGCCCGTTAACCATCACATAGCCGCGGTCGGACAACTTCAGCGCGTGGTGCGCATTCTGCTCGACCAGAAAAATCGTCATTCCGTTACGGGCCAGTTCGCGCAGCGTCTGGAAAATCTGTTTAACCACGATTGGCGCGAGGCCGAGGCTGGGTTCATCCAGCAGCAGAAGTTTAGGACGGCTCATCAGCGCGCGGGCGATAGCCAGCATCTGCTGTTCACCGCCGGAGAGCGTCATCGCCCGCTGGTAACGTCGCTCCTTGAGGCGGGGGAAGAGGTCGAACATGCTTTGCATATCTTCCGCTGCATGCTGATTGCCGACGGGGATTGTCCCCATCAGCAGGTTCTCTTCTACAGACATATCCGGGAAAATGCGTCGTCCCTCAGGTGCCTGCGCGATGCCGCCGGTGGCAACATAGTGGGTGGATTTGTGGCTGATATCCTCGCCGCAGAAGAGGATCTGCCCGTTGCGGATCCGGGGCTGACCAAAGACAGACATCAGTAATGTTGACTTCCCCGCGCCGTTAGCGCCAATCAGGGCCACGGTTTCCCCTTTGTTAACCTCAAGCGAAACCTGCTTCAACGCCTGGATCACCCCGTAGAAAACATCCACATCCTGAAACTGAAGCATCGGTTCGCTCACAGATTTACCTCGCTTTCGTCGGTGCCCAGATACGCGGCAATCACTTTTTCATTGTGCTGGATTTCAGCCGGTTTACCTCTGGCAATCACATCGCCATGATCGAGCACAATGATGTCATCTGAAATGCCCATCACCATCCCCATATCATGCTCGATCAGCAGAACCGTGATGTCATGGTGGTCGCGCAGGAACCGGATGATCTCACTCAGCTTGTGCGTTTCCACCGGGTTCAGGCCGGCAGCAGGTTCATCGAGACAAATCATCTCCGGGCCGGTACACATGGCGCGGGCGATTTCGAGGCGTCGTTGCTGGCCATAGGACATTTCCCCGGCCAGACGGTTCGCGCAATCCACCAGATCCACCACCTCCAGCCAGTAAAACGCCCGGTCCAGCGCATCGTTCTCTGAGCGACGATACGCAGGGGTGTTCAGCACCCCCGCCAGCAGATTGCGGTTGACGCGCATGTGCTGTGCCACCAGCAGGTTTTCCACAACGGACATCTCGCGGAACAGGCGGATGTTCTGAAACGTGCGCGCAAGACCCGCGCGGTTCACCAGATGCGTGCCGCCAAACATCTTATAGAACAGGCGTTGACCAAGCTGCGCCGGGTTGAGCCAGTCGCCCGGCTGGAATTTCTGGCCGAGCACCTGAATGACATTGGTGGTTTTATTTCGTGCATTGAACAGAATGTTGCCGCCGGAGGCCCGGTAGAAACCGGTCAGGCAGTTAAAGACGGTCGTTTTTCCCGCGCCGTTAGGCCCAATGAGTGCGGTAATGGAGCCGCGCTGCACCTCAAGATTGACGTCGTTTAAGGCCTTGATCCCGCCGAAGTGCATCATCAGATGTTCTACACATAAAATCGTTGCGTTCATGGCGCCACTCCTTTACGCACGGCAAATCCGCTGCGGTTGATGCGGATCAGACCGCGAGGACGCCAGATCATCATCACCACCATCAGCATGCCAAACAGCAGCACGCGATATTCCGCAAAGCTGCGCAGCAGTTCCGGCGTGACGGTCAGCACAAAGGCGGCCAGTACGACGCCGACGGTGGAGCCCATCCCGCCCAGGACCACAATGGCGAGGATCAGGGCCGATTCAAAAAAGGTGAAAGAGGTCGGGTTTACAAACCCCTGGTAGGTGGCAAAAAACACCCCGGCGATACCTGCCGTCGATGCGCCCAGGGTGAAGGCCGAGAGTTTGACCAGAACGTGATTTAGCCCCATTGAACGGCAGGCAATCTCATCCTCACGGAGCGCTTCCCACGCCCGTCCAATGGGCATTCGGGTCAGCCGGTGTTTAATGTACAGCACCAGCATGACTACCAGGAACAGCACCGCATAGATGAAGATAAACTTCAAGTTGGGGTTATAGGTCAGGCCGAAGAACTCGTGGAAGGGGACGCCGCCTTCTTTGGCGCGTCGGCCAAACTCCAGGCCAAAAAAGGTCGGGGCAGGGGCTGAAACGCCGTTAGGCCCGCCGGTGAAGGTGAGCCAGTTGTTCAGCACCAGGCGGATGATCTCGCCAAACCCGAGCGTGACGATGGCGAGATAATCCCCGTGCATGCGCAGCACTGGAAAGCCGAGCAGGGCGCCCGCGCCCGCGGCCATTAGCGCCGCCAGCGGCAGCATGCTCCAGAACCCAAGCCCCAGATACTGATACCCGAGCGCCAGCCCGTAAGCGCCGATGGCATAGAAGGCGACATAACCCAGATCCAGCAGCCCTGCCAGGCCAACAACAATGTTCAGCCCAAGACCGAGCAGGACGTAGATCAGTCCGAGAATGGCAACCGTCAGAACGTATTTAGTGGCCACAAACGGGAAGCAGATCGCCAGCGTGACAATCAGCGGAATGATCCAGCGCATGCGGCTTTTATACGCCGGCGGCCGGACATACACCCCCGCATTGTTGGATTCAAACCGCGCCTGTAAACGTCTTCCGGCCGCCGTAGCTGAAAACGCGCTCAGCAAAAAGCGTCCCAACATCACCGTGCCAACAATCCACGCCAGCCGCTGGCCGTCAAAGGTAAAGCTGTAACCATCCAGTATCACGCCCGCAATCGGACCGAAAATAATCAGGGCGATCATTCCGGAAAAAATCGAGTCCAGAATGCAGCGCTTCAGGGAAAAACCGTCAGAGGTCATCGCGTTGTTCCTTACACTTTAGCCACGACGGGGCGGCCCAGCAGCCCCTGAGGACGGAAGATCAGAATTAAGACCAACAATCCAAACGAGAACACGTCTTTATAATCCGAGTTCACCATCCCGGAGAATTGCGCTTCTGCGACGCCCAGAATCAGCCCGCCAAGCATCGCACCGGGCAGAGAGCCGATGCCACCCAGCACCGCCGCAGTAAAGGCCTTGATGCCGATAACGAACCCGACGTAAAAATCAAAGGTGCCGTAATTCATGGTGATCAGCACGCCCGCCAGCCCGGCCATGGCTGCGCCGATAACAAACACCAGCGAAATAATTCTGTCGGTGTTGATACCCAGAATGGAGGCCATCTTACGATCCTGCTGCACCGCACGGCACATGCGTCCTAAGCGGGTACGGTTGATAATCCAGGTCAGCACCAGCATGCCCGCGAACGAGGCGATGAGAATAAAGACTTTGGTATAGGTTATCTGGACAAACCCTTCGCCAAGGTGAAAACGCAGCACGCCATCCAGCATGGTAGGCACGCCCTGCTGGCGCGGGCCCTGGCTGAGCTGGACGTAGTTTTGCAGTATCAACGACATCCCGATGGCCGAAATCAGCGGCGCCAGACGCGTCGAGTTGCGTAGCGGCTTATAGGCGATGCGCTCAATCGTCCAGCCATAAACGCCGGTGACCACGATGGTGAAAACCAGCGTCCCCAGGATCAGCAGCGGAAAGGAGTGGAGTCCAAAAAACGCCAGCAGGGCCAGGCCAATGGCCGAGAGATAGGCGGAGATCATATACACTTCGCCATGGGCGAAATTGATCATACCGATGATGCCGTACACCATGGTGTAGCCGATGGCGATAAGACCGTAGACCGAACCCAGCGTTAAGCCATTAATTAATTGTTGCAGGAAGAATGTACTCATGGTCGCGCACCTGAATAAAGGGTTACGCCGACAGTCAGACCTGCCGGCGCTGAGCAGATTCCGTCCCGTTATGGCACTTCTTTATATTTGCCTTTGTCATCCCACTGGTAGACCACGTAGTCAGAGACTTTGAGGTCACCTTTGCTGTCCCAGGCTTTTTTACCCATCACCGTGTCGACAGGGTTGGCCTTCAGCCACTCGCTGGCTTTTGCGGAATCCGTCCCTTTCGTGGCCTTGAATGCCGCCGCGATAGCCTGCACAGACGCGTAGGCGTAGAGGGTGTATCCTTCAGGTTCAAATTTACCGGTGCGGAATTTCTCGATGACGGCTTTTCCGTCCGGGATCAGGCGCGGATCTTTACCGAAGGTCATGTAAATACCGTTGGTGTACTGCGCCCCACCGGCGGCGGTGACCATCTCTTCATTGACGATACAGTCTCCCGAGAAGAACTTCGCCTGCACGCCCTGTTCACGCATCTGGCGAACCAGCGGACCCGCTTCCGGGTGACAGCCCCCGAAGAACACCACGTCCGGTTTTTGTGCGCCAATTTTGGTCACCAGCGCGTTAAAGTCTTTCTCCCCGCGGGATAACCCTTCGTACATCACCTCCTTCACGCCGCGTTTCGCCAGCGCCGCCTTAGTGGCGTCCGCCAGCCCCTGGCCGTAGGTGTCTTTATCGTGGATGATGACCACCCGTTTGGCTTTCAGCTTATCAAGAATGAAATCGCTGGCGACCTGGCCCTGCTGGTCGTCACGTCCGCACATGCGAAATATATCGCTCATGCCACGTTCGGTAATAAGCGGGTTCGTTGAGCCGGGGGTGATGGAGAGGATCCCGGCATCGCTGTAGACCTCGGAGGCGGGCATGGTCGACGAGGAGCAGAAGTGGCCGACGACCGCTTTCACCTTATCCTGATCGACTAAGCGGTTGGCAACGGCGACGGCCTGTTTGGGCTCGCAGGCGTCGTCGCCCTGAACCAGTTTGATTTTCTCACCGTTGATCCCGCCAGCGGCGTTAATGTCTTCCGCCGCCTGCGTAGCGCCATGCCAGTATTGATCGCCATAGGTTGCGTTCGGGCCTGTGAACGGCCCGGCCACGCCGATGACGATATCGGCCTGCGCGGAAAAGGCCGTCACCAGACAACCGGCCAGCACCAGGGAGAGGGGAGTTTTGGTAAATTTCAGCGACATTATTATGTTCCTTAGCAAAGAGGTTTTTGCACCAGGTATAAACCCGAACGCCTGATGGCATCGTAAATTCAAAAACAAGAGCGAGAACAAAATGCACTTTAGAAGCAATCTCATGCTTAATACGGCGAGGATCCCACGCACCGCGAAGCGCGCAGAACATTAAGCAAAAAGGTTGCCAGAATGGTTAATCCCTTGACCGGGTCACAACACGTTGAGTATAGAGCGCCGTTTTATGCGCCTTTGCGGGATGAGATGAATTTACAGCGGAGATCACATCTCCTTAACAACAAAGCCCATAAGTTGTGCAACGGTCACGATTTGCACGTTTTTGCAGCAATAAAGACCTAAACTTCAGATAGGCACGCGCGGCGATATATGTCAGGATCGTTTTTTTTATCAGGAGTATCAGCAATGGCTGAAGGCCCATTAAATGAAAGCGAGATGGCGTGGCTGGAAGAGACATTAATCTCTTACGGTCACGACGATGCATCCGTGATTGACGTGTCCGAACTGGACGGCATGCTTACCGCAGTACTTTCCGGTCCCGTTGTGGTGGAGCCCGACACCTGGCTGGTGGCGGTCTGGGGTGGTGAGAAATATATTCCGCGCTGGAAAAACGATCGTGAGATGAACCGTTTTATCGATCTCTGCTTTAAGCACATGAACGATATTGCCGAGCGTTTGAGCGAATACCCGGATCAGTTTGAACCGCTGTTTGGCTATAACGACGTTGACGGTCAGAGCTATACCGTGGTGGAAGAGTGGTGCTATGGCTACATGCGCGGCGTGGCGCTGACGGACTGGTCATCCCTGCCGGAAGAGCTGGAAGCGGACCTGGCGGTGATTGCCCTGCACGGGACGGAAGAGAACAGCGAGAAGCTGGATGCGCTGACCGAAGAGGAGTACATGGCCAGCATCGAAAGCATTCAGCCTGCGGCGCTGCGTTTGTATAACTACTGGGTGGCTAACCCGCAGCAGCCGGAAGCGAAAAAGCCGATCGTGAACGGGTCGAAGGTGGGGCGTAACGATCCGTGCCCGTGCGGGAGTGGGAAGAAGTTTAAAAGCTGTTGCCTGCATTAAACCATTAATTACTGTAGCCTGAATGGGGCACGGGTGTTGAGTCCCCGCTAAAATCGGCGAACCGGAGACCAGATGACAAGGGCTGGACGCCATGGATGGCGGCCAGAGGCGAATCGAGACAGGATGTCGAGTTGAGCCGACCGCAGGCAGATGGTCGGGAGGTGAGCGCAGTGCGAAGCACCGATTTTCCGCGGGGCCGCGGGGATTGATAAGGGGGCCGCGGCGGCCCCCTTATCCCGTTCACATGCTGTGAAAAAATTATATTCTGTTGATCTTAAGGTGAACGGAACAGTACCTCAGGACCTGTATAAATAAGTTATCCCACTTCCGGCAGCATCCCCGCTGCAATCAAAATCTGCACCAGAATAATCACCACCCCACAACCAAACACCACGCACAGCATTGGCGTACCGCCCGCTACGCGATACCCCTGCTGCGGATGCTGCATGCGGCTCTTCCACGCCAGCAGGGAAGGCAGCAGCAGGGCCAGAATCGATAATGCCACGCCAGCATACCCCAGCGCCATCACAAACCCGCGCGGGTAAAAGAGCGCGAAGGCCAGCGGCGGCAGGAAGGTCATCGCCCCCGTCTGTAAGCGTCCGGCAACGGTATTGCGACGCTGGAACAGATCCGCCATATAGTCAAACAGGCCAAGCGCTACGCCGAGGAAGGAGGTTGCCAGCGCCAGGTCTGCAAACAGATGTACCGCCAGCTCCACGTGTGAAGAGGCCACCACGTTACGCAGGGCAACCAGGAATCCATTCAGACCAGAATGCTCTGCCATCAGGCCGATAAAGGTATTGGAATCAATACTGCCCAGCGTCACCAGCTGCCAGAACAGGTAAGCAATCAACGGAATGGCGCTGCCGATAACAAAGACGCGGCGCAGCTTGCGAATATCACCGTTCATATAGCTCACGATGCTCGGCACGCTGCCGTGAAAACCGAAGGAGGTGAAAATAACCGGGATGGCCGAAAGCGCCAGACCTTTCTCCAGCGGGAGGGAGAGCAGGTTAATCTTGTGAACATGCGGTGCCAGCAGCACCAGCATCACAATCAGGAAGAGAATTTTGGCGCTGAACAAAAAACGGTTAAACAGATCGACCAGCGATGTGCCCGCACAAACCACGCCGCCACCGATCAGCGTAAAGACAATGGCGCCTGTTTCCGGTGAAAGTGACGCACCGAAGCCGTCATTGATACTTGACGCAATCAGCTCCCCGGCGCCGCTGATGTAAGCGGCAGTCAGGGCGTACATCAGGAACATCATGCTGAAACCGGTGATCCACTGCCCGTAGCGTCCAAGATAGCGTGCAGCCAGGGAGCCTAAGCCAGTATCGGCAGGGACATGCTGATAAACCTCCAGCAATAATAGCGCGGTGTAACACATCAGGGCCCACAGACCGCCCAGCAGCACTACGGTAACCCCAAACCCGACGCCGGCGGCAGCCAACGGCATGGCCAACATTCCTGCGCCAATTGTCGTTCCGGCGACGATAAAAATACTTCCCAGAGTTCTGTTCTTCACGCTTTCCTCTACAACGCTTCCATACCGCGACTCATTCTGCGGCGCAGAGTAAGGGAAAAGCACCATCTCGTCAAATCACCGTTACATAGGGTGTAATAATTAATTTACAAAAAGAAAAGGGTAACCTGCGCCAGCGCAAAGCGTGCCGTAGAGGGAACGTTTAGTCTGCTTTTTATTTGCGAGAGGTAACCATGTCAATTCACGGACACGACGTGCTGAATATGATGATTGAGTCAGGTGAGCGCTATACGGAGGAGAGTCTGGTTGAGGCGATACATGCCCGCTTTGGCGAAGCGGCGCGTTTCCATACCTGTTCAGCTTCGGAGATGACGGCCGCGGAGCTGGTGGCGTTTCTGGCGGCGCGCGGAAAATTCATTCCGGCAGCAGACGGATTTTCCACTCACGAAAGTAAAATCTGCCGCCATTAAATAATGCGGTGCTGAAAACTCAGCACCGCTTTTCTGTTAATTCTGGGTATCGAGCGTCGACAGCTCTTTATCAATGAAGTACAGACCTTCCCCGGATTTACCTGCCAGAGATAATTTATCCAGCACGGATTTAAACAGCTTCTCTTCTTCGTGCTGTTCAGCCACATACCACTGAAGGAAATTAAAGGTTGGATAATCCTGGCTGGTCATGGCGGCATGAGCCAGTTCATTAATTTTCTGGGTGATCAGCTGTTCATGCTCATAGGTGGCGCGGAACAGTTCATCAAGAGAGCCGTATTCGGCAAAAGGCGATGCCACGTTATCAATGCGCGGCAGGCTGCCGGTGTCCGTCAGGTAATCAAACAGACGCTGCATGTGCGTCATCTCTTCCTGGGCATGACGACGCAGGAAGGCGGCCGCCCCTTCAAAGCTGTGATAGCTGCACCAGGCGCTCATCTGCTGATAAAGCAGGGAAGAAAAAAGCTCAAGATTCATTTGCGCATTGAGCTTGTCGATCATTTCAGTTTTTAACATGGTGCAGCTCCGGTTTATTAATTCTGGTTCACGATGAGCGACACTATAATTTGTTATTTAATTATTTGCAAAAAGTAAAATAAATATTTCTTTATTAAAAATACGAATGGGAATAAAACGCATTGCCGCCATTTATATTTATTAATGAGAATTGTTTTAGTTCTTATTAAATAAACTGCCAGCGTGACTGGCAGTAGCGGTTAATACCACGGATTCTGGCTGGAAGAGGTAACAGCATATCCCTGACATTTATACTGAATGGTCACACTTTCGTTCAGACAGAGTGAACCGCTGATCAGGGTGCAGGTATTAATTGGCTGCCCGTAGGCTGACGCAGTGGCGTAGCCCATATGTTGACAGGCTTTGGTTGCCGTACCGTTATTAACATACTCATCAGACCAGGCGTTTTGCAGCATGGCCTGGCCATAGTCGAGGCGCACAATTCCGTTTGGGGCATCCGTACTGCTGACTTCTGCCTGACGGTTGATACTGCACCCGGCGAGCAACAGGATCGTTCCGGCTATGATTACACGTTTCATGGTTCACTCTGCGTGACGGGAAATACGCCATTGTAACCAACGCGATGGTACGCAATGGCTGGAATAGCCGGAGGATCTGCCCTCTCACTGTGCAACGAGCCGGGCCACCGCGCGAAATTGTGAGCGCATCTTTGTTTTTTAAAACAAGTTTTCACTTAATTTGAAAGTGCGTTTGTTTGATAGTAAGGTTAAGTTGAAAAGGTATCCACAGCGGGATCGCCCGCCATGCATTCAGGAGAGACAAGATGAAAATTGCACTGATGATGGAAAACAGCCAGGCCGCTAAGAATCCCATCATCCTTAATGAGCTGAAAGCCGTTGCTGATGAGAAAGGTTTTCCGGTCTATAACGTCGGTATGAGTGATGAGAACGATCATCATCTCACCTATATTCACCTGGGCATCATGGCGAGCATTCTGCTTAACGCTAAAGCCGTTGATTTTGTTGTTACCGGCTGCGGTACCGGGCAGGGCGCGCTGATGTCCCTGAACATCCATCCGGGTGTGATTTGCGGTTACTGCATCGATCCTGCGGATGCTTTCCTGTTTGCGCAAATCAACAACGGTAACGCGCTTTCTCTGCCGTTTGCGAAGGGCTTCGGCTGGGGGGCAGAACTGAACGTACGCTTTATCTTTGAGAAAGCGTTTACCGGACGCAATGGCGAAGGCTATCCACCAGAGCGTAAAGAGCCGCAGGTGCGTAACGCCGGGATCCTGAACCAGGTGAAAGCGGCGGTGGTGAAAGAAAACTATCTGGATACCCTGCGAGCAATCGATCCTGAGCTGGTTAAAACCGCCGTATCAGGCCAGCGCTTCCAGCAGTGCTTCTTCGAGAACTGCCAGGACAAAGAGATTGAAGCCTTCGTGCGCGGTATTGTTGGCTGATTTACTTTGCCGGGCGGTGCGTTGCCTGCCCGGCAGATAGTGTTACTTTTTCGATGAGACCGCGCTGCCCGCATCTTTAGTCAGACGCAGCGTGTCAACCATTCCCACCAGGCAGATCAGCGCGATTGCCACAAATGCCAGCCGGAAGCTCATTCCCGGCATACCGGCAACCCCCATCGCCTCACTGACTTTTCCCCCGATACGAACACCAATCGCCCCGAGCGTGATCCCAAGCCCCACGGCAAGCTGCGTTGCGGTTGAAAACAGAGTATTGGCATAGCTCATCTGCGCCGATGGCACATCCGCAAAAGCCAACGTACTGATGGCTGTAAACTGAATCGAACGGAAAACGCCGCCCAGATAAAGGATCAGCATGATGAGCCACGCGGGCGTCTGCGGCGTAAGAAACGCGCAGGCCAGCAACGCCAGGACATTCAACGCACCGTTAATCAGCAACAGCCGCTTAAACCCCAGGCTGCGGATAAGCGGCGTCGTCGCCGGTTTAATGGTGAGATTGCCAACGAAAACCGCCAGCACCAGCAGGCCAGAATGGAACGCGTCCATGCCAAAGCCGACCTGGAACATCAGCGGTAACAGGAACGGAACCGCGCTGATGGAGGCGCGAAACAGCGATCCGCCGTACAGGGTGACGCGAAACGTCGGCACCTGCATCGCATCGAGCCTGATCATCGGCCAGGTTGCCCGCTTAAAGTGACGCAGCGCCAGGCTTAAGGCGACGACACCGACGATAAACAGCGTGGCGGTTAATCCTGTTCGCAGAGGCTCTGCGCCCATCAACTCCATCGCATAAACCAGGCTCACCATAGCAAGGGTGGTGACAACAAAACCCGGTAAATCAAACGGTCGGCGCGTATCTTCATGCAGGTCTGGAATGATGCGCAGCGCCAGCAAAATGGCGATTATCCCCAGCGGCACGTTAATAAAGAAGATCCAGCGCCAGTCGGCATAGCTGGTAATGAACCCACCCAGCGGCGGGCCGATGATCGGCGCGACCAGCGCAGGCCACGTCAGGGTGGCGATTGCCGTGATGAGCTGATGTTTTGGCGTTGTGCGTAGCACGGCCAGGCGACCTACGGGCACCATCAGCGCGCCACCCATGCCCTGGAGGACGCGCATCGCAACGAACTGATCGAGCGTGGTGGACAGGCCGCAAAATACCGAGGCCAGCGTGAAGATCGCCAGCGCGAGGGCAAACACTTTTCGCGCGCCGAAGCGGTCGGCGATCCAGCCGCTGGCGGGGATCAGTACGGCCAGGGTGATCAGATAGGCGCTGATGCCGATATTCAGATCCACCGCCTGGTCGCCGAAGCTTTTTGCCATATCCGGCAACGCGGTGGCGATCACCGTCCCATCCAGAAACTCCATAAAGAAAGCACCGGCCACCAGCAGCGCCGCAGGCGATAATCCACGGCTCTCTTTGCCGGATACGTTTTCACTCATTCTCTTCCTGCCCGCTCAAAAAATTTTATAAACATTTACTGGAATTTATAAGCCTGTAACGTGCGGATTTATCATGGCTTTTTTTAACAAACCAGCAGCACTGAGGGTTTAATAACCGTGACTCAGGTCACAAAATGGTTGATTTTTGTGATGGTGGTCATATTATAAGCGTATTGACAATAACACCTGCATAACACGTTACTGGAGCAACATAATGAAACTGCGCAAAATCCTGAAAAGCATGTGGGCAAACTACTGCACAACGTTTAAAGACGTCCCACCGGGTGCGATGTTCTGATAAAAAAACCTGCTTCGGCAGGTTTTTTTATGTCTGCGGACGACGAGAGGGAGATGGAAGGGCGTCTGTTTTGCTACTATGGCGGCCTTTGAATAAGGAGAACCCCATGTCACAAAACCTGAGCGCCGATCAGGAACTGGTATCTGACGTCGTCGCCTGCCAGCTGGTTATCAAACAAATCCTTGATGTGATTGACGTTATCGCGCCGGTTGAGGTACGCGAAAAGATGTCGACCCAGCTGAAAAACATCGATTTCACCAACCATCCTGCTGCGGCGGACCCGGTTACGCTCCGCGCGATCCAGAAAGCGATTGCGCTGATTGAACTCCGCTTCACACCGCAGGGTGAGTCACACTAAAATAAACCGATGTTTTAAAATTAGAAACTCTTTTCTGCTTTTACGTCGAAGGGCGACAGAGCCTGTCGCCCGCAGAAGGATCAGAAGAACGTCTGCACCAGCAGATAGCTCACCACGCAGGCACAGCTGACGCCAATCAGCCCCGGCAGAATAAAGCTGTGGTTGATGATGAATTTACCGATGCGGGTGGTGCCGGAGCGATCGAACCCGATACAGGCCAGATCGCTCGGATAGGTGGGCAGCACAAAGTAGCCGTAGGATGCCGGGAAGAAGGCCACCAGCATTTTCGGATCGATGCCCAGCATCAACCCCATCGGGGCGACCGCGGTCAAGGCCGCAGCCTGGCTGTTGACCAGTTTTGATACCAGGAACAGCACGATGGCATACGTCCAGGGATGACTTTTCACCACCCCCTCCAGCGCCATTTTCAGCTCGTAGAGATGCGCCTGAAAAAAGGTATCGCTCATCCACGCCACGCCAAACACCGAGAAAATCGCGACCATCCCCGCCTTAAATACCGCCCCGTTTGAAATGGCCGACGCATTAACCTTGCAGGTCATCAGCATGATGGCCCCGGCGATCAGCATCATCATTTGAATGACAAGGTTCATCGACAGGGCTGTCATTTTCCCTTTGATCTCAAACGCCGGACGCAGCTCGGGCAGCGCACCCAGCAGGACCACTACGGCAATCCCGGCGAAGAAGATCCACGTGGACCAGTAGGCCTGTTTCGGGAAACGTTGATCCATCAACGTCTCCGTTCCTCCATAGATAAACTCCCGCTGTTTCGGATCTTTCAGCTTTTCCTGAAATTCAGGATCGTCTGCGAGGTTTTTCCCGCGACGCAAGCTCCACAGTGCCGCAATGGCGACGCCAGACAGTGAGGCCGGTACGGAGACCGCAAGAATTTCAAGGATCCCCCACGCGTGGCCGATACCGTGCTGCGCACCAAGAATCGAGACCAGCGAAACGACGGCCACGGAAACGGGGGAGGCGGTGATCGCCATCTGAGATGCCACCGAGGCCACCGCCATCGGCCGTTCCGGGCGTATGCCTTTTTTCAGGGCGATATCCGCGATAATGGGAAACATGGTGTAGACGACGTGCCCGGTCCCGCACAGGAAGGTCAACATCCAGGTGGTAAACGGTGCGAGAAGGGTGATGTGCTGGGGATGTTTACGCAGCAGGCGCTCTGCAAACTGCATCATTACATTCAGGCCACCGGCGGTCTGTAGCGTGGCCGCACAGCCGATGACGGCGAGGATCGTGAGCATCACGTCAACCGGCGGTTTACCGGGTTGCAGACCAAAGACAAAACTCAAAACAAACAGGCCGATGCCGCTTATCAGCCCCAGGCCCATCCCGCCGAAGCGGGTGCCTATCAGCAGGCAGAGGATAATGACAATAAACTCAATGGTGATCATGATGCTCCCTCGTTAATGAATGTAATTAAACAAATCATTACACGATGTATGGTTATTCATTGGGAGCAAGATCTGATTTGTTAAATGTCAGCAAAAGCAGGGAGTTGGTACCCACTCCCTGACGGGCTGAGGGATCCCCAGTAATTTGAAAGCAAAAGCGATAACGTTGCCTTCAGAATAACTGAAGGCTTTCAGCGATGCCTCGGTCCGGCTGTAAATCGCTGAGGCGTTTCCTGTAGGCCGGGGCGAGGCGCAGGGATGCGCCGAGAGGGCGGGCTTTACAGGGATGTTACCTCCGCCCGTCCCCGATAAGCCGGTAGGAATAAGCCGAAGGTACCGCGATGCGGCGATTTTCCGCCGGAAGCCCGGGTCGCCAGGGTGGTGGCGACTGAGCCACCCTGGCACGTTCACCGGTTATGCCGTGACAGAGTAGCAAGGAACATAAAGTCAATGGAATGACCACCAGAGCCGTATGTTCCCCCTCACCCCAGCCCTCTCCCTCAAGGGAGAGGGGGCCGTCTGTGCAGGCATTATTTTGTGGGGAACTCTCAGCCCTGACGGGAGCGGGTGAAGGACTTAGTGGTGTTGCACGGTAGCAATGTCGAGAAGATGGCGGTCCGTCTGCTCCAGACAAATCCCCGCGCGTTTCGCGTTGCGGATTTCATCTGCGAGCGTCTTCAGCAGCATGCCATCCTGCTGCTGCTCTCTGTCCATATCACGTAAAAACTTGAGGGTAATGATGTCCCGTTGCGCTTTGGCTTCATCAGCCAGTTTGCTCAGCTTCGCACAGCGTTGCTCATACTCTTCGAGCGTTTTCTGAAACAGTTCTTCCAGAGAAGTGTAATTATCTTCAATCGTTTCAAGCTCTTTGACGGTAGGGTTTGCCCCGACAGCTTTCAAAAAGTTAAAGACGCGCATCATGTGCGTGACGTTACTTTGCGCCTGAGTACGAAAGAAGGTGGCAGTGCCGTTGAGGCTTTTTCTGGAACACCACGCGCTCAAATGCAGATGCAGATTTGAAGCATAAAACTCCAGGTTCATCTGGGCATTCAGTTTTTGCATCATCGTTTGGGTAGTCATTCTCATATCCTTATTGACTGTGGGACTTGATGTCCGCTACTTAACCTGACCCGGCAGGTATTGACGATTGAATGGCAGAAATAGATTTCTGCAAGGTAAAAAACTCGAAAATTCACTTCCTGTGTTCGATTTAAATAAGCATACGCTTCTCTTTGACTTAAGAAAACTCTTAATAAGGCTGTGTTTACCATACATTACAAATTTAAATATAGCCCAGAATAGAAAGAGGGTTAAGAGATTGTATTTAATATAACTTGTTGATTTTAATGGGTGTGAAATTAATATCGCTCATTTTTATCGTTTCAGGAAACGTTCTTTGGCGGGAAATTCTGTAAAAGTGTTAAATCAGAAATAATATCTGCAAATATATCCTGTCGTATCAAATTTGAGCTAAATCAATTTTCACTCAATATACGGTTCTGTGATCGCGTCGCAAGATTGTGATCTGATAAAGAGTGAAAATGAAACACTGTTTTACATCGTTTCATTCGTTGAGGTTTATGATGGCTAACGTTGCGGTGCTGCTGGCACCCGGTTTTGAAGAAGCAGAAGCGATTATCACGATTGATATTCTGCGGCGTTTACAGATTGAGGTGGAGACGCTGGCCTGTGCGGAGTCCCGTGCGGTAGTGAGTTACCACAATATCCCCATGGTGGCTGACAGTACGTTAACGGAGCGCATTAATACGCTGTATGACGCAGTCGTGTTGCCCGGTGGGCCGCAGGGGAGCGTCAATCTTGCGGCTAGCCAGGAGGTGCTCCGCTTTGTTTCCGCCCATGACGAGCAGGGCAAACTCATCTGCCCGATCTGCTCTGCGGCCGCGCGGGTGCTGGGCGGTAACGGGCTACTGAAGGGGCGTCGCTACGTCTGTTCCGGCGATCTCTGGCAGAGCGTTGATGATGGAGTATATGTAGATGCGCCGGTCGTGGTGGATAATAACCTCATCAGCGGCAAGGGGCTGGGGCACGCTTTTGACTTTGCGCTGACGCTCTCTGCTCGTCTGTTGGGTGACGACGCCCCCGTGCGCGATCATGCTGAACACATCTATTACCGCTGGTAATTTTTCTGCCGGGCGCTAAGGCGTCCGGGTTACAGGGATTACTTAGCTGACCTTATGGATAATCCTGCTTAACTCCTTTCCATTTGTAGGACAATTACGTCCTTTTTTATGTCATTTTCCGCTGAATTTATGTACGCAATTACTGTAATTCTGCGGTGTGATGTTGCTCTCTTATGGATGATTAATTTCCCGCTAAAACTATCTCCAGCAATAACGCTTATGACGAGGTAAGCGCTAATGCCTTGTTTTAAGTCCGATTAAATAAGTCGTTCGCCATTATTCCCTACAGATAAGAATGCTAAAGCTGGAGTTTACCATGCACAAATTTACTAAAGCGCTGGCGGCCATCGGCCTGGCTGCCGTTATGTCACAATCCGCTATCGCTGAAAATTTAAAGCTCGGTTTTCTGGTTAAACAGCCGGAAGAGCCGTGGTTCCAGACCGAATGGAAATTTGCTGATAAAGCCGGAAAAGATTTGGGATTTGAGGTAATTAAAATCGCCGTACCTGACGGTGAGAAAACGCTGAACGCCATTGATAGCCTGGCGGCCAGCGGCGCGAAAGGTTTCGTTATCTGTACGCCGGATCCAAAACTGGGGTCAGCGATTGCCGCGAAAGCGCGCGGTTACGACATGAAAGTGATTGCGGTGGACGATCAGTTCGTGAACGCCAAAGGTAAACCAATGGATACCGTTCCGCTGGTAATGATGGCGGCCACTAAAATCGGTGAGCGTCAGGGCCAGGAGCTCTACAAAGAGATGCAAAAACGCGGCTGGGATGTCAAAGAGACCGCCGTGATGGCCATTACCGCTGACGAGCTGGACACCGCCCGTCGTCGTACCACCGGGTCCATGGACGCCCTGAAAGCGGCTGGCTTCCCGGAAAAACAGATCTACAAAGTTCCGACCAAATCCAACGATATTCCGGGCGCCTTTGATGCGGCGAACTCCATGCTCGTCCAGCATCCGGAAGTGAAGCACTGGCTGGTGGTGGGGATGAACGACAACACCGTACTGGGCGGCGTGCGTGCAGCGGAAGGCCAGGGCTTTAAAGCACCGGACGTGATCGGGATCGGCATCAACGGCGTTGACGCCGTGAGCGAACTGTCTAAAGCGCAGGCGACCGGCTTCTATGGCTCTCTGCTGCCAAGCCCGGATGTCCACGGTTATAAATCCAGCGAAATGCTCTACAACTGGGTGACCAAAGGGGTTGAGCCGCCGAAATTCACCGAAGTGACCGATGTGGTGCTGATCACCCGCGATAACTTCAAAGAGGAGCTGGCGAAAAAAGGACTGGGCGGTAAGTAATATGCTGTGATTGCGCCCCTCACTCACCGTGAGGGGCCAGACGTACACACTACAGGAATCACGGAGTCGTTATGCAACAGTCTGATCCGTATCTCTCTTTCCGCGGCATCGGTAAAACGTTCCCCGGTGTAAACGCGCTGACCGATATCAGCTTCGACTGCTATGCCGGACAGGTTCACGCCCTGATGGGGGAGAATGGCGCGGGAAAATCCACGCTGCTAAAAATTCTCAGCGGCAACTACACGCCCACCACCGGCACGCTGGCTATTCGCGGCGACGAGGTGGCCTTTGCCGACACCACGGCAGCGTTAAATGCGGGCGTCGCCATCATCTATCAGGAGCTGCATCTCATTCCTGAAATGACCGTGGCGGAGAACATCTATCTGGGCCAGCTTCCGCATAAAAGCGGCGTGGTCAACCGCTCGCTGCTCAACTATGAAGCGGGCTTGCAGCTCAAGCACCTTGGGCTGGATGTCGATCCGCAAACGCCCCTTAAGTATCTCTCCATCGGCCAGTGGCAGATGGTGGAAATTGCCAAAGCGCTGGCACGTAACGCCAAAATTATCGCTTTTGACGAGCCAACCAGCTCGCTCTCGGCGCGTGAAATAGAAAATCTCTTTCGCGTGATCCGCGAGCTGCGCAAAGAGGGCCGCATCATTCTGTACGTTTCTCACCGAATGGAAGAGATTTTTGCCTTAAGCGATGCCATCACCGTGTTTAAAGATGGCCGCTACGTGCGCACCTTCACCGATATGCAGCAGGTCAACCATGACCAACTGGTGCAGGCGATGGTCGGACGCGATCTGGGGGATATTTACCACTGGAAACCGCGCGAGTATGGCCCTGAGCGTCTGCGTCTGGATAACGTCAAAGCCCCGGGCGTGCGCACGCCCATTTCACTCTCGGTGCGCAGCGGCGAAATCGTCGGGCTGTTTGGCCTTGTGGGGGCAGGGCGCAGCGAGCTGATGAAAGGGCTGTTTGGCGGCACCCGAATAACCCAGGGCCAGGTTTTCGTCGACGGGAAAAAGGTCGATATTCAGAAGCCTGCGCAGGCGATTAACGCGGGGATTATGCTCTGCCCGGAGGATCGAAAGGCCGAGGGCATTATTCCGGTGCACTCGGTGCGCGACAACATCAACATCTCTGCCCGGCGCAAGTTCATCCGCGCGGGATGTCTGATTAACGACGGCTGGGAGGCGAGCAACGCGGATCACCATATCCGTTCGCTGAACATCAAAACCCCCGGGGCTGAACAGCTGATCATGAACCTGTCCGGCGGCAATCAGCAAAAAGCCATTCTGGGGCGCTGGCTGTCGGAAGATATGAAGGTCATTTTGCTGGATGAGCCAACGCGCGGTATCGACGTGGGGGCGAAACACGAAATCTATAACGTCATCTATGAACTGGCAAAACGCGGTGTGGCGGTCCTGTTCGCCTCCAGCGATCTGCCTGAGGTGCTGGGCGTCGCCGACCGCATTGTTGTGATGCGTGAAGGTGAAATTGCCGGTGAATTGCTGCATGAACAGGCAAATGAACAACAGGCGTTGAGTCTCGCCATGCCTAAAGTTAGCCAGGCTGTCGCCTGAGTAAGGAGTCAATGATGTCTTCTGTTACTACATCCGGAGCGCCGAAGTCGGCTTTCAGTTTTGGCCGCATCTGGGACCAGTACGGCATGCTGGTGGTCTTTGCTGCCCTGTTCGTCGCCTGCGCGATTTTTGTGCCGAATTTCGCCACGTTCATCAATATGAAGGGGCTGGGGCTGGCTATCTCCATGTCCGGCATGGTGGCCTGCGGAATGTTGTTCTGCCTGGCCTCCGGCGATTTTGACCTGTCGGTTGCCTCGGTGATTGCCTGTGCTGGCGTCACCACTGCCGTGGTGATCAACATGACCGAAAGCCTGTGGATTGGCGTGCTGGCCGGGCTGCTGCTCGGCGTGCTGAGCGGCCTGGTGAACGGGTTTGTCATTGCGCGCCTGAAGATTAACGCCCTGATTACGACGCTGGCAACAATGCAAATCGTGCGCGGTCTGGCCTATATCATCTCCGACGGGAAAGCCGTGGGGATTGAAGATGAGCGTTTCTTCACGCTGGGCTATGCCAACTGGCTGGGGCTGCCTGCGCCAATCTGGCTGACGGTAGGCTGTTTGATCCTGTTCGGTTTCCTGCTTAACCGCACCACGTTTGGCCGTAACACGCTGGCGATTGGCGGCAATGAAGAGGCGGCGCGTCTGGCGGGTGTTCCGGTCGTACGGACCAAGATCATTATCTTCGTGCTTTCCGGGCTGGTATCGGCGGCGGCGGGGATTATTCTGGCGTCGCGTATGACCAGCGGCCAGCCAATGACCTCCATTGGTTATGAGCTGATCGTCATCTCAGCCTGCGTTTTAGGGGGCGTTTCCCTCAAGGGCGGCATCGGAAAAATCTCATATGTGGTGGCGGGGATCCTGATTCTGGGGACCGTGGAGAACGCCATGAACCTGCTTAATATTTCTCCGTTCTCTCAGTACGTCGTACGCGGCCTGATCCTGCTGGCAGCGGTGATCTTCGACCGTTACAAGCAAAAAGCGAAGCGTACCGTCTGATTTATTTTTAGCCATCAATATGCTCAACTATTAACCATAGTTGACCCCCTGACCGGCCCGCCAGTTTTGCTGACGGGCCGGTTGCCAAATGGCGAGCACCGTCACACTGTCTATACTTACATGGCTGTTTTGTTCACTGTAAGGAGGATTAGGGTGGCTGACTTGTTAACCGCACCGCCTGTACTGCTCGGAAAATTTGCTTTCTTTTTTGACCTCGACGGGACGCTCGCCGGGATTGAACCGCATCCGGATGACGTCGTTGTACCGGACACGGTGTTAGAGAATTTGCAGCAGCTCTCCCGACAGAACGAGGGGGCACTGGCATTGATTTCAGGGCGCTCAATGGCCGAGCTGGACGTGCTCGCCAGTCCTTATCACTTTCCGCTGGCCGGTGTGCACGGAGCGGAGCGCCGCGATATCCATGATCAACTGCATAT
Organism: Enterobacter cloacae complex sp. SHL001; assembly: GCF_049236825.1. NCBI lineage: Bacteria > Pseudomonadati > Pseudomonadota > Gammaproteobacteria > Enterobacterales > Enterobacteriaceae > Enterobacter > Enterobacter cloacae complex sp. SHL001. Next base: position 206,539 of record NZ_JBMKIP010000002.1, read on the forward strand.
AGTTTCACTCCCCGACACGCTGATTCAGGCGCTGCATACGCAACTCTCTTCGGCTCTGGAAATGCTTCCCGGTACGGAACTGGAAGCCAAAGGCATGGCCTTTGCGCTGCACTACCGTCAGGCGCCCCATCATGAGGCGGCGATATTTGCGGTGGCAAGAAGCGTGGCGGAAGCCCATCCGGAGCTGGCGTTACAGCCGGGTAAATGTGTGGTCGAGATTAAACCGGCAGGAATTAACAAAGGCGCTGCCATTGCAGCGTTTATGGCGGAAGCGCCGTTTAAAGGGCGTACGCCAGTCTTTTTTGGGGATGACCTGACCGACGAGGCCGGGTTCAGGGTGGTAAACCAGGCCCAGGGCATGTCTGTCAAGGTTGGATCTGGTGAAACCATTGCCGGATGGCGGCTGGAAAATGTCGCCAGCGTCTGGCAGTGGATATCTGACGTCGCTAACCAGCAACAACAACAAATAGCGCAAAACAACGGGAGAAATCATTATGGGTCGCTTAGTCGTCGTCTCTAATCGCATCGCACCGCCGGATGATAAAAAAGCCAGTGCCGGTGGCCTGGCGGTCGGGGTATTAGGTGCCCTCAAAGCCGCGGGTGGTCTCTGGTTTGGCTGGAGCGGGGAAATCAGTAATGATGAGAAACCGCTAAAAAAGGTGTCACGGGGCAATATCACGTGGGCCTCCTTCGCCCTTAGCGAGAAGGACTACGATGAATATTATTCCGAGTTCTCAAACGCCGTGCTGTGGCCAGCGTTTCACTATCGTCTGGATCTGGTGAAATTCCAGCGTGAATCCTATGAAGGCTACATGCGCGTTAACGCGCTGCTGGCAGATAAACTGCTGCCGCTAATCGAAGAAGACGATATTTTATGGATCCACGATTACCATCTGCTGCCCTTCGCCAGGGAGCTGCGTAAACGGGGTGTGAAGAACCGGATCGGCTTCTTCCTGCATATTCCGTTCCCGACCCCGGAGATCTTTACGGCGCTGCCGCAGCATGATGAAATTCTTGAAGCATTGTCTGATTACGACCTGCTCGGTTTCCAGACGGAAAATGACAGGCTGGCGTTCCTCGACAGCGTGTCGGGTAAAACCCGGCTGGTCACTCACGGCGGCAAATCTCACACCGCGTGGGGACGAAATTTCCATACCGAAGTCTACCCGATTGGTATTGAGCCAGACGAAATCGCCGAGCAGGCCTCTGGTCCGCTGCCGCCGAAGCTTGCCCAGCTCAAGGACGAACTCAAGCACGTTAAGAATATCTTTTCGGTTGAACGACTGGATTATTCCAAAGGGTTGCCGGAGCGATTCCTCGCTTATGAAACCCTGCTGGATAAATTCCCGCAGCATCACGGCAAGATCCGCTATACCCAGATAGCGCCGACCTCGCGCGGTGAGGTTCAGGCTTACCAGGATATTCGTCACCAGCTGGAGACCGAAGCAGGGCGCATCAACGGGCGCTATGGTCAGCTCGGCTGGACTCCACTTTTCTATCTGAATCAGCACTTTGAGCGCAAAATCCTGATGAAAGTGTTCCGCTATGCGGACGTCGGGCTGGTCACCCCGCTGCGCGACGGGATGAATCTGGTGGCAAAAGAGTATGTAGCAGCACAAGATCCTGCTGACCCGGGCGTGCTGGTGCTGTCCCAATTTGCCGGTGCGGCAAACGAGTTAACCTCGGCGCTGATTGTGAACCCTTACGATCGCGATGATGTGGCAAATGCCCTGAACCGCGCGTTAACCATGCCGCTTGCGGAACGTATTTCACGTCATTCAGAAATGATGGAGACCATCGTTAAGAATGATATCAACCGCTGGCAGGCGCGTTTTATTGACGATTTGCGCGCGATCCAGCCGCAAACTCAGGAAGGTGATCTGCAAAAAAAGATCGCGACCTTCCCTAAACTCGCCTGATTTTCTCCGGGGGCATTAATTGCCCCCGAGAGGCACCAGCAGGACATCCACCTGGCTTGACGAAACGATGGATTTTGCCGAGCATGCCGCCCGGGAAAAAAAGCTCTGGTTATGATTTCCGCAAATGACCAGGTCAACATTCTGTTTCTGACAAATGTCGAGAATATGTCCACTTAACTCGCCGGTGGCAATCACCGTCTGGTGGACAGGATATTTTGCCCGCTCAACCAGCTCGCGCAGAAATTGCTGCGTTTCCTCCTGAAGAACCTCACGAATATCTTCCAGCATTGGCGCTGCCAGTTGATTATACATTTCGGGTTCAGCAGCCAGGGTAATCAGACTTATGCGGGCATTATTCGGGCGGGCAATGGAAACGGCACGGGCGACGAGTTGATGACTTTCGGGGGAAACCGCAACAGAAACAAGAAGATGGGAGTAACTCATCACACACTCCTTTTATGTCAGAATGACACGTTTCTCAAGCTTTACCGCGAATCTGCCGCTTCTGCAAGAGGCACATGCGACAATAGTGTGAAGCTTATCATAATTATTCATTAATTATTCTTATAAGAAGAATAACGAAATGGGGACGCTAAATGAAAGTAATTAACAACTTAACGTAAATCACACATTTAGCCTTCCGTGCTGTTAAATCGCGTTAACCGATCGTCAACGCAAGCGTGATGGTTACCCATGGAAACTTGTTTCTCGAAAAGAAAACTTAAGCTGCTGTTTTTACTTAATTAACTCCGCCTCTTCTCTGGCGTTCGCGCCCGTTGTGACGCGAAAGGGCAGTGCTTCTTCGACGTAGCAATTTTCATACCCGATCCCCTCATCCCTCTGCATGAGTATTCGTTCCATAAGAATATAAACAAGCTTCACTTGCTCAATAAATAGTCAAATTACAAGTCACGCTGATGGATTTATGGGTTACATTCGCGTAAATTATGTGACGTAGATCACATTTTTTTTAAATTCCAGGGGGGACTGCATTGTATGTGTCAAAACTGACGAGTAGAGTTTGCGTCGAATTAGGAAAAATCTTAGTTATTTGTAAGAAAAGATAAAATGTGTAACCGACATTTTGGCCATGTTAACCGGTCACGCGCTTTACGACGTACAAACCTAAATTCAACTATGCATTTGGCCTTTTCTTTTTATACCGGGTGATTTCCCGGCGACATCACGGGGTGCGGTCTTTCCGCATAAAAATAATAGTTGGTTATTCGGGATGGGAAAAATGCATACATCCGAGTTGCTAAAACATATTTATGACATCAATTTGTCGTATTTATTGCTCGCGCAGCGTTTGATTAGTCAGGACAAACCGTCAGCGATGTTTCGTCTGGGTGTTAACGAAGAGATGGCAACCATGCTGGGTGGATTAACCCTCCCGCAAATGGTCAAGCTGGCTGAAACCAATCAACTTGTCTGCCAGTTCCGTTTTGATAACCCGCAGACCATTACGCGTCTGACTCAGGAATCCCGCGTGGACGATCTGCAACAGATCCACACTGGTATTCTTCTCTCCACCCGCCTGCTCAACGAAATCAGCCAGCCTGATGACGTAGCCCGGAAGAAAAGGGCTTAACAATGAGCGAAAAAAGCATTGTTCAGGAAGCCCGTGATATCCAGCTGGCGATGGAACTCATCACGCTCGGTGCGCGTTTACAAATGCTGGAAAGCGAGACGCAGCTGAGCCGTGGTCGTCTGATCAAGCTGTACAAAGAATTGCGTGGTAGCCCGCCGCCAAAAGGCATGCTGCCGTTTTCGACTGACTGGTTCATGACCTGGGAGCAGAACATTCATGCTTCCATGTTCTGTAACGCCTGGCAGTACCTGCTTAAAACGGGCTTATGCAGCGGCGTTGATGCCGTGATCAAAGCCTACAAACTTTACCTTGAGCAATGCCCGCAGCAGGAAGAGGGACCCCTGCTGGCGCTGACCCGCGCCTGGACGCTGGTGCGTTTTGTTGAAAGCGGAATGCTTGAATTGTCCCGCTGCAACTGCTGTGACGGCAATTTCATTACCCACGCGCACCAGCCTGCGGGCAGCTTCGCCTGTAGTTTGTGCCAGCCTCCATCCCGAGCCGTAAAAAGACGTAAACTTTCCCGGGATGCTGCCGATATTATTCCACAACTGCTGGATGAACAGATCGAACACGCTGTTTAACCCGAACCTGTGGGCAAGATTCCAGCAGCGGTAAGCGATTACCGCTGCTTTTTTTTACCCTGCGTTCAGGTCATGCGCTCGAAATGAACGTCCTGCCATAGTCACTAGCGGAAGGATGATGTCGTGCTTATCTTATTAGGTTACCTGGTAGTTCTCGGTACAGTTTTCGGCGGTTACATGATGACCGGCGGGCACCTTGGAGCACTCTATCAACCGGCTGAACTTGTCATCATCGGCGGTGCAGGGGTAGGGGCTTTTATCGTTGGTAACAACGGCAAATCGATCAAGGGCACGCTGAAGGCGATTCCGCTGCTGTTTCGTCGCTCGAAATACACCAAAAGCATGTATATGGATCTGCTGGCGCTGCTCTATCGCCTGATGGCGAAGTCACGTCAGCAGGGGATGTTCTCGCTGGAGCGGGACATCGAAAACCCGAAAGAGAGCGAAATTTTCGCCAGCTACCCGCGTATTCTGGCCGACGCGATGATGCTCGATTTTATCGTCGATTACCTGCGACTGATCATCAGCGGCAACATGAACACCTTCGAAATTGAAGCCCTGATGGACGAAGAGATCGAAACCCACGAGAGCGAGTCCGAAGTACCGGCCAACAGCCTGGCGCTGGTGGGCGACTCGCTTCCGGCGTTCGGCATCGTGGCGGCGGTCATGGGCGTTGTTCATGCCCTGGCCTCGGCGGATCGCCCGGCGGCTGAACTGGGGGCGCTGATTGCCCACGCGATGGTGGGGACGTTCCTCGGTATTTTACTGGCCTACGGCTTTATCTCCCCGCTGGCGAGCGTGCTGCGCCAGAAGAGCGCCGAAACCACCAAAATGATGCAGTGCGTGAAAATTACGCTGCTCTCAAACCTCAACGGCTATGCGCCACCGATTGCCGTCGAATTTGGTCGTAAGACGCTTTACTCCAGCGAACGTCCGTCGTTTATCGAACTGGAAGAGCACGTGCGCGCGGTGAAAAATCCTAACCAACAGACGACAACTGAGGACGCATGAAAAACCAGTCCCATCCGATCGTCATCGTAAAAAAGCGCAAGCATAAGGGGCACGGGCACGGTTCTCACGGCTCCTGGAAGATCGCGTACGCCGACTTTATGACCGCCATGATGGCCTTCTTTCTGGTGATGTGGCTAATCTCCATCTCCAGCCCGAAAGAGCTTATTCAGATTGCGGAATATTTCAGAACGCCGCTGGCGACGGCGGTTACCGGCGGGCCGCGCATTTCGAACAGCGACAGCCCGATCCCCGGCGGCGGTGACGATTATACCCAGCAGCAGGGCGAAGTGAAAAAACAGCCTAACATCGACGAGCTGAAAAAAAGGATGGAGCAGGCGCGCCTGAAAAAACTGCGCGGTGACCTGGATCAGCTGATTGAAGCGGACCCTAAGCTGCGCGCGCTGCGTCCGCATCTGAAAATTGACCTGGTACAGGAAGGGCTGCGTATTCAGATCATCGACAGCCAGAACCGGCCTATGTTTAAAACCGGCAGCGCCGACGTGGAGCCCTACATGCGCGATATTCTGCGTGCGATTGCACCGGTGCTGAACGGTATTCCAAACCGCATTAGCCTGTCCGGACACACGGATGATTTCCCGTACGCCACGGGAGAGAAAGGATACAGCAACTGGGAGCTTTCTGCCGATCGCGCCAACGCCTCGCGTCGCGAGCTGGTGGCGGGTGGGCTTGATTATGGCAAGGTCCTGCGCGTGGTCGGCATGGCTGCAACCATGCGCCTTACCGACCGCGGACCGGATGACGCCATCAACCGTCGTATCAGTCTTTTAGTGCTGAACCAGCAGGCGGAGCAGGCCATCCTGCATGAAAACGCCGAAAGTCAGAATGAGTCACTGGACGATTTAAAACAGCCTGGGGCCGTCCCTTCGGCTGCCGTTCCAACATCGCCACCAGCCAATCCGAGGTGATAGCGTGAGCATGGATATTACCGATTTTTACCAGACATTTTTTGATGAAGCCGACGAATTGTTGGCCGATATGGAGCAACATTTGCTGGATCTGGTGCCCGAGGCACCGGACTCAGAACAGCTCAATGCCATCTTCCGTGCGGCGCATTCCATTAAAGGCGGTGCCGGAACGTTTGGATTTACCATTTTGCAGGAAACCACCCATTTAATGGAAAACCTGCTGGATGAAGCACGACGCGGTGAGATGCAGCTCAATACCGACATTATCAACCTGTTTTTGGAAACGAAAGATATTATGCAGGAACAGCTCGACGCCTATAAAAGTTCGGCAGAGCCTGATGCCGCCAGCTTTGAATACATCTGCAACGCGCTGCGTCAGTTAGCGCTGGAAGCCAAAGGTGAGGCGTCTGCGCCCGCTGTCCCTGCGGCAAAACTGAGCGTTGTTGACGCCGTGGCCGAACCCGATACGGCGCCTGACGCGCCCGCAGGAAAACTGCGCGTAGTGCTGTCACGTCTGAAGGAGAACGAGGTCAACCTGCTGGAAGAGGAGCTGGGGAACCTGGCGACGCTCAGCAACGTGGTGAAGGGCAAAGACAGCCTGGCCGCGACGCTTGACGATGGGATTGGCCAGGATGACATCGTGGCGGTGCTCTGCTTCGTGATTGAAGCGGATCAGATTGCGTTTGAAACCGAGGCGGCGACCGTTGAAGCGCCTGCTCCGGCAGAGAATACCCCTGCGGTAGTTGCCGCTGCCCCGGCCCTGAAAGCCGTGCCAAAAGAGACGGCCGCTCCGGCCCGCGGTGAAAAACCAGCGGCGCGTTCCAGCGAGTCCACGAGCATTCGCGTGGCGGTGGAGAAAGTGGATCAGCTGATCAACCTGGTGGGTGAACTGGTCATCACCCAGTCGATGCTGGCCCAGCGCTCCAACGAGCTGGACCCGGTGACCCATGGCGATCTCATCACCAGCATGGGCCAGTTACAACGTAACGCCCGCGATTTACAGGAATCGGTGATGTCCATCCGCATGATGCCGATGGAATATGTCTTCAGCCGCTTCCCGCGCCTGGTGCGCGACCTGGCCGGCAAGCTCAACAAACAGATCGAACTCACGCTGATGGGCAGCTCCACCGAGCTGGACAAGAGCCTGATTGAACGCATTATCGATCCGTTAACGCACCTGGTGCGTAACAGCCTCGACCACGGCATCGAGCTGCCGGAAAACCGTGTAGCAGCTGGAAAATCGCCCGTGGGCAACCTGATCCTGTCAGCGGAACATCAGGGCGGCAACATCTGCATCGAAGTGACCGATGACGGCGCGGGCCTGAACCGCGAGCGCATTCTGGCGAAGGCGATTTCGCAGGGAATGGCGGTCAACGAAAATATGACCGACGAAGAAGTAGGCATGTTGATTTTTGCCCCGGGCTTCTCAACCGCAGAGCAGGTCACCGACGTTTCCGGCCGCGGCGTGGGCATGGACGTGGTGAAACGTAACATTCAGGAGATGGGCGGTCACGTTGAGATCCAGTCTAAGCAGGGCGCGGGCACCACGATTCGTATCCTGTTGCCGCTGACGCTGGCCATTCTTGACGGCATGTCCGTTAAAGTGGCGGACGAAGTCTTTATTCTGCCGCTGAACGCGGTGATGGAGTCCCTCCAGCCGCGTGAAGAAGATCTGCATCCGCTGGCGGGCGGCGAGCGCGTGCTCGAAGTGCGCGGCGAGTACCTGCCGCTGGTGGAACTGTGGAAAGTGTTTGAAGTGGACGGGGCAAAAACCGAGGCCACGCAGGGTATCGTTGTGATCCTGCAAAGCGCCGGACGCCGCTACGCGCTGCTGGTCGATCAGCTGATTGGTCAGCATCAGGTGGTGGTTAAGAACCTGGAAAGTAACTACCGCAAAGTGCCGGGGATCTCTGCTGCCACCATCCTGGGTGATGGTAGCGTCGCGCTGATCGTCGATGTATCGGCACTTCAGGGATTAAATCGTGAACAACGTGTGGCGAACACAGCCGCCTGATTAAGTAAAAGGTAATAACATGACCGGTATGAGTAACGTAACGAAACTGGCGGGCGAGCCATCTGGACAGGAATTCTTGGTTTTCACTTTAGGGGATGAAGAGTACGGTATCGACATCCTGAAAGTGCAGGAAATTCGCGGTTACGACCAGGTAACGCGCATTGCGAACACGCCAGCGTTTATCAAGGGTGTGACCAACCTGCGCGGTGTGATTGTGCCTATCGTGGACCTGCGCGTGAAGTTTAGCCAGGGCGATGTGGAGTACAACGATAACACGGTGGTGATCGTCCTGAATCTGGGGCAGCGCGTGGTGGGGATCGTGGTGGATGGCGTGTCTGATGTGCTGTCGCTGACCGCCGATCAAATCCGTCCTGCGCCGGAGTTTGCGGTCACGCTGTCGACGGAATACCTGACGGGGCTGGGTGCGCTCGGCGAGCGTATGCTGATTCTGGTGAATATTGAGAAGCTGCTGAACAGCGAAGAGATGGCGCTGTTGGATATTGCGGCGAATCACGTGGCATAAAATAAAGCCGGGTGGCGGCTTTGCCTTACCCGGCCTACAAATGGCTCGAACACGTAGGCCGGGTAAGCGTCAGCGCCACCCGGCTCTTTTGTAACCTTACGCCTCCTGCTCCACCAGCGCTGATTCCGCTTCCCGCGCCCCTTCATTCTGCGACAGCATCGCCGTCGCAATCCCGTTCCCCAGCACGTTAATGGCCGATCGTCCCATATCCAGGAAATGGTCAATCCCCATCAGCAGCAGGATCCCGGCCACCGGAATGTTAAAGCTCGGAATAGTTGCCGCCAGCACCACCAGCGACGAGCGCGGTACGCCCGCAATCCCTTTCGAGGCCAGCATCAACGTTAACATTAGCACCGTCACCTCGGTGAAACTCAGGTGAATGTTGTATGCCTGGGCGATAAACATCGAGGCGAACGAGCAGTACACCATGGAGCCGACCAGGTTAAACGAGTAGCCGATCGGCAGGACGAAAGAGGCGATATTACGTGAACAGCCGAAGCGCGCTAACTGCTCCAGCGTTTTCGGGTATGCCGCTTCTGAGCTGCTGGTGGTAAACGCGACCAGCACCGGATCTTTCAGCATCGCCACCAGACGGAAAATCTCTTTTTTCAGTACCATGTAACCTACCGCCAGCAATACCAGACAGGTCAGAAGGATCGCCACATAGTAACCGCCAATGAACGAGGCATAGTTCAGCAAAATGCCCAGACCCTGAGTGGCAATCACGGACGAAATCGCGGCAAAAATGGCCAGTGGCGCAACGTACATCACGTAGCCCGTCACTTTCAGCATAATGTGGGAGACCACATCCAGCGCCGCCACCAGCGGGGCGTTGAATTTTTGACCTAATGACGCGCCGCCGATGCCGAAGAACATCGAGAAGACCACAATTTGCAGGATCTCATTGTTCGCCATCGCGCCGGCAATGCTGGTTGGAATAGTGTGTGACAGGAAGGCTTTCAGCGACATCCCGCTAACGGCCAGGCCGGTATCAACCGTCTCTGTCGGAATGCTCAGGTTCAGACCGCTGCCGGGTTGTTCAAGGGTAACAATAAACAGCCCCACCAGAATGGAAAGTACGGATGAGCTGATAAACCACACCATCGCTTTACCCCCGACGCGCCCAATCGTCGACGTTTCACCCAGTTTCATAATGCCCACCGTCAGGGTGCTGAACACCAGCGGGGCAATCACCATCTTAATCAGCCGCAGGAAAATATCGGTCAGCAGGGTGATGTTCTCCGACCAGGCCTGTATCGCGTCGGGCGAAGCATACTCATGGATTGCCGCACCTGAAAGAATGCCCGCCAGCATGAAAATCACGATGAAGAGCGTGAGTTTGTTTGCACTTGCCACAAAAAGATCCTCTATGCGCTAAAAGAGTTTCCTGCGTCAATGCATACAAAATTTTTATTTAAGCGCAGGAAAATATTCGGGGCATAAATTGAAGTAAAGCTGCGTGAGTTACAACTTGTTTTTAATTTTTATGAAATTCGTTGTTTTTACTATGACGATATATTGTGACGCGGATCACGTTACAGGCGATATATCCTCAAATTAAGCAAAAATAATGCCCGTTTTATTTTGCTAACTCTTTGTAATTTTTGTTAATAGTCTGTTAATGGGAGGGCGGGTGTCTCACCTTCGCTGAAAGTGGTTGAAGCGTGAACCATAAACTAAATTCTCAGTAACCGCGCCGGGGAATGTTTAAGCGGGGCTAACATACTGAACAGTATGAATAAAATAGGGTAAGCGGACCATTATTTCTTCTGGAGGGTGGTAAATGAAAAGAACACTTCTTTTTATCTGCGCGGGTACACTGCTGACGGCGGCGACTGTCGGTCAGGCGCTGGCAGTCACCAGTAGCGGTACTATCGGGGCGACGCTGACGTTGACGAACGGTTGTTTGATCAACGGCTCGCCAACGCAAAACGGCATTAACTTCGGGACACTCGATTTCGGGACCCATCCTGCGACATTCTCCACCCTGACAACCCAGTTAACCGGGGCCAGCGGCGGAAACACCTTTACCATTCAATGTACCACTGCCAGTTACACGGTGGCGATCACCGGCAACACCAACGCGACCGCACCCGGAACCGTTGTCGGCACCCCCGGCACACCCGCCCGCTATCTGGTGAACACTGCCAATGCGGCACAGGGCGTGGCATACAGCCTCTATAGCGACAGCGGGTACAACAACGTGATCGCTAACAACGCCGCGTTGCCCGTTGCCTCCACGGCGGGCGGGGTGGACAGCTATACCCTCTACGGACGCATAACGGGCGGTGGCAATAGCGTAACGGTTGTACCGGGAACCTATACCGACACGATTAACGTCAGCGTCACCTACTGATTCAGCCATGAAGGCATTGTGTTTATGTCTGCGCGAAAGCGCAGAGGGCGTCGTGCAACCTTTTTTGGCCCTGATCGTCGGGTTGATGATGAACTGCGACGCCAGAGCGGTGACCTCCCAGTCCTTCAGGGTGAGCGCGACGGTAGTACCAGGGTGCTCGGTGAGTACCGGCACGGGCGGGCGCTTTGGGACGCTGGATTTTGGAACCCGTAACGGCGTGGACAACACGCCGGTCAGCACCAGCTTTGTCGCCGACGGTGCGTTGTCCATCGCCTGCACGCCGGGCGTGGCGCTGAGCATGAGCATTGACGGCGGCCAGAATTACAGCTCGGTGCGACGGATGACGCGTTCAGGTGGGACCGAAGTTGTTGGTTACCGGCTTTACAGCAGCAGCTCTCTGGCGGCGAACAGCGAAATTGGGGTTAACCAGGCCATACCGATTACCTATACCAACAGCAATAACATCGCGCTGCCTCTTTTTGGCGTCGCGCTCCTGACGGGGTTTAGCCTGCCGGGAACATATTCAGATCAACTCACCGTGACCTTGTCATGGTAGGAAAGGGAGAACATCGATGAAGCCATTTTTCAGGCGATCAGGCCTGGTGGGTCTGTTGGGGGCAACGGCTCTGGCAGCGAGCCAGGCGCAGGCAGCGGCAACCATTCTTTTGTGGCCCATCGATCCGTGGCTTTCGGCAGAGGCCAGAGCAACTGAATTGTGGATCCAGAATCAGGGCAACAGCGCCACGACAATGCAGGTGCGTATTGTGCGCTGGAAGCAGGAGGGAGGATATGAGCGTTACACCGCCCAGCAGGATGTGGTCGCCAGCCCGCCGATCGTGACCATCGCCAAAGGCAGTAAACAGCTTATTCGCCTGATCAAGCAGGGGACAATCCCGTCGGGGGTTGAGCAGGCCTACCGCATTATTGTGGATGAAATTCCCCAGCCGGATGCCAAAGCGGAACCGTCCATGGGCCTCAAACTGCAAATGCGCTATTCCATTCCCTTATTTGTTTATGGGCAGGGGATCCCCACCCTCAACGAAGGGGCGCACCACGCGTTGGCGAATACTCAACAGCTGAGCTGGCGGGTCGTTCAGGAAGGGGGGAAACCCGCGCTTCAGGTCCGTAATCAGGGGGGTGTGCACGTCCGGCTCAGCCAGGTTGCGGTTGAGCAGGGCGGGCAAAAACGCACGGTTGCCGAGGGGCTGCTGGGTTATGTGCTGCCAGGCAGCACCCGAAGCTGGCCGCTTCCGGCTGGGATTTATCAGCCGAACCGGATGAGCGCGCAAATTAATGCCAGGGATACGCAATGGCAATCGACGCCCGTCAACTGAAACCGGCGATGATGATCCTGCTTTGCGTCAGTACCAGCGCCTTTGCCGAAACCGGCGACGACAGTTTACCGCCGCCGCCGGATGCACGGACGATAAACGGCGAAGCAGTATTCCAGCTCGTCCTGGTGCTGAACCACTATGACACGGGTCTGGTGGTGCCGGTGACGCAGCGTGAGGGCGCCTGGTTTATTTCGGGCGCGGATTTGCTCCGCGCCGGGCTGCCGCCCGCGCATGTGCCAGCCGGAGAGGTGAATCTCTCGACGCTTACGTCGGTACGCGCAGAGTACGACAGTACGGCCCAGCGCCTGTTGCTGACGGTCCCCCGGGACTGGGTCGCGGCGCGGATCACGCCGTTCAGCGAACAGAGCACGCAAAGCAAACCGCACTATGGCCGCGGCGCGCTGCTCAATTACGACGTTTATACCAACCATTCCGAACACACGGGCGGCCAGGCATCGGTATGGCACGAGTTCCGCTATTTCAATGAGGATTATTCATTTTCATCGACGGGTTACGCCCGGCAGAATTTCACCGGTAACAGCGGGCAGCAGGAAGGGTACGTGCGTTATGACTCTACCTTACTGATCACCAACGAAGAGGATGCCACCACCTGGTCCGCCGGGGACGTCATCAGCGATGCGCTGAGCTGGAGCACCAGCGTGCGCATGGGCGGGATCAGCTACGGGCGCGACTTCTCCCTGCGTCCGGATCTGGTGACCTGGCCGCTGCCGGCGTTTTCCGGCGAGGCGGCTGTCCCGACCTCGGTCGATCTCTTTATTAACGGCTACCGTTCCGGCTCCACCCGCCTTCAGCCGGGGCCGTTTACCCTCACCAATCTGCCGTATATCAACGGTGCTGGCGATGCAGTACTGGTTACCACTGATGCGCTGGGTCGTCAGGTGAGTACCACGCTGCCGTTTTATGTCAGCAGCGATCTGCTTAAGCAGGGGTTAAGCGACGGCGCCGTGACGCTGGGCAGCCTGCGGCGTAACTACGGTATTGAGAATTTTGACTATGGCCCGGCGGCGGGCAGCGGATCGTACCGCTACGGGGTGACCGACTGGCTGACGCTGGAGGGGCATGCGGAAGGGGCGGAGTCGCTGGCGCTTGGCGGCGCGGGCACGGTACTGAAGCTCGGGCGTTTTGGCGTGGTAAATACCTCGTGGACCCAAAGCCGCATGCGCGGCGACAGCGGCGGCCAGATAAACTGGGGCTATCAATACAACACCAGCGAGTTTAGCGTAGCGACCCAGCATACCCGACGTGATCGTGGTTTTGGCAATCTCGCCCTGTACGATCAGCCCACCGTTTATGATGAAAATGATAACCCCGTTGCCAGCCTGAGCCGCAATACCGACCAGTATTCCTTAACCTTTAACCTCGGCGGATACGGCAATATCGGCGCGGCGTGGATCGGCGTTGAGAGTTTTGACAGCCAGAAAACTGAGCTGCTCAACCTCTCCTGGAGCCGTAATCTGTGGGGCTCAAGCAGTATTTATCTGGCTGCCAGCCGTGACCAGCAGCGAGGCGACTGGACGGTTGCGCTGTCGTTGCAGGTTCCCCTCGGCGAACGTGACAGCGCCGCCGTCACCTTTGAAAACACCCCTGACGCAGGCAGCACTCAACGCATTAACTACAACCACTCGATGCCTTCAGACGGCGGATTTAGCTGGAACATGGCCTGGGCCAACCAGTCGCGGTCGAGTAACTATCAGCAGGCCACGCTCGGCTGGCGGAATAACAACGTGGAGCTACAGGGCGGCGGCTACGGTGAGAAGGGCATGATGACCTGGTGGGGCGAGGCGATGGGCTCTGTCGTGCTGATGGACGGTGAGCTGTTTGCGGCGAACAAAATCAACGATGCGTTTGTGGTGATCAGCACCGACGGACATCCGGATGTTCCCGTCAGCTACGAAAACCAGCCGGTCGGAAAAACCAATAACAAAGGCTATCTGCTGGTGAGCGGCGTTTCCGCCTATTACCCGGCAAGTTACCGCATTGATACCCTGAACTTACCTGCGGATACCCGGCTGAAAGAGACCGAGCGTCGGGTGGCGATTCGTCGGCATAACGGTTATCTGGTGGATTTCCCGATGGAGCAGGAGCGGGTTGCCAGCGTGATCCTGCACGATGCGCAGGGCAATGCGATCCCGGTAGGAAGCCAGGTCAGACGCGCGTCCCGCAGCAGCGCGGTTGTCGGCTACGACGGCCTCGCCTGGATGGAAAACCTCAACGACGTGAATCCGCTCGAGGTCATCACCCCGGAGGGTAAACGCTGTACGGCAACGCTGACCGTTGGCGCAAACCCTGCACATAAGCTGCAAACCTACGGTCCGCTGACCTGTCGGGAGGCGCCGTGAGACGCCTGTTAATCGCGCTCCTGCTGCTGTGCTCCGGCGGCAGCTGGGCGGCCTGTACCGTCAGTACGGTGAATGCCTCGTTTGGCAGCGTCACCTCGTTCGCACTCAGCGGTACCGGGGAAGTGGAAACGACGGGCACGCTGGTGGTGACCTGCGATACCGTTCTCAACCTGTTAACCAACGACTCGGTGACGCTGAATTACACCTCGGCATCCGTCTTCGCGAATAGCCGGGCGACCATGAAGCGTACGGACAACGCGGCTATTACCGATGTCATCCCTGCGCGGCTGTGCGGGGCGTCCGGCTGCGGCGGAAACAGTGAAATACAAATCAGCAAAGCCTATACCTGGAGCGGAAACACGCTGCTCGGGCTGCTGGGTTCAAGGCGCTACAACATTCCCCTTTATTTCCGGACCGTAATGGGGCAGAACGTCACCGCCGGGCCGTATCAGGTGTTGTTAACGTTCAGCATTAACTACAACGTGTGCGCCGTTGGCGCGGTCGGAGCGTGCCTGACCCCGCAAACCGGTACGGCAACCACCTCGATCCTCCTCAACATGACCGTCACCAACGATTGCAGCACCATGACCACGCCGGACGTCAATTTTAACAGCGCGCCGCTGGTGCAAAATTTTCCCACCGTTTCACAGTCGGTTGCCGTCACCTGCACCAAAGGCAGCACCTACACCATAGGCATTAATAATGGGGCAAATGCCCTGAACAACGTGCGTCGTATGGTCAGCGGCAGCAACTTCATGAGTTACGACATCTACAAAGAGGCGACCAGCAACCGCTGGGGTAGCAGCGGCAGCGAGCGCTGGGCCAGCGCCAGCTCATCGCAGGTCAGTACGGACGGGCTTTTACGTACCTACAACTACACCGCCAAAGTTCTGACCAGCCAGGCCACGCCGCCTGCCGGAACCTATACCGACACGCTGATTGTCGACGTCGCATTCTGACTCCCGCGCTTTTCCCTTTCGCAAATGTAAAGTTCCTGTGGCCTGTGCCGATAACACCGTTAATAAATCTATGAGAAGGTGTTGTATGTTGAACCGTATTCGCGTTGTCACAATGCTTATGATGGTGCTGGTCATTTTCGCACTTCTTCAGCTTACTTCTGGCGGCCTCTTTTTCTCGTCGTTAAAACAGAACCAGGACAGCTTCGCGGCCTCGAACGATTTGCGAATGCAGCAAAGCGAACTGACCACGACCTGGGATCTGATGTTGCAGACGCGTATCAACCTGAGCCGCTCGTCTGCCCGCATGATGATGGACCCAAATAACCAGCAGAGCAGCGCAAAAACGGAACTGCTGAAGAATGCGCGCGCCACGCTGGCAGACGCGGCGAAACATTACGACGCCTTCAAAAAAATCGCCCCTCAGCCAGCAATGGCGCAGGCGAGCGCGAACATAGATGAAAAATATCAGGCCTACTTCGCCGGCCTCACGGAGCTGGTGCAGTTCCTGGAGAAGGGCAATATGGACGCCTATTTCGCGCAGCCGACCCAGGGAATGCAGAACGCCCTCGGCGCGGCGCTCGGCGAGTACGCCAAAGCCAGCGGCGAGCTTTATCACTCCGCGTTCACGCAAAGCCAGAACGACTACCGTTTCGCGAAATGGCAGATGGCGGTTCTCGCCCTCGCGCTGGTCATCGTGCTGGTGGCCGTGTGGTACGGCATTCGTCATATCCTTCTTAACCCGCTTGGCCGCGTCATTGCCCATATCCGTGATATTGGCCGGGGCGATCTCACGAAAACGCTGACCGTTTCTGGCCGCAATGAGATCACCGAGCTGGCAACCAGCGTCGACCATATGCAGCGTTCGCTGATTGATACCGTCGCCAACGTGCGCGAGGGGGCGGATGCCATCTATACCGGCACGAGTGAAATCGCGATGGGCAATAACGATCTCTCATCCCGTACCGAACAGCAGGCATCCGCTCTGGAAGAGACGGCGGCCAGCATGGAGCAGCTCACCGCGACCGTGAAGCAGAATGCCGACAATGCCCGCCAGGCGTCGCAGCTTGCAGAAAGCGCGTCCGACACCGCCCAGCGCGGCGGTCGGGTGGTCGACGGCGTGGTGAAAACCATGCATGACATTGCCGACAGCTCGAAGAAAATCGCCGACATCATCAGCGTAATCGACGGTATCGCCTTCCAGACCAATATCCTGGCGCTGAACGCGGCCGTTGAAGCGGCGCGTGCGGGCGAGCAGGGGCGCGGGTTTGCCGTGGTCGCCGGCGAAGTGCGTAACCTCGCCAGCCGCAGCGCCAATGCGGCGAAAGAGATCAAAGCCCTGATTGAAGACTCTGTTTCACGCGTGGATACCGGCTCGGTGCTGGTGGAAAGTGCGGGTGAAACCATGAATGACATCGTGAATGCCGTGACGCGCGTGACGGACATCATGGGTGAAATCGCCTCTGCATCGGATGAGCAGAGTCGTGGTATTGACCAGGTCGCCCTGGCGGTATCGGAAATGGATCGTGTGACGCAGCAAAACGCTGCCCTGGTGCAGGAGTCCGCTGCCGCGGCCGCTGCGCTGGAGGACCAGGCTAGCCGCCTGAAAATGGCCGTCTCGGCGTTCCGTCTTACTTCAAAAACGACAAATACGGTCAGCTCGCGGTCGGCGTACAGCGAAGCAACCCCGGCGCCCGTGACAACACGTACGCGCGCAGCGGTGACCGGACAAGATGAAAACTGGGAAACATTTTGACTGACAATTAAACCGCGGCTGCTTGCCGCTTGATGGGAGCGTGGATGTTTAATCGTATTCGTATCTCGACCACACTGTTTTTGATTCTGATCCTGTGTGGGGTTTTGCAGGTTGGCAGTAACGGGTTGTCTTTCTGGGCGTTTCGCGATGGATATCAGAATTTGCAGGAAGTTGAGACGAGTAATCAGCAGCGCTCCGCACTGGCACAAACGCGTGCCGTGCTGTTGCAGGCAAGCACTGCGCTGAACAAAGCAGGGACGTTAACCGCGCTGAGCTATCCGCCGGAGGATATTAAGGCGCTGATGGTCGTGGCCCGCAGCAGCCTGAAGCAGGCCGACGCGCAGTTTGAGGCCTTTACGGCGCAGGAGGCGGTCAGTGAGAAAGAGAAAGCGCTGAAAGTCGCCATGAAAAAGACCTTTGATGTGTGGTACGGCGATCTCGACCATCAGGCGACGTGGCTGGAGAACAACCAGCTTTCTGACTTCCTGACCGCGCCGGTGCAGGCGTCTCAGGCGGCGTTCGACGGCAGCTTTAACGCCTGGCAGCAGGATATTAACCAGTTTGTGGCGCGTGCCGGTGCGGACAGCCGTACCAGCTACCGCATGTCAGGGGCGATTTTCCTGACCATGGTGATCCTGGCCGCCCTGCTGACCGGCGGCTCGCTGTGGTGGTCGCGCAAAATGATCGTCCAGCCGCTGGCCATCGTCAGCAGCCACTTCGACAGTATGGCGAAGGGCGATCTGGCGCGTCCGGTGGCCGTGTATGGCAGGAATGAGATATCAGCGATTTTCGCCAGCCTGAAGGCGATGCAGGGGTCGTTGCGGGAAACGGTAAGCAACGTTCGCCAGGGCAGTTACGCCATGCATACCGGGATCTCCGAGATTGCGGCAGGCAATAACGATCTCTCATCCCGCACCGAACAGCAGGCGGCATCGCTGGCGCAGACGGCGGCCAGCATGGAGCAGCTGACCGCGACGGTAAGCCAGAACGCCGATAACGCGCGTCAGGCGTCCGACTTGTCAAAACAGGCGGCGATGACGGCGAAACGTGGGGGCGATCAGGCCTCTCACGTCGCCAGCACGATGCAGGAGATTGCCGCCAGCTCGCAGAAAATTGGCGACATTATCAGCGTCATCGACGGTATCGCGTTCCAGACCAATATTCTGGCGCTGAACGCGGCCGTTGAAGCGGCGCGTGCCGGGGAGCAGGGGCGCGGGTTCGCGGTGGTTGCCGGTGAAGTCCGAAACCTCGCCAGCCGCAGCGCCAATGCGGCGAAAGAGATCAAAGGGCTGATAGAAGAGTCGGTCTCCCGCGTTCAGCAGGGCTCCGCGCTGGTGGATACCGCCGCGCAGACCATGCACGAGATTGTCACCTCCGTGACGCGGGTTAACGACATTATGGGCGAGATTGCCTCGGCGTCTGATGAACAACGCCGTGGTATTGAGCAGGTGGCGCAGGCCGTTACACAGATGGATCAGGTTACGCAGCAGAACGCCTCACTGGTGGAAGAGGCGGCGGCGGCTACCGATCAGCTGGCAAACCAGGCGGATCACCTTACCGGGTTGGTCGCCGTATTTAATGTGAAAGAGCACGTTGAAGCAGTAACAGAAGTCGGACGGTCACAGGCCGTGCCCGTTGTATCCTGAATGTGATTAAGAAGGCGCTATGACATCACCCATGCCCTCAGGGCAAACGTCATTATTGTTGCAGATGACACAGCGCCTCGCGCTGTCCGACGCGCATTTTCGTCGGATATGTCAGTTAATCTACCAGCGTGCGGGGATCGTGCTTGCGGACCATAAGCGAGACATGGTCTACAACCGGCTGGTGCGGCGCTTGCGTACGCTGGGGCTGGATGATTTTGGCCGCTATCTGAGCATGCTCGAAGCGAACCAGAACAGCGCCGAATGGCAGGCATTTATCAACTCATTAACCACCAACCTGACCGCGTTTTTCCGCGAGGCGCATCACTTCCCGGTGCTGGCGGAACACGCCCGTCGCCGTAGCGGAGAGTATCGCGTCTGGAGCGCGGCGGCCTCTACCGGGGAAGAACCGTACTCGCTGGCCATCACCCTGGCGGACACCCTGGGCATGGCGCCGGGCCGCTGGAAAGTGTACGCCAGCGACATCGATACCGAAGTGCTGGAAAAAGCCCGTAACGGCGTTTATCGCCAGGATGAGCTTAAAACGCTGTCTCCTCAGCAGCTACAGCGTTACTTCATGCGCGGTACCGGCCCGCATGAAGGACTGGTGCGCGTACGCCAGGAGCTGGCGAACTGCGTGGAATTTGCTCCCGTTAATTTACTGGATAAGCAGTACAACGTGCCGGGGCCATTCGACGCCATTTTTTGCCGTAACGTGATGATCTATTTTGATAAAACGACGCAACAGGACATCCTGCGTCGCTTTGTTCCGTTGCTCAAGCCTGACGGTTTACTGTTTGCCGGGCACTCGGAAAACTTCAGCAACCTCGTGCGTGAGTTTAGCCTGCGTGGGCAAACGGTATATGCGCTGAGTAAGGAAAAAGCATGAGTAAAATCAGGGTATTGTCTGTCGATGATTCAGCGCTAATGCGTCAGATCATGACCGAAATCATCAATAGCCACAGCGATATGGAGATGGTGGCGACAGCGCCCGATCCGCTGGTCGCGCGGGATTTAATCAAAAAATATAACCCCGACGTGCTGACGCTGGATGTTGAAATGCCGCGCATGGATGGCATCGATTTCCTGGAAAAATTAATGCGCCTGCGCCCGATGCCGGTGGTGATGGTGTCATCTCTGACCGGTAAAGGTTCAGAAATCACCCTGCGCGCGCTGGAGCTGGGGGCGGTGGATTTTGTCACCAAGCCGCAGCTCGGCATTCGCGAGGGGATGCTGGCGTACAGCGAGATGATCGCCGAGAAAATCCGTACCGCGTCGCGCGCAAAACTCGCGGCCCACAAGCCGATGGCAGCTCCGGCAACCCTGAAGGCAGGGCCGTTACTCAGCTCGGAAAAGTTGCTGGTCATTGGGGCGTCAACCGGAGGAACAGAGGCAATTCGCCATGTACTCCAGCCATTGCCGCTCTCAAGCCCGGGTATTCTGATCACGCAACATATGCCGCCAGGGTTTACCCGTTCGTTCGCGGAGCGCCTGAATAAGCTGTGCCAGATCAGCGTGAAAGAGGCGGAAGACGGCGAGCGCGTGCTGCCGGGTCACGCCTATATCGCCCCGGGTGACAAGCACATGGAGCTGGCGCGCAGCGGGGCGAACTATCAAATCAAAATTCATGACGGGCCGCCGGTTAACCGGCACCGTCCGTCGGTGGATGTGCTGTTTCATTCGGTGGCGAAACATGCGGGGCGCAACGCCGTTGGGGTGATCCTGACGGGAATGGGCAACGACGGCGCCGCCGGAATGCTTGCGATGCACCAGGCTGGCGCCTGGACGATTGCGCAGAATGAAGCAAGTTGTGTGGTGTTCGGCATGCCGCGCGAGGCCATCAATATGGGTGGCGTAAGCGAAGTGGTCGATCTTAGCCAGGTAAGCCAGCAGATGCTGGCGAAAATCAGTGCCGGACAGGCAATACGTATTTGACTCAGGAGTATTATTTTATGGCGGATAAAGAGCTTAAGTTTTTGGTTGTGGATGACTTTTCCACCATGCGTCGCATTGTGCGCAACCTGCTGAAAGAGCTGGGCTTCAACAATGTTGAAGAAGCAGAAGACGGGGTGGATGCGCTGAACAAACTCCAGGCTGGCGGGTTTGGTTTTGTGATTTCCGACTGGAACATGCCGAACATGGACGGTCTCGAACTGCTGAAAACCATCCGCGCGGATGCGGGCATGGCCTCTTTGCCGGTGCTGATGGTGACCGCAGAAGCGAAGAAAGAGAACATTATTGCCGCTGCACAGGCGGGCGCAAGCGGCTACGTGGTGAAGCCATTCACCGCGGCGACTCTGGAAGAGAAGCTCGGGAAGATCTTCGAGAAACTCGGCATGTGAGGTGATGGATATGTTGCAACCTGCTATGAAACCCGTTGAAGAACATTCGCCGAGCGACATTATTGCCCGCATTGGTAGCCTGACCCGCATGCTGCGTGACAGCCTGCGTGAGCTGGGGCTGGACCAGGCTATCGCCGAAGCGGCGGAAGCCATCCCTGACGCGCGCGACCGTCTGGACTACGTCGTACAGATGACCGCGCAGGCGGCCGAGCGTGCGCTGAACAGCGTTGAAGCCTCGCAGCCGCACCAGGATGCGATGGAGAAGGGTGCGAAAGCGCTGAGCAAACGCTGGGATGAGTGGTTTGAGAACCCTATTGAGCTGGCGGATGCCCGCGAACTGGTAACGGATACCCGTCAGTACCTGGGTGACGTGCCGGGGCACACCAGCTTCACCAATGCCCAGCTGCTGGACATCATGATGGCGCAGGATTTCCAGGACCTCACCGGCCAGGTGATCAAGCGCATGATGGATGTGATTCAGGAGATTGAACGTCAGCTGCTGATGGTGCTGCTGGAGAACATACCGGAACCGGCTGCCCGTCCGAAACGCGAGAACGAAAGCCTGCTCAATGGTCCACAGCTTGACACCAGCAAAGCGGGCGTGGTGGCGAGCCAGGATCAGGTGGACGATCTGCTGGACAGTCTTGGTTTCTGATTGCCCGTTCTGCCTCAGGTCGTTAACGCGGCCTGAGGCAGCTCAGAACAAAAACAGCGAAAAGAGCCCGAATAAACGGGCTTTTCCCGCCATTGGATTTTCTCTGCGCTGGCATGATACCCGTGAATTAATGGGCTGCGAGCAGGCACAGTGGCAGAAGAGAACGACGACAAAACAGAAGCCCCCACACCCCACCGACTTGAAAAAGCCCGTGAGGATGGGCAGATCCCCCGATCCCGAGAGCTGACATCCCTGCTGATCCTGGTGGTGGGCGTCTGCATAATCTGGTGGGGCGGGGAGATGCTTGCCCGCAGACTGGCGGGAATGCTCTCGGCTGGCTTACGTTTTGATCACAGCATGGTCAATGACCCCAATCTGATCCTCATTCAGATCATCAACCTTGTGAAAAGCGCGATGCTCGCCTTGCTGCCGCTGATCGCGGGCGTGGTCATCGTGGCCCTGGTTTCGCCGGTCATGCTCGGTGGCCTGGTGTTCAGCGGAAAATCGCTGCAACCGAAATTCTCTAAGCTCAATCCGTTCCCCGGCATTGCGAAAATGTTTTCCGCGCAAACCGGGGCTGAGCTTCTTAAAGCGATCCTGAAATCGCTTCTTATGGGCAGTACCGCCGGTTTTTTTTTGTGGCACCACTGGCCGGAGATGATGCGCCTGATCAGCGAGTCCCCGATGACGGCGATGAAGAATGCCCTGAACCTGGTCGGGTTATGCTCGCTGCTGGTGGTACTCAGCATTATTCCGATGGTGGCGTTCGACGTTATCTTCCAGATCTATTCCCATATCAAAAAGCTGCGAATGTCGCGTCAGGACATCCGCGATGAATATAAGCAGATGGAAGGCGACCCGCACGTTAAGGGCCGTATCCGCCAGATGCAGCGCGCCGCCGCGCGTCGGCGCATGATGGAAGATGTGCCGAAAGCCGACGTCATCGTCACCAACCCGACTCACTACTCCGTGGCGCTTCAGTACGACGAAAACAAAATGAGCGCGCCGAAAGTGGTGGCGAAAGGGGCCGGGCTGATTGCGCTGCGCATTCGTGAAATCGCCACGGAAAACCGTGTGCCGATCCTGGAAGCACCGCCGCTGGCTCGCGCGCTGTATCGCCACGCGGAAATTGGACAACAGATCCCGGGCCAGCTCTACGCCGCTGTCGCAGAGGTGCTGGCCTGGGTGTGGCAACTGAAACGCTGGCGTTTAGCGGGCGGTCAACGACCTGTAAAACCTGAGAACCTGCCGGTGCCTGAAGCACTGGATTTTTTGAACGAGAAGGACACTGATGGCTAATCTGGTGGCAATGTTGCGCCTGCCCGGCAACCTGAAATCGACGCAATGGCAGATCCTTGCCGGACCGATTCTGATCCTGCTAATTCTGTCGATGATGGTGCTGCCGTTACCGGCATTTATCCTCGACCTGCTTTTCACCTTCAACATTGCGTTGTCCATCATGGTGTTGCTGGTGGCGATGTTCACCCAGCGCACGCTGGAGTTCGCCGCGTTTCCAACGATCCTGCTGTTCACCACGCTGCTGCGCCTGGCGCTGAACGTTGCCTCCACGCGTATCATCCTGATGGAAGGGCACACCGGCGCGGCGGCGGCGGGCAAGGTGGTCGAAGCCTTCGGTCACTTCCTGGTGGGCGGCAACTTCGCCATCGGTATCGTGGTGTTCGTCATTCTGGTGATTATTAACTTCATGGTTATCACCAAAGGGGCGGGGCGTATCGCAGAAGTGGGCGCGCGCTTCGTGCTCGACGGGATGCCGGGCAAGCAGATGGCCATCGACGCGGACCTGAATGCCGGGCTGATCGCGGAAGATGAAGCGAAAAAACGCCGTGCTGAAGTGACCCAGGAGGCAGATTTCTACGGCTCCATGGACGGTGCGAGTAAGTTTGTGCGCGGTGACGCCATCGCGGGCATTCTGATCATGGTGATTAACGTCGTCGGCGGCCTGCTTGTCGGCGTGCTGCAACACGGCATGGACATGGGCCACGCAGCGGAAAGCTATACGCTGCTGACCATTGGTGATGGTCTGGTGGCGCAGATCCCGGCGCTGGTGATCTCCACCGCGGCGGGCGTGATTGTGACTCGCGTCAGTACCGATCAGGACGTGGGCGAGCAGATGGTGGGGCAGCTCTTCAGCAACCCGCGCGTTATGCTGCTCTCCGCGGCGGTGCTGGGCCTGCTCGGTATGGTGCCAGGCATGCCAAACCTGGTATTCCTGCTGTTCACCGCTGCGCTGCTGGGGCTTGCCTGGTGGATGCGTGGCCGGGAAACGCAGCCTAAGGCAGAGCCTGCGCCGGTCAAAATGCCTGAGAACACCCAGGCGGTGGAAGCCACCTGGAACGACGTACAGCTCGAAGATTCGCTGGGGATGGAAGTGGGGTACCGCCTGATCCCGATGGTGGATTTCCAGCAGGATGGTGAGCTGCTTGGCCGTATCCGCAGCATTCGTAAAAAATTCGCCCAGGATATGGGCTTCCTGCCGCCGGTGGTCCACATCCGGGACAATATGGATCTCCCGCCCGCGCGCTACCGCATCCTGATGAAAGGGGTGGAAATCGGCAGCGGTGATGCGTACCCCGGCCGCTGGCTGGCGATTAACCCGGGCACCGCCGCAGGCACGTTGCCGGGTGAGCAGACGACCGACCCGGCCTTTGGTCTGGCGGCAATCTGGATTGAGAGCGCCCTGAAAGAGCAGGCCCAGATTCAGGGTTACACGGTCGTTGAGGCCAGTACCGTGGTGGCAACGCACCTCAACCACCTGATTGGCCAGTTCTCCGCGGAACTGTTTGGACGTCAGGAGGCGCAGCAGCTGCTCGACCGCGTAACGCAGGAGATGCCGAAGCTGACCGAAGATTTGGTGCCGGGCGTACTGACCTTAACCACCCTGCACAAAGTGCTGCAAAATCTGCTCGATGAGAAGGTGCCCATTCGCGATATGCGTACCATCCTTGAGACGCTGGCCGAACATGCGCCGCTGCAAAGCGATCCGCACGAACTGACGGCGGTGGTGCGCATGGCGCTTGGACGCGCCATTACCCAGCAATGGTTCCCGGGAACCGGCGAAGTGCAGGTCATTGGCCTGGACACGCCGCTGGAACGTCTGCTGCTTCAGGCGTTGCAGGGCGGTGGCGGGCTGGAGCCGGGTCTGGCGGACAGATTACTGGCGCAAACCCAGGAGGCGCTGGCGCGTCAGGAGATGCTGGGCGCGCCGCCGGTGCTGCTGGTGAATCACGCGCTGCGTCCGTTGCTGTCGCGCTTCCTGCGCCGGAGCCTGAACCAGCTGGTAGTGCTGTCGAATATGGAGCTGTCCGATAACCGCAATATTCGCATGACGGCGACCATAGGAGGGAAATAATGCGTAAGTGGCTGTGGATCTTACTTTTCCCGCTGGCGGCGCAGGCCGCAGGCGAGGGGGCATGGCAGGCCAGCAGTATCGGCTTGACGCTCAACCATCGGGGTGAGTCGATCTCCTCCCGTCCGCTGTCCGCCTCTGAGCCCGTGTCCGGGCAGATGACGCTGGTGGCCTGGAATTACACCCTGACGGGACCCACACCGGCCGGGTTGCGGGTGCGGCTGTGCTCGCTGAACCGCTGCGCGGAAATCGAGGGTCAACGTGGCACTACCCAGGCCTTCAACGGGGTGTCTGCTCAGGAGCCTTTACGCTTTATCTGGGAAGTGCCAGGCGGTGGACGTCTCATCCCGGCGCTGAAGGTTCAGCGCAACGAGGTGCTCGTCAACTACCGCTAACTGCCCGCCTTTTCGCCAGTCTCCAGGCATTTCTGAAGGCTGGCTCGCAAAAATGACCTTCCCTTTTGATACAAAAGAAACGCTGTTTTATAAATCAGTGACACGCGTATTGACACTCTTTGCGTTTTTGCCATTCACCACTTTGTGATGGCAGAAACAGAAAGGTATCAACAGGTCGATACTTTTACTGTAGCCGTGTAAAAACTCCCGGACGAGGTTGCTTACAGGGAGTCTCCCAAAACTGATTAGGGTTGACGGCAATGAAAACACGTAAAATTGGACTCGCAAATTATTTTGCTTACGGGTCAGGGGACTTCCTCGGGGCGGGGACTACCGCCCTGACGGCCGCCTGGCTTTTGTATTTTTATACCACCTTCTGTGGACTCACACCGATTGAAGCAACCTTTATCTTCGCTGCCGCAAGGGTGCTGGATGCGGTTGTCAGCCCGTTAATGGGCTTTTTAACCGATAACTTTGGCACCACCTGGCTGGGTAAGCGTTTTGGCCGTCGTAAGTTCTTCATCCTGCTCGGTATTCCCTGCGTTTTCAGCTACTCGCTGATGTGGGTAGGAGACATGAGTTTCTGGTACTACCTGCTGACCTATCTGATCTTTGATATCGTCTACACCATGATCCTGGTGCCGTACGAAACGCTGGTGCCGGAGATGACGGACGATTTCAAACAGAAAACCAAATTCTCCGGGGCGCGAATCTCTATGGCGCAGATGTCCGCCATTCTGGCCTCCTTCCTGCCGGGGATCCTGCTCACGCATTTCGGCAAAGACAACGCGATCTCCTTCTTCTATGCAAGCCTGGTCTTCTCCGTACTCTGCGCGCTGATGCTTACTTTCGTCTGGTTCTTCACCTGGGAGCGTCCGCGCGAAGAGTGGTCTGAAGCGGCTCTGCGTGCCGAGGAAGAGAAGAAAAAGCTGACCCTGGGCCAGAGCCTGAACCGGCTTTTTGTCGAATTAAGTTCGACGCTGCGCATCAAGATTTTCCGCCAGCATCTGGGGATGTACCTTGGCGGCTACATCGCCCAGGACGTCTTTAATGCGGTGTTCACCTATTACGTGGTATTTGTGCTGATGCAGGAGGCGTCAATGGCGTCCAACCTGCTGGGCACGATGGCCATCTTCCAGTTCCTCGCCGTGATCGGCATGATCCCGCTGTGCATTCGCTTCGGACCTGCGCCGTCTTACCGCATGGTGGTCGTGCTGTTTGGTCTGGCCTCGCTCTCTTACGCGGTGCTTTATTACGCGGGCCTGAGCGACGTTTACGCTCTGCTGCTGCTGATCTCTGCGGTTGCCGGTCTTGGCCGCGGGGGTATCAACTACGTACCGTGGAATACCTACACCTACATTGCTGACGTGGACGAAGTGATCACCGGTCAGCGTCGCGAAGGGATCTTCGCGGGCATCATGACGCTGACCCGTAAAGCGTCTCAGGCCGGTGCGGTGATGCTGGTGGGGATCGTGATGCAGATGTCGGGCTTTGTCAGCGGGCAAAAAGTGCAACCTGCGGAAGTGA
Organism: Enterobacter cloacae complex sp. SHL001; assembly: GCF_049236825.1. Taxonomy (NCBI): domain Bacteria; kingdom Pseudomonadati; phylum Pseudomonadota; class Gammaproteobacteria; order Enterobacterales; family Enterobacteriaceae; genus Enterobacter; species Enterobacter cloacae complex sp. SHL001. Next base: position 233,795 of record NZ_JBMKIP010000002.1, read on the forward strand.
GCCACACCATTCTGATGATCCTGAGCGTTGGCACTATTCTGGTGCTGTTCTGCGGCTTCCTTGTCTCCCTGCGCTTCAAACTCAATTTGCAGACCCACAGCACCCTGCGTGAAGAGACCGCGAAAATGCGCGAGTCCGGCCATGCGATGCCAGAGGCGGTGACCCCGCAGGCCCGCGCTACCGTGGAGATGCTGGCGGGAATGCCGTATGAATCCCTGTGGGGCAACAACAACATCGGTTATCTGAATCGCAATAAGCCGGCGGCCCCTTCGCTGAAGGATCGCGCGGTACTGAATTCGACATACAACAGAGGTTAAGATGATGAAAGTTTGGCCTGTCAAACATAGCCCGTTACTGCGTCAGCCTGAGCGCTTTATCGCCAGGGATGAGCTGAAATCGCTGATTCAAAAGGTGACGCATAACCTGGTCAATATCCACGACAAAACGGGTGAGTTTTTGCTGCGGCTGGACGACGGGCGCGTGATCGACACCAAAGGCTGGGCCGGATGGGAATGGACCCACGGCGTCGGTTTATACGGTATCTGGCAGTATTACTGCCAGACCGGTGACGAAGGCATGCGCGAGATTATCGACAGCTGGTTTGCTGACCGTTTCGCTGAAGGCGCAACCACCAAAAACGTGAATACCATGTCGCCGTTCCTGACGCTGGCGTATCGCTACGAAGAGACCAAAAACCCTGCCTGGCTGCCGTGGCTGGAAAGCTGGGCGGAATGGGCGATGAATGAGATGCCGCGCACCGAACATGGCGGCATGCAGCACATCACCCTGGCGGAAGAGAACCATCAGCAGATGTGGGATGACACGCTGATGATGACGGTGCTGCCGCTGGCGAAAATCGGCAAGCTGCTGAACAAGCCGGAGTACGTCGAGGAGGCGATCTATCAGTTCCTGCTCCACGTACAGAATCTGATGGATCGGGAGACCGGGCTGTGGTTCCACGGCTGGAATTACGACGGCAATCACAACTTTGCCCGGGCCCGCTGGGCGCGCGGCAACAGCTGGCTGACCATCGTGATCCCGGATTTCCTCGAGCTGGTGGATCTGCCGGAAAACAACGCCGTTCGTCGCTATCTGGTGCAGGTACTGAACGCGCAGATCGCCGCACTGGCAAAATGTCAGGACGAGAGCGGATTGTGGCATACGCTGCTGGACGATCCTGATTCTTATCTGGAGGCGTCGGCCACGGCAGGGTTTGCCTACGGCATTCTGAAAGCCGTGCGCAAGCGTTATGTCGGCGCAGAGTACGCAGAGGTGGCGGAGAAAGCGATTCGCGGCATCGTGCAAAACATCTCCCCGGAAGGGGAGCTGCTGCAAACGTCCTTCGGGACGGGGATGGGAAGCGATCTGGCGTTTTACCGCCAGATACCGCTGACCTCGATGCCGTATGGCCAGGCAATGGCGATTCTGTGTCTGACGGAATATTTGCGGAAATATTTCTGATAATAAAAAACCCGGCGCTCGCCGGGTTTCTTTTTTACATACGTTCTACGGTTTCGATACCCAGGGTATCCAGACCGAGCTTCAGTGTCTTCGCCGTCAGCTGCGCCAGCTTCAGGCGGCTGTGACGCACCGCTTCACTCTCAGCAGAGAGGATAGGGCAGTGTTCGTAGAAGCCAGAGAACAGACCGGCCAGATCGTACAGGTAAGCACACATAACGTGCGGCGTACCGTCACGCGCGACCACGGAGAGCGTCTCTTCGAACTGAAGCAGGCGGGCAGCCAGCTGTGCTTCACGATCTTCGGTAAGGGTCACCGTGGCATTCGCCAGCACGCTTTCGTCGATATTGGCTTTACGGAAGACGGAGAGTACGCGGGTATAAGCGTACTGCATATATGGCGCCGTGTTGCCTTCAAACGCCAGCATGTTGTCCCAGTCGAAGATATAGTCGGTGGTACGGTTCTTGGAGAGATCCGCGTATTTCACCGCGCCGATCCCAACCGCGTTAGCCAGTTTCTCCAGCTCGTCAGCAGGCATATCCGGGTTCTTCTCGGCCACCAGGCGACGCGCGCGTTCCAGCGCTTCATCCAGCAGATCGGAAAGCTTCACGGTGCCGCCCGCACGGGTTTTGAACGGCTTACCGTCTTTACCCAGCATCATGCCGAACATGTGATGTTCCAGCGGCACGGAATCCGGCACATAACCCGCTTTACGCACGATAGTCCACGCCTGCATCAGGTGCTGGTGCTGACGGGAGTCGATGTAATACAGCACGCGATCCGCATGCAGGGTTTCGTAACGGTATTTCGCACAGGCGATGTCGGTGGTGGTGTAGAGATAGCCGCCATCCTTTTTCTGGACGATCACGCCCATCGGTTCGCCTTCCTTGTTTTTATACTCATCAAGGAACACCACCGTTGCGCCTTCGCTTTCCACCGCCAGATTTTTAGCTTTCAGGTCCGCCACAATGCCTGGCAGCATCGGGTTATACAGGCTTTCACCCATCACGTCGTCACGGGTCAGGGTCACGTTCAGACGGTTATAGGTGAGCTGATTCTGGGACATGGTAATGTCCACCAGCTTGCGCCACATCTCGAGGAAGTACGGGTCGCCGCCTTGAAGTTTCACCACGTAGCTGCGCGCGCGCTCGGCGAAGGCTTCATCTTCGTCATAGTGCTTTTTGGCTTCACGGTAGAAACCTTCCAGGTCTGCCAGCGCCATTTCGCCTGCGTTTTCCTGCTGCTGCTTTTCCAGATACGCGATCAGCATGCCGAACTGCGTGCCCCAATCGCCTACGTGGTTAGCGCGGATCACCTTGTGACCAAGGAACTCCAGGGTACGCACCGCCGCGTCACCGATGATGGTGGAGCGCAGGTGACCGACGTGCATCTCTTTCGCCACGTTTGGCGCGGAGTAGTCAACCACCACGGTCTGCGCTTCTGGCTGAGCCACGCCCAGACGGTCAGACTTCAGCGCCGCGTCAACGTGGCTTGCGAGGAATGCAGGCTCAAGGAAAATGTTGATAAAGCCTGGACCGGCGATTTCGGTTTTGCTGGCGATGCCGGTGAGATCCAGATGCGTCAGTACCTGCTCAGCGAGCTGTCGCGGCGGCATGCCCAGTTTTTTAGCCACTGCCATCACGCCATTAGCCTGATAGTCGCCAAACTGTACTTTCGCTGACTGACGAACCTGTGGTTCGCAATCCGCAGGCGCACCTGCGGCAATCAGTGCCTGACTGACTTTTTCTGAGAGAAGAGCCTGAATATTCACCTGGATACCTTACGTTTTTGATGCGGGTAAAAAACACCCACGCCAGTTTAAGAATTTAGGGCGGGAGTATACTGCAAATGCCTTCGGGCGTCAGCCCTGCGGGGGGCGAAGATCGCTCAGAATCCAGGCGAAGACGGTATGCATAATCATGCAGTCGAAAAAACCGTGATTCTGCGGTTGGTCGCCAGAGGGCAACAGAGTAAATTAGCGGCTTTGCGACACGAAACGAGACTGACCTATGGCGAACTGGCATACCATTGACGAACTGCATGATATTTCCGCAGATTTACCGCGCTTCACTCAGGCGTTCACAGAACTTGCCACCCGTCTCGGGCTGGATATCGCGCCGCTTGAGGCCGATCACATCTCTTTGCGCTGCCACCAGAATGCCACCGCCGAACGCTGGCGGCGTGGCTTTGAGCAGTGCGGAGAACTGCTGTCGGAGAATATCATTAACGGTCGCCCGATCTGCCTGTTCAAACTTCACGCGCCGGTAACGGTGGCGCACTGGCAATTCACCGTTGTGGAACTGCCCTGGCCAGGAGAGAAGCGTTATCCGCACGAAGGCTGGGAGCATATCGAAATTGTTCTGCCTGGGGAGCCCGAGACGCTGAACGCCCGTGCGCTGGCGCTGCTTTCCGACGAGGGGTTAAGCCAGCCGGGTATTTTCGTCAAAACCAGCTCGCCAAAAGGGGAGCGCGAACGCTTACCGAACCCTACGCTTGCCGTAACGGACGGCAACGTGACGGTGAAATTCCATCCCTGGACTATCGAGCAGATCGTCGCCAGCGAAGCGTAAGCATTGTGAGCGTCGATCCAGACATCAATCGGGCAACGTGCCACGATGGTACGTTGAGTGAAATTTAAGGAGGATGACATGGCGCTGCTGGAAATTTGTTGTTACAGCGTGGAGTGTGCCGTCACTGCGCAACGGCAGGGGGCCGATCGCATCGAGCTTTGCGCGGCACCTAAAGAAGGGGGATTAACCCCGTCCTTTGGCGTGCTGAAATCAGCCCGTCAGGCCATCACTATTCCGGTGCACCCGATTATTCGCCCGCGCGGCGGTGATTTTTGTTATACGGCGGGTGAGTTCAGTGCCATGCTTGAGGATATCGCCCTCGTCCGTGATTCCGGTTTTCCGGGGCTGGTGATCGGTGTGCTGGACGAAGACGGCAACATCGATCTTCCGCGTATGCGTCAGGTCATGCGCGCCGCCCGGGGGATGGCTGTCACTTTTCATCGTGCGTTCGATATGTGTCAGGATCCGATACAAGCCTTTGATACGCTGGCAGAACTGGGCGTGGCGCGCGTTCTGACGTCGGGCCAGCAGTCCTCGGCTGAAAAAGGACTGAAATTAATTACGGAACTAAAAGCACATTCCGGTGTTCCAATAATCATGGCGGGCGCAGGAGTACGCGCCAGCAATCTGGAACTGTTTTTAAACGCAGGGGTGGAAGAGCTGCACAGCTCGGCGGGTAAATGGATACCTTCACCCATGCGTTATCGCAATACAGGGTTGTCAATGTCGACGGATGCTGAAGCGGATGAGTACTCACGCTACGGTGTGGATGGAGAGTCGGTTGCGGTAATGAAATCGTTGATTGAACGTCATCACGTGTAGCAACGTACCGATTTTTACCGCGCATCATGTCGCCCAATATGATGCTTGCTTGTACCAGGCCCCTGCAAATTACACAGGGGCCTTTTTTTCTTTTTTGCCCGGTGGCGCTGCGCTTACCGGGCCTGCGAAATCACGCGTAGGCCGGGTAAGGCGCAGCCGCCACCCGGCTAAAGGCTACGGCTTGGTCGCAATCAATACCGCACGCATCGGGGCCGGATAGCCTTCGATGGTTTTACTGTGATCGTCCGGGTCGAGGAATTGCTCCAGCGATTCGGTGATCATCCAGTCGGTGCGGCGCTGTTCCTCAACTGACGTCACGCACACATCGGCGATGCGTACATCGACAAATCCACATTTCTCCAGCCAGTTCTTCAGCGCCAGCGCGGAAGGGATGAAGTAAACGTTGCGCATCTGCGCATAGCGATCGCCCGGCACCAGAACGGCATGTTCATCGCCTTCGATGACCAGCGTTTCCAGCACCAGTTCGCCGCCGCTGACCAGCTGATCTTTCAGTTGCCACAGATGCTCCAGCGGGGAACGACGGTGGTACAGCACGCCCATCGAGAAAACGGTATCAAACGCTTTCAGGGCAGGGAGTTGCTCGATACCCAGCGGCAGCAGGTGCGCACGCTGGTCGTTACCCAGCAGCTTACGCACCGCTTCAAACTGGCACAGGAACAGCTGCATCGGATCGATACCGACGGCCAGATGCGCGCCTGCGCCGATCATGCGCCACATGTGATAGCCGCTACCGCAGCCCACGTCCAGAATGGTGCGCCCGGTCAGGTCGGATAAATGCGGCAGAACGCGATCCCACTTCCAGTCAGAGCGCCACTCGGTGTTGATATTTACGCCGTACAGCGAGAACGGCCCTTTGCGCCACGGCATCAGGTTACGCATCAGCGTTTCGATGCGGTTGATCTGCCCGGCCGGGAGCGGCTCTTCGCTCTCCGCCGTCACGCTGTGCAGTAAATCCAGACGATGAGGCGTCAGTTCAGGCAGAAACTCCACGGCGTTGGACCACTGCTTCAACAGACCATGCTGCTGATCGCGCTGCCAGGTGGCAATTTGCGCAGGCAGGGTTTCCAGCCAGTGGGAAAGGTGGTTTTTGGCAATCAGCTGATAGAAATTACCGAACTCGATCATGCTGCGTCTCCGGCTTTAAGCGCCACCAGAGAACCAAAGTTAAAGCACTGGAACCACAGTTCGCTGTGTTCAAATCCGGCTTTGCGCAGGCGCGCTTTGTGGGTTTCTACGGAATCCGTCAGCATGACGTTTTCAAGCATGCTGCGCTTCTGGCTGATCTCCAGCTCGCTGTAGCCATTTGCACGCTTGAAATCATGGTGCATGTTGAACAGCATTTCGCCCACGCTGGCGTCTTCAAAGCTGAATTTCTCAGACAACACCAGCGCGCCGCCCGGGTTCAGGCCCTGATAAATTTTATCCAGCAACCGCTGACGATCGTCCGGCACCAGGAACTGAAGGGTAAAGTTCAGTACCACCATCGAGGCGTTCTGGATGTCGATATCGCGGATATCGCCTTCTACCACCTCCACAGGCGTAGGGGCTTTATACGCGTCAATGTGGCGACGGCAGCGTTCGACCATGGCCGGTGAGTTATCGACAGCCACAATCTTGCAGCCTTCGTGATGAACGTTACGACGAATGGACAGCGTTGCCGCTCCCAGCGAACAGCCCAGGTCATAGACCTGCGTGCCGGGTTGAACAAAACGCTCCGCCAGCATGCCGATCATGGAGATAATATTGGAATAACCGGGAACAGAGCGCTGGATCATATCCGGGAAGACTTCGGCTACCCGTTCATCAAAGGTCCAGTCGCCCAGGCTGGCGATAGGCGCGGAAAAAAGCGTGTCGCGATCTGACATAACGTAAAAATCCGGGAAAAATAAAGGGGCATATTGTGCGCTAATGGAAGGAGAAAACCAACTCCCACGGCATATACCAAAGGTTAGCCAGCACCATCAGCAAAAGCGAGCACCAGGTCGCGCTCATGCCAGAACGACGCCAGCGGATCAGGCGGTGGTGAAAACCATAATAATGCATCAAACGCCCAGCTATCAGCAGCAGCCCACAGACGTGCACCATCCAGGTTTCTGCGCCATCCATCTCCATTAACAGCAGTAAAATTAACGCGACGGGAATGTACTCGACCGCGTTGCCGTGGATGCGGATTGCGCTTTGTAGCTCAGAAAAGCCCCCGTCACCGTACGAGACGCGGTACTGCATTCTCAGGCGCACAACATCAAATGAAAACTTAATCAGCAGTAATGCACCTAACACCGCATACAGCGCGCTGACCATACTAACTCCCTGTTTTTGGCAGATGGCACGTCTCTATGATAGGGGGTGATTTCAGAAAAGAGAAGATTGTTGTGGGATGGACGGCGCGGGGCCAACCGACGGAACCGCCTGCTGCAAGGCTTGCCAGAGAGCATCGACCAGTTCAGGCGCCTGTGCGATATCCGGCGTATGTAAAAAAAGGTACGGCGTGGTGGTGTGCTCCCATTTCGCCAGCGTTTGCAGCCAGACGGCGAACATCTCCTCATTTTGCTGCATGTTATCGCTGCCGATAAACCGGACCATCGGGTTCTGTGCCGTTACGATCGCGTGGACGGGCACTTTCGGTTTTTTGCGCTGGGCATCAACAACGGCTTCGCTGTGCGGGATTGCGCTATGTACGGGGCGGCTGTCGAGGATCACGCGGTTGACCGATCGTTCATGCAGGCCGCGATTGAGCGCTTTCTCCACGTCGCCCTTGGCAAAGAATTCCGGATGCCTTACTTCTACGCCGTAGGTGAAGCCATGCGGCAGGGCGTCGAGAAACTGCCAGAGGGCAGGCAGGTCGCGCGGGCCAAACGTGGCGGGAAGCTGGAGCCAGTACTGGCCAATACGGTTGGCCAGAGGCGACATCCGGGTGAAAAACTCGTGGGTTAAATCATCGCAGTTGCGCAGCGCGGCGTTGTGGGAGATGGTCGCCGGGAATTTAAAGCAAAAGCGGAAGTCGTCGGTGGTTTGCTCGCGCCAGCGTTCGACGATCTCCGCGCGGGGCAGAGCGTACAGCGTGGTATTGCCCTCAACGCAGTTAAAGTGTCGGGCATACTCTTCAAGGCTGGTAATACCCAGGCGCACCCATTTCGGGTGCGACCACTGGGGCAGGCCCACGTACATCATAGCGCGTTGAGGATCTCATCCGTGCTGCGCACGCGACCGATACGCGGGAAGATATGGGTCATGCTGCCCTGGTGCTGATCCGCAGAGGCTGCGCTGCACGCATCTTCCGCGATCACCAGGTTAAAGCCCAGCTCCCAGGCGTTACGGGCGGTGGATTCCACACCGATGTTGGTGGAGATCCCGCACAGAATAATAGTGTCGATCCCGCGACGGCGCAGCTGGAGCTCCAGGTCGGTGCCGTAGAATGCGCCCCACTGGCGTTTGGTGACTTCTATATCGCTGTCGCGTTTACCGAGCGAGACAGGATATGTCCACCAGTTGTCCGGCAGCGCCTGCGCCGGGGCCTTGGCATCAACCGGCTGCTTTAACGCTTCGGCGAAATCAGCGGACCAGCCGACGCGCACCATAACAACAGGCGAGCCGCTGGAGCGGCATTTTTCTGCCAGGCGCGCAGCGCGGCTGACCACATCGTCAGCGGTGTGCGGACCACCGGCAAAAGGCAGAATGCCTTCCTGTAAATCAATGACCACAAGGGCGGTTTTGGTGGCATCAAGTGTAAACATCGTCACTCCCGTCAAATGATTGCTTTTCTACACCTTACGACGTGATGGCCTGTTATCGGTCGGATAATTTTGTTAATTTTTGTGAGAATAGGCAATAAGAGTTCAGCAAACGCGCGTCAGGCCGTGCTTCGCTCTTATCGTGCGGCAGAATTTCCAGTATAATAGCCGCCTTTTTTCATCCAGTTGTGACATACAGAAAGCTGCGACATCGTAGCCTGCGAGACAGGCGACAATCAGCCTGCGGCTAATTAAGGGATATCTCATGCGTACAGAATATTGCGGGCAGCTGCGTCAGTCCCACGTCGGGCAGCAGGTCACCCTGTGTGGTTGGGTCAATCGTCGTCGCGATCTTGGTAGCCTTATCTTTATTGATATGCGTGACCGCGAAGGTATCGTTCAGGTGTTCTTCGATCCGGATCGCGCTGATGCGTTGAAGCTGGCTTCTGAGCTGCGCAATGAGTTCTGCATTCAGGTGACGGGCACCGTGCGTGCGCGTGACGAGAAAAACGTCAACGCCGACATGGCGACCGGCGCTATCGAAGTGCTGGCGTCCGATCTGACGATCATCAACCGCGCGGAAGCGTTGCCGCTGGACTCCAACCACGTCAACACCGAAGAAGCGCGTCTGAAATACCGCTACCTGGATCTGCGTCGCCCGGAAATGGCTCAGCGCCTGAAAACCCGTGCGAAAATCACCAGCCTGGTGCGCCGTTTTATGGATGACCACGGTTTCCTTGATATCGAAACCCCGATGCTGACCAAAGCCACGCCGGAAGGCGCGCGCGACTACCTGGTGCCATCTCGCGTCCATAAAGGCAAATTCTACGCGCTGCCGCAGTCACCACAGCTTTTCAAACAGCTGCTGATGATGTCCGGCTTCGATCGCTACTATCAGATCGTGAAATGCTTCCGCGACGAAGACCTGCGCGCTGACCGTCAGCCAGAATTTACCCAGATCGATGTGGAAACCTCCTTCATGACCGCTGAGCAGGTGCGTGAGGTGATGGAAGCCCTGGTGCGTAGCCTGTGGAACGACGTGAAAGGCGTTGAGCTGGGCGATTTCCCTGTCATGACCTTCGCGGAAGCCGAGCGTCGCTACGGTTCTGACAAACCAGACCTGCGTAACCCGATGGAGCTGGTGGACGTGGCAGACCTGGTGAAAGCCGTTGAGTTCGCGGTCTTTGCTGGCCCGGCTAACGATCCGAAAGGCCGCGTGGCTGCCCTGCGCGTTCCGGGCGGTGCTGCCCTGAGCCGTAAGCAGATTGACGACTACGGCAACTTCATCAAGATCTACGGCGCGAAAGGTCTGGCCTATATTAAAGTAACCGAGCGTGCAAAAGGTCTGGAAGGCATCACCAGCCCGGTGGCGAAATTCCTGAATGCGGACATCGTGGAAGCGATCCTTGAGCGCACCGGCGCGCAGGACGGCGACATGATCTTCTTCGGTGCAGACAACAAGAAAGTGGTTGCGGATGCGATGGGCGCGCTGCGTCTGAAGCTCGGCAAAGACCTGAACCTGACCGACGAAAGCAAATGGGCGCCGCTGTGGGTAATCGACTTCCCGATGTTCGAAGACGACGGTGAAGGCGGCCTGACCGCGATGCACCACCCGTTCACCTCGCCAAAAGAGATGACGGCGGCAGAGCTGAAAGCAGCGCCGGAAGACGCGGTGGCAAACGCCTACGATATGGTCATCAACGGCTACGAAGTGGGCGGCGGTTCCGTGCGTATTCACAGCGGTGAAATGCAGCAGACCGTGTTCGGCATTCTGGGCATTAACGAGCAGGAGCAGCGCGAGAAGTTTGGCTTCCTGCTGGACGCCCTGAAGTACGGTACCCCTCCGCACGCGGGTCTGGCCTTCGGTCTTGACCGTCTGACCATGCTGCTGACCGGCACCGACAACATCCGTGATGTGATCGCCTTCCCGAAAACCACCGCAGCGGCGTGTCTGATGACTGAAGCGCCAAGCTTTGCCAACCCGGCCGCGCTGGCTGAGCTGGGCATTGAGGTGGTGAAGAAGGAAGAGAAAAACTGATATGGCATATAAGCGTCCCGTTTCGGTTCTGGTGGTCATTTATGCAGAAGACACGAAGCGGGTGCTGATGTTGCAGCGGCGCGACGATCCGGATTTCTGGCAGTCGGTTACCGGCAGCCTGGAAGAGGGGGAGACCGCGCCGCAGGCCGCCGCGCGTGAAGTAAAGGAAGAGGTCGCCATTGACGTTGCTCGCGAGCAACTGACCCTGAAGGACTGTCAGCGCACGGTGGAGTTTGAAATTTTTAGCCATTTACGTCATCGCTATGCACCGGGCATTGAGCGCAATACGGAATCGTGGTTCTGCCTTGCGCTTCCCCATGAGCGGGAGATCGTGTTCACGGAACACCTGACCTACCGCTGGGTGAATGCGGCGGATGCCGCCGCACTGACCAAGTCGTGGAGCAACCGGCAGGCGATTGAAGAATTTGTAATTAACGCAGCCTGAGAAGGCGCGATTTTTGGAGAACTTTTTATGGCAGGTCATAGTAAGTGGGCCAACACCAAACACCGCAAAGCGGCACAGGATGCCAAACGCGGTAAAATCTTTACCAAAATCATTCGTGAGCTGGTGACAGCGGCGCGTCTGGGCGGCGGCGATCCGGCCTCTAACCCACGTCTGCGCGCAGCGGTGGATAAAGCCCTGTCTAACAACATGACGCGTGACACCCTGAACCGTGCCATCGCACGTGGCGTGGGCGGTGATGAAGACGCGAACATGGAAACCATCATTTATGAAGGTTACGGTCCTGGCGGTACGGCGGTGATGGTTGAGTGTCTGTCCGACAACCGTAACCGTACCGTTGCGGAAGTGCGCCACGCGTTCACCAAAACCGGCGGCAACCTGGGCACTGACGGTTCCGTAGCGTACCTGTTCAGCAAAAAAGGCGTCATCTCCTTCGAGAAAGGCGACGAAGATGCGATCATGGAAGCGGCGCTGGAAGCCGGTGCGGAAGACGTGGTGACCTACGACGACGGTGCTATTGATGTTTACACCGCATGGGAAGAGATGGGTGCCGTGCGCGATGCGCTGGAAGCGGCTGGCCTGAAGGCGGATAACGCTGAAGTCTCCATGATCCCGTCTACCAAAGCGGACATGGATGCGGAAACCGCACCGAAACTGCTGCGTCTGATCGACATGCTCGAAGACTGCGACGACGTGCAGGAAGTGTATCACAACGGTGAAATCTCTGATGAGGTTGCAGCGACTCTCTGATGAGAGCCTGTAAACCGTTTACGGGAGACGCGTGATGTCGATTATTCTCGGGATTGACCCCGGCTCACGCGTCACCGGCTATGGCGTTATCCGTCAGGTGGGACGCCAGCTAACCTACCTCGGCAGCGGCTGTATTCGCACCAAAGTGGACGATCTGCCGTCGCGCCTGAAGCTCATCTATGCGGGCGTGTCGGAGATCATCACCCAGTTTCAGCCGGACTATTTCGCCATCGAGCAGGTCTTTATGGCGAAGAACGCTGACTCGGCGTTAAAGCTCGGTCAGGCGCGCGGCGTGGCGATTGTTGCCGCCGTGAACCAGGATCTGCCGGTGTTTGAGTACGCGGCCCGTCAGGTTAAGCAGACGGTGGTGGGCATTGGTAGCGCGGAGAAAAGCCAGGTGCAGCACATGGTGCGTACCCTGCTGAAGCTCCCTGCGAACCCGCAGGCCGACGCCGCGGATGCGCTGGCCATTGCGATTACCCACTGTCACGTCAGCCAGAATGCGATGCAAATGAGCGAGTCGCGGCTCAATCTGGCGCGTGGCAGGTTACGATAATGACAAATCAGGCTGGATGTTTATCCAGCCTTTTTTTATTATGTCGGCAGATAATTTCTTCCAGAACGCAGGAGCGTCACGTGATAGGCAGACTCAGAGGCATCATCATTGAAAAACAACCCCCGTTAGTGCTGCTGGAAGTGGGTGGCGTGGGCTATGAAGTCCATATGCCGATGACCTGCTTCTACGAGCTGCCGGAGGCGGGCAAAGAGGCGGTTGTCTTTACCCAGTTTGTGGTGCGTGAAGACGCTCAGCTGCTGTACGGCTTCAATAACAAACAGGAACGCACCCTGTTCCGCGAATTGATTAAAACCAACGGCGTCGGGCCGAAGCTGGCCCTGGCGATTCTGTCCGGTATGTCAGCGCCACAGTTTGTGAACGCCGTTGAGCGTGAAGATCCGGCTGCGTTAATTAAACTTCCGGGCATCGGGAAGAAAACCGCCGAGCGTTTGATTGTCGAGATGAAGGACCGCTTCAAAGGTCTGCATGGCGATCTGTTCACGCCGGCAGCCGATCTAGTGCTGACTTCCCCGGGCGCGCCTGCATCGGATGATGATGCCGAGCAGGAAGCGGTTGCCGCGCTGGTGGCGCTGGGCTATAAACCTCAGGAGGCCAGCCGGATGGTGAGCAAAATTGCTAAACCGGATGCCAGCAGTGAAACCCTGATTCGTGAAGCGCTGCGCGCTGCATTGTGAGGTAAAGGATGATTGAAGCAGACCGCCTGGTATCGGCAGGCACTATTCAGCCAGATGACGTGGTGGATCGCGCGATCCGTCCCAAACTGCTGGATGAGTACATCGGCCAGCCGCAGGTTCGTTCTCAGATGGAGATTTTCATCCAGGCGGCAAAGCTGCGCGGCGATGCGCTCGATCACCTGCTGATTTTTGGGCCGCCGGGGTTAGGTAAAACCACCCTGGCGAATATCGTCGCCAATGAAATGGGCGTTAACCTGCGTACCACCTCCGGCCCGGTACTGGAGAAAGCAGGGGACCTGGCGGCGATGCTGACCAACCTCGAACCGCATGACGTGCTGTTTATCGATGAGATCCACCGTCTTTCACCGGTGGTGGAGGAAGTGCTCTATCCGGCAATGGAGGATTACCAGCTGGATATCATGATCGGTGAAGGTCCGGCCGCGCGCTCGATCAAAATCGATCTGCCGCCGTTTACCCTGATTGGCGCCACGACCCGCGCCGGCTCTCTGACCTCTCCGCTACGCGACCGGTTTGGTATCGTGCAGCGTCTGGAGTTTTATCAGGTGCCTGACCTTCAGCATATTGTGGGCCGCAGCGCGCGCTACATGGGGCTGGATATGAGCGAAGAGGGGGCGTTTGAAGTGGCGAAGCGCTCCCGCGGTACGCCGCGTATCGCCAACCGCCTGCTGCGCCGGGTGCGTGACTTTGCCGAGGTGAAGCACGACGGCACCATATCGGCCGAGATCGCCGCCCAGGCGCTGGATATGCTGAATGTCGATGCCGAAGGCTTTGACTATATGGACCGTAAGCTGCTGCTGGCGGTGCTGGATAAGTTCTTTGGCGGGCCGGTAGGGCTGGATAACCTGGCGGCGGCAATTGGCGAAGAGCGTGAGACTATCGAGGACGTGCTGGAGCCGTATCTGATCCAGCAGGGCTTCTTGCAGCGTACCCCGCGTGGTCGTATGGCAACGGTGCGGGCGTGGAATCATTTCGGCATTACGCCGCCCGCGATGCCGTAAGCAGCGATAAATTGTAGCCCCGGTAAGCGAAGCGCCACCGGGGACATGCTGACTACTGCGCGGTCTTTTTCATCATACTGAAAATAAACAACACCGCCGCGCACAGTACCACCGACGGCCCCGCTGGCGTGTCATAAAACGCCGAGAAGGTTAACCCGCCCGTCACCGCAATCATTCCGATAATCACCGCGATACCGGCCATTTGCTCCGGCGTACGCGCAAAACGGCGCGCAGTGGCGGCAGGAATTATCAGCAGCGACGTGATGATCAGCGCGCCAACAAATTTCATCGCCACGCCGATGGTTAACGCCGTCACCAGCATCAACAGCAGCTTCACGCGCTGAAGCTTCACGCCATCGACAAAGGCCAGATCCGGGCTGACGGTCATAGCCAGTAAATTCCGCCACTGCCACAGCAGGATCCCGAGCACCACTGCCACGCCAATGGCAATAGAAATCAGATCTTCGGGCGTGACGGCCAGCAGATCGCCAAACAGGTAGGCCATCAGGTCCACGCGGATGTTTGACATCAGGCTCACCACCACCAGGCCCAGCGACAGGGCGCTGTGCGCCATAATGCCGAGCAGGGTATCAATTGCCAGATGAGGACGTTTTTCCAGCCAGACCAGACCGGCAGCCAGCAGCAGCGTGACGACAATCACCGCATAAAACGGGTTCACGTCCAGTAACAAACCAAACGCCACACCCAGCAATGAAGCATGGGCCAGCGTATCGCCGAAATAGGACATTCTGCGCCAGACGACAAACGAGCCGAGTGGACCCGCGGCGCAGGCAAGCATAATCCCGGCCAGCCAGCCGGGCAGTAACAGTTCAATCATGAGTGTCCATTTCCCCGACGCAGGACGATTCGTCCCTGTAAATCATGGCGGTGATTGTGATTATGACGATAGATGCCCAGCTGCTCGGCGCCACGATGGCCAAACATAGAGATAAATTCCGGATGCATTGACACCACTTCCGGCGTGCCGGAACAACAAATGTGATGGTTCAGGCACAGCACTTCGTCGGTTTTGGCCATCACCAGATGCAGATCATGGGACACCATCAGCACCGCGCAGTTTAGCTCCCGACGGAGCTGGTCAATCAGATCGTACAGCGCAACCTGACCGTTGACGTCAACACCCTGCGTCGGCTCGTCCAGGACCAGCAGCTGAGGGCTGCTGAGCAGGGCGCGGGCAAGTAATACGCGCTGGGTTTCACCGCCCGACAGCTTTTGCAAGGGTGCCTCAACAAGATGTCCCGCCTGAACGCGTTTAAGCGCCGGGAGGATATCCGCTTTACGCGTACCGGGACGGAGGCGCAGGAAGCGGCTCACCGTCAGGGGCAGGGTGGCATCGAGGTGTAATTTTTGCGGCACATAGCCGATACGCAACTTGTCTTGGCGGACGATAACACCTGCGTCAGGGGCTACCAGGCCTAATACGACGCGTACCAGCGTCGACTTGCCTGCACCGTTAGGGCCGAGCAGCGTGAGTATTTTGCCGGGCTTCAGATTCAGCGACACGTCAGAAAGGACGCGGCGCTGGCCGAATGAGACCGAAACATTTTCAAGAGAAACTAAAGTCGTCATGTCAATTTAAGCTTGCAGAAGTCATCGAATGTTATAATATCACATTCCACGCATTCATTACGATGATTAGTCGCATTATGTTACAGAAAAATACGCTTCTTTTCGCAGCTTTATCCGCTGCTCTTTGGGGTACAACAGCACAAGATGTTAACGCCGCCGTTGTCGCTTCGCTTAAACCGCTTGGATTTATCGCCTCTGCCATCGCGGATGGGGTCACTGAGACCCAGGTTCTGCTGCCTGATGGTGCTTCCGAGCATGATTATTCCCTGCGTCCATCTGATGTAAAACGCTTACAGAACGCGGACTTAGTGGTCTGGATTGGTCCTGAGATGGAAGCGTTCATGCAGAAGTCAGCCAGTCAGCTTCCCGCTGAGAAACAGGTGACGATTGCCGGGCTGTCCGGCGTGAAACCGTTACTCATGAAAGGAGCTGAGGACGAGGGTGACGACCACGACCACGACCATGCTCACGGTGAAAAAGGTGACGACCATCACCATCACGGCGAATACAACATGCATCTCTGGCTCTCCCCAGAGATAGCGCGGCTTACAGCGGTTGCAATCCACGACAAATTAGTGGAACTTATGCCGCAAAGTCGAATCAAACTCGACGCCAACCTGAAGGATTTTGAGGCTCAATTAGCTGCAACCGACAAACAGGTGGGTAACGAGCTCGCACCGCTTAAAGGAAAAGGGTACTTCGTTTTTCATGATGCCTACGGGTATTACGAGAAACATTACGGTCTGACCCCGCTGGGGCATTTTACCGTCAACCCTGAAATTCAGCCTGGTGCGCAGCGTTTACATGAAATCAGAACACAGTTGGTTGAGCAAAAAGCGACATGCGTTTTTGCTGAGCCACAGTTCAGGCCAGCGGTCGTAGAAGCCGTGGCCAGGGGAACATCCGTGCGCATGGGAACCCTTGACCCGCTAGGTACGAACATCCAGTTGAGCAAAGCGAGCTATTCGCAGTTCCTCAGCCAACTGGCGAATCAGTATGCGAGCTGCCTGAAAGGAGATTAACGAGGAAGTGAATACGTGCAACAGATAGCCCGCTCTGTCGCCCTGGCATTTAACAATCTGCCTCGACCCCACCGCGTTATGCTGGGGTCGCTTACAGTTCTCACATTAGCGGTCGCCGTCTGGCGGCCCTATGTTTACCACCCGAGTTCCGCCCCAATTATTAAAACCATCGAACTGGAGAAGAGCGAGATCCGCTCTCTGCTGCCTGAGGCCAGCGAGCCTATCGATCAGGCCGCTCAGGAAGATGAAGCGATTCCCCAGGATGAGCTGGATGACAAGATCCAGAATGAAGCCGGCATTCATGAATATGTTGTTTCTACTGGCGATACGCTGAGCAGCGTCCTGAACCAGTACGGTATCGACATGGGCAACATCAGCCAGCTCGCCGCATCCGATAAAGAGCTGCGTAACCTGAAAATTGGTCAGCAGCTTTCCTGGACCCTAACGCCCGACGGCGATCTGCAACGTCTGACCTGGGAGATGTCCCGTCGCGAAACCCGCACCTACGATCGCACTGCAAACGGTTTCAAAATGACCAGCGAATTGCAGCAGGGCGACTGGGTTAACAGCGTCATGAAAGGGACCGTCGGCGGCAGCTTTGTTTCCAGCGCACGCGATGCCGGCCTGACCAGCGCTGAAATCAGCTCGGTGATCAAAGCCATGCAGTGGCAGATGGATTTCCGCAAACTGAAAAAAGGCGATCAGTTCTCTGTCCTGATGTCCCGCGAAATGCTGGATGGTAAGCGCGAGCAGAGCCAGCTGGTGGGTGTTCGTCTGCGTTCAGACGGCAAAGACTACTACGCTATTCGCGCGGAAGACGGTAAGTTCTATGACCGCAGCGGTACGGGTCTGGCAAAAGGCTTCCTGCGTTTCCCAACGGCGAAACAGTTCCGCGTCTCCTCCAACTTCAACCCGCGTCGTCTGAACCCGGTAACTGGCCGCGTAGCGCCGCACCGTGGCGTTGACTTCGCCATGCCGCAGGGCACGCCAGTGCTGGCGGTAGGGGATGGTGAAGTGGTCATGGCGAAACGCAGCGGTGCTGCTGGCTACTACGTTGCTATTCGTCACGGTCGTACGTACACCACCCGCTACATGCACCTGCGTAAACTGCTGGTCAAACCGGGCCAGAAAGTGAAACGTGGCGATCGCATCGCGTTGTCCGGTAACACCGGCCGGTCGACGGGTCCGCACCTGCACTACGAAGTGTGGATCAACCAGCAGGCGGTTAACCCGCTGACGGCAAAACTGCCGCGTACCGAAGGGCTGACCGGCAAAGATCGCAAAGATTACCTGGCGCAGGTGAAAGAGGTGATGCCGCAGCTGCGCTTCGACTAAGCTCTCCTGATTTAAAAAGCCGGCGTCAGTATGCGCCGGCTTTTTCTTTTGTGCGCGGGCGGCAGCCTCGCTACACTATCCGAATATATTTTTGCGTCACCAGACCCTGGAACCCGCATGGAAACCAAAAAAAACAATATTGAGTACATTCCCGAGTTTGAAAAATCTTTCCGCCACCCGCGTAACTGGGGCGCCTGGCTTGGCGTATACGCGTTTGCTGGCATGGCGTTGCTACCTGCTTCCCTCCGCGATCCGGTGCTCGGCAAAGTGGGGCGCCTGGCAGGGCGCTTAGGTAAAAGCGCACGCCGCCGCGCGCAAATAAATCTGTTGTACTGTTTTCCGGATAAAAGCGACGCCGAACGCGAAGCAATCATTGATGACATGTATACCACCGCGCCACAGGCCATGGCGATGATGGCGGAACTGGCGCTGAAAGGGCCGGAGAAGATCGTCGAACGCGTTGACTGGAAAGGGCTGGAGATCATCGACGAGATGCGTCGCAATGATGAAAAGGTGATTTTCCTGGTGCCGCACGGCTGGGGGGTAGACATTCCGGCGATGTTAATGGCGTCGCAGGGCCAGAAAATGGCGGCGATGTTCCATAATCAGGGAAACAAAATCTACGACTTCGTCTGGAATACCGTGCGCCGTCGCTTTGGCGGGCGTTTGCACGCCCGAAACGATGGCATTAAGCCTTTCATTCAGTCGGTACGTCAGGGTTACTGGGGCTACTATCTGCCCGATCAGGACCACGGCCCGGAACACAGCGAGTTTGTCGATTTCTTCGCAACCTATAAAGCCACGCTACCCGCGATTGGTCGCCTGATGAAAGTCTGCCGCGCCCGCGTGATCCCACTGTTCCCGGTTTATGACGGTAAAACGCATCGCCTGAGCATTGAGGTACGTCCGCCGATGGACGATCTGCTGACCGCAGACGATCACACCATCGCACGTCGCATGAATGAAGAGGTGGAGGTGCTGGTGGGGCCGCATAAGGAGCAATATACGTGGATCCTGAAGTTGCTCAAAACGCGTAAACCTGGAGAAACAGAGCCGTACAAGCGTAAAGAGCTTTTCCCGAAGAAATAGGAAACCTTCACCCCTCTCCCCTTAGGGGAGAGGGGATCGGAGCTTACTCTACGGTCAGTACGCGGGTGGTATTGGTTGAGCCGATGGTGCTCATCACGTCACCCTGCGTCACGATAACGATATCACCGGATACCAGATAACCTTTGTCGCGCAGCAAGTTCACGGCATCGTGCGCGGCGGCTACGCCGTCGTTGGTGCTGTCGAAATATACTGGCGTCACGCCGCGATACAGCGCCGTCAGGTTCAGCGTACGCTCGTGACGGGACATGGCGAAGATCGGCAGACCGGAGCTGATACGGGACGTCATTAGCGCGGTACGGCCAGATTCGGTCATGGTGATGATCGCCGTGACCCCTTTCAGGTGGTTGGCTGCGTACATCGCGGACATCGCAATCGCTTCTTCCACGTTGTCGAACTGAATGTCCAGGCGGTGTTTAGAGACGTTAATGCTTGGGATCTTCTCTGCACCCAGGCACACACGCGCCATGGCGGCCACGGTTTCTGCCGGATACTGACCTGCCGCGGTTTCCGCTGACAGCATCACCGCATCGGTACCATCCAGCACGGCGTTCGCCACGTCCATGACTTCCGCACGGGTCGGCATTGGGTTGGTGATCATGGATTCCATCATCTGGGTGGCGGTGATCACCGCGCGGTTCAGCTGACGCGCGCGACGGATCAGCGCTTTCTGGATACCGACCAGTTCAGGGTCGCCAATTTCCACGCCCAGGTCACCACGGGCAACCATCACCACGTCAGACGCCAGGATCACGTCGTCCATCGCGTCCTGATCGCAGACCGCTTCAGCGCGTTCCACTTTCGCAACGATTTTCGCATCGCAGCCTGCATCGCGCGCCAGGCGGCGAGCATAGTTCAGATCTTCGCCGCAGCGCGGGAAGGAGACGGCCAGGTAATCCACGCCGATCTGCGCTGCGGTCACGATATCCGCTTTGTCTTTATCGGTCAGCGCTTCGGCAGACAGGCCACCGCCGAGTTTGTTGATGCCTTTGTTGTTGGAGAGCGGGCCGCCGACGGTCACTTCGGTGAATACCTTCATACCCTGAACTTCCAGCACTTTCAGCTGTACGCGTCCGTCGTCCAGCAGCAGGATGTCGCCAGGCACAACGTCAGCAGGCAGACCTTTGTAGTCGATACCCACTTTTTCCTTATCGCCTTCGCCTTTGCTCAGGTTGGCATCCAGCAGGAATTTATCGCCGATGTTGAGGAAGACTTTGCCTTCTTTAAAGGTCGATACGCGGATTTTTGGACCTTGCAGGTCACCGAGGATAGCAACATGGCGGCCCAGTTTAGCTGCGATTTCACGCACTTTGTCGGCACGTAATTTATGGTCTTCTGGCGTACCGTGAGAGAAGTTCATGCGCACCACGTTGGCACCCGCGGCGATAATCTTTTCGAGGTTATTATCGCGGTCGGTGGCCGGGCCTAAGGTGGTGACGATCTTGGTTCTGCGAAGCCTTCTGGACATGTAATACTCCGTTGACTGAAACAACTTTGGTGTTGCGTGAACATAGAATCGGCCTTCATCTATCGCAAGGCAGTAGCGAGGGGACCGAATGCCGTAAATCGTACATCGTAGTTATTAGGGAACATCGCTCTTTATAAGCAATTCTTTATCAAAACGCGATTCTTTCAGGGCTTCCTTGACCCGCTTCAAGTTATCCCGGAATTTTGCGCCCCGTCGTAAGGTAAAACCGGTCGCCAGCACGTCGATGACCGTCAACTGCGCCAGGCGGGAGACCATCGGCATGTACATGTCGGTGTCCTCCGGTACGTCCAGGGTAATGGCGAGCGTCGCTTCCCGGGCCAGCGGCGTACCTGCCGTCGTCAGGGCGATGACCATCGCATCGTTGTCACGCGCGAGCTGCGCCAGCTCCACCTGGCTCTTGGTGCGGCCCGTATGGGAGATGAGTACCACGACATCATCTTCACTACAATTCATACAGCTCATGCGTTGCAGCACAATGTCATCGGAGTAAATCACCGGCACGTTAAAGCGAAAGAACTTATTCATGGCGTCATGCGCCACGGCGGCGGACGAGCCAAGGCCAAAGAAGGCAATCCGTTTGGCCTGCGTGAGAAGATCGACCGCGCGATTCACTGAACTCATGTCCAGAGACTGGCGAACGTGGTCGAGCGTGGCCATAGCCGATTCAAATATTTTTGCGGTGTAAGCATCAACGCTGTCGTCTTCATCTACATTGCGATTAACATACGGGGTGCCGTTTGCCAGACTTTGGGCCAGATGCAGTTTAAAATCAGGAAAGCCGCGCGTGTCCAGACTACGACAGAATCGATTGACCGTCGGTTCGCTGACGCCCGATTCCTGTGCCAGAGCGGCGATGCTTGAATGAATCGCCTGAGCGGGCGCGGCGAGAATAACTTCAGCCACTTTGCGCTCGGATTTGCTAAGGTGTTCCAGTTGAAACTGGATTTTTTCCAGCATGTTCATTGTTAACAAGACGCTCATGAGGGCATAAACGATTTCATAAAGAGATGAAATCTTGATTCGATTTAGCCGATATTACCCCCGGGACTCCCGAAAGGGTAATCGTCGACAAGAAATGTTGTTGTTTTTTTTCATTACTTGATCGACGTCGGGTTTTGCTCTAACCCTGTTGCGCAAAGAATCGACGTTTGTTGCGTCATCAGACGGGCGTAATGGCCCGGGCGACGAAAAATCACCGTATCGCACGCGACGTTAAGCGCTAATGGTTTCAGGAAACGCGTAAAAGCAGTACAGTGCATTGTAATAAAATTACAACGATACCTGGCAGAGTACCAGGCGATCTAACTGAGGAGAATGACATGGCGGTAACGCAAACAGCCCAGGCATGTGACCTGGTCATTTTCGGCGCGAAAGGCGATCTTGCACGCCGAAAATTGCTGCCTTCCCTGTATCAGCTCGAAAAAGCGGGCCAGATCCATCCCGACACCCGAATCCTTGGGGTAGGGCGCGCCGACTGGGATAAGGAGGCTTATACCAAAGTCGTGCGCGAGGCGCTCGAAACGTTCATGAAAGAGAAAATCGATGAAAGCCTTTGGGATAAGCTGAGCGGGCGTCTCGATTTCTGCAACCTGGACGTCAACGATGTAGCCGCTTTTACCCGTCTGGGTGAAATGCTTGACCAGGAAAATCGTGTCACTATTAACTATTTCGCCATGCCGCCAAGCACCTTCGGCGCCATCTGCAAAGGTCTGGGCGAAGCGAAGCTGAACGCCAAACCGGCGCGCGTGGTGATGGAGAAACCGCTGGGTACGTCGCTGGCGACCTCGCGTGAAATCAACGACCAGGTGGGCGAGTTCTTTGAGGAGTGTCAGGTTTACCGTATTGACCACTATCTGGGCAAAGAGACGGTATTGAACCTGCTGGCGCTGCGTTTTGCCAACTCCCTGTTTGTGAACAACTGGGACAACCGCACTATCGACCACGTGGAAATTACCGTGGCGGAAGAGGTGGGCATCGAAGGCCGTTGGGGCTACTTCGACCAGGCCGGCCAAATGCGTGACATGATCCAGAACCACCTGCTGCAAATTCTGTGCATGATTGCCATGTCTCCACCGTCAGATCTGACGGCCGACAGCATTCGTGACGCCAAAGTGAAAGTACTGAAATCACTGCGCCGTATTGACCGCTCCAACGTGCGCGAGAAAACCGTGCGCGGCCAGTACACCGCAGGTTTTGCCCAGGGGAAAAAAGTTCCTGGCTATCTGGAAGAAGAGGGCGCGAACAAGTCCAGCAACACCGAGACGTTTGTGGCGATCCGCGTGGATATCGACGACTGGCGCTGGGCCGGTGTGCCGTTCTACCTGCGTACCGGTAAACGTCTGCCGGCAAAATGCTCCGAAGTGGTGGTCTACTTCAAAAATCCGGAACTGAACCTGTTCAAAGAATCCTGGCAGGAACTGCCGCAGAACAAACTGACCATCCGTCTGCAACCGGACGAGGGTGTGGATATTCAGATCCTCAACAAAGTGCCAGGCCTTGATCACAAACACAACCTGCAAACCACCAAGCTGGACCTGAGCTACTCTGAAACCTTCAACCAGACGCATCTCGCCGATGCTTACGAGCGTCTGCTGCTGGAAACCATGCGTGGTATCCAGGCGCTGTTCGTCCGCCGCGATGAAGTGGAAGAGGCGTGGAAGTGGGTCGACTCTATCACTGAAGCGTGGGCAGCCGATCAGGACGCGCCAAAACCGTATCAGGCGGGAACCTGGGGACCTGTCGCCTCCGTTGCGATGATCACCCGTGATGGCCGCTCCTGGAACGAGTTTGAATAACCACCTTCTCTAGCCCAAAGGTGTTATTTTACCGGTAACATGATCTAACACAGCAAGTGGCATAATTTTTATCTTTTAAGCTCCGCGTGGATTCACCCGCGGAGCTTTTTTTATTACACTCCCTTCAGACATTTTGCCCCTGTGCTCCGGATATCAGGCGTTTCAGCGTTGTTAACAACCGTCAGAAACTGTGTAAACTCCCGAGCCTGGACAGATAAATTAGAGGAGCTTTTATGAATCCGACATTGTTACGCGTAACACAACGCATTGTTGAGCGCTCGAAAGAGACCCGTACTGCCTACCTTGCCCGCATCGAACAGGCGAAGAGTGAAACTGTCCATCGCTCTCAGCTGGCCTGCGGGAATCTGGCCCACGGCTTTGCGGCCTGCCAGCCTGGTGATAAAGACGCGCTGAAAAGCATGTTGCGTAACAATATCGCCATCATTACCTCCTATAACGACATGCTTTCAGCCCACCAGCCGTATGAGGCCTACCCGGCTATCATCCGCAATGCGCTGCACAGCGTGAACGCGGTGGGCCAGGTTGCAGGCGGCGTGCCGGCCATGTGTGATGGCGTAACCCAGGGCCAGGACGGTATGGAGCTGTCCTTGCTGAGCCGCGAAGTGATCGCCATGTCGGCGGCAGTGGGCCTCTCTCACAACATGTTTGATGGCGCGCTCTATCTGGGCGTGTGCGACAAAATCGTCCCGGGGCTGGTGATGGCCGCGCTGTCGTTTGGCCATCTGCCAGCGATTTTTGTGCCGTCAGGCCCGATGGCTAGCGGTCTGCCAAACAAGGAAAAAGTCCGTATCCGCCAGCTGTATGCCGAAGGAAAAGCGGACCGTCAGGCACTGCTGGAAGCGGAAGCCGCGTCCTATCATGCGCCGGGCACCTGTACGTTCTACGGTACGGCCAACACCAACCAGATGGTGGTGGAGTTTATGGGTATGCAGCTGCCGGGCTCGTCGTTCATCCAGCCAGATGCGCCACTGCGTAAAGCGCTGACCGAAGCCGCAGCCCGTCAGGTGACGCGCCTGACCGGTAACGGCAACGAGTGGATGCCAATGGGCAAAATGGTGGATGAAAAAGTCATCGTAAACGGGATTGTCGCCCTGCTGGCGACCGGCGGTTCAACCAACCATACCATGCACCTTGTCGCGATGGCGCGCGCGGCGGGCATTCTGATCAACTGGGATGACTTCTCCGATATCTCCTCCGTGGTACCACTGATGGCCCGTCTGTACCCGAACGGTCCGGCGGACATCAACCACTTCCAGGCCGCGGGCGGCGTGCCGGTGCTGATGCGCGAGCTGCTGAAAGGCGGCCTGCTGCATGAGGATGTCAACACGGTGGCGGGCTTTGGCCTGCATCGCTATACCCTTGAACCCTGGCTGAACAACGGTGAGCTGGACTGGCGCGAAGGGGCGAGCGACTCGCTCGATCCTCAGGTTATCGCAACCTTCGAACAGCCGTTCTCTCCTCACGGCGGCACCAAAGTTCTGAGCGGTAACCTTGGGCGTGCCGTGATGAAAACCTCCGCCGTGCCGGAAGAGAATCAGGTTATTGAGGCCCCGGCGGTGGTGTTTGAAAGCCAGCACGACGTTTTACCTGCCTTTGACGCGGGTCTGCTTGATAAAGACTGTGTGGTCGTGGTGCGTCATCAGGGACCAAAAGCGAACGGGATGCCAGAATTACATAAACTTATGCCGCCGCTTGGTGTATTATTGGACCGCCGTTTCAAAATTGCACTGGTAACCGATGGACGCCTTTCAGGGGCATCCGGTAAAGTGCCTTCAGCGATTCATGTCACCCCGGAAGCCTACGACGGCGGCCTGCTGGCGAAAGTGCGTGATGGTGACATGATCCGCGTTAACGGTCAGACAGGCGAGTTAACCCTGCTGGTGGATGAAGCAGAGCTGGCGGCGCGTCAGCCACATATTCCTGACCTGAGCGCGTCACGCGTGGGTACCGGACGCGAAATGTTTGGTGCGTTGCGTGAGAAACTCTCCGGTGCGGAGCAGGGCGCAACCTGTATTACGTTTTAAGACGACTTGATTTTAACGATCTGGCGAGAGAAAACTCTGATGAAAAACTGGAAAACAAGTGCAGAAGCAATCCTGACCACTGGCCCTGTCGTGCCGGTTATTGTGGTAAACAAACTGGAGCACGCTGTCCCAATGGCGAAGGCGCTGGTTGCGGGTGGCGTTCGCGTTCTGGAAGTGACCCTGCGTACCGCCTGTGCGATGGATGCGATCCGTGCTATCGCCAAAGAAGTGCCGGAAGCGATCATTGGTGCCGGTACGGTTCTGAATGCGCAGCAACTGGCGGAAGTGACCGAAGCGGGCGCACAGTTTGCCATCAGCCCGGGGCTGACTGAGCCCCTGCTTAAAGCCGCAACCGAAGGTTCTATTCCGCTGATCCCGGGTATCAGCACCGTTTCTGAACTGATGCTGGGCATGGACTACGGCCTGAAAGAGTTCAAATTCTTCCCGGCTGAAGCGAACGGCGGCACCAAAGCGTTGCAGGCCATTGCGGGCCCATTCTCCCAGGTGCGTTTCTGCCCAACGGGCGGCATCTCTCCGGCCAACTACCGCGACTACCTGGCGCTGAAAAGCGTGCTGTGCATCGGCGGCTCCTGGCTGGTTCCGGCGGATGCGCTGGAAGCAGGCGACTGGGATCGCATCACTAAACTGGCTCGCGAAGCGGTAGAAGGCGCGAAACAGTAAGCGATTCTCAGTGAGAAAAACGGGTCGTATGGCCTGATGCTGGTCACTTTATGTGACCAGCTACTATGTGTTATTTTTTCCCCGATACCGTGGTTCTGCCTTAACTGCAAACCATTTGTTCGCCCCCACCAAAAATAGTTCTCCCGGTTCGCAAGGTTCTTATCACTCATCGTAAGTAAATTACCTGTGCCTTCTATATATGATGAATTATTCAGTTTTGGATTTATTCGTATCGAAATTACTCGCTGCATTTTTATTTATTTTATGAATGATATTATTTTAACGAATTAATTTATCGTGAAGTTGGATGTTTTAATGGCAGGGCTATAGGTGTATTGTTTTTAATAAACATATTGTTTGTTAAGGGAATATCTAACTATGACAGGGAAATCCGAGGTGGCTCTACGGCAGGATACGTTAAATCGGTACTTATTGTATTTCCCGCGTAGCAATAATGTTATTTCTGATGTTCATTCTTTTACAGGAAAAGAGATATTAAGCGAGCCTTATCGCTATACCATTCGCTTTACCAGTCCGGATCAAAACATTGCCATTAATGCCGTTATTAATCAGCGGGTTGAGTTTATTCTGCGTGCACCCAATTTGGAAGCTTCATGGCATGGGCAAACCTCCTGGCTGCCGGTGCGCCAGATTAATGGCACGATCACCCAATTTTCCCGGCTGATCTCTTCTGGTGATGAAGCCCTTTATGAATGCGTGCTGGAGCATGAGCTGGCGCTGCTGGATCAAAACTACCGTTCTGCGGTGTACATGAACATGACAGTCCCGGAGCTCGTTACAAAGCTGATGAAGGACAGTGGTCACTTTGACGGCTACAACATTGATTTTGACCAACTGAGCCACAGTTATCCACGACGGGAAATGATCGTTCAGTGGAAAGAAACCGATTTGCGGTTCATCCGTCGGCTGCTGGCAGAGATAGGGATCTGGTTCCGATTTGAGAATCACAATAAAGTAAAAACAGAAACTGTCGTTATTTTTGGGGATTCTGCGCGTCGTTACAACTTCAGCGACAAACAGATGCCTTATGTCCGACATTCAGGCATGACCAGTTATAACGAATACATTACCGATCTGGAGGAGCAGCACGGCCTGATCCCAAAAAATGTGTTGGTTCGCACCTATAACTACCGTGACCCGCAATCGCCGCAGACGGATAACACCGTTAAAACGAGCGATATTCCCGAAGGTGTAACGACAGGCCAACACTATCACTATGCCGATCACTATCTGGCTGCGGGTGATTTTTACGGTGAAGAGGCGGAAACCGCCGCATTTTACGCCCGGCTGCGTTATGAACGCCTGTTGAACGGACAGAGTGTTCTGGGGGCGACAACCAGCGATCCCGAGCTTCAGCCGGGCATTATGTTTTATCCCTCAGGGCCTATACCGGACGGGTTTAAGTCCGGGTTAGTGATAACTGTGATGACTATCCGCGGCAGCCGTGCTGAACACTATCGCGCCGTACTTTCTGGGATCCCCTATATCCAAGGCTATAGCTTCCGTCCTGAATACTTATCCCGGCCGGTGATAGCTGGAACGGTGCCTGCCAGAGTGAAGGCTATTGGGGGAGATAAAACCTATGCCGGACTTGATGCGGTTGGGCGCTACAGGGTTAAGTTCGATTTTGACCTTGATGAAAAACGGGTCGGATTTGAAAGCGCCCTGGTACGCCTCGGCAGACCGTACGCCGGTGACACTTTTGGTATTCACTTTCCGTTGCTGGAGGGGACTGAAGTTGCCGTTGGTTTTGAAGGCGGCGACCCGGACAGACCTTTTATCGCCCATGTCATGCATGACGGCAGCCACCCGGATTTAGTCACAAACCGTAACGATACCCGAAACGTGATCCGCACAGCCGCGTTGAACAAGATCCGTCTTGAAGATCGTCGCGGGCAGGAACACATCAAAATCTCTACCGAGTACGGCAAAGGGCAAGTGAGTATGGGCCACCTGGTTGATGCTGAAGGCAAAAAGCGCGGGGAAGGTGTGGAGGTTCGCACCGACGACTGGATGGCGCTGCGTGCTGCCAAAGGCGTGATGATCACCACGGAAGCACAGCCCCGCGCGGGAGGTAAGCAACTGGATATGACAGCGGCTATTGCACAACTTGAAAAGGCGTTGTCGCTGGCGATGACCCTACAGCAAAGTGCGCTTACGGCAGGCGCGAGTAATGTGGAAACCGATCGGCAAAATGCGCTTAGCCAGACGCTGAGTCATCTCGCGGAGCCCGGTATTGTGGCATATGGAAAAAATGGAATTGCGCAGGTTACGCCGGACAGCCTGCAACTGTCCGCCGGGAAAGACCTGATTGCCACAGCAGGCGGGAATGCCAGCGTGAATGTGGTGAAAAAATTCTCGCTTGCCGTAGGGGAAAAACTGTCGCTGTTTGCCCGCAAACTCGGCATCCAGATGATTGCCGGTGCGGGGGATATTACGACGCAGGCGCAGCGGGGCGAAATGCACATGCTGTCGCAGCAGGATTTCACGCTGACGAGTACCACCGGGAAAATGAACGGCAGTGCCAGAAAGGGAATGCAGTTTGTCTGCGGGGGCGGCGGGATCCGTATCAGCCCGACCGGACTGGTCACCATTTTCTCGCCGACGGGAATTGAGCTCAAAGCGCCGAGCCTGAAATACGACGGTCCGGAAAGTGTGTCGGTACCGACGCCATCCTTTGAGAAAGGCGCCTTTAAACTTCGCTACAAACTGCACGCTGGCGATGATCCGGAGCAAATTCTGGCAAACAAAAAATTCAGGCTGACCAGTGCATCCGGACAGGTGGTGGAAGGCGTGACGGACAGCTGCGGTCGTTCACCCCTGCTCGATGCTGACGACCTCGACAGCTATAAAATGGAGATAATGGAATGACGGAGGCGAAGGCAAAACCCTACGCTCCACGGGTGGTATCAGAAGGCGATATTCCGGTACACAAAACCCTGGGCGAAGTCGCCCAGACGCGCAACGTCGGGATACCGCGCCCGATGCCCTGCATTGCGATCCTCGTCCATGGCGTGAACGACGTGGGGGAAGCCTACCAGAATCAGGAGAAAGGAATACTAGTCGGGCTGGGTAAGCGACTTAACCGGCAGGATTTTTACGCCCACGAATGGAAAGACTACAGAATTATCACTCCCGGGCGTTCTCCCATCATCCCTTTTTACTGGGGATATAAACCGGTTACGCATGATGATTACCGGGCGGACCAGAAGCGCTACCGGGAGGAAATCGGGAAGCTGAGTGACAAAGCGCATCTTCCCTATGATGCGTACCAGGAAGATAACGAGACGAATAAAAAGTCGCTGGGTAATGACAGAAAAGGGCCGTTTCAGTACCAGAACGATAACTTTAAAAATGCACTTGATATGAGTTTTGCCAAGGGGGGCGGGACCTTTGCCAACGCGACGACGACGATTCCGGATATGCTGGGGCCCGGCGCCGGTGGCTTCGGCGTTGCCGCTGCGGGATTTGCCTCGCTGCACTTCAATGATGGCGATTTTACCCATCCCATTTATGAAAACCCGCACCGCATTTACCAGTTTTTTGCCGCTCAACGGCTGGCGGATTTGATTATTCAGATTCGTCAGCCGTTAGTAACGCAAAACGATGTTATCAATATCGTCGCTCACAGTCAGGGCACGATTATTACTATGCTGGCAAATATGCTGGTGAAACAGGCCGGATACGATCCGGTGAATTGTGTGATTCTTAATCACTCACCATATTCTCTTGAGTCGCGCGAGGCTGAAAATATTCAGCCGGGTTATCAACAGACCGACGATGCCAGACAGCAGACATTTAAAAATTTCTGTCGCCTGATGCATACGCAATGGAAAGGTGGCGGGAAAATGGCCGAGAGCGAATTGCTGGCTCTTGAGGCCTCCTGTACCCTGCGTAAACCTTCCGATAATCCGCTGCGAACGGATGACAGATATTGCCGAAGCAACGACGGTAAAGTGTATAACTACTTTTGCCCGAACGATGGCGTCGTGTCGCTGGAGAATGTGCAGGGGTTTGGCTGGCGGGGCATTCCTCAGAATATTGCCAGTGATATACCTAATCTGTTTCAGCGCGTGTTTTACCAGCATGGTGAAGTAGGAAACATCCCTGACGCTAACCCCTTTAAGTTACCGCCGCGAAATGAGGGGGATGCAAAATATGCCTTTCTCACGAACGCCAGTTACAGCGCTCGCGATGTGGTAATAAACGGTGAGGAGTTACCGGAACCTTTTATTTTCAAACTCCAGGGGGAGGATAATCACCCGGATAACGATCCTAAAACCAGTGATAAACCGTATACCTATTATGTCGATCCGGACAGCCCGGACGCCTACATTTCCTATTCCGCCAAAGCCAGCGCCATTAAGCGCACGGTAACGACAACCTTTGCTGTGAACCGCTATCAAAATATTGGCTGGCAGCCTGGTCACGTTTTATCTGCTTCAGAGCTTAAAGAAGAGAGTTTTGAACGCAAGCATGAGGTTATTTATGGTGAGGTGTCAGGTTCGCGTGATTTTCAGTTAGTCACCCTTACCTGGAAGAAAACACCGGAAGAACTGCAAGCGGAATGGCAGAAAATTGACCCGGTAGGTTACAGCCAGCACTCCTCTATTGTGATGAGCGAATTTGCACCATCGCACGCTATGGCGTTTGATTTGGCTATTGGGCAGTGCAAATCATTCGATTATCAGGCGGGGAAATTTTGGGAAGGGTTGTTACATCGTGCGGACTGGCGCGATCCACAGAACGGTTATCCTGCCGCTAAAGAATATTACCGTACAGGAATGCTAGATGAACAGCGTACGAAATGGTTTATGAATAGGCCTGATGAGGTGCTTCCAAAAGGGGAGTACGGTGTGGAAAACCACTTTAATAATGCCTCGCCAGCCATGCCGTCACGCGAACTGTCCATCAGAAATCAGGATGTAGCAAATTTGCAATGGGATATGCCAAAGCCCATGAGTGATAGTCAATTGGCTTAAGGATAGAGCATGAAGATATTTTTTATCGGCCTGACGACCTTTGCTGTTTTGCTTGTGACCGGATGCCTGGCGAAAGAACCGCCGACGCAGGTAGTTTATCGATTCGATGATCATCGTTATCTCGAACTGAAAGGGTGGGATTGTGAAGGCGAACTCTGGTACACGGATACTAAACGAGGCATTCACACCGAACCCGTTAGTCAGTTTTATCGACTCTTTACCCGTAAATTTATTCATCCATCAGAGCGATATATTGCACTGACGGGATGGGGAGTGAGTGGATTCATAGTATCTAAGGACTATGGGAAAACGTGGCGCTCTGTAGCGTTTTCACCAAATCATAATGAACCCAATGGTGATGACTACGCGCCGTATGAGGATATTATTTCTTTCACCGTCGTCAACGATCAGGGCTTTTTACTAACCAAACACCGACTGTATATGTCATCAAAGCCATTTGAAGACCCGCGCATTCTGCCCGGTGGGCCGGGGATTGCCTATACCGTGGATGACGGAATGGGAAATAAAGTAAGCGGGAAGCTGGACCCCCGTTCCCCTGGCTGGGCGTGGGGAATGGTCTACATGACTAAGCAGGGGCTCGAGGGCAGCACGCAGCAACTTAAGGCTAACTGGCAAGATTTACCCGACAGCGTACCCGACGTGAAAGGCTATACCGGCTGGAAGCACATGCAATGCAACATGGATGCGGGAAAATAGGGAGATAAAGCGATGAAAGGCGTCATTAGGTTAAACGATCCGCTGATAAGCGGAGGAAAAGTCACTAAGGCCTCTGGGGCAGACTTTATGGGACAGCCCGTGGCCTTAAAAGATGATCTTGTGCAGTGTCCGCTCCATAAAGGGACGTTCCCAATCACTGAATGTCACCCAACCTGGACCATGCATGGCCGTGGGGTTGTGGTAGATGGCTGTCGCGCGGCGTGTGGATGCGAAATCAAAAGTACCTTACCTGTGGCGGGAGCTTCGTAATGCGCGCGTGGTGGTTATACAAAAAACAGCCAGACCCGGATTCCACTGTGCCAGTCGTCATGATTGTTTTCCTCTATGTGATAGCCGTCGCAATGGGCCTCGCGATCCGGGCTCTCACCTGGCCTGAACAGGAACACGTTACGGCTCTGTTTTTTGTGCCTTCAGTTATTCTGCCCATCTGTGTTGTGTCGTTGTTAGTTTTTACAAGTTTCATATTTCATGACGCCAACATTCATTATGCTGAAACCCGAAAATTCATAGCAAAAGAGGAGGAGATTAATTTAAAGGCGTATGCGCGAAAAAATATGGCTATCGCAGCATGGTCTGCAATCACCCCCCTGGAGCAACCCGCGCTGAATATGTTGAAGCTGGAAGGCGAATTTCCGCTGGCACCGAAAACGCCGGTTAACATTCAACTGGAAGATCGCTTCGACCAGACCAGGAATGAACAGATGTTTTACCGCTTACTGGATCCGATGGCAGAAAAATTGAAGGGCTATAACTACCGTATTTTTGAAACCGTTGTCTGGGTTCGCGGAGGGAGTGGATCCTGCATTGATGAACTGAGACGCACTCTGGAGCGGTTGGGTATTGAAACGGCCAGCACGTGTAAAATTGAGTACAGCACAGAATGTCCTGACTACGCGATCGTTAGCCAATGGATGAACTTATCTGATTACAGAGTTGAAAACCGGTTGATTGTTATCGTTGATTTACATGAAGAAAGCGGCGAATCAAAGAGCATGGAAAATGCATGTGCATTCCTGCTGACCAGTCATTATGTCCGGGAGGAGGGCGAAAAACCGGTATATTTATATCAGCCTATGTCTGACGTGACCGATGTAGAGGACAAAATGGCGGTCTTCCTTGAGACGGGTTCGGTACTTACGCCGAAAAATCTCTGGTATACCGGGCTGTCCCGTATTGAAAAATATCCATTAATGCAGGCACTGGACAAAAAAGCGCTCACGGTGGAACGGCTGGATATCGATGCCTCTCTGGGCGCAAAGAGTGCCGGGTATCGGTGGCTGGCTCTGGCATTTGCGGCGGATGCGGTAAAATATGCCCAGGGAGAGCAACTGGCAGCTTATTCAGACAAAAACAAATTTTGTATTACTTCGCTTTCCTCCATGAAGACAGCTATCCCAAAAAAACTTACCTGGTGTAACTGGAGTAATCCCCTTTATCCTGCGGGGATGGCGGCTTTATTCTGCGTGTTATCCCTCATTGCCTGTCGTATCAGTTTCCTGGCGCAAAACGATCCGCCAGCGATCTGGGAACTGATTGCGAGCATCATCATTCCCTTCGTTATTTTTATTGGCCTCGGTATTTTTGTTTTCATCTCGAAAACGAATGAAGCCTACGAGGACATGGAATACGAATGGAAGCGATAGAAACGGAACAACGTTAATCATGTAATGTGGCTGGTCGCTTAGTTGACCAGCTTTTAGTTATTTACCCTGTCACTTTTACCGCAGTGGCCGCTATTTTCGCTCTCGCGACGGCTTCGTCCACGTTTTCTCCGGTTGCTAATGCCACGCCCAGACGACGGCTTCCGTCGATCTCCGGTTTGCCGAACAGCCGGACCTGCAAGCCTGCGCCAACCGCACCTTCGACGTTATCAAAGGTGACATTCTGGCTGGTCAGCTGCGGCAGGATCACCGCCGAGGCTGCCGGGCCGTACTGACGGATGCCGCCAACCGGCAGGCCGAGGAAAGCGCGTACGTGCAGCGCGAACTCGGAGAGATCCTGTGAAATCAGCGTAACCATCCCGGTATCGTGCGGACGAGGGGAGACTTCGCTGAAGATCACCTCGTCGCCGCAAACAAACAACTCCACGCCGAACAGGCCGTAGCCGTCCAGCGCCAGCACCGTCTTGCGGGCGATCTCCTGTGCGCGTGCCAGCGCCAGCGCGCTCATCTGCTGCGGCTGCCAGGATTCGCGATAATCGCCGTCTTCCTGGCGATGACCAATCGGGTCGCAGAAATAAACGCCATCCACGGCGCTGACGGTGAGCAGGGTAATTTCAAAATCAAACTTCACCACGCCTTCCACGATGACGCGCCCGGCCCCGGCTCGGCCGCCCTGCTGGGCATAGTCCCAGGCGTTGTCCAGCGTGCTGCTGTCGCGGATAAAGCTCTGCCCTTTGCCGGAGGAGCTCATTACCGGCTTAATGATACACGGGTAGCCAATCTCCTCTACGGCCTGGAGAAACGCAGCTTTATCCCCGGCAAAACGGTAGCTGGAGGTCGGGAGCTGTAATTCTTCTGCCGCCAGGCGACGAATGCCTTCCCGGTTCATGGTCAGTTTTGCCGCAGTGGCGCAGGGCACCACGCGCTGGCCTTCCTGTTCAAGGGCAATCAACATCTCAGTGGCAATGGCCTCAATTTCAGGTACCACGAAATCCGGTTTTTCGTCGGCAATTAACCCCCGCAGCGCATTACCGTCAAGCATATCGATGACGTGCGAGCGATGCGCGACGTGCATGGCGGGCGCATTCGCGTAACGGTCCACCGCAATTACTTCCACACCTAAACGCTGGCATTCAATGGCCACTTCTTTACCCAGTTCACCCGATCCCAACAGCATGACGCGCGTCGCGGCGGGACGCAGCGCGGTTCCTAAACGAGTCATAAAAATCCCCCTGAAAAAGATGCGGGCAGTATAAACGAAAACGTTTGCGTCTGTCTTGTATGGGGATAACCGGACAGCAGGGAAATTTGCGCTTCTTTAGCACTGACAGACATTTCCTGACACCCGCTCGCTTAGGCTGTGAAGGTTACGCACTGTTACGTGAGGAAAAATATGTCAGGCTGGATGAATCAACTGCAATCCCTGTTGGGACAAAAAGGCTCGTCGTCCGGCGAGCAGGGTCTGAGCAAGCTGCTGGTGCCGGGTGCGCTCGGCGGGCTGGCCGGTTTGCTGGTTGCCAATAAATCATCGCGGAAACTGCTTACCAAATACGGTACCGGCGCGCTGCTGGCGGGCGGAGGGGCTATTGCAGGCTCCGTCTTATGGAACAAATACAAAGACAAGGTGCGCAGCGCGCATCAGGATGAACCGCAGTACGGGAAGCAGGTATCGCCGTTAGATTTACGCACCGAGCGGTTGATCCTCGCCCTGGTCTTTGCGGCCAAGAGCGACGGGCATATTGATGCCAGTGAACGTGCCGCAATTGAACAGCAGATGCGGGAAGCGGGCGTTGAGGAGCAGGGCAGGGCGCTGGTGGCGCAGGCCATCGAACAGCCGCTTGACCCGCAGCGTCTGGCGCAAAGCGTGAAAAACGAAGAAGAGGCGCTGGAACTCTATTTTCTGAGCTGTGCCGCCATCGATATCGATCACTTTATGGAGCGCAGCTACCTGAACGCCCTGGGCGATGCGCTGAAGATCCCACAGGACGTTCGTGAGGGAATTGAGCAGGATATTCAGCAGCAGAAGCAGACCCTCGTGGGCTAGAAGGCCATGTTTCGCTTGCATCATACGTGTGTTTTGCCAACCTTATAGGATGTAAAACGAAAAAGTAAGAATGCCATGCCTCCAAAAGCCCGACGTACTCCTTATGCGATCACCACGCATGGCGATACGCGTATCGATAACTACTACTGGCTGCGGGACGATTCTCGTTCCCGGCCAGAGGTGCTGGACTATCTGCACGAGGAAAACGACTATGGCCGCCAGGTCATGGCCAGCCAGCAGGCGCTTCAGGATCAACTTCTGAAGGAAATGGTGCAGCGTATCCCCCAGCGTGATGTCTCTGCCCCGTGGTGCAAAAACGGTTATCGCTATCGCCATATTTATGAGCCGGGAAACGAATATCCCATCTACCAGCGCCAGTCTGTGCTGAGCGCCGAGTGGGATGAATGGGAGATCCTGCTGGATGCCAACAAACGTGCTGCCCACAGTGAGTTTTATACGCTGGGCGGCATGTCCATTTCCCCCGATAACGCCATTATGGCGCTGGCTGAGGATTACCTCTCCCGCCGCCAGTACGGTTTGCGTTTCCGCAATCTTGAAACGGGAAACTGGTATCCCGAAATGCTGGATAATGTCTCCCCCGATTTCGTCTGGGGTAACGATTCAGAAACGGTCTACTACGTTAAAAAGCATGTCTCAACGCTGCTGCCTTATCAGGTCTGGCGTCATACGGTGGGGACCGATTCCGCCGACGATGAACTGGTGTATGAGGAAAAAGACGAGACGTTCTATGTCAGCCTGCACAAAACGTCGTCTCGCCACTACGTGATCATTTTCCTCTCCAGCGCCACCACCTCAGAAGTGCTGCTGCTGGATGCAGAGCTGCCGGATGCGCAGCCGCTGTGCTTCCTGCCGCGCCGTAAAGATCATGAGTACAGCCTGGATCACTTCCAGCACAGCTTTTACCTGCGTTCGAACCGCGAGGGCAAAAACTTTGGCCTTTATAAAACCAAAGTGCGCGATGAACGCAAATGGGAAGTGTTAATTCCCGCGCGCGATCAGGTGATGCTGGAGGGGTTCACCCTGTTTACCGACTGGCTGGTGGTGGAAGAGCGTCAGCGCGGACTGACCAGTATCCGCCAAATCAACCGCAAAACCCGCGAAGTGGTGGGCATTGCGTTCGATGACCCGGCTTACGTAACGTGGATCGGCTTTAACCCGGAACCGGAATCGTCCCGCCTGCGGTACGGCTATTCGTCGATGACCACCCCGGATACGTTGTTTGAACTGGATATGGACACCGGGCAGCGTCAGGTGATTAAACAGGCTGAGGTCCGGGGTTTTGAGTCGGAAAATTATCGCAGTGAGCACCTGTGGGTGACCGCACGCGACGGCGTTGAAGTCCCAGTGTCGCTCGTCTATCACAAGGCGCACTTCAACAAAGGTAAAAACCCCATCCTCGTCTATGGCTATGGCTCCTATGGATCCAGCATGGACGCCGATTTCAGCAGCAGCAGGCTGAGCCTGCTCGACCGCGGTTTTGTTTATGCGATTGCCCATATTCGCGGCGGCGGCGAGCTGGGTCAGCACTGGTATGAAGACGGAAAATTTCTCAAAAAGAAAAATACCTTTAATGACTACCTTGATGTTTGCGATGCGCTGATCGCGCAGGGTTATGGCGATCCGCAGCTCTGCTTTGGCATGGGAGGCAGCGCCGGGGGCATGCTAATGGGCGCCGTGATCAACCAGCGGCCTGAACTGTTTAAAGGGGTTATCGCCCAGGTGCCGTTTGTGGACGTGGTGACGACCATGCTGGATGAGTCCATTCCACTGACCACCGGGGAGTTTGAGGAGTGGGGGAACCCGCAGGATGAAACCTATTATCGCTACATGAAAGAGTACAGCCCGTACGATAACGTCGAGGCGAAAGCCTATCCGCATATGCTGGTGACCACCGGCCTGCACGATTCTCAGGTACAGTACTGGGAGCCCGCGAAATGGGTGGCGAAGTTGCGTGAGCTGAAAACTGACGATAATTTGCTGCTGCTGTGTACCGATATGGACTCGGGGCACGGAGGGAAATCAGGGCGATTTAAATCCTATGAAGGGGTGGCGCTGGAGTACGCCTTTTTGATTGGCCTGGCGCAGGATACGCTGCCAGGCCGGGCGGGGACTCAGGCTTCGCCTAAATAATGCTTCAGCGTCAGGCGCAGTTCCGGGCTCATTCTGTCGAGGTTGTTGTACAGCCAGCGCAGATAGCCCGGATCTTTGTCCGCCACTTCCGATACTGGCTTCCCGCGATATTTTCCGAACGTAAAGGTGGTCAGTAGCGCGGGGCGCCCGGTAATGGTCGCCATATCGTCTGGCGTCCAGCCGGAAGTATTCATGATATCAATCAGGAGCGCTGCGGTGATGTAGCAGTCGTAAAGAGCGCGGTGATGATGCAGCCCTTCCGGCGTCCGTACGCTGAGTTTGCGCGACTTATACAGTGCCATATTGCTGTATTTGATCCCCGGCCACAGACGGCGCGCCAGCTTCATAGTGCAAATCCATTCGCCGGGCATCTCCGGCAGCACGCGGCGGTCAAAGCTGGCGTTATGGGCCACATACCACTGGCTACCGTGGTAAAGAGGGATGATCTCTTCAATCCACGGCTTATCCGCCACCATCGATTCCGTAATGCGATGTATCGCCATCGCCTGCGCACTGATGGGGCGATCCGGGCGCACCAGATGGCTCATGGGGTTGACTATCTTTCCATCAATCACGTCGACAGAAGCGACTTCCACAATTCCACCCTGCAAATCACAGGTTTCGGTATCGATAACGCGCAGCATTGATCGCTCCTGATCCAAAATGCCTAGCCTAATGGAATGATATCGCCTTGCCAACCCTGTTGGCCTAAAGAACCGGTTAGCAGCAGTTCTCCCTTATCCGCACGTACGATCAGCTGACCTTTTTCATCCCATAACGCGCTACCGCCGCGCGCGTTCGCCATTAATACCGCGATGGCGTACTTGTGCGCGAAGCGTTGTAACGAACCGATGGATTGCCGCCAGCGATGCTCGCCCACGGCCAGGCTGCTGGTGAACAGCGTTGCCTCCGGGTCCAGTTCCGGGGCGTCAGCCTGGTTATCCACGATGGTTAACCGTTTATCGCCAGGAATAACACCTGCACCGTTGCCCTGCGGATAACGCCGGATGGTCGACAGGTTAGGGGTGAAAAGCGCGAGTCCTTTCTGGCGCTGGCTGTGTTGCTGGAGCGTAATACCAGCAATCACCGTGATGAAACGTGACTGGGCGGCGTGAAGGAGGGGGGCAAGCTGCAAATCGTCAGGGGGTGGGGGTAAGGATGTTCCGCCTGGGCCGGTAAGCGAAAGCTCCGGAAAGACGATCAAATCGCACCCATGCCAGGCAGCCTCGGCAATAAAGTGCAGGTGATGTTTTACGTGCTCATCAACACAGTTGTGCCGCGGGGCATACTGAGCCGCGGCAATATTCCATCGTGACATCGTGACTTCCTTATACACTAAGTCGCTGGGATTTTAAGATTACACCTAAATTTATCAGGGTTTTCTTATCCTGCCACATAACGCGTAAGGAAGTGTAACGAGACGTTAAGCTTATTTAACTTTAGGTTCGTACGGCAGGCGCGAGAGATTGACGGAGGCGAGGCGATGCGCAATGAGACGTTCGCGAAACCAGTCGCGCAGATGCGCGGGTTGTTCACGCTCTACCACTTCAGCCACGACGGGCATGTTGTAACGCTCTTTGAATGCGACCCCCGCGGCGGCGAGATCGACATTCACTTTGTCCATCTTGTCCTGAGGAAGGGCGGCCAGATTAACGTTCATTTCCTTCTCCTTTTTCTGCGACGGCAACGTTACCGCGATTGTTCAACGATGACAAGGGAGCAAAGGATGTTCCTCGACTCGTTAATTATACAGAGTTATTCTTTAGCATTCAGGCATAACGAAAAGGAATGATTGTGATGCATTTTACCCCTTCCCGTGTCGCGTGCGCGCTGGTCTTTCTGCTCTCTTCAGCCATCACGCCCTCAGTTCTGGCCCATGCGCATCTTAAGCAGCAATCCCCGCAGGAAAATACCGTTGCGGTGGCGCCAGAGGTCATTACCCTGAACTTCTCGGAAGGCATTGAGCCTGCCTTCAGCGGCGTGGTGGTGACGGACGCGCAGCAGCACAAGATCCAGACCGGCGCGGTGAAGCGTGACGAGAAGGATAACGCAAAGCTGATTGTTCCTCTTGAGAAACCGTTGACGTCCGGCACCTACACGGTGGACTGGCATGTGGTCTCCGTGGATGGCCACAAAACCAAAGGCAGCTATCACTTTAGCGTGAAATAGCATGCTGACCCTGAGCTACGTCGCGTTACGCTTCATCCATTTTGCTGCGCTGATGCTGCTTTTCGGCAACGCGCTCTACAGCGTCTGGTTTGCGCCGTCTTCGTTGCAGCGCCTCATGACCCGGCGTTTCCAGCGGCAGCAGAAACTCGCGGCCTTAATCAGCCTGATAGCGGCTCTGCTGATGTTTGGCCTGCAAAGTGGGTTGATGGGCAACGGCTGGGGCGATGTCATTCGTCCGGCGGTCTGGCGCAGCGTGCTGGGAACGCAATTTGGCGGCGTCTGGTTGTGGCAAATGGTGCTGGCCGTTGTGACGGCGGGCGCTGCATGGCTTACCCCGCAAAAAGGCTCTCGGCTGTTACTGCTCGCGATGGGGCAGCTGGTGCTGCTGGCGGGCGTGGGACATGCCGCGATGAACGGTGGCGCACCGGGAGCGTTGCATCGTCTCAACCATGCGCTTCACCTGCTCTGCGCCGCGACCTGGGTGGGTGGTTTACTGCCGCTGCTGTTTTGTATGCGTCTGGCGAAAGGCCGCTGGCAGCCAGCCGCTATCTTTACCATGATGCGCTTCTCCCGCGTGGGGCATTACGCCGTGGCAGGCGTGCTGCTGACCGGGATAATCAATACGCTCTTTATTGTTGGCATAAACGTGCCGTGGCAGGCGCCTTATGTCCAGCTGTTGTTGTTCAAATGTGCGCTGGTCATGATGATGGTGGCAATTGCGCTGGCGAATCGGTATTTTCTTGTGCCACGCTTTCGCCCGGAGGCCGGGCGGGAACAACAGATTTTTATCAGGATGACACAGGCAGAGGTGGTGCTGGGCGCGCTGGTACTGGCGGCCGTCAGCCTGTTCGCGACCTGGGAACCCTTCTGACAAGGTTAAATAACATATGAAAAAGACACTGCTTTCTCTTTTACTTCTCACCTGTGCCAGCAGTGCGTTAGCCGCGCCGCAGGTCATCACTGTCAGCCGGTTTGAAGTGGGTAAGGACAACTGGGCATTTAATCGTGAAGAAGTCATGCTTACCTGCCGTCCCGGTAACGCGCTGTATGTCATCAATCCCAGTACGCTCGTGCAGTATCCGTTAAATGACGTGGCGGAGCAGCAGGTTGCCAGCGGGAAAAGTAACGGACAGCCTGTCAGCGTGATCCAGGTAGATGACCCGGCAAACCCCGGGCAGAAGAAGAGTCTGGCACCGTTTATTGAGCGCGCTGAAAAGCTCTGCTAGCCGTCAGGTTTCCAGTAAAAAAAAACCGCAGGTGCTTGTAAAAGCTCTGCGGTTTTTCACATTTAGTGATGTTCTGACGCTTTTTTTCAGACCACTTTTGCTGTGGACTGGAAAACCTGACGTCGTCATCTATTCTTAAAGGGCAAGGCGATTGAGCCTGCATTAATGCCAACTTTTAGCGCACGGCTCTCTCCCAAGAGCCATTTCCCTGGACCGAATACAGGAATCGTATTCGGTCTCTTTTTATCTGCTTGAAAATAAACGATAAAATCCGGTTTTCGTCTCAGCAGAAGGTTCACTTCCTGTGCGCCTGCTTCAAACATACCACAACCCGGCAGGCGTAAGTCCAGTCCTTTTTGGCTGTTTTGTTAAATTTTTGTTTGTATTTTGCCTGAGACGACTGCGGGATCAATGCGCGCATGTACGGAAGCCGCAATATCATCAAGTAACGCAAAGCGGCGACGGTATTCGGCGCGTTTTTTGCTGGCAATCTCCTCCAGTGCTTTACGCTCCATCTGGAGCGGCAACTGCCAGCAGAATGGGGAGAGTTTCTTTCCGTTCAGGCCTTCCCAGAACTCGTCGTAGCTGGCGTGAAAATGACGGCCTTTGCTCAGACGGTAGCGCAGCGCGCGGAAAACATGGCCTTCATCGCTGACGGCAAAAATCGCGCTAATGTTCGAGCGTGAGGCAAGCTGGAAGATCACCTCCATCAGCACGCGTTTCGGGAAAAGCCCATGGCAGGCACGGGTAGCCTGCTTAATCACCTCCCGTGAAACATGACGACGTGGACCCTGAAGGCCGCCGATCACCAGCACCGTACGGCCGTTACTGCGTGCGACACAGAACGTCAGGCTGGCAAGCAGCGTATTGTCATTGTCGTGCAGCCAAAGCGTGCTTTCGCCTTCGCGTTCGGCCTTACCTGCGGACGAGGCGTGGACGGTATAGATTTCGCCGTTTTTTGCCTCGAACCGGACAACTGGCGCCTCTTGCGGGCTGGTCAGCGCGTGGGCGAGGGCGATGTTTTTCAGACTATCAATCCACTGATAGTGGCTGATGATAGCATCGGCCCGATCGTTTGAGTTCAGGCCGCGCATCAGATACTGGCGGTGAGTTTTGCTCGGCAAGGTAATTTGAGAGGTGAGCAGCCTGTCGAAATCATCGCGCCCGGACAGGGCCTCCAGCATGCGATGGGTGGAGGACCAGAATAAAAGCGAGCGTAGAAGAAACTTTAACCGGTAATCACGTTTGTGCCAGATTGGGCCGGGAACGCGTTTTCCTCTCACCAGTTCAGAAATAATATTTGTGCGATGCGGATAAAAAACATCGTTTTGCAGGTGTATGTTTGACACGTGAAAATCCCTCTTTTTATTCCGCTCTATTTTAAAGGCCAGGGAATAAGGGATTAATAGCGCAGCGATCTTTATTTCCGGCTGGTTTATGGTTTGTTTGGATTGGCAAAATCCAACGCCAGCTCATGACATTTTCTGTGGCAGCTATACTTCTTACAGGAGGCGTTATGTATCAGAAAATAGAGGGAGAACACTGGCGTCATGTCTGGGTTGTCAGCGATATTCATGGTTGCTATCAGTGGCTTATGGATGAGCTGAAACGACGGCATTTTAATCCTGATACGGATCTGCTGATCTCGGTGGGGGATATTATCGATCGCGGGCCTGACAGCGTAAAATGTTTACAGCTGATGCAGGAAAACTGGTTTTATGCGGTACGCGGTAATCACGAGCAAATGGCGTTAGATGCGCTTGAAAATAATGATTTTAGTCTCTGGTCGATAAATGGCGGTAACTGGTTTACCGGGCTTAAGGACGCTCAACAAAAACAGGCGAAGGGTTTACTCGATGCGTGTCGGGACTTACCGCACATTATTGAAATAACCTGCAAAAACGGTCTGAACGTGATTGCTCATGCGGATTATCCCTCCGCTGAATATGGCTGGCATAAGCCGGTGGATGTCCAGCGCGTGCTGTGGGATTGCGACCGGTTAATGGGCTTTATGGTGGGCAAAGGGCAGGGCATTAGCGGCGCGGATCACTTCTGGTTTGGACATACGCCTGTGGACAAACGCTACGATTTTAACAATCTGCACTACATTGATACGGGGGCAGTATTCGGGGGCTTTCTGACGCTGGCGCAGCTTCAGTAATAAATAACCCGCCTTCGGGCGGGTTCTCTTTGGGTCAGGCAAGACGCAAGACCCAGGCATCGGTTTTACTGTCGTAATGCTCACGGTACAGAACGGAATGTTCCCCATCTAGGATTGCCGGGACGCTGGTATCTGCATCCCAGGCGTCCAGCTGCATGCACAAATCCGGATCGGATTTGCAGGGAATACTTAACGTTCGTTCGCCTTGTGATTCGCCGCGCAATTCAGCGTCGTCGATTTCAAAAGCGCCAATGCGTACGCTGGTTTTCGTCATAATGCTCTCCGGTTTGTTGCCCAAAATCTGGTATGACCAGTGCAGTCACCCATTTTTGATCCTAGACAAGGAGAGCGAAATCGCCAGTAAAAAAATGCGCTTTTTTTCAGGCGCTGCGGTTGTTACCGGTAAACAGGCGGCCATCGCGTACCAGTTCGCGCGGATAGCTGTTTTTCAGCCGCGAGCCGACTTTTTTCGCCAGCCCCAGCGGATAGCCCTGATACGTCACGATGACTTCATCCTGTGACGGGCCGTCTTCCGGGTAAACGTCACGACCGCGATACCACTCTTCCGCTTCCTGATGCGTCAGGGCAAAGGTGTTCTCACTGCCGGCCAGCGCAATGACCGCTTCGTGCTGCCAGCGATAGCCTTTGTTGTGGATCTCCGCCAGGCGAATACCGAGGCGGGAGAAACGCACCTTACCAATCAGCGGTTCGATGTTGACCGGGAACAGCCACAGCTCTTTGTCACGCATCCAGAGGCGCAGGCTCTCATCCCAGTGCAGGCCGACTTTGCTCGCAGCCGCTTGCGCCTGTGCCGCCTCACGGCCTTTGACCGGCGCGAACGGGAAGTTGCCGACCTTAAACTTAGGGGCAGGCAAGGGATCGACGGCGCGGGTTTTACGCAGACGGGCAACAAAGAAGCCTTCG
Organism: Enterobacter cloacae complex sp. SHL001; assembly: GCF_049236825.1. Taxonomy (NCBI): domain Bacteria; kingdom Pseudomonadati; phylum Pseudomonadota; class Gammaproteobacteria; order Enterobacterales; family Enterobacteriaceae; genus Enterobacter; species Enterobacter cloacae complex sp. SHL001. The sequence goes on from NZ_JBMKIP010000002.1 coordinate 278,059, forward strand.
CAATCGTAAATCTGCGGAAAGACATGCAGGAAGCCTTCAGGCGTGGCCGCATGACTGGCCGAGTCGAAGAGGGTGTCCAGCGGCAGAAACTCGACGGCATCCACATAGCGTTGCTTGAGCCACAGGCAGACGTCCTCGTTTTCATCGCGATTCAGCGTGCAGGTAGAGTAAACCAGCGTCCCGCCTGGGCGCAGGGCATGAAACGCGCTGTCGATTAGTTCGCGCTGCGTGGCGGCGATCTCCAGGTTGCTTTCAACGGACCAGTTTTTTAACGCATCAGGATCTTTACGCACCACGCCTTCGCCGGAGCAGGGCGCGTCGAGCAGGATGGCATCAAAGGCTTCCGGCAGGGCAGCGCCAAACACGCGACCATCGAAGTGCGTTAACGCGACGTTGTGGATCCCGCAGCGGCTGATATTGGCATGCAGGACTTTAACGCGGCTGGCGGAAAATTCGTTGGCGAGGATCGCGCCGCGGTTGTTCATCCGGGCGGCAATCTGCGTGGTTTTAGAGCCCGGCGCCGCCGCGACATCCATAACCCGCTCAGGCTGGTTCTCGTCGGCAAACAGCGCAGCAACCGGCAGCATGGAGCTGGCTTCCTGAATATAAAACAGCCCGCTCAGATGCTCGGCGGTGCTGCCGAGCGGCAGGCTCTCCTCGTCATCCCGTTCGATCCAGAAACCCTCTTCACACCACGGCACTGGCGTTAATTGCCAGCCGTAGGGGGAGACGAGATCCAGAAACGCCCCGACGCTGATTTTCAGCGTATTGACGCGAATACTCCGGCGCAAAGGGCGCTGGCAGGCGGCAACAAAATCGTCGAAAGAGAGATGAGCTGGAAGCGCCTCGCGCATCTGTGCGAGGAATTGTTCGGGAAGAAATACGGAGTTTTGAGCCACGGGCACACCACAGGGAAACATTCAGGTGCGCAGTGTAACATAAAGGCTCCGGCGCGTTGACACCGGAGCCTGCGAGATTAACGCGGCAGCGCCGTTCCCCATTCGCGCCACTCTTTCGGTTCACTTTCCAGCAGCAGGAAGTGTTTACCTGCCTGCGCCTTAGGCGCCAGAGGCGTGCCAGGCGGCGTCGCGAAGGCAATGCCGCCGCGAATGAACTGATTAAAGGTCCCCGTTTTGACCACGCCACCGGTCAGGCCGAAGTCCAGCGAGTAGCCTGAAGCGAGCCAGAACACCGAGTTGTTGCGCACCAGATGCTGATAACGCTGGCTGATGCGCAGGCCGACCATCACGCGATCGGACAGATTACCCAGCGTCAGGCTTGTTACTGTCCCTACTTCAATGCCGCGGAACAGGACCGGCGTACCGATGCCCAGCGAACCGGCTTCCGGCACTTCAACCACAATGCTCAGACCGTCCAGATAACGGGAGTCGGTGATGGTGGCCTCCTGCAACTCAAATTCACGACGTGCGTTGCCGCGACCCGGTTCAACGTTAATGTACGGCTGAAGTATGGTATCGAGATGCTCAACCCCTGCGGCAGAAATTTGCGGCGTAACTACTGAGAAACGCGAGCCTGCCCGGGCGAACGTCTGCACATATTCCGGATAAAGCACGGCGGTCGCCTGCACTTCATTGCGTGCGGTGATCAGCGTCAGCTTCTGGACCTGCCCGATATCAATGCCGAGATAGCGGATGGGCATGCCTTCTGCCAGTTTACCGGCATCAAAGGTGTGCAGAGTAATCTGGCCCCCGACCGCGCGCGCCGCGGTTTCGGACGGGAAGAGGATCCGCTTGTCACCTTTACGCATGTTGCCGCCGGCGCCGCTCAGGTTATCGAAGCTGATCGCACCGCGCAGGGCACGGGAGAGAGGCGATGCCTGTACGGTCAGCCCGCTGCCGTTGAGCTGCACTTTCGCGCCACCCTCAGCCCAGAACACGCTGTTTGGCGTGAGCAGCTTGCGGTACTCCGGCTTGATATGCAGTTCGATATCAAACGCGTCCGCACGAGGACGAACGGTGATCACTTCCCCCACCTCAAACTTACGGTAAAGCACGACGGAGCCTGCCTGGACATCCGGCAGCGTTTCAGCGCTTAAGGTCAGCGTGGTGGTTGGCAGGTCGCCGAGGCTGTTTTCAATGGCTTTGTCCAGATTGGCGAACAGCGGATAGCTTTCGCGCAGCGCACCTTTGCTGCCCGGCAGAATGCGGATCCCGCCGTTAACCCACTCACTGGCGCTGGCGCCGAGGAACTCAACCCCGTCCAGACCCACCTTCACGTCGACCCGACTGTTAACCACAAATTTACTGTCGCCGTGGACCAGGTTGCCGTACTGCGGATCGATGGCGGCGGAGAAGGAGACCCCTTTTTCCGACAGCTTACGTTCGAGGACCTGGCCCACCTGCACACCGTGCAGGATCAGCGGTTGCCCGGCTTCAATACCGTAGCTTTCCGGTGCATTCAGCGTAACCGTCAACACGCCCGGTTTTTGCAGCAGGGCTTTATCCGCCGGCGCGATAACAAAGTTTTTGTTCGGCGCACCTTCGCCGGGGATCAGCTCAAAGGTGCTTCCCGTCAGCAGAGAACTGATGCTGGCGTCGCTGAGGGAGAGCTTCGGATTACGCAGTTCAATGCGCGTTTTTTCCCGCAGGAGATCCACCACACTCGGATCCACCGTCATTTCGCCGGTAACGGAACCGCCCGCATTGAGGGTTAATTTTGTCAGTTGCCCGACCTCTAAACCCTGGTACATCAGCGGGGTCGAACCGGCTTTCAGGCCTTTGGCATCCGGCAGGGTCAGCTTGACGATGACACCGCGCTGGCTGTGCGCCAGGTCGGCGTACAGGCCAAAGGTATCTTCTGCGGCGGCAGGGCTGGAGTTAGCAGGTGAGTCGAAGGCGATAGCGCCATTCACCAGCGCCGCCAGGCTCTCAAGCTTCACTTTCGCACCGCTTAAGCTCAGGTCAGCATCGACGCCTGAGACGTTCCAGAAGCGGCTGCCTTTTTTCACCAGGTTGGTAAAACGGCGCTCGATGAGTACATCAATGGTCACGCCATCTTTGTTCGGGTTAATGGCGTAGTCGTAAACGCGGCCTACCGGAATTTTGCGGAAATAGACCAGAGAACCACTGTTCAGCGAGCCCAAATCCGGCGCGCGGAGATGGATCATCAAATCGCCGTTATTCAGCCGATATTTCGGCTGGGTATCCAGCGCAACAAAGTGATCCTGTGGCTCACCTTTGCCGGGCATCATGCCGATATAGTTACCGCCCACAAGCGCATCCAGCCCGGAAACGCCGGCCAGGGAGGCTTTAGGCGTGACCAGCCAGAACTGCGTTTCGGCGCGCAGGGCATCCTGCATATCAGACTTAATGCTCGCCCGGACCTGGATTTTGTTCAGCCCTTTGCCAAGGGAAATATCCTGCACGGTACCCACTTCCACCCCCTGGAAGCGAACGGGGGTACGTCCGGCGACAATGCCGTCCGCAGACTGGAAATCAATCGTGATGGTACTTCCGCGATCTTCATAGCTCGTCCAGATAAGCCAGCCTGCGATCATCAGCGCGATGACAGGCAGCAACCAGAATGGCGAAATGCGGCGTTTTGTTTTAATTCTCGCTTCAGTCGGCGAAGCGGGCGTTTCCTGACTCATGTGCGTCCCAAAGTAAGCGGCTGTCCAGCCATTCCACTGCAAGAATAGTCAATATCACCGCAGAGCCGAAATAAAAAGCTGCGGGTCCCATGGTAAAAGCAAGTAACTGATCGCGATTGATGAGCGACATCATCAGCGAAATCACGAACAGATCCAACATCGACCAGCGACCAATCCAGGTCACAAATCGCAGAAGCAGGATGCGGGTGCGTAGTCCTTGTTCGCATTTAAAGTGAATGCTGATAAGCAGCGTAAACATCACCACCACTTTGGTAAAGGGCACCAGAATACTGGCGATGAAAACAATGGCGGCGACCCCCACGTTACTGTGCGCCAGAGAGATAATCCCCGAAAGGATAGTATCTTCCTGACGGGCGCCGTTCACATAAATTACGGAGATCGGCAGCATGTTGGCCGGGAACAAAAATACCAGGGAGGCGATTAGCGCCGCCCAGCACTTTTGCAGGCTGTTGTTGCGTCGCAATCTTAACGGAATGTGGCAGCGTGGGCACCTCCCGCGTTTATCCGGAAAACCGGTGTAATGGCAGCCCAGGCAGACGCGCAGGTTTTCATCAGGCCGGGTCGCGGGGCGCTGCGGGTAAAATCGCTCCCAAAGCTGTTCAACATTGAGATGAATCAGGGTCAAAATACTCAGCAGGACCAGTGAAATAAACGCGAAAAGGCCGATGCCGGGTTGTAAAAACGCATAATCCTGCACCTTGATGGAGGCCACGCCAATGCCTACCAGATAGATGTCCAGCATCACCCACTCCTTGAGCTTTTCCAGCATGAGCAGGACAGGGCGTAGGTTCATCCCCAGAATGTTGCCAAACCACAGGTAGGCAATTGCCGCGACCAGCACCAACGGCGCGCCGACGACGCAGAACAGCACCATGGCGGCCGTAAGCGGATCTCCCTGGCGCGTCATCTGCCAGATCCCCTGCAACACGTTAGCGTCAATACGCACGCCAAGCAGGTAGAGCTTTAACAGCGGCTCGGTCCAGGCGAAGGGCATCAGCAGTAGCATGGTGACCGCCATTGCTGCCAGGCGCGTCAATGACCAGTCCCGGCCATCGCGGATTTTGGCATCGCAGCATGGACAAAAAGCACTTTGGTGCGATTTCATCTTCGGCAACATAAAAAGCGTATCGCACTGGGGACAACGCTGATAATGTGCACGGGGCAGAGCCTGGCTTACCGTACGGACAACGATCTTTCGTGTCGGCGTAATTTGGGGTGTTTTTAGGGCCATCAGTCGCACACAGATTAGTATTGTTGAAAGTTATAATAACTCATGAACGGATTCATCTTGAGCATGAGCGCATTTAATGCTTATTTTAATAGGCTATGCGGTAACTATGTAAGATAACTAAGTGATTGAATAATGAACAAAACAGAATTCTACGCGGATCTGAATCGCGATTTTAAGGCATTAATGGCAGGGGAAACCAGTTTCTTAGCCACTCTGGCAAATACCAGTGCGTTACTGTTCGAACGCCTTTCTGACGTGAACTGGGCGGGCTTTTATCTGCTGGAAGGTGACACGCTGGTGCTCGGGCCTTTCCAGGGTAAACTCGCCTGCGTACGCATCCCGGTAGGTCGTGGCGTGTGCGGTACCGCAGTGGCGACCCGTCAGGTTCAGCGTGTCGAAGATGTTCATGCGTTTGACGGCCACATTGCCTGCGATGCCAGCAGCAATTCTGAAATCGTACTACCGCTGGTGGTTAAAAATCAGATTATTGGCGTTCTGGATATCGACAGCACGGTCTTCAGCCGCTTTACTGCCGAGGATGAGCAGGGGCTGCGCGCGCTGGCCGCAAACCTGGAAAATGTTCTGGCAGAGACCGATTATCATAAATTCTTTGCGAGCGTCGCAGGATAATCAACGGATAACGTAGCATTTACTGATAGCGTCATTATAATGTCGCCTGTTCATGCCTGCGCTTGTTGGCAACGTCCGTTGTAATCAGGAAATTTCATGGAAAATCAACCTAAGTTGAATAGCAGTAAAGAAGTTATCGCATTTCTGGCCGAGCGTTTCCCGCAGTGCTTCAGCGCTGAAGGTGAAGCGCGTCCTCTGAAAGTCGGTATCTTTCAGGATCTGGTCGCGCGCGTTGAGGGGGAGATGAACCTCAGCAAAACGCAGCTTCGTTCTGCCTTGCGCCTTTATACCTCGAGCTGGCGTTACCTGTACGGTATCAAGCCGGGTGCGACCCGTGTCGACCTTGACGGCAACCCGTGCGGTGAGCTGGACGAGCAGCACGTAGAACATGCGCGTAAGCAGCTTGAAGAAGCCAAAGCTCGCGTGCAGGCACAGCGTGCGGAACAGCAGGCGAAAAAACGCGAAGCCGCAGCGGCAAACGGTCAGGAAGACGCCCCTCGTCGCGAGCGTAAACCGCGTCCGGCACCGCGTCGTACTGAAAATAACGATCGCAAACCGCGTGCTGACAAACCAGCAGCTAAAGCCCCACGTGCGCCGCGCGAAGAGCCGCGCCACACCCCAGTTTCTGACATCAATGCGCTGAGCGTAGGTCAGTCTCTGAAGGTGAAAGCGGGTAACAACGCGATGGACGCCACCGTACTGGAAATCACCAAAGATGGCGTTCGTGTACAGCTGACTTCTGGTATGTCAATGATTGTACGCGCAGAACACTTGTTGTTCTGAAACGGAGGCCGAGCCTGGCATGAACACTTTTTTTAAGCTCACCGCGCTGGCTGGCCTGTTTGCTATAACAGGCCATGCTTTCGCTGTGGACGATATTACGCGTGTTGATCAAATTCCGGTTCTCAAGGAAGAGACTCAGCACGCGACGGTGAGTGAGCGCGTGACGTCGCGCTTTACTCGTTCGCACTATCGTCAGTTCGATCTCGATCAGGCCTTTTCGGCCAAAATCTTTGACCGTTATCTGAACTTGCTGGATTACAGCCATAACGTACTGCTGGCCAGCGATGTCGAACAGTTCGCTAAACGCAAATCCGAAGTGGGTGATGAGCTGCGCTCCGGAAAGCTCGATCTGTTCTACGATCTGTACAACTTATCGCAAAAGCGCCGTTTTGAGCGTTATCAATACGCGCTGAAAGTGCTGGAACGTCCGATGGACTTCACCGGCAACGACACCTTTAATCTGGACCGAAGCAAAGCGCCATGGCCGAAAGACGAGGCTGAACTGAATGCGCTGTGGGACGGAAAAGTCAAATATGACGAACTGAGCCTCAAGCTTACAGGCAAAGACGAGAAAGAGATCCGTGAGACGTTAAATCGTCGATACAAATTCGCTATTCGTCGTCTGGCGCAGACCAACAGTGAAGATGTTTTCTCGCTGGCGATGACCGCGTTTGCGCATGAAATTGATCCGCACACTAATTATCTCTCTCCACGTAACACCGAACAGTTCAATACCGAAATGAGCCTGTCTCTGGAAGGTATCGGTGCTGTGCTTCAGATGGACGATGACTACACCGTAATCAACTCCATGGTGGCCGGTGGCCCTGCGTCGAAAAGCAAAGCGATCAGCGTAGGAGACCGTATTGTCGGTGTGGGTCAAACCGGAAAGAGCATGGTGGACGTGATTGGCTGGCGTCTTGATGATGTTGTTGCGCTGATCAAAGGGCCGAAGGGCAGCAAAGTCCGCCTGGAGATCCTGCCAGCCGGTAAGGGGACTAAAACCCGTATCGTTACTCTCACCCGTGAGCGTATCCGTCTGGAAGATCGCGCGGTGAAAATGTCGGTGAAAACCGTGGGTAAAGAGAAGGTTGGCGTTCTGGATATCCCAGGTTTCTACGTCGGCCTGACCGATGATGTGAAAGTGCAGCTCCAGAAGCTTGAAAAGCAGAATGTCAGCAGCGTGATCATTGACCTGCGCAGCAACGGCGGCGGGGCATTGACCGAGGCCGTCTCGCTTTCCGGGCTGTTTATCCCGTCTGGCCCGGTGGTACAGGTGCGCGATAACAACGGTAAAGTGCGTGAAGATGCCGATACCGATGGTGTGGTCTACTATAAGGGTCCGCTGGTGGTGCTTGTCGATCGCTTCAGCGCCTCTGCATCGGAAATCTTCGCTGCTGCCATGCAGGATTACGGCCGGGCATTAATCGTCGGCGAACCGACGTTTGGCAAGGGCACCGTTCAGCAGTACCGCTCTCTGAACCGTATTTACGACCAGATGCTGCGCCCTGAGTGGCCTGCGCTGGGCTCAGTACAGTACACTATTCAGAAGTTTTACCGCGTCAACGGCGGCAGTACGCAGCGCAAAGGCGTGACGCCGGATATCATGATGCCGACAGGTACCGAAGAGACGGAAACGGGCGAGAAGTTTGAAGATAACGCGCTGCCGTGGGATAGCATTGATGCCGCGACATTCGTGAAATCGGGTGATATGAAACAGTTCGGACCGGAACTGCTGAAAAATCACAACGATCGCATCGGGAAGGATCCGGAATTCCAGTACATCATGAAGGACATCGCGCGTTTCAACGCTTTGAAAGCGAAACGGAACATTGTGTCTCTGAACTACGCCCAGCGTGAGAAAGAGAACAATGAAGATGACGCGACACGTCTGGCGCGTATCAACGATCGCTTCAAACGTGAAGGCAAGCCTCTGCTCAAAAAACTGGACGATCTGCCTAAGGATTACCAGGAGCCCGATCCGTATCTGGACGAGACGGTGCATATCGCGCTTGATCTCGCGAAGCTGGAAAAAGAGAAACCCGCTCTGCAACCTGCTCCGACAAAATAATCCCCCAACAGGCACAAGAAATTGTGCCTGTTTCTTTATGTACCTCCTCCTTCCGTCAGGCAGATTTCCAATTGTGTAAAGTTGTGTCTTTCTGGTGACTTACGCCGTCTGGATGCTTGAAAATAGCCGTAATACCCATACGATGTGGGTAATCGCATAGTGCGTTTTGTTAAACTGAGGTTAAAAGAATATTATGATGCGAATCGCGCTCTTCCTGCTCACCAACCTGGCGGTGATGGTGGTATTCGGGCTGGTGCTAAGCCTGACGGGAATTCAGTCGAGCAGCGTTCAGGGTCTGTTGATTATGGCGCTGCTGTTTGGTTTCGGTGGCTCTTTCATTTCACTGCTGATGTCCAGGTGGATGGCACTGAAATCCGTGGGCGGTGAAGTTATTGAGCAACCGCGTAACGATATGGAGCAGTGGCTGATGAGCACGGTTGCTCAGCAGTCAAAGCAGGCGGGCATTGCCATGCCGCAGGTAGCCATCTACCACGCGCCGGATATTAACGCGTTTGCTACCGGTGCGCGTCGTGACGCGTCCCTGGTGGCCGTCAGTACCGGCCTGCTGCAAAACATGAGCCGTGACGAAGCGGAAGCGGTTATTGCTCACGAGATCAGCCATATCGCCAATGGCGATATGGTCACCATGACCCTGATCCAGGGCGTGGTGAACACCTTCGTTATCTTTATTTCTCGTATTCTGGCACAGATTGCTGCCGGGTTTATGGGGGGCAACCGTGATGAGGGTGAAGAGAGCAACGGCAACCCGCTGATCTATTTTGCTGTTTCAATGGTGCTGGAGCTGGTGTTCGGTATCCTGGCAAGCATCATTACCATGTGGTTCTCCCGTCATCGTGAGTTCCACGCGGATGCCGGTTCCGCGAAACTGGTGGGTCGTGAAAAGATGATTGCTGCGCTGCAACGTCTTAAAACCAGCTACGAGCCGCAGGAAGCAAACAGCATGATGGCCTTCTGCATCAACGGCAAATCAAAGTCGCTGAGCGAGCTGTTTATGTCTCACCCGCAGCTGGATAAACGTATTGAAGCGCTGCGTAGCGGCGAATACCTGAAGTAACGTAATCGGGTTGAAAAGAACCGGGCTGGAGCCATTCTCCGCCCGGTTTTTTTATGCCTGCGCCTTTGGCTGGGTGACGCGAAGGCCGCTAATGACAGCCGCGAGGGTCGCCAGGGTCCCTGCGGTAATCAGCGCAACGTGTGTCGCATTCTGCCCGGAAAGGTTAAACATCAACGCCACCAGTGCGGCCCCGGTGCTTTGCCCTAACAGTCTTGCCGTGCCCAGCATCCCGCTGGCGCCACCGCTGCGATGACGTGGGGCAGAGGTGATAATCGTGTGGTTATTAGGGGACTGGAACAGACCAAAACCGGCCCCGCACAGGACCATGCGCCAGATAATATCCAGATCCCCCGGCGAGGCGGGCAGGAGCGCCAGCGAAAACAGTCCCACCGCCATGACAACCAGCCCAATCGCCCCCAGAAGCCCGGCATGGACGCGCTCAATAAGGTAACCGGCCAGCGGGGCCATCACCATGGTTGCCAGCGGCCAGGGCGTGAGCAGCAAGCCTGTCTCCACTTCTGAACGGCCAATCACGCTCTGCAAAAAGAACGGCAGTGCAACCAGCGCCAGCATCTGGGCGCAGAACGAGCAAATGGAGGTACAAATGGATAGCGAAAACAGCGGAATACGCAGCAAATCCACCGGCAGTAACGGCACGGGCAGCGCCAGCTGACGTCGTACAAAGAAAAAGCCGATGATAAGCATGGCAACGATTTCTGCGGCAATGAGCGACAGAGACTGTCCCTGCGCAAATCCGCTCAGCGCCGTAATTAGCAGGCCAAAAGTCAGCGCGTTCATCACGGCGCTGGGCAGATCGAAACGTGGCATGGTACTTTTCGGACCATTTTCCGGAAGATAGCGCAGGGCGAAGAAGATCGCCACAATGCCCAGCGGCACGTTAATGGCAAACAACCACTGCCACGAGGCAACGGACAGGATGGCGGCGGCAATCGTTGGGCCGGCGGCGGACGACACGGCCACAATAAAGGAGTTAATGCCCATGCCGCGCCCCAGGTGGCGTTGAGGATAAATAAGCCGTATCAGGGCCGTGTTCACGCTCATTAGCGCCGCGCCGCCAAAGCCCTGCGCGATACGCGCCAGCGTAAGGGTGTGTAGTGAATCTGAAAGGGCACAGAAGAGCGAGGTGAGGGTAAAGACCACCAGCCCGCACTGGTAAACCCGGCGATAACCAAACATATCGCCCAGGAAAGAGAGTGACAGAAGGGAAATCACAATCGCTATCTGGTACGCGTTCACAATCCAGATGGAGCTTGCCGGCGAAGCATTAAGGTCTTTGGCAATGGTAGGAAGAGCCACGTTGGCAATCGCACCGTCAAGGACAGCCATCGAAATACCGATGACAATAGTGGCAATTGCCCCGTACCGCTGCGGTAAGGGCAGGCCATCAGAAACGTTTTTTTGCATGGGGAAAGAATGACTCAGCGTGAAATTATTTTCAGAGTAACTATTTTAGCATCGTTATTTCGGTTTTATGTCGCAGATTTGTAACGAAGTAAACCCAGATAGATTGCAGCACGCATCACACGAATTTATAATAAAAACCGGTTCTGATTTTTATAAAACACTCTCCATGAGGTGATAAATGGCAATCGCAGATTTGGATAAGCAGCCAGATTCTGTTTCTTCCGTGCTGAAGGTGTTTGGCATCTTGCAGGCGCTCGGAGAAGAGCGTGAAATTGGTATTACAGAGTTGTCGCAGCGTGTGATGATGTCGAAAAGCACCGTTTATCGCTTTTTGCAGACGATGAAATCATTGGGTTATGTCGCGCAGGAAGGAGAATCAGAAAAATATTCTCTGACCCTGAAACTGTTTGAACTGGGCGCCCGTGCCTTGCAGAACGTGGATCTGATCCGCAGCTCTGACATTCAGATGCGTGAACTTTCACGACTGACGAAAGAGACAATTCACCTCGGTGCGCTGGATGAAGACAGCATTGTTTACATCCACAAAATTGACTCCATGTACAACCTGCGCATGTATTCACGCATTGGTCGTCGTAACCCGCTGTACAGCACCGCAATTGGTAAAGTACTGCTGGCCTGGCGCGATCGCGAAGAGGTGAAGCAAATCCTTGACGGGGTGGAGTACAAACGCAGCACCGACCGCACGATTACCAGTACGGAAGAACTGCTGAGCGTGCTGGATAAAGTGCGTGAGCAGGGTTACGGGGAAGATAACGAAGAGCAGGAAGAGGGGCTGCGTTGCATCGGTGTGCCGGTGTTTGACCGCTTCGGCGTTGTCATTGCGGGCCTGAGCATTTCGTTCCCAACGCTGCGTTTCTCTGAAGAGCGTCTTCATGAATATGTGGCGATTCTGCATACCGCAGCGCGCAAAATTTCAGAGCAGATGGGCTATAACGATTATCCGTTCTGATCGACGCCACCAATAAAAACGCCGCACTTTTGCGGCGTTTCTGTAAGCGAAGTTCAGCGCTGATTAACCGTTATCAACCACAACAGATGATTTACGCAGCACAGGACAGTTGGTTAACCCGATGATCCCGCTGTCGGAATGGATGTACTGAGCCGTGCTTATCCCCTGGGCGGTAAGATATTTACACTGGATACCCAGACCCGCGGCATTTTCTTTGCTCCCCATTAATACGCCGTACCCACTTAATAACAGGCCGATCCAGACAATGGCCAGTACAATTACTGTACGAATAAGTAAACGCATCGTTGCCTCTTTTTTCTTTGTTGTCATAGAGTAAGCGTAACGGCTTTACGCAGTGAAACAAGTGCACGATTCCGAAAAGCGTCTGTTGAAGGTACAGTTAGCCCCTGTTTAAGATAACCGTGATAACCTGGCTGTATCAGGTCATAAGACGGAGTGTGGAGTGAAAAAAATACGCTGGGTAATTCTGATTATAGTGTTGATAGCATGCGTGGTGCTGTGGACGCAGACTATCAATGTGATGTGCGATCAGGATGTACAGTTCTTTAGCGGCATTTGTTCAATCAATAAGTTTATTCCCTGGTAGAGACCATTTTTACGCTGAGTGATGTCCTTACGCGGCGGCAGTGGTAAAATGGCGGTTTTTACTGAGGTGGTGAAATGGGTGAGTTACTGAATTCGGGGCTGCTGAGCATTGCATCCCTGGTAATGTCTTTGTTGGTGCTGGTCGTTGGGCTGGTGCTGTGGTTTTTCGTTAACCGCGCCAGCTCCCGCACAAACGAGCAGATTGAGCTGCTGGAAGCATTGCTCGATCAGCAGAAACGGCAGACTGCGCTGCTGCGTCGTTTGTGCGAAGCCAACGAGCCGGAGGAGAAAGCGTTACCGAAGGACGCTGTTGCTCAACAACAAGACGAGGAAGACTTCATTCGCCTGGTAGCTGAACGATAGTCTGCCCGGAGCGGGGAGGTGGCCTGACGTACGGCGTAAATCCCCTCCCTTATCAAATGCATCCCACAACTTCCCGGCATTTAATTAAGCAGCAGTTAACTCATGTTTTAGCACACTGAAAACTGGCGAATATTTATCCTTATTTAACAAATTCAGTTTCGTTGAATAAATAGTGTGCTTTATCTTTCCTGAAGTGTTTTATTTTTATCGAAACGTTTTGCTTGCCTTGTTTTGAGGCAGAGTCATAAAAATTTCATTATTTTGGTGCAGAATAACACTTATTAAATGGTGGTTTTTAATACAGTTAGCAAAATGTAATTAACATCGTATATTCCCTGACACATGTTGGTGCGTTGCAATGTTTTCAGCATAACTTTTCACAAAATGTTCTAACTCAGTCATTCCTTTAAAGAAATTCTGGGATTGGGATGGACGCTTTGAAATGATTGAGCTATGTTTAAAAAGTCTTTGATTACAGGGCGCGTCAACGCACCCTGCGGGCAGTGAGGTCAGGTGGCGCTTCATTTGACAATTCGCATAACTGTGCAGATTGTTATGGAGTAACGTCTGAATTTGTGCGGCGGATCGAGACACGTTTAAAAATGGCTTGCCATATTAAACGTTGTGTGTGATAACACGTTTTGGGTCAAACGAGGTACAGTTCTGTTTATGTGTGGCATTTTCAGTAAAGAAGTCCTGAGTAAACACGTTGTCGTTGAATACCGCTTCTCTGCCGAACCTTATATTAGTGCCTCAAGCAGTAATGTCTCAGTTTTATCTATGTCAAAGCCCGCGGGCTAAGAAAACACTCTAAGGAATTTTGCAAATGGCAAAGATTAAAGGTCAAGTTAAGTGGTTCAACGAGTCTAAAGGTTTTGGTTTCATTACTCCTGCTGACGGCAGCAAAGACGTGTTCGTACACTTCTCTGCAATCCAGGGTAACGGCTTCAAAACTCTGGCTGAAGGCCAGAACGTTGAGTTCGAAATTCAGGATGGCCAGAAAGGCCCAGCTGCGGTTAACGTAACTGCTATCTGATCGAATCACTGCTGACTGAAGCGCTCAGCGCTTCGATCTCAGACATAAGCCTCGCCGATGCGGGGCTTTTTTATTCGCTTATTTTTCAAAATATTACGTAATCCTCCTCTGTTATTATCTTGTTGCAAACCCGCGAGATTATTAGCATTGTTTTCCCGCCTTATTATCCGCTTTTCTCGTTAAATCAGGGCGTTGATTAACAGCCCTGGGGTTAAGGTGAAAAAAAAGACAATAACCACCACCGGAAATTTTACTCCGGCACGTTTTGCACTTCTGTGTCTCGCCATCTTTTGTAGCCTTGCGTTTCTGCTGGGCCGCGTAGCGTGGCTACAAATTATCAAACCGGATAATCTGGTGAAGCAGGAGGATATGCGCTCCCTGCGCGAAGTGGCGATAGACGCCCCGCGTGGGATGATTGTTGACCGTGAAGGGCGACCCCTTGCGGTGAGCGTACCCGTCCAGGCCGTCTGGGCCGATCCCAAAACAGTGCTGGAAAAAGGGGGGATCGGTTTTGACTCGCGCTGGCAGGCCCTGGCAGATGCCTTACACCTTTCTCTGAGCACGCTCGCATTGCGAATTAACAGTAACCCGCACGGGCGATTTATTTACCTGGCCCGTCAGGTTGATCCCGCCCAGGCAAAGTGGATCGATAAGCTACGTCTCCCCGGTATCAACCTTCGCGATGAGTCCCGCCGCTTTTATCCTGCCGGGCACGTGGCGGCGAACCTGATTGGCTTCACCAATATTGATGGTCAGGGCATTGAGGGCGTCGAGAAAAGCTTTAACACGCAGCTTACCGGGAAGGCAGGCGTGCGGCTGGTCAGGAAAGATCGCTACGGACATGTGGTGGAGAACCTTACGGAGGTGGCTCCCGTACCTGCACATAATATCCAGCTTAGTATCGATGAACGCCTGCAAACTATCACCGAAGACGCGCTGGATAATGCCGTGGCGTGGAACAAAGCCGAGTCAGGCGCGTCGGTGCTGATTAATATCCGGACGGGCGAAATTCTGGCGATGGCGAGCTTCCCCGACTTCAACCCCAACAACCGGGAAGGGGCAACGCTGGATGATTTTCGCAATCGCGCGATCAGCGACACCTTTGAACCTGGCTCGACCGTTAAGCCTCTGGTGCTGATGACGGCGCTACAGCAGGGGCTGGTACAGCCTGACAGCGTGATAGATACGCATCCCTACACCATTGATGGTCATCGTATTCGTGATGTGGGCTACTACCCCGAGCTGACGATGACCGGGATTTTGCAAAAATCTAGCGACACAGGCGTATCCCGTCTTTCGCTGGCGATGCCCGTGCAACGGTTACTGGATACCTATAAAAACTTTGGTTTTGGCGAGAGTACCGGGCTTGGTTTAACGGGAGAAAGCGCAGGTTTACTGCCGCAGCGAAAATTCTGGAGTCAGTTAGATCGGGCGACCTTTGCCTTTGGGTATGGCCTGATGGTAACCCCCCTCCAGCTGGCGCATGTGTATGCCACCATCGGCAGCTACGGCATTGAACGGCCTCTGTCCATCACCCGTATTGACCCGCCGGTGATTGGCAAGCGGGTGATGCCCGAGGAAATTGTTCACGAGGTGGAACATATGATGGAGAGCGTTGCGTTACCCGGCGGTGGCGGGGTCAAAGCGGCGGTGCGTAACTATCGCGTGGCGATAAAAACCGGGACGGCCAAAAAAATCGATGAACATGGTAAGTATGTGGATAAATACGTCGCCTATACCGCAGGCGTTGCGCCTGCCAGCGATCCCCGTTTCGCGCTGGTGGTGGTGATCAACGATCCGCAAAACGGTGCCTACTATGGCGGGGCCGTTTCTGCGCCCGTGTTCAGCGAAATTATGGGTAACGTCCTGCGCCTGGAAAACGTGAAGCCAGACGGGCTGCCGGCAGATTCTGACCATCTGATCGTGATGCGTCACCCAGCCGTTTATAACCCTGGCGAATAGCGGTACACTTCGCCTTTTGGTTTACGCCCTGGAGCTGTCATGTCTTTCAGTTGTCCCCTTTGCCACGCGCCGCTGACGCGCGCGGAGAAAACGTTTATCTGTCCACAGGGACATCAGTTTGACCGGGCGAAAGAGGGCTATGTAAATCTTCTGCCGGTACAACACAAGCGCTCCCGGGACCCGGGTGACAGCGCGGAGATGATGCAGGCGCGCCGGGCGTTTCTCGATGCCGGGCACTATCAACCGCTCAGGGATGCCGTTGTCGCCTTACTCCGTCAATATCTGACAGAAGGCGCATCCGCCATGCTGGATATCGGCTGCGGCGAAGGTTACTACACCGCCACGTTTGCTGACGTGGCGGCTGAGAAGGGCGCCGAAACTTACGGGCTGGACGTGTCGAAAGTGGCAATCCGTTCGGCAGCCAAACGCTACTCAGCGGTAACGTTCTGCGTGGCCTCCAGCCACCGCCTGCCGTTTGAGGAAGCGAGTATGGACGCCGTGGTGCGTATCTATGCGCCGTGCAAGGCAGAGGAGCTGGCGCGCGTCGTTAAGCCTGGCGGCTGGGTTATCACCGTCACGCCAGGGCCGCGTCATCTGCTGGAGTTAAAAGGGCTGATCTATGATGAAGTTCACCTGCATGCGCCGCACTCTGAACAGCTGGCGGGCTTTGCGTTAAAGCAGGCGCAGTCGGTAGCGTATGAAATGACGTTGCAGGGAAGTGAAGCCGTGGCGTTACTGCAAATGACGCCGTTTGCATGGCGGGCAAAACCAGAGGTGTGGGAAACGCTGGCAGCGCAGACAGAATTTCGCTGCCAGACGGATTTCAGCATCCATTGCTGGCAGCGCGAAGGTTAACCCGCGAAGTGTGCCCAAAGGATTTGGGCACCAATCCCGATCAACACGATACCGCCCAGAATTTCGGCGCGTTTGCCTAACAGCGGGCCAATGAACCGACCCACCATCATCCCCAGCGTTGACATGATCAGCGTGGCGCAGCCAATCGCCAGCGCGGTGGCGATAATATTGACCTGCAAAAACGCCAGACCGACACCCACGGCCATTGCATCCAGGCTGGTTGCGATGGCGGTTGTCACCAGAAGCCAGAAGCCGTGGCGTTGCAGCGGCGCATCATCTTCATCGCCGTTACCACGAAAGCCTTCAATCACCATGCGTCCGCCGAGGAACACCAGCAGCACGAAAGCAATCCAGTGATTCCACTCCAGCACGAACTGGCTGGCGAGCATCCCCAGACCCCAGCCGATAAGCGGCGTCAGCGTTTCGATAGCACCAAATATGAGACCGGTACGCAGGGCGTCGGAAAATTTAGGTTTATGGAGGGTGGCACCTTTACCAATAGAGGCGGCAAATGCGTCCATGGACATGCCAAAAGCCAGAAGGATCGTAGCGGAGATATTCATAAGAGCGTCCAGACCGGGGATATCCATATGACACATCACTGCCCCCAGTAAACAGCAGTTGATGTATCTATGGTCTCGCCTGATCGATTTTGGCACAGTAAGTGTGCTGAAAACGATCCGTACGCGCCACGTTTTTCAACGAGTATGTTGACACGTACATTTCCCGCAGGCAGGAAATCGGCTACTCCCCAACGACGGGCGCAACCTTAACATATTTTGAGAATATAAAACAACAACGAAGATGGCTTTATATAGCCACTATATTGATAACGATTTTCATTTAGATTTATGCGTGAAAATATCGTTAACAAATATAAGGCAATTAACAGAGGAGATATAGCATCGGCTATATTGCTGGTTTAAGAATAATGCAATATATAGCCGATGCTATAATATTAACTCATTGAGTTTTAACGAGTAATTTGTAGATCTTTTCCAGGTCATCAATATTTTTGACCCGGATGAGCAGGCGGCGTTGTTCTAATTGCATCACCAGAACCCCGTCTTCGGATAAATTCATCTCTTTAATACGGTTATATTCTATCCAGACATTGGCGAAGAAGAATCCGTGTTTTTTAAAAATGAGTTTTGGCGAGCGGATCCAGAACAGGTAAATCGCCATTAATGCCAGCGCACATAATAACCATGTGGTTAATATTGCGCCGTGGCTGGTCACATTATTGTAAATCAGGATGACTACCAGACCGGCGAAGATAAACGCATCAATGCGTCCACGGCGTAAGAGGGGAAGGGTCAGCAGCGTCTCGCCGTGGCGGCGAGGCATAATGAACTCGTCATAGATCGCGTAAGCCAGAAGGGCAACAATAAATAAAACCAGTACGGTGTCCGTGACAGTCATTCATCCTCCAGATAAAAAGACCGGGGGCAAGCCCCCGGTCGGTAACGCATTTTATTACAGACCCAGCAGGCCGACGGCGTAGCCCGCGATACCGATGACGAAGAAGCCAACGATGATCCACAGCGGGTTCACTTTCTTACGCAGCAGCCACATACAGGCGAAGGTTAACAGCAGCGGTACCAGGCCCGGCATCAGCTGGTCCAGAATCGTCTGCACGGTGGTAACGCGCGTCTGACCATCCTGACCAGTGATCGTCGATACCACCAGCGGGATGTTCACGTGCGTCCACTTGTTAACCAGCGCCCCCATTACAAACAGGCCGAGGATTGACGCCCCCTCAGTCAGTTTTTGCAGGAAGCCGCCGCCCATATCCTTAACGATATCCACCCCTTTACGATAACCGTACGCCACGCCGTAGTAACGGGTCAGCAGACGCACCGCGTTGAACAGGATGAAGAACAGCAGAGGACCGAGCAGGCTGCCGCTCATGGCGATCCCGGCGCCCAGCGCCGCAAAGACCGGCCGGACGGTACCCCAGAAGATCGGGTCGCCCACGCCTGCCAGCGGCCCCATCAGACCAACTTTGATACCGTTGATGGCACCATCGTCGATCTCAGCCCCGTTCGCACGCTGCTCTTCCATTGCCAGCGTCACGCCCAGAACCGGCGCCGCAACATAAGGATGGGTGTTGAAGAATTCCAGGTGACGCTTAATTGCCTGACGGCGTGCTTCGTTGTTTTCCGGATACAGGCGTTTGATGGCCGGCACCATGGAGAAGCAGAAGCCGAGCGCCTGCATACGTTCGAAGTTCCATGAACCCTGAAACAGGTTAGAACGGATGAACACGCCACGAATATCACCCGGAGTGAGTTTTTTCTCAGTGGTAGTTTTTGTCATATCAACCATTTCGCTCACCTGTTAGTCCAGTTCGTTATCGAGATCGTTGTTACCAGCAGCCTGCGCAGGGGCACCCGCGACACGGTTGTATTTCGGGCTGAGCTGGATATAAAGAATCGCCATCACCGCACCAATCACACCCAGCGCAACCAGGTTGAAGTTGGTGAACGCAGCGGTAACGAAGCCGAGGTAGAAGAATGGCATCAGGTAGCCCGCGCGCATCATGTTGATGACCATCGCATAACCGACCACCACGATCATACCCCCGGCGATATTCAGACCGCTGGTAACCACTTCAGGGATCGCATTCAGCATGCCCTGAACTTCGCTGGTACCGACAGAAATCGCCACGATAACCGCAGGGATTGCGATACGCATCGCTTGCAGGAACAGGGAAGAAACGTGGATCCAGGAGAGCGCGGTGAGGTTGCCGTTTTCGGCCGCCTTATCCGCCGCGTGCTGGAAGGCAACGGTAATAGTACGGACGATAATGGTCAGCACCTGACCCGCTGCGGCCAGCGGGATGGCCAGCGCGATACCGGCACCAATACTCTGATGACCAGCGATAACCAGAACGGTTGAAATAATGGACGCCAGCGCGGCATCTGGCGCAACTGCCGCACCGATGTTCATCCAGCCGAGGGCGATCATTTCCAAAGTACCACCGATGATGATACCGGTTTTCATGTCACCGAGAACGGCGCCAATCAACGTACAGGCCACCAGAGGGCGGTGGAACTGAAATTCATCAAGTACGGACTCCATACCCGCAATACATGCGACGATGAACACCAGCACAATCTGAAGAGTAGTAATCTCCATTGCACTTCTCCTATTACATAAGCTCTATATGAAAAACCGGCCCGGGCTTATTTCCCCACTTTGCCGATCAAATCCATCATTTTCAGTTTCTGGTCCGTGGAAACCTTACGGGCTTCCAGTTCGATACCGCGTGCATTCAGTTTGTTGAAGGCCTCGATATCTTTCGCATCCACTGAAATCGCGTTGTTGACCTGCGTTTTGCCCTGACGGAATGCCATACCGCCAATGTTAACGGAGGTGATTTTCACGCCGCCTTCAACAATGCGTTCGACGTCTGTCGGGTTGGTGAAGAGAAGCATCACGCGCTCACCCGCATATTTCGGGTTGTTGTAAACGCGGATCATTTTGGCGACATCCACGACGTGCGCGGTGACGCCCGGCGGTGCAACCTGGGTAAGAAGGGTTTTACGGACAGTGTCGGCGGCCACTTCGTCACTGACCACGATGATGCGTTGTACGTTGGTCTCTTTGGTCCAGCGTGTTGCCACCTGGCCGTGGATCAGACGGTCATCAATACGCGCAAGGCCGATAACCATGTAATCGTTCGGACCCATTGGCTTCGCCGGTGCTGCCGCCCTTGGTGCAGCAGGGGCAGGGGCCGGTTTTTCAACCGGCTGCGCTTTCAGCGCCTTCACGCCTTCGCGACCGGTTTCCACCGCCAGTGCCACCAGTTCATCAAAACCTGGGTTGTCGTCACGCGCCATGAAGGTTTCCACCAACATCGGGATATTCACCCCGGCGACGACTTCATAATGCTCTTTATCGACGACAATGCGGCTGGCAGCGTTGAACGGGCTGCCGCCCCATGTATCCACGAGAAACAGCACGCCTTTACTGGTATCCAGCTTCTCAAGCTGAGCAGTGTATTTTTCAATCAGCGTCTCGGCATTTTCACCGGGAACGAAATCGATCCAGCCGACGTTTTCCTGCTCGCCCAACAGCATTTCTGCCGTTTTGAGTAACTGCTCCGCAGCCCAACCATGTGTGCCTATGACAATAGCAATGGTCACTTGCTACCTCCTTTTATTATCATGTATACGTCTGCCAGGCAGGCGTACTGAGAATCGTATTGGCGAACCGAATCGATTCAGATAAGGGTTAGAGTTCAAAAAACTAAGACTTCCGCGAATTATTTTAGATAGTGAAAAAATAATTTATGTGATGAAGATCCGTAATTTAGCTACGCCTTACAGATTTTTCTTTAAGTTAATCCGCGTGTGTTACAGAAGTTTGCAAAGGAACGTAAATCTTTGCTAAAAACCAATTGTCTCTGATATGTTTAGCGTCCGTTTAATTATTCAGGAGTATAGGGCTACAGCCCACTATATGGACCGTCACCGACGTCAGTCATCTTCCAGGCCATTCCGCGCCTTATTCATCGGCGATCTTCGCCACGCATCGACTCTCATTCCCTTTGAAATGCCCGAAATTAGCGGGGCACCGTTTTGTCATTCCTTTAGCAGGAGCGTGTCATGGAATTCTTAATGGACCCGTCAATCTGGGTAGGCTTGCTTACGCTGGTCGTGCTGGAGATCGTTCTCGGTATTGATAACCTGGTGTTTATCGCCATCCTCGCGGATAAGCTCCCGCCGAAACAGCGTGATAAAGCCCGTCTGATCGGCCTCTCGCTGGCGCTGATCATGCGTCTGGGCTTGCTGTCTGTGATCTCGTGGATGGTTACCCTGACGAAGCCGCTGTTCACCGTCATGGATTTCACCTTCTCCGGCCGCGATTTAATCATGCTGGTGGGGGGACTGTTCCTGCTGTTCAAAGCCACAACAGAGCTGCATGAACGGCTGGAGAACCGGCAGCACGATGATGGCCACGGTAAGGGTTACGCCAGCTTCTGGGTGGTTGTTCTCCAGATTGTGGTGCTTGATGCGGTCTTCTCACTGGATGCGGTGATTACGGCGGTCGGCATGGTGAACCATCTGCCGGTGATGATGGCGGCGGTGGTGATTGCGATGGCGGTAATGCTGCTGGCGTCAAAACCGCTGACGCGTTTCGTCAACCAGCATCCGACGGTCGTTGTGCTGTGTCTGAGCTTCCTGCTGATGATTGGTCTGAGCCTGGTGGCAGAAGGGTTTGGCTTCCATATTCCGAAAGGCTACCTGTACGCCGCGATTGGCTTCTCGATTCTGATCGAGCTGTTTAACCAGATTGCGCGCCGTAACTTTATTAAGCAGCAGTCGAATCAGCCGCTGCGAGCCCGTACCGCAGATGCGATTCTGCGACTGATGGGCGGACGTCGTCAGGTCAACGTGCAGGCTGATAACGAGAACCGTAACCCGGTTCCGGTGCCGGAAGGCGCGTTTGTGGAAGAAGAACGCTACATGATCAACGGCGTGCTTTCGCTGGCTTCCCGCTCCCTGCGCGGCATTATGACGCCGCGCGGTGAGATCAGCTGGGTGGACGCCAACCTGAGCGTCGACGAAATTCGTCAGCAGCTGCTCTCCTCGCCACACAGCCTGTTCCCGGTCTGCCGGGGTGAGCTGGATGAGATTATCGGTGTGGTACGCGCGAAAGAGATGCTGGTGGCGCTGGAAGAGGGCGTTAACGTCGAGGCCGTAGCGGCCGCGTCGCCCGCCATCGTGGTACCGGAGACGCTGGATCCGATCAACCTGCTGGGCGTGTTGCGTCGTGCCCGCGGGAGCTTTGTTATCGTCACCAATGAATTTGGTGTGGTACAGGGCCTGGTGACGCCGCTGGACGTGCTGGAAGCCATTGCCGGTGAATTCCCTGATGCGGATGAAACCCCGGAAATCGTTGCCGACGGTGACGGCTGGCTGGTGAAAGGCACCACCGACCTGCACGCGCTCTCGCACACGCTGGGCGTCGAAAACGTGGTCAATGATGATGAAGACATTGCCACCGTCGCGGGGCTGGTGATTGCCGTTAACGGGCAGATCCCGCGTATTGGTGATGTGCTGGAGCTGCCGCCGCTGCAAATTACCATCGTCGAAGCCAACGACTATCGCGTTGATATGGTGCGTATTGTTAAAGAGCACTCTGCACACGACGAAGAAGAGTAACGCTATCTAGCGTAACGGCAGTAAGGGCACGATGTGTCCGTTGTGGCGGGCTGGCGGAGAGTGACTTTCCGCCAGCCATTTCGGAAACTCGCGCAGCGGCATTGGCCGCGCATACAAGTACCCCTGCAAAATATGTACGCTGTGACGGCGCAGGTAGCGTGACTGCTCCTCGGTTTCCACCCCTTCCGCAACCAGTTCAATATTCAGCCGCTGACCCAGCGCAATAATAATATCCGTTACCGTTGAGTTCACGGCGTCGGTGCCGATCGCGGTGGTGAAGGATTTATCAATTTTCAGCACATCCGGATGCAGTTTTTCTAGCCATGAAAGTGAGCTGTTGCCGGTACCAAAATCATCAATCGCAAGTTTCACCCCTTTGCGGTGCAGCTCCCGCACGATGCGGTAATCCACATCCAGCAACGCATCGCGTTCGGTTAACTCCACGATCAACTGTTGAACAGGGCTGGCGTTAAACCAGATGCGGTTGAGATCCTGGATCAGCGCAGCGCGGCGAAAATGGCTGGCGGCCACGTTAATGCCGATATGGAAATCGCGCGAGGCCGGGAAATAGCCTATCTGCCGCACCGTTTCGCTGATGACGTAGCGGGTAAGCGGAACAATCAGGTTATGTTCTTCGGCCAGAGGGATAAAGACATCGGGCGAAATCCATCCCTGACGCGGGTTGTTCCAGCGCAGGAGGATCTCGACGCCGACGCATTCCCGGGTGCGGGCATTCACCAGCGGCTGGCAGAAGAGCTCAAACTCCCTGGCCGCAATTCCCATATTGATTTCCCAGGTGAAACTGATGCGCCGCGCGGTGGCGAGCCAGGCGATATAGCCCATCAGTAAGCTGAGCATTAACGCCAGCGGCAGCTGGGTGGGCAGATTTTTTAACGCCATTTCGCCAGGCCCGGGGCCGCTCACCGTGACGCTGAAAGGGTAATGCTGTGACGATTGTTCCAGCAGGGAGGCGTTGTCATCGAAGGTCGGCGTAGTCGTCACCTGTTGCCCGTCGCGGAGGAAGTTATCTCCTACTCTCAGGACAACGTCGGTGATCTGCGGCCGCTGCGGCTCAAGAATCATTTTAGTGATGAGATCGATATTCACCACCTCCATCACCCCGTCGTTGCCGTCGCTCGCGAGGGGAGACCACTGAATCAGTACCGGGCTGCCTTTTACCAGCCACCGATCGGTCAGCAGCAACAGCCTGGATTCACTGACCGGCAGCTCCGGCACAAACTCACTGACGGGCACATTACGGCTGCCAAAGACGCTTGAGCAATACAGTATTCCGTCTTGAATGAGGGCGATGGAGCGTACGGTCTGGAGGATCGCCGCCTGTTTTCGCAGGATCAGATTTGCTTCGGAACAGGGTATGCCAACCAGTGAAAGTAGCGTTTCCCGCTGGGCCTCTAACGAAAGAAGCACCTTATCAAGCGCACGCACGGTGTGGTGGGTAAAGTCGTGGATCCGATCCTGATTTATGTTGCGCTGTGAAATAAAGCGAATACCCAGCGTCAGGACGAGCGTAACGAGCGCAACCGCGACACAGACGATAACGCGTTTTCGGCGATAGTCTTTAATGATCGTTTGTGCAGTTTGCATGAACGGTCGCCTGTTAAGCACCGGCCGGAAAAGCCAGACGCAACAGTGACAGTGTAGTGGGGAATACGTGAAGCGACGAGACGAGAGGGGAAAATTCGCCCATCCGTTGCAGATGGGCGAAAGGAAAGCTTAGTCGCACTGCACCTTAATGGCCAGACCGCCGCGCGAGGTCTCACGGTACTTCGCGTTCATGTCCTTGCCGGTTTCGTACATAGTTTCAATAACCTTATCCAGCGACACGCGTGGCTCGCTGGTACGGCGCATCGCCATACGCGAGGCGTTGATCGCTTTGACGGAGGCGATGGCGTTACGCTCAATGCACGGCACCTGCACCTGGCCGGCAACCGGGTCACAGGTCAGACCGAGGTTGTGCTCCATGCCGATTTCCGCCGCCACGCACACCTGCTCAGGGCTGGCGCCCAGCAGTTCCGCCAGACCCGCTGCTGCCATAGAGCAGGCCACGCCCACTTCACCCTGACAGCCCACTTCAGCACCAGAGATGGACGCATTCATCTTGTACAGCGTGCCGATAGCACCTGCCGCGAGGAAATAACGGATATAGATGTCCGGCGTCACGGGCTCAATAAAGTGATCGTAATAGGCCAGCACCGCCGGAACGATACCGCACGCGCCGTTGGTCGGCGCCGTCACGACGCGACCACCCGCTGCGTTCTCTTCGTTAACCGCGAGGGCAAACATGTTCACCCAGTCGACCACGTTCATTGGGTCATTGGAGAACTTGTCGGTAGTGACCAGCATGCGGCGCAGAGCAGAGGCACGACGCGGCACGCGCAGTGGCCCAGGCAGAACACCCTCGGTGTTCATCCCGCGGTCAATACAGGCGCGCATGGTTTGCCACACGTTAGCAAAATAGTCTTCGATCTCTTTCTTGCTGTGCAGCGCCAGTTCGTTCTGCATCACCATGCCTGACAGGGACAGACCGGTCTCTTTGCAGTAGCCCAGCATCTCGGTGGCCGATTTAAACGGATAGGGCACATTGACGTCGCCCGCGCTCTCTTTACCAAAGTGTTCTTCGTCAACGATAAAGCCGCCGCCGATGGAGTAGTAAGTTTTGCTGTAGATCTCTTTTTCGCCACTCCAGGCGTGGATGGTCATGCCGTTTTCATGCAGCGGCAGGTTGTCGCTACGAAAACGCATCCCGTCATCCTGCGGGAAGTCCACTTCGTGCTGGCCGTTAGCCAGCAGCAAACGACCGCGCGTTTCCACGTCGCGGATAAATGCCGGAATGGCATCAATATCAACTGTGTCCGGCATATTGCCCGCCAGACCCATAATAATGGCGATATCGGTGTGGTGGCCTTTACCCGTTAATGACAGTGAACCGTAAACGTCTACGGCGACACGGGTAACGCTTTCCAGTAATCCTTTTTCGACCAGATCATCGACGAACTGTTTACCGGCCTTCATCGGCCCTACAGTGTGGGAAGAAGATGGACCAATCCCCACTTTGAACATGTCGAATATACTAATCACTTTCACACTCCTGACAGGGTTACTGGGGTTCCAGTAACGATGTTATAACTGCGCATAGTGTAAGAGGGAACACCAACCTCGGCTTAACTATTCACATGAATTAAACTAATGGTTAACGATGGTTTTGCTAATAGCGCGACGCCGATCGCAAACCTGCCAGAAAAGGGTGGAATGTAAAGTATAGTCAAGGCTTCAGGCCGATTTGCAGGGCCAGCTCACGAATGATGCCTGCCGTCATGCCCCAGACAAAATAATGCTGATACCACGACAGCCAGACCCGATGATCGTGTCCGCGGCGGTGAATATCCAGCGGGTGATAGCGACCCAGACGAAGGGCCTCTTCCAGCGGCATTTCGAATACCGCTGAAACTTCATCGACGCTGGCGTGATACTGAAGATCGGGCGGAATAATGCCAACGACCGGCGTGACCTGAAAACCGGTTACGCTGTCCACTGGCGGCAGCACGCCGATCACCTCGACCGCCTCCGGGGGGATCGCCACTTCCTCATGCGCTTCGCGCAGTGCGGCGGCAATCAGGGATGCATCGGTGCTGTCCACCGCGCCGCCCGGGAACGCAACCTGACCGGCGTGTTTTCGCATATGCGGTGAGCGCTGGGTAAGCAACAGACCCGGCTGCTCACGACGCACGACCGGGATCAGCACCGCCGCCTGACGTTGATTCAGCGTGGCGCGGTTAACCTGGGGCCGCAGAAGCTGAAAGCGCGACAGAAAATCATCCAGCGTCAGGTTGTCTTTCTTCACCGTGAGTTCTCCAGTTGTTTCAGGATACGATTCACTTTATCAAAGGTTTCCTGATATTCCGCCTCCGCCTGGCTGTCGGCCACAATGCCACCGCCTGCGGAACAGTACAGGTTACCGTCGCAGGCCGTCAGGGTGCGAATAGTGATGCTGGTATCCATGGTGCCGCACAGACTCACATAGCCGATGCTGCCGCACCAGGCGTTGCGGCGATGCGGTTCCAGTTCGTCGATGATCTCCATCGCCCGGACCTTCGGCGCGCCGGTAATGGAGCCGCCCGGAAACGCGGCGCGGAGCAGATCGCAGGCGGTTCGCGAGGCCGGCAGACGTGCGGTGATGGTGCTGACCAGATGATGCACCGCCGGGAATGGCTCCACGACGAACAGCTCCGGCACGCGCACGCTGCCCGGCTCGGCGACGCGGCCAATATCATTGCGCATCAGATCGACAATCATCAGGTTTTCAGCGCGATCTTTCGGCGAGGCCGCCAGCGTCTCCGCCTGCTGACGGTCGGCGTCGGCATCCGCAAGGCGCGGCAGGGTGCCCTTTATCGGGCGGGTCTGAATCATACCGTCAGCCAGGTGAATAAAACGCTCAGGCGAAAGGCTGAGGATGGCGCCGTGTTCAAGGCGTAAAAATGCGCTGAACGGGGCCTTATTGCTGGCATTGAGGCGGGTAAACGCCTGCCATTCGTCTCCCTCGTATGCCGCCTGGAAACGCTGGGCGAGGTTGACCTGATAACAGTCGCCGCTGTGAAGATACGCCTGCACGCGGGAGAATTTTTCCGCGTATTCCTCCGCGCTCATGTTCGAGCGCCAGCCGGAGGTTAGCATAAAGCGTTCCGGGGCGGCGGGCCGTTGCGCCTCAAGCCAGGCCAGACGCGCCTGCACGTCCCGGTGGCTTAGCAGAGAAACCGTCTGCTTACGGTGATCCACGATCAGCGCCCAGTCATACAGCCCCACCGCCATATCCGGCAGGGAAATATCCGCCTGCGCATGCTCGGGCAGCTTTTCGAAACGGCGACCCAGATCGTAACCAAACAGGCCCAGCGCGCCCCCCTGGAAAGGCAGATCCGGATCCGGTGTGGCAGATAAGCCCAGAGCATGGATCTCGTTCTGGAGCCGCATCAGCGGATCGTCCGTTGGCGACAGCGCATCGGTCGTCAGCGTTTTAACCGGGTCGGCCACCAGAATGTCAAAGCGGCTGTAGGGATGATCCGCATGCCCGGAGTGCAGGAGCATCGCAAAAGGCAGGTGGCTCAGACGGGCAAACCAGAACTCGGCGGCGTCTGCACGCCAGGGCAAGGTCATAACAGTGGGGAAGCGCATGTTCATGTATGGCATACTACCGGGCAGCGTGAAATAATTAGCGCGAATAATTTAGCAGGAGTTAACGATGTTTGCAGGTTTACCTTCTCTCAGCCATGACCAACAGCAGAAAGCCGTTGAACGTATTCAGGAGCTGATGTCCCAGGGGATGAGCAGCGGACAGGCAATTTCCCAGGTCGCGGAAGAACTTCGCGCCACCCATACCGGCGAGCGGATCGTGGCGCGCTTTGAGGATGAAGATGAAGAATAACCGGCTTACACTGCCGCGATAATCTTGATCTCAACCTTATATTCCGGTTTCATCAGCGTGGCCTGTACGGTGCAGCGTACAGGCGCGTGACCCGCCACCACCCACGCATCCCAGGCTTTATTCATCGCCGCGAAATCGTCTTTATTCGCCAGAAAAATCGTCGCATCCAGAATGCGGGATTTGTCGCTGCCCTGTTTTTCCAGTACGGCGTCGATCTGCGCCAGGGTGTTGGCGGTCTGCTCGAAGGCGTCGGCGTGCAGATTGGCAGGGACGCCGGTGTAGTACAGCGTCTGGTTGTGGATCACCACATCAGACCAGCGGGCTTCGGCATCAATGCGCGTAATTGTCATAAACGTATCCTCGTTATCTTTCGTCGTCAGGCGGCAAGACTGCCATAATGTTCCGCCGTCGTCACTATTTGGGGTGGCACCGGAGATAAGGGGCTGACATAATCCCTGTGCAAAAATACAGTGAGAGAACACCGTGGCAGACGATTTTTCCCCAGAAGGTCAGTTAGCACAGGCTATTCCCGGCTTTAAACCGCGCGAACCCCAACGTCAGATGGCGCATGCCGTCGCGCACGCCATCGACAAGGCGCAGCCGCTGGTCGTGGAGGCCGGCACCGGTACGGGGAAAACGTATGCTTACCTCGCTCCTGCGCTGCGGGCGAAAAAAAAGGTGATCATCTCTACGGGATCAAAAGCGCTCCAGGATCAGCTCTACAGCCGCGATTTACCCACGGTGGCGAAAGCGCTGAAATACAAAGGGCGTCTGGCCTTGCTGAAAGGGCGTTCTAACTACCTGTGTCTGGAGCGTCTTGAACAGCAGGCGCTGGCGGGCGGCGACCTGCCGGTACAAACCCTGAGCGATGTGATCGTCCTGCGCGCCTGGGCCAACCAGACGGAGGAGGGGGACATCAGCACCTGCGCGAGCGTGCCGGAAGACTCCCCGGCCTGGCCGCTGGTGACCAGCACCAATGACAACTGCCTCGGCAGCGACTGCCCGCTGTATAAGGACTGTTTTGTGGTGAAAGCGCGTAAAACCGCGATGGACGCCGACGTGGTGGTGGTGAACCATCACCTGTTTCTTGCGGATATGGTGGTCAAAGACAGTGGTTTCGGCGAGCTGATCCCGGAGGCGGAGGTGATGATCTTCGATGAAGCCCATCAGCTACCGGACATCGCCAGCCAGTATTTTGGTCAGTCGCTCTCCAGCCGTCAGCTTCAGGATCTGGCGAAAGATATTACCATTGCCTATCGCACCGAACTCAAAGATACCCAGCAGTTGCAGAAGTGCGCGGACCGCCTGGCGCAATGCGCACAGGATTTCCGCTTACAACTTGGCGAGCCGGGCTATCGCGGCAACCTGCGCGAACTGCTCGCAGACAAAAATATCCAGCGCGCGCTGCTGCTGCTCGATGATGCCCTTGAACTCTGTTACGACGTGGCGAAGCTGTCCCTCGGACGTTCAGCGCTGCTGGACGCCGCCTTCGAGCGCGCCACGCTCTACCGTGGGCGGCTGAAGCGGCTGAAAGAGATCAACCAGCCGGGCTATAGCTACTGGTACGAATGTACCTCGCGCCACTTCACCCTGGCGCTCACGCCGCTGACCGTTGCTGATAAATTCAAAGAGGTGATGGCGCAAAAGCCCGGCACCTGGGTCTTTACCTCGGCCACGCTGTCGGTCAATGACGATCTGCACCACTTTACCGAGCGCCTCGGCATTGAGCAGGCGGAATCCCTGCTTCTGCCGAGCCCGTTCGACTATGAGAAACAGGCGCTGCTGTGCGTGCCGCGCAATCTGCCGCTGCCTAACCAGCCGGGCGCGGCGCGCCATCTGGCGGCCATGCTGAAGCCGATGATTGAGGCCAACAACGGGCGCTGCTTTATGCTCTGCACCTCACACGCCATGATGCGCGAACTGGCCGAGCAGTTCCGCGCCACCATGACGCTACCGGTGCTGTTGCAGGGGGAAACCAGCAAAGGCCAGCTGCTCCAGCAGTTTGTCAGCGCCGGTAATGCCCTGCTGGTGGCGACCAGCAGCTTCTGGGAAGGGGTGGACGTGCGCGGCGATACGCTCTCGCTGGTGATTATCGATAAGCTGCCGTTCACATCGCCGGACGATCCGCTCCTGAAAGCGCGCATGGAGGATTGCCGTCTGCGCGGGGGCGATCCGTTCGACGACGTCCAGCTGCCGGACGCGGTCATCACGCTTAAACAGGGGGTAGGGCGACTGATCCGCGACGTCACCGACCGCGGGGTGCTGGTGATCTGCGACAACCGCCTGGTGATGCGTCCCTACGGCGCCACCTTCCTCGCCAGCCTGCCGCCCGCGCCGCGCACGCGGGATATTAAACGCGCGGTCCGCTTCCTGGCGAACCCGACGGCGGAGTAATTCTTCCCGGAGTGTGTTAAGATGCGCGCCATTTTGTGACTGACCATTGCGAGAGCGCGACGACTGATGCGAATTCTGGCTATTGATACCGCGACAGAGGCCTGTTCCGTTGCCCTGTGGAACGACGGTACGACTTTTGCTCATTTTGAAGAGTGCCCACGGGAACACACCCAACGTATTCTGCCCCTGGTAAAAACCATTTTAACCGAGGGCAACACCGCCCTGACTGACCTCGACGCGCTGGCCTACGGCCGTGGTCCGGGCAGCTTTACGGGCGTACGTATCGGGATTGGCATTGCGCAGGGGCTGGCGCTGGGCGCTGACCTGCCGATGATCGGCGTCTCAACGCTTGCGACCATGGCTCAGGGCGCCTGGCGGATGACCGGGGCCACCCGCGTGCTGGCTGCGATTGATGCCCGCATGGGGGAAGTCTACTGGGCGGAGTACACCCGTGACGAAAACGGCGTCTGGCACGGCGAAGAGACGGAAGCGGTGCTTAAACCTGAAGCCGTCACCGGGCGCCTGAAGCAGCTCTCCGGTGAGTGGGCGACGGTCGGAACCGGCTGGCCGGCATGGCCAGAGATGGCGAAGGACACCGGCCTTACGCTGGTGGACGGTAACATGCTCCTGCCCGCCGCAGAAGATATGCTGCCGATTGCCTGTCAGCTGCTTGCCGCAGGAAAAACCGTGGCGGTTGAACATGCTGAACCGGTTTATTTACGAAACACCGTCGCGTGGAAGAAACTTCCTGGCCGCGAGTGAATCTCAGTAACAGGAACTGAGAAAAAGGAGTCGCATCATGGCGGTTCAGACTAAAGTTGTACGCTTTCTTATGGCAGGCGCGGTTGCCATAGCACTGAGCGGGTGCGTCACCGTTCCTGATGCGATCAAGGGCACCAGCCCGACGCCACAGCAGGATCTGGTACGCGTGATGAATGCCCCGGAGTTGTATGTCGGGCAGGAAGCGCGGTTTGGCGGCAAGGTGGTTGAAGTGCTAAACCAGCAGGGGAAAACCCGGCTGGAGATTGCCACTGTCCCGCTGGACGACGGCGCGCGGCCTGTTCTGGGTGAAGCCTCGCGCGGGCGGATCTACGCTGACGTCAGCGGCTTCCTCGATCCGGTAGATTTCCGCGGGCAGCTGGTAACCGTCGTCGGACCGATTACCGGTTCGGTGGCGGGGAAAATCGGCAATACGCCATACAAATTTATGACCATGCAGGTGAACGGCTACAAACGCTGGCGTATTGCCCAGCAGGTGGTGATGCCGCCACAGCCAATCGATCCGTGGATGTGGGGACCGCATCCGTATCGTTACGGCTACGGTGGCTGGGGTTGGTACAATCCAGGCCCTGCACAGGTTCAAACAATCGTAACTGAGTAACTTACTGTTATTGTTAGGAAAGAGACAGCGGCTCAGCCGCTGTCTCTGTTTTTTTACGGATAAAACGAAAAAAAAGAGTGACGCGCTTCGCAACCTGCAATCTGAACAATTAATAAACTGGTACGCTGAGTTAATATAATGTTAACAAACTGTTTATTATCGGGGCTGTGATGACGACGAACACTCATTTCAGAGGTGATGCATTGAAAAAGGTTTGGCTTAACCGTTATCCCGCGGATGTCCCTGCGGAGATCAATCCTGACCGTTATCAATCCCTGATTGAATTATTTGAACACTCGGTACGGCGTTACGCTGACCAGCCTGCATTTGTGAATATGGGCGAAGTGATGACCTTCCGTAAGCTGGAAGAGCGCAGCCGGGCGTTTGCAGCCTATTTACAGGAAGGGTTGGGCTTGCAGAAAGGGGATCGCGTCGCGCTGATGATGCCAAACCTGCTGCAATACCCGGTGGCGCTGTTCGGGATCCTCAGGGCAGGGATGATCGTGGTTAACGTTAACCCGCTCTATACCCCGCGCGAGCTAGAACATCAGTTGAATGACAGCGGCGCGGCGGCGATTGTGATTGTCTCCAACTTTGCCCACACGCTGGAAAAAGTCGTTGAAAGAACCCAGGTTAAACACGTCATCCTGACGCGCATGGGCGACCAGCTCTCTACCGCGAAGGGTACGCTGGTCAACTTTGTCGTTAAATACGTTAAGCGGCTGGTGCCGAAATACCACCTGCCGGATGCCATCTCTTTCCGCCGCGCCCTGCATGCGGGCTACCGGATGCAGTACGTGAAGCCGGAGATCGTGTCTGAGGATCTGGCATTTCTGCAATACACGGGCGGTACCACCGGCGTGGCGAAAGGGGCGATGCTGACCCACCGAAATATGCTGGCGAACCTTGAGCAGGTTAATGCCACCTACGGGCCGCTGCTGCACCCGGGCAAGGAGCTGGTGATCACCGCGCTTCCGCTGTATCACATTTTTGCGCTGACCATGAACTGCCTGCTGTTTATTGAGCTTGGCGGTCAAAACGTACTGATCACCAACCCGCGCGACATTCCGGGGCTGGTCAAAGAGCTGGCGAAATACCCGTTCACCGCCATGACCGGCGTGAACACCCTGTTTAACGCGCTGCTTAACAATAAAGAGTTCCAGCAGCTCGATTTCTCCACGCTGCACCTCTCTGCCGGTGGCGGGATGCCGGTTCAGCAGGCGGTTGCCGAGCGCTGGGTGAAACTCACCGGGCAATATCTGCTGGAAGGCTATGGCCTGACGGAGTGCGCCCCGCTGGTCAGCGTTAACCCGCATGATATCGACTATCACAGCGGCAGTATCGGTCTGCCGGTCCCGTCGACGGAAGCAAAACTGGTGGATGATGAGGATAACGAAGTGCCTCACGGTGAGCCAGGAGAGCTGTGCGTCAGAGGGCCGCAGGTGATGCTGGGCTACTGGCAACGTCCGGATGCCACGGATGAGATCATCAAAGACGGCTGGCTGCACACGGGCGACATCGCGGTGATGGATGACGAAGGCTTCCTGCGCATCGTCGATCGCAAGAAAGATATGATCCTGGTGTCAGGGTTCAACGTCTATCCGAACGAAATCGAAGACGTGGTGATGCAGCACAGCGGCGTGCTGGAAGTGGCGGCGGTGGGCGTTCCCTCCGGCAGCAGCGGTGAAGCGGTGAAGATATTTGTGGTCAAGAAAGATCCTTCTCTGACCGAGGATGCGCTGATAACGTTTTGTCGCCGTCAGCTGACGGGCTATAAAGTGCCGAAGCTAGTGGAATTCCGGGATGAGCTGCCGAAATCCAACGTCGGGAAGATATTACGACGAGAATTACGTGACGAAGCCCGTGCCAAAGTGGACAATAAGGCCTGAGCTTCACGTTAATCGCCCAGACGCCGGTTAATCCGGCGTTTTTTATGGGCGCAAACAAAAGAGAGTCCGATTTGAATTACCAGATGATCACTACCAACGACGAGCTGGCTTCGCTGTGCGAGGTGACGCGTGAATTTCCCGCTATTGCCCTGGATACGGAATTTGTCCGCACCCGAACGTACTATCCGCAGCTGGGTCTGATT
This sequence comes from Enterobacter cloacae complex sp. SHL001, assembly GCF_049236825.1. Lineage (NCBI taxonomy): Bacteria > Pseudomonadati > Pseudomonadota > Gammaproteobacteria > Enterobacterales > Enterobacteriaceae > Enterobacter > Enterobacter cloacae complex sp. SHL001. The sequence continues at coordinate 312,171 of NZ_JBMKIP010000002.1, forward strand.
CAGATGTATGACGGCAAACACGTGTCGTTGATTGACCCCCTCGGCATTACCGACTGGGCACCAATGCGCGAGCTGTTGCTGGATACCGCCGTGACCAAATATCTGCACGCGGGCAGTGAAGATCTGGAAGTCTTTCTCAACACCTTTGGCATCATGCCGCAGCCGCTGATTGATACCCAGATCCTCGCGGCGTTCAGCGGTCGTCCGCTCTCCTGGGGTTTTGCGGCGATGGTGGAAGAGTACACCGGTCTGACGCTGGATAAGAGCGAATCGCGTACCGACTGGCTCGCGCGTCCGCTGACGGCGCGTCAGCTTGAATACGCCGCGGCAGACGTCTTTTATCTTCTTCCAATTGCCGGCCAGCTCATGAAAGAGGCTGAGGCGTCCGGTTGGCTGTCTGCCGCACTGGACGAGTGCCGCATGACGCAGCAGCGTCGCCAGGAAGTGGTTGATCCGAAAGAAGCCTGGCGTGACATCACCAACGCCTGGCAGCTGCGCACCCGTCAACTGGCCTGTCTGCAATTGCTGGCTGACTGGCGTCTGCGTAAAGCGCGTGAGCGCGATCTGGCGGTTAACTTCGTGGTGCGTGAAGAACACCTGTGGGCGGTGGCGCGCTATATGCCGGGTAGCCTTGGTGAGCTGGACAGCATTGGCCTTTCCGGAAGTGAGATCCGTTTCCACGGTAAAACGCTGCTCGCGCTGGTAGAGAAAGCTCAGCAGCTGCCGGAGGACGCATTGCCAGAACCGCTGCTTAACCTGATGGATATGCCGGGCTACCGCAAGGCGTTCAAAGATATCAAAGCGCTGGTGCAGACGGTGGCGGGGGAAAGCAAACTGAGTGCCGAACTGCTGGCTTCACGTCGTCAGATTAACCAGCTGCTGAACTGGCACTGGAAGTTGAAACCGCAAAATGGTTTACCGGAACTGGTCGCCGGATGGCGGGGGGAACTGATGGCCGAACGCCTGAATACCCTGCTGGAAGGGTATCCGCGCTAAAGAATTGTAGCCCCGGTAAGCGCAGCGCCACCGGGGAAATTGCCGGGCGGCGCGATGCTTACCCGGCCTACAAAACCACAAACGGATTAACGCGACTCTTCCGCTTCCGGAAGCGTCACGTTCAGCTCCAGAATCGAAATATCCCCGTCTTTTTGCTCCAGCTGAACGGTGACCATTTCCGGGTCAATCTGCACGTATTTGCAGATCACTTCCAGAATGTCTTTGCGCAACTGCGGCAGGTAGTGCGGTTCGGCGTCGCTACGACGACGTTCCGCCACAATGATTTGCAGACGTTCTTTTGCGATGTTGGCGGTGCTTTTTTTCCGCGAGAGAAAAAAGTCCAGTAATGCCATAACTTATCCTCCGAACAGGCGTTTGAGGAAACCTTTCTTCTCTTCTTCAATGAAGCGGAAAGGACGTTCTTCTCCCAGCAGACGGTCAACGGTATCCGCATACGCTTTACCTGCGTCTGCCTGTGTATCCAGGATCACGGGCTCGCCCTGGTTAGAGGCGCGCAACACGGACTGATCTTCCGGGATCACGCCAACCAGTTTGATGCGCAGGATCTCCAGCACGTCTTCCATGCTCAGCATGTCACCTTTGTTCACCCGGCCCGGGTTGTAGCGGGTCAGCAGCAGGTGCTCTTTGATTGGCTCCTGGCCATTTTCCGCGCGACGGGATTTCGAGGCCAGAATGCCGAGAATACGGTCGGAGTCACGTACTGACGAGACTTCCGGGTTGGTGGTGATGATGGCTTCATCCGCGAAGTAGAGCGCCATCAAAGCCCCTGTTTCGATACCGGCCGGGGAGTCGCAGACCACGAAGTCGAACTCCATCTTTTTCAGATCGTCGAGCACCTTTTCCACGCCTTCGCGGGTCAGGGCGTCTTTATCACGGGTCTGGGACGCCGGAAGAATGTAGAGGTTCTCGGTACGCTTATCTTTAATCAGCGCCTGGTTAAGGGTGGCATCGCCCTGAATGACGTTCACGAAGTCATACACCACGCGACGCTCGCAACCCATGATCAGGTCCAGGTTACGCAGACCGATATCGAAGTCGATTACGACGGTTTTCTTTCCCTTCTGGGCCAAACCAGTAGCGATGGCCGCGCTGGAGGTGGTCTTGCCAACGCCTCCTTTACCCGAAGTCACAACAATAATGCGTGCCATAGAAATTCCTTGTTAAAAGGGATCAATTTAACGGTTGAACGGTCAAAGCGTTATCTGCCAGTTGCAGACGGGCCGCTTTGCCATAAAATTCGGCTGGGATTTTATCGCTCAGCCAATATTCACCTGCGATAGACACCAGTTCTGCCGTCAGGTGAGTACAAAAAATTTGTGCTTCTCGATCGCCGCTGGCGCCCGCAAGCGCACGCCCACGCATCATACCGTAAACGTGAATATTGCCATCTGCAATCAGTTCTGCGCCCGCACTGACGTGGCTTGTAACAATCAGATCACAGTTTGGCGCATAAATGCGCTGACCGGAACGAACCGGCAGATCAATCAATCGCGTTTTTGTGACTGGGGCTACATTTTGCGCCGGAGGCGGGGGAGCGGGAACGGTTGCAGGCGTTGCACGCGGGGCTTTTTCTTTGCCCTCGTTTAACAAGGGCAAACCCGCGCGTTCAATTTCGGCTTTTAACTCTGCGTCTTTGCAGCCGCTAATACCCACGATGCGCAACCCCGTGGAGACGACGGCCTGCTGGAGTCGCTTCCAGTTAACCGGCCCCTCAAGGTCGCTTACATTGACGACGACAGGAGCATGCTTAAGAAAAGCGGGAGCCTGCGCGATTTTGTCTTCTAACGCCTGACGAATAACCTCGGGTTTTGCATCATGCAAATGAACCACTGATAAGGTGAAGCTACTGCCTTTAAGCTCGATGGGCGTATTTGACATCCTGGCCTTACTCAATTTGCTATTAACCGCAACACACCGCCGCGATATTCCGAAGAGTATCAGGCATGTTATAGTCAGGAGTATATTGAGGCAAGCAACCACCCGTTAATTCAGAGTAAAAACATGTTTTGTGTGATCTACAGAAGTACCAGCCGCGACCAGACCTACCTTTATGTCGAAAAGAAAGACGATTTTTCCCGCGTGCCTGAAGAATTAATGAAAAGCTTTGGCCGACCGCAGCTGGCGATGCTGCTGCCGCTGGACGGCCGTAAGAAGCTGGTGAACGCCGATCTTGAGAAAGTCAAAAAGGCGTTAATCGAGCAGGGCTATTATTTACAGCTTCCGCCGCCACCAGAGAATTTATTAAAACAGCACCTTGAGCTGAGCGGAAAGAAATAAGCCCGGGTCCTTCCGGGAACAACTCATCAACCGATTAGGGGTCGACCATGTATCAACATCATAACTGGCAAGGTGCATTACTGGATTATCCCGTCAGCAAAGTGGTCTGCGTGGGCAGCAACTATGCAAAACATATTCAGGAGATGGGCAGCGCCGTGCCGGAAGAGCCGGTTCTGTTTATTAAGCCAGAAACCGCACTGTGCGATATTCGCCAGCCGCTGGTTCTGCCGCAGGGACTGGGCTCGGTGCATCATGAAGTGGAGCTGGCGGTGCTGATCGGCGCGACGCTGCGCCAGGCAACTGAAGAGCATGTAGAGAAGGCGATTGCGGGTTACGGTGTCGCGCTCGACCTGACGCTGCGTGACGTCCAGGGCAAAATGAAGAAAGCGGGGCAGCCGTGGGAAAAAGCCAAGGGTTTTGATAATTCATGCCCGATTTCCGGTTTCGTTCCGGTGAGTGAATTTACCGACGATCCGCAGAACACGCCGCTCAGCCTGAAGGTCAACGGCGAGATCCGCCAGCAGGGAACAACCGCTGACATGATCCATAAGATCGTTCCGCTGATTGCCTACATGAGCCGCTTCTTCACCCTGAAACCTGGCGACGTGATCCTCACCGGCACTCCGGAAGGTGTGGGGCCGCTGCTTAGCGGCGACGAACTGGACGTCAGTTTTAACGGCCTGTCGCTGAAAACCCGCGTGCTGTAAAAGCACCTTGCCGCCTGAAAAGGGCGGCAAAACTTGCATCAACGTGCCAGACTCGTTATAAGGTGCGCTCTATTTTGACGTATGGACATCCCGATGAACGACATTCCTTTCTGGCAAAGCAAAACTCTCGACGACATGACCGACGCGGAGTGGGAATCGTTGTGTGACGGCTGTGGGCAGTGCTGCCTGCATAAGCTGATGGATGAAGATTCGGACGAGATCTATTTCACCAACGTAGCCTGCAAGCAGTTAAACATCAAAACCTGCCAGTGCCGCAACTATGAGCGCCGTTTCGAATATGAGCCGGACTGCATCAAGTTAACCCGTGAAAATCTGCCGACCTTTGAGTGGCTGCCGCATACCTGCGCGTATCGCCTGCTGGCGGAAGGAAAGGATCTGCCCACATGGCATCCGCTGTTGACGGGGTCGAAAGCGGCGATGCACGGTGAACGTATTTCCGTGCGCCACATTGCGGTGAAAGAGTCCGAGGTGCGCGACTGGGAAGACCACATTATGAATCACCCTAATCGGTGACAATAAAAAACCCGCCTCGGCGGGTTTTTTATTGTGCGCAATTTTGTCGGGTGGCGCTGCGCTTACCCGACCAACAAAACTGACGTTGCCGTTTTGCTTTTACCTTCCAAAAAGATCGCGTTTCTTTGGTTTGAACGGCTGGGCAATCAGCACCAGCAGTGCCACCACAAAGTAGGCGACAAAAATGCCCACCAGCCACTGCGGCATCTCCAGCGTCAGGAACTCCCACTGGCGTACAGAGCAGTCACCGGAGGCCACAAACACCTGCGGCAGCCATTTATCCAGCGGCAGCCAGCTCGGGAAGCGGGCGGCAAAATCACAGGTCATAAACGGCGACGGGTGAAGCTGCATCTGGGTGTGCTCCCAGGCAAGCGCAATCCCTTTCCCGGCGCTGTATAGCCAGATGGCAATTGCCGCATAGCGTAACGGTGATTTGGGTGCAATCGCACCTACCAGACCCGCGCCCATAATGCCGAACAGCGCACAACGCTCATAAATACACAGTACGCAAGGTTTCAGCCCCATCACATGCTGAAACCACAGCGCGACCATTTCCAGCGCAAAGGCGGTCAGGGCCATCAACAACCACGCTCCGCGACCGCGTGAGCACTGGTTCAAAAATCGCAACATAATCATTTCCCTGGAACATGCTTAGACAGCGCAGTGTAAACGAATTTTAATGCGCCGCAAGTATACCTGCTTGCAATAACCATTGCGTACAGGGAACGAGAGTAATTTTGATGCACAGCAAACCAACCAGGGTAAGCACCAGCGTATACGGCAGCGCCATCCAGACCATTCTTCCATAAGAAAGTCGTATGAGTGGTGCCAGCGCCGAGGTCAGCAGGAAGAGGAATGCCGCCTGACCGTTCGGGGTTGCCACGGAGGGGAGGTTGGTTCCGGTGTTGATCGCCACCGCCAGCAGCTCGAACTGTTCACTGCTGACAATCCCTTGCTCCATCGCGGCTTTGGCCTCATTGATGTATACCGTCCCGACAAAGACGTTATCGGATATAGAGGACAACAGACCGTTAAACAAATAGAACAGCGTTAGCTGCGAATCTGGCGTAGCCTGAAGCACAAACGCGATGATCGGCGCGAACAGATGTTGGTCAATAATCACCGCCACGACCGCGAAAAACACCGCCAGCAGGGCGGTAAACGGCAGCGCTTCGGTAAAGGCTTTTCCGATAGCATGTTCGTCCGTAACGCCGCCCAGGCTGGTTGCAAGGATAATTACCGACAGGCCAATCAGCCCCACCTCGGCAAGGTGGAAGGCCAGCGCAGCGATAAGCCACACGCCGATGAAACCCTGTGCAATCAGGCGCAGCGTCTCCTGGCGCGTGCGTTGTTTGCGGCTCTGCTCGTCAAACTTATGCAGCTCCTGGCGGACCTGATCGGGCAACTTAGCGCCATACCCAAAGAGGTTGAATTTTTCGACCAGCACACAGGTTGCTAACCCGCAGACCAGCACGGGCACGCTGACGGGCGCCATGCGCAGGAAAAATTCGCCAAAATGCCACTCAGCCGCTTTGGCGATAATCAGGTTTTGCGGCTCCCCGACCATGGTCATCACGCCGCCCAGCGCCGTCCCCACGCCCGCATGCATCATCAGGCTGCGCAGAAACGCGCGGAACTGTTCCAGCACATCGCGGTTGTGCGCCTCAACGTGACTGTCGTCCTGCAAGTTATCGCCAGGACGAGACGAGGCCACCCGGTGGTAAATCCCGTAAAAGCCCACGGCGACGCTGATCACCACCGCCACGACCGTCAGCGCATCCAGGAAGGCAGAGAGGAAGGCCGCGGCGAGGCAAAACGCCAGCGAGAGCAGCGTTTTCGACGGAATGCTCAGCAGCAAACGGGTGAAGATAAACAGCAGAAGCTGCTTCATAAAGTAGATCCCCGCCACCATGAAGATCAGCAGCAGCAGAACTTCAAGATTCGACGCAATCTCGTTTTTAACATGCTCCGCGCTGGTCATTCCGATGACCACGGCTTCCAGCGCCAGCAGCCCGCCGGGCAACAGCGGATAGCACTTCAGCGCCATCGCCAGGGTAAAGATAAACTCGGCGACCAACATCCACCCGGCAACGAAGGGATCCAGCAAAAAGATAACGGGATTAACGACCAGGAATATCAGTAAAGTGAGTTTGTACCAGTCAGGTGACTGGCCTAAAAAGTTGCGCCACAGCGCGCGCCCAAATGAAATTTCCACGACAGACGTCCTTTCCCCGTCAAATAAGACAAGACATCAGTATACGCAAAAATGGCGGCAGAGCGGGGGATTAAGCCATTTGTAAATTTCATAAAAATGAAACGGCGATCCCTCTTTTCTGTCTCTGCTGCGCTATCTGCCTCTGCGCGCCTCTGGTATGATGAGTGCAATTTGCTAAAGCTGTGTAATGGAAATCTCACTATGGTCATTAAGGCGCAGAGCCCGGCGGGTTTCGCGGAAGAGTACATCATTGAAAGCATCTGGAATAATCGTTTCCCTGCGGGATCAATTCTACCTGCTGAACGCGAACTCTCTGAACTGATTGGCGTCACCCGTACCACGCTGCGAGAAGTGCTCCAGCGTCTGGCGCGCGATGGCTGGTTGACGATACAGCATGGCAAACCCACTAAGGTGAACAACTTCTGGGAAACGTCCGGGCTGAACATTCTGGAAACGCTGGCGCGTCTCGACCACGAAAGCGTACCGCAGCTGATTGATAATCTGCTTTCCGTGCGCACCAACATCGCCACCATTTTCATCCGCACCGCGTTTCGTCAGCATCCTGAAGATGCGCTGAAAGTGCTTGCCACCGCTAATGAGGTGGAAGACCACGCGGATGCCTTTGCGACCCTGGATTACAATGTGTTCCGCGGTCTGGCGTTTGCTTCAGGCAATCCGGTTTACGGTCTGATCCTGAATGGAATGAAAGGGTTATATACGCGCATTGGTCGTCACTACTTTGCTAACCCTGAAGCCCGCAGCCTGGCGCTCGGCTTCTACCATAAACTGAGCAAACTCTGCACCGAAGGGCTGCACGATCAGGTCTATGAAACGGTGCGTCGTTACGGCCACGACTCCGGTGAAATCTGGCACCGGATGCAGAAAACGCTGCCGGGTGATTTAGCGATTCAGGGCCGGTAAAAGAAAAAACCTCTCGATTGAGAGGTTTTTTTTCGCCCGGTGGCGCTTCGCTTACCGGGCCTACAAAACCCGTAGGCCGGGTAAGGCGTAGCCGCCACCCGGCAACAAACTACAGCGTATTCATCCGCGCCGGACACCGCTCCAGCAGCTCCACGCTCCCATCTTCGTTCTGCTGCTCCAGCAACACGTCAAATCCCCACAGGCGATGCACATGCTTCAGCACTTCCTTACGCCCCTTATCCAGCGGCGCGCGGTTGTGCGGAATATAGCGCAACGTCAGGGAGCGGTCGCCGCGCAGATCCACGTTCCAGACCTGAATGTTCGGTTCAAGATTACTCAGGTTGTACTGGGATGACAGGCGCGAGCGGATCTCGCGATAGCCCTCTTCGTTGTGGATCGCGGAGATCTCCAGGTAGTTGTTGCGGTCATCATCCAGTACGGTGAAGAAGCGGAAATCACGCATGATCTTCGGCGACATGAACTGGCTGATAAAGCTCTCATCCTTAAAATCACGCATCGCGAAGTGCAGCGTTTCCAGCCAGTCGGAACCGGCAATATCCGGGAACCAGTATTTGTCCTCTTCGGTGGGCGACTGACAAATACGCTTGATATCCTGGAACATGGCAAAGCCGAGCGCGTACGGGTTAATGCCGCTGTACCACGGGCTGTTATATGCCGGCTGGAATACCACGTTGGTGTGGCTGTGCAGAAACTCCATCATAAACCGCTCGGTGACTTTTCCTTCGTCGTACAGATGGTTAAGAATGGTGTAGTGCCAGAAGGTCGCCCAGCCTTCGTTCATCACCTGGGTCTGCTTCTGCGGATAGAAATACTGGCTCACCTTGCGCACGATGCGCAGGATCTCACGCTGCCACGGCTCCAGCAGTGGGGCGTTTTTCTCCATAAAGTAGAGCAGGTTTTCCTGCGGCTCGGAAGGGTAGCGACGCGCCTCGGCGACGGTTTTCTCCTCTTCACGTTTCGGCAGGGTGCGCCACAGCATATTCACCTGGCTTTGCAGATACTCCTCTCGGCTCTTCTGCCGGGCTTTCTCTTCCTGCAATGAGATCTTCTGCGGACGCTTATAGCGGTCAACGCCGTAGTTCATCAGCGCGTGGCAGGAGTCCAGCAGCTTCTCCACCTCGTCCACGCCGTAGCGCTCTTCGCAGTCGGTAATGTATTTGCGGGCGAAGATCAGGTAATCGACGATGGAGCTGGCGTCCGTCCAGCTGCGGAACAGATAGTTATTTTTGAAGAACGAGTTATGTCCATAGCAGGCGTGCGCCATCACCAGCGCCTGCATGGTAATGGTGTTCTCTTCCATCAGATAGGCAATACACGGGTTAGAGTTAATGACGATTTCATACGCCAGTCCCTGCTGCCCGTGCTTATACAGCCGCTCTGTCTCAATGAATTTTTTGCCAAACGACCAGTGCGGATAGTTAATTGGCATCCCGACGCTGGAGTAAGCGTCCATCATCTGTTCCGAGGTGATGACTTCAATCTGATGGGGATAGGTATCCAGACGATAGAGTTTGGCCACCCGGTCGATCTCCGCCAGGTAGACATCCAGCAACTCGAAGGTCCAGTCGGGTCCATCGCTCAGACGGGTGCTGTCCCTGGACATGGAATCTAGTGTAGCCATTAGCGCGCCCTCGTTGTTGGTCGCTCTCTCTGACTGGAGAGCCTCCTTTCAAGCATAGATCACCCCATTCAAATACGCGGGGCGCAGAAATTTTTTCTTTGCGATTTCGCGTTTTCGATACGGCAAATAAAGCGGTGCTCACAGAATTTTCTACTGGTTAAAAATAACGCGCAGCAGGAGATCCCAAATAAGCGCCATCCCCTGATACAGCGGGATATGTGAGTTGAGTCACCATAAAAAAGTCATATGTTGAATAATATTTTCAACTAGGTTATCAATCTGTAATTAGATGATTGTTCTTTTGCTCATAATGGAGTGGCTATGCGTGTTGTCATACTGGGAAGTGGTGTCGTTGGCGTAACCAGCGCCTGGTATTTAAGTCAGGCGGGACATGAGGTTACCGTTATCGATCGCGAATCCGGTCCGGCGCTGGAAACCAGTGCGGCGAATGCGGGGCAAATCTCTCCGGGCTACGCTGCGCCGTGGGCGGCCCCGGGCGTTCCGCTGAAGGCGATCAAATGGATGTTTCAGCGACATGCGCCCCTGGCGATCAGCCTTGACGGCACGCAGTTCCAGCTTAAATGGATGTGGCAGATGCTGCGCAACTGCGACACCCGCCACTATATGGAAAACAAGGGGCGTATGGTGCGGCTGGCGGAATACAGCCGCGACTGCCTGAAGGCGCTGCGTGCCTCAACGGGCATTGAATATGAAGGGCGTCAGGGCGGCACACTTCAGCTGTTCCGTACCGCGCAACAGTACGAAAACGCGACCCGCGATATCGCCGTGCTTGAAGATGCGGGCGTACCGTATCAGCTGCTGGAAGCCAGCCAGCTGGCGCAGGTGGAGCCAGCGCTTGCCGAGGTCGCGCACAAGCTGACGGGCGGTCTGCGTTTACCGAACGATGAAACCGGCGACTGCCAGCTATTCACCCAGCGTCTGGCGCGCATGTGTGAGCAGGCCGGGGTGAAATTCCGCTTCAATACTTCTGTCGACAAACTGCTGTCGGAAGGGGAGAAGATTTACGGCGTGAAGTGTGGGGAAGAGGTAATTAAAGCCGATGCCTACGTGATGGCGTTTGGCTCCTACTCAACCGCGATGCTGAAAGGCATCCTGGATATCCCGGTCTATCCGCTGAAAGGCTACTCCCTGACCATCCCGGTGAAAGAGGACAGCGGCGCGCCGGTCTCGACCATTCTTGATGAAACCTACAAAATCGCCATCACCCGCTTCGATAACCGGATCCGCGTCGGCGGCATGGCGGAAATCGTGGGCTTCAATACCGAGCTGCTCAAACCGCGTCGTGAAACGCTGGAGATGGTCGTGGGCGATCTCTTCCCGCGCGGCGGCTTCATTGAGCAGGCAACGTTCTGGACCGGCCTGCGCCCAATGACCCCGGACGGCACGCCGATTGTGGGCCGTACACCATACAAAAATCTGTGGACCAACACCGGCCACGGCACGCTTGGCTGGACCATGGCCTGCGGTTCGGGCCAACTGCTGAGCGACCTGATCTCCGGAAGGACGCCGGCAATTCCGTTTGACGATTTGAGCGCCGCACGCTATCAATCAGGGTTTACCCCATCGCGTCCACAACACCTGCACGGCGCGCATAATTAAGGAGTCGTCATGTCCCGTCCTATTCTGGCCCAGCTGGATTTGCAGGCGCTGAAGGATAACCTGCAAATTGTTCGCCGTGCTGCGCCGGGTTCTCGTGTCTGGTCGGTGGTGAAAGCCAACGCCTACGGTCATGGTATCGACCGTATCTGGAGTGCGCTCGGCGGCACCGATGGTTTTGCCTTGCTGAATCTGGAAGAGGCCATCCTGCTGCGCGAGCGCGGCTGGAAAGGACCGATCCTGCTGCTGGAAGGATTCTTTCATGCGCAGGATCTGCCTCTGCTGGATAAGTACCGCCTGACGACCAGCGTTCACAGTAACTGGCAGATCAAGGCCATCCAGGACGCGAAGCTGCATGCCCCGCTGGATATCTATCTCAAAGTGAACAGCGGGATGAACCGTCTGGGCTTCCAGCCTGAACGGGTGCATACGGTCTGGCAGCAGCTTCGTGCGCTGAAAAACGTCGGTGAGATGACGCTGATGGCGCACTTCGCCGATGCGGAAAAGCCGGACGGCATTGCCGATGCCATGGTCCGCATTGAGCAGGCGGCAGAAGGTCTGGACTGTCCGCGCTCGCTGTCGAACTCAGCGGCAACGCTCTGGCATCCCGAGGCGCACTACAACTGGGTACGTCCGGGGATCGTACTGTACGGCGCGTCACCCTCAGGTCAGTGGCAGGATATCGCCAACAGCGGCCTGAAGCCGGTGATGACGTTACGAAGCGAGATTATCGGCGTGCAAACCCTGAAAGCGGGCGATACGGTGGGCTATGGCAGCCGCTATCGGGCAGCAGGTGAACAGCGCATCGGTATCGTGGCGGGGGGCTATGCAGATGGTTATCCGCGCATCGCCCCAAGTGGCACGCCGGTGTGGGTCGATGGCGTGCGCACCGGCACGGTAGGCACCGTCTCAATGGACATGCTGGCCATCGATTTGACGCCGTGTCCCCAGGCGGGGATCGGGTCACCGGTTGAGCTGTGGGGCAACGAGGTTAAAATTGATGATGTGGCCGCTGCGGCGGGCACCGTCGGGTATGAGCTGATGTGCGCGCTGGCGCCAAGAGTCCCTGTTGTGACGGTGTAACCTGTGTGTGTGCCGGGTGGCGGCTCCGCCTTACCCGGCCTACAAAAGCCCGAACGTAGGCCGGGTAAGCGTTAGCGCCACCCGGCAAAAAAGCAGCTACTCCGCCTCCTCCTCCATCGGCCTTACGCCGACTTTGCGCACCGCGTTATCTTCTTTCTCCGCTACCGTCCAGATCATCCCGGCAAACTCCACCTGGTCACCGACGACCGGCGCAGCTCCTAATAATTGCTGAATAATCTCACCCAGGGTTTGCTGGTTATCGCGATTCTCCAGTCCACCTTCCAGGCCATAAATCAGCGCCACATCCGCAAAGCGGGCGCTGGCTTCGAGGATAAAATCGCCGAAGAAACGCTGATCCAGCGCCACCGGGGGCGACTGGCTGAACAGCTTGCCGAGGGCCGGCAGGTCGCGCTCGCGGCCAATCACGCAGAGGATATCGTTCTCACGCAGCCGCGTGCTGCCGGTCGGGTGAAGCAGGGCGTTATCCCGGAACAGGGCGGCAATGCGCGTTTCAGCGGGCATATGCAGATCGCGCAGGGACGCGCCCACGCACCACTTATCGGCGCTTAGCTGGTAGACAAACTGTTCCCAGGGATTCTCAGGGTGAATATCCAGCCCCACGCGGGAGACCGGCCAGCCAATGGGCGGTACCACCACTTTGGCTTTTTTCGCCGCCCAGCCCAGCGACGTTCCCTGGAACAGCAGCGACACCAGCACTACGAAGAAGGCGACATTGAAGAACAGGCGGGCGTTGTCCAGCCCGGCCATCATCGGGAACACTGCCAGAATAATTGGCACCGCGCCGCGCAGCCCCACCCAACTGATAAATATCCGCTCACGCAGGTTAAACCCGCGGAACGGCAGCAGCCCGGCAAACACCGACAGCGGACGGGCGAAGAAGATCATCCAGGCCGACAAAAGCAGCGCCGGTACGGCGATAGGCAGCAGGTCCGACGGCGTCACCAGCAGGCCCAGCACCAGGAACATGGCGATCTGCGCCAGCCAGGCCAGACCGTCGAAGTTCTGCAAGATGGCGTGACGGTTGCGAATCGGTCGGTTGCCCAACAGGAAACCGCAAAGGTAAACCGCCAGAATACCGCTGCCGTCCAGCGCGGTGGTGACGGCAAAGATCAGGATCCCACCGCTCAGGGCCAGCAGCGGGTAAAGGCCGGAAGGCAGCGTAATACGGTTAATCGTATGCTGTAACAGGTAACCGCCGCCGAGACCAATGATAATCCCGAGGCCAAACTGCTGGAGGATGTGCCAGGCGAACATCCAGCTCAGGCCGGTTTCGTGCTGCTGGATCATCTCAATCAGGGTAATGGTCAGGAACACCGCCATCGGATCGTTACTGCCGGATTCAATCTCAAGCGTGGAGCCCACGCGTTCGTTCAGCCCCTTGCCGCCGAGCAGCGAGAAAACCGCCGCCGCATCGGTAGAGCCGACAATCGCGCCAATCAGCAGCCCTTCCATTATATCGAGGTTAAACAGCCAGGCCGCCATCATGCCGGTCAGGCCGGAGGTGATCAGCACGCCGACGGTCGCCAGAGACAGCGCCGGGCCTAAGGCAACGCGAAACGAACTTGCCTGGGTGCGCATGCCGCCGTCCAGCAGAATCACCGCCAGCGCGAGGTTACTCACCATATAGGCGAAAGGGTAATTATCGAAGGGGATACCGCCGATACCGTCGATCCCGGCAAGCATGCCGATAGCCAGGAAAATGACAAGAATAGGTATGCCAAGACGCGATGAAAATGAACTTAATAAAATGCTAAAGGTTACCAGGATGGAACCCAGAATGAAAAGACTGATTATCGCTGTGGCACCCAATGTCGTCTTACTCCCACCTCAATGTGAACGCTGTTATTAAAACCCTAACATAATAACAACGTTAACTGCGTTTTATTGAGGGGGAATAACGGCTTTTTTATGCCTTTAAGACCGGATGACCGCTGATTGTTAACCGACTGCCTGAATTATCGTGTACAAGGTGCGCCTGGGCACCCAGCGGCAGGGTAACGGTTTGCTGCTCATGGCCGAAATCCAGACCGGCGATCACCGGGATATCCAGCCGGGAACGAATGAAATCAATCATCGTCTCCAGGGAATAGCCCGCATCGTAATCGTTGGGGGCTGAACCACTAAAACTGCCCAGCACAATGGCCGACTGCCGATCCAGGATCCCGGCGTGATACAGCTGCAACAGCATACGTTCGACGCGGAACGGGTGTTCGTTGATATCTTCCAGCACCAGTATGCCGTCCGTGATCTGCGGCAGCCACGGCGTTCCAATCAGCGACACCAGCATCGCGAGGTTGCCGCCCCACAGCTGTCCTTCACATTCCCAGTGCGGTCCATTGCCTTGCCACTCGATGGTGAACGTCGGGTTTTGCAGGGCGCGCCAGAAATGGTCCTGCGTAAACGCATCCAGCTCCGGCGCACCAAAGTTGCCGGCCAGCATCGGGCCGCTAAAGGTAATGACGTTATGCAACGCAAGCAGGCCGAGCTGGATCGCCGTGAAATCGCTGTGTCCGCAGATTAACAGCGGATCTTGCTGCTGGCGCGCGGCCAGCCCGGCCCAGTCGATGCTCTCCAGCAGCCGGCTTGCGCCATAGCCGCCGCGCACGGCCAGCACAATGGTGTTTTCACCTTCCAGCGTCGTCAGGCTGTTGATATCGCTCAGTCTCTGCGCCTCCGTACCGGCAAAACGCTGCATGCGGCGGGGGATAATTGTCTGATTTTCTACCTGATGGCCCATTTCCAGCAGGCGCTGAACGCCCCGCTGTGCCGCCTCCTGGTTGATGCAGTAGCCTGACGGTGCGATGAGATGAAACTGAGGCATGGCAATTCCTTGCTGAATGAGAATCTAATTGTCTATATCATGCCGCTTATACGCCGCCTGCTTCAAGGGGCGACGTACCGCGATGACCGGCTATAAGGATAGATGACGTGAAATTGAGATGGTTTGCTTTTTTGATTGTGCTGCTCGCTGGCTGTAGTTCAAAACATGATTATCAAAATCCCCCCTGGAACCCTGAAGTGCCGGTAAAGCGGGCCATGCAGTGGATGCCGATCAGCGAACAAGCCGGGAAGGCCTGGGGCGTGAGCCCGCGTCTGATCACGGCGATCATTGCCGTGGAATCCGGTGGCAACCCGACGCTGGTGAGTAAATCGAATGCGGTGGGGCTGATGCAGTTAAAAGCCTCGACGGCGGGAAGAGAGGTCTATCGCTACATGGGCTGGAAGGGACAGCCATCCACCAGCGAGCTGAAAAACCCGGAACGTAATATCTCTATGGGAACCGCTTACCTGAGTATTCTCGAGCATGGCATTCTGAAGGGGATTGACGATCCGGAAGTGATGCAATATGCGCTGGTGGTGTCGTACGTTAACGGAGCCGGCGCGCTGCTCCGAACCTTCTCATCCGATCGCAAAGAGGCGATAGAAGAGATTAACGATATGGATAAAGATGAATTCTTCGAGCACGTTGTGAAGAATCATCCGTCAGCACAGGCTCCACGTTATATCTGGAAAGTACAGAAAGCGATGGACGCCATGTAACGCCTTTGTCGGGCGGCAGCATGCTGCCCGACGCCTTTCAGCGCACTTTGTTCGCGCGTTCCCGCGCTTCACGCTCCAGTGAGAAGATGATGCGCTGTAGTTCGCGTTCGGCGCCTGGCCCGACATTCAGAAAGCGAAAGCTCAGTCGCGGCGTGGTAATGGTTTCGTTTTTGCTGTCCACCACCTTACGCTCGCTGATGGCAATCAGCTGGGCGTCAAACCAGAAGCGTCCCCATCCGCCCATATCCAGCTCAATCTGACTAAAACGCATGCCTTCCACCAGTCCTTCCGGCTTCGGCGTATCCATTAACGCGCCCATCCCGCCCAGTGACAGGTCGAAGAGACGAAAGCGGATCTCTTTTTTGTCCGGCATTTTTGCCTTACAGAAATAGGCCGGGTGAAGCGGGGCGCTGATGCGAAAAAACTCGCGGCGTTGCACGAACCAGAGGTTAGCGGGCAGGGGAGCGATAAACGCAGGCAAACCCTGGTACGCGATCGTGGTCAGGTGGGGCAGTATAAACTCGACTTTAGCCCCCTGCGTTTCGGCCATCACCGAGAGGTTTTCTGCCTGGAGCGCGGCACGGTTTTCTTCGCTCTGGCTACCCAGATCCACGATCAGGTGTTCTGCCGTCACGTCCAGGATCTTGCTGATAAACTGGCTGGTTGACCAGTTGATGCGCAGCGGCACCTCGCCCTTTTTCAGGTCGCGTAACACCCCTAATACAGCCAGCGGATTTTGTTTCAGGAACTGCTCACTGTAGCTACTCACGCCAGATGGCTCCTCGATAGATGACAGACTGTCTCTGGGTTATCGGCACGCTGGCATGAAACTTAATACAAACGATCTGTTTTTCTCCGCCGATATTGATTTGCTAATGGAAATGATAATAATTGGCGTTCCCAATACCATCTAATAACAAGACGACACTATGAGCACCTCACGTTTTGCGTTATGCGCGTTGGCAGGCGCCGTCACGCTGGCATTGCAAACACAGGCTTTTGCAGAAGAACCCACCATCGTGGTGACCGGTACAGAGCAGGGCAGCGCGCTCCCTGCCTGGACCAACAGCGCCACGAAATCAGCCGTCGCGGAAAGTAAAACGCCGCAGGTGATCAACACCATTGCCGCTAAAGAGATTGAGCAGCGGCACGCCAGTTCGGTAAACGAGATCCTGCGCTATGCGCCGGGCGTTTCCACGGAGGTGCGCGGGAGCACCTCTTACATGAGCGAGTACAAAATCCGCGGGTTCAACGTCGAGCAGGAGTTCTACAACGGCCTGCAACTTCCCTATAACGTCACCGGGAACACCAAAGCGCGAATCGATCCGCTGCTGATTGAGAGCGTCGATATCCTGAAGGGGCCGTCATCCGTGCTGTATGGCGGCGGCTCCCCGGGCGGGCTGGTCAATATTCAGAGTAAAAAGCCGCAGAAAGAGGCGAAAACAGAACTGGGCTTTAACACCGGAAACCGCAATCTGAAAGAGGGGTACCTGGACTCCACGGGGCAGATTGCGACCAGCGACTGGAACTATCGCCTGCTGGGTAAAGCGACAGAGAGTGACGAACAGGCGCACACCACGCGCTATGAAAACTATCTGGTGGCCCCCTCCGTGACCTGGCAGCCGGATGACAAAACGCGCCTGACCATTGACGCGCTGGCGCAAAATACGCCGAGCCTGACGCCGTCTGATCCGATGCCGCTAAGCTATCTACGGTCTAAATACGCCGATCGTCGTGACTATGCCGGGGATGAGTGGAGCGGCTTTAAGCAGCGTCAGTGGATGCTGGGCTACAGCTTTGAACATGAGTTTGACAGTGGCTGGGGCTTTAGCCAGAAAGCGCGCTACTTTGACGTGGACACCCACCAGCGCAGCGCCTATTCAACCGGGACGGGCAGCGAGGTCTACCAGCTTAACCGCTTCGCCTATACCACGGATGAAGATTTACAGAGCTTCAACATTGATAACCAGGTCACCCGAACCGTCGCGCTGGGGGACTGGAAACATCATCTGCTGGCGGGCTTTGACTACCAGAAGCTGAACTCTCACTTCCATTATCGTTACGCCTCGTCCACACCGGGTATCGATATGCGTAATCCGGATCACTCGCAGATCGATAACGATGCGCTGGGGCTTGAAACCGCGCAGAAAAACCGTCTCAGCTATCAGCAGAATGGCTATTACCTCCAGGATCAGATTGCGTTTGGCGGGCTGAACGTGTTGGCCAGCCTGCGCTATGACGACTACCGTTCCGTCACCACCAACTATCTGCAAAACGGTGACAAAGCCTGGGTATCGCAGGATCGCCTCACCAAGCGACTGGGTGCGCTTTATGCCTTCGACAATGGTCTCTCGCCGTTTATCAGCTATTCGGAAGGGTTCGCCCCGGTATCGCCGCAGGGCACGCTGACCGCGAAAGACGTTAAGCCCACCACCAGCAAGCAGGTGGAGGGTGGGGTGAAATACCTGCTGGCGGAATACGCAACCACCTTCACCGCCTCGGTGTTTAACATTCGTCAGAAAAATGTGGTGACCAGCGATCCGGGCTTCCTCAACTATCGCCAGACCGGGGAAGTGGAATCGAAAGGCGCGGAGCTTTCCGCTATGAGTCGTCCAACGGATAACCTGACGCTGATTGCCAACTATGCCTACACCCACGCCATCAATACCGAAGATGACAAGTACCAGGGCAAACGACCGACGCAGGTCCCTGAGAACGCCTTTAATCTGTGGGGGGATTACACCGTTGACAGCACGCCGCTGAGAGGGTTAACGCTGGGGGCAGGGGCACGCTACACCGGGCCGATGGAGATCTCGCCAGCCAACGACGCAGGCAAGCTGGGCGGTACGACGCAATACGATCTGGCGGCGTCTTACCGCATGGGCGAGCTGGCGCCATCGCTGGAGGGGCTGACGCTGAAAGCGAGCGCGCAGAACGTCACCAACAAAGAGACGCTCACCTGCTATGACGCGACCAACTGCTGGATAGGCCGTGACCGCACGTTCCAGGTCGGGGCGAGTTACAGCTTCTGAAAAAAGCCCGGTGGCGCTTCGCTACCGGGCCAATCTATTGCACGGAACCGTCCCCTCGCCCCACCGGGGAGAGGGTCAGGGTGAGGGGCGCTACTGCGCCGCCTGTTTCGCAGGTGCAACATCATCGTTTGCCGCAGGCTGATTCTCCGGTACGCTGTCGCACGGCTTCTCTTTCGGGCAGACCATGTCCAGCATCCTGAGCGTCACGCCGTTACTCCAGCCGAAACCGTCCTGCAACGGATACTCACCGCCGCCACCGCCGGTACCGGTCGAAGAGACATCGTACTTCTCAACCAGTTTCTTCTCGCGATCGTAGGTATGCTGAACGTTTTTCAGGAAACGCCAGGTTACGTCCATCGCCACTTTCTGCTGACCATAGTTCTGCAACCCTTCCACCGCTACCCACTGCAACGGCGCCCAGCCGTTCGGCGCATCCCACTGCTGCCCGCTGTTGATGGTGGTGGTAGAAATACCGCCCGGTTTCAGCAGGCGTGACGACGCGGCTGCGGCCACTTTATCCGCGCGATCCTGTGATGCGGCCTTCACATACAGCGGGAAGAGGGCTGCGGCCGTCAGCTGATTACGCACCTTCCCGGTTTTCAGATCGTAATCCGCATACCAGCCCTCTTTATCGTTCCACAGGTGGCTTTCCATGGCTTTCTGACGTGCGGAGGCCAGCGCGTCATATTTACTTGCACTGGCGTTATCGCCGTCTTCCTGACTGGCGCGGGCCAGCAGTTTTTCCATCTTAAACATCAGCGCATTCAGATCCACCGGCACGATGCTGGTGGTGCGGATGGTACCCAGCTTCTGTGGATCGTCCATCCAGCGGGAGCTGAAATCCCAGCCCGAGGCCGCGGCAGAGCGCAGATCGCGGTAAATTTCGGTGGCCGGACGGTTAGGGTTATTTTTGGCGGTGGTCACGTCATCCAGCCACGACTCAGAGCGCGGCGTGTCCCGATCGTCCCAGTAGCGGTTGAGGATCGAGCCGTCATCCAGCTTCACCACGCGTTTGTTCGCCTGACCAGGCTGGAGCCCATCAGCCCCCTCCATCCAGTAAGCGTACTCTTTCTCCATCTGCGGACGGTATTTCTTCAACGCGTCGCTGTCATGCGTGGCCAGCAATTCCACCATCAGCGAGAAGAAAGGCGGCTGAGAGCGGCTCAGGTAGTAGCTGCGGTTACCGTTAGGGATATGGCCCCAGGTATCAAGCTCGTAAGCGAAGTTGTCCACCATGTCGCCGATCTTATCCCAGTGGCCGCTCTCGGCCAGCCCCAGCATGGTGAAATAGCTGTCCCAGTAATAGACTTCGCGGAAGCGTCCTCCCGGCACGACATAGGGCTTTGGCAGGGGCAGGAGGGAGTCCCATTTGTTCGCTTTGTCAGTGGTGCGGGTCAGTACAGGCCACAGATCGTCTATGTGTTCGCGCAGGCTCTGGCCTTCAGGGGGAACGTATTTCTCACCTTCCTTCGGCAGGATAAAGTTCATTTCTACGAAGTGGCGCAGGTCAAAACCGGACTGGGTATGCTGCATCCGGTAATCCGCCAGGATGGTTAGCGGGTCGCTTTTGGGAACGGCATCCGCGAAGGTTTTCTGATCCGGGAACAGTTTGGCGCTCTGTACTTCATTAAAGAGGGGGCCAAGGAGAATATCAGGTGAGCTTTGCTGGCTCGTTGGCTGGTCTTCAGCATAACTAAATGCGGTAACACCGAGTAGGGCGCCTGCCAACGTAAGGTGTAACAAGCCAGGGCGTAGCATTCGAGTTTTTATCATCGGTTCATCTCCATTCGTCGCTGGGCAGCGTCACCGCTGTCGTCAATCACCTGAAAACCTTAGACGAATATTGCCCGCTTCGCGTGTTAGATATCCCATTTTGCGCATTACCAGACAATTTACCGCCGCGCCCGGACGTGAGAAGCGCGCCGGAAACAATTTACTCGGGGAATGTTTTTTGGGGAATGGTTTTAATTAAATATCCTGTCAGGGCACACTATGAATATTGACCAGGCTTATGGGTTGCAATCTTTTTTAATTCTGTGAACGGGGTTGTGTTTCTTTATTACATTCCGCGAATAACTTTCCGTGAAGGTCACACAAAGTAAAAAACATAACCGACATAACAAAAAACATAATAGCCTGCCGAAAAACATTTATACGAAATAGAGTGGCCCATCACTTAGGGTATTCGCTTTTATTTCAGGATGGATTCTATGCAATTAAAAAAAATGGTTGTCCTCGTGGGGGTACTCTGTTCTGGCTCTCTTTTTGCGGCACAAAGCGCGACGAGCGTAGATGAAAAACTGGCGCAACTGGAGGCGCAAATCGAGGCGTTGAAACAACAGCAGGCGGCCAGTCAGCAGGCTGCTCCCGTGGTCGTCCAGTCAGAAAAGCCCGTCAATAAAGACGCACCACCGAAGCTGACGCTTTCGGGCTTTGGATATATAAAATTTTATGGCGATGTGGAATTTAATATGGATGCTGCCAGCAAAACCGGCAGTCTGACTTCTGTTAAGTAAAGTGCTAATAGCGACTGGGCGCCGGGAGATAAAGAACGGTGGGATATTAATTGTCGTATTTTGCTGGGGTTTGAGGGTTACCGAAAAATGGATAACGGCCATTTTGCCGGATTTTCTGTACAACCACTGGGCGATTTAGCAGGGCAAATGTACCTTGATGATGCGGTATTTTTCTTTGGCGCAGAAAACGACTGGGAAATTAAAGTTGGACGTTTTGAAGCCTACGATATGTTCCCGCTTAACCAGGATACCTTTGTTGAATACTCAGGCAATACAGCGGACGATCTTTATAGCGACGGCTATGGTTACATTTATATGCTGAAAGAGGGGCGTGGCCGTACCGACAGCGGCGGTAACTTCCTGATGAGTAAAACGCTGGATAACTGGTATTTCGAGCTGAATACGCTGTTCAAAGACGGCAGCGATCTGTACGTCGACCAGCGCTACCATGGCCGGAACTGGAAAATGATAAGAACGTCGCCTATGTCCGGCCAGTTATTTCGTGGCAGGACGGCCCGTTCTCAACGGCCGTCGCCATGGAAACCAATCTGGTCAACAATGCTTATGGCTATCGGGATGACGCGGGTCGTTGGGTCGATCAGTCTGACCGCACCGGTTACGGATTCACCATGACCTGGGCTATATTTATGCACATAACGAAATCGACGAATTTAACACTTCAACCTTTGACGCAGAGTGTGAGAATGATTGCTGGATCACCGATCCGGGTGAGTATGATATTCACACTGTCCATGCGTCATACCTTATTCCCAACGTAATGAAGATGAAGAACTTTAACATTTACCTGGGCGCCTACGCTTCGTGGGTGAACGCGTCGCCGAAAAAGGGAAGCGATAAGAACGACGATCGTTATGGCGGTCGTGTGCGGTTTAAATATTATTTCTGAAGAGTGTCATAATGCCCCCCTGTTAGCAGGCAGAGGGGCCATTTTGCAGGCCGGGTATGCGCAAGCGTCACCCGGCAATACGATCGGCTACAACCCTTTCTTATCCATCAGCACCGCCAGATCCACCAGACGGTTCGAGAAGCCCCATTCGTTGTCATACCACGACAGGATCTTCACCATATTCCCGCCAATCACCAGCGTTGAAAGCCCGTCGATGATGGATGAGCGCGGGTCGCCCTGATAATCACTGGAGACCAGCGGTTCATCGCTGTAGCCCAGGATGCCTTTCAGCGGCCCGCTGGCGGCAGCCTGACGGAACGCGTCATTCACCTCCTCAGCGGTCACGTTGCGGCTCAGCGTCACCGTCAGATCGACAATCGACACCACCGGAACCGGCACGCGCAGGGAATACCCGGTGAGTTTACCGTCAAGCTCAGGGATCACTTTCCCGAGCGCTTTTGCCGCGCCGCTGGAGTAAGGCACAATCGATAATGCTGCCGCGCGCGCGCCGCGCAGATCTTTTTCCGGCTGGTCATGCAGCGCCTGGCTGTTGGTGTAGGCATGCGTGGTGTTCATCAGCCCGTGCTCAATGCCAAACTGCTGGTGCAGCACCTGCGCCGCTGGCGCCAGACCATTAGTGGTGCAACTCCCGTTGCTGACCACAAAATGCTGGGCCGGATCGTACAGCGTGTGGTTCACACCCATCACCACCGTCAGATCATCATTTTTAGCCGGGGCGGAAATAATGACGCGTTTTGCGCCGCCGCTCGTGATATGCACCGCCGCTTTTTCACGTTCGGTGAAGAAGCCGGTTGCTTCAATTACCACCTCAACGCCTGCGTCTTTCCACGCAATGTTTGCCGGGTCGCGTTCACTGAATACGGTGATGCGTTGCCCGTCAACCTGTAGCGCGCCGTCCGCCGCTTCCACAGGCACCGGCAGCGTGCCGAGCAGAGAGTCATATTTCAGCAGATGGGCGAGGGTTTTACTGTCCGTCAGATCGTTAATGGCCACAATCTGGAGATCCGGGTTGCCCAGCGCCGCGCGCAGGACATTACGTCCGATACGGCCGAAACCGTTAATACCGACCTTAACCATGATGCACTCCTTATCTGTGATGTCTGGAGTTACTGTAGGCGTCAGGTCGTATGGCGTAAATGACAAAAAAGGATCATATTACGCCATTCTGCGGCAGTGGAATCGCTGGCGGTATTCGCCCGGCGTGAGATGAAGCTGCTTTTCAAAAACGCGGCGCAGGTTGATGCTGGTACCAAACCCGCTTTTTTCGGCAATGACCTCAAGCGGATCCTGGGTCTGCTCCAGAAGCTGTCGGGCGGCGGCCAGACGCGCTTCGGTGACATAACGGGCCGGAGGCACGCCCACGTCACGCGTGAACACGCGGGTGAAATTGCGCGGGCTCATGGCGACCCGTTCGGCCAGCCTTTCGACGCACAAATCTGCGGTGAGGTTTTGCAGGATCCAGCTTTGCAGTTCGTTGACTGGTCCGGTCGCGCCGGACTGCTCCAGATTATAGCGGCTGAACTGTAGCTGGCCGCCAGGCCGACGCAGGTACATCACCATATCCTGCGCCACATTGCGGGCGAGGGTGAAGCCGTAATCATCCTCCACCAGCGCCAGCGTCAGGTCAAACCCGGAGCTGACGCCGCCCGACGTCCAGACGGGGCCATCCTGAACATAGAGCGGGCCGCCCTCAACGTTGACCGCAGGATAGCGGGTTTTCAGGGTTTCCAGCAGCCGCCAGTGGGTCGTTGCCCGGCGCCCGTCGAGCAGTCCGGCCTGTGCCAGCAGCAGGGCCCCGCCGCAGACAGAGGCGACGCGGCGCGCATGCGGCGCGGCAAGGTGCAGCCAGTCCACCACGGCGGTGCTCTCCTGCTCATTCATGCCGCGACCGGTAATGATGATCGTGTCCAGCGGCTCGCGCGGATCCAGCTCCGGCAGGCGATAGTCCGCCAGCAGGTTTAAGCCGGACTGGCCGTGGATCACCAGGTGAGGCTGGGTGGTGGCGATAATGATGCGGTAGCGGGGCTGCGCAAGGCCGTCCGGGTGCAGCCGGTTGGCCTGCATCAGAATGTCGGCGATACCGGCGGCCTCAAACAACATGCCACCATCGGGAACGATAATCAGGATCTTCTTCATGTCCTGAAAAGTACCTTTATCACAAAATAAGTCAAGCGGAAGGCGAACATTGTAGAAGAGACAAATGAGGCGTGCCGGGTGAAAGAGTAGAACGGCAGATGTTGGGAAGAAGTAAAATAAATATGTAGTAACGGTAAAACTTCTTGCGTGAGGTTCACTGTCAGCGCCGCTGAACCCCCCAGTTTATGGGCTGCAAGGGAGCGCGCTGAACGATGAGAGAGCAAAAAGATGTAGCCGGGCTTAATTGTTTAGGTGCAAAAAATAACCCCAAAGGGGAATTTTGCTCAGGTTATTTCGGATCGCGAAATTAAATTTCTGCCATTTTCTTAGCCGCCATTTGTTTATGCGGGACGCTCGTGCACAATAAAAGTTATCTTCTGAATGCAACAATGAAAATATCCCAGATATATCCCGCAGCGCACAGAAAAAATGAAATTCTACTAATTATGGTAGTGGAGATAATAAGGGGTTACGTTAATGATAGTGGTTCTCTTTTTCCTGTTTAGCCATTAATTTTCATAGAGTTATGCTCAAAATCTGTCTAAGAAAAAGACGATTTTACCTAAGTGCGCATTTTTTATGAGATTAATCCTATAATGCATTGGGCGTATCATTAAACGCCATTAAGCAGGTGGGAAATATTGAATTGATGACAAGCTCATGTAAACTTGTCTACCGTTTGTCAAAATATGTCAGGAGCATGCTGGGCCCATTTCTGTCGGGTTCGTGCGGTAGCTATGCCTTAAAATAGTTACCTGCTGAAAATATTCCGATTATTTTAACAATAGCACCTAAGTCAAATTTTATCCCCTCTCTTCATCCTCTAAATATCGCTACGGAAAAGCATATGAAACTGCGCGTATTGTTATCACTTCTGTTTGTTATGGCGGTGGCGGGCTGTAAGGCGCCGCAGAAACCAGCGATCACCGATGATACGATTGTGACCAGCCAGGTGAATGGCATCACGCTGACGCACCGTCACGCTGTTACCCCTCCGGCGGAGTTCACTCAGGTGAATGAACCGTACCGTGCCATGTACCCGGCATCCCTGATGAGCCGTCCTGACTACGGCGGAAAAGTGATCCGTACGCTTGAGACCGGTAAAACTTACGTCGTGCTGGGGCAGGTTGAACATTTCTGGATGGCGCTGGCCGATGAAGGGAGTGAACAGCTGATTGGTTACGTTCCGATGCGTGCCGTGATCAAGGCTGACCAGTACGAAGCCACCGTGCGTAAACAGGCACTGCGCCCGAAAGCGCGTAAGAAAACCACCTGTGTTGATGTCGATGGCAACAGCAAAGCCTGCAAAGACAGCGCGAACGGTACCTGGATCCTGAACTAAATGGGTTTCACGAGCATATTTTTATGAATAATAAAAATTTTCATCGGATGTGGTTCCCTTTTTTTGCGTTGATTCTCGCGCTGATCGGTGGTTGTACGTCGTCTTCACACAGCGACCCCTCCCGCTACAATCTTCAGTTTCAGGCTCATCCTCAAATCAATGATTCTGCGCCGCTTAAGGTCAGAGTGTTGCTGCTGAAATCCGATGCGGATTTCATGTCCAGTGACTTCTACTCCTTACAGAACAATGCGTCAGCCACGCTTGGCGCGAATCTGCTGAACAGCGATGTGTTCTTCCTGATGCCGGGCCAGCTTTCGAAAACCCTGAGCGGACAAAGCTCACCGGAAGCGCGCTATATCGGCGTGATGGCGGAATACCAGGCGCTGGACGGCAAAAAATGGCGCGTCTCACTTCCTTTGCCTGTTCCCGGCGAAAACGCGATTTACCAGTTCTGGAAATGGTCCGCAGATGAACTCCAGGCCAGCGTCTTTCTTGACGTAAATGGTATCCGGGTCATCAGCCAGTAACGCCCTTCATAACAGGAAAGAGATCATCATGACGAAAGCAGAAAAGGTCGTCTGGACCGAGGGCATGTTCCTGCGTCCCCACCATTTTCAGCGGACAGAAAGCTACCTCCTCAACCACGTTCGTGAGTGGGGGGCCTTGCAGCGATCGTATCTTTGGGGCTTTCTCGACCTTGAGCTGGATGAAGCGATGCTTCGCCAGGGCTGTATTGCCCTGAGCTACTGTAGCGGTTTGCTGCCTGACGGCACCTTTTTCCAGGTTCGCAGCGACCGCAACGGTCCGGCTCCGCTAAAAATCCCCGATAATCTCACCAATGAAAAGGTGGTGCTTGCGCTGCCGGTTCGTCGCGGTGGCCGTGAAGAGGTGATTTTCAGCGAGGAGCAGTCTTCTCTGGCGCGTTTTATTACCTTTGAACAAGAGGTGGAAGACGACAACGCCATGTCGGTCGGGGAGGCGACGGTCCAGTTTGGCCGCCTGCGTCTGACCCTGATGCTGGAGAAAGATCTGACGGCAGAATGGACCGCCATCGGCGTGGCGTACGTCACCGAAAAGCGCAACGATAACCACGTGCGGCTGGATAACAGCTACATCCCGCCAATGCTGAACACCAATAACAGCCCGCAGCTGTACGGCATGATCAATGACCTGCACGGCTTGCTGGTGCAGCGTAGCCAGCAGATCGGCGGTCGACTGCGCCAGCCGGGGCGTTTCAATACGTCCGAGATGGTTGAGTTCACGCTTCTCTCGCTGATCAACCGCCACCTTGGCGACGTCTCACATTTAAAAACGCTGCCGCTGCTTCACCCGGAAGCGCTCTGGCGCAGCTGGCTGCCGTTCGCCACGGAGCTCGCCACCTGGACGCCGCAGCGTACCGCAGAGAGCATACTGCCGGTATACGACCATGACGATCTCGCCGTTTGCTTCAGCAAACTGATGCTGATGCTGCGTCAGGGGCTGTCGCTGGTCATGGAAGATCATGCCATCCAGCTGCCGCTGCACGAACGCTCCCACGGGCTGAACATCGCCACCGTGCCGGAGACCAGCATGGTCCGCGAATTTGGCTTCGTGCTGGCGGTAAAAGCCAATGTCCCCGGCGAACACCTGCAAACCCATTTCCCTGCCCAGATGAAGGTTGCGCCAGTGTCGAAAATTCGCGATCTGGTCCAGCTCCAGCTGCCGGGCATCATGCTTCGGGCAATGCCCGTCGCGCCGCCGCAGATCCCGTGGCATGCAGGCTACAGCTATTTCGAGCTCGAGAGGGGCAGCGAACTGTGGCACGAGATGGACAAGTCCGGGGCATTCGCGCTGCATCTCGCAGGGGAATTCCCGGGTCTCGATATGGAGTTCTGGGCCATCCGTAGCCCGACAGAATAATAAAGCGAGCGCTTAATATGCAGGAACGACAGGATACCGGCAGTGATGCCGTGTTTACCGGAGCCAGTGGGAACAATCAGCTGGTGGCGGCCGCCAATCCGCTGCTCAATGCGATTCCGCAAATCCGTCATTCGGTTTCCCACGACGATCAGGTCGGGCTGCGCCAGCGCCTGATTGACGAAATTCGCCGTTTCGAAGTGCGATGCCAGCAGGCGGGCTTACCGTATGAAGTGATTGTCGGCGCGCGCTACTGCCTCTGCACGGCGCTGGACGAAGCCGCCGCGCTGACCCCGTGGGGAAGCAGCGGCGTCTGGTCAAGCAATGGTCTGTTGGTGACGTTTCATAACGAAACCTGGGGCGGTGAGAAGTTTTTCCAGCTGCTGGCGCGTCTGTCGCAGAATCCGCGCGAACACATTCTGCTGCTGGAGATGATCAACTACTGTCTGCTGCTCGGCTTTGAAGGCCGCTACCGCGTGCTGGACAATGGCCGGACCCAGCTTGAAACCATCAAACAGCGCCTGTGGCAGATGATCCGTGGCGTGCGCGGCAGCTACCCGCCGCCGCTCTCGCCGCACCCGGAAGATCGCCCCGTTCTGCGCAAGCTCTGGCGGCCGATGATCCCACTCTGGGCGTGCGTGGCGCTGGTCGGTTTTATCGCCTGCCTGTTCTATATCGTGCTGAACTGGCGTCTGGGTGATAACACCAGCCCGGTGCTGGCGAAAATTTACCAGTCCCAACTGCCGGAAACCACGATCCAGCAGCCTGCGCGTCAGCTGCCGGCGGTGCTGAACCTGCGCGGCTTCCTGAAACCAGAAATTGATGCCGGTCTGGTGGCCGTTAAGGATGAGGCGGATCGCAGCGTGGTGATCCTGAAAGGGGACGGACTCTTTGCCTCGGCCTCAACGGTGGTGCGCGATCGCTATGAGCCGGTCATCGACCGCATCGCCCAGGCGATGAATAACGTCAGCGGCAAAATTCTGGTGGTGGGGTACAGCGACAACGTGCCGATCCGCAGCGCACGCTTCGCCTCCAACTATGAACTCTCGCTTGAGCGCGCCCGTTCGGTGCAAAAACAGCTCCAGGGTAGCCTCTCGCAGCCTGAGCGCGTCAAAGCCGAAGGGCGGGGCGAGATCAACCCGGTAGCGCCTAACACCACGCCTGAAAATCGCGCCCGTAACCGCCGCGTGGAGATTACGCTGCTGGTATCGCCTGACAATACACAGGCCGAGCTGAACGGATTGCCGCAAGGAAACTAAGGATGCTGACAACTCTACTTTCTATACTGACCAATCGCATTCTGTGGAGCTTCCTGGGCGTAACGGCGCTCGCGGCGGTCATCTGGATGATTGGCCCGCTGCTGTCCATCGTGGATACCCGGCCCCTTGAATCAGAGCAGAACCGCGTCATCAGCATTGCGGTGGTCTACCTGATTTGGGCCCAGAGCCACATTCTGCCGCGGCTGTATAACGCCTGGCTGAACCGTAAGCTGATGGACAAGCTCAACGAAAATACCACCAGCCCGGAGGCGGCCGATCCGCAGAAACGTCTGAACAGCGAGGAGCAGATCCTTGCCGGGCGTTTCGATGAAGCCGCCCAGATGCTGAAAAAAGCCCACTTCAGCAAAGCGGGACATGGCGCGCAGTGGACGCAGCGCTTCAGCACGCAGTACCTCTATCAGCTGCCGTGGTACGTCATTATTGGCGCGCCGGGTTCCGGTAAAACCACCGCGCTGGCCAACTCCGGGCTGCAATTCCCGCTGGCGGACCGCTTCGGTAAAACCGCGCTGCGCGGCATTGGCGGCACGCGCAACTGTGACTGGTGGTTCACCAACGAGGCGGTTCTGCTGGATACCGCGGGGCGCTATACCACTCAGGAGAGTGAGCAGGTTCAGGACGCCGGGGAGTGGCTGGAATTTATCAACCTGCTGCGTAAATACCGCCGTCGCCAGCCCATCAACGGCGTGATTATCACCATCAGCATTTCCGACCTGCTTTCGCAGTCCGCTGAGGCCTCGCGCCAGCAGGCGGTCAACCTGCGCCAGCGTCTCTCCGAGCTGCATGAACAGCTGGGTATTCGCTTCCCGGTGTATGTGATGGTGACCAAAGCGGACCTGCTTAAAGGCTTCCGCGCCTGGTTTGCGGATTACGACAAAGCCCAGCGCGACCAGATCTGGGGCTTTACGCTGCCGTGGGAGCAGACCAAACACGCCGATTACGACCTGATGGGCAACTTCCAGCAGGAATTTTCCCTGCTGCAACAGCGTCTGGATGCTGGCCTTCCGGAAACCATGCTCAAAGAGCATGACGCCAAAACCCGTGCGGAAGCCTATCTCTTCCCGCAGGAGTTCGCCGCGCTGCGTCCGCTGCTGGCAGACTACCTGAGCACGGTCTTTGCCCGTTCAAACTTCGAAACCGAATTTTCGCCGCGCGGCATCTACTTTGCCAGTGGCACTCAGGAAGGGATGCCGTTTGACCGCGTGATGGGCGAGCTGAACCGCGCGCTCTCCTTACCTGAAGGGGGGGAAAGCACGCGCTGGGATTCGGTGAGCAAAGAGGCGCCGATCCCGGGCGCGAAGGGCCAAAGCTTCTTCATTAAAAACCTGCTGCAAAACGTCATTTTCCAGGAAGCGGGCATCGCCGGGGAAAACCGCTGGTGGGAGCTGCGCAACCGCGCCGTGATGTGGTCCGGCTACGCGGCGCTTCTGGCCCTGCTGGTGATCCTGGGTGGCCTGTGGCTGACCAGCTACGCCAAAAATAAAGCCTATCTGGAAGAAGTGGACGCAAAAGTGCCGATGCTGGAGCAGCAGAGCAAGGCGCTGCAAAACCAGCCCCAGCGCGATCTGTTTGCGCTTCTGCCGCTGCTTAACAGCCTGGTGGATCTGCCGAAAAGCAATGCCTTCGACGTTAACGACCCGCCGGTTTCCCGCCGCATGGGGCTTTATCGCGGGGATGACGTCAGCGATGCCTCGCAGTCTCTGTACCAGAAGGCGCTGGATCAGATGCTGCTGCCCGCCGTGGCGATGCACATTACCACCTGGCTGCGCAACGACAACGGCAGCGACGTGGAGTACAGCTACGAGGCGCTGAAAGCCTATCAGATGCTCTATCAGCCGAAGCACTATGACGGCAAATTCCTGCACTCGTGGGTGATGCTCAACCTGCAACGCAACCTGCCGCAGAACGTGACGCAGGCGCAGCTTCAGGAGCTGGAATGGCACCTGACGCAGCTGCTGGAGCCAAAAATTCAGGCTTCACCGTATGCGCAGGATGAGGATCTGGTGGCACGTGAAAGGGCGCTTATCAACCAGCAGCCGCTCTCAACACGCGTATATGGCCGCCTGAAACGTCTGCTGGAGCATGATGAAAACCTGAAGCCGGTTTCGCTTTCAGATCTCGGCGGCCCGCAGAGCGAGCTGGTGTTTTCCCGTAAAAGCGGCAAGCCGGTGAGTGAGGGCGTACCGGGCCTCTATACGCCGGACGGCTACTGGAAGAGCTTCAACGACCAGATCGACAGCGTGACCACCGCCCTGCACAAGGACGATGCCTGGGTACTGGGAGCGACCACCGCCCAGGAAGATAAACAGCAGATCGATAACGCCGTGCGCCAGCTCTACATGCGCGACTTTATCGTCAACTGGGATCGCTTTCTCGCTGACATTCAGCTCAACAACAGCGCCGATCTTTCCCAGCGCATTAACACCGCGCGCCTGCTTTCAGGCACCAACTCGCCGCTGCGCCGTCTGGTGCTTAACCTGAGCAAGGTGCTGACCCTGTCGCGCACTGCGCCAGCGCCGGAAGATGCGCAGAAAGCGGAAGACCAAAGCAACCGCGCCACCCGCACGCTGGAAGCGCTGTTCAGCAACGGTGACAATGCCCCGACGCAGGGCGCGGTTGTGACGCAGGCGCCTGAACAACTGGTGACTGACCACTATGCGCCGATGATTGAGCTGGCGCAGCCGCTGGAGAAGGGTGGCAAGACCATCGTCTTTGACGATTTTCTTAAGCAGGTTGACGAGCTTTATCGCTACCTGACCGCCGTTCAGGATGCGGCAAACAGCGGTATGCCTGCGCCGGGCGGGGATGCAATCAGCCGCCTGCAAGCCAGCGCGGGCCGTCTGCCGGGCGGGCTGCAAACCATGTTCAGCAATATGGCCGTCGGCGCCAGCAGCGACACCCAGCGTCGCGATCTGGAGAACGTGCGTAAGCGCATCAACGTGGAAGTGGGTGGGTTCTGCCGTCAGGCGATTGCCGGGCGTTATCCACTGGTGCGCAGCGCCAGCACCGAGGTGACGCCCGACGATCTCGCCCGCATGTTCGCGCCGGGCACCGGACTGATGGACACCTTTTTCCGCGACAACCTGACCAACAAGGTGGACACCACCCAGGCGAACTGGCGCTTTATGCCGGGCATCGACGGTAAAACGCTGCCGGGCAGCGAAGGGTTGTTGCGTCCGTTCCAGCAGGCGCAGTCTGTCCGCGATGCCTTCTTTGCCAACGGCGCGACCACGCCATCCTTTAAGGTCACGGTGCGCACCGTGCGGATGGACAACACCATTCTGAACCTGACGCTGGACGTGGACGGCCAGCTGCTGCGCTACAGCCACGGTCCGCAGGCGGTGCAGATCATGAACTGGCCGGGGCCGGGCGGGACGAACCAGGTGCGTATGCAGCTCGGTCTGACCAATGGCAGCACCGCAACGCTGGTAACTAACGGTTCCTGGGCGCTCAACCGCTTTTTCGACAAGGCGCGCACCAGCCCTGGCGCGGGTAGCCTGAGCCGTCAGGCGACCTTCAACGTCGACGGACATCAGGTCACGCTGGAGTTTGCCCCGAACAGCATCCGCAACCCGTTCCAGCTTCCCCGTTTCACATGCCCATAACCGCAAGGACAGCCGTATGACGAATACCCCTGCGATGAACCGTTATAGCTGGTATGGCAAATTACCCAGCGCCGGAGATTTTTTGCAGCGTCGCTTTCCGGATACCCTGCAACGCCAGTGGTCGCACTGGTTCCAGGTCGGCCTGCTGTCCTGGCAACAGGAAGAGCAGCGCAGCGGCGAGCGCCCGTTTTCAAAAGCCCCGGTGTGGAACTTTGTCGTCCCGCCGATGCTCGGTAGCCAGATGATTCAGATGGGCTGCCTGCTGCCGGGCCGTGACAGCGTAGGCCGCCACTATCCGGTATGCCTGCAACTGAGCTTCACCCCCGCCGAATGGTCATCCCGCCTGCTCGGGCAGGCTGAAAGCTGGTACCAGCAGCTTGGCCGTCTGGGGCTGCACGCGGTGCGTAACAGCTATTCTGCCTCCCAGCTGGATGAAATGCTGATGACCATCCCGGCGCCCCAGCCGGTTGAGCCGCAAAAGCGTTCCGACATTCTCGACGTGATTGGCTATGACGACGATGGTCAGAGCACGCTGGGCTGGCCGCAGGCGGCGGAGTGTTTTGATCCGCTGCGCCAGACCAGCTACTGGTGGACAAACCGCTGCGACGGCTATCCGCTGTACACCCACGTCCACAGCGGAAACTTCACCGGGCAGCTCTTTACGCTGCTGTTCGATCCGGCAGGCGGCGCCCGTCCGGGCCGCCACGGTCTTTACCCGCCTATGTTTGAATAAGCAGGGATCTTATGAATATCGATGAATTTCTCGCGCCGATAAGCCCCGATAACCCCTGCGGTGAAAATCTGGAGTACGACGCCGATTTCCAGGCCATGGGTCAGGCCAGTCAGGGCAAAGCCGAGCAGCAGTTTGGCGACACCATCATTCCGGCAGAGCCTGCCGACTGGAACAAGGTGGAAAAACTCGCCACCAGCCTGCTGGGTCGCACCAAAGATCTTCGCGTCATGCTGGCGTTAACCCATGCCTGGACGCGTCGTCGCGGGCTGGCAGGTTACGCCGACGGGCTACTGCTGGTGCAGGAAGCCCTGTCCCGTTACTGGGAGCAACTTTACCCGCTGCTGGAAGAGTATGGCGAAACCGATCCGTTCTACCGTATCAACGCCCTCGCCGGGCTGAGTGATAAATCTGACCTGACGGTCGCGGTGCGTAACGCCTCACTGCTCCGCTCAAACGGCGATGAGATTTCGCTCCGTGACGCCCAGGCGCTGCTTGACGGCAGTAAAACCGAGTGTCCGGATTATCCGGGCGGTCGTCCACGACTGATCGATGAGCTGGCCCGGGGCGATCAGCCCGGCACCGAAGCGGTAATCGTGATCAACGAACGCCTGCTGGCCATCCGCGAACTGCTTACCGGCTATCTCGGGGAAAGTGGCGTCCCGGAGATGGAACAGCTGCTGAAAACTGTCGGACTGGTTTCCAGCGCCTGTCAGGTGACCGATATCAGCAAGCTGCTGCCGAACCGTGACGCGCAGGCTGAACAGCACGCCGAGCCGCAGCCGGTGGCCGCGTCGCCCGTTCAGCAGGTGACGGACTGGCGCAGCGTGCAGGTGACCAGCCGCGCCGACGCCCAGCTGATGCTGGAAAAAGCGAAACAGTATTTTGCGCAGTACGAACCCAGCCATCCCGCACCGCTGATGATTGAACGGGTGCAGCGGCTGTCTGAACTCAACTTTATGGACATTATTCGCGACCTGGCGCCAGACGGCGTTAACCAACTGGAAAACATCTTTGGACGCCGCGAATGACGCGTCCTGGCATTATGACGACAGGCATGGAGTCTGCCGTTTCACCTTCACCGCGCATCTTTGATGGAGAACATCATGGCAATGAGTAACAGTGGACAGAAATTCATCGCACGCAACCGTGCTCCCCGCGTGCAGATCGAGTACGACGTAGAGATCTACGGCGCAGAACGCAAAATTCAGCTGCCGTTTGTGATGGGCGTTATGGCCGATCTGGTTGGCAAGCCGGTGGAAAATCTGCCAGCCGTCGACGAGCGTAAGTTCCTGGAAATCGACATCGACAACTTCGACGAACGCATGAAGGCGCTGAAGCCGCGCGTGGCGTTCCAGGTGGATAACACCCTGACCGGCGAAGGTAAGCTCAATGTCGATCTGACCTTCGACAGCATGGACGACTTCCTGCCGGACGCGGTGGCCCGCAAAGTAGAGCCGCTGAACAAGCTGCTGGAAGCCCGTACCCAGCTCTCCAACCTGCTGACCTACATGGACGGTAAAAACGGTGCGGAAGAGCTGATCGCGAAAATTCTCCAGGATCCGACGCTGCTCAAATCCCTGAGCCAGTTGCCAAAAAATGACGAAAGTGCGAAAGGTAGCGAGGAATAATCGATGAGCAACCAGACTCAACAACACGATCAGCAGGCGGGCCAGGCGTTCAGCCAGGACGAGTTCAGCGCGCTGCTGAATAAAGAGTTCCGCCCGAAAACCGATCAGGCGCGCTCTGCCGTAGAAAGCGCGGTTAAAACCCTGGCGCAGCAGGCGCTGGAAAACACCGTGACCTTCTCAAACGATACCTACCGCACCATTCAGAACCTGATTGCCGGTATTGACGAGCAGCTTTCACAGCAGGTGAACCAGATTATTCACCACGAGGAGTTCCAGAAGCTGGAGAGCGCCTGGCGCGGGCTGAGCTACCTGGTGAACAATACCGAAACCGACGAGATGCTGAAGATCCGTTTTATGAGCATCTCCAAGCAGGAGCTGGGCCGCACCCTGAAGCGCTACAAGGGCGTGGGCTGGGACCAGAGCCCGATCTTCAAAAAAATCTACGAGCAGGAGTACGGCCAGTTCGGTGGCGAGCCGTTTGGCTGCATCGTGGGCGACTACTACTTCGACCACAGCCCGCAGGACGTTGAGCTGCTGGGCGAGATGGCGCGCATCGGCTCTGCGGCCCACTGTCCGTTCATCACCGGCACCGCGCCGGGCGTGATGCAGATGGAGTCCTGGCAGGAGCTGGCTAACCCGCGCGACCTGACCAAAATCTTCCAGAACACCGAATACGCTGCCTGGCGTTCACTGCGTGAATCAGAAGATGCCCGCTATCTGGGCCTGGTGATGCCGCGCTTCCTGTCGCGTCTGCCGTACGGCATTCGCACCAACCCGGTCGACAGCTTTGATTTTGAAGAGCAGACCGACGGCGCGAACCACAACAGCTACTCGTGGGCAAACGCTGCCTATGCGATGGCGGCCAACATCAACCGCTCCTTCAAAGAGTACGGTTGGTGCACCTCGATTCGCGGCGTGGAATCCGGCGGGGCGGTGGAAAACCTGCCGTGCCACACCTTCCCAAGCGATGACGGCGGCGTGGACATGAAGTGCCCGACCGAGATCGCCATCAGCGACCGTCGTGAAGCGGAACTGGCGAAAAACGGCTTTATGCCGCTGGTGCACCGCAAAAACTCCGACTTCGCCGCCTTCATCGGCGCGCAGTCCCTGCAAAAACCGGCCGAGTACCACGACCCGGATGCCACCGCTAACGCGCGCCTGGCCTCCCGTCTGCCGTACCTGTTCGCCTGCTGCCGTTTTGCTCACTACCTGAAGTGCATCGTGCGCGACAAAATCGGCTCCTTCCGCGAGCGCGAAGAGATGGAACGCTGGCTGAACGACTGGGTGATGAACTACGTGGACGGCGACCCGGCTAACTCCTCCCAGGAAACTAAGTCCCGCAAACCACTGGCGGCGGCGGAAGTGCAGGTGCAGGAAATCGAAGACAACCCGGGCTACTACGCCGCGAAGTTCTTCCTGCGTCCGCACTACCAGCTGGAAGGTCTGACCGTTTCCCTGCGTCTGGTATCTAAACTGCCGTCGCTGAAGACGAAGGACGCGTAATGACGATTGCCGGCCCGAAGGGGCCGGCCATCTGAGCGGAAGAGCTTAGCTTATTTCTGTCAGTGAATAAGGATAGACGGTGAAACATATACTTTTGATCGCGACCAGTTTGCTGGCAGTTTCTACTCTCGCAAGCGCGGACGCTGGAAATTACAAATACCCTCAAGCGGAAGCATTGCCTCAGGATGACACATCAAACTTCCAACGCGATCCGACGCTGTTAACAGGGTACGATTTAGATCTGAGTGCAGAGCGTTTTGCTAAAGCCTGGCTGTCGAAAACGAATGAACGTGAACGCATTAAGGCAAATATGTATCTTCTCGGCGTAGTCGACGCGTCTGAGGGCACTGCATGGTGCAAGGGCAAGCCTTTTTTGCCAAATACAATACATGAGTTTCTCTATTCTCGTTTTGCGAACTTATCGAAACAGCAAGGCGAGGAGCGCGCTTCAAAAATCATCATTGACGGCATGAAAGAATTACGCCCGTGCAGAAAGGAGAGTGACAAATGAGACCATTATACGAACAACTTAAACGTCAGCATTACTCTTCAAATCACACACGCGCGGGTTTTGCCTCGGGTGAACAGGTTTTTTCAGAAATTGGCTACGATTATTCGACGATTATCAAGCAACAACCGGCATACGAAAATACCTGTGCGGTAAGAATGAGCCTGGCATTGTTAAAATGCAATGTTGAATTTACAGGGCGTTTACCCATAAAGACCGGTCCCTATAAGGGAAAAACAATCGAGCCTGGCGCAAAATTACTTGCCGATCAGCTTTATAAATCCCATGTGTTTGGCAAGGCAGAAATCTTTAAAGACCGCGAGGCTGGTGCACGCTCAATGTTGGGCCGAAAAGGTGTTGTTTTCTTCAATAAAATTGATGGGTATGGCGGTGGTCATATCGACCTTATCGAGCCTCTGAGTAATAATTCGTTTATATGTAACTCCGATTGCTTTCCGTACTGTCAGGAAATCTGGTTTTGGGAATTAAAATAATTATATTCAGGTGTCTAAAGTCCGTATTTCTTTTGCTCACTTGCTTATCTTTTTCTGCTCGCGGTGACAACCCTTACGTTGATTTTTATCAGCAGCAAACATACCGGCAGGTGGTAAAAGATTTTGTCCTGGCGCGCTGCCTTGCGCAGGTGGCAGATAAAGGCAGTCAATTTTCTGCTGATGCGGCCCGCAGTGCGAGTGCATTTATTGAATGGATACCGTTTGATGCTGAAAACGGTACTGACAAAGTTAACGCCATTATTGGGAAGTATAAAAACCAAATTAATGGTTTCCACTCGGAGCGCAAACCTGATGTAAAAGGCGTAACCTTAAATTGTCTACGTCTTTATCATAGCGACGAACTGAATAAACTGGTTCCGCAGCTCATCATTGGCGATCCTGACCGCACCTGGATTCAGGATAATCCACAATAGTATAAGACTTCACATTCTTTCCTTTCGTTCAGGGGGAATGTAAGACTGTCAAATGACACGGGTCGTTTGATATGAGGCAGAGGTAAAATATGGACGGTTTTATTCAGCCCCATGCTTTCCTGTTTGCCATATAAGGGCTTTTTCGAAAGCAATATTGTTCATCCACGAAGAGTAGATATTATGGCTATTGATATGTTTCTGAAGGTCGAGGGTGTTACGGGCGAATCTAAAGATTCTAACCACACCGGCTGGACTGATATTACCTCCTTCTCCTGGGGCGCGTCCCAGCCAGGTAATATGAGCGTTGGCGGTGGCGGCGGTGCCGGTAAAGTGAACTTTAACGATCTGCACGTTAACGCTCTGATCGACAAATCCACTACAGCAATCCTGAAACACTGCGCAAGCGGTAAACACCTGACCAAAGTTGAACTGTCCGTCTGCAAAGCGGGTGGTCAGCAGGTTGAATACACCCGCATCACCCTGGAAGACGTTCTCGTGACTTCCGTTCAGTACACGGGTGCAGACAACGGCGATACCGTTGGCGTGACCTATGCATTCCAGGCTGCGAAAGTGAAACAGCAGTACTGGGAGCAGACCACTGCCGGTGGTAAAGGTGCTGAAAGCAGCGCTGGCTGGAACATCAAAGAAAATAAAGAAGCGTAATTGCGCGCGTGACCGGGGAGTTTTCCCCGGTCATTATTTACAGAGACTTAATTTCGTTTGCAAAGGGATGTCAATATGAGCGTAAAATCAACGGTTGCTCCTGGTTATTGTGTTGTTCAGCAGGCTGGTACGTTAGATTTCCAGGCAAGACTACTGTTCAATAAACCAGACAGTGAAGCGGCACGTTATTTTATGCAAGTGAACAGGGACACACGGTGGTTAAAACCCGGGCAAATATTGATCCTTAATGCTCCGGGTGCTGAAAATGCGGTTCAGCTAAAACAATTACAAAATGCAAAGCAAAAGGTTAATGGAGCATTGGCAGAACTGAATACAGATGAAGCTAATTTCTTTAACAAGCATTTTAGTACCATCGCAGCATTAACTAATTTTATGGATAAATCTCTCGGGGTGGTTGCTGATGCAGGTGAAAGGTACTTTAGCGAAATAGAAAAGAAATTAAAAGCTATCGAACTGGCTTATCAAAATCAATACAGAACGCAAGGCACATTGATCGGGCAGCAGTTTTTTGTTGAAAGGCAAAAACTTTTTTCTGAGCTGGACGTTTTATTAAATAAGCTGTCCAGACTAACGCTGAAACTGAAACCTTATGAAGAAATCAAGCACGCTTTAGGTTTATCAAGCAGGTCAATTGTCCACGAATGGAGTACTGCGGGTGTTGCCTCGATACGAGGGTATTCAACATATGTAGACAATGCTTCAAAAGCTGCCCGTTTTCTGAAAATGGGAGGATGGCTTGCTATCGGCTTCGCTGGTGCAAACACAACCAATGAAGTTTACGATGCCTGTACAGTAGGTAGAGAGCAGAGTTGTTCCAAAGTCGCCGTTAAGAAGTACAGTCAATTTGGCGCCAGTCTTGCGGGCGGGATTTATGGCGGAAAATATGGCGCCATGGCTGGGGCTGGCGTATGTGTTGCATTGGGCGTGGCAACAGGTGGTGTAGGGTTGCTCGCGTGTTCTGTGGTAGGCGCCGCTGCGGGTGGATACATTGGTGGCGAAGTTGCCGGTGGAGCAACTGAATATGTCATGGATAAGCTATGGTGAATTTAGAAAATATTCTTTTATTTCTGATTGTTGTTTTATTTTTACTTGTCGTAATTATGGACTTCATCAGTTCCCGTTATTTTAAAAAACACGAGGCCGAATATAATCAGCTTCTTTCAGAATATAGGCAAAAAGGCTACGATCTCGATCTGGTGACAAATTACGCATCATTTTTTGGTTCGCTGGCGAACTATCAAAAAATAATCTGGTTTGTTCGTCTTCGCAAAGGCGTGAAGATGAAATTTACCAAAGACAGAAATGTTCAGGACGATGCCTATAAATTCGTTCAGGCTTTACCGGAAGAGAGAATCGGCTGGATATTAAAACTGCATCGACGCTATAAAGCTCAGGCCTTACTTTTTACGCTATGGCTGCTTATCGGCATTATTTTCCTGAATGTAGTCAAATAGCTTTAATCAGCCCTTAACCCCCAAACCCCGCCGTTCTCACCCCCGAGAGCGGCAGCGTTTGAGCGCTAATCATACCAGCAGGAATACGCCATGCGATTCACGATTATTTCTACGAAACCCGGTCATCAGCCGCCGCAAAGCAGCTGTGATTTTTATGCCCCGGGCGGCACCATTGGGCGCGGTACGGATAACAATCTGGTGCTGCCGGACAATGACCGCACCATCTCGCGTTTGCAGGCCATCGTTCACGTCGACGCCAGTGGCGAATGCCGCGTCACGAACCGCGGCAGCGTTACCCGCGTGGTACTGAATGATATCCCGCTGGAGCGTGGGCGTCAGGTTGAGCTTCAGGATGGGGATATTCTCGGTATTGATGATTATCGCATTGAAGTCAGCGAACTCATTCATGACACCCAGCCCGTAAGCCGCATGGCGGCCAGCATGCAGCAGGCGCGCCCAGTGGCGACACCTGCACCAGCGCCGCAACCGAAACCGGCCAGCGCCGCGCCTCGTGGAAAAGCTGAACCTACGGCCGTGCCGTCGGAAATCTGGGACAGCCTGATGCAGGAGTTTTCCATCTCCGACAGCATCTCCAGCAACCGGGCAAAACCACAGCCCGCCGCATCCCACGATCCGTTCTCTCAGCCTGCGGCCCCGGAGCGGAATGCCGAAGATCCGCTGGCAATGTTTAACGACGCCGAACCGTCGCTTGAACGTAAAAACGTTGACCCGGACACGCTGTTTAGCGATGAAGCGTTGTTTAAAAAAGAGAGCATCTTTGACGATGTCACCCCTTCAACGCTGGTACAGCCGGACGAAAGCAAACCTGCCCAGCCAAAGGAAGAGGCGTCGGACGAACTCGATCCGTTAGCCCTGTTTGGCGGGTCGGCGAGCGCACCTGCCGCGCGTCACGATGACCCTCTCGGCCTGATGGGCGGCGCGCCGTTAACCCATCCGGATGAAATCGTGGCCGATAAGCCGGAGCCAAAGCCTGAACCGCAAGCCGCACAGGAAGAGGATGCGCTGGCCAGCTCACCGCTGTTCGATCCGGAACCGACTGAACCACAGGATGCGCCGCGCGCGGAAGAGGAGCCCGCGCGCCCTGATTACGCTGGCTTCACCATGCCAACACCGCAGGCCGTGGCGCGCAGCAACGCGCAGGCGCCTAAAGGCCGCCTGCGTATCGACCCGGTTAAAAACGCTGCATCGCCTGCTGCCTCCGCGCAGACCGGCGAGCGGGGCGAGGTGCTTCAGGGCGAACTGCTGGAGGCGCTGCTGGAGGGCATGGGCCTGAGCGAAATGCAGCCGGTACCGCAATTCGACCGGGAAAATATGCGTCAGCTGGGGCAGATCCTGGGCATGTTCTCGCAGGGGACCGTGGCGCTGCTCTCCTCGCGCTCCATCCTCAAGCGTGGGGTGAAAGCCGATATGACCATGGTGCTCGACGATGCGAACAACCCGTTCAAACTGTTGCCGACCGGGAAAACGGTGCTGATCCAGATGTTCGGCACGCCGATGCCGGGCTTTATGCCGCCGACCAAATCGGTGCGTGATGCGCTGATCGATCTCCAGGCACACCAGCTAGGGATGATCTCTGGTATCCGCGCCATTATCGCCGCCATGCTGCAATCCTTTAACCCGGAACAACTGGAAGAGCAGGCGAAGCAGAACGGGATGACGTCACGCCTGGCGCTGCCGGGCAGCCGTAAAGCCGCGCTGTGGGATTATTTCGTTCGCAGCTATGGCGAGACGGCGGGCGAGATCGAGGACGACTTCCATACCCTGTTTGGCGAAGCCTTCCTCCATGCCTATGACATGGAGGTCAATCAGTACAAAGACTCACAAAGCGGATCGGAAGAAAAATGAATATCGCAACGGCTTCTCTCTCCCGCCAGGGGACGCGCGCCAGCAACCAGGATCAGACGGGAGAAACCATCGGGGAACGTTCAGCCTGCTTTGTCGTCTGTGACGGCATCGCAGGCCTGCCGGGCGGCGAGGTGGCCGCTGAGCTGGCCCGCAACAGCATTATTTCCCGCTTTGATGGCGACAAGCACCTGAATGCGCAGCATATTCGTGACTACGTCCAAACGGCGAACCGCACCATTCTCAGCGAACAACAGGCCGTGCAGGACTATCGCCGGATGGGCACCACGCTGGTCAGCCTGTTTATCGACAGGGATTACCGTCTGGCTTACTGGGCGCACGCCGGAGACAGCCGCCTGTACCTGTTTCGCCGCGGCTGGCTGTGGCATGTCACCACCGATCACAGCCTCGTCCAGCAGATGAAAGATGCCGGGCATCAGACCGACGATCTCAACAGCAACCTGCTGTATCTGGCGCTGGGTATTGAGAATGGCGGACCGGAAGCGAGCTACAGCGATGTCGTGCAGGTTGAGGACGGTGATGCCTTCCTGCTCTGCACCGACGGTTTCTGGCACGGCGTCAGCGAAGAGCAGATGAAGCAGTCGCTGCACATGGTCAATACGCCACAGGAGTGGCTGACCTTAATGAACCAAATCATTCAAAAGAATGCCGAACAGGAGGGCAATGCTCAGGATAACTATACCGCCGTGGCGGTGTGGATGGGCA
Organism: Enterobacter cloacae complex sp. SHL001; assembly: GCF_049236825.1. Classification (NCBI taxonomy): domain Bacteria; kingdom Pseudomonadati; phylum Pseudomonadota; class Gammaproteobacteria; order Enterobacterales; family Enterobacteriaceae; genus Enterobacter; species Enterobacter cloacae complex sp. SHL001. The sequence goes on from NZ_JBMKIP010000002.1 coordinate 354,504, forward strand.
ACCCTCAGGACACCACTTTGCTGCATACGCTCTCTGACGCAGCACAATTTCTTCCCTGCGGAACTGATTAGACACACAAGGATTGATATGAAACTTTGGCTATCGGGTTTGGCTCTTCTGACGGTGGCGACCACCGCACAGGCTGAAAACTTCCGCATCGTGCAGTCTCCTGCGCAGAAGCTGGATATCTGGATCGACAACATTAAAGACAATACGCCGCAAAGCTGGTGTAAGGCGGACGTGGCGCTGCGTATCGTGGCGAACGGCAAGAAAGAGGTTTCGGTGCTGGAAAACTTCGTGCCGCGCCTTGGCTCGCTGCTGGAGCACCAGTGCAGCAAGCTGAATACCCTGAACTGGACGCTTAACGATCCGGAAGGCACGACGCTTGCCCGGGGCACAGCGGCTAAAGCGCAGGACTGGGCGCTGGTGGTGAAGCAGCAGGAAACGGCGGCGGCAACGACCGCCACCTCAGGCGCGCTGCTGCCGCCTGACCAGAATCCGGAGACGCACACCGTGGCGGCAGATCGTACGCCATGGCAGGAGTTCACCCTTCAGGACGGTTGCCACCTGCGCACCTTCTGGGAGGGCGGTTCCTCCGCGCCAGCGCTGTTTATTCCGGATTCCGACACCACCCGCTGCGGCAACGGCAGCTGGCTCAGCGGCCACACCGTGGTGACGCAGAACCGTAACGGGACGCAGAAAGCGATTCCGGTCACCTACATTCACGGCTTCCCGGTGATGGGGCTGAACAACGCGGTCGATCCTGAAAAGGCGCTGATCACCTCCGTCAACAAAGAGCGCATGGTCTTCAGCACCCAGAACAGCGACCAGAGCTGGATGATCCTGCCGTACGACAGCACCCTGAACGGCTGGAAGAGCAACGGCACGGTGGCGGTGGAAATCACCCGTGAGATCGCCAGCGACGACGCCAGACTCCAGGCGCGTATCGCAGAGGTGAAGAAAATCTGGAGCGCATGGGTTGCACCGGGCGCGGAGCTGAACGTTGTTCTGATTGACACGCTGCGCCCGCAGTTGCGCGATCCGGCAGTGGGCGCCTGGCGCGCGGCGAATTAAGGAGGGGCTATGAATACGCTTTATCAACGTCTGGCGGGCGAGTCGATTAGCGACGCGCTGCTTCGCCTGGAAGCCGATATCAAAGCCCGTCCGGCGGATGCCGATCTGCGCGCCGCGTTTGTGCAGTTTCTGATCCTCAGCGGCAACTGGGCGCGCGCCCTGACCCAGTTGAAAAGCTGGCTGGCGCTGAAGCCGCAGGCAAAACCGACCGTAACGCTGCTGGAGCAGGCCATTCAGGGTGAACAGCAGCGTGCGCGCGTGTTCGCGGGAGAGGTACGACCGGCAATGCCCGAGGCGCAGTGGCCGTGGCTGACGACGTTAGCCCAGGCGCTGACCGAAAGCGCAGGGCAAGCGCAAACGCTGCGCCTGGCGGCACTCGAACAGGCCCCGGCAAGCCGCGGGCAGGTCACGCTGGAGAATGAAGAGAGCCACACCTTTGAATGGCTGATGGACGGCGATGCCCGTCTGGGGCCGGTGTGTGAAACCCTGGTCAATGGCCGTTATTTCTGGGTGCCGTTCTGCGCCATCGACGCGATCCGTTTTCAGGCTCCGGCCAGCGTGACCGATCTGGTGTGGCGTCATGCGCTGGTCCGCCTCACGGACGGCACCGAGCAGGTGTGTCAGATCCCGGCGCGTTATCCGTTTGCTGACGGGGCGCCAGACAGCGTTAAGCTGGGGCGCACCACCGAATGGCTCCCGCTGGACGATGACGGCGTCCTGTATGAAGGCATGGGACAGAAAGCCTGGCTGAGCGAGCAAAGCGAAAGCCCGCTGCTTACCCTGAGCCTGGTGACATTTACCTCGGATGGTGCGGATGAGTAATCCCGCAGGCGAAGGCGATCTGCTGCGCAGCGGCTGGCAGGCCCGCAGCAGGCAGGAGAAAGTGGGGGCGCGCGACAAAATGCAGCCTTCACTGCTGGATCGCCTGACGGATAACGATCCGGAAAAAAAACGCGAGTCCGCCAACAGCAATCTGATCACCCACGCCGCGCTGCGTCGTAACGTCCTGCGGGATTTACAGTGGTTGTTTAATACCATTAACCACGATGCCTCCAGCGATCTGAGCGGGCTGACGCAGGTGAGCCGTTCCGTCGTTAACTTTGGCGTGGCGCCGCTGGCGGGGAAAAGAATGTCCGATATTGAATGGCACGACATTCAGCGCAAGCTCACCGAAGCGATTATTAACTTTGAACCGCGGATCCTGCCGCAGGGGCTTCAGGTTCGCTGCGTGTCCGATACCTCCTCGTTAGATCTGCACAACGTTCTGTCTATCGAAATCAAAGGTCGCCTGTGGTGCGTGCCGTATCCGCTGGAATTTCTCTTTCGCACCGACGTCGATCTTGAGAACGGCCATTTTGAACTGAAGGATGCGGGGTAATTATGGAAAGCAAACTGCTCGAATATTACAACCGTGAACTGGCCTATCTGCGCGAGATGGGCGCAGAGTTCGCCGAGCGCTACCCCAAAGTGGCGGGGCGGCTCGGCATGCGCGGCATCGAAGTGGCGGACCCGTACATTGAGCGCCTGATGGAAGGTTTCGCCTTCCTGACCTCCCGCGTGCAGATGAAAATGGACGCCGAATTTCCGCGCTTTTCACAGCGTATGCTGGAGATGATTGCGCCAAATTATCTGGCGCCTACGCCGTCGATGGCGATCGCTGAAATTCAGCCCGACAGCAGCCGCGGCGACCTGAGCAAAGGCTTTATTGTGCCGCGCGGCACCATGATGGACAGCCTGGCGCTGAAAAAGACCGGCGTTACGTGCAGCTATACCACGGCACATGAGGTCAACCTGCTGCCGTTAAAAATTGAGCGGATCGAGCTGGGCGGCGTTCCCGCCGATCTGCCGCTGGCCCAGCTCGGCCTGAGCCAGCGGGGGATCAGCAGCGCCTTACGGATCCGCATTGCCTGCGATGGCCCGCAGCATCTCGGGCACCTGGACTTTGACCGCCTGGAGTTCTTCTTAAGCGGCCCGGACATCGAGGCGCTGAAGCTGCTGGAGCTGGTGATGGAGCACCACGCGGGTATTGTCTGCCAGACGGTCAGCAAGCAGCCCCAGCGCCAGCTGCTGTCGTCTGACGCCCTGCGTCAGGAAGGCTTTGATGCGGACCAGGCGCTGCTTCCGGACGATCTGCGCAACTTCGACGGCTATCGCCTGTTGCAGGAGTACTTTGCGTTCCCGGCGCGTTTTCGTTTCATCAGCCTGAGCGGGCTGGGCAAGCTGATCCAGCGCTGCGAAGACGAAAAAGCGTTTGATATCTTCATTCTGCTCGACAAGAGCGACGATCAACTGGAGCGCGTGGTGGATGCCAGCCACCTGGCGCTGCACTGCACGCCGGTGATCAACCTGTTCCCGAAAGTGGCGGCCCGGCAGAAGCTGAGCGAAAGCCAGCATGAATACCACCTGGTGGTGGATAACATCCGCCCGCTGGATTATGAAATTTATGCCGTGAAAAAAATCTATGCCAGCGCGGATGGTCAGCGGGACGACCAGACGTTTCGTCCTTTCTGGAGTACCTGGAGCGGAGACGCGGGCAACTACGGCGCCTATTTTTCCCTGCGCCGTGAGCAGCGCGTTCTCTCCGAACACGCGCTGCGCTATGGCACCCGCACGGGCTATATCGGCTCGGAGGTCTTCGTCTCGCTGGTGGATGCGCAGCACGCGCCGTGGCAGGAGAATTTGCGCTACATTTCCGCCGAGGTGCTGTGCACCAGCCGTGACCTGCCGCTGATGCTCCAGCAGGAGCTTGGGCAGTTTATTATGGCCGACTCCATGCCGGTGAAGGCGTTAACCCTGCGTAAAGGCCCGACGCCGCCGCGTCCGGCGCTGGCGGAAGGGTTCAGCACCTGGCGGCTCATCAGCCAGCTGCAAATGAACTACCTCAGCCTGATGGACAGCGAAAACGAAGAGGGCGCTGCCGCGCTGCGTCAGCTGTTAGGGCTGTACGCCAACCTGGCCGAGACGCCGGTTGCCCGTCAAGTGGATGGCGTTCGTCACTGCGTGCTGGAGCCGGTGCACCGTCGCGTGCCTGAACCCGGCCCGGTGGTGTTCGCCCGCGGGATCGGCATCACCCTGACGGTGGACGAACGCGCCTTTTCCGGCGCCAGCCCATGGCTTTTCGGCAGCGTGCTGGAACGCCTTTTTGCCCGCCTGGTCTCCATCAACAGTTTTACGGAGTTCACGCTCAAGAGCCAGCAGCGTGGTGAAATCGGCTACTGGGCGCCGCGCATGGGTAAAAGGGCGCTGGTATGAGTGAAGTTGCCCCTGCAACGCTGCGCGTGCATCGCCTGACGCCGTTGCCCGATGCGTTCTGGCGCGGGGTGCGCGAGACGCCGTGGCGCTATGATCTGTTCCAGCTGTTAAGACGCATTGATGCCCAGGGCGGTGAACGTTACCCGCTGGGGCGCGCGCCGCTGCCTAAATTTGAGCCGCTGCGTATTGGTCAGCAGCCTTCAATGGGCTTTGCGCCGTCAACGGTTGCTGAGGTCCGGCAGCGGGAAGAGAACGGACTGCATGACGTTTCCATCCTGAGCTTCGGCCTGTTTGGTCCTAACGGCCCGCTTCCGGTGCACATGACTGAGTATGCCCGCGAGCGTATTCATCATCATCAGGATCACAGCCTCAGCGCGTTTGCCGACCTCTTTCACCACCGCCTGACGCTGCTGTTCTACCGCGCCTGGGCGGACGCGCAGCCTGCCGTTTCACTGGATCGCGACGACAACAGGCGCTTCGAAGGGTATCTGGCATCGCTGATTGGCATGGGACAGCCTGCCCAGATGTCGAAAGGCAGCCTGAGCGCGCATGCCCGCTTTACTCACGCCGGGCACCTGACCCGCCACGGGCGGGACCCTGAAGGGCTGGAGAAGATCCTGCGCAACTATTTCAACGTGCCGGTGAGGCTGGTGGCCAACGTCCCGCAGTGGATGCCGCTCTCAACGCGGGAGCAGGCACAGCTGGGCGAGGGGCGTCGTATGCCGCGCATGGGAGAGTCCGCTTTTCTCGGCATTGCGGTACGCGACGTGCAGCATAAATTTCGGCTTGAGATTGGCCCGTTGAGCGCAGACGACTACAACCGTTTTCTGCCGGGCGAAGGGTGGGTGACCGAGCTGCGCGACTGGGTGCGACAGTACGCCGGGGTGGAATTTGAATGGGAAACACGGGTGATCCTGCGCGCCGATGCGGTGCAGGGCGCCACGCTCGGCAGCGCCGGGCGATTAGGGTACAACACCTGGCTCGGCCTTCAGCCTCAGCCTGTTCCGCGTGGCGATCTGGTGTATCGCGCAGAGCGATAATCCTTCCGTATACCGAATCATTGTTAATGGAAACTAACATGTCAGAAATTAGCCGTGCCGTGCTTTTCGGCAAACTGGATACGCTGTTATTTACCTCTCTGGAAAGCGCGACTGCCTTCTGTAAGCTGCGCGGCAACCCGTACGTTGAGCTGGTGCACTGGCTGCATCAGCTGATGCAGCAGCAGGATGGCGATCTGCAACAGGTCATTCGTCACTTTGCCCTTGATGAACAGCAGCTGACGCGCGATATCGTGGCGGCGCTGGATGCCCTGCCGCGTGGCGCGAGTTCCGTGTCTGATCTTTCCGAGCATATCGACAGCGCCGTCGAGCGCGCCTGGGTCTACGGCTCGCTGAAGTTTGGCGTCAGCCGCATCCGCGGCGGCCATTTGCTGATCGGCATACTGAAAACGTGGAATCTGGCTAACGTGCTGAAAAGCATTTCGGCGCAGTTCACCCGTCTTAACGTCGAGGTGCTGATCGAGCAGTTCGACGCCATTTGCGCCAGCAGCAAAGAGAGCCAGCAGGCCGCCGCCGCTGCGGACGCGCCTGCCGGGGCCGTACCGGCTGCGCAGGGTACGCTGGCGCAGTATGGTCAGGATCTGACGGCGCGCGCCCGGGAAGGGAAAATTGACCCGGTGGTGGGGCGCGATGAAGAGATCCGCCAGATGGTCGATATTCTGATGCGTCGTCGCCAGAACAACCCCCTGCTGACCGGGGAAGCCGGCGTCGGGAAAACGGCGGTGGTGGAAGGGCTGGCGCTGCGTATCGCTGACGGCGACGTGCCGGAGCCGCTGCAAAACGTTCAGCTGTGGCTGCTGGATATCGGCATGCTTCAGGCCGGCGCGGGCATGAAAGGGGAATTTGAGGCGCGCCTCCAGGCGCTGATTAACGAGGTGCAGTCCAGCGCCACGCCAATTATTCTGTTTATCGATGAGATCCACACCCTGATTGGCGCTGGCGGTCAGCAGGGCACCGGCGATGCCGCTAACCTGCTCAAACCTGCCCTGGCGCGCGGGCAACTGCGCACCATCGGCGCGACCACCTGGGCGGAATACAAAAAATACATTGAGAAAGATCCGGCGCTGACCCGCCGTTTCCAGACCGTACAGGTTCACGAGCCGGACGAAGCCAAAGCCGTGCTGATGCTGCGCAGCACCGTGTCGCCGCTGGAAACTCATCATCAGGTTTTACTTCTCGACGAAGCGGTCAGCGCGGCGGTGAAACTGTCGCATCGCTATATTCCTGCGCGTCAGCTGCCGGATAAAGCGGTGGCGCTGCTGGACACTGCCTGCGCGCGCGTGGCCGTCAGCCAGAGCGCGCCGCCTGCCCAGCTGGAAGACTGTCTGCGTCACCTGGCGGCCCTGGACGTGGAGCTGGAGATTGCTGAACGCGAAGTGCGCGTGGGGGCGGGCGATCCGGCGCGTGTGGCGGCCTTAACCGCCGAACGTGACGCGTTCGAAACCCAGCGCGAAGCTCTGGCCCGTCGCTGGGAAGAAGAGCGCACGCGGGTGCAGGAGATTATCCGTCTGCGTGCCGCGCTGTTTGCGGCGGGTGATGAGGATACGGCTGAACTGCGCGGCCAGCTGGCAGAACAGCAGCAGGCGCTAAAGACCTTACAGGGTGACGAACCGCTGCTGTTTGCCGCGGTGGATGAGAACGTGGTGGCTGCGGTGGTCTCAGACTGGACCGGGATCCCGCTGGGCCGGATGGTGAAAAATGAGATTGACGCGGTGCTGAACCTGGCCGACACGCTGAACCAGCGGGTTATTGGTCAGCGTCACGGTCTGGATCTGATTGCCCGTCGGGTAAAAACCTCGCGGGCGAAGCTTGACGATCCGAACAAACCGGTCGGCGTATTCATGCTCTGCGGGCCATCCGGCGTGGGTAAAACCGAAACCGCGCTGGCGCTGGCGGAGTCCCTTTACGGCGGCGAGCAGAACGTCATTACCATCAACATGAGTGAATTCCAGGAAGCGCACACCGTTTCGACGTTAAAAGGTGCGCCTCCGGGCTATGTGGGCTATGGTGAAGGCGGCGTCTTAACCGAGGCCGTGCGCCGCCGTCCCTACAGCGTGGTGCTGCTGGATGAAATTGAAAAAGCGCACCCGGACGTGCACGAGATCTTCTTCCAGGTCTTCGACAAGGGCTGGATGGAGGACGGCGAAGGGCGTCACATTGATTTCCGTAACACCATTATTATTCTGACCTCTAACGTCGGCACCGACCTGATCGCAGCCATGTGCGCCGACCCGGAACTGATGCCGGAGCCTGACGCGTTAAGCGGCGCCCTGCGCCAGCCGCTGCTGGAGGTGTTCCCGCCTGCGCTGCTGGGCCGCCTGCTGGTGGTGCCGTATTACCCGCTGAGCGACGAGATGCTGGGGCAGATTGTGCGTCTTCAGCTCAGGCGCATTCAGCGTCGTCTGGAAGAGAATCACAACATTATTTCTGAATTTGACGACAGCGTGGTCGAACAGATTGTTCAGCGCTGTACCGAGGTTGAGTCGGGCGGGCGTATGGTGGATGCGATTCTGACCAATACGTTGCTGCCTCAGATGAGCCAGATTTTACTTACCGCCAGCCGCAGCGACGAGCAGTACCGACGTCTGCATGTCACCTGCGAGCAGGGCGAGTTCCACTGTCAGTTTGCCGCGTAATAATCATCAAGAGAACTGTAAAAGATGACGGATAATGATAACAATCGGACTGTCCCAAACGCGCTCCCGGTCGGGTACCGTTTCAATGAGTTTGAGATAAAAGAGGTGATTGGCGGCGGCGGATTCGGCATCGTCTATCGCGCCTGGGATCACCAGCTCGAACGCACTATCGCTATCAAAGAATTTATGCCTTCCTCCCTCGCCGTGCGCGGCGAGGATATGACGCTGGTGCTGCGCAGCGAGCGCTTCGGCAAAGCGTTTTCTGCCGGTCTGAACAGCTTCATCCAGGAAGCCCGCCTGCTGGCGCGCTTTAACCACCCGAACCTGCTGCACGTACTGCGTTTCTGGGTGCAAAACGACACGGCCTATATGGGGACGCTGTTTTACAGCGGTACCACGCTGTCGCGTCTGCGCGAAGAGAAACCGGAGCTGATTAACGAGGCGTGGATCCGCCGCATGCTGCCAATGCTCTTCGGCGCCATCAAAACGATCCACGACGAGGGTTATCTGCACCGCGACATCTCGCTGGATAACATTCAGATTCAGGATAACGGCCTGCCGGTGCTGCTCGATTTCGGATCGGCGCGCCGCACCATCGGTAATCTCTCGGATGAGACGGAAACCATGCTGCGTCCGGGCTTCGCGCCTATCGAGCAGTATACCGACGACAATGAAAGCGAGCAGGGGCCGTGGACGGATATCTACGCGCTCGGCGCCGTATTGCGCACCCTCATCGTAGGCTCTCCGCCACCGGTCAGCGTGGTGCGCTCGATTCAGGACACCTGCAAACCGCTGGTGGAGCTGATGCCGCAGGGCTATTCCATCCCGCTGCTACAGGCCATCGACAAGGCGCTGGCGCTGCATATGGAAGACCGTCCGCAATCCATTGAGGAGTTCGCGGCGCTGATCGAGATGCCCGTCGCCGGTATCGACGAGGTGCTGACCGCGAAGAAGACCGGCACGATGCTGGTGCCGGTGGAAGAGGAGACATCTGCTTCCGCGCTGGACTGGCGACGTTACAAGCTTCCGGGGCTGGTGGCCGCGGGCGTGCTGGTTGGGGTGGTTGCCGGTGCGATGCTGTTCGGCGGCGGCAGTCAGGAAACGCCAGAGCAGACGGCGCAAACCCCTGCCGTAAGCCCTCCGGCTGAGACCTCCTCCCAGGCGGAAACCAGACCGGCAACGGCAGACGTGAGCGAGCCGGTCGCGCCACCGGCTACGGCGCAGCAGAGTGCGCCGCCTGTCGACGCCAGCCCGGTCGCGCTGGTCTACATCCGCATGCTTGATGGCGAGACGCTGAAGGTGAACGGCGAGTCTAAAGCGCTGCGTCCGGGCAATAACGGTTACGCATCGCTGAAATTGCCTGCGGGCGAGACCCGCATTGAACTGGAAGGCAATGGAAGAACGCGTACCCAGACGCTGGATATTGCGAAGCCAGGCACCTGGCTGGTGAATCCGTAAGCCTGCGGGTAACAGGACGGAGCGAATGTATAACATCAAGTTTGTCTATCTGTTCCACGAGAACGTCTCGCCAGCGCTGTTTGCGAAAATAATCCGCCCGTCCGTTGCCGTACAGTGGATTATGTCGGTTCCCGACCATTCGCTGCGCTCGCTCTTCACGCGCTACGATCTGCTGCGCACGATCACCGGTGCGAATCCTTATCAGTCCGGGCGCGATACCCGCACGCTGATCGCGCAGGATTTAGAGATGGGCAGAGTGGTTGCCATTGACGAAAGTTTTCGTGACTGGTCATCAGTAACGGAAATTTTTTATATCAATGCCAAAGGGCAACTCCAGGCTGCCTCGCTGGTCGGCCTGGGCTGGTATCCGGTGAGTACGATTGTCGACCGCTACGAAACCATGGTGAGAACGTACGGATCTCGCCCTGCGCCAACGGTACTGCCAAAACAGGTGGTGAAATCTAAAACGGCACAGGTGCCGGATGAACCTACTCCGGGCAAGGACGGTAAAACCTATGCCGGGCAGCTTCAGAAGATGACCAAAGCAGAGCGCTGGCAGGCGCGTAAAGATCTGATTGCGAAGGGGAGCAATAGCCTTTATCCGGATGCCCAGATCGCCGCTAAGCGTCTGGCGGCGAATAATATCGCGGTGGAAAAAGCGAAGCTTGCGGAAAATATTTATAAGACCGTGAACCCGCTGGAAACCACACCGGGCGTGCCGGAGGGGTGGACGGATATCAGTAATGACGATGCGCTGTTAGGAAAGTTCGGGCTGAACAAATCAATGCTCTTTGACGATGATACGTCCCCCAATTTTCTGGCGCGCGTCTATCAACCAAAGCCGGAAGTGTTTGGTACAGATATGAACCCCACGCTGGTATTCAGGGGATCGCGCGAGCCTGGTTTCGCCTCTCTGTCTGAGAATGTCTCCTCTTTACTGACCAAAGGGGAGCTGGCGCCGGTGGTAAACGGGGCTGACTGGTCGAATAACTTCTCACAGGGCATGGGTATGGCTTCAGATTATTATAAAAAGGCCGTGAGTATCGGTAAGGAGCTGGCAAGGTCAGGCCAGAATATTGATATTGCCGGTCATTCCCTTGGCGGTGGCCTCGCCTCTGCAACCTCTATGGGCAGCGGGAGAGCGGGGTGGACGTTCAACGCCGCCGGCCTGAATGCCGGAACCGTAGAAAAATACGGCGGTAAGATATTAGGCAGTACGGATAATATCCAGGCGTATCGGGTTGAAGGTGAGCTGCTGACGAAGATTCAGGAAGTTAACCCCTGGGAGGATCTGAAAACGATGAAAGGGCATGTCCCTTCGTGGATCCTCAAAGAGGAAATCTCTGCGCTGAGCCCTAATGCTGCCGGAATACCCCACGATCTTCCCGGTGGAACCGGAAGCGCGCTGGACCGCCACGGGATTAATCAGGCGATTGATTGCATAGAGCAACAGAAGGACGAGGATATTTCGATAATCGGGAGTCGATTGTGAAAAAACGGTTGATGGCTTTTGTCGCGTTATGTTTTTTATTCATGATTCAGGGGTGTAAGCAGGATATGGACCTTAATCCACAGGACTACTTCAGCGGTCAGCAGCTTGAACTGGCGAAAGCGATTGAAGAAGGCGATGTCGACGCGGTGAAGACGCTTGCACCAGAAAGCGATCTTAATAAACCGGGAAAGCAGGATATGACCCTGCTTTTTTGGGCCATCGGCAACGCGATTAATGATAAAAAAACATCGCCCCATTTAAAGGTGATTACGTTGCTTGTTAAGGCCGGCGCAGATCCGCTCCAGCCTCGACCGCAGGGAAAAAGCAGCCCTGCCGAATTTGCCCTGAAGGGGGATAGCGCAGACTGGATCAACGCTATGCTGGACGGTGGCCTTTCGCCCAATGTGAAAGATAAGGTCTTCCACGAACCCATCATCTTCCAGTCGCTAAAAGCGAAAAATACAGAGACGCTGGAAGCCATGCTCGATAGCGGAGCTGACGTCAATGCAACCAATTCACTGGGTAAAACGCTGGTGTTTGATGCGCTGGATAACCAGGCTTACGATCATGTCTTGTTACTGCTCGATCGTGGAGCGGACCCGTCAGTTAAGGCTAAAAATGGCTGGTCAATGAGCAATGCGCTTGCGGACGCGCTGAGTGGACTTGATCGAGGCAGCGAGCAATACGAGAAGTTAAACGAAATAAAAGAGAAACTTATTCAGAAAGGGGGCGTGTGGCCACCTGCGCCGGTTAAGTGATTGCTCAACTTTCATGAAAGCCAGAGATAAGGTTTTTTCCGGAGTTTCCATAAGCCTGCACTCTTTGGATTTATAAATACGAAAGTTCGTACCTTCAGACAAATCAACCCAGCATTGCATCAATCCAAATCCATCTCGTCGAAATTAGCTTTACGTTCATAAACGTTCCCAGCATAAACCATTACGGAATAAAGATTATGCTCAACCGAATTACCGTCCAGCTCCCGGTTGAGGGGCTGCTTTTCTGGAAACTCTCCGGCCGCGAAGCGATGTCCGAGTCGTTCGCGCTGACGCTGACCCTGCTTGGTACGGACGCGCGCATTGACCGCAGCAAGCTGCTGGGCCAGCCGGTCACGGTGACCATCCCCACGCAGAACCTGCTCACCCCCCGCTATATCAACGGCAAGGTGACGCGCGTGGCGGTGAGCGCCGTGGAGCTGACGGGCACCCGCTACGCGGTGTACCAGCTGACGGTGGAGCCGGACCTGTGGCCGATGAAGCGCGACCGTAACCTGCGTATCTTCCAGGGCCAGACGGTACCGCAGATTGTCAAAACCCTGCTGGGTGAGCATCAGGTCAACCTCGAAGACAAACTCACCGGCAGCTACCGGGTGTGGGACTACTGCGTGCAGTATCAGGAGTCGAGCCTCGATTTCATCAGCCGTCTGATGGAGCTGGAGGGGATTGCGTACTACTTCAGCCACGAGGCGGACAAGCATACCCTGGTACTGACCGACGCCGCGACGCAGCACCAGCCGTTCAGCGGCTATGAGGTCATTCCTTACCATCAGACGCCGTCCGGCGGCAGTACGGATGAAGAGGGCATCAGCCAGTGGGCGCTGGAGGACAGCGTCACGCCGGGGATTTACAGCCTCGACGACTATGACTTCCGCAAGCCGAACGCGTGGCTTTTCCAGGCGCAGCAGAACCCGGCGTCACCGAAACCGGGCAGCATCGACGTGTACGACTGGCCGGGCCGCTTTGTGGAGACAGGGCATGCGGAGTTCTACGCCCGAATCCGTCAGGAGCGCTGGCAGGTGGAGCATCAGCAGATTCAGGCGACGGCCACGGCGGCGGGCATTGCGCCGGGCCACATCTTTACCCTGACCAACGCGCCGTTCTTCAGTGACAACGGCGAGTATCTGGTGACGGCGGCGGGTTACCACTTCGAGGAGAACCGCTACGCGAGCGGTGAGGGGGAAACCATTCACCGCACCGATTTCACCGTTATCCCGGCGTCGGTGTCCTACCGTCCGGCGCAGAGCACGGCGTGGCCGCGCACCTACGGCCCGCAGACGGCGAAAGTCGTGGGACCGCAGGGGGAGAGTATCTGGACGGACAAATATGGCCGCGTGAAGGTGAAGTTCCACTGGGACCGTCTGGCGAAGGGCGATGACACCAGCTCCTGCTGGGTGCGCGTGTCGAGCGCCTGGGCGGGCCAGGGCTACGGCGGGGTGCAAATCCCGCGCGTCGGCGATGAGGTGGTGGTGGACTTTATCAACGGCGACCCGGACCGTCCGATTATCACTGGTCGTGTCTATAACGAAGCAAGCATGCCGCCGTGGGCGCTGCCGGCTGCCGCGACGCAGATGGGCTTTATGAGCCGCACGAAAGACGGTTCAGTGGACAACGCCAACGCCCTGCGCTTTGAGGACAAGGCGGGTGCAGAGCAGGTGTGGATCCAGGCTGAGCGCAACATGGACACCAGCGTCAAGAATGATGAAACGCACAGCGTTGGCGGCGCGCGCAGCCATTACGTGAAGAAAAATGAGCTGCATCGCGTGGAGGCTAATCAGATCCAGGCCGTGAAAGGCGGAACCGAGATCCTGACGGGTAAAGGCAAGCTGGATGCGGCGGTAGAGCAGTATGTTATTGCTTCCGGGACGAAGCTGCGGCTGGTCTCGGGCGAGAGCGCTATTGAGCTTAACGCTAACGGCAAAATTAACCTGATCGGCAAAGAGTTCAACTTCTTCGTTGAAGGGGACGGCTATATCACCACGGGCGGCAAGCTGCACCTGAATACGTCGGGCACCCAACCGGGCACAACGGCGCCGGGGTCAGGGCATAAAGGGGATATTGATGCGGCGGTGCAGGAGAAATTTACGCCCCCGGAAGAGTAACCGCTTTCTGTCTGCCGCCGGGTTGTCCGTGGCGGCACGTAAAACCCTTTAGCAATTTTAGACGCGAGTTCACCGATGAAATACACCCTCCAGGAAGGTTCCTTTACCCTTTTTCCTGCCGCCTGGCAGGACAACAGCATGAACATCATTCGCGATGACGAAAGCGGGCTGTCCGTGGTGGTCAGCCGCGGCGTTATCCCGGATGGCAGCGACTACGAACAAGAGTTTCACCGCCAGTGGGACGTGCTGCGTCCTCAGATGGGTGAGATCGCCCAGAGCGAATTTCAGCACGTAAAAGCCGGGTCTGCCAGCAACATTGATGGGGTTGAAGTTGAGACCACCTTTGACCGTAACGGCCAGCGCCTGTGGCAAAAACAGCTGGCCGTGCAGACGCCAGGCAAACCGGTACTGATGATTTTTACCCTCTCGGCCTTAAAAGCCTTTACGGAAGAGGACGAGGCGCGCTGGAGCGCACTGAAGCAGAGTCTGACGCTAAACGACAACCGGAATGTGTAAGGCATGAGCGATAACAACGCGGCCCGTAAGGGCGACGAGATTATTCACTCCAGCATTTTTGCTGATATTACCAGCATTGTGGCGGAAGGCGCTGCCTATGCGGTGATTGGCGCGGCGGTGGGCGCGGCAGCGACCGTCGCGGCCCCACTGCTGGGAGCCGGGGCCGCAGCAGCAGGCGTGGCGGCAATTGGATCCAGCTGTCTGTTGAGCGGCATTATCGGCGGGGTTCTGGCGAACGTCGCCGGGATCACCGACGATATCAGCAACGCCGCTGAAGGGCTGGGTAACGCGCTTTTCCCGCCGTCGCCCGCGGGCAAAATCACCACCGGTTCGAGCAACGTTCTGACAAATAAACTTCCCGCTGCACGCGCAGCCGGGACGTTAACGCCTGCCGATACCCCGTCCCCGGAGCCTCAGTCGCCGGGCAGCTTTGCCGACTATGCGGGCATGCTGCTCTCCGCTGCCGGACAGTTCGGCAGCGAGATGTGGCAGCCCAGCGTCGCCTCTGCCGCCGCGGGGACCTCGCCGCTGGAAGAAGACAAGGTGGCGTGTGATAAACACTCCGGGCCGCAGTATCTGGCGGAAGGCTCGAAAAGCGTCTTCATCAACGGACAGCCTGCGGTGCGCGCAAAAGATCGCACCACCTGCGAGGGCACCGTTTCCGACGACGTCTCCCCGAACGTGATCATAGGCGGCGACACGCTCACGGTCCGCGATATCAAAAGCGGTAAAACGCCGGGTCTGGCGCTGGGGATGATTGCGCTCTCCCTGCTGCGCGGGCGGCCAGGCAAGATCCTGAAAAACATGCCCTGCGCGCTGGCTGCTGCCGGTGGCGGGATGCTGGCGGATATGGCTGTCAACGCCGTGTTCGGCTCCTCGCACCCGGTTCACGCCGCTACCGGCGTGAAGGTGCTGAATGACGACGACGAACTCGATTTCTCGCTGCCAGGGCGCTTTCCGCTGCGCTGGCAGCGCAGCTACAACAGCCTGACCACCCGCGAAGGGCTTTTCGGTCTGGGCTGGGCTACCACCTTTGACAGCTATCTGACGCTGGAAGAAAACAATGCCACCTGGTTCGATGAAACCGGGCGCGAGCTGAGCTTTGAACTGCCGCCGGTCGACCGCGCGTTTTACAGCATCAGCGAAGGCATCATTATCCGCCGCAATGAGAGCGGCGACGTGGCGATAGCTGACGATGACGGCGCGGTGTGGCGTCTGTATAAACCGACCCGCGCTAACCCCTCCATCCTGCGTCTGGCCTCCCTCAGCGACGAATACGGCAACGCGTTGCTGACGGAGTGGGATGAACACGGCAGGCTGATTGGTATCCATGATGAGCCGCGGGCGATCGATGTCACCCTGCGCTATGACGATGAACGTTTCCCGCAGCGCGTCACCGCTGCCAGCCATTTCGACGGCAACCAGACATGGCCGCTGATGCAGTGGGGCTACGATGCGCGCGGCCAGCTGGCCAGCGCAACGGATGCCTCCGGCGTGGTAACCCGTGAATACCGCTATAACGACCACGGCCTGATGGTCTGGCACCGTCTGCCGGGCGGGCTGGAGAGCGAATACCGCTGGCAAAAATTCGACCACTGGCGCGTGGTGGAAAACCGCACCAGCACTGGCGATGGCTGTCGCTTTAGCTACGATTTAGCCGCCGGGCTGACGACCGTCGATCACTACGACGGTCAGACGCGAAAGCATTACTGGAACGCGCAAAACCTGATTGTTCGCTACGTTGACGAGCGCGGTGAGAACTGGCGCTACGAGTGGGATGACAACGAACTCCTCACGCGTCGCATCGATCCGTTGGGTAATGCCGCTACCTTCGTCTATGACGACATGGGCAACCGGGTGCAGGAGATCGACGCCGACGGCAATACCCGCACCACCACCTGGCTGGAGCACCGTGCGCTTCCGGCGTCCATCATCGAAGCTGACGGTAGCGCCACCCGTTTCCGGTATGACGAACATCACGGACTAAAACGCGTGGTGGATCCGATGGGGCAGACCACGCTGCTGCGTCGGGACGAGTTTGGTCAGGTTGTGGAAGAAGTCGATGCCGCCGGGAACAGCCGTTACCAGGAGTACAACGAGGCCGGGCAGATGGTGCGTGCGACGGACTGTTCGGGCCGAGTGACACAATACCGTTATCATCCGCTGGGCTGGCTGGTGGCTGAGATAAGCGCCGACGGCGAAGAGACGCGTTACCGCTACGACGCCGCGGGGCGTCCGGTGCAGCTCGACCGACCAGAAGGCTGGACCGAGTCGCTCAAATGGAACGAACGTGGCCTGCCGGTGAAGCATGCGGGCGCCGACGGGAAAGAGAGCGAGTTCAGATACGACGAGGCAGGGCGCTTAACCGCCACCCGTAATACGCAGGGTGAAGAGGTGCGCCGCCGCTGGGACAGCCGCGGGCGTCTGATTGCCCTGGAAAACGAAAACGGCGAAGCGTATCAGTTCCGCTGGGGCGCAGACTCGCTGCTGCTGGAAGAGGTGGGGCTGGATGGCGTGGCCTCGCAGTATCGCTACGATGCCTGCGGGCGTACGATAGCGCGCACCTTTGCCGCCGGACATCCGGAGGCCATTACCCATGCCTTCGCCTGGAGCGCGAGCGGCCAGCTGGTCGCCCGCACCACGCCGGAGGGGCAGACCCGCTACCACTACACCCCGTCCGGCCTTCTGAGCCGGATTGGGCTGCATCCCGCGCTTTCAGCCGATGCCTGGAGTGCCGAGGCCGAGCAGGAGCTTGTGTTTGAGTATGACGCGCTCGGGCGCGTCACGCGCGAAACGGGCGAGCACGGGGAGCTGGCGTGGGAGTATGACGCGCTGGGTAACCGCACCTCCGTCACGCTGCCCGATGGTCGGGAGCTGAAACAGTTCTACTACGGCAGCGGGCATCTGCTCAGCATTGCCCTTGATAAACTGTCGGTCTCCGACTTTACCCGCGACGAACTTCACCGTGAAACCAGCCGTACGCAGGGGCTGCTAACCACCCGCAGCGAATACGACCGCCTTGGCCGACTGCATCGCCGGGACGTTTTTACCGGCAATGCCCAGCGCCCGTCGCCGCGCCGCTGGTCCCGCCGCTGGGATTACGACTATCGCAATAACCTGGTCCGCGAAGAGCGGGACGATAACCCGTTCAGCTGGTACCGCTGGCAGTACGACAGCGCCGGACGTCTGCTGGTTCAGGACGGCACGCTGCCCGGCCAGGAGCAGTGGCGCTGGGATGCTGCCGGTAACCCGCTCGAAGGCTCTGCTGAGAAGGTCACGCACAACCGTCTGACGCACCTCAACGGCATTCGCTGGCGCTATGACATCCACGGCCGCACCGTGGAGAAGGATAACGGCCAGACCCGCTGGCACTACCGCTACGACGGCGAGCACCGCCTGACGGAGGTCATCAGCCAGCCGAGGGACCGCAACAGGCCGCAGACGCAGGTCAGCTTCCGCTATGACCCACTCGGACGACGCATCAGCAAAACGCGTCGCCAGATGGTGGGCGGACAGCCAACCGGTAACCCAGTCACCACCCGGTTTGTCTGGGAAGGGTTCCGGCTGTTGCAGGAGGTGCACGGGGATGTGCCGCTGACCTACGTCTATAGCGATCAGGACAGCTACGATCCGCTGGCACGTATTGACGGCGTTGATGCCCCGGAGATCTTCTGGTTCCACTGCCAGCCCAACGGCACGCCGGAGCGGATGACGGATATCGAAGGGCAGGTACGCTGGGAAGGGGTGAGCAGCGCCTGGGGCAAGCTGCTGCGGGAAAGCGAGACGCAGGTATCAGGATATTCTCAGAACCTGCGTATGCAGGGGCAATACCTGGATCGTGAGACAGGGCTGCACTACAATCTGTTCCGGTATTATGACCCGGACTGCGGAAGGTTTACGCAGCAGGACCCGATAGGGCTGGCGGGAGGGATAAACCTTTACCAGTATGCGCCGAACGCGCTGGGGTGGGTGGATCCGTGGGGGTTGAGCCGAAAATGTAAGGATCCTTCTAAAGAAGCGACTCAATGGCAAGGCCCTCATAATAAAGACTATAAAGGAATCGATAGTTACTCGAACAGAACGCTTAAAAAAGGAACAGTCCTTTATGCATTACATCCAAATGGTGATCAGTTACCTTCATATACCGTAACTCATCCTACAGTTAGGCAATATAAAGGTGATTCATTAGGATATCATGAAGCGTTACAGGTGAAACTTAATCCAGATTTCCCATTGCGAACAAAGGTTAGGGCATATTATGTTTCTGAGGATATATTTGTTGCTAGTGGTCGTGCTAATGCGAATCCGCAATACGGAAAAGGTGGAGGGATGCAATTCTATATACCTGAAGAAGCACGTAGTAAATTAATTCCTGGCAAGGTGATAGATATATGAAAAAAATGACATTAAATTTTAAAGATGGAAGCATTAAAATTGATGGCTACTCGATTGAACTTAGTTCTTTTGAAAATTTTACTTCTTCTGAATTTTACAAAGCCCATTCTGAATTCACTAGGATAGGTAAATTTTATTTTGCGAAAGATGATATTGAATGGGAAGGGCAGAACTTTATTGTGGAGTTTAGACCAGCTGTTTTTTCATTTAATTCATCTCTTTTTCTTACAAGTAAAGATGGGGACTTCTATCAAACACTTAAAGATTGGGAACTTAGAGCATCGTTAAAAAACCTTAAAGATGAAGAAAGAAGACTGACAGACTGGATTCAAAATAAACTTTCCAAAGAGAAAATGGTAAAGATAAGTACCCCCCCTTATGGAGTTACATGGAACTTTGAATGGGGTGAGCTAACAGTGCAATCAAATGAAAGATCCTTTGATTGCGGTATATACATAGAATGGAAAGATTAAAATTTAGTATAAATGGAGAATTATAGGGTAGCGCAGCAGACTCCAACAAGGCTTGCGTATGAACAATGCCAGAATTCCCAATCAAGAAACATTGTTCCATGAAAGGCCTTGCAAACCCTAAAATTGAATCTGAAATTATCTCCTTTGTTGAAGTTTCACGATGATAAAAAATATGCCGTGACTTTAGAGCAATACCAAAAAAACTGGCAAGCTCTCCCTGAGCGAAAGTTCGAATGGGAGCCAAACCGGTTTTCTGCCTGCATGTATAGTGTTTATTTTGTTCTCACTACTATGCTGAGGCAAAGAAATGGGGGAAGACGACAATGCGGACCAGTGGATCGGGTATAGTAACGGCATCCTTAATCGATCACGGCATGGTCTTTTAGGAGTACAATCAATTCGAGGAAGCGTATAAATATTTTAACGATGCTTATAACTACGGCAAAGAGCGTGCGTTTCAGGATAGACCTAAAAAATATCTAGAGTTTTATCTGCGCAAAAGGGATAAGTTCGTTACTCTATAAAAAAATCAAACATTACGCGTGGATCCGACTACGCCAGGTAGGTCGTATGAATTACCATCAATATGGGCAGAATGGCTTGAAGAAGTAGCGATTCCAGGCTCCGGGAATGTAAGATAGGTTACTATATGAATATCAATAAAGATGACGAACTCCTTGTGATAGTTAAGTATGAAGGAAGATTTTATTGGTTCGTTGCGTTCAAGGAAATGTGGGTCTTAGACAGAGTAAAATGGGTAGAGGATTTTGTGAAAAGTGGGGTGAAAATAAACCTACAGAATACCCATAAGGAAAGATATGACATACCAGTTGTAAATGAAGAAAACGCGCAGATATTCATTGATGATTTAATTAAAGATGGCTATTCATACGATAAGGATGACATTGCTGAGAAGTTTTATAAAAGGCTTTCGCAAAAAACAATTTGGTGGGATATATATGAACTTATGCCGGATTTATTTATAGACTTTGATAATAAAAGATTATATTCGGAATATGTTGAGACTATGTATTATCAAGAATATGTTCCTGATGGTTGGCAAGGTGAACTTGTTGATTTTTGCAGTAATGGATCGTTACCTCAAGATGAAATTTTCTGGATAAAAAATGAAACTGATCATAGAAGCGTTTTGATCGCTAAATGATAAAATATATTTTCGGCAAACCATTTTTAGACAATGCAATGGTCGATTCAATACGCCAATTTGTGTTTGTATTAAGCGAGACAAAGCCGTTACCAACCGTTTTGACCATCTTCAACGCTCAGGGTGAAAAACTATTTTGGTCTGCATCTCCTGAAGGTGCTATTTTCTATTACTTAACATTAAACCAGTCAAAGGAAGTGGTTGATGTATGTAATTTTACAGTAATACTAAATGGCTGGCATAATTGGTTTTATTCTTGGGATATGAAGCGTAACGCGTTGTCTAGATCAGGACCTTCGTACTAAATTCACATTTAACATTAAAATTACAGCGACAAGAGTGCCTGAAACTGGCGTACGCAAAGGGGTATACCTGCTAAAGGTGAGAGACTTGCCTGACCAGCAGAGCGTTTACACCAGCACCCTTTTCAGACGTTAAAATTTGCGACTGCCGACATCATTCTCTTTACCATGTAAAAAAAAATCCACGCCCAAGCGGGTTTTTTTCCCATTAAAAACAACTCAAAGGTTAAACAAGAAGTTCATCACATCGCCATCTTTAACGATGTAATCTTTGCCTTCCGCACGCATCTTGCCTGTTTCTTTCGCGCCTTGCTCTCCCTTGTAGGTGATAAAGTCTTCAAACACGATAGTCTGTGTACGAATAAAGCCTATCTCGAAATCGGTGTGGATTTTATCGGCCGCCTGAGGCGCAGTCGCACCCACACCCACAGGGATGGTCCACGCACTTCTTTTACGCCCGCGGTGAAGTAGGTTTGCAGGCTGAGCATCTCATGGCCCGCGCGGATCACGCGGTTCAGATCCTGCTCGGCCATGAAATCTTCACGATCGGCGTCGTTCATTTCAGCGATATCGGATTCAACCGCGTTCCAAAACGCTACCACTACAGAACCTTTATCGCTTGAAGAGTCTGCTGAGAAGGTCACGCACAACCGCCTGACGCAGCTCAACGGCATTCGCTGGCGCTATGACATCCACGGTCGTACCGTGGAGAAGGATAACGGCCAGACCCGCTGGCACTACCGCTATGGCGGCGAGCACCACCTGACGGAGGTCATCAGCCAGCCGCGGGACCGCAACAGGCCGCAGACGCAGGTCAGCTTCCGCTATGACCCGCTCGGGCGCCGCATCAGCAAAACGCGCCGCCAGATGCTGTTTGGGCAGCCGACCGGCAAGCCAGTCACCACCCGGTTTGTATGGGAAGGGTTCCGGCTGTTGCAGGAAGTGCACGGTGATGTGCCGCTGACCTACGTCTACAGCGATCAGGACAGCTACGATCCGCTGGCGCGTATTGACGGCGTTGATGCCCCGGAAATCTTCTGGTTCCACTGCCAGCCCAACGGCACGCCGGAGCGGATGACGGATATCGAAGGGCAGGTGCGCTGGGAAGGCGTGAACAGCGCCTGGGGCAAACTGCTGCGGGAAAGCGAGACGCAGGTATCAGGATATTCCCAGAACCTGCGTATGCAGGGGCAATACCTGGACCGTGAGACAGGGCTGCACTACAATCTGTTCCGGTATTATGACCCGGACTGCGGACGATTTACGCAGCAGGACCCGATAGGGCTGGCGGGAGGGATTAACCTTTACCAGTATGCGCCAAATGCGCTGGGGTGGGTGGATCCGTGGGGGTTGAGTCGTTGTAAAAATGACTGGAATGAGTTTCAGAAAAAATCTAATAAGCGTCAGTTCTCTTCGAGAACACAAGCATCTAAGGCCTACGCGTTATGGAAGAAACAAGACTGGGCGGCATTAGAGAAATTTATGGGCGATGGTGCCTGGCCTCCTAATCGTGGATTTATTACTGCAACGAAAACGACTCTAAAACCTGGTACAAAAGTTGACCGCTACGGTGGTTGGACCGATGCAGATGGTTTCCGCGATAGTGGTACGTTTATATCCCCTGCGGGATCATCTTTCGAGGGGAGAGCCCTCCAACAAAATACTTTAAACAAACCATATTCGGTTTATGAAGTTCTAAAACCGTTGCCGGTAGATAGTGGTCCTGCTATACCATGGTTTGGGCAACCGGGCAGAGGAACCCAATACGAAACATCCGAAGCGATCGAAGCACTAATTGAAAATGGTTTTTTGAGGAAAATATGACTTTAATTAATTTTCAGAAAAGAAAAGAACTTATCCATGATGGGCTTGAAGATGACTTCTTAAGGAACGAAAAAGAAATATCCTGTCCATGTTGTGATGCTGTCGTTCGTTTCGGTTTATATAACTCTAAAAGTTTTGATAAGCTTGAGGACTGCAAAAAAACAAAAATGGTAAGTAAGATGCGAGGCGTAAAGTTATCAGATGGTTTAATCCCGGGCTATAGATACAAAGAAAGCCCACTAAGGATATCAGAAAAAAAATGTTCAAAAGGAATCCATGATATTTTTGTCATCTTTACTTATAAAGAGATACAACCCGCTCGTTTTGAATCTTATTTAATAGGTGTTTTTAATAGTAATGATGTTTAGTATTCTGCTATATTAAATGTGATTTAAAATGCCTTTGGGATGAGGCTCCAGATTTTAGGGTTTTCGGTAACAACCTGAGAGTAATCTTTGGATGGGATAAAAATATCATCACTCCCGTAATAAATTGTTCGATTATATCAAGCATCATTCAACATGGGTCTTATATAATTTATATTTAGAAGGGTTGATAATTTTATGCAGTTAGGACATGTATGATTGCTTACTTAAGATTCATTAGAGAAAACAACGCGCTCGAATGGATTCACTGTTCAAGAAATATAAGTCTAAACATACCTCGCTTAGATATCGCTATGGTCGATCCTACACGCCAGTTAGTCTTTGCATTAAGCGAACCAAAATCATTACCAACCGTTTTGACCATCTTCAATGCTCATGGCGAAAAACTATTTTGGTCTGCACCTCCTGAAGGCGCGACTTTTTATTACTTAACATTCAACCTGTCAAATGAAGTGGTCGTTGTCTGTAGTTATCCAGTAAAACAAAATGGCTGGCATGATTGGTTTTATTCCTATGATATGAAGCGTAACGCATTGTCTCGATCAGGCCCTGCGTATTAATATCAAATGAGCCCAAAAAATGATAACAATAGCCGGTGGCAAAAGAGATACTATATAAATAATTCCAACAAGTGGTTTAAAAAGGTGTGCGTAAAGGGGAATTATCCTGGCCTCCGGAAGACGGATCCCAAGAAACGGCAGTGTCATTCTCGCTAAATATGAGATTCTTGACTCTTTTGAAGAGCGCTTAGGCGAGGATCTTTTTCAGGCGTTAAAGCTTGTGACTGCCGATATCATTCCTTTTGAACCCAGCATGAAAACAGAACTCTTAAACAATGTGTTTTAGCCACGCAATAAAAAAATCAAACGTTAAACAAGAAGTTCATCACGTCGCCATCTTTAACGATGTAATCTTTCCCTTCCGCACGCATCTTGCCTGCTTCTTTCGCACCTTGCTCACCCTTGTAGGTGATAAAGTCTTCAAACGCGATAGTCTGCGCACGAATGAAGCCTTTCTCGAAGTCGGAGTGGATCTTACCAGCCGCCTGAGGCACAGTCGCACCGACAGGGTTGGTTCACGCGCGCACTTCTTTCCGCCCGCGGTGAAGTAGGTTTGCAGGCTGAACATCTCATGGCCCGCGCGGATCACGCGGTTCAGACCCGGTTCGGGCATGAAATCTTCACGATCGGCGTCGTTCATTTCAGTGATATCAGATTCAACCGCGGCGCAAACCGCCACCACTACAGAATATTCACCGCTCGAAGATTTTGCTGAGAATATCCCGCACAACCCCCTGACGCAGTCTTTGCTAAATTATTTAAAAATCACACTATTGAAAAATAAAAGATGGAAGTAATATGGATAAAATAATATTTAATAATTATGGAGTGATCCTTATCGAGAGAGAAGGGCGTTTATTTATTAGGTTTTATTCAGGGGGAATGGTTATGAAAGAGGAGGAGGAAGAAGTGAGTATTGATGCGGCTAAAAAAGTTCAAGTGAGTGAAAAAGATGCTTGTGAGGTTTTAATTTCTATCGAAAATAGAAAAAATAAAGTATAGACTTCATTTTTAATGAGCAACTATAGGTCAGCGACAAAGAAGGCGCATCTAATTATATTGGTGATTTTTACATAAAAATAGTAGAGTAATCTAAATGTATTTTTTAGAAAGAAAAGATGCAGAGAAAATGCTCTTTGAATTCTTAAAGAGAACTTTAATAAAAGAATCTGATATCGATGAGTTAATGAGCATGGCAATTAAACATGAGTCCGGCCCTCCTATGAAAGGCATAATGTTTAAATATGATAAAATGGAGAGAAATGAACTCACCGCACAAGATAGAGATGACCTTAGTACATTGATGCATTTTTATGGTCCGTGATGAGATATATCAATTCTTTTCTTTTAAAATACTATAATTACAGAGACAGGAAAGTTATCAATAATCAAACAGATGATATTTTTATTATTTCTCAGATAAAATATTCAATCCAAAACTAAATTCAAGGTTGTTTTCTTAATAAAAAATTCCTCAAACATCAATGGAGTCTCGAGGCCGTTTTAAAAAGTGAAGCAAGCATCAATATCAAAAAATTCAACATCATCCATGTATAAAAAACATTTTTATTGAGAGCGAACATGATCGCTGACTTCAGGTTTTCCAGAGAAAAAACATGCTCGAATGGATCTTCTCTTCAAGAACTATAAGTCTAAACACACCTCGCTTATATGCCGCCATGGTCGATCCTGCACGCCAATTAGTCTTTGCGATAAGCGAACCAGAACTATTACCAACCGTTTTAAAATCTTCAATGCAGAGGGCGGAGAGCTATTATTGTCTGCACCGCCTGAAAAGGCTTATTTCTATTACTTAACATTAAATTTGTCGAAGGAAGTGGTTGTTATCTGTAGTTTCGCAGTTCAACAAAATGGCTGGTATGATTGGTTTTATTCCTTTGATATGGTTCATAACACGTTGTCTCGATCAGGACCTGCGTACTAAATTCGCTATTAATAATAAAAGTTATATTGGCCCACAGGAAAAATCACAATATTTCCAATGAAGGAGCATTGTTCCATGAAAGACCTTGAAAACCCAAAAATTGAATCTGAAATTAACTCCTTTGTTGAACAAGGAAACGAGTTTCACGATGATAAAAAATACGTCGAGGCTTTAGAGCAATACCAAAAAGCCTGGCAAGCTCTTCCTGAGCCAAAGTTCGAATGGGAACTCGCCAACTGGATCGCTGCCTGCATGTACAGCGCATGTTTTGATCTCGCGGATTACGCTGAGGCAAAGAAATGGGGAGAGACGACATTACGGACACGTGGATCGGATATAGACACTGCACCCTTAATCGATCTCGGCATGGTCTGTTATGAGTTGAATCAATTCGAGGAAGCGTATAAATATTTTAACGATGCTTATAACTACGGCAAAGAGCGTGCGTTTCAGGATAGACCCAAAAAATATCTAGAGTTCTATCTGCGCAAAAGGGGATAAGTTCGTTACTCTATAAAAAAATCCACGCCAAAGCGTGGATTTTTTTCATTCAAAACAAATCAAACGTTAAACAAAAAGTTCATCACGTCGCCATCTTTAACGATGTAATCTTTCCCTTCCGCACGCATCTTGCCTGCTTCTTTCGCGCCTTGCTCACCCTTGTAGGTTATGAAGTCTTCAAACGCGATAGTCTGCGCACGAATGAAGCCTTTCTCGAAGTCGGTGTGGATCTTACCGGCCGCCTGAGGCGCGGTCGCACCGACAGGGATGGTCCACGCACGCACTTCTTTTACACCAGCGGTGAAGTAGGTTTGCAGGTTCAGCAGCTCATAGCCCGCGCGGATCACGCGGTTCAGGCCCGGCTCTTCCAGACCCAGCTCGGCCATGAACTCTTCGCGGTCGGCGTCGTCCAGCTCTGCAATATCAGATTCAACGGCAGCGCAAACCGCTACCACTACAGAGCCTTCAGCCGCAGCGATTTCACGCACTTTGTCCAGATACGGGTTGTTCTCGAAACCGTCTTCGTTAACGTTGGCGATGTACATGGTAGGCTTCAGGGTCAGGAAGCTCAGGTATTTGATCGCCGCTTTGTCTTCGTCAGTCAGGTTTTTCAGCGCGCGCAGCATGCCCGCGTTTTCCAGCTGTGGCAGACATTTTTCCAGCGCAGCCAGTTCCGCTTTCGCGTCTTTGTCGCCGCCTTTGGCTTTCTTCTGCACGCGGTGAATGGCGCGCTCGCAGGTGTCGAGGTCAGAGAGGGCCAGCTCGGTGTTGATGACGTCGATGTCGTCAGCTGGATCCACTTTGTTGTTAACGTGGATAATGTTGTCGTTCTCGAAGCAGCGCACAACGTGGCCGATCGCTTCGGTTTCACGGATGTTGGTCAGGAACTGGTTGCCCAGGCCTTCACCTTTGGATGCGCCTTTTACCAGGCCCGCGATGTCCACGAACTCCATGGTGGTTGGCAGAATGCGCTGCGGCTTCACGATTTCCGCGAGCTGGTCCAGACGCGGATCGGGCATAGGAACAACACCGGTGTTCGGCTCGATGGTACAGAACGGGAAGTTCGCCGCTTCAATACCTGCTTTGGTGAGCGCGTTGAACAGGGTGGATTTGCCCACGTTTGGCAGACCGACGATACCGCATTTGAATCCCATTTCTAAATCACCTTAATATCTTGATAATCAATCCGTTAACGATAACCGATTGAAGAAAAGTAAATAACTACGCCTATTATACACGTAACCCGCGCGACGCGCGGTAAAAAAGCCCCAGGGCGCCGATTATTGCGCTTTGAAAGCGTGCAGTCGATTGGTGGCTTTTGTCAGGCCATCCTGAAGCCATATCTCGGTGCAGCGGGCCGCTTCGTCCACCGCTTCGTCAATCAACTTCTGCTCAGAAACCGGTGGTTTACCCAGTACGAAACCAACAACTTTGTTTTTATCGCCCGGATGGCCGATTCCCACGCGCAAACGGTGGAAATTAGGGTTATTACCCAGTTTGCTGATGATGTCTTTCAGACCATTGTGGCCGCCATGACCGCCGCCCAGTTTGAACTTCGCCACGCCTGGCGGCAGGTCCAGTTCGTCGTGGGCCACCAGAATCTCATCCGGATTGATGCGATAAAACGTTGCCATGGCCGCCACGGCTTTGCCGCTCAGGTTCATAAAGGTGGTTGGCACCAGCAACCGCACGTCAGCACCCGCAAGATTGATGCGTGAGGTATACCCGTAAAACTTGGGTTCTTCACGCAGGGGAGCGCGCAAACGCTCCGCCAGCAGATCAACATACCAGGCGCCGGCGTTATGGCGGGTAGCGGCATACTCTGCGCCCGGATTGGCGAGGCCGACAATCAGTTTAATCGTCACGATTTACTTCCTAATGGGTTCCAGATCTGGCGCGTAGTTTACTGTCTGGCGCGCCGCTTGACAAAGTTCTGCCTGCTGTACACCGAAATGCGAATAATTTCCTCTTTGAACAATTAGAATTTCAAGCTGTTCAATGTCTTATTTGTAAATTTTTGTCCGTGAGTTATCAGTAAATGTGATCATTCACGCAACTCATATAAGAGGCGTTGTCTATACTTTACACACAAGGAGAAGGGGCTTTTCCCCTGACAACCCAAAGTTCCGGAGGTGACATATGAAACGCAAAAACGCTTCAATGCTCGGTAACGTGCTAATGGGGTTGGGACTGTTCGTGATGGTCGCCGGTGTCGGTTATTCAATCTTAAACCAATTACCGCAGCTTGACCTCCCACAATACTTTGCGCATGGCGCGGTGCTGAGTATCTTCCTAGGTGCGGTATTGTGGCTCGCCGGGGCGCGCGTGAGCGGACATGAGGAAGTCTGCGATAAATACTGGTGGGTGCGCCATTACGATAAACGATGCCGCCGCGACCAGCGCAAGCATAGCTAGTGCCCCATAAAGAACACCGAAACGACTTCATCTGAAGTCGTTTTTTTTTGCATGACGCATTGACCCTCACGTAACGTAAGGCTTCAGAGTAACGACACTGGCAGAACAAAAGGAGCCGTTATGTTGATACAGGTGGGTGAACTGGCGAAACGTGCCGGGATCACCGTGCGGACTTTGCATCACTACGAGCAAACAGGGCTGTTGTTACCTTCTGCCAGAAGCGCGGCAGGCTACCGGCTTTATAACCTGGCGGATGTGCAGCGTCTGCATATGATCCAGGCGCTGGCAAAAGCCGGACTGGAGCTTGCCGAAATCAGGGATTTTCTGGAACAGCGTTCGCTGTCATTAGCCGAATTACTCGACGGGCAAATCACTCTGCTGGACAAGCAACTGCGTAGCATCCATACGCTGCGCAACCGGCTGGTGGAGTTGCGTACCGGGCTGACCGACGATGCGACGCCGGATCTGGAATCCTGGCTACAGACTCTGGAGTTAATGAATATGTACGATCGCTGGTTTAGCAAAGAAGAGTTGCAGCAACTGCCGTTTGCGGTAGAGAAAGAGGCGCTGGCGGATATCTGGTCGGGTCTGGTGACGGAAGTTAAACACTTGCTGGAACAGAACGTCAGCGTCACGGACGCGCGGGCGACCGATTTGGCTTCACGGTGGATGGAACGCCTGGAGCAGGATACCGCAGGCAAACCGGAATTTTTGACCCGTCTGAACGAGATGCACAGCGTGGAGCCGCAGATGCAGGAGCAAACCGGCATTACGCCGGAGATAACTGATTACATCACGCGGGCGTTTGCCGAATCAAAGCTCAGCATCTGGGAGAAATATCTCACTGCCGAAGAGATGGCCTTTACCCGGGCGCACTACTTTGAGCGGATGATGGAGTGGCCGCCGCTGATGGCGAAGCTGCATCAGGCGCAGCGGGATAATCTCAGTCCCGCTTCTGACGATGCGCAAAAGCTGGCAGAAAACTGGCTGGTTTTATTCCAGTCCTATGCGGGAACAAACCCGCAGACGCAGCAAAAATTTCGCCTCGCCATGCAGCAGGAGCCGCATCTGATGAAGGGCACGTGGATGACGCCTGCCGTGCTTGAATGGCTCCAGCAGGCGATCGGGGTGATGATGCAAAGACGCGTCTCTGCATCAGATGACTCACAGATCCGCTAACGCAGCTTCACGGTTAGGGTAGAAGGACAATCGGCCAGGGATCGGCTGCACGCCCGCGCGCGCCATGGTGCGCAGGGGCTGGAATTCAAGGTTACTTATCCGCAGCTCGCAGCCTTCCGGCAGGCGGGCAACAAAGCGCTGGAAGGCATCCAGACCGCCGGCATCCAGCACCGGGACGGCATCCCATTTCAGCACCACAATCCGTTTGCCCGCGATGCGGGATTCCAGATCGCTGAACAGACCTTCCGCCGCGGCGAAGAACAGCGGGCCAATCACGCGCAGCACCAGCACATCGTCAGGCACCTCAACGTTAACCGGGGAGAGACGCGTCATCTGCGCGATGCGGCGCATAAACAGCAGCGAGGCCAGCACAATGCCGACGCTGATGGCGATAACCATATCGAACAGTACGGTCAACGACATGCAGATCAGCATCACGATAATGTCGTCTTTCGGCGCACGGCGCAGCAGGTTAACCACCTTATGCGCCTCACTCATGTTCCAGGCCACCATCAGCAGCAACGCAGCCATGGCAGAGAGTGGAAGCCATGAAAGCAGCGGGGCAAGGATCAGCAGCGCCATGATCACCAGCAGGGAGTGAATGACCGCCGAAACCGGTGATGTCGCGCCCGCACGTACGTTCGCGGCGGAACGGGCAATCGCAGCCGTAGCGGTAATACCGCCGAAGAACGGTGCAACGATGTTCCCTAAGCCCTGGCCGACCAGTTCGCTGTTGGCTTTGTGCTTAGTGCCGGTCATGCCGTCGAGCACGACGGCGCAGAGCAGGGATTCAATCGCGCCCAGCATTGCCATGGAGAACGCGGCAGGCAGCAGAGCGCGAAGGGAATCCCAGCTTAGGGTGAAGCTTGAGCCCGGCATGTCCCACGGCAGAACCAGCTGCGGCAGCAGCTGCGGAATGCCGCTGCCCTGTGAGCCGTCCGCCAGAACATAGTGGAACTGGGAGCCAATGGTGGCGACCTGTCCACCGAGCAGGTTGACAACGCCCATCACCGCGCAGCCCAGCAGCAGAGCGGGCAGATGCCCCGGGAGACGAATGCCTAAGCGAGGCCAGACGATAAGTGTGCCGAGGGTAACGATGCCAATGGCTGCATCGCCCAGGTTGGCCGTCGGCAACGCCATAAACAGCGCGCCCACTTTCTGTAAATAGTGCTCCGGAACATGGGCCATTTGCAGGCCGAGGAAATCCTTAATCTGCATGGTCCCGATGGTAATCCCAATCCCCGAGGTGAACCCCAGCGTTACGGAAAGGGGAATATATTCAATCAGGCGACCAAAGCGGGCCAGACCAAACAGAATTAAAAAGATGCCGGACATCAGGGTGGCAACCAGCAGACCTGCCAGACCAAACTGTTGGGAAACCGGGTAGAGGATCACCACAAAGGCGGCAGTCGGGCCGGAGACGCTGAAGCGAGATCCGCCCGTCAGCGCAATCACAATCCCCGCAACGGCCGAGGTGTACAGCCCGTACTGCGGCGCGACGCCGCTACCAATCGCCAGCGCCATCGCCAGCGGGATGGCAATAATCCCGACGGTGATCCCGGCTATCAGGTCACGAACAAAGCGTGACGATGTGTATTTCTCTTTCCAGCAGGCGTCGATGAGGGCGCGAAAGGGCAGAACATGTGAGGAGGTTACGTTTTTCACAATTATCTATCATCCGTGTGCGCATCATCTGTCATGTGAATGGCAGGTGAAGGAGGCATAAGTCATACAAATAAATACTATAAACAAAAAAACCCGCCGTAGCGGGTTTTTTGGCCGTGTTCGATCAGTGTTCGAACATTGCAGAGATCGATTCTTCGTTGCTGATACGACGAATCGCTTCGGCCAGCATCCCGGACAGAGTCAACGTACGCACGTTTGGCAGCGCTTTGATCTCGTCGCTCAGTGGAATAGTATCGCAGACCACAACTTCGTCAATGACGGAGTTACGGAGGTTGTTTACCGCATTGCCGGAGAAGATCGGGTGAGTGGCGTAAGCGAATACGCGTTTCGCACCACGCTCTTTCAGCGCTTCAGCGGCTTTACACAGCGTACCGCCGGTATCGATCATGTCGTCCACCAACACGCAGTCGCGGCCAGCCACGTCACCGATGATGTGCATCACCTGAGAAACGTTAGCGCGCGGACGGCGTTTGTCGATGATCGCCATGTCGGTATCGTTCAGCAGCTTCGCGATAGCACGAGCACGTACCACGCCGCCGATGTCCGGAGAAACCACAATCGGGTTGTCCAGATTCAGTTGCAGCATGTCTTCCAGCAGGATTGGGCTGCCGAATACGTTATCAACCGGCACGTCGAAGAAGCCCTGGATCTGCTCTGCGTGCAGGTCAACCGTCAGTACGCGGTCAACGCCGACGCTGGACAGGAAGTCAGCGACAACTTTAGCGGTGATTGGCACACGCGCGGAACGGACGCGACGGTCCTGACGTGCATAGCCAAAGTAAGGAATAACAGCAGTGATACGGCCAGCAGAAGCACGACGCAGCGCGTCGACCATAACAACCAATTCCATCAGGTTGTCATTCGTTGGAGCACAGGTGGACTGGATGATGAAAATATCACCACCGCGTACATTTTCGTTAATTTGTACGCTGACTTCGCCGTCGCTAAAGCGACCTACAGCGGCGTCGCCGAGGGAAGTGTACAGGCGGTTGGCAATACGTTGTGCTAGTTCCGGGGTGGCGTTACCAGCAAAAAGCTTCATATCAGGCACGAGAAGAACCTCAGGCATGCGTCCAGTGGTGGATAGCGTTCGCCGCAAACTGCGGGGCCTAAGCAAACGCTATCCAGGCGGTGTATTAAAGAGCGCGATGCAACGTCTGGAACAGGGTGACGTTGTCACCGAAACTCAGTCTGCGCCAGAATGGCCTGCTGTAGGGGGGAGGTGTTCATCCCGCGTGCTACAAAACCATGCAGCCAAACCGGCGCTTGCTCAAGCACCTGACGGGCGGCGGTTTCGGTGTCAAATTCAGCAAAGACACAGGCCCCTGTACCGGTCAGGCGCGACGGCGCGTATTCTAACAGCCAGGAAAGCACCGCATCAACCTCGCGAAAACGTTTTCTTGCGATATCCTCGCAATCGTTGCTGAATTCACAATTTAATAACGTTTTTATTGACCGTGCCGGGGTATTTCTTTTCAGGTCAGGATCTTTAAAGATGACCGGGGTAGGAATGCTCACGCCGGGGTGAACGATCAGATACCATTTTTCCGGCGGATCGACCGGCGTGAGGATTTCACCGACACCTTCAGCGAACGCCGCGTGGCCGCGCACAAACACCGGTACATCGGCGCCCAGCGTCAACCCTAACGCTGCCAGTTCGTCCGTCGTCAGACCGCAGCCCCAGAGGTGGTTAAGCGCCACCAGTACGGTCGCGGCGTTTGATGAGCCGCCGCCAAGACCGCCGCCCATCGGCAGGCGTTTGTCGATACGGATATCCGCACCGCTTCCCGCCGGCAGACGACCCGACGTCGACGCCGTTTTCATTAGCAGGCGGGCAGCGCGCACGATCAGGTTATCGTCATGCGCCACGCCGTCGACCGGCGTCAGCAGGCAAATCTGCCCGTCCTGACGCGGTTCGATGGAGATGGTGTCGCCGTAATCGACAAACTGAAACAGCGTTTGCAGGGTGTGATAGCCGTCAGCGCGCTGCCCGGTAATGTAGAGAAACAGGTTCAGTTTTGCGGGAGAGGGCCAGTGGGTCATCATTTAACGATCCAGTTGTCCATTTTCAGCTTGATACGCTGGCTACCCTGCGTCAGCTCCATATTGGACGGCAGCGACGGTTGCGTCTTGCTGTCATACGCGCTGTACACCACTTTCCAGGTTTTACCGCCCTGGGTGTAGTTCACCTGGCTCAGACGGTATTGATCGTCGAGCATATAGTCGGTTGCGTCACCCGGCAGGCCGAGGATCCACTGGCGCAGACTATTGAGCGGAATCGGCATTCCGGTCAGCTTGCCAATCATCTCTTCGGCGTCGGTTGCCGTGTAGTGCTGGCCTTTGTTATCGGTGATCTGCGCTTCGCCAGGCTTCGCGTTAAGCTCCAGCTCGGTGCTGCCCAGCGGGTTCAGCAGCAGCAGGCGATAGTTGTCCTGACCCGTTTGCTGCCAGAAGAAGCGAGCGTAAACTTTTTGTTCGTCAGAGAGATAAGCAAATGCACCGCGGGTCTGGTACTGGCTTAATTTCAGCACGTCCTGCTGGTGCTGGCGCCACTGCGGTGAGTCAGGGCTTTTGCCCGGGCCTTTCGGCTGATGAACGGAACAGGCGGTCAGAACCAGGGCCGCCAGAGGCAGCAGGCGAATCATTCGGGTCATAATGATGACAAATCCTTGAGATACGTTGCAGTTATAACTGTTAATGCTAGCGTTGAAGGGTGCCACCGTCTACGTTCAAATTATCTCAAAGCGTGGCGTAAGCTATTACTCCGAAAGGGGGCAGTCTCTTTTATTGATCTCGCGCATCCTGTATGATGCGTCCTGCTAACCTTATTAACGCTGGTACTACTCCCGCTCAACATGACCCTATTAGCACTCGGTATTAACCACAAAACGGCCCCGGTTTCACTGCGAGAACGCGTTACGTTTTCGCCGGATACGCTCGACCTGGCGCTGGACAGCCTGCTTGCACAGCCGATGGTGCAGGGTGGCGTGGTGCTGTCGACGTGCAACCGTACCGAGCTGTATTTGAGCGTAGAAGAGCAGGACAACCTGCACGAGGCGCTGATCCGCTGGCTGTGTGACTACCACAACCTCAACGAAGAAGAGCTGCGCAACAGCCTGTACTGGCATCAGGATAACGATGCGGTCAGCCATCTGATGCGCGTGGCCAGCGGTCTGGATTCGCTGGTGCTGGGCGAGCCGCAGATCCTCGGCCAGGTGAAAAAAGCCTTCGCGGATTCCCAGAAAGGGCATCTGAAAGCCAGCGAACTGGAGCGAATGTTCCAGAAGTCATTCTCCGTGGCGAAGCGTGTGCGAACCGAAACCGACATTGGCGCCAGTGCGGTTTCGGTTGCTTTCGCGGCCTGTACCCTTGCCCGTCAAATTTTTGAATCCCTGTCGACCGTCACCGTACTGCTGGTGGGAGCGGGCGAAACCATCGAGCTGGTGGCGCGCCATCTTCGCGAACACAAGGTGAAGAAGATGATCATCGCCAACCGCACCCGCGAACGTGCGCAGGTGCTGGCGGACGAAGTGGGCGCTGAGGTGATTGCGCTGAGCGACATCGATGAACGTCTGAAAGAGGCGGACATTATTATCAGTTCTACCGCCAGCCCGCTGCCGATTATCGGGAAAGGGATGGTCGAGCGTGCGCTGAAATCCCGCCGCAATCAGCCGATGCTGCTGGTGGATATCGCCGTTCCGCGTGATGTCGAACCGGAAGTGGGCAAACTGGCGAACGCCTACCTGTACAGCGTGGATGACCTGCAAAGCATCATTTCGCACAACCTTGCCCAGCGTAAGGCGGCGGCAGTGCAGGCGGAAACCATCGTTGAACAGGAAACCAGCGAATTTATGGCCTGGCTGCGCGCACAAAGCGTCAGCGAGACCATCCGCGAATACCGCGGTCAGGCGGAGCAGGTGCGTGATGACCTGACGGCCAAAGCGTTAGCGGCCCTTGAACAGGGCGGCGACGCGCAGGCGATTATGCAGGATCTGGCCTGGAAACTGACCAACCGCCTGATCCATGCCCCAACCAAATCTCTTCAGCAGGCTGCCCGTGACGGGGACGATGAACGCCTGACTATTCTGCGCAACAGCCTCGGGCTGGAATAGCGCCCTATACCCATTTTCTAAGACAAGGTGCATTTACGCCTATGAAGCCTTCTATCGTCGCTAAACTGGAAGCTCTGCACGAGCGCCATGAAGAAGTCCAGGCGCTGCTCGGTGATGCCGGGACCATTGCCGACCAGGAACGTTTTCGCGCGCTGTCGCGTGAATACGCGCAGTTAAGTGATGTTTCAAAATGCTTTACCGACTGGCGACAGGTCCAGGAAGATATCGAAACCGCGCAGATGATGCTCGACGATCCTGAGATGCGCGAGATGGCGCAGGAAGAGTTACAGGATGCGAAAGCGCGTTCAGAAGAGATGGAGCAGCAGCTTCAGGTGCTTCTGCTGCCGAAAGATCCGGATGATGAGCGTAACGCCTTTGTGGAAGTCCGCGCCGGTACCGGTGGCGACGAAGCGGCGCTGTTCGCCGGGGATCTGTTCCGTATGTACAGCCGGTATGCCGAATCCCGTCGCTGGCGCGTGGAGATCATGAGCGCCAACGAAGGCGAGCATGGCGGCTACAAAGAGGTTATCGCCAAGATCAGCGGCGACGGCGTGTACGGTCGTCTCAAGTTTGAATCCGGTGGTCACCGCGTGCAGCGCGTGCCTGCGACAGAATCTCAGGGACGCATTCATACGTCAGCCTGTACGGTGGCGGTGATGCCGGAGCTGCCGGAAGCGGAACTGCCGGATATCAACCCGGCGGATCTGCGCATCGACACCTTCCGCTCTTCAGGGGCAGGTGGTCAGCACGTTAACACCACCGACTCCGCTATCCGTAT
The DNA here is from genome assembly GCF_049236825.1 of Enterobacter cloacae complex sp. SHL001. Lineage (NCBI taxonomy): Bacteria > Pseudomonadati > Pseudomonadota > Gammaproteobacteria > Enterobacterales > Enterobacteriaceae > Enterobacter > Enterobacter cloacae complex sp. SHL001. Next base: position 390,589 of record NZ_JBMKIP010000002.1, read on the forward strand.
TACTCACCTGCCCACCGGGATTGTGGTTGAGTGTCAGGATGAACGTTCCCAGCACAAGAACAAAGCTAAAGCGTTATCCGTGCTGGGCGCCCGTATCCACGCGGCGGAAATGGCGAAACGCCAGCAGGCGGAAGCCTCTACCCGCCGTAACCTGCTGGGCAGCGGCGATCGTAGCGACCGTAACCGTACCTATAACTTCCCGCAGGGTCGCGTAACCGACCATCGCATCAACCTGACGCTCTACCGTCTGGATGAGGCGATGGAAGGCAAGCTCGATATGCTGATTGAGCCTATCGTGCAGGAATACCAGGCCGACCAGCTGGCGGCACTGTCCGAGCAGGATTAATGGATTTTCAGCGCTGGTTACGCCATGCCGCCAGTGAGCTTTCTGCAAGTGAAAGCCCGAAGCGCGACGCCGAAATTCTGCTTGAGCATGTGACGGGTAAAGCCCGCACGTATCTGCTGGCTTTCGGCGAAACCGCGCTGACCGCTGAACAGCAATCGCAGCTGGAGGCGCTGCTTGCCCGCCGTAAAACCGGCGAGCCGGTGGCGCATCTGGTTGGCGAACGCGAGTTCTGGTCACTTCCGCTGTACGTTTCAGCGGCCACGCTGATCCCGCGCCCGGACACCGAGTGTCTGGTGGAGCAGGCGCTGGCGCGGTTACCGGCGCAGCCGTGTCAGATCCTCGATCTCGGTACTGGCACCGGCGCGATTGCGCTGGCGCTTGCCAGCGAGCGACCGGACTGCACCGTGACGGCGGTAGACGTGATGCCTGATGCGGTCGCCCTCGCGCGGCGCAACGTTGAACGGCTGGGGCTGAACAATGTTTCCGTTCTGCAAAGCAGCTGGTTTGCCGCGCTTGAAAGCCGCATGTTCGAAATGATTGTCAGCAATCCGCCCTACATCGACGAAGACGATCCGCATCTCGCGCAGGGCGACGTGCGTTTTGAACCGTTGACCGCGCTGGTCGCTGCGAATCAGGGACTTGCGGATCTCGATCACATTGTGACAACGTCACGACAATATTTGCTTCCCGGTGGCTGGCTGCTGGTGGAACATGGCTGGACGCAGGGAGAGGCGGTGCGAGCGCTGTTTACGCGTGCCGGATACGCTGCCGTGGAAACCTGCCGGGATTACGGCGGCAATGAACGTCTGACGCTGGGGCAGTGGTCATGAGCCTGTTTACGCTGCTGATCTCCGTTCACCTGATTTCCGTTGCCCTGACCATCGGCTTTTTCATTGCCCGCTACTGGTGGCGCTACAGCAACAATCCGCTAATTAACGCCCGCTGTGTACGCATTGCCCCGCACTGTATCGACACGGTGCTGTTCCTTTCCGGAGCCGGGTTAATGTGGAAAACCGGCTATCTGCCATTTACTGATAAAGGCGCATGGCTGACTGAAAAGCTGTTTGGCGTTATCATCTACATCGTTTTGGGTTTTATCGCGCTTGGGCGTCATCGTCCGCGCAGCCAGCAGACAGGGTTTATCGCCTTTTTGCTGGGTCTGGTGGTGCTGTACATCATCATTAAACTCGCCACCACAAGAATACCGTTACTGGGGTAAGTCATGAGGTCCTTAGCCGATTTCGAATTTAACAAAGCGCCGCTCTGCGATGGTATGATCCTGATTTCAGAGATGATCCGCGACGATTTTACGTCACAGTACGTTTACGCTGAACTGGAGAATCTGGTCAGCCTGGCGCGCGAAGAGATCAATCAGGCACGTCCGCAGGACTGGCAATTAGAGAAGCTGATTGAGCTTTTCTACGGCGAATGGGGTTTCTGCGACACGCGAGGCGTGTACCGCCTGTCTGACGCACTGTGGCTGGACCAGGTGTTGAAAAATCGTCAGGGCAGTGCCGTCGCGTTGGGCGCCATTTTACTGTGGGTTGCGCACGAGCTGGATATTCCACTGGTGCCGGTCATTTTCCCGACGCAGATGATTTTGCGGGCGGAGTGGCTGGACGGTGAGATGTGGTTAATCAATCCGTTTAACGGCGACACGCTGGATGAGCATACGCTGGACGTCTGGCTGAAAGGCAACATCAGCCCGATAGCTGAGCTGTTCAATGAAGATCTCGATGAAGCCGATAACGCCGAAGTGATCCGCAAGCTCCTGGATACGCTGAAGTCTGCGCTGATGGAAGAGCGTCAGATGGAGCTGGCTCTGCGCGCAAGCGAAGTGCTGTTGCAGTTCAATCCGGAAGATCCGTACGAAATCCGCGACCGCGGCCTGATTTATGCGCAGCTCGACTGCGAGCACGTGGCGCTGAATGATTTGAATTATTTCGTCGAGCAATGTCCGGAAGACCCGATCAGCGAGATGATCCGCGCGCAGATTAACGCGATCGCGCATAAACACATTACACTGCATTAATCTTAATTCCGATTCACACCTGAATAAGGCGATCCTATGAAACAAAAAGTGGTTAGCATTGGTGATATCAACGTGGCAAACGACCTGCCGTTCGTGCTGTTTGGCGGTATGAACGTTCTGGAATCCCGCGATCTCGCTATGCGCATCTGCGAACACTACGTGACCGTGACCCAAAAGCTGGGCATCCCGTACGTGTTTAAAGCCTCTTTTGACAAAGCCAACCGCTCCTCCATTCACTCCTACCGTGGCCCGGGCCTGGAAGAGGGGATGAAGATTTTCCAGGAGCTGAAACAGACGTTTGGCGTGAAAGTGATCACCGACGTGCACGAAGCGTCTCAGGCACAGCCCGTGGCTGATGTGGTAGACGTGATTCAGCTTCCGGCGTTCCTCGCTCGCCAGACTGACCTGGTAGAAGCGATGGCGAAAACCGGTGCCGTGATTAACGTGAAAAAACCGCAGTTCGTGAGCCCTGGCCAGATGGGTAACATCGTCGACAAGTTTATCGAAGGCGGTAACGACCAGGTGATCCTCTGCGACCGTGGTTCAAACTTCGGTTATGACAACCTGGTTGTGGATATGCTGGGCTTCAGCGTGATGAAGAACGTCTCTAACCAGTCCCCGGTGATTTTCGACGTGACCCACTCCCTGCAATGCCGCGACCCGTTTGGCGCCGCGTCTGGCGGGCGTCGTGCGCAGGTGACCGAACTGGCGCGCGCCGGTATGGCAACCGGCCTGGCGGGTCTGTTCATTGAAGCGCACCCGGATCCGGCTAACGCGAAATGCGACGGTCCATCCGCGCTGCCGCTGGATAAGCTAGAGCCGTTCCTGAAACAGATCAAAGCGATTGACGATCTGGTGAAGAGCTTCGACGAGCTGGATACCAGCAACTAATAAAAAAACCCGCTTCGGCGGGTTTTTCTTTGCCCGGCGGCGCTACGCTTGCGCGGGCCTACGGGTTTCGTAGGCCGGGTAAGCGCAGCGCACCCGGCAAAAAAAATTACGCAAATATCGTCATCAGATACGCAATAAACAGCGCCATATGCGCCGCGCCGTTCAGCACATTGGTGCGGCCGGTGGAGAAGGATATCTGGCACAGCAGCAATGATGCCACCATCACAATCATCTCTGGCGCACCCAGCGCAAACTGCAATTCATTTCCCGTCATAAAGGCAATCAACGTCACCACCGGAACGGTAAGGGAGATGGTCGCCAGAACGGAGCCGAAGAACAGATTCATCGCCCGCTGCACCTGATTATTGAGCACCGCTTTCAGCGCTCCCAGGCCTTCTGGCGACAGGATCAACAGGGCCACCAGGAAACCGGTAAAGGCGACCGGCGCGTTCAGTTCAGTTAATAGCGCCTCCAGCGGGTTCGCATTCATCTTGGTGACCGCAATAACGGCAATCAGATGCACGATCAGCCAAACCGTATGCCACGCGCTGCTGTGCGCCGACGGCTTACCGTGATGCGGGTCATCGTCGTCGCCGTCGTCTTCATGCTCGTAAACAAACAGGCTCTGGTGCGTTTTGGTCTGGATCAGCAGGAACACGCCGTACATCGCCGCGGAAATCAGCGCCACCAGCAGCGCCTGGCCGGTGGTGAAATTTGCACCCGGCAGCGCCATCGGGAACACCAGCACAATAATCGCCAGCGGGAACAGGGCGATCAGGTACTGTTTAATGCCAAAGAGGTTCATGTACTGGGTGGCAAATTTGCGACCACCTAATAAAAGTGAAAAACCGACCAGGCCGCCGGTAACAATCATAATGATGGAGTAGAGCGTATCGCGCATTAGCGTTGGCGCGGCGTCGCCGGTGGCCATTAATGCGGAAATTAAACTGACTTCAAGAATCACAACCGAAAGGCTTAAAATTAATGACCCATACGGCTCTCCAAGACGGTGGGCTAAAACATCCGCATGGCGTACCACGCTAAATGCACTGGTTAAAATACCCACCAGAGCCAGAATATTGATCCCCACAACCACTGGCAATGACTGACTGCTTCCCCAGAAGAGCAGCACAGCCAGTGCCAGAACCGGGAAAATGAGAGAGGTCTCCTTGTGGCGGGTTTTTACCGCCTCGTGTGTTGCTGTCATGTGTTTCTCCAACAATGCAGGTGCTTGTAATTATAGATAGATTTTAAAGGTATTAAATTAACAGAAATCTGTTAAATACCCTGTATTTTTTACTTAATTTTACCCTTTATTATAATTTTTATGCCTGAGGCTTATAATGCTTTATCTCTATTAAATATTGGTTTAATAACAATGAATTGCATTTTTATATTGTTCATTTCTTTCTGTCGGGTGGCACCCTCGCGTATCGTCGTCCACACTTATCTTTTAGCCAAAAGAGAGGTTAACGATGCCATACAAATCGAAAAGCGAATTACCCGATAACGTGCAAAACGTATTGCCTGCCCACGCCCAGGATATCTACAAAGAAGCCTTTAACAGCGCCTGGGATCAGTACAAAGATAAAGAAGATCGCCGGGACGATGCCAGCCGTGAAGAGACGGCGCATAAGGTGGCCTGGGCCGCCGTGAAAAATGACTATGAGAAAGGGGACGATGATAAATGGCACAAAAAGAAATAGCCGCCAAATAACACGCTGCCTCCATTTTGACATTTCAGGCGGTTGACCTGCCGCTGTATTGCATCTGGCCCGCGAATTGCTTATCGTTGCTCAACTGCTGTTAAAATGAACAGCACAGAATGCCGGGAAGGCGAATTACAGATGTCGCAAGGAAGCATGCAGTGGCGGAGGTGGAATGTGTTAACGCGTGATTTCTTGATGAAGGCAGATTGTAAGACGGCATTTGGTGCTATTGAGGAATCGCTTCTGTGGTCGGCTGAACAACGTGCGGCGTCGCTTGCGGCAACGCTGGCCTGCCGCCCGGATGATGGCCCGGTCTGGATTTTTGGTTACGGCTCGCTGATGTGGAACCCGGCGCTCGAATTTGTTGAATCAGCAACCGGAACGCTGCCTGGCTGGCACCGCGCCTTCTGTTTGCGCCTGACCGCCGGACGCGGCAGCGCGTGCCAGCCAGGACGCATGCTTGCACTAAAAGAGGGCGGGCGCACCACGGGCGTGGCATACCGGCTGCCGGATACCACGCTGGAAGATGAGCTGACGCTGCTGTGGAAGCGCGAGATGATTACCGGCTGCTATATGCCCAGCTGGTGCAAGCTGGAACTGGATGACGGGCGCACCGTCAACGCGCTGGTGTTCATTATGGATCCGCGCCACCCGCTGTATGAAGCCGACACCCGAACCCAGGTGATTGCCCCGCTGATTGCCGCCGCCAGCGGACCGCTGGGCACTAACGCCCAGTACCTTTTCTCGCTCGATCAGGAGCTGACGCGTCTCGGCATGCAGGACGACTGTCTGAGTGAGCTGGTGGTGAAGGTGAAAGCGCTGCTGGAAGGGAACCCGCTCAGCAATACGCTGCGGCCGGGTTTTGCCTGATAATACGCCCGGCTGGCCGGGCGTTTACTGTTATGCCGCCACGTAACTCACGGAATGTTCGAGCGACTGGCTGTGGCTGTCGATCAGCACATCCCAGGTGCCGGTGTAAGGCACCGTCAGCCAGGCCTTATCGTCCTGGACGGTAAGGATATCTGCCTGCGATTGCTTCTGTCCTTTTGTACTCATCAGATGGATGCGGCAACGCTCTGAGCAACGTACCACTACCGTATCCCCGCCAAACAGTTTCAGACTCGTTTTAACTCGTGCCATTTTATACCCCGTCGTTTTTGCCCATCCCGAGCGTGATGTTGTTCACAATTTACTCATTGCATAACACCAAAGGGGCAGGGATGGGATGCTGATTTCGATCAAAAAATGGCGCAACGATTAAACAAAAATGACAAAATCCCTGAAACCTTTCAGCGGACGCGCATTTACCCTGCTTAACGCGCGCCCGGGAAAAATTATATGCGGAAATGGCCAGCGGTCTCAGCAAGGTCGCCCGCCTGGCTTTGCAGCGCGCTGGCCGCCGCAGCAGACTGTACAACAAGTTCGGCGTTCTGCTGCACCATGCGATCCAGGTGAGTCACTGCGTGGTTAATCTCATGGATCCCTTTCATCTGCTCGCGGGTGGCAATGGATATTTCACGCATAATGCCTGACACGCTCCCGACGCTGGCGCGGATCTCATCCATGCTGTCGCCCGCAAGGTGCACAAATCGGGAGCCGGTTGCAACGCTTTCGGTGGTGGAGTCAATAAGGGATTTGATCTCCTTCGCCGCCTGAGCGCTGCGGCTGGCCAGGTTACGTACTTCCCCCGCAACGACCGCGAAGCCACGGCCTTGCTCCCCGGCACGCGCCGCTTCCACCGAGGCGTTAAGCGCCAGAATATTGGTCTGGAAGGCGATGCCGTCAATGACGCTGGTGATATCGCCGATTTTCGCGGAAGCCAGTTCGATGGACTGCATGGTGCTGATGGCCTGAGCGACGACGTCGCCTCCGCGGGATGCGGCGGCAGAGGCCTTGCTCGCCTGTTCGTTCGCTTCTGCTGCCGACTCGTTTGACTGCGTAACGGAGGCCGTGATCTCTTCCACGGCGCTGGCGGTTTCGCGAAGGCTTGATGCCGCCTGCTCGGTACGCCCGGAAAGATCCTGATTACCTGCCGCAATCTCATGCGCGGCGTTTTTCACTGAGGCGCTGGCATCACGCAGCTGGACCATCACCACAGAAAGCTTATCGCTGAAAGCGTTAAACGCCTGCGCGATTTGCGCCACTTCATCGCCCCCCTTATCCGGCAGACGCTGCGACAGATCGTTAGTACCGTTGGCAATGCTGTTCATCGCGTCACGGATACCGGACAGCCGCTTAAGCAGGCGGGCAATCAGGAGGTGCATGAGGGCTCCGCTCAGCAGGGCGAGGATCGCCAGAGACAGTGCAGATGCTTTTAGCAATGACCGCATCCCGGCGGTGGCATCGCCGTTATCGAGCGCCACAACCAGCAGCCAGTGCGTCCCCGGTACGGCGGTGGCCAGGAACGTTTTTTCGCGTCCGTTAAACGTTCCGTCAACCAGGCTGCCGCTTTTCAGGGTGGCAAAATCGGTCCCTTTAATCGTCTCCGTAAAAGGCTTAAGCGTCAGCGCAGGATCGCTGCCGGCAATAACGGTGCCGTTGCTGTCCAGAAGCAGTCCGCTGCTGGCCGTGGTCGGGTGAATACCACGCACATTAGCTACCACGCTGTCCATTGCCACATCGCCCGCCACCACCGCTTTCAGGGCACCTTGCTCTTTAACGGGTACCGCGAACGTCACCACCAGTTTCCCGGTGCCCGCGTCCACATAGGGTGCAGTCACTACCGGACCATCAGCGCTGACGGCCTGCTGATACCACGGGCGAAGGGTGGGATCGTAATCAGCGGGTACCCCGGTTGGGTCAGAAAATTTAGCCGTTTTGCTGGCATAACCCACGTAGACGTTGGTGAATCCACCCGCCAGCGCAAGCTGTTTAAACACCGGAACCGGATCGTCGCTGAGCGCGACTGGCTGCGCCGAGGTGATGACGGTCATTTTGCTGTTCACCCAGTCGGCAATTGCCATGTTGTGGCTGGCGCTGGTGCTGGTCAGAATATCGCGCTGCGACTGCTGATTATCCTGGCGCGTGACCTGAAAGTTAATAATGGTATTAAGAAGAAGGGCGACGACCATACAGCCTGTCGTCGCGGCAATGATGCGGGCGCGAATGGATCTGAACATAAGTGTAATACCTGCTGTGTTGTTTCCATGCCTATCGGCAACGGTGCAGGTAAACTTGATGCTGAAACCGCGTCCATAAGAAAATAATATTTTTAGCGAGTTATTATTAAAAAGTTAATACTTTATCGGCGGAAAGCGTCCATTCAGCCAGCTCCACCAGCGTACCAATTTCCACGCCATCAATCAGCGGCAGCCCGGTAATGCCGCGCCCGTCGGTACAGGTTTTGCACAGTTTGACCGGAACGTTTTGCGCGGTCAGGATCTCCAGCATTTGTTGAATGTTGTAGCCCTCTGCGGGTTTCTGCCCCTTCAGCCCGGCCGTGACGGCATCGGACATCAAAAAGAGGCGCAGCTCCAGCTCACTCTCCTTATCGCGCAGCGCGATTGCCAGGCGCAGGCTGTTAAAAAGGGATTCACTGCCGTAGGCCGCACCGTTGGCGACGATCACAATCTTCTGCATGTTGACTCCTGTTCTTTGAAAAGGCACGAATATTGCTTCTCGTACCGAAGAATACGTATCGGGGAGAGAAACGATGACGATAGTGGCTGGCAGTTCCCCTGGCGCAACCGAATGGTTCCAGCGTGCGAGAATGTTGCGCGAGGAACAGCTCGGCAGACTGGCGCAGCTGGGCGCACTGGTGAACGGCATCAGTCGACTGGTGCATATGCTACAGTGCGAGCGCGGTGCGTCAAATGTCTGGCTCTGCTCGCAGGGCAAATTGTACGCGCCTGAATGCAAGGCCAGCAGGGCCCTGGTGGATGAAAACCTCGCCGTATTGCACCTTCAGTTTAACGAACCGCTGCCGGGCAGCGCCCTGTGCGAACGTATTGCCAGCGCACTGCACGGCCTTGAGACGCTAACGGCGCTGCGTGATGGCGTTACAGGTCAATGCGTCACCGCGCCGCAGGCGATGGAACATTACAGCCGCATACTGCGACATTTGCTCAGTATCGTACCCCAACTCAGCGACAGCATTGACGATCCGCACATCGCGGGCCGATTTGTGGCCCTTTACAGCCTGATGCAGGGCAAAGAACTTGTGGGACAAGAGCGGGCGCTGGGGGCTATTGGTTTCACCCAGGGATTCTTTGACGATGAAACCCGCCAGCGGCTGGTGGATCGCATTGATGGCCAGCAGGCCTGCTTTGAGGTTTTTATCTCCCATTGCACTCCAGACGTGCAGGAGACGTTTATCCTCAACTGCCAGCCGGGTCTGGAGACTGAAAAACTCAGGCGTGAAGCGTGCACCCGCCAGCCTCCGGCAGATAACGGCGATACCGCCCTCAAATGGTTTGCCCTGCAAACCGCGCGCCTTGAGCACCTGCGCACGCTGGAGGAGGTGGCAATTGCCGATCTGATGACGGCAGTTGAGGAGCGCCGCTATAGCGAAAACCTGCACGCAGACGATGAGCACGACGATATCCTGGCGCGATTTCCTGACAGACCGCTGCTGCCGTTGGTGCGCCAGCAGGCGCGTGAAATTGAGCAACTCTCCCGTCAGCTTGCTTCCCTGCGCGACACGCTGGAGGAGCGTAAGACCATCGACAAAGCCAAAAGCGTGCTGATTACGCACCAGAACATGAGCGAGGAGCAGGCGTGGACCGCCCTGCGCAAAATGGCTATGGATAAAAACCAACGCATGGTGGATATCGCCCGTGCGCTGCTTACGGTGAAAAATTTGTGGAAGATACCCCCTGGGGAGTAGTTGCACAGTCAGTGGGCATTTTGTGCCTGATTGAGGTGCGTAATACAGCGCTCTTCTTGCATAAACCCCTTAACGCCGGGGATGAAAAGCTGGCATTACCTTTGCATTAACAGATTAACCATTTTCGACGATGCGCCAACGGCGGTGCATGCGTCTTCGGGATAAAGGCGTCCAGCGGTGCTTCAGCACCGTCGGGCGCTTTTTTTTGCCTTTTTTCAGGAGCAATTATGGCGGATTTGTCGAGACGGCGGTTATTGCAGGCCAGCATGCTGGCGAGTGGTGCGATGCTGTTGCCGGGTGTCATGCAGGCCGCATGGGCGGCGGGGTCAGATAAGCCGGAGCAGGATACCGTGCGTATCGGGTTTATCCCCCTGACCGACTGCGCGCCCGTGGTTATCGCGGCCCTGAAGGGGTTCGATAAAAAACACGGCATTACTATTGTGCCGACCAAAGAGGCGAGCTGGGCGGCGGTGCGCGACAAGCTGGTGGCGGGCGAGCTGGACGCTGCGCACATTCTTTACGGCCTGCTGTACGGTCTGGAGCTGGGTATCGCGGGCAAGCCGCAGCAGATGGCGAACCTGATGACCCTCAACCAGAACGGACAGGCCATTACGCTCTCCAGCGATCTGGCGGAGAAGGGCGTTCGTGACCTCGACGGGCTGAAAAAGCTGATTGCGCAGCAGGCGCCGGGAACCTACACCTTCGCGCATACCTTCCCGACGGGAACGCACGCCATGTGGCTCTACTACTGGCTGGCCAGCGCGGGGATTAACCCGTTTGACGACGTGCGCACCGTGGTGGTGCCGCCGCCGCAGATGGTGATGAACATGCGCATTGGCAACATGGTCGGGTTTTGCGTCGGCGAGCCGTGGAACGCGCGGGCGATTAACGACCGAATCGGGTTTACCGCCGCCACGTCGCAGTCCATCTGGGCCGATCACCCGGAAAAGATCCTCGGCACCCGACGCGACTGGGTGGCGAAAAATCCGCACACCGCACGGGCGCTGGTGAGCGCCGTGATGGAAGCCGCGCGCTGGATCGAGGCGTCAGCGGAAAACAAACGCGAAACCGCGCAGATCCTCTCGCGCCGCGCCTGGCTCAACTGCAAGGAACAGTATCTCACCGGACGTATGCTGGGCGAGTACGACAACGGGGTCGGTCAGCGCTGGCAGGATGCGCACCCGATCCGTTTCTTCAACGAGGGTGCCGTGAGCTACCCGTATCTCTCAGACGGGATGTGGTTCTTAACCCAGTTCCGCCGCTGGGGCTTGCTCAACGCCGCGCCGGATTACGCGGGCATTGCACAGCGCATTAACCAGACCGCGGTCTGGCAGGATGCCGCGACCGCCGTGGGCGGCATGTCCACACCGTCATCACCGTATCGCAGCAGCACCCTGATGGACGGCACCGTCTGGAACGGCACCGATCCGGAAGGGTACGCCAACCGCTTCGCCATTCACCGTAAAGGGGCCTGAGTATGCAGCATCTGCAAAATACAAAACCACAAGAGACGTCAGAGAGCGGGGAAGTGATTGTCCTGCCTCCGCTACAGGTTCGCCGTCGTGCGCCAGCGTTTACGCGTCGGATGAATGATTTTTTACAGCGCGTCATCCCGGCGCTGCTCGGTCTCGGCCTGCTGGTGGTGCTCTGGCAGCTGGCAGCGATAAACAGTAAAGGCTTTCCGACGCCGCTCAGCACGCTCGATTCGGCCATGACCCTGTTTGCCGATCCGTTTTATCGCGACGGGCCAAACGATATGGGCATTGGCTGGAACGTGCTGGCGTCGTTGCAGCGCGTTGCCATCGGCTTCGGTCTGGCGGCGCTGGCGGGCATTCCGCTGGGCTTTTTGATTGGCCGCTTCACCTTTTTCTCCCGCATGTTCAACCCGCTGATCGCGCTCCTGCGTCCGGTCAGCCCGCTGGCCTGGCTGCCTATCGGCCTGCTGCTGTTCCAGAAAGCGGAGCCTGCATCGAGCTGGACCATTTTTATCTGCTCCATCTGGCCGATGGTGATCAACACCGCTGAAGGGGTACGCCGTATTCCGCAGGACTACCTCAACGTGGCCCGGGTGTTGCAACTCTCAGAGTGGACCATCATGCGCCGCATTCTTTTCCCCGCCGTGCTGCCTGCGGTGCTGACCGGGGTACGTCTTTCCATTGGCATTGCCTGGCTGGTGATTGTCGCCGCCGAGATGCTCACCGGAGGTTTAGGCATTGGATTCTGGATCTGGAATGAGTGGAACAACCTCAACGTCGAAAACATTCTCATCGCCATCGTCATCATTGGCGTGGTCGGGTTGCTGCTGGAGCAGGGGCTGATGCTGATCGCCCGTCGCTTTAGCTGGCAGGAAAAATAAGGAGTGAAGATGAAACCGTTAATTCAGGTCCAGGCCGTGAGCCAGCGTTTTTCCACCGCCAGCGGCGAGTTTCTGGCGCTGCAAAACGTCTCTTTTGATATCCACGAGGGCGAAACCGTCAGTCTGATTGGTCACTCCGGCTGCGGCAAGTCGACGCTGTTAAACCTGATCGCCGGGATCACGCTGCCGACGGAAGGCGGGCTGATTTGCGACAACCGCGAAATCGCCGGGCCGGGGCCCGAGCGCGCGGTGGTGTTCCAGAACCATTCGCTGCTGCCGTGGCTGACCTGCTTCGACAACGTGGCGCTGGCGGTGGATCAGGTCTTCCGTCACACCATGAGTAAGGCCGAGCGCAAAGCGTGGATTGAGCACAACCTCGACCGGGTGCAGATGGGCCACGCGCTGCATAAGCGCCCCGGGGAGATCTCCGGCGGTATGAAGCAGCGCGTCGGGATTGCCCGGGCGCTGGCAATGAAGCCGAAAGTGCTGCTGATGGATGAGCCGTTTGGCGCGCTCGATGCGCTGACGCGTGCCCATCTTCAGGACTCGGTGATGCAGATCCAGCAGGCGTTGAACACCACCATCGTGCTCATCACCCACGACGTGGACGAGGCGGTACTGCTCTCTGACCGCGTACTGATGATGACCAACGGCCCGGCGGCCACCGTGGGTGAGATCCTGCGCGTCGATCTGCCGCGCCCGCGCAACAGGGTGCAGCTGGCGGATGACAGCCGCTATCACCACATGCGCCAGCAGATCCTCCATTTCCTCTACGAAAAACAGCCGAAAGCGGCGTAATGAGGGGGCACGATGCGACTGGTCATTATCGGTAATGGTATGGCGGCAACCCGGCTGATTGCGTCGCTCACCGGGCGTGTTCCCGGTCGTTTCGCTGTCACCGTCATCGGTGACGAGCCTGAGCAGGCGTACAACCGCATCCAGCTTTCACCGGTGCTGGGTGGTGAAAAGCAGGCGGAGCACATCTGTCTGCACGATGAAGACTGGTACACGGCACGAGGCGTGACGGTGCTGCGAGGAGAAAAGGCGCTCGCAGTAGACGTCAACGCGCGTGAAGTGCATACCTCTGCTCGCACGCTGGGCTGGGATGCGCTGGTGTTTGCCACCGGGTCTACCCCTGTAGTGCCGCCGATCCCCGGCGGCGATGCACCGCATGTGTTCACCTTTCGCACCCTGGCAGAGACCCGCGCCATCCAGAATATCTCCGGGCCGGCGGTAGTGCTGGGCGGCGGCGTACTCGGCGTGGAGGCAGCGGCAGCGCTGGCGCGAAACGGTGACAACGTCACGATTATCCATCGCGGCACGTGGCTGATGGAACAGCAGCTGGATCAGCAGGCGGGACTGCTGCTTGACGAGGCGCTGGCGAAGCGGGGCGTACGCTGTGAACTCGCCTCCGGCATCACGGCCATCGCTGACGATGCCGTGACGTTGCTCGACGGACGCCGCATCGCCGCCACGCGCGTGGTGCTGGCCACGGGCGTGCAGCCCAACGTCGCGCTGGCAAAAGCCAGCGGCATTCGCTGCGCGCGCGGCATCGTGGTGGATCAGCAGATGCAAACCTCCGTGCCGGATATCTACGCCATCGGCGAGTGCTGCGAAATTGACGGCCAGACGTTTGGCCTGGTGGCCCCCTGTCTGGCGCAGGCGGATATTCTTGCCGCGCGGCTGGCCGGGGAGGTCACCGCGCCGTTTACCCTGACCGACAACGGCGTGCGCCTTAAGGTGACCGGCGTGGCGCTGTTCAGCCTCGGACGCGCGACGGCGCAGGCGGACGATGTGGTCTGGAGTTCATGGGACCCGCTGACCCGTCACTATCGACGTTTACTGATCCATCAGGGGGCGCTGGCTGGCGTGCTGCTGATGGGTGACTGCCGCAGCGCGGCAACCTTTACCGATTTACTGGCAACGGCTGCGCCCGCCCACGCGGACTGGCTGTTCGATCGTTTCACAACGCAACCGCAGGTTGCAGGACAGAACGCTATGACAAAACCTACTCTGGTGGTGGTTGGGCACGGTATGGTCGGCCATCATTTCCTCGAAGACTGCGTTAACCGCAATTTGCATCAGCAATATCAGATTATTGTTTTTGGCGAAGAGCGCTATGCGGCCTATGACCGCGTGCATCTGTCGGAATATTTTGGCGGACGCAGCGCGGACTCGCTCTCGCTGGTGGCGGGGGCGTTCTTTGCCGATAACGGCATTGAGCTGCGCCTCTCGCAGCAGATCGTCGCTATCGATCGTGATGCACACGTAGTGCGTACCGCCAGTGGCCATGAGACTCACTGGGACAAGCTGGTGCTGGCGACCGGCTCGTACCCGTTCGTACCCCCCGTTCCGGGCAACGATCTGCCGGGTTGTTTTGTCTACCGCACCCTCGACGATCTGGACAACATTGCGGCCCATGCGGCAGGCTCTCGCCGCGGTGTGGTGATTGGCGGCGGCCTGCTGGGGCTGGAGGCGGCGAATGCGCTTAAGCAGCTCGGGCTGGAAACCCACGTGGTGGAGTTTGCGCCTAACCTGATGGCGGTGCAGCTCGACAGCGACGGCGCGGCAATGCTGCGTAAGAAAATTGAGGCGCTGGGCGTAGGGGTACACACCAGTAAATCGACGACGGAGATTGCCACCGCAGACGACGGGCTGGTGCTGCGCTTTGCCGATGGTGAACAGCTGGAAACGGACATGGTGGTCTTCTCTGCTGGTATTCGGCCGCAGGACGCGCTGGCGCGCAGCAGCGGGCTGGCTGTCGGCGAGCGCGGCGGGATCTGCATTGACGACGGCTGCCGGACCTCCGATCCGGATGTGCTTGCCATCGGTGAATGCGCGCTGTGGGAGGGGAAAATCTTTGGCCTGGTGGCACCGGGCTACCAGATGGCGCGCGTGGCCGCCGCTGTGCTGGCGGGTGAGGAGAAGCGCTTCACCGGCGCAGATATGAGTACCAAACTCAAGTTGCTGGGCGTGGATGTGGCGTCGTTTGGCGATGCCCACGGGCGCACGCCGGGCGCGCTGAGCTACCAGTGGACGCACGGGCCGCAGCAAATCTACAAAAAGATTGTGGTCAGCCACGACAGCAAAACCCTGCTGGGTGGCGTGCTGGTGGGCGATGCCAGCGAATACGCCACGCTGGTGCAGATGATGCTCAACGGCATCAGCCTGCCAAAAGAGCCGGAAACGCTGATCTTACCCGTATCGTCAGGCAGCGCGCCGAAAGCGCTGGGCGTGGCGGCGCTGCCGGAAAGCGCGCAGATCTGTTCGTGTCATAACGTCAGCAAAGGGGATATCTGCCAGGCGGTAAGCGCGGGTGCGACGGATATCGGCGCCATTAAGCAGTGCACCAAAGCCGCGACCGGCTGCGGAGGCTGTAGCGCGCTGGTGAAGCAGGTGATGGAGTTCCAGCTTGCAGCGCAGGGCGTGGAGGTGAAAAAGGATATCTGCGAACACTTCCCGTACTCGCGTCAGGAGATTTACCACCTGGTGCGCGTCAACCATATCCGCACCTTCGACCAGCTTATCAGCCGCTACGGTCAGGGGCACGGGTGCGAGATCTGTAAGCCGCTGGTGGGATCGGTATTGGCTTCCTGCTGGAACGAGTATCTGCTGAAACCGGCGCATCTGCCGTTGCAGGACACCAACGACCGCTATTTCGCCAATATTCAGAAGGACGGAACCTACTCCATCGTCCCGCGGATGCCTGCGGGTGAAGTGACCGCCGACGGGCTGATCGCCATCGGCCAGATCGCGAAACGCTATAGACTTTACAGCAAAATTACCGGCGGGCAGCGTATTGACCTGTTTGGCGCCACGCTCGAACAGTTGCCGGAAATCTGGCAGGCGCTGGTAGAGGCCGGGTTTGAGACCGGACATGCTTACGGGAAATCCCTGCGCACGGTGAAATCATGCGTCGGGTCGACCTGGTGCCGCTACGGCGTGCAGGATTCCACCGGCCTCGCGGTCAGGCTGGAGCACCGCTACAAGGGGCTGCGCGCGCCGCACAAAATCAAAATGGCGGTCTCCGGCTGTACCCGTGAGTGCGCAGAGGCGCAGAGCAAAGACGTAGGGGTGATTGCCACGGACAAAGGCTGGAACCTCTATCTGTGCGGCAACGGCGGGATGAAGCCGCGCCACGCGGATCTCTTCGCCAGCGATCTGGACGACGAAACGCTGATCCGCACCGTTGACCGTTTCCTGATGTTCTACATTCGCACGGCAGATCGTCTGCAACGCACCAGTACCTGGATGGATAACCTGGAAGGCGGCCTCGACTATCTACGCGAGGTGATCCTCAACGACAGCCTGGGGATCGCCCACGAGCTGGAGCAGGAGATGGCCCGGGTGGTGGAGACCTACCAGTGCGAATGGCAAACCACCCTTAACGATCCTGACCGCCTGGCGCTGTTCCGCACCGCGGTGAACGTCCCCGCCGCGGAGGAGAACAAGCGCTGGCAGGAAATTTGTAATATCGACGAGATCCCGGAGCAGGCGGGCATTGGCGCGCATCTTGGGCGCAAACCGATTGCGCTGTTCCGCTTTGGCAAAACCGTTTATGCCCTCGACGATCAGGAGCCGGGCAGCCGCGCGAACGTGCTTTCACGCGGCATCCTCGGCGATGCGGCGGGGGAACCGGTGGTGATCTCGCCGCTCTACAAGCAACGTATTCGTCTGCGCGACGGGTGTCAGGCTGAGAGCGGGGCGCCTGCGGTGCGTGCCTGGCCGGTAAAAATCGAAAACGGCAAGGTGTGGGTTGGAAATGAAGAGCTGGTGATGCGCGCGGAGGCCTCATGACGGAAACCCGGACAACGTGCCCTTACTGCGGGGTGGGCTGCGGCGTGGTCGCCAGCGCAGACGGTGAAAAGGTGAGCATTCGGGGGGATGAAACTCATCCGGCGAATTTCGGTCGTCTGTGCGTAAAAGGATCTGCCCTTGGGGAAACCACGGGGCTACAGGGACGCCTGCTGCGCCCGGTTGTCGATGGCCGGGAGGTGGCATGGCCGCAGGCGCTGGGCGAAGCGGGCGAGCGGCTGCGGAACATTATCAACGAATGGGGGCCGCAGGCGGTGGCGTTTTATGCCTCCGGCCAGCTGTTGACCGAGGATTACTATGCCGCCAACAAGCTGATGAAAGGCTTTATCGGGGCGGCGAACATTGATACCAACTCGCGGCTGTGCATGTCATCGGCGGTGGTGGGCTACAAACGCGCCTTCGGTGAAGACGTGGTGCCGTGCAGCTACGAGGACGTGGAAAACAGCGATCTGGTGGTACTCGTTGGCTCGAACGCGGCCTGGACGCATCCGGTGCTGTATCAGCGGCTGGTGCAGGCAAAACACAACAATCCGCAGATGAAAGTGGTCGTGATCGATCCGCGTAAAACCGCCACCTGCGATATCGCCGATCTCCACCTCGCGCTCAGACCCGGCAGTGACGCCGGGCTGTTTGTGGGGTTGCTCAATCTGATTCAGGGGCGCGGCGAGTGGCCGATCCCTCGCGTGGCGGCGTTTTGCGATCTGCCTTCAGACGAGATTGGCACCTTCTACGACTGGTTTGTCACCGCGCCACGCGCGATCACGCTCTACACCATGGGGATCAACCAGTCCTCCAGCGGCAGCGACAAGTGCAACGCCATCATTAACGTGCATCTTGTCAGCGGGAAGTTCAACCGTCCTGGCTGCGGCCCGTTTTCGCTGACCGGACAGCCAAATGCCATGGGCGGGCGGGAAGTGGGGGGACTGGCGAACCAGCTGGCGGCGCACATGAACTTCGAGCCGGACGATCTCTCGCGCGTGGCGCGTTTCTGGGGAACGGAACGGCTGGCGCAGACCCCGGGCCTGATGGCGGTGGAACTGTTTGACGCTATTGCCCGCGGCGAGGTGAAGGCGGTGTGGATCATGGGTACCAACCCTGCCGTGTCACTTCCCGACAGCCACGCGGTGTGCCAGGCGCTGGCGGCCTGCCCGCTGGTCATGGTATCTGAGGTGATGCAGGAGACGGACACCAGCCGGTTTGCCCATATCCGTTTTCCCGCCCTGGGCTGGGGCGAGAAAAACGGCACGGTGACCAATTCAGAACGCCGTATCTCCCGCCAGCGCGCCTTTCTGCCTGCGCCGGGCGAGGCCAGACCGGACTGGTGGATCATCGCCCGGATCGCAGACCAGCTCGGTTATGGCGATGCCTTCGCCTGGGAACACCCTCAGGAGATATTTTGTGAACATGCGGCGCTAACGGCGTTTGAAAATAACGGCGAACGGGCGCTAAACCTGCGCGAACTGGCGTCGCTGTCACGAGAGGCGTGGGACGAGCTGGCGCCGTATCAGTGGCATGCCGGTGATTTCCCGCAAAGAACGCTTGTTCCGGTTGACCCCTCCCCGCATGGGGCAGGCGTCGACGAATTGTACCCCTTGATACTGAATACCGGGCGGATCCGCGATCAGTGGCACACCATGACGCGCACGGGGTATGTTCCGCGTCTGATGCAGCATATCGATGAGCCTTTTGTTGAGATGAACGCAACCGATGCGGCGCGCGCCGGGCTGACTGACGGCCAGCTGGCGCGGGTAAGCTCCCCGCGCGGAGTGATGGTTGCCAGAGTACGTATCTCCACCGCGCAGCGTGCAGGCGAGCTGTTTGCGCCGATGCACTGGAACGCGCAATTTGCCCGCCAGGGTAAGGTCAATGCGCTGGTGGAAGGGCGGGTTGATGCCGGGTCCGGCCAGCCGGAGAGTAAACAAACCGCGGTGAGGATCCTGCCCTGGCTACCCGCCTGGCAGGGTGAACTGTATGCCCGCGAGCTGCCAGCGCTGCCGCCGTCGGTCTGCTGGTGGCGTAAAGCCTCACGTCTGACGGTGGCGGGGGAGCAGCCGTTGCTGTCGTGGATCATGGCGTACGCCAGCGGTCGGGGCTGGCAGTTACAGGTGGCACAGACGGGAGAACGCAGCAGCGTGCTCGCCTGGCATCACGGTGAGCTGATGCTGGGCTACTGGGAGGGCCATACGCTGCCGGCGCTGGCGCATGCGTTTATTGAAGAAGCCTTTGCTGCTGCGCCCGTCCAACTTGCTGAACGCCATGCGCTGCTGCACGGGCAACGGCCGGACGAAGATGCCGATCCCGGGCGAATTATCTGTAGCTGCTTCAGCGTGGGTGAAAATACGATACGTAAGGCAATAGCCGGAGGCTGTGATTCTGCCCCAGCGCTGGGCGTGAAGCTGCGCTGCGGCACGAACTGTGGTTCCTGCGTGCCGGAGCTGAAAGCGCTGTTGGGATAATAGTGTAAGGGCGTCGGGTGGCGGCTTCGCACCGGTACGAATTTGTAGGTCGGGTAAGGCGAAGACGCCACCCGACAAATCTTTTCAGGATATTCCTGAAATTTCTCTTAAGACTGGTTTTCAGGACTTATGGCGTTAACATAATAAGTGTTTGTTCATAAACACAGGTTCTGATTGACGACGTTGAAGGCTGTATCGTCCCGCATCCGTTTTTTGCTGTTACTCCCCCTTTTTACGGCTGGAGCCGTTCATGGTGCGCCGAAATCCTTCGTGCAGCAGGCGCAAAATCCGTTTGATAACAACGGCGATAGTCTGCCGGATCTCGGCATGGCGCAACCGACCAGCGAAGGCGAAAAGCATCTGGCTGAAATGGCTAAGGCATTCGGTGAAGCCAGTATGACCGATAACGGCCTGACGGCCGGGCAGCAGGCGCGACAGTTCGCGTTTGGCAAGGTGCGGGATGCCGTGAGCGGGGAAGTCAACGAGCAGATTGAATCCTGGCTTTCACCCTGGGGAAACGCCAACGTCAATGTGCTGGTGGATGACGACGGCAACTTTAACGGCAGCAGCGGAAGCTGGTTTATCCCCTGGAACGACAACACCCGCTATCTGAGCTGGAGCCAGCTTGGGCTGACGCAGCAGACAGACGGGCTGGTGAGTAACGTCGGGGCAGGTCAGCGCTGGGTTGCCGGAAACTGGCTGCTGGGCTACAACACTTTTTACGACAACCTGCTGGAAGACAACCTGCAACGTGCCGGACTGGGCGCAGAGGCGTGGGGTGAAAACCTGCGCCTGTCGGCCAATTACTACCAGCCGTTCGCTGGCTGGCAGCCGCGTTCCGACATCCGCGAGCAGCGCATGGCGCGCGGGTACGACGTAACGGCCAAAGCCTGGCTTCCCTGGTTTCACCACCTGAACACCAGCGTCAGCTTTGAACAGTATTTTGGCGATAACGTCGATCTGTTTAACAGCGGTACGGGGTATCACAACCCGGTTGCGGTCAACCTGGGGCTGAACTATACCCCCGTACCGCTGGTCACCCTGACGGCTGCCCATAAACAGGGGGAGAGCGGCGTTAGCCAGAATAACCTCGGGCTGAAGCTCAACTATCGTTTTGGCGTGCCGCTGGCGAAACAGCTTTCCGCCGGGGAAGTGGCGGCGACGCGCTCGCTGCGGGGCAGCCGCTATGATTCACCCGATCGCGATAATCTGCCCGTGATGGAATTCCGTCAGCGCAAAACCCTCTCGGTATATCTGGCCACGCCGCCGTGGGATCTTAAGCCAGGCGAAACGGTGATGCTGAAGCTGCAAATTCGCAGCACGCACGGTATCCGGCAGATCCACTGGCTGGGTGATACCCAGGCGCTCAGCCTGACCTCACCGGCAAACGGCAACAGCAGCGATGGCTGGAGTGTGATCATGCCTGCATGGGATGATTCGGAAGGGGCGAAAAATACATGGCGGCTTACGGCCGTGGTGGAAGATAAGGATGGGCAGCGTGTCTCCTCCAATGAGATCACGCTTTCCGTGGTGCAACCGCTCGTCGCAACGCCTGCCGACGATCCACGGTGGAAGTTGCTGCCGGATGAGTAAGTTAAAAAATGCGCTCCTGATGCACCCAGACGGCGGCTTCGACGCGGGATTTTAACTTCATTTTTTTCAGCATGTGTTTGACATGCACTTTGACCGTGCTCTCGGTGATGTCCAGACGGCGGGCGATCATTTTGTTCGGCAGCCCCTGGGCAATCAGCTTCAGAATGTCACGCTCGCGCGGGGTCAACTGGCTGACGTCGCGGTCAGACGTGGCGCGGTTCGCACGCAGGCTGGCGGCCAGTACCGGCGTTAACGCTTCACTCAGCACCATCTCGCCTGCGGCAGCCTGTTGCAGCGCCTTGAGCAGATCTTCCGGCTCCATATCTTTCAGCAGATAGCCGTCTGCCCCTCGCTTGAGGGCGGTGACCACGTCTTCTTCATGGTTTGAGACGCTGAAGACCACCACCCGGCCAGAGAGGGATTTCTCCCGCAGCTTGTCGAGGGTTTCCAGGCCATTCATGCCCGGCATGTTGAGATCGAGCAAGATCAAATCAGGATCGAGCGATTCGGCAAGTTCAATACCCTGTTCGCCGTTGCTGGCTTCCCCGACGACGGTGATATCTGGCGCCATGCTGACAAGCTGTTTAACGCCAGTGCGCAGCATCGGATGATCGTCAATCAACAGGATAGATGCCGGTTCCTGATTAGTCATGGTTTTCTCCTTGAGCAGTTATGAGGGGCTTTTCGGGTATAAAGGTGACCACAACTTCGGTGCCACCTGACTCTCCCCGGCGAACCTGGCAATCACCGCGCAGGCTTTGCGCGCGGTCTCGCATAATAATTAAACCATAGTGGTTCGTTCGTTCGGCATTTTCCGGCACGCCGCGGCCGTTATCCTGAACCCTGAGCTTCACCTGATTATCCTGGCAGCTGACGGTGACCGTGACGGCCGTCGCCTCGGCATGCTTGAGCACGTTGCTCAGGGCTTCGCGGGCAATTTGCAGCAAGTGGATCGCCTGGTGAGAGGGGACAAAACGCGGTGGCAGCTGGTAATCCAGCTTCACCGGGAAGCCCAGCCGGGCGCTAAACTCCTGACAGCTGGATTCCAGCGCAGGACGCAGCCCCGGCTCTGTGAGCTGCAAACGGAAGGTGGTCAGCAGCTCGCGAAGCTGAATCCACGAGGTGTTAAGCTCGTTGCGGATCTGGCTGAGCAGCTGTTTGCTGCTCTCGGGCATGCCTTCATCCTGCATTTGCAGGCAGCTCACCTGCATCTTCATGCAGGAGAGGGACTGGGCGATGGAGTCGTGCAGCTCGCGGGCGATGGTGGCACGCTCCTCCATCACGATCAGCTGCTGCTGTTTCTCCTGGTGGCGGTCGAGCGCCAGCGTGGCCGTGAGCTGCTCAACAAGCGTATCGACCAGTTGCTGCTGGTCGTGGCTCAGGTGACGTCCGGCGGGCAGGGTGGCCAGCAAAATACCGTACTGGGTATGGCTGTCCATCAGCCGCCACTTGAGGGTCGTGCCGCTGGTGGTAAGCGGCGGCAAGCCGCGCGGGCACAGATGACACCCTTTATCGTCGCAGGAGATGTCCGACTGACAGGTAAATTCCTGATGGTTTTCCTCATCTTCAACGTCGTAAACCCGAAGCTCAAGATCGCGGAGCAGAGTCAGATTTTGCAGGCCGTTCAGTACCGGCGAGAGACGTTCGCAAAGCGGGACCTGCATATGCAGGCGACGGTTCGCCTGCCAGAGGAAAGAGAGGATCTCGTTTTTCTGCTCAAGCCCGGCGGTTTTCTCCTGGACGCGTTGTTCCAGTACCGCGTAGCTTTCTGATAGCTCTGCCGACATGGTGTTGAGCGCCTCGCCGAGCATCGCCATTTCGTTGCGCCCGCTGATGTGCGTGCGCTGGGTAAAATCGCGCTGTGTGACGGCGCGGGCCATCGCCAGGAGCTGTTTCCAGGGATTAAGCAACCGCGCGCGTAGCCAGATAACCGTGAAAATCAGCAGCAAACCCATAAACAGCGCCATTGCGCGGTGAACCATCACCACACGGTCAATGCGTAACTCAGTGGTGCGATCGAATGAGGAGACAAGATGATCGATGCGTGACACAAACCCGGCGACGTCCCGGGCGACCGTTTCCCGGTCTTCCGCCCGCTTTAACCCAGGCTCCAGCTGGGTATGCCAGTAGCCCTGAAGCGCCTTAAGCTGAGATTGCTGGCCGTCACGGATGGCGGCTCTTTCCAGTTCAGGGCTGAATGCGGTACGCTCCATTTCGTCGATAAGCGGTTGGTCAGCCTGCGTCAGCGGCACCGACGCCAGCAGCCGGTAACTCTGCATACGTAGCGAGCCTGCCTCGTTGATGGCATGCGCGTTACCCTGTACACCCTGTACCAGCCAGCCAGAAATAGCCATGCCGGTCACGCCGATAGCGGTGGACAGCAGAACAATAAGCGCCAGCTGGTTAACCAGCGTCAGCGGAGATAAACATCTTTTTAACATAGAGTTGCCGGGCTCCTGACGTGACCTGATTGCAGGAATGGCGCTATTCTGGTGCATACCCTGGAGTATACCCATACCAATAAAGGATTACCTCTAAATTGCCAGAGGGGTAACGGTTAGTGGGTGGACGAAGCAGGGATGCGTCAGCACCGTGAAAAACCACACCTTTTTTACGTTTTGCATCTACTCATTAAGAGTGATGGCTTTTTTTTCGCCGCAAAACCTCCCACTTTTCCTTTGATTTATATCAACTTACCGCCGCCCTAAAGCCCTAATGTTTGCAGCATCATTCGAGAATCAGAGGTGTCTATGAGTCACTCTTCCGCTCCCGAAAGGGAAACTGGTGCCGTTATTACAGACTGGCGTCCAGAGGATCCGGCGTTCTGGCAACAGCGCGGCCATCGTGTAGCAAGTCGTAATCTGTGGATTTCCGTTCCATGTCTGTTACTGGCGTTTTGCGTCTGGATGTTGTTTAGTGCGGTTGCGGTTAACCTGCCAAAAGTGGGCTTTACCTTTACCACCGATCAGCTGTTTATGTTGACCGCGTTGCCGTCGCTTTCAGGCGCACTGCTGCGCGTTCCTTACGCGTTTATGGTGCCGGTCTTTGGTGGTCGTCGCTGGACGGCTTTCAGTACCGGGATCATGATCGTACCGTGCGTGTGGCTCGGTTTTGCGGTGCAGGATACCTCCACACCGTTTAGCGTATTCGTGATTATCTCTCTGCTGTGCGGTTTTGCGGGGGCGAACTTTGCGTCCAGTATGGCAAACATCAGCTTCTTCTTCCCGAAAGCGAAGCAGGGTGGTGCGCTGGGCATTAACGGCGGCCTCGGTAATATGGGCGTGAGCGTGATGCAGCTGATTGCCCCGCTGGCGATCTCTGTCTCCATCTTTGCGGCCTTTGGCGGCGGCGGTGTGACGCAGCCCGACGGTTCCGTGCTGTTCCTGCAAAACGCCTCCTGGATTTGGGTACCGTTCCTGGTGGTCTTTACCCTGGCGGCGTGGTTCTTCATGAACGATCTGTCCGCGTCCAAAGCGTCACTGAGCGAGCAGCTGCCAGTGCTGAAGCGTGGCCACCTGTGGGTGATGGCGCTGCTGTATCTGGCGACCTTCGGCTCGTTCATCGGTTTCTCAGCAGGCTTTGCCATGCTGTCTAAAACCCAGTTCCCGGACGTGCAGATCCTTCAGTTTGCCTTCTTCGGTCCGTTTATCGGCGCGCTGGCACGTTCGCTGGGCGGGATGATCTCCGACCGTCTGGGGGGAACGCGCGTTACGCTGGTGAACTTTGTTGTGATGGCCATCTTCTGTGCGCTGCTGTTCCTGACGCTGCCTGCGGGTGGTGAGGGGGGTAACTTCTTTGCCTTCTTCGGCGTATTCATGGTGCTGTTCCTGACCGCCGGGCTGGGCAGTGCGTCTACTTTCCAGATGATCTCTGTCATCTTCCGCAAGCTGACCATGGACCGCGTCAAAGCGCAGGGTGGGAGCGACGAGCAGGCAATGCGTGAAGCCGCCACCGATACCGCTGCGGCGCTTGGGTTTATCTCTGCGATTGGCGCGATTGGCGGCTTCTTTATTCCAAAAGCGTTCGGCATCTCACTGGATCTGACCGGCTCTCCGGCGGGTGCGATGAAAATATTCCTCGTCTTCTATATCGCCTGCGTGGTCATCACCTGGCTGGTATATGGCCGTAATACCAAGAAAAACAAGTAAGCTTGATTATCCGTTTGCGCGGCCTGAGTGCCGCGCTTTTTTTAATCGCTAAATAGTTACAACATACTAATAGCTTTTCCTGTGGTCATACGCAGGTAACGCTGTGATCGCCATCGCTTTACAGGTGTTTCTACCCCTTAATACCTAAGATGTTAAATTTTGCCTCGCTTATTGTACGATAAATAAAATATATCTATATAAATCATAAAGTTAAAAAATATTAACGGCTACCGCTTTGGTGGTATTTGATCTAATACCCCCCCTCAGAGTCCCCCTTCGTCTTGATCGTTATCAATTCTCACCATCTTTCATAGCGTTACCTTCGCTGCAAATCAGCAATGTCGATTTAGAGAGCCACAGGCTCCACACAGGAGATACCCGATGAGCAAATTTTTGGACCGGTTTCGCTACTTCAAACAGAAGGGTGAAACTTTTGCCGATGGGCACGGCCAGGTTCTGGATACCAACCGGGACTGGGAAGACGGTTACCGTCAACGCTGGCAGCATGACAAAGTTGTCCGTTCTACCCACGGCGTAAACTGCACTGGCTCATGTAGCTGGAAGATTTTCGTTAAAAACGGTCTGGTGACCTGGGAAATGCAGCAGACCGATTATCCGCGTACCCGTCCGGATATGCCGAACCACGAGCCGCGCGGCTGCCCGCGTGGGGCCAGCTACTCCTGGTATCTCTACAGCGCCAACCGTCTGAAATACCCGCTGATGCGTAAACGCCTGATGAAAATGTGGCGTGAAGCGAAAGTGCAGCACAGCGATCCGGTTGATGCCTGGGCCTCCATCATTGAAGATGCCGACAAAGCGAAAAGCTTCAAGCAGGCGCGTGGTCGCGGTGGTTTCGTTCGCTCTTCCTGGAAAGAGGTGAACGAGCTGATTGCGGCTTCCAACGTCTACACCGTGAAAACCTACGGTCCTGACCGTGTGGCAGGCTTCTCGCCAATCCCGGCGATGTCGATGGTCTCTTACGCCTCCGGCGCGCGCTACCTGTCACTCATCGGTGGTACCTGCCTGAGCTTCTACGACTGGTACTGCGACCTGCCGCCAGCGTCACCACAGACCTGGGGTGAGCAGACCGACGTGCCGGAGTCCGCCGACTGGTATAACTCCAGCTACATCATCGCCTGGGGCTCTAACGTTCCGCAGACCCGTACCCCGGATGCGCACTTCTTTACCGAAGTACGTTACAAAGGGACCAAAACCGTCGCCGTGACCCCGGACTACGCCGAAATCGCCAAACTGTGCGACCTGTGGCTGGCGCCGAAACAGGGTACCGATGCCGCAATGGCGCTGGCGATGGGCCACGTCATGCTGCGTGAATTCCACCTCGACAAGCCAAGCCAGTATTTCACCGATTACGTGCGTCGCTACACCGACATGCCAATGCTGGTGATGCTCGAAGAGCGTGACGGCTATTACGCCGCAGGCCGTATGCTGCGTGCCGCGGATCTGGTGGACGCGCTGGGTCAGGAAAACAACCCGGAGTGGAAAACGGTCGCCTGCAACAGCAACGGCGAGCTGGTGGCGCCAAACGGTTCTATCGGCTTCCGCTGGGGCGAAAAAGGCAAATGGAACCTGGAGCAGCGTAACGGCACCACGGGTGAAGAGACGGAGCTGCGTCTCAGCATGCTGGGCAGCCAGGATGAGATCGCCGATGTCGGCTTCCCGTACTTTGGTGGTGAAGGTTCCGAGCACTTCAACAAGGTTGAGTTGCAAAACGTTCTGATGCACAAGCTGCCGGTGAAGCGCCTGCAACTGGCGGACGGTTCTACTGCTCTGGTCACTACCGTCTACGATCTGACCATGGCGAACTACGGCCTGGAGCGCGGCCTGAACGACGAAAACTGCGCGACCAGCTATGATGACGTGAAGGCTTATACCCCAGCCTGGGCGGAGCAGATCACCGGTGTGCCACGCGCCCAGATCACCCGTATCGCCCGCGAATTTGCGGAAAACGCCGACAAAACCCACGGTCGCTCCATGATCATCGTCGGTGCCGGTCTGAACCACTGGTATCACCTCGATATGAACTATCGTGGCCTGATCAACATGCTGATCTTCTGCGGCTGCGTCGGGCAGAGCGGCGGCGGCTGGGCGCACTACGTGGGCCAGGAAAAACTGCGTCCGCAGACCGGCTGGCAACCGCTGGCGTTTGCCCTTGACTGGCAGCGTCCGGCCCGTCACATGAACAGCACCTCCTACTTCTATAACCACTCCAGCCAGTGGCGCTACGAGACGGTTACCGCCCAGGAACTGCTGTCGCCGATGGCGGATAAATCCCGCTACAGCGGCCACCTGATTGACTTCAACGTGCGCGCTGAGCGTATGGGCTGGCTGCCGTCTGCGCCGCAGCTGGGTACGAACCCGCTGCGTATTGCGGAAGCGGCGAAGCAGGCGGGCATGTCACCGGTGGACTACACCGTTAAATCCCTCAAAGACGGCTCAATCCGCTTCGCGGCAGAACAGCCGGAGAACGGTAAAAACCATCCGCGTAACCTGTTCATCTGGCGCTCAAACCTGCTGGGTTCGTCCGGTAAAGGCCACGAGTACATGCTGAAATACCTGCTCGGTACCGAAAACGGTATTCAGGGTAAAGATCTCGGCAAGCAGGGCGGCGTGAAGCCGGAAGAAGTGGAGTGGAAAGACAACGGTCTCGACGGCAAGCTGGATCTGGTGGTGACGCTGGACTTCCGTCTGTCCAGTACCTGCCTGTACTCCGACATCGTGCTGCCTACTGCCACCTGGTACGAAAAAGACGACATGAATACGTCGGATATGCATCCGTTTATTCATCCGCTGTCTGCGGCCGTTGACCCGGCGTGGGAATCAAAAAGCGACTGGGAAATTTACAAAGACATCGCGAAGAAATTCTCTGAAGTCTGTGTAGGGCACCTGGGCAAAGAGACCGACGTGGTGACGCTGCCAATCCAGCACGACTCCGCTGCCGAACTGGCTCAGCCGCTGGACGTGAAGGACTGGAAAAAAGGCGAGTGCGATCTGATCCCGGGCGTAACCGCGCCGCACATTATTCCGGTTGAACGTGATTACCCGGCAACTTACGAACGCTTTACCTCTATCGGCCCGCTGATGGAGAAGATCGGTAACGGCGGTAAAGGCATCGCCTGGAACACCCAGAGCGAAATGGATTTGCTGCGCAAGCTCAATTACACCAAAGCAGACGGCCCGGCGAAAGGCCAGCCGATGCTGAACACGGCAATTGATGCGGCAGAGATGATCCTGACCCTGGCCCCGGAAACCAACGGCCACGTGGCGGTGAAAGCGTGGGCGGCCCTGAGCGAGTTTACCGGTCGTGACCACACGCACCTGGCGAAGAATAAAGAGGAAGAGAAAATCCGCTTCCGCGATATTCAGGCCCAGCCGCGCAAGATTATCTCCAGCCCGACCTGGTCTGGCCTCGAAGATGAACATGTGTCCTATAACGCCGGATACACCAACGTTCACGAGCTGATCCCATGGCGCACGCTTTCTGGCCGTCAGTCTCTGTATCAGGATCACCAGTGGATGCGTGACTTCGGTGAAAGCCTGCTGGTTTACCGTCCGCCAATCGACACCCGCTCCGTGAAAGCGGTGATGGGCGCGAAATCGAACGGTAACCCTGAGAAGGCGCTGAACTTCCTGACGCCGCACCAGAAGTGGGGTATCCACTCCACCTACAGCGACAACCTGCTGATGCTGACCCTGTCGCGCGGGGGGCCAATCGTCTGGATGAGCGAAGCGGACGCCAAAGATCTGGGTATCGAAGATAACGACTGGATCGAAGTGTTCAACAGCAACGGCGCCCTGACGGCACGAGCGGTGGTGAGCCAGCGTGTACCGGCCGGGATGACCATGATGTACCACGCGCAGGAACGTATCGTTAACCTGCCGGGGTCTGAGATCACCGAGCAGCGCGGCGGTATTCACAACTCCGTGACCCGTATTACGCCGAAGCCGACCCACATGATCGGTGGTTATGCCCAGCTGGCCTACGGCTTTAACTACTACGGCACCGTAGGATCGAACCGCGATGAGTTCGTGGTGGTACGTAAGATGAAGAATATTAACTGGTTAGATGGCGAAGGTAATGACCAGGTACAGGAGAGCGTAAAATGAAAATTCGTTCACAAGTCGGCATGGTGCTGAATCTGGATAAATGCATCGGCTGTCATACCTGCTCAGTCACCTGTAAAAACGTCTGGACCAGCCGTGAAGGTATGGAGTACGCCTGGTTCAACAACGTGGAAAGTAAGCCGGGCACCGGCTTCCCGACCGACTGGGAAAACCAGGAGAAGTGGAAGGGCGGCTGGATCCGTAAAATCAACGGCAAACTGCAACCGCGCATGGGTAACCGTGCCATGTTGCTGGGAAAAATCTTCGCTAACCCGCATCTGCCGGGCATTGATGATTACTACGAGCCGTTTGATTACGACTACCAGAACCTGCACAACGCGCCGGAAAGCAAACACCAGCCGATCGCCCGTCCTCGCTCGCTGATCACCGGCCAGCGCATGGACAAAATTACCAGCGGTCCAAACTGGGAAGAGATTCTGGGCGGCGAGTTTGAAAAACGCGCCAAAGACCAGAACTTCGAGAACATGCAGAAGGCGATGTACGGCCAGTTCGAAAACACCTTCATGATGTACCTGCCGCGCCTGTGCGAACACTGCCTTAACCCGGCGTGTGTGGCGACCTGCCCAAGCGGCGCCATCTACAAGCGTGAAGAAGATGGCATTGTGCTGATCGACCAGGACAAGTGCCGCGGCTGGCGTATGTGCATCACCGGCTGCCCGTACAAAAAAATCTACTTCAACTGGAAGAGCGGTAAGTCTGAGAAGTGCATCTTCTGCTACCCGCGTATCGAAGCCGGTATGCCGACAGTCTGCTCAGAAAGCTGCGTAGGTCGTATCCGCTACCTCGGCGTGCTGCTGTACGACGCGGACGCGATTGAAAATGCCGCAAGCACCGAGAACGAGAAAGATCTGTATCAGCGTCAGCTGGACGTCTTCCTCGATCCAAACGATCCAAAGGTTATTGAGCAGGCGCTGAAAGACGGTATTCCGCAGAGCGTAATCGACGCCGCGCAGCAGTCTCCGGTGTACAAAATGGCGATGGACTGGAAGCTGGCCCTGCCGCTGCATCCGGAATACCGCACGCTGCCGATGGTCTGGTACGTGCCGCCGCTGTCGCCGATTCAGTCTGCGGCGGACGCGGGTGAGCTGGGCAGCAACGGCATTCTGCCGGACGTGGAAAGCCTGCGTATCCCGGTTCAGTATCTGGCCAACCTGCTCACCGCAGGGGATACCCAGCCGGTACTGCTGGCGCTGAAACGTATGCTGGCGATGCGTCACTTCAAACGTGCCGAAACCGTTGACGGCGTTAACGATACCCGCGCGCTGGAGGAGGTTGGTCTGACCGAAGCGCAGGCGCAGGAGATGTACCGCTATCTGGCAATCGCTAACTACGAAGATCGTTTCGTGGTGCCGAGCAGCCACCGTGAACTGGCTCGCGAGGCCTTCCCGGAGAAAAGTGGGTGTGGCTTTACCTTTGGCGACGGTTGCCACGGGTCAGACAGCAAATTCAACCTGTTCAACAGCCGCCGCATTGACGCGATGGATGTGACCAGCAAAACGGAGCCGCACCAATGATTGAACTCGTCATTGTTTCGCGTCTGCTCGAGTACCCTGATGCTGCGCTTGTGCAGCATCAACAGGAACTCTTTGATGCACTCGCGTCATCTGAAAACCTGGATAAAGAGGATGCCCAGAAGCTGGGCGTTTTCCTCCGCGATCTGCTGGCACGCGATCTTCTTGATGCGCAGGCGGACTACAGCCAGCTGTTTGACCGGGGCCGTGCCACGTCTCTGCTGCTGTTCGAACACGTTCACGGTGAATCCCGCGACCGTGGTCAGGCGATGGTGGATCTGATGGCCCAGTACGAGCAGCACGGTTTGCAACTCGACAGCCGCGAGCTGCCGGATCACCTGCCGCTGTATCTGGAATATCTGGCGCAGTTGCCGAAAGAGGAAGCGCTGGGCGGGTTGCAGGACATTGCTCCTATTCTGGCGTTACTCGGCGCGCGTCTCCAGCAACGTGAGAGCAGCTATGCAGTCCTGTTCGACCTGCTGGTGAAACTGGCTAACGCCTCGGTTGACAGTCAAAAAGTGGCGGAAAAAATTGCGGATGAAGCCCGTGACGATACCCCACAAGCACTGGATGCCGTCTGGGAAGAGGAGCAGGTGAAATTCTTTGCTGACCAGAGCTGTGGCGAATCTGAAATCTCCGCGCATCAGCGTCGTTTTGCCGGAGCGGTGGCTCCGCAATATTTGAATATCTCTAACGGAGGACAGCACTAATGCACTTCCTGAATATGTTCTTCTTTGACATTTACCCGTATATCGCGGGCACCGTGTTCCTGGTGGGAAGCTGGCTGCGTTATGACTATGGCCAGTACACCTGGCGTGCTGCCTCCAGCCAGATGCTGGATCGTAAAGGGATGAACCTGGCGTCAAACCTGTTCCACATCGGGATTTTGGGAATTTTCGCCGGCCACTTCCTGGGGATGCTGACCCCGCACTGGATGTACGAAGCGTGGCTGCCGATTGACGTGAAGCAGAAGATGGCGATGATTGCCGGCGGCGCCTGTGGCGTGATGACCCTGGTGGGTGGTCTGCTGCTGCTGAAACGACGTCTGTTCAGCCCACGCGTGCGGGCTACCACGACCGGAGCGGACATCCTGATCCTCTCCCTGCTGATGGTGCAGTGTGCGCTTGGTCTGCTGACCATTCCATTCTCTGCGCAGCATATGGACGGCAGCGAGATGATGAAGCTGGTTGGATGGGCGCAGTCTGTCGTGACCTTCCGCGGGGGCGCTTCTGAGCATCTGGACGGCGTGGCGTTTATCTTCCGCGTTCACCTGGTGCTGGGTATGACCCTGTTTGTGCTGTTCCCGTTCTCTCGCCTGGTGCACATCTGGAGTGCGCCGGTGGAGTACCTGACGCGTAAATATCAGGTTGTGCGTGCTCGTCGCTGATTCGCTGTATTAATACAACCCCGCATTTGCGGGGTTTTTTTTGTCCCCGATCCAGGGGGGCGTGCGGATGCCGGGTGGCGGCTGCGCCTTACCCGGCCTACAGACCCTATTCGTAGCCCCGGTAAGCGAAGCGCCACCGGGGAAAACAGGCAGGGAAGGATTACTCCCGGCATCGAGAAATATGGAGCATTGTGCTTGAGTGAGTGCTTAAGAATCTGGAAGTGATGGTGGTGGGGGAAGGATTCGAACCTTCGAAGTCGATGACGGCAGATTTACAGTCTGCTCCCTTTGGCCGCTCGGGAACCCCACCAGGGGTAATTCATATTTTGAGGTAAAGCTGGAGATGGTGGTGGGGGAAGGATTCGAACCTTCGAAGTCGATGACGGCAGATTTACAGTCTGCTCCCTTTGGCCGCTCGGGAACCCCACCACGGGGTAATACTTTTAACTGGCCTGCTTCCTGTTGGAAGCGGGGCGCATCATATCAAATGAGACGCCCCTGTAAAGCATTCCTTTAGGAAAATGAAGCTGTTTGCCTGCTTTTTATCCGTAAAGGCGTAAAGCTAATCAATTCATTTTCCGAGGGATTAAAGAATAATCGTTCTGTTGCCGTACACAAAGACGCGCTGAGCAAGTACCTGATACAGCGCACGGCTCAGTACGTTCTTCTCAACGTCACGGCCAGCACGCATCATATCTTCTGCCGTATAGGTGTGATCCACGTGGATCACGTCCTGCATGATGATTGGACCTTCGTCCAGATTGTCATTCACGTAGTGCGCGGTTGCGCCAATGATCTTCACCCCACGCTCGTATGCCTGGTGATAAGGACGCGCGCCAATAAAGGCTGGCAAGAAGGAGTGGTGGATGTTGATAATTTTGTTCGGGAAGCGTGCCACAAAGGATGGCGTCAGCACGCGCATATATTTCGCCAGCACCACGTAGTCCGGGTTATGCGCTTCAATCGCAGCTGCCATCAGGTTGTCGTGCTCTTCACGGGTATGGCCTTCGTGACTGACCAGTTCAAACGGAATGTCGAAACGTTCTACCAGCGTACGCAGCGTTTCGTGGTTGCCAATGACGGCGGCAATTTCTACGTCCAGGCCACCGTAGTTGGCTTTCATCAGCAGATCGCCCAGGCAGTGCGCCTCTTTGGTGACCAGAATGACAATGCGGCGACGGCCCGCCGGGTTCAGCTCGCGCACCGAGCCTTCCGGCAGGGCGCTGTCCAGATCGGCAAGCAGGGTTGTGTCGTTGAAAATGCCTTCCAGTTCGGTACGCATAAAGAAGCGACCGGTACGGTGGTCAACGAACTCGTTGTTCTGCACGATATTCAGTTCATGCTTGTAGCAAATGTTGGTAATTCGTGCGATCAGCCCTTTTTGATCGGGACAGATAGTGCGCAGAACTTTACGTTGTAATGATTGCATCGCCGGGAAATCCTGTTTATGTATTTGCGAAGTCTGAGTTGTCAGGCATTACTGCCGCAACACTTTTTAAATTTTTTTCCTGAACCACAGGGGCAGGGATCGTTACGACCGAATTGCGGACGTGTGCCGTCAATATAATACCATTGCCCGCTGTCCTTTAAGAACCGTGAGCGCTCAATGATGGCGCCGGGTTTGTTTTGTTCGCTAAAGCGGGCGACAAAACTGACATAGCCCTCGTTGGCATCGCGGCCGGGAGCGGCTTCAAAGACGGTGAGGCCCAGCCAGACGGTGTTGGCAAATCCGGCTTCAATCTCTTGGCGAAAATCGGCAGCATGGCAGGACGGATGCCAGGTTTTAATCAGGTAGTCTGCGTTTTTGATCACAAAAGCAGTATACCGCGAGCGCATAAGGTGTGACGGCTCTGGTGCAACCTGCTCGCCAGAAAGATATCGCTGGCAACATAGGCTATACTCCAGAGCGCTACCACAGGGGCAGAGTTGAGACACGATTCTCTTCCTGGAACAAAAAATAAGGCGTTAAACGCTTAAGGTAGCAATATGTTAACTGAGCAGGTGCGTTGACGCTATGTCAGGAATCCAGGGGAAGTAAAACAGGGCTAATGAGAAAGGTAAAAATTGGACTGGCGTTGGGCTCAGGTGCAGCCCGGGGTTGGTCACATATTGGCGTTATCAATACCTTAAACCAGATGGGGATTGACGTTGATATTGTCGCAGGATGTTCTATCGGGTCGCTGGTCGGATCCGCGTACGCCTGCGGTAAGCTCCCGGAGCTTGAAAGCTGGGTGCGCTCCTTCAGATACTGGGATGTGCTGCGCCTGATGGATCTCTCCTGGCAGCGTGGCGGCCTGCTGCGCGGCGAACGCGTGTTCAATCAGTTTCGTAAGATAATGCCCCTCGCTGACTTCAGCCACTGCCAAATGCCTTTCGGTGCCGTTGCAACCAACCTCAGTACGGGCAGGGAGTTATGGCTCACTGAAGGGGATATTCATCTCGCCGTTCGCGCATCCTGTAGCATGCCGGGGTTAATGGCGCCTGTGCCTCACAACGGCTACTGGCTCGTTGATGGGGGCGTAGTGAATCCTGTACCCATCTCTCTGACCCGCGCCATGGGGGCGGATATCGTTATTGCCGTGGATTTACAGCACGACGCACACCTTATGCAGCAAGATTTGATGCCGGTTAATCTTCAGAGCGATGACGCGGAAGAAGAGAAACTTGCCTGGCATGCACGATTACGCGGCAGAATAGGGCGCCTGACCGCCCGTCGCGCGGTGACCGCGCCGAACGCCATTGAAATCATGACGACCTCTATTCAAATCCTTGAGAATCGCCTGAAGCGAAACCGTATGGCTGGCGATCCTCCGGATATTCTTATTCAACCCTATTGTCCACAAATCTCTACCCTTGATTTCCACCGGGCTGAGGCCGCCATAGCAGCGGGCTCGTTAGCCGTCGAAAAGAAAATAGATGAACTGTTGCCTTTTGTGCGTACAGCACGTTGAGCACTTTTTTGATTACTTCAGCAAAATCTGACAGGCGATAGTACCAATAGCATGCCACTATTGAGTAACTGTCAGCCAGGGGAGGAACCATGACACAGCCATTGGCCGGAAAACATATTTTGATAGTTGAAGACGAGCCCGTTTTCCGATCGCTACTGGATTCGTGGTTATCCTCACTGGGTGCAACCACGTCCCTTGCCGAAGATGGCGTCGAGGCACTGGAAAAAATGGCCAGCATGGCGCCTGATCTGATGATCTGCGACCTTGAGATGCCGCGCATGGACGGATTAATGCTGGTGGAAAACCTGCGTAATGAAGGTTATCAGACACCGATACTGGTGATCTCGGCCACCGAAAATATGGCGGATATTGCTAAGGCGTTGCGTTTAGGTGTGCAGGATATTCTGCTCAAACCGGTTAAAGATTTGAACCGTCTGCGTGAAACGGTGTTGGCCTGCCTGTATCCCAATATGTTTAATTCCCGGGTGGAAGAAGAAGAACGTCTTTTCCAGGACTGGGATGCTTTAGTCAGTAATCCGCTCGCGGCCGCGAAGCTGCTTCAGGAACTTCAGCCGCCGGTGCAGCAAAATATCTCTCATTGCAGAGTAAATTATCGCCAGCTGGTAGCGGCTGACCAGCCTGGGCTGGTGCTGGATATTGCGCCGTTATCAGATTCTGACCTCGCTTTTTATTGCCTGGATGTTACCCGGGCGGGAGATAACGGCGTTCTGGCGGCCTTATTACTCCGTGCGCTGTTTAATGGATTGCTACAGGAACAATTATCCCATCAGGGGCAACGACTTCCTGAGTTAGGCAGTTTACTAAAACAGGTCAACCAACTTTTTCGCCAGGCCAATTTGCCGGGGCAGTTCCCGCTTCTGGTTGGCTATTATCACAGCGGGTTGAATAACCTTATTCTGGTCTCTGCGGGTTTAAATGCCACACTGAATACTGGCGAACACCATATTCAGGTGAGTAACGGCGTGCCGTTGGGTACGCTGGGAAATACTTACTTTAATCAAATTAGCCATCGCTGCACCTCCTGGCAGTGCCAAATTTGGGGTGCCGGAGGGCGGTTACGCTTAATGTTGTCCACGGAGTAAGCAGTCAGATTTTATTTTTCAGATTGCTTTACCTGTGTTTTTGCTGGCAGTGCTACTATCGCTGCAAGTTTCATGCGTATTTGTCTTAATTGATCGGCAACGCGTTCTTTTCAGACCCGTATTAGTGGCTGAGACTGTATACTCAACGCGTTATTCAATGCATAAAAGTTCAAAACTTGAACAGTTCAGGAGAATTTCAATGGCTGCCCTTAATTCGAAAGTCAGAAAGGCCGTTATCCCGGTGGCGGGATTGGGTACCAGGATGTTGCCAGCGACGAAGGCAATCCCAAAAGAGATGCTGCCTCTGGTTGATAAGCCATTAATCCAGTATGTCGTGAATGAATGTATTGCAGCAGGTATCACCGAAATTGTGCTGGTGACGCATTCATCTAAAAACTCTATCGAAAACCATTTCGATACCAGTTTCGAACTCGAAGCAATGCTGGAAAAACGCGTTAAGCGCCAGCTGCTGGAGGAAGTGCAGTCTATTTGCCCTCCACACGTTACCATTATGCAGGTTCGTCAGGGCCTGGCGAAAGGCCTGGGGCACGCAGTATTGTGTGCACACCCGGTAGTGGGTGATGAGCCGGTCGCGGTTATTCTGCCTGACGTGATTCTTGATGAGTACGAGTCCGATCTTTCTCAGGAAAACCTGGCGGAAATGATTAAACGCTTCGACGAAACCGGCAGCAGCCAGATTATGGTTGAGCCAGTCGACGACGTGACCGCTTACGGCGTGGTTGACTGCAAAGGCGTTGACCTGCAACCTGGCGAAAGCGTACCGATGGTTGGCGTTGTTGAAAAACCTAAAGCGGACGTCGCGCCGTCTAACCTTGCTGTCGTTGGTCGTTACGTCCTCAGTGCTGAAATTTGGGCTCTGCTGGCGAAAACGCCTCCGGGTGCGGGCGATGAAATCCAGCTGACGGATGCTATCGATATGCTGATCGAGAAAGAGACCGTGGAAGCCTACCATATGAAAGGTAAGAGCCATGACTGCGGGAATAAGCTCGGTTATATGCAGGCATTCGTCGAATATGGTATTCGCCATAACAGCCTGGGTGAAGAATTTAAAGCCTGGCTCAAAGGTAGCGTGGGTATTAAGTAATAAACTCACAGCCCAGTGAACAAGACCGGTGGAGCGATGTCCACCGGTTTTTTTATGCCTGTCGCTCCGTAATTGGCGGGGGATTGTCAAGGACGTTAAATAGGGAGCCTCACAATATGACAGAATGTAAGGAGATGTTCGGGCGAATATTACAGGCATAAAAAATCCCGCATTAAGCGGGATTTTTCAGAATCTTTCCAGATTAATCCTTGATCAGGAAGTCATCCAGTTGTTTACCTTGTTCGTCCATTGCTTTCTTGATTACAGCAGGAGTACGGCCCTGGCCGGTCCAGGTTTTCTCTTCGCCGTTCTCATCGATGTAGCTATATTTAGCAGGACGTGCCGCGCGTTTTGCTTTGGTACCGGTTTTAGCCGCAGCCATGCTGTTCAGCAATTCGTTTGGATCGATACCATCGGCAATCAGCATTTCACGATACTGTTGCAGTTTACGTGTACGTTCCTCGATTTCAGCCGCAGCAGCGCTTTCTTCTTCACGACGTTCGTTAACTACAACTTCTAATTTTTCGAGCATTTCTTCAAGCGTCTCAAGGGTACATTCTCTTGCCTGCGCACGAAGAGTACGGATGTTGTTCAGAATTTTAAGTGCTTCGCTCATTGTAGTAATCTCAAACTTATAATGGGGGTGGGTTTGTTGTCCTAATAATAGAGCCTTAATTTCACTTGTGCAATAGGTGGGAATGTAAGGAATTCAAAAAATACAAAATAAACGACGCTATTATTAATTACGCTAACTTAAATTTCATTGTTTGTTGGGTCTGTGAGATATCGTTTCAAACGGCAAAAGCGCGTCATTTGCGTGTATGTTTTGTGACTTTTACCTCAGGAATTATAGTTGCGGTTGATAAATATCAGCCTTTTGTATTACCCCGAGTAAGCGCAGCGAAGACAAGAATAGTTAATAAATAGTGAATTTTAATGAACGAAGAAGACACTATAAAAAGAAGTGTTATCTCTGGTTGCGGACTCACCTTATTGTCAGTGTTTAATGCCTTTACTGCCTGTTTTAACGCATTATTTTGCGCCACTCGCGAAGGATTTACTGATGCATGGCAGGCTGGAGAGCGCAGCCCGCCGCTGATGACGGTACAAAATATGGTACAATGATCCATCGGGAATATTACACATTGATTAGGGTTCTTCGGCCAATGGCACAACTTTATTTCTACTATTCGGCAATGAATGCAGGGAAATCGACGGCGTTACTGCAATCCTCATACAATTATCAGGAGCGGGGGATGCGTACCGTAGTTTATACCGCCGAAATCGACGATCGCTTTGGGGCAGGGAAGGTGAGCTCAAGAATAGGGCTCTCGTCGCCTGCAAGGCTGTTTAACCCTGAAACGGACCTGCTGGAGGACATTCGTGCCGAGCATGCCTTCAAGCCTGTCCATTGCGTTTTGGTAGATGAAAGCCAGTTCCTGACCCGAGAGCAGGTCCATGCGCTTTCAGAGGTCGTTGATGAGCTGGATATTCCCGTTCTTTGCTATGGATTACGTACCGATTTTCGTGGGGAGTTATTTGCCGGCAGTCAGTATCTGCTCGCCTGGTCGGATAAGCTGGTTGAGCTGAAAACAATCTGCTTTTGTGGCCGCAAGGCAAGTATGGTTCTTCGCCTGGACCAGTCGGGTAAACCCTATGCTGATGGCGAGCAGGTGGTGATAGGAGGCAATGAACGTTATGTCTCGGTCTGCCGCAAGCATTATAAAGAGGCGCTGGCTGTAGGCTCGCTGACGGCGTTACAGGGCGACAATCGAAAATAATAAGAATGTTTTACGGATCCTCAGATATAAAAAAACCCGCCAGCGGCGGGTTTTTTTATCATACTGTCAATCAAGCATTTTTCTTCGCTTTCTTGTCAGCCTTTACAACTGCGGGGATTTCAACTTTTACGGCAGCGACATCGCTTTCAGTGAAGTTACGACCGTAATAAGTATCCAGCAGGATCTGTTTCAGTTCGGAAATCAGTGGGTAGCGCGGGTTAGCACCAGTACACTGGTCATCGAATGCATCTTCAGACAGCTTATCTACGTGAGCGAGGAAGTCAGCTTCCTGAACGCCTGCTTCGCGGATAGATTTAGGAATACCCAGTTCAGCCTTCAGGCTCTCCAGCCATGCCAGCAGTTTCTCGATCTTCGCGGCAGTACGGTCGCCCGGTGCGCTCAGACCCAGGTGATCTGCGATTTCAGCATAACGACGGCGCGCCTGTGGGCGGTCGTACTGGCTGAATGCAGTCTGCTTGGTCGGGTTGTCGTTGGCGTTATAGCGGATAACGTTGCTGATCAACAGGGCGTTCGCCAGACCGTGAGGAATGTGGAACTGTGAACCCAGCTTGTGCGCCATGGAGTGACAGACACCCAGGAAGGCGTTAGCAAACGCAATGCCCGCGATGGTTGCCGCACTGTGTACACGTTCACGCGCAACAGGGTTTTTCGAACCTTCGTTGTAAGAAGCTGGCAGGTTTTCTTTCAGCAGTTTCAGCGCCTGCAAAGCCTGACCGTCAGAGAACTCAGAAGCCAGTACGGAAACGTAAGCTTCCAGAGCGTGAGTTACCGCATCCAGACCACCGAACGCACACAGTGATTTCGGCATTTCCATGACCAGGTTGGCGTCAACGATAGCCATATCTGGCGTCAGTGCGTAGTCAGCCAGCGGGTATTTCTGACCGGTTGCGTCATCAGTCACAACGGCAAATGGCGTCACTTCTGAACCGGTACCGGAAGTGGTGGTGACGGCGATCATTTTCGCTTTCACGCCCATTTTCGGGAACTTGTAGATACGTTTACGGATATCCATAAAGCGCAGCGCCAGTTCTTCGAAGTGAGTTTCCGGATGTTCGTACATCACCCACATAATTTTCGCGGCGTCCATTGGGGAACCGCCACCCAGTGCGATGATCACATCAGGTTTGAAGGAGTTCGCCAGTTCAGCGCCTTTACGTACAACGCTCAGGGTTGGGTCAGCTTCAACTTCAAAGAAGACTTCAGTTTCGACGCCAGCCGCTTTCAGAACAGAGGTGATCTGGTCTGCATAGCCATTGTTGAACAGGAAACGGTCGGTCACGATGAGCGCACGTTTGTGGCCATCAGTAATCACTTCATCCAGCGCGATTGGCAGAGAGCCGCGGCGGAAGTAGATAGATTTCGGAAGTTTGTGCCACAACATGTTTTCAGCTCGCTTAGCAACGGTTTTCTTGTTGATCAGGTGTTTTGGACCAACGTTTTCAGAGATGGAGTTACCACCCCAGGAACCACAACCCAGAGTCAGGGAAGGTGCGAGTTTGAAGTTGTACAGGTCACCGATACCACCCTGAGAAGCAGGAGTGTTGATCAGGATACGTGCCGTCTTCATCTTCTGACCGAAGTAAGCAACACGCTCAGGCTGGTTATCCTGGTCGGTGTACAGGCAAGAGGTGTGGCCGATACCGCCCATCGCCACCAGCTTCTCTGCTTTATCTACCGCGTCATCGAAATCTTTCGCACGGTACATTGCCAGCGTCGGGGAGAGTTTCTCGTGAGCAAACGGCTCACTTTCATCAACGACTTTCACTTCACCAATCAGAATCTTGGTGGTAGCAGGGACGCTAAAGCCAGCGAGCTCAGCGATTTTATACGCAGGCTGACCTACGATAGCCGCGTTCAGCGCACCATTTTTCAGAATCACGTCCTGAACGGCTTTCAGTTCTTTACCTTGCAACAGGTAGCCGCCGTGGCTGGCGAAACGTTCACGAACGGCGTCGTATACCGAATCAACCACGACAACAGACTGTTCAGATGCACAGATAACGCCGTTATCGAAGGTTTTAGACATCAGCACAGAGGCAACAGCACGCTTGATATCAGCCGTTTCGTCGATCACCACAGGGGTATTACCTGCGCCTACGCCGATGGCTGGTTTACCGGAGCTGTACGCAGCTTTAACCATACCAGGACCACCGGTCGCCAGAATCAGGTTAATGTCCGGGTGATGCATCAGTGCGTTGGACAGTTCAACAGAAGGTTGGTCGATCCAGCCGATGAGATCTTTTGGCGCACCCGCCGCAATGGCAGCCTGAAGCACGATATCTGCTGCTTTGTTGGTGGCATCCTTCGCACGTGGATGCGGGGAGAAAATGATTGCGTTACGTGTCTTCAGACTGATGAGAGATTTGAAGATGGCGGTAGAGGTTGGGTTAGTGGTTGGAACGATACCGCAAATGATGCCGATCGGTTCTGCGATGGTGATGGTGCCGAAAGTATCGTCCTCTGACAGCACACCGCAGGTTTTCTCATCTTTATAGGCGTTGTAGATATACTCTGAAGCAAAGTGGTTTTTGATCACTTTATCTTCAACGATACCCATGCCGGATTCGGCAACGGCCATTTTAGCGAGAGGGATTCGAGCATCAGCAGCAGCCAGAGCGGCCGCGCGGAAGATTTTATCAACCTGTTCTTGGGTGAAATTGGCATATTCACGCTGGGCTTTTTTTACGCGCTCGACGAGGGCGTTCAGTTCAGCGATATTGGTAACAGCCATAATGCTCTCCTGATAATGTTTAAACTCTTTTAGTAAACCAGCGCTCGATACGTCTGACAGTATAGTCAGAGCCGATCCCACTTGCGTAACACACAGTAAAACAAAGGATTACTCACTGCTCCAGCTCACTAATTTACTAAAAGAGCCTTACCTTAGCATCATACCTTTTTGATAGGTGATCTCCCTGGCGGCGTAACCAAGATTACTCACTTCTGAGTACGAAAATTATGATCGAGATCAATTTTGTCCTAAGCTGATACCTTTCAGCAGGGTTATTTTGTGCTAATTATTCTACTGTTAAATAATTAAGTAACTATTGGAAGCAGCGATATCATTGATTACACAAATGTTTAACATCATGAATTGATAACGTTTAAGAACAGATTTCTGGTGAAGTATGCGGCTAAAAAGCGTATCTTCAGCGCGGATTTATCATGACACGCAGTTTATCCCTGGCCATGCTCAATTGCGGAGCTTAATGTGATTCAAACGCTCTTTGATTTCCCTACATATTTCAAGTTTTTTATCGGCTTGTTTGCTCTGGTTAACCCGGTAGGGATCATCCCTGTCTTCATTAGTATGACCAGCTATCAGACGGCTGCGGCACGAAATAAAACCAACCTGACGGCAAACCTGTCGGTGGCGATCATCCTACTTACGTCTCTTTATCTCGGGGACGCCATTCTTCAGGTCTTCGGCATCTCGATTGATTCGTTCCGTATAGCAGGCGGGATCCTGGTGGTGACGATTGCCATGTCGATGATCAGCGGCAAGCTGGGGGAGGATAAACAGAACAAGCAGGAAAAATCAGAGACAGCTATCCGCGAGAGCATCGGGGTTGTGCCACTGGCGCTGCCGCTGATGGCGGGCCCGGGGGCGATCAGTTCCACCATTGTCTGGGGAACGCGCTACCACAGCCTGATGCACCTCATTGGCTTTTCTGTTGCCATTGCGCTGTTCGCGCTGTGCTGCTGGGGCGTATTTCGTATGGCGCCATGGCTGGTTCGCTTGCTGGGACAAACGGGCATCAACGTGATTACCCGTATCATGGGTCTGTTGTTAATGGCGTTGGGCATCGAATTTATCGTTACCGGTCTAAAAAGTATATTCCCCGGGTTAGTACACTGACTTTCATTTGAAAGAGCGGAGCCAGCGGCTCCGTTGTTTTTACGTGATTATCTGCAAATCATATAAATAAAGTTGAAATAGGCGCCAGTCATAATAAGTTCTACTAATAATCCTCTTCTGTTGTTTTTCAAGGGGTTGTTTATTTTCATTTCCCCTTGCCGCGCATAAATCCCTCAAACCCTTTGTTATTTTACTCACATGATACTCTGGGGCTTGCTGACAGATAACCGAAATGATATTAGTAATTTCGACGCTGACTCAGACGAATGTGCTAAATAATAATCAATTGTTAAATTATCGTGAAAAATCGTTCAGCCAAGCTTTGTCGTCGCGTTTGTAGCAACAAAATTTCTTATCTGTATGAATTACATCTATTTTTGTTGATTTCGGCGTAAGCCAGGGTTGGCACCACAGTTATGCCAGCCATCGTAAAAGAGAAATGCTTAACAAATTTGCAAAATGTATTGGCGAGAGTTGGCACCATTTGGTACTTTCCGGCCTTATATTTTGCAGCATTAAACAAGTTGATGAGAACTATTTTCATATAGCCCTCACATAAGATATCCAACGCATCTCTCTGACAGGGGAGAGGTGTAAAGAATCGACGCAAGA
The DNA here is from genome assembly GCF_049236825.1 of Enterobacter cloacae complex sp. SHL001. NCBI lineage: Bacteria > Pseudomonadati > Pseudomonadota > Gammaproteobacteria > Enterobacterales > Enterobacteriaceae > Enterobacter > Enterobacter cloacae complex sp. SHL001. The sequence goes on from NZ_JBMKIP010000002.1 coordinate 434,233, forward strand.
CCGCCGTATGAGCGGTCAGTAATAATGAAGTCGGTGATAGCAAGAAGTAAAAAAAAGAACCTGACAGTAGCAAAAAAAACTCCTGCGCTGTACAGGCCCCAACAGGGGATTACACAACTGGCGAAGGCCGGTCATTATAATGAGTGGAGTATCAACACAATGTCCATCATCACAAAAAAAAATCTGGTAGCGGCGGGGATTTTAACTGCGCTAATCGCGGGCAACGCTGCAATGGCTGCGGACGTTCCTGCTGGTGTTCAACTGGCTGAGAAGCAAACGCTGGTACGTAATAACGGTGCGGAAGTGCAGTCTCTTGATCCGCACAAAATTGAAGGTGTTCCAGAGTCTAACGTTAACCGCGATCTGTTTGAAGGTCTGCTGGTGACTGACGTAGACGGCCACCCGGCTCCGGGCGTGGCGGAAAAATGGGACAACAAAGATTTTAAAGTCTGGACCTTCCATCTGCGTAAAGATGCGAAATGGTCTGACGGTACGCCGGTTACCGCCGAAGATTTCGTCTATAGCTGGCAGCGTCTGGCGGATCCGAATACCGCCTCCCCGTATGCGAGTTACCTCCAGTATGGCCATATTGCCAATATCGATGACATCATCACGGGTAAAAAGCCAGTTACCGACCTGGGCGTAAAAGCCATCGATGCCAACACCTTTGAAGTGACGTTGAGCGAACCTGTTCCGTACTTCTATAAGCTGCTGGTTCACCCGTCCGTCTCCCCGGTACCAAAATCCGCAGTAGAAAAATTTGGTGAAAAATGGACGCAGCCTGCGAATATCGTGACCAACGGTGCATATAAGCTGAAGGACTGGGTCGTTAACGAACGTATGGTGCTGGAGCGCAACCCGCAGTATTGGGATAATGCGAAGACCGTTATCAATCAGGTCACCTACCTGCCAATCTCTTCTGAAGTGACGGACGTAAACCGCTACCGCAGCGGTGAAATCGACATGACCTATAACAATATGCCGATTGAACTGTTCCAGAAGCTGAAAAAAGAGATCCCTAAAGAAGTTCACGTCGATCCGTATCTGTGCACCTACTATTACGAAATTAACAACCAGAAAGCACCGTTCACCGACGTACGTGTTCGTACCGCACTGAAGCTGGCTCTGGATCGCGACATTATCGTGAATAAAGTGAAGAATCAGGGCGACCTGCCGGCTTACAGCTACACCCCGCCTTACACCGACGGTATGAAGCTGGTTGAACCTGAATGGTTCAAATGGTCCCAGGAAAAACGTAACGAAGAAGCGAAAAAACTGCTGGCTGAAGCTGGCTATACCGCCGACAAGCCGCTGACCTTTAGCCTGTTGTACAACACCTCCGATCTGCATAAAAAGCTGGCTATTGCCGTCGCGTCAATCTGGAAGAAAAACCTCGGCGTGAACGTGAAGCTGGAAAACCAGGAATGGAAAACCTTCCTCGATACGCGCCACCAGGGAACCTTTGACGTGGCTCGTGCAGGATGGTGTGCGGACTATAACGAACCGACCTCATTCCTGAACACCATGCTGAGCGACAGTTCGAACAATACCGCACACTATAAGAGCCCGGCGTTTGATAAGCTGATTGGCGAAACCCTGAAGGTGGCAGATGACGCCCAGCGCGCCGATCTGTACGCGAAATCAGAACAACAGCTCGATAAAGACTCTGCGATCGTTCCGGTTTACTACTACGTTAACGCCCGCCTGGTGAAACCATGGGTAGGGGGTTATACCGGTAAAGACCCGTTGGATAATATTTCCGTTAAGAATCTTTATATTATCAAGCATTAATGGCAATACGTGGGGCGAGCGAGCTTGCCCCACTGTGTCTATTTTGTAACATTCATCAGGCACACGCCAGAAGGTACGGGCAATGTTGAAATTTATCCTGCGTCGCTGTCTTGAAGCGATTCCAACGTTATTTATTCTAATTACAATTTCCTTCTTCATGATGCGTCTTGCACCGGGCAGTCCTTTTACCGGTGAACGCACGCTTCCGCCAGAAGTTATGGCCAACATCGAAGCGAAATACCATTTAAACGATCCTATCACCACGCAGTACTTCAACTATCTGAAGCAGCTTGCACACGGTGATTTTGGTCCGTCATTTAAATATAAAGACTATTCCGTTAACGACCTGGTGGCGTCCAGCTTCCCGGTATCGGCTAAATTAGGGGCTGCTGCATTTATCCTGGCCGTTGTTCTCGGTGTCACTGCGGGCGTTATCGCTGCGCTAAAACAAAATACCCGATGGGATTACGCCGTAATGGGGGTCGCAATGACCGGGGTGGTTATCCCCAGCTTCGTTGTCGCGCCGTTGCTGGTCATGATATTCGCCATAACCCTGAAATGGCTTCCCGGGGGCGGCTGGAACGGCGGGGCGCTGAAGTTCATGATATTGCCGATGGTGGCATTATCTCTGGCCTACATCGCCAGCATCGCCCGTATTACCCGCGGTTCAATGATTGAAGTCCTGCACTCGAACTTCATCCGTACCGCCCGTGCGAAAGGGCTGCCGATGCGCCGGATTATTTTCCGTCATGCCCTCAAGCCTGCACTGTTACCGGTACTCTCCTATATGGGTCCGGCTTTCGTCGGCATTATCACGGGTTCAATGGTGATTGAAACCATTTATGGTCTGCCGGGCATCGGGCAGCTGTTTGTTAACGGGGCGCTTAACCGTGACTATTCGCTGGTGCTGAGCCTGACGATCCTCGTGGGCGCGCTGACCATTCTGTTTAATGCCGTTGTCGATGTGCTATATGCCGTTATCGACCCGAAAATCCGTTACTAACTGGAGCACGCCATGATGTTGAGTAAGAAAAACAGCGAGGCGCTGGAAAACTTCAGCGAAAAGCTGGAGGTCGAAGGTCGTAGCCTTTGGCAGGACGCCCGCCGTCGTTTTATGCATAACCGTGCCGCCGTTGCCAGCCTGGTCGTGCTGGTGCTTATCGCGCTGTTCGTAACCCTGGCACCAATGCTCTCTCAGTTCACCTATTTCGATACGGACTGGGGCATGATGTCCAGCGCGCCGGATATGGAATCCGGGCACTATTTCGGCACCGACTCCTCCGGGCGTGATTTGCTGGTGCGTGTGGCGATTGGCGGCCGTATCTCCCTGATGGTTGGCATCGCGGCGGCGCTGGTGGCGGTGATTGTCGGCACGCTTTACGGCTCGCTTTCCGGTTACCTCGGCGGGAAAGTGGACTCCGTGATGATGCGTCTGCTAGAAATCCTGAACTCCTTCCCGTTCATGTTCTTCGTCATTCTGCTGGTGACCTTCTTTGGTCAAAATATCCTGCTAATCTTCGTGGCGATCGGGATGGTGTCCTGGCTGGATATGGCGCGTATTGTGCGCGGCCAGACGCTGAGCCTCAAACGTAAGGAGTTTATCGAAGCCGCACAGGTTGGCGGCGTTTCTACCGCCAATATTGTGGTGCGTCATATCGTTCCTAACGTGCTGGGCGTGGTGGTGGTATACGCCTCTCTGCTGGTGCCAAGTATGATCCTGTTTGAATCTTTCCTGAGCTTCCTGGGATTAGGTACGCAGGAGCCGTTGAGTAGCTGGGGCGCTCTGTTAAGTGATGGCGCAAACTCCATGGAAGTGTCACCGTGGTTACTGCTGTATCCGGCGGGCTTCCTGGTCGTCACCCTGTTCTGTTTCAACTTTATCGGCGATGGCCTGCGTGATGCCCTCGACCCGAAAGACCGTTAAGGAGCGCCGTCATGACCATTATTGAAACGGCAACCGCGCCACAGGCGCAACAGCGGACCAGCGCACTGCTGGACGTTAAAGACCTCCGCGTGACGTTTAAAACCCCCGACGGTGATGTTACTGCCGTTAACGATCTCAACTTCGACCTGCGTGCCGGTGAAACGCTGGGCATTGTGGGCGAATCCGGTTCCGGTAAATCCCAGACCGCATTCGCGCTGATGGGCCTGCTGGCGTCAAACGGCGTGATCGGCGGTTCGGCGACGTTTAACGGGAAAGAGATCCTGAATTTGCCGGAACATGAGCTGAACAAGCTGCGCGCCGAGCAGATTTCAATGATTTTCCAGGATCCGATGACGTCCCTGAACCCCTATATGCGGGTGGGTGAACAGCTGATGGAAGTGCTGATGCTCCACAAGGGGCTGGGTAAAGCCGAAGCGTTTGAAGAGTCCGTCAAAATGCTGGATGCGGTGAAAATGCCTGAAGCACGCAAGCGCATGCGCATGTATCCGCACGAGTTCTCCGGCGGTATGCGCCAGCGCGTTATGATCGCGATGGCATTGCTTTGCCGGCCAAAACTGCTGATCGCTGATGAACCAACCACCGCCCTGGATGTAACCGTCCAGGCGCAGATCATGACGTTGCTGAACGAGCTGAAGCGCGAGTTCAACACCGCCATCATCATGATCACCCACGATTTAGGCGTCGTTGCCGGGATCTGCGACAAAGTGTTAGTCATGTATGCAGGCCGCACGATGGAATACGGTAATGCCCGCGATGTGTTCTACCAGCCAGCCCATCCGTACTCTATCGGGCTGCTGAATGCCGTTCCGCGTCTTGATGCGGAAGGGGAGTCGCTGCTGACTATCCCGGGTAACCCGCCTAACCTGCTGCGTCTGCCAAAAGGCTGCCCGTTCCAGCCGCGTTGTCCGCATGCGATGGAAATCTGTAACAGCGCACCGCCGCTGGAAGCGTTTGCCCCAGGCCGTCTGCGTGCCTGCTTTAAGCCGCTGGAGGAGCTGGTATGAACGCGATCGACGAAAAAAGAAATGTGCTGCTCGAAATCGCTGACCTGAAGGTCCATTTCGATATCAAAGACGGTAAACAGTGGTTCTGGCAGCCTGCCAAAACCCTGAAAGCGGTGGATGGCGTCACGCTACGCCTGTACGAAGGCGAGACCCTGGGCGTGGTAGGCGAATCCGGCTGCGGCAAATCGACGTTTGCGCGTGCGATCATCGGCCTGGTGAAGGCCACCGACGGGAAAGTGGCCTGGCTTGGCAAAGATCTGCTGGGGATGAAGCCGGATGAATGGCGCGACGTGCGCAGCGACATCCAGATGATTTTCCAGGATCCACTTGCGTCCCTGAACCCGCGTATGACCATTGGCGAAATCATTGCCGAGCCGCTGCGCACCTATCATCCGAAGATGCCGCGCCAGGAAATTCGCGATCGGGTGAAAGCGATGATGCTCAAGGTGGGTCTGCTGCCTAACCTCATCAACCGCTACCCACACGAGTTTTCCGGCGGTCAGTGCCAGCGTATCGGTATCGCACGCGCGTTGATCCTTGAACCAAAACTGATTATCTGTGATGAGCCGGTTTCGGCGCTGGACGTTTCCATCCAGGCCCAGGTGGTTAACCTGCTACAAAAACTGCAACGGGAAATGGGGCTGTCGCTGATCTTCATCGCCCACGATCTGGCGGTGGTAAAACACATTTCGGACCGTGTGCTGGTCATGTATCTGGGCCACGCCGTGGAGCTGGGCACGTATGATGAGGTGTACCACAATCCTCTGCACCCTTATACCAAAGCGCTGATGTCTGCGGTTCCCGTTCCGGACCCCGATCTGGAAAAAAATAAAACCATTCAGCTTCTGGAAGGTGAACTGCCTTCGCCAATCAACCCGCCTTCAGGCTGCGTATTCCGTACTCGATGCCCAATAGCCGGGCCAGAATGTGCAAAAACACGGCCGGTTCTGGAGGGCAGTTTCCGACATGCGGTTTCCTGCCTGAAAGTAGACCCGTTATAATCGCAAGGGCTGACATGATGTCAGCCCTTATTTTTCGAGGTTAATGTGTCGCGATTATTCACGTCGGCCCGTCAGCGGCTGTATCACCTTTTATTTGATCCTGAAACGGTTTCCGGTCGCCGCTTCGAAGGTCTGTGTGGTTTATTTGCGCTGATTAGCGTCATTATTATCTTTATCGAATCCGGCGCCGGAACGCAGTACCACATGACGTATGAGGAGTGGCACGTTTTCGTCTGGCTGGAATTGATTGTCACGCTGGTGTTTACTGCGGAATATGTGCTGAGGGTCATTAGCTGGCCAAATCCGGCGAAATACGTTTTCAGCTTCTGGGGATTTATTGATTTAGCCACCATCCTGCCGCTGTATGTCATGTGGCTGTGGCCTGAGATCAGCCTGAATTATGTGTTTGCCTGGCGTGCAATGCGGGCGATTCGTGTGTTACGGATTCTCAAACTGCTGCGCTTTATGCCGTCGCTGCGGGTTTTTTGGGTTGCCATTGTCAGCGCCCGCCACCAGCTGATTCTCTTCTATTCGTTTATTGCTATCGTGATGATCGTTTTTGGCTCCCTGATGTATTTAATCGAAGGGCCGAAATACGGGTTTACCACGCTTAATGCGTCTGTTTACTGGGCTATCGTCACGGTGACCACCGTGGGCTATGGCGATATTACCCCGCATACGCCGCTCGGACGTATTGTGGCATCGGTTCTTATCCTGATCGGCTATTCTGTGATAGCGATTCCGACGGGGTTAATTACCACCCATATGAGCAGCGCCTTCCAGAACAGCAAGCAGCAACGCAAATGTCCGAATTGTCAGCAGGGGAATCATGAACCCGGCGCGCGGTTTTGTCACCGCTGTGGAAATGCCTTACCGGATTAAATAAAAAAGGCTGCGCGGGCAGCCTTTTTTATTATTCGCGCCAGAGGATATGGCACAGTTTGTGATCTTTCTCGCGGCACAGCAGGACGCGGGCAAAGATGTCGTTAATTTCTCCGCCGTCTTCATCTGCCAGGCCAATCACCACCTCGGCGAAGAAGTCCGGGTTGAGATCAAAATCGACATGTTCGGCCCAGTCTTCAGCCGGATCGAACAGCTCAGCACCGCCACGCTCTTCAAATTGCAGGTTGAAAAGAATGACGTCAGCAGGGTCGAGATTATCGACCGCCAGCTCGAGAAAAATATCGTAGGCCTGTTCGAGCGTTTCGTCTTCGGTCAGGCGATTGTTCAGATCCATTTCCATGATGACTACCTGTTAAACATCGTTGGGCACGTTTTACAGCAACGGACTAAAGAAGTAAAACAGTCGTTCGGCAATTCGCTGCCACAGCGGACGTTTCGCCCACAGTCTGGCGTCCAGCAGGCGTGAGCGGGAGATATAATCGTCCTGAACCGCTGCCAGATCGCCACCGAACCCGGCGTCATCAATGACCAGCGTAATTTCAAAATTCAGCCACAGACTGCGCATATCGAGGTTGACGGTACCCACCAGGCTCAGCTCTCCGTCCACCAGCACGCTCTTGGTGTGTAACAGCCCGCCTTCGAACTGATAAATTTTAACGCCTGCGGCCAGCAGCTCACTAAAGAACGCGCGGCTTGCCCATCCCACCAGAAGCGAATCGTTCTTGCGCGGCATAATAATGCTCACATCCACTCCGCGCTGTGCCGCTGTACAGATGGCATGCAGAAGGTCGTCGCTGGGAACGAAATAGGGCGTGGTCATGATCAGATATTCCCGCGCGGAGTACGCGGCGGTCAGCAGTGCCTGATGGATCAGATCTTCCGGGAAGCCAGGACCGGAGGCGATAGTGTGGATAGTGTGCCCGCTGGCTTCCTCAAACGGCATGATATTGCCATCCGGCGGCGGGGGAAGAATGCGTTTACCGGTTTCAATTTCCCAGTCGCAGGAGTAGACGATGCCCATTGAGGTCGCGATCGGTCCCTCCATCCGTGCCATCAAATCGATCCATTGCCCCACGCCGGAATCCTGCTTGAAGAAGCGGGGGTCAACCATGTTCATGCTGCCGGTGTAGGCGATGTAGTTATCGATCAGAACCATTTTCCGGTGCTGGCGGAGATCCATGCGGCGCAGAAAGACGCGGAAAAGATTCACTTTTAGCGCCTCGACCACCTCTATACCGGCGTTGCGCATCATGCCTGCCCACGGGCTACGGAAAAAGGCCACGCTGCCGGCGGAGTCCAGCATCAGGCGGCAGTGGATACCGCGACGTGCAGCGGCCATTAGCGATTCGGCGACCTGGTCCGCCATGCCGCCCGGCTGCCAGATATAAAACACCATCTCGATATTATGCCGGGCGAGCTGGATATCACGGATCAGCGCCTGCATCACATCATCAGAAGAGGTCATCAGTTGCAGCTGATTGCCTTTTACCCCAGCAATCCCCTGGCGGCGTTCGCACAGCTTGAACAGAGATGCGGCCACGCTACTGTTCTCTTCAGCGAAGATATGCTTGCAGGCTTTAAGGTCGGCAAGCCATTTCGCCGTGGAGGGCCACATGGCGCGGGCGCGTTCGGCGCGGCGTTTACCCAGATGAAGTTCACCGAAAGAGAGATAGGCGATGATGCCCACCAGCGGCAGAATATAGATAATCAGAAGCCAGGCCATGGCGGAAGGTACCGCTCTGCGTTTCATCAGAATGCGCAACGTCACCCCGGCAATTAACAGCCAGTATCCTAAAATGACCAGCCAACTCACCACGGTGTAGAAGGTTGTCATAAATAAAAAATCCTTTTGAAAGCGTATTGTTATGAGTTTACGCATCAGGATTCATCTGGCAAATAAAAACGGCAGATAAAAGCGCTGGTTTGCCGCCTGCTTAGGCATATAATGGCATCTCTGTTAGAGAAAGAGTTGTAGACATGAAGCGCAGTAGAACTGAAGTTGGGCGCTGGCGCATGTTGCGACAGGTGAGTCGTCGTAAGGCTCGTTGGCTGGAAGCACAATCCCGCCGCAATATGCGTATCCACGCCATCAGAAAATGTGGCCTGAACAGACACCGTAACGCGCTGTTGTTCGCGGTCCAGGACATCTGAAAAGCATGAAGGGCACCGTAAAGGTGCCCATTAAACATCCAGGCTATCAATTTTTGCAGTCTCTTCCCATCTGCTTTCCGCGATATACTAACTTCCAATAACGTCATGATATTAAAAGATGAATCCTTATCTCTGGATTTTTATTGTACTTTTGGCGCTGGATGCGCTCAGGGAAGATTTAGGACTTTCGTCATTTTCCTCATTGGCAGATTATGTTTTCGCATGGGGAATACATTTTTATTAAAGGAAAAAAGGATGAACGGAAAAGTAATGGCAGCACTCTTTGGGATTGCGATATTAAGCGGTTGTGCCAGCAGCAAAACCTCACCCGAACGGCACGCGTTTTATTTCGTGTCGCATCAGTCCAGCTTTACTGGCGGCAACTACACCTCCAGCGTGCAGAAAAATTATCAGCTGAACGTGGCGCAGTTCCGCGAGCTTTATGCCCGTGGCAAAGCTGACCGCGCGGAAGGGCGGACTGAGGCTGAAGCCAGTGAATACGCGCAAAGCATTCGCGATCAGCTAAAAGAAAATGCGAAGTCGCAGGAACTGTTCGCAGGCAACGCGAAGGATAAATGGTCTTCGGACATGGACAGTAAAGACGCCCTATTATTTGGTAACGAACTGGCCGCGACTTATCTTGATGGCTATAACGGCGTACAATAGCGCAACTGATTCAGGGGATACCGTAATTACCGGTATCCCCGCTGTTTTTGAGCGAAAGGAGTGAGACGTGTTTGCGGAGTTTGGTGTACTGAATTTCTGGACCTATGTTGTCGGCGCATTTTTTATCGTGCTGGTTCCAGGACCGAACACCTTGTTTGTGCTGAAAACAGGGATTGGCCACGGCGTTAAGAAAGGCTATCTGGCAGCCACCGGTGTGTTTATTGGTGATGCCGTGCTGATGTTTCTGGCCTGGGCGGGCGTCGCCGCGTTGATCCAGACCACTCCGGTTTTATTTAATATTGTCCGCTATCTGGGCGCGTTTTATCTGCTGTGGCTGGGCGGAAAAATGCTCTGGTCCGTTATGACGCGTCAAAAAAATGCGCACGAAAGTAGCGCCGAACCGGCAAGCGCAATCCTTAAGCGTTCGCTGGTGCTGAGCCTGACGAACCCGAAAGCGATTCTCTTTTACGTGTCGTTCTTCGTGCAGTTCATTGATGTCAATGCGAAGAATACCGGCACGTCGTTCCTGATCCTCGCCACAACGCTTGAGCTGATCAGCTTCATGTACATGAGCTTCCTGATTTTCTCAGGCGCGTTTGTCACGCGTTACCTCAAAACCAAAAAGAAACTGGCGAAGCTGGGGAACGGGCTGATAGGTCTGCTGTTTGTCGGATTTGCGGCGAGGCTGGCGTCGCTGCACTGAATGAAGAAAAGGCTCCCGAGGGAGCCTTTCGTTTCAGAATACTTTTTTATACGGACGAACCGTGACTTTCTCGTACACGCCGGCTGCGACGTACGGGTCTGCTTCTGCCCAGGCCTGCGCGGCTTCCAGAGATTCAAACTCGGCAATCACCGTGGAGCCGGTAAAACCCGCCGCGCCCGGATCGTTGCTGTCAACGGCAGGCATCGGGCCTGCGGTCAGCAACCGACCTTCATCCTGTAGCAACTGTAAACGCGCCAGATGAGCAGGGCGAACGGAAAGACGTTTTTCCAGAGAATCAGGTACATCTTCAGCGTAAATCACGTAAAGCACGGCAAAGCTCCTTAACCGGTAAAAGTGACAATTACGTTATGTGAAAGCACAAATGACTGCAATGTAAAGATAATAACAATGTTAAAACCCTGATCTGGATGCCCCTTTTTTGCCCTCATGTACGCTTAAATTGCGCCAGGACAAAGTGTCTTATTGAATATGATTGCTATTTGCATTTAAAATCGAGGTTCGGTTTTTTAACGTTGATGATTATGACTTCGATGACCCTTGATTTACCTCGCCGCTTTCCATGGCCGACGCTGCTTTCCGTCGTTATTCACGGTGCTGTCGTGGCGGGTCTGCTCTATACCTCGGTTCATCAGGTTATTGAAATGCCGGCGCCAGCGCAGCCAATTTCTGTGACCATGGTATCGCCTGCGGATCTTGAGCCGCCGCAGGTTGCGCCGCCGCCGCCACAGCCCGTTGTTGAACCCGAGCCGGAGCCAGAGCCCGAGCCGGTTCCTGAACCGCCGAAAGAAGCACCGGTAGTGATCCATAAGCCGGAGCCGAAACCTAAGCCGAAGCCAAAACCCAAGCCGGTCAAAAAGGTGGAAGAGCGTCCGAAACGCGAAGTGCGTCCGGTTGAGCCACGCGCCACGCAGCCGGTTGAAAATGCCGCCCCGTCACGTCCGCTGATGAATAACACCACGACCGCGACAAAACCGACGGTAACGGCGCCCGCGGGCCCGCGCGCGCTGAGCCGTAACCAGCCGCAGTACCCGGCACGTGCTCAGGCGTTACGTATTGAAGGGCGTGTACGGGTGAAATTCGACGTTACGGCCGATGGACGTGTCGATAACGTGGAAATCCTGTCCGCACAGCCGGCGAATATGTTTGAACGCGAAGTTAAATCGGCCATGCGCAGGTGGCGCTATGAAGCCGGTAAACCCGGCAATGGGTTGATTGTGAACATTGTCTTCCGCCTGAACGGCGGGGCACAGATGGAATAAAAGAAGCCTCCGCAAGGAGGCTTTTTTTTACCTGAGGATCAGCTCCGTGGGAGCTGGCGGGGCTTACCGTCGCTATCCACCGCCACATAGATAAATAATGCCTCCGTCGCCTTATAGCGCTGACCAATCGGCTCAGAAGAGACTTTTTTCACCCATACTTCAATGTTGATGGAGACAGACGTATTGCCGCGTTTTACGCAGCGTGCGTAACAGCACACCACGTCCCCCACCGCGACAGGGCGCAGGAAGGTCATGCCATCGACCCGGACTGTCACCACGCGCCCGTGTGCAATCTCTTTTGCCAGGATTGCACCGCCCATATCCATCTGCGACATCAACCAGCCACCAAAAATATCGCCATTGGCATTCGTATCCGCAGGCATTGCCAGTGTGCGTAAAACCAGTTCGCCCTGTGGGGCGTCATTTGTTGTCATTGTTTTAAACTCGTAACTGAAGACTTCAGGCGGGATGCTACTATGATTTCTGGCTGGAGAGAATAGGGTTAGCGCCCGCAGAGCAGGCGCCAGAGGGTCAGAAGGACAGGGTCACGCCGGCGTAATACGCACGGCCTGGTTCGTTATAGGTCGATGCACCGTCATTTTCTCGATAAATCTGCTTATCAAAGAGGTTGCTGATCCCGGCATTCAGTCGGAGATCTTTTGTCAGTTGATAGTTACTACCGATCCCAACGATGGAATAGGCGCCAATCTCTTTATCTGACATCGCATTCTGCTCTTTGCGGATTTCAGCATTTTCTCTTGGCTTCTGGCGGCCATACATCGTCCAGTTAAGGTTCGCTGAAAGTTTGCTGTTAACCTGCCAGTCGAGCATCGTGTTGACGGTATATTTTGGGATAATCGACAGAGGGTTGCCGGTGTCCTTACTTTCAGACTGAATCATATACGTCGCATTGGTGCGCCAGGTTAGCGTGTCGCGGATAACCGGGACGGTGAGGTTGCCTTCCAGCCCCTCAACAACAGCCTTTCCTCCGTTCTGCCACTGAAGGATATTTGCGCCGCTGCTTGTCTGGCCCAGCACGTCCGTTCCCGAAACAATCTTGTTTTTGTAATCGTTGCGGAACCAGGTTATGCCAGCCTCGTAGCCTTCCAGCGCAAAGGCCAGGCCAATCTCTTTGTTCACGCTGATTTCAGGATCCAGATCCGGGTTACCTAACAGGTAACAGCTTCCTTCGGAAACGTTATTCGGGCAGCCATTGCCGCGCGTGGAAAGCAGATAGCCTTCGCTGGATTGATACAGGTTTGGCGCTTTAAATACCCGAGCGATACCCGCTTTAACCTTGAACATGTCACCCAAATCCTGAGAGAGGTTCAGGCTAGGACTCCAGTTGCTGCCAAACTGATTGTGATAATCAAAGCGGAGCCCTGGGATCAGGTTGGTGCCCTGGCGCGCTTCAATATTGTCCTCAAGATAGATGCCAGTGAGGTCAGCGCTGTTTTTGCTGTTGCGCTCAGAAGCCGTACCGGGAACGCCGTTAATCACTTCTCCCGACACATTTGTCGCCTGCATTGAGGCCGGATCGTTCAGTTCATCACGGTTCCATTCTGCACCCACGGTTAGCGTCTGTTCGACCAGCCAGAAGAAAGGCATGTTCAGTTCACCCGTTGAACGGTATGACTCCAGCCGGCTGGTATCGTATTTATCGCTATTGATCATCCCCTCAACTTTGCCCGTAGAGCCTTCTTCCAGGCGGGTGTTGTTGGTCTTTTCATAATAAACACCGAACTTTGACTGACCCCAGTCCCAGATGCCGTTGTGCGTAATGCCATAAGACTGGCGGTACATTCGGTTCGTTTCGTGTCCATACAGGGACGACACCAGACCGTCAGGGCTGACGTTGCTGTTGCTGTATTGAGTATCACCCGCGTACATATTGCCCTGGCGGCTGTAGCTGTAGTCGAAATCGATAATCTGCTGTGGCGTGAGTTTCCAGGAGAGCAGGGCATTAATGTCCTTGTTGCGCACGCCTTCACGTCCGGCGGCGTAAGAGCCGTTTTGCGCGGTGTTGATGTCCTGAGCATCTGCGTCAGTTTTGTTGATATTCCCGTACAGACGCATCGTTAACGCATCGCCCGCAAGGGGGCCGCTCAGATCAAAATTAGCGCGTTTCGTCGCTCCCTCTTTATCATTTTCAGGCTGGTTAGTGTACAGGGAGAGCGAGCCGTGCCAGTCGTTGGTCGGGCGTTTGGTAATGATGTTGACGACGCCGCCGGCCGCCCCCGAACCATAGCGGGCGGCAGCAGGTCCCCGGAGCACTTCAATGCGCTCAACCATCTCTGGCGGAACCCAGTTGGTATCCCCGCGGGTGTCGCGCTCCCCGCGCCAGCTGTAGCGCACCGAGTTACGTGACGTCACCGGCACACCGTCAATCAGAATCAGCGTGTTCTCCGGCCCCATACCGCGGATGTCGATCTGGCGGTTGTTACCGCGGCTGCCTGTCGCGCTGTTTCCGGTGAGGTTAACCCCGGGCATTTTGCGAATAATTTCTGAAAGATCGTTAACCGGTGGATCCTTTTCTATGTCCTTTGCCGTGATGATGGAAACCCCCGGCTGTTGCTTCAGCGCCTCTTCAGCGGTGGCCTGAACAACCATTGTTTCACCATCGGCGAGAGGATCTTCCGCTGCGTGTGCGCTCTGATAAAGCGTTGAAAGAATGGCGAGCGTAAGTGTAGCCGGGGCAAATCTTATTATGTTATTCATCAACTCATTTCCATTTGTTAAAAATGCGATGACGAATATTAATGATAGTCATTCTCATTACAATAAAGTGACAGCAAACTCCATAAAATCTTCATGATTCAGACATTTTCGCAGGAAGGGTGTAGAGAAAAGAGAAGGCGGGAAAAGAGGCCAGACCGCGTGGCGATCTGGCCAGAAGGATCAGTGCTTGTCATCCTGCGGCATGTGGCGATAAATATAAACGCCGCTGAGCAGGGTGAAGATAAGAGTCAGCGCCGTCAGGCCAAACACCTTGAAGTTGACCCAGATATTCTGCGGCAGCCAGAATGCGATATAGATATTCGCCAGACCACACAGAATAAAAAATAGCGCCCAGGCGATATTTAGACGCCCCCACACAGCCTGTGGCAGGGTCAGTTCTTTCCCCAGCATGCGCTGGATCAGCGGCTTCTTCATCACCCACTGGCTGATGAGGAGTGCGCCCGCAAACAGGCCGTAAATCACCGTGACCTTCCATTTGATAAATTCATCATTGTGGAAGAACAACGTCAGACCTCCAAACACCGCCACCATCAGGAAGGTGATGAGCGCCATCTTTTCAACTTTGCGATAGCGAACCCAGCTGTAAATCAGCACCACAGCCGTTGCCACAATCAGCGCCAGCGTGCCGGCATAAATGTCGTACAGCTTATAAAAAGCGAAAAATACGATCAGCGGTAAAAAATCAAGAAACTGCTTCATTCTGCGATCCCAGTTACTGACGAATTAACATGTACAGGCGGAACAAATAGACCAGCAGCACGGCTGAAATCAGATTGCTCAGCGTATTGGCGACAACCGCTCCGACGTTTGGCGTTAACACCGCAAAATTCGGCGCAAACAGCAACAGCAGAGTTTTGGCCAGCAGCCAGCTGATAACGGCCGGGGCGACCAGTCGCATATTGGCCCATGCGAGCCTGATGCTGCTGCGCATGGCGGTGAAAATGCCCATTTTGTCCTGCACAACCATTACTGGCGCGAATGAAAGCACGATAGCCAGCAGCACGCCCGGAACGACAACCAACATTATCCCCATCTGGACCAGCAGCGTGGTCAGGAAGATGAGGATAAACAGTTTTGGCAGCACCGGAGCGCTGGCCCCGATTGCACGTAACGCGCTGACGCGTTGGCCGGCAGACACCAGCTGGATCATCAGCAACACGCCACCCGCCAGAATGGCGTTGCCAATCAGGCCCGAGAAGGTAGATGCCGCAGATGCGCGCAGCAAGATTTGCTGTTGCTCTGGCGTCATATTCTGCACAAGGTCAAACAACCCTGCGCTGCCTGCAAGATTTTCCCCCTGGCTCAGCGTGGCAATCTGTTCATCACTGGGTGAGAACGCATGACCCAGCACCACCGTAATAAAGGCGCACAACAACGCGATCAGTAAAAAGGTAATGAACTGATTGCGGAAAAAATTTCCCGTGTCACGGTAGACAGACTTCGCCGTGATAGACATGCACTCTCCTTGAGTATTGCAGGTGTTAATTAGCCGGCAATTGTACACCGGATAACACGCTGGTGGCAGCATCAAGGCTTGTATGGAAAAGCATATCTTTGTAAAGCGGCGGTAATCCATAGCGGGCGCGGGCGCGATTGCATGCCTCATTGACCTGCCCATCCTCTCCCGACATCGCGAAAGTGCGACACGGGCTGGGGCGATCCGCGTAAATGGAACAGCGGGTGGATACCCCAGGCTCACCTTGCAGTGCCACACAGCGGCTCTGTTTTTGGTTGGTGCCGCGCATACAGCGCAGAAAAGGGGTTAAGGGTTCAGTGAGATCAACCGGAACGGTGCCGCCGCCATCGCTGGCTTCAGCCCAGTAGAACGAGACTCGAAAATACGCACAACAGGCTCCGCACGTCATGCACGAGTTATGATCACTCATGGCACACCTGCAAAAGTAGAACGCATCAAATCACATTGTGAGAGCGATAAATTATCCAGCCGCTACAGGAAGCGCAAGAGAGGGAAAACAGAAAATTTTGTAACCATGAAATGCCAAAAATTGACGCGGTAACAACTTATTGCTTTATGAGGCGTCACCAAAAATTAACCTAGATCAATGAATGTTAACTTACTGGTTTTAATGTGATCTGTGTTAGATCACTTATTACTCATTTGTGAGTATATTCTCCTCCGCAATTAAAACCACAACGATGGAGCGGATATGAAAAAATTAGCGGTGGCAGCCCTTATCTTAAGCAGTCTCTCTGGCGGCGCGTACGCGCATGAAGCAGGCGAATTCTTTATTCGTGCCGGTTCGGCAACGGTGCGTCCAACGGAAGGGTCCGATAATGTACTGGGTATGGGCGGGTTTAACGTCAGCAATAACACCCAGTTAGGCCTGACGTTTACGTATATGGCAACGGATAACGTTGGCGTCGAGCTTTTAGCCGCCACGCCATTCCGTCACCGCGTCGGTTTAGGACCGACCGGGGACATTGCCACGGTTCACCATTTGCCACCAACGCTGATGGCGCAGTGGTACTTCGGCGATTCCAGCAGCAAGGTGCGCCCTTATATTGGTGCAGGCGTTAACTACACCACCTTCTTTGATGAGAAATTTAACGATACCGGTAAAAAGGCCGGGCTCTCCGATCTCAGCCTGAAAGACTCGTGGGGTATGGCGGGGCAGGTTGGTCTGGATTATCTGATTAACCGTGACTGGCTGATCAACGCCTCGGTCTGGTATATGGACATTGATACGGACGTGCGCTTTAAAGCTGGCGGGCAGCAGCAAAGTATCAATACCCGACTGGATCCGTGGGTATTTATGTTCTCAGCAGGCTATCGTTTCTGACAGAAGATATATCCCCTGTCAGCCGGTGATTGCTGTATGGTGGTTGTTCCATACACCTGGCTGGAGGGGATATCCCCAACATCAAATTTGAGTGTCCGGTTTGTGCAGGTAAACAGTTTCAGTTCACGACGTTCAGCCCAGCACATAGCCTACCTCACGGTGCTATCTGTTCCGTTTGCGGAACACGTCTCACCATTCATTCATGCCTGCCGAAGCTCAGACGACGACGGTGGCCAAAGCCAGTAAACTAGAAAAGGCCTCTGAGAGGCCTTTTTAGATCGTGAAGTCACTTCTGAATTAAATAACGAATGGTTGGTCCGTCCTGCTGGATATCCAGCACGGTATAGCCGTGATTTTTGGCATCAAGAGGAATGTTATTGATCGACTGGGGGCAATCGCTCACCACTTCCAGAATTTCACCTTTCTTTAGCTGCGGTAGCGCTTCAAGCGTGGCGACGGCCGGGTAAGGGCAAGGTTCACCCACCATATCGAGACGATAATCAGGCACGATCTCTTTCATGCGGCATTCTCCTGAGTTTCAGTTTTGGCGGTGGCGCGTCGGAAGAAGCGCTTCTCTTGTGCAACAACCAGTAAGAAGGCGATAAGCAGCAGGGCATAGGTCACCAGGAGCCCCCCGAGTGGACCAAAGGTATTCAGCAGGTTGACCTTGTCCCAGTTTGTTGCCAGTACCGGAGAGACGTCATCCCAGTAGTAGGCCAGAATGGTAGAGCCAATCACGTTACCCAGACCCACCCACCAGTAATGCACCTGGCCTTCCACAGCGCGATACATCCAGCCGGTTTCACACCCGCCCGCCAGCACGATGCCAAAACCAAACAGCAGCCCGCCAATGACGGCATTTGGGCCCGCCCACATGATTTTCGGTTCCACGCCGAGCTGAACGTAGCTGAAGATGCCGATCGCGCTCACGGCCATACCGGCAATGATCGCCTTCGCCATCATGGTTCGTCCGGTGATCCACATATCGCGAAACGCGGAGGTAAAGCAGATCTGCGCGCGTTCAATCAGCAGACCAAAACCGACGCCGAACAGCATGGCCAGGCCGAGTTTTGGCTGATTCATCGCCGTGCAAATCGCCCAGGCAACCATGGCAAAAAAGACCAGCATACCGAGGCGGAAGCGACGACGCGCCTGATCGGGTTTTTGCGTTAACGGAGAGGCAGCGCTAACTTTCGTCATTTTCACCGGAATGCGGAACAGTGGCAGCAGGGTGAATTTAGCACCGAAGTAGGAGCCGATGGCGGTGGCGACGGCAAAGAACCAGGCATGCAGCGAGAACTGCGGAATACCGGTAAAGAACGCGGCCAGATTACAGCCCATCGCAAGGCGGGCGCCAAACCCGGCAATGATGCCGCCGACCACGGCCTGCATAATGCGGATGCGGCTTTTCGGCATGCGCAACTTAACGTTGTTGGCCCACAGCGCGGCCGCAAAACAGCCGCCGAACATGCCAATGATCATCATCCCGTCGATGCGGGTCAGCGGTGTGCCCTCAAGATGGATCAGTTTGAAGTAGCCCCACTCTTCGGCATGGACACCTGCCAGCTGTAATAGCTGCCCACCCCAGCGGGTAAACTCGCCCGTAACAGCCCAGAAGGTGCCGGTAATACCGAAATAATAAGTAGAGAGAATGCCTGCCGCGATAACGGCCGGAACAGGTGACCAGAACTTAACCAGGTAAGTCTGTTTGAAGGAATGCCATGACATGAATAACCTCTGAACTCAGAAGGGTAACGCTAAAAAGAGCCCAGATCATACGCTTACGCGAAAGTTTGGAAAGTCATTCACACCGAAAATATCGACAGGATCAATTTTGACCTGCTTCTTTCAGGAAGAGAGAAGGGAAAACCGCCTGACGCCGGGGCCAGACGGTGTTAACGGTTACGCCTTGCGCGTGGCCGCTTTCATGGATGTGACGAATGCGTGTAACTCAGCCAGCATCTGCTCTGGCTTATCCACGTTCTTCTCGATAATTTTCACGATAGCCGAACCGGAAATGGCTCCGGCGGCTTTCGCGTCAATCGCCGCAGTAACCTGATCCGGTGAGGAAATGCCAAAGCCCTGAAGCGGCGGTGCAGCATGGTATTCTGCCAGCTTCTCCACCAGATGATGCAGCGGCAGCGCGGCTTTGTTTTCCGCACCGGTGACGCCCGCACGGGAGAGCAGGTAGGTGTAACCTCGTCCGTAAGAGGCAATCTGGCGCAACAGATCGTCATCGGCATTCGGTGGACAGATGAAAATCGGCGCGACGTTGTGGCGCATTGCCGCCTGACGGAATGGCGCAGACTCTTCAACGGGCACGTCAGCCACCAGCACGGAGTCAACGCCCACGCGGGCGCACTCTGCGTAAAACGCATCAATACCGCGGCTGAACACCAGGTTGGCGTACATCAGCAGGCCGATCGGAATGGTCGGGTGCTTCTGACGGATCGCCGCCAGCATTTCAAAGCACTGGCTCGGCGTCACGCCCGCGGCAAACGCGCGTAGCGTTGCGTTCTGAATGGTCGGGCCATCCGCCAGCGGATCGGAGAACGGAATACCGAGCTCCAGCGCGTCGGCACCGGCATCAATCAGGGTGTCGATAATCTTCAGCGACTGCTTCGGGCCGGGGTCGCCCAGCGTCACGAAGGGAACGAAGGCGCCTTCCTGGCGAGCTTTCAGTTGTGCAAATGCGTTGTCGTAGCGTTCCATCAGATTTCCCCTCGTGCTTTCAGAATATCGTGAACGGTGAAGATATCTTTGTCACCGCGACCGGAAAGGTTTACCACCAGCAGCTGCTCTTTTTCCGGGTTTTCCTTCATCATTTTCAGCGCGTGCGCCAGCGCGTGGGAAGACTCCAGCGCCGGGATGATCCCTTCATTGCGGCACAGCGTTTTGAAGGCCTCCAGCGCTTCGTCATCGGTGATGGAGACATAATCCGCGCGGCCGGTGCTGTTCAGGAACGCGTGCTGCGGCCCTACGGACGGAAAATCCAGCCCGGCAGAGATTGAGTAAGACTCTTCAATCTGCCCTTCATCGGTCTGCATCATCGGGGCCTTCATGCCGAAGTAGATCCCCACGCGGCCATGCTTCAGCGGCGCACCATGCTCGCCCGTTTCAATGCCGTGGCCGGCAGGCTCAACGCCAATCAGCCCAACGCTGGTTTCGTCGATAAAATCGGCAAACATGCCGATGGCGTTAGATCCGCCGCCAACGCAGGCGATCACCGCATCCGGCAGGCGACCCTCTTTTTCGAGGATCTGCGCTTTAGTCTCTTCGCCGATCATGCGCTGGAATTCACGCACGATGGTCGGGAACGGGTGCGGGCCCGCGGCGGTACCGAGCATGTAGTGGGCGGTTTCGTAGCTGCCAGACCAGTCGCGCAGCGCTTCATTACAGGCATCTTTCAGCGTGGCAGAACCGCTGTGCACCGGGATCACTTCCGCCCCCATCAGACGCATACGGAACACGTTTGGCGACTGGCGCTCAACGTCCTTCGCCCCCATGTAAATGCGGCATTTCAGACCGAGCAGGGCGCTGGCGAGCGCTGAGGCCACACCGTGCTGCCCCGCGCCGGTTTCGGCGATGATTTCGGTTTTACCCATCCGCTTCGCGAGCAGCGCCTGGCCAAGCACCTGGTTAGTTTTATGCGCGCCACCGTGCAGCAGATCTTCACGCTTAAGATACAGCGTAGTTTTAGTGCCTTCGGTCAGGTTGCGGCACTTTGTCAGCGCCGTCGGACGACCGGCGTAGTTTTTCAGCAGGTCAGTAAACTCCGCCTGAAACGCCGGATCTTTCTGTGCGCTCACGAACGCTTCTTCCAGCTGGCGCAGCGCGGGCATCAGGATTTGTGGGACATACATCCCACCGAACTCACCAAAATACGGGTTAAGTAATGTCGTCATCTTCTCTTCCTTAATATGCACGCAGAGTTTTAAATACCGATGCCAGCTTGCTGGCGTCTTTAATGCCCGGTTGGGACTCTACGCCTGAATTGAAATCGAGGCCGGCGCAGCCGGTTTTGGCCGCTTCCACACAGTTATCGGGGCTTAATCCCCCTGCCAGCAGGACATTGTCCAGCACTTCGCCACGCAGCAGTGACCAGTCAAAACGCTGCCCCGTGCCGCCCTGGCCGTTGTCGAGCACGTATTTATCAACATGCTTCAGGTTACGCGCGGGCAGGGTGGCGCCAACGCTTTGCGCTTTCCAGATCTGAACCTGAGGCGCCAGAACATGTCGCAGAGCATCGATGTACGCCTGATCTTCATCGCCGTGCAGCTGGACCGCTCTCAGGGATAACGCGTCCGCTTTTGCCGCAACGTCGTTAATATCCGCATTGCGGAACACGCCCACGTAGCTCAGTGGCGCAGCCGCGATCACCTTGCGCGCCTGTTCTTCATTTACTGCGCGAGGAGAGGACTCGACAAAGATTAGACCACCATAGATTGCGCCCGCTTCATATACGGCCTGCGCATCCTGTTCACGGGTCAGGCCGCAGACTTTGTTCTCACCCAACAGCACGCGGCGCACGGCCGCATTAAGATCGTCGTGTTCCATCATCGCGGAGCCGATCAGGAAACCGTTGGCAAAGTGGCTGAGTTCGCGCACCTGAGCGTAGCTGTTAATCCCGGATTCGCTGATCACCGTGACGCCCGCGCCCAGACGCGGCGCAAGCTGGCGCGTACGGTTGAGGTCAATCGACAGGTCGCGCAGGTCGCGGTTGTTAATGCCGACCACTTTGACTTCCAGCGCGATGGCGCGCTCCAGCTCCTCTTCGTTGCTCACTTCGGTCAGCACGCCCATATTCAGGCTGTGCGCGACGGCGGAGAGCTGGCGATACTGCTCGTCATCCAGAACGGAGAGCATCAGCAGGCAGGCATCTGCCTGGTAAAAGCGCGCCAGCCAGATCTGATACGGGTCGATAATAAAGTCTTTGCACAGAATCGGCTGCGGCGCGATGCCGCTGACAACGGGCAGAAAATCGAAGCTGCCCTGGAAATATTTCTCATCCGTCAGCACAGAAATGGCAGACGCATGATGCTTGTAGATACCGGCAATACGCGCCGGGTCGAAATCGTCGCGGATCACGCCTTTGGACGGAGACGCTTTTTTACACTCCAGAATAAACGCGGTACGCGCGCCCTGGAGCGCATCATAAAAACGACGGCTGCTCGGAACGACGTCATTCTGAAAACTGGCGAGCGGCTGCTGTTGCTTACGGGCTTCCACCCAGATGGCCTTATCGGCGACGATTTTCGCTAAAACGGTCTGCATTATTTACCCTCTTGCCGCAAGTGCGGTAACGCGATCGTAAGCTGCACCGGAGCGCAGTACGTCCAGAACTTTTTGGGCGTTGGCTTTCAGATCTTCCTCGCCATGTAAACGCATCAGCATGGCTACGTTGGCCGCCACGGCGGCCTCATGGGCGGCCTCACCTTTACCTTGTAATAAGCGCGTGAGAATGTCACGGTTTTCTTCCGGCGTGCCGCCCGCCAGGGCGTCCTGATGGTACGGGGTCAACCCGAAGTCAGCGGCCTCAAGCTGATAGTTCAGCACTTCGCCGTTATTCAGTTCCGCCACCAGCGTGGGCGCATGCAGGGAAACTTCATCCATCCCGCCGCTGTGTACCACGGCGGCGCGTTGGTAACCGAGGACGCGCAGCGTCTCCGCAATCGGCAGGACCAGTTCCGGGCTGTAAACGCCAATCAGCGCCAGCGGCGGGTGCGCCGGGTTAATGAGTGGACCGAGCACGTTAAACAGCGTGCGGGTTTTGAGCTGCTGGCGAACCGGCATCGCGTGGCGGAAACCGGTGTGATACTTCGGCGCAAACAGGAAACAGACGCCCAGGTCATCCAACGCTTCACGGGAACGCTCGGCGTTCATGTCCAGGTTGATACCGAAAGCCGCCAGCAGGTCGGACGATCCGGAACGGCTGGACACGCTGCGGTTGCCGTGTTTCGCCACCTTCAGACCGCATGCCGCGGCCACAAAGGCGCTGGCGGTGGAAATATTGATACTGTTACTGCCGTCGCCACCGGTCCCGACAATATCGGCAAACGGATAGTCCGGGCGCGGGAACGGGGCGGCATTTTCCAGCAGCGCGGTTGCCGCGCCGGCGATCTCCTGCGGGCTTTCGCCACGTACCTTCATGCTCACCAGCGCAGCGGCCAGCTGCTCAGGCTTCAGCTCGCCGCGCACGACGGCGGAGAACAGCTGATGGCTCTCCTGCTGGCTCAGGGTCTGAGCCTGATACAGTTTTTCCAGAATCGGTTGCAGGGTGTTGGTCTGCTCCAGCTTTTGTAGCGCCCAGTCGAGCGTTTGCTCCAGCAGGCGCGCGCCGTTGGACGTCAGGATAGATTCCGGGTGGAACTGCATCCCGCAGACGCGATCCGCATCGTGACGCACCGCCATCACCATCCCTTCAAACGAGGCGTTAATGGTCAGCCCGGCCGGAATGTTGCTGCCGACCAGCGAGTGGTAACGCGCTACCGGAAGCGGGTTCGGCAGACCGGCAAACATCGCCTGACCGTCATGTTCAATACTTGACGCTTTACCATGGAGGATCTCCCCCGCCTGACCCACGTAACCGCCGTAGGCTTCGACAATCGCCTGGTGGCCGAGGCAGATGCCGATAATCGGCAGCTTGCCGCGCATACGGGTCAACAGCTCAGGCATACAGCCTGCTTCGCTCGGTGCGCCTGGGCCCGGGGAGAGCATCAGCACCGGGTTTTGCATGGTCGCCAGACGGTCAATTAGCGTCTGGGCCGGAACGTGGTTGCGATAGATAACGACATTGTGACCATTCGCACGCAGCTGATCTGCCAGGTTGTAGGTAAAGGAGTCGATATTATCGAGCAGCAGAATGTCAGCCATCAGAAAATCTCCTGTGCATGGTGTGCGGTAGCAATGGCGCGCAGTACCGCGCGCGCCTTACTGCGGGTTTCGTCGGCTTCCGACTGCGGAACAGAATCCAGCACAATCCCGGCCCCGGCCTGGACGGTGGCAATGCCGTCCTCAACGTAGGCGGAGCGGATCACGATGCAGGTATCAAGGTCACCGTGAGCGGTGAAATAGCCCACGGCACCACCGTAGGTGCCGCGACGGCGTCCTTCCGCTTCGGCGATCAGCTGCATGGCGCGGACTTTCGGCGCGCCGCTCAGGGTGCCCATGTTCATGCAGGCGCGGTAGGCATGCAGAACGTCGAGGTCGTGGCGCAGTTCACCCACCACGCGGGATACCAGGTGCATGACGAAGGAGTAGCGGTCGACTTTGGTCAGGTCCGCCACGTAGCGGCTGCCTGGGGTGCAAATACGTGCCAGATCGTTACGCGCCAGGTCAACCAGCATCAGGTGTTCGGAGAGCTCTTTATGGTCGGTACGCATTTCAAGTTCGATGCGGCTGTCGAGATCGCGGTCCAGGGAGCCATCGGCACGACGGCCGCGTGGACGGGTTCCCGCTATCGGGTAGATCTCAATCTGGCGGCTGGTGGCGTCGTACTTGAGGGAGCTTTCCGGCGACGCGCCAAACAGGGTGAAATCATTGTCCTGCATAAAGAACATGTACGGGCTTGGGTTGCTCTTTTTCAGCACATCGTAAGCCGCCAGCGGCGACGGGCAGGGCAGTGTGAAGCGACGGGACGGCACTACCTGGAAAATCTCCCCGGCACGAATCGCTTTTTGCATCTGACGTACCACCGCGCCGTACTGATCGTCGGTCTGACTCACCTCGCAGGTCATCTTTTCAACACGCTGCACCGGGAGCGCGGGCGGTGCTTCTGACATCTGCTGTTGCAGTTGGGCGATGCGCTGCGCGAGGCGATTTTTCTCAGACTCAGACGGAGTGAAAAGGCTGGCCTGGATGCGGGTATATTTTTTCTGATGGTCGATCACCAGCAGGGTTTCGGCCAGGTAGAAACAGTAGTCCGGGCAGCGGTTTCCCTGCTCGGTTTCCGGTAAATCTTCAAAGCCAGCAACCAGGTCGTAAGCAAACAGCCCGCCAAAAAACATTGCTTCGCGCTCAACTTCCGGCACGGCCACCAGATTTTGCAGCAGGCGAAAGGCGTCAAAAACGGAGAGCGAGCAGAGGCGGGCATCCTCATCCAGCAGCTGGCTCACCGGCGGGAAATGCAGAATACGCAGGTCCGGGTGGCGTTCATTTTCAATGCCTGAAGGCAGCGCCGCATCCAGCAGCGGCAGGAGCGACGCGCCATTGTCAGACAACGCCCTGATAGTGACGGTGTCACCTAACGCGGTAATGCGCAGCGCGCTGTCAACCAGCAGCAGGCTTTTGAGGTCGTCCTTACTGTCGATATCAGCTGACTCCAGCAGCAGCGTCGCGGGACGTGCGCCGCACACCTGATGAAACAGCGCGGTAGGGTTATGGCGATAGGCCGCCTCGCAGGTCAGCAGTTCGAGGTGGGGTTTGGCTGTTTGCATGTTGTTGTTCTCATATTCTGTTCAAAAAAAAGCCCGCTTGGGAGCGGGCCGGGTATCTGTTTGCTTATCGCAGACGTGTGACACTGCCCGAAGATCAGGAAGTACGCCACCAACCGTGCAGAGCGAAATGTGCTGTCATTTTCAGATACCTTTCTCGTGTGAACTTGCGTACTAGTTAACTAGTTCGATGGCGTGTTGTCAACCCCTGATTTCAGTATTTCACGGTTAGTCGGTATCATAGGGGCTTCGGATGTCTCCAACCTGTTATGGGAAGTGCTTTGAGCGATACCACCTACGCCGTAATTTATGATTTACATAGCCATACGCAGGCTTCAGATGGCCTGCTGACACCCGAAGCTTTGGTCCATCGCGCCGTTGAAATGCGTGTCGGCACGCTGGCAATAACCGATCACGATACCACTGACGGCATTCCCGCCGCGCGCGCCGAGATTGCCCGCAGCGGACTGGCGCTGGATCTGGTGGCCGGGGTTGAGATCTCGACGGTCTGGGAAAACCACGAAATTCATATCGTTGGCCTGAACATCGATACGGAACATCCGGCCATGCGTGCTTTTTTGCAAGAACAAAAAACACGCCGCAATCAACGCGCGGAGATGATTGGCGAACGTCTGGAAAAAGCGCATATTCCCGGTGCGCTGGAAGGCGCGCGAACGCTGGCGAACGGTGGGGCGGTGACGCGCGGCCATTTCGCCCGTTTTCTTGTGGATGCCGGTAAGGCGACGACCATGGCGAATGTCTTTAAAAAGTATCTGGCGCGCGGGAAAACCGGATACGTTCCCCCACAGTGGTGTACAATAAAACAAGCTATTGATGTGATTCATCATTCTGGCGGTAAGGCCGTGCTGGCCCATCCGGGGCGGTATAATCTTTCTGCTAAATGGCTGAAAAGACTGCTGGCACACTTTGCCGACTGCGGCGGTGAGGCGATGGAAGTTGCCCAGTGTCAGCAGGCACCCAATGAGCGTTCGCAGCTCGCGACCTACGCCCGTCAGTTTGGTCTGCTTGGGTCACAGGGTTCAGATTTCCATCAGCCCTGCGCGTGGATTGAACTGGGGCGCAAGCTCTGGTTACCCGCGGGCGTTGAGCCTGTCTGGCAGCTCTGGGAACAGCCACAGCAAATTGAAGAGAGGGAAGTATGAGTCAGTTTTTCTATATCCATCCGGATAACCCCCAGCCACGTCTGATTAATCAGGCCGTGGAGATCGTCCGCAAAGGCGGCGTTATTGTCTACCCAACCGATTCTGGCTACGCGCTGGGCTGTAAAATTGAGGATAAAGGGGCGATGGAGCGCATCTGTCGCATCCGCCAGCTGCCGGACGGCCACAACTTCACCCTGATGTGTCGCGATCTCTCTGAGCTGTCGACCTATGCTTATGTTGATAACGTGGCCTTTCGTCTGATTAAAAACAACACGCCGGGTAACTACACCTTCATTCTGAAGGGGACAAAAGAGGTGCCGCGTCGTCTGTTGCAGGAAAAACGTAAAACCATCGGCATGCGCGTGCCGTCGAACCCGATTGCCCAGGCGCTACTGGAAACCCTCGGCGAGCCGATGCTCTCCACATCGCTGATGCTGCCGGGCAGTGAGTTTACCGAGTCCGACCCGGAAGAGATCAAAGATCGTCTGGAGAAGGTGGTGGAGCTGATTATTCATGGCGGCTATCTTGGCCAGCAGCCGACCACCGTGGTGGATCTCACCGAAGACGCGCCAGAAGTGATTCGTGAAGGCGTGGGCGATGTTAAGCCTTTCTTGTAAGGGTGTAAGCAGATATACTACGCGGCCATCAAAGCAGGGCGCCGCCCTGTTTTTGACCTGATTCGACGCCTGTGAAGGCGACACCTGAGGAAGCTCAATGAGCGAGAAGTTACAGAAAGTGCTGGCGCGCGCCGGCCACGGTTCGCGCCGTGAAATCGAAGCCATTATTGAAGCAGGCCGCGTGAGTGTGGACGGTAAAATCGCCACGCTCGGTGACCGCGTTGAAATCGTACCGGGGCTGAAGATCCGCATTGACGGCCATCTTATCTCCGTGAAAGAGTCTGCTGAACAGATCTGCCGCGTACTGGCTTACTACAAGCCGGAAGGCGAACTGTGTACCCGCAACGACCCGGAAGGTCGCCCGACGGTGTTTGACCGTCTGCCAAAATTGCGTGGCGCCCGCTGGATTGCCGTAGGCCGTCTGGACGTGAACACCTGTGGCCTGCTGCTGTTCACCACCGATGGTGAACTGGCAAACCGTCTGATGCACCCGAGTCGTGAAGTGGAACGTGAATACGCCGTTCGTGTTTTCGGCCAGGTTGATGAGAACAAACTGCGCGACCTGTCGCGTGGTGTTCAGCTGGAGGACGGCCCTGCGGCGTTCAAAACCATCAAGTTTACCGGTGGTGAAGGCATTAACCAGTGGTACAACGTTACCCTGACAGAGGGACGTAACCGCGAGGTGCGTCGACTGTGGGAAGCGGTCGGTGTCCAGGTGAGTCGCTTGATTCGCGTCCGCTATGGCGACATTCTGCTGCCGAAAGGCCTGCCACGTGGCGGCTATACCGAACTGGATCTGACGCAAACCAACTACCTGCGCGATCTGGTTGGCCTGACGCCAGAAACCACGTCGAAAGTGGCGGTAGAGAAAGATCGTCGTCGCATGAAGGCGAATCAAATCCGCCGTGCGGTGAAACGTCACAGCCAGGTCAGCAGCAATCGCCGCTCTGGCAGCCGTAATAACAACGGTTAATTGAAAAGCCCGGTGAATATACCGGGCTTTTTTTTCAGTAATCAATCCCAATTTGCGCTTTGATACCCGCATCGAACGCATGCTTAACCGGACGCAGCTCGCTGACGGTATCGGCCAGCTCCAGAATGTCCCGATGACACCCGCGCCCCGTGACGATCGCCGTCTGGTGTGCAGGGCGGTTCCTGAGGGCCTCCAGCACGGCTTGCAGCGGCAGGTAGTCATACGCCACCATATAGGTGATCTCATCCAGCAACACCATGTTCAGCGACGGGTCTGAAAGCATTCTTTTTGCATGCTCCCAGACGGCGAGGCAGGCTGCGGTATCGGTTTCCCGGTTCTGGGTATCCCAGGTAAAACCGGTTGCCATTACCTGAAACTCAACGCCATGCGGCTCGAGCAGATTACGCTCGCCGTTGGGCCATTCACCCTTGATAAACTGGATCACGCCCACTTTCTGCCCATGCCCGACTGCGCGGGTGGCGGTCCCAAATGCGGCGGTGGTTTTGCCTTTGCCGTTGCCGGTGAACACGATGAGGATACCGCGCTCGTCCTGAGCGGCCGCCACGCGTGCATCAACCTGTTCTTTCAGACGCTGCTGGCGCTGCTGATGACGATCATCACTCATTGCGATATCCCCGGTTTGCGGCCTGGCTGGGCATCGAAGGTCATTCCGGTTTTGCGACGGCTGTCGTCACCCATCAGCCACAGGTAAAGGGGCATGATATCGGCCGGGGTTTTAAGCTTCTGCGGATCTTCTGTCGGGAAGGCGCTGGCGCGCATTTTGGTGCGCGTACCGCCTGGATTAATACAGTTAACCCGCAGGTGGCGGCTTTGGTACTCTTCGGCCAGCACCTGCATCATTCCTTCGGTGGCAAATTTTGAGACGGCGTAAGCCCCCCAGTTCGCACGCCCCTGACGCCCCACGCTGGAGGAGGTAAATACCAGCGAGCCGGAATCGGAGTTGAGTAATAAAGGAAGCAAGGCCTGGGTCAGGAAAAACGTCCCGTTGACGTTAACCTGCATCACCTGCTGCCAAATTTCCGGATCCTGTTCATCCATCGGGCGCACTTCGCCCAGTAACCCCGCGTTGTGCAGTACGCCGTCCAGACGCGGATAATGTGTGCTGATCCGCTGGGCAAGGGCCTGACATGACGCTGGCGTGCAGGTCAGCAGATCGAGCGTATACCAGGGCGTGGGGGTACCGCCGGCGTTTTCGATTTCACGGGCGACGGCCTTGAGCTTTTCTTCATTACGTCCCAGCAGAATAAGGCTCGCACCGTATTCAGAATAGGTCAGCGCCGCTTCGCGACCAATCCCGTCGCTGGCACCGGTAACCAGAATGATGCGGTTCTGTAGAAGGTTTTTTTGTGGCTGATAATGCACGGTGGCTCCTCAGGCGCATTGGGCGTGACTTGCACCTTTATTTATGACTTTTCGGCTTTATGCCCGAAACAGCGTCAGAATTCAATCAGTCTACAGGACAGAACGCTGGGAAATTAACAATTTGCAAAGATTTAAACCAGAAGCGGGGGATTCCTGAAGCCGCCTCGCAGAGGTAATGTCCAGAGCGAGACGCCTGCGCAGGGCTGTTGTACACTGGCGTGAAAGATTCGTGGTTAAATCAAGGTGGAACGCGTGGAATTACTTTCTCAGTATGGGTTGTTTTTGGCCAAAATCGCGACGGTGGTTATTGCTGTCGCGGTGATTGCCGTCCTGATTGTCAACCTGACGCAGCGTAAGCGTCAGCGTGGTGAGTTACGCATTACCCGCCTGAGCGAGCAGTATAAAGAGATGCAGGAGGAGATGTCTCTGGCGCTGCTTGACGATCATCAACAGAAGCTGTGGCTAAAAGCCCAGAAGAAAAAACATAAGCAGGACGCCAAAGCCGCGAAGGCGAAAGCTAAGCTCGCCACGCCACAGGCTGACGCAAAACCGCGCGTCTATGTGCTCGATTTTAAAGGTAGCATGGATGCGCATGAAGTCTCCTCTCTGCGTGAAGAAGTGACGGCGGTGCTGGCCGTGGCGACAGCCCAGGATCAGGTGGTGGTACGCCTTGAAAGCCCGGGCGGCGTTGTGCATGGGTATGGACTGGCGGCTTCGCAGTTACAACGTCTGCGGGACAAACAGATCCCACTCACCGTTGCGGTAGATAAGGTCGCGGCGAGTGGCGGCTATATGATGGCGTGCGTGGCGGATAAAATCGTCGCGGCACCGTTCTCCATTATCGGCTCGATTGGGGTGGTCGCGCAGATCCCTAACTTCAATCGTTTCCTGAAAAATAAAGAGATCGACATCGAACTGCATACGGCGGGTCAGTACAAACGTACGCTGACGCTGCTCGGCGAAAATACCGAAGAGGGACGGCAGAAATTCCGGGAAGATCTGAACGAAACCCACCATCTGTTCAAAGATTTCGTGCACCGCATGCGCCCAACGCTGGACATTGAGCAGGTGGCTACGGGCGAGCACTGGTACGGCACGCAGGCGCAGGAGAAAGGGCTGGTGGATGAGGTGGGTACCAGCGACGACCTCCTGCTCAACCTGATGGAAGGCCGTGAGCTGGTGGGGGTGCGCTTCACCCGACGTAAGCGCCTGCTCGACCGTTTTACCAATAGCGCGGCAGAAAGCGCGGATCGCCTGCTGCTACGCTGGTTGCAGCGCGGACAAAAGCCGCTGCTGTAAAGAAAAACGCGAGGCAGATGCCTCGCGTTTTCGTTTTAATCGACCAGGTGGTACTTCTCTGAGAGGGTATGCGCCAGGTATTTAAACATGTTAAACACGGCGGTGCTTTTCGGGGTGGGTAGCCCTTGTTCATCAAGGAAGTATTCACCGCTGAACACCAGCACGCCATTACGTTGTTCCACGCCAGTCGCTTCAATTCCCGCCAGGGTGTCTTCATGGTCGCGAATGAGTTTGTTTGCTTCGATAAGCAATGAAGTTCGGTCAATGGGTTGGGTCGTATTCTGCATATTCCACTCCTTAAACAGTGACAATAGTCTACGCCTGGGTCGCTTCGGGGGCAAATTTTCCCTGTTATCCGAGGGGATAAGAAACAGGGGCTGGCTGGCGGGATTTGCTTTTGCATGCTAATAAAGTTGCGTAACGAATTTTATCAGGTACAGTGTGCGCTTTCGTCATTCTGGCAACAGAATTGCTTGACATTCGACCGGGAATTCGTCACGAATGAACTTTGATGTGAGAAAAATACCCGAAAACTCAATGACCTGGATGTCGCCATTCTGACGTTCGGTAACACATAGGGGTTGATATCCCCTGACGATGTCGCAATATCAATGGCTCGTCGTCAGCGGAAGGGAAATCAACGTGCGGCGTATTCCTGGAAGAATTAAATTAGGTAAAGGTGAATATGGGTAAAGCTCTCGTCATCGTTGAGTCCCCGGCAAAAGCCAAAACGATCAATAAATATCTGGGCAATGACTACGTGGTTAAGTCCAGCGTTGGTCACATTCGCGATTTGCCGACCAGTGGCTCAGCCAGCAAAAAGAGCGCAGACTCTACCTCCACCAAAGGGGCTAAAAAGCCTAAAAAGGATGAACGTAGCGCGCTTGTCAACCGCATGGGTGTTAACCCATGGCACAACTGGGATGCACATTACGAAGTGCTGCCAGGCAAAGAAAAAGTCGTTAACGAGCTGAAACAGCTTGCTGAAAAAGCAGACCACATTTATCTCGCAACCGACCTTGACCGCGAAGGGGAGGCCATTGCATGGCACCTGCGGGAAGTGATCGGGGGTGATGACAAACGCTACAGCCGTGTAGTGTTCAACGAAATTACAAAGAATGCGATTCGTCAGGCGTTTGAAAAGCCGGGTGAACTGAATATCGACCGTGTTAACGCTCAGCAGGCGCGTCGCTTTATGGACCGCGTTGTAGGCTACATGGTCTCGCCGTTGCTGTGGAAAAAGGTCGCTCGCGGCCTGTCTGCGGGGCGTGTGCAGTCTGTGGCTGTTCGTCTTGTTGTTGAGCGTGAACGCGAGATCAAAGCGTTCGTCCCGGAAGAGTTCTGGGAAGTGGATGCGAATGTCACCACGCCGGGCGGCGATGCGCTGCCGTTGCAGGTGAGCCATCACAACGACAAACCGTTCCGTCCTGAAAATCGCGATCAGACCATGGCCGCCGTGGCGCTGCTGGAAAAAGCGCGTTATCAGGTTCTGGATCGTGAAGATAAACCAACCAGCAGCAAGCCTGGCGCACCGTTTATCACGTCAACTCTCCAGCAGGCGGCAAGTACCCGTCTGGGTTACGGCGTGAAGAAAACCATGATGATGGCCCAGCGCTTGTATGAAGCGGGTTACATCACCTACATGCGTACTGACTCCACCAACCTGAGCCAGGACGCTGTCAACATGGTGCGTGGCTATATCGAGGACAACTTCGGTAAGAAATACCTGCCGGACGGGCCTAATCAGTACGCCAGCAAAGAGAATTCTCAGGAAGCGCACGAAGCGATTCGTCCTTCTGACGTTTCTGTTCTGGCTGAATCGCTGAAAGATATGGAAGCGGACGCCCAGAAGCTGTATCAGCTGATCTGGCGCCAGTTCGTAGCTTGCCAGATGACGCCAGCGAAATACGACTCCACCACGCTGACGGTCGGCGCGGGTGATTTCCGCCTGAAAGCGCGCGGCCGCATTCTGCGCTTCGACGGCTGGACAAAAGTGATGCCAGCGCTGCGTAAAGGCGATGAAGACAGAACGCTGCCTTCAGTCAACAAAGGTGACGAGCTGTCGCTGGTTGATCTGGTCCCGGCTCAGCACTTCACCAAGCCACCTGCGCGCTTCAGCGAAGCATCGCTGGTGAAAGAGCTGGAAAAACGCGGCATCGGTCGCCCGTCCACCTATGCGTCAATCATTTCGACCATTCAGGATCGTGGATACGTTCGCGTCGAGAACCGTCGTTTCTATGCTGAAAAAATGGGTGAGATTGTCACCGACCGTCTGGAAGCGAACTTCCGCGAGTTGATGAACTATGACTTCACCGCGCAGATGGAAGACAGCCTCGATGAGGTTGCCAGCCATAAGGCAGAGTGGAAGAAAGTTCTCGACAGCTTCTTCAGCGATTTTACCAATCAGCTTGAGAAAGCCGAGAAAGATCCTGAAGAGGGCGGCATGCTGCCTAACCAGATGGTACTGACGAGCATCGACTGCCCAACCTGCGGCCGTAAAATGGGGATCCGTACCGCGACCACGGGCGTGTTCCTCGGTTGCTCTGGCTATGCGCTGTCGCCGAAAGAGCGTTGCAAAACCACCATCAACCTCGTGCCGGAGAACGAAGTTCTCAACGTGCTGGAAGGTGACGATGCGGAGACCAACGCACTGCGCGCCAAACGCCGCTGTAAGAAATGCGGCACGGCGATGGACAGCTACCTGATCGATCCAAAACGCAAACTGCACGTTTGTGGCAATAACCCGACCTGCGATGGTTATGAGATCGAAGAAGGTGAGTTCCGTATTAAGGGCTATGACGGTCCAATCGTTGAGTGTGAGAAATGTGGTTCCGAAATGCACCTGAAAATGGGACGCTTCGGTAAGTACATGGCATGCACCAACGACGACTGTAAAAACACGCGTAAGATCCTGCGTAACGGTGAAGTTGCGCCGCCGAAGGAAGATCCGGTTCCGCTTCCTGAGCTGCCGTGCGAGAAGTCAGACGCGTATTTCGTGCTGCGTGACGGTGCTGCTGGGGTATTCCTGGCGGCCAACACCTTCCCGAAATCGCGCGAAACCCGTGCGCCGCTGGTAGAAGAGCTGTACCGCTTCCGCGACCGTCTGCCGGAGAAACTGCGTTACCTGGCCGATGCGCCACAGCAGGATCCGGAAGGCAACAAAACCGTGGTGCGCTTCAGCCGTAAAACGAAGCAGCAGTACGTGGCGGCAGAGAAAGAGGGCAAAGCGACCGGATGGTCAGCCTTCTTTGTCGACGGGAAATGGGTTGAAGGCAAGAAATAATCTTCCCTTACCGTAACTTACCTGTAAAAGGGCCGGTCTTCCGGCCCTTTTTTATTACGTAGTTATTATTTTTTGTTCCGTACTATACAGCCTGGCTATAAATGATATAGTGGTTATAGTTAACCCGTTTCTTATTATCAAATCGTCTTAAGCGATTGACGCATGCGCTAAATCGGATGGTCTGGCATGAAATTACAGCAGCTTCGCTATATCGTTGAGGTCGTCAATCATAACCTCAATGTCTCTTCCACCGCAGAAGGTCTTTATACCTCTCAGCCCGGCATCAGTAAGCAGGTGCGTATGCTGGAGGATGAGTTAGGTATTCAGATATTTGCCCGCAGCGGTAAGCACCTGACTCAGGTCACCCCGGCAGGACAGGAAATCATACGCATCGCACGGGAAGTGCTCTCCAAAGTCGACGCCATTAAATCCGTCGCCGGGGAACATACCTGGCCGGATAAAGGCTCTCTGTATATTGCCACCACGCATACACAGGCGCGTTATGCGCTTCCCGGGGTGATCAAAGGCTTCATAGAACGCTATCCCCGCGTTTCCCTGCATATGCATCAGGGATCACCGACGCAAATCGCAGAGGCCGTGTCTAAAGGCAATGCAGACTTCGCTATCGCGACGGAAGCGCTCCATCTGTACGATGATCTGGTCATGCTCCCGTGCTACCACTGGAACCGCTCTATTGTCGTGACCCCGGATCACCCGCTGGCGGGGAAGGGCGAAGTGACAATCGAAGAACTGGCGCAATACCCGCTGGTGACCTATACGTTCGGCTTTACGGGCCGGTCTGAACTGGACACCGCGTTTAACCGCGCCGGATTAACGCCACGGATTGTCTTTACGGCGACGGATGCGGACGTCATAAAAACGTATGTACGTCTGGGCCTGGGCGTTGGGGTTATTGCCAGCATGGCGGTGGATCCTGTCTCAGACCCGGATCTGGTGCGTCTGGATGCGCATGATATTTTCAGCCACAGCACCACCAAGATAGGTTTTCGTCGCAGCACGTTCCTGCGCAGCTATATGTATGATTTTATTCAACGCTTTGCGCCACATTTAACGCGCGATGTGGTGGATACAGCTGTGGCGTTACGCTCCAATGAAGACATCGAAGAGATGTTTAAAGACATTAAACTTCCCGCCAAATAATCACTCCCGGTATCTTTCTCTTGCGGAAAGATACCGTCATTCCGCTTTAAACCTGAATTAGAATTATCATCATCTACGCCCACTGTCATATATCGTCATAACCCATTTGATGACTATGGTTTTACTGTCGCAAATTTGCGACAAAAGTAGAAACTAATTTACAGCTGTGCAAATTATTCTTTTCAATTATTTATTTCGGGTCAAAAGATTGAATTTTCCCGGGCTCGGATACGTAAATTCACTGGCTTTTCGGCTAAACTTTCTTTAGGATTTATCTCATCAGATGATTACTTGTGCCAATTGTTTGGTCTCTAAATGATAAGCGATATCGATTGTATGAGGTTAGCAATGCCGTCAGGAAGTGAAGAACCGCAAAGGGATCCCGCGCTTAAGCGTAAAGCCTGGCTGGCGGTCTTTCTTGGCTCTGCCCTGTTCTGGGTGGTGGTTGCTCTTCTTGTCTGGAATTACTGGGGTTGATTATGGTCATGACGGTGCGTACAGAAGCGAGAAAAGAGATGTGTCAGCTTCGTGACAATGCTCACAAAGCCCGTAAGGCGCCAGCAACCAGCGTGCCAGCTTCCTGGAAACTGACGCCGCAGCAGCAGGCCTTTATTGATGTGTTCGCGGAAGACGAACCCAAAAAACAATAATTTTGATTTTTGCGTAATGATGCAAATAGTCTGAATATAGACCGTGCACTTTTGTACTCCTTAATAAATACACATCAGCAATTCAGCAATATAGAACGAGGGCAGACCTCGCAACCTTAAATAATTAAAGTCTGGTGTCCCTATGATGAATAACATGACAACCGTAAAATACTGGTCATGGCTCGGCGTATTCTCAGCGTCGATCCTCTTCTGGTGTCAGCTCCTCTGGCTGGCCTTGCACTAAATCGTAAAACCTCGCCACGGCGGGGTTTTTTGTTTTATCCCTCGCGTTGGACCATTCCTAAATTTATCAATTTGGGTTGTTATCAAAACGTTACGACATCTTTGTGTTATCTTTAATTACAGCCCTGATGATTGTCAGGACATCCCTGTTTTTAAGGAGGAGCTTATGTCGTTAACCCTACGCGAAGCCAGTAAGGACACATTACAGGCGGAAAATAAAACCTGGCGCTACTACAGCTTACCGCTGGCTGCCAGAACGCTTGGGGACATTTCGCGGTTACCCAAGTCGTTGAAAGTCTTACTGGAAAACCTCTTGCGCTGGCAGGATGGCGACTCGGTTACCGAGGAGGATATCCAGGCTCTGGCAGGGTGGCTGAAAAATGCTCATGCAGACAGAGAAATAGCCTATCGCCCGGCCAGAGTGCTGATGCAGGATTTCACCGGCGTGCCAGCGGTGGTGGATTTAGCTGCTATGCGTGAAGCCGTTAAGCGTCTCGGGGGCGATACAGCTAAGGTTAACCCCTTGTCCCCGGTAGACCTCGTCATTGACCACTCCGTCACCGTCGATCACTTTGGTGACGACGATGCTTTCGGCGAAAACGTCCGTCTGGAGATGGAACGTAACCATGAACGCTACGTATTTCTGAAATGGGGTCAGCAGGCATTCAGCCGCTTCAGCGTTGTTCCACCGGGCACCGGCATTTGTCACCAGGTCAACCTGGAATATCTTGGCAAAGCCGTCTGGAGTGAATTGCAGGATAAAGAGTGGGTGGCTTACCCTGATACGCTGGTGGGCACCGATTCACACACCACCATGATTAACGGCCTTGGCGTTCTGGGCTGGGGCGTCGGTGGTATTGAAGCGGAAGCGGCCATGCTCGGCCAGCCGGTATCAATGCTCATTCCCGATGTGGTGGGCTTTAAGCTGACCGGTAAGTTGTCCGAAGGCATTACCGCCACGGATCTGGTTCTGACGGTCACCCAGATGCTGCGTAAGCATGGCGTGGTGGGTAAATTCGTTGAATTTTATGGCGATGGTCTGGATTCACTGCCGCTGGCGGACAGGGCCACCATCGCCAACATGGCGCCGGAATATGGCGCGACCTGCGGCTTTTTCCCGATTGATAGCGTTACGCTGGAGTATATGCGCCTCAGTGGTCGCAGCGAGGAGCAGGTGG
This sequence comes from Enterobacter cloacae complex sp. SHL001, assembly GCF_049236825.1. Classification (NCBI taxonomy): domain Bacteria; kingdom Pseudomonadati; phylum Pseudomonadota; class Gammaproteobacteria; order Enterobacterales; family Enterobacteriaceae; genus Enterobacter; species Enterobacter cloacae complex sp. SHL001. The sequence continues at coordinate 471,599 of NZ_JBMKIP010000002.1, forward strand.
CTCTCGTTGAGGCCTACACCAAAGCGCAGGGCATGTGGCGTAACCCGGGTGACGAGCCGGTATTTACCAGTACGCTGGAGCTGGATATGGGCACCGTTGAGGCAAGCCTCGCAGGGCCAAAACGTCCGCAGGACCGCGTCGCCCTGAGCAACGTTCCGAAAGCCTTTGCCGCAAGCAATGAGCTGGAAGTTAACGCCGCACAAAAAGATCACCGTCCGGTGGACTATGTTCTGAACGGGCATCAGTATCAGCTCCCTGACGGCGCCGTGGTGATCGCCGCTATCACTTCCTGTACCAACACGTCCAACCCGAGTGTGTTAATGGCTGCCGGGCTGCTGGCAAAAAAAGCGGTAGAGCTGGGGCTCAAGCCACAGCCTTGGGTTAAAGCCTCCCTGGCGCCTGGTTCGAAAGTGGTATCCGATTACCTGGCACAGGCCAGACTCACGCCTTACCTCGACGAGCTGGGCTTTAACCTGGTGGGCTACGGCTGTACGACCTGCATCGGTAACTCTGGTCCACTGCCTGAACCTATTGAAATGGCGATCAAGCAGGGGGATTTGACCGTTGGCGCGGTACTTTCCGGTAACCGAAACTTTGAAGGGCGTATTCATCCGCTAGTGAAAACCAACTGGCTGGCCTCGCCGCCGCTGGTTGTAGCCTATGCGCTGGCCGGAAACATGAACATTAACCTGGCGACCGATCCGATTGGTCACGATCGCAAAAATGAACCGGTCTATCTGAAAGACATCTGGCCATCATCGCGCGAAATTGCGCGCGCGGTAGAGAAAGTTTCCACCGAGATGTTCCGCAAAGAGTATGCGGAAGTGTTCGAAGGCACAGCGGAATGGAAAACGATCGACGTGGTGGGTTCCGATACCTATGACTGGCAGGATGATTCCACCTATATTCGCCTGTCGCCATTCTTCGACGAAATGCTGGCGGAGCCTGCACCGCTGAAAGATATTCACGGCGCGCGCATTCTGGCGATGCTGGGCGATTCCGTCACCACCGACCATATCTCCCCTGCGGGTAGCATCAAGGCGGACAGTCCGGCAGGTCGGTATCTGCAAAGTCGTGGCGTGGAACGTCGCGATTTCAACTCCTACGGTTCGCGCCGCGGTAACCACGAAGTGATGATGCGCGGGACCTTTGCCAACATCCGCATTCGCAATGAAATGGTCCCAGGTGTGGAAGGGGGTATGACGCGCCACCTGCCGGATACAGAGGTCATTTCAATTTATGACGCAGCCATGAAGTATCAGCAGCAGGGTACGCCGCTGGCCGTTATTGCCGGTAAAGAGTACGGCTCCGGTTCCAGTCGCGACTGGGCGGCAAAAGGTCCGCGTCTGCTCGGGGTTCGCGTGGTGATTGCCGAATCCTTTGAACGTATCCACCGCTCAAACCTGATCGGGATGGGGATCCTGCCGCTGGAGTTTCCGCAGGGCGTAACGCGTAAAACGCTGGGTTTGACCGGGGAAGAGCAGATTGATATCAGCGGTCTGCAAAATCTGCAACCGGGTAAAACCGTTCCGGTTAAGTTAACGCGCGCAGATGGAACGACAGAAGTGCTGGATTGCCGGTGTCGTATTGATACGGCAACAGAGCTGACCTATTACCAGAACGACGGCATTTTACATTATGTGATTCGTAAGATGCTGGACTGATCAAACTCGCCCGGCACATGTGCCGGGCGTTTTGCGTTTACTCGCTCAGCAGATGCCCCATTTTGGCAGCTTTGGTATCGAGGTAGTGCGCGTTTTTCGGGTTGCGGCCGACAATCAGCGGTACGCGTTCCACAATATTGATGCCCGCTTCAGTGAGGATTTCCACTTTTTTCGGGTTATTGGTCAACAGACGCACTTCGTCCACGCCCAGCAGCTTGAACATATCCGCGCACAGGGTGAAATCGCGCTCGTCAGCAGCAAAGCCGAGCTGATGGTTCGCTTCGACGGTATCGTAGCCCTGATCCTGCAACGCGTAGGCGCGGATTTTATTCAGCAGGCCAATATTGCGTCCTTCCTGACGGTGATACAGCAGAACGCCACGTCCTTCCTCTGCGATATGAGAAAGGGCGGCTTCAAGCTGAAAACCGCAGTCGCACCGCAGGCTGAACAGCGCGTCACCGGTCAGACACTCTGAATGAACGCGGGACAGCACCGGCGTTTGCCCCGAAATGTCGCCGAACACCAGGGCGACGTGATCTTGCCCGGTTGCCAGTTCTTCAAAACCCACCATCAGGAAATCGCCCCATGGGGTTGGCAGTTTGGCTTCTGCCACACGTTTAAGCTGCATGTGATTCTCCAGACCAGGCTGACACGTTTCGTGCCTTTGCCCCATTATGCTTTCTGTATCGGACTATTTTGCCACAAGCCCGGCAACTTCACCTAATCACCACCACGCTTTACAAACGTTAAACGCACAATCCGACATATCCACCAGAATGATGAAATTCAGTTATGATTGTGGTGCTTAGTGAAAAAGGAGAGGACATGCTTTCAATTGCCAGACGAACGGCCGCAGGAGCCGCCGTATTGCTCGTTATACCCCTGGTCGTTTGGTTCTCCGGCTGGATGTGGCAGCCCGGACAAAACGAGACGTGGCTGAAAGCCTTATACTGGATAACCGAGACGGTCACCCAGCCGTGGGGGATTATTACGCACGTGTTGCTCTGTGGTTGGTTCCTGTGGTGCCTGCGCTTTCGCCTTCGCGCGGCGCTGGTACTGTTCGCTATTCTCGGCGGCGCCATACTTATCGGGCAAGGGGTGAAGTCGTGGGTCAAGGATCGCGTGCAGGAACCCCGTCCTTTCGTCGTCTGGCTGGAAAAAACGCATCATGTTCCGGTGGATGAGTTCTACAATTTAAAGCGTAAAGATCGCGGTGCGTTGGTAAAGGAGCAGCTTGCAGAACAGCAGGATATCCCGACCTTTTTACGCAAACACTGGCAAAAAGAGACCGGCTTTGCGTTTCCTTCCGGGCATACGATGTTTGCTGCCAGCTGGGCGCTACTTGGCGTGGGACTGCTGTGGCCGCGTCGGCGTACCCTCACGATTGCGATTTTGCTGGTCTGGGCGACAGGCGTAATGGGCAGCCGGATGCTGTTGGGGATGCACTGGCCGCGTGATTTGGTGGTGGCAACGCTGATCTCGTGGGTACTGGTGACGCTGGCGACCTGGCTTGCACAACGTTTTTGCGGACCATTGACGCCGCCGCCGGAAGAGAAGGAAGAAATAGCCGAAAGGGAGTCTGGCGGAACCTGAAGGTTGATATTCCGCATTTTGACCATAAATCCATGTAGGGCGCGTTACTTTTTCCATTTCGCGCCCGCCACTAAAATGGTAGCTTATAAGGCTGATTGCAGTGAGTTGAACACGCTTTATACGCTCGAACCACATAACGGGAAGTCATGTGAAATATTTACTCATTTTCTTACTGGTGTTGGCGATTTTTGTCATTTCAGTCACATTGGGCGCGCAAAACGATCAACAGGTGAGTTTTAACTATCTGCTGGCGCAGGGCGAGTACCGGGTGTCGAGCCTGCTGGCGGTGTTATTCGCGGCGGGTTTTGTCATCGGCTGGCTTGTATGCGGCCTGTTCTGGCTTAAAGTTCGTGTTTCTCTTGTTCGCGCTGAACGTAAAATTAAACGACTTGAACATCAACTTACGCCTGCGTCTGACATTCCGGCGAGCTCTGGTGTGCCGGTAGTCAAGGAATAATCGAATATGCTGGAGTTGTTGTTTCTGCTTTTGCCTGTCGCCGCAGCCTATGGCTGGTATATGGGCCGCAGAAGCGCGCAACAAACAAAACAGGATGAAGCAAACCGACTCTCCCGTGACTACGTAGCGGGGGTGAACTTCCTGCTGAGCAATCAGCAGGACAAAGCGGTGGATCTGTTCCTCGACATGCTTAAAGAGGATACCGGCACCGTTGAGGCGCATCTCACCCTGGGAAACCTGTTCCGCTCGCGCGGAGAGGTTGACCGTGCCATTCGTATCCACCAGACCCTGATGGAAAGCGCTTCGTTGACCTATGAGCAACGGTTGCTGGCCGTGCAGCAGCTTGGGCGGGATTACATGGCCGCGGGGCTTTACGATCGCGCCGAGGATATGTTCTCTCAGCTGGTGGATGAGACGGACTTCCGTATCGGTGCGCTTCAGCAGCTTCTGCAAATCTATCAGGCCACCAGCGACTGGCAAAAAGCGATTGATACCGCCGAACGGCTGGTCAAACTCGGTAAAGACAAACAACGCGTCGAAATTGCCCACTTCTATTGCGAGCTGGCTCTCCAGCAGATGGGTAGCGATGACATGGATAAAGCCATGGCATTGTTAAAGAAAGGCGCTGCGGCCGATCGCAACAGCGCGCGCATCTCGATCATGATGGGGCGGGTCTTTATGGCTAACGGTGATTACGCCAAAGCCGTGGAGAGCCTGCTTCGCGTTATCGATCAGGACAAAGAGCTGGTCAGCGAAACGCTGGAAATGCTGCAAACCTGCTATCAGCAGTTAGGTAAGCAGGACGAGTGGGTTGCGTTTCTGCGTCGCTGCGTTGAAGAAAACACCGGTGCCACAGCCGAACTGATGCTGTCCGACGTCGTTGAAGAGCACGAAGGGAGTGATACCGCCCAGGTATACATTACCCGTCAGTTGCAGCGTCATCCTACCATGCGGGTATTTCATAAGCTGATGGATTACCACCTTAATGACGCAGAAGAAGGGCGCGCTAAAGAGAGCCTGATGGTGCTGCGAGACATGGTGGGTGAACAGGTGCGGAGCAAACCGCGCTATCGCTGCCAGAAATGCGGCTTCACCGCCTATTCGCTTTACTGGCATTGCCCTTCCTGCCGGGCGTGGTCAACCATTAAGCCAATCCGAGGTCTGGACGGGCAGTGATTTTTTAAAACACCGCCTTTTAGTTACAACATACTAATTGTTGTGGTAATTTCGTCAGCACCGTGCGGTCTGGGGTTCGGCAGGAAAATCATTCGATTCTGTTCATTTACCCCGAGGGCAGGTAGAATGCACGCCGTTTATCTGTTCCGCGCCGCTGCGCGCCCATAGACGAAAAGGGCTGGTCATGACGTCTGTTACATCCTCCACTTCCCGCGTAGTTACCGATTCTCCCGTAGTTGTTGCTCTGGATTACAATAACCGTGACGCCGCACTGGCCTTTGTTGATGGCATTGATCCCCGCGATTGCCGTCTGAAAGTAGGCAAAGAGATGTTTACGCTGTTCGGCCCACAAATCGTCCGCGATCTGCACCAGCGTGGCTTCGACGTTTTCCTCGACCTGAAATTCCATGATATTCCAAATACCACTGCGCACGCCGTAGCTGCGGCGGCTGAACTGGGCGTGTGGATGGTTAACGTTCATGCATCCGGCGGGGCACGCATGATGACGGCTGCGCGCGAAGCGCTGGTGCCGTTTGGCAATGACGCTCCGCTTCTGATCGCCGTCACCGTGCTGACCAGTATGGATGAATCCGACCTGCGCGACCTGGGTGTGACGTTGTCACCTGCCGAACACGCGGAGCGTCTGGCGCGCCTCACGCAACAGTGTGGTCTCGATGGCGTGGTCTGTTCGGCTCAGGAGGCGGTTCGCTTCAAAGCTGAGCTAGGCCGCGACTTTAAACTGGTAACGCCAGGCATCCGTCCGGCAGGCAGCGAGTCTGGGGATCAGCGACGCATCATGACGCCAGAGCAGGCGCTGAGCGCGGGTGTAGACTATATGGTGATTGGTCGCCCGGTGACGCAATCCGCTCATCCGGCAGAGACCCTGAAAGCGATTAATGCATCACTGAAAAAGGGGGCATAATGCGTGACGCCAACAGTCGTCTGGTCTATTCAACGGATACCGGGCGCATTGAAGAGCCAAAAGAGAAAGCTGAACGTCCGAAAGGCGATGGTATCGTGCGAATTCAGCGGCAGACCAGCGGCAGGAAAGGTAAAGGGGTTTGCCTTGTCACTGGCATTGATCTGGATGATGCAGACCTGGTAAAGCTCGCCGCTGAACTTAAAAAGAAGTGCGGATGCGGTGGGGCAGTAAAAGACGGCATTATTGAGATTCAGGGTGATAAACGGGATTTAATTAAAACGCTGCTGGAAGCCAAAGGAATGAAAGTTAAACTGGCGGGCGGCTAAAATAAATGAGCCACGGACATTGCCGTGGCTCTTTTTTTTACGTGCGTAAGTCAGACCTGAAAATACAAAATATATTATTATACCGGTGAGAGCCGTTATGGTGATTATTTGCCCACCTGGTGACCGATAACACCACCTACGGCAGCACCACCTAATGTACCCAGCGTACTACCATCCGTTAATACTGCACCACCAAGCGCACCAGCACCGGCACCAATCGCGGTGTTACGGTCACGTTTAGACCAGTTAGAGCAAGCGCTCAGGGACATTGCTACAGTGATTGCCAGAACAGCGGCGGCTAATTTTTTGCTGGTAAAGGTCATAATACTTTCTCCTGAATTATCGATTCACGGAAAGGAATGCACTTTAAGTATAGACAATATCCATACTTAAATTCTGTTCCCGTGAAAGCTGGTCGCGCAGGTGTTTCATCATCACGCAGGTGATAGTCACTTCCTGTTATATCGCTAATATTAATTTTACGTGTTTAGAACGGTTTCAACAGGTAAAAACTCTTAAAGGCAGGGTCAGAATACTCTCAGAGAAAGGTTTAAGTGCGCCCATTATTCGGGCGCAGCAGGATAATCAGGCCGTTTTTTTCACAATATCGACAGTCAGGCCGTCTTGTTCTAATTGCTGGCGATATTCATCGCGCAAACGCTCATCCGTGATCACGCGGCTGAAGCGCGAAGCCGGACCCATCGTATAAGGGTGTACGGCGCCAAACTTAGAGCTGTCGGTCAGCACTATCGCTTCACACTCTTTGGCGAGTACTGCGTTAACCACGTCTGAACGCATCATGTCGCGACCAGTAAAGCCGGTGTCGGGCTGCCAGCCGTCAATACCAATGAATGCTTTACTGAAGTGAACCTGCTGAACATATTGACGCGTTAATGGCCCCACCATGCTTTCGCTTTTCTTCTGGTAAATGCCGCCCAGCAGTATCACCTCGCACTGAGTTTCCTTCAACAGATGGGCGATATAGCTGCTTACGGTGATGATGGTAACGTCTTTTTGATCGGCGAGCGTGCGCGCCAGAAGGGCGTTACTGCTGCCATTTTCAATAAAGACGGTCTCACCGCTATTCACTAAGGATGCAGCAAACTCCGCCAGCTCCCGCTTGAGCGCATAATTGTTCATCATGCGGGTTTCGACGTCGTCGCTGTCCAGTGGAACGGCATATCCGTGCGCACGCCGCAGGTAGCTCTGTTTTTCCAGCAGATTCAGATCCTGACGAATGGTGACTTCAGAAACGCCGGTGGCTTTAGCGAGATCGACCACGCTTACGCGTCCCTGATCGATCACCATCTGCAAAATGATTTGTTGTCGGGAATTCATAGCATCCATTTAAAAGGCAAGGGCGGAAACGACGTGGCTACACTTCCCACGGGGCTTTAGGTTGAGTGGATTCTGGAGCGTCATCAGCGCCGTTCTCAGCCAGCAGTTCAGACTTGAGGATTTCAAGGTTACGGATAGCAGAGTGATAATCGCCTGCGACAAGAATATCCAGCACAGTATCAATACGCTGTGCCACGGCTGTTGCATCAATGTTAGACATAAGCTCACCCTGAAGCGAAAAGTTAATATTATCAATGATGCAGAAAATTGATTCAAAAGAGAAGGTAAAAAATGCAATAACCAAAGTTCATAAATGAAAGTGATAAATTTGGCCCCCGTATGCTGCGGGTTGTAGGGGTGGATTAGTCTAAAACTGCGCGCAACGCGCTTTTTTTATAAGAGGAATTCGACTATGACAGTTATCAACCAGACAACCTGCACATTGTTTACTGATGCTGAACGATTCACTCAACTGGCGGCTTATTATGAGGCCGAACGGCGTACGGTGTGGATGATGTTACGTGCCACGCCACGGCCTTGCTTCAATCATGCGCTGATCGAGGAGATCATGAATCTCTCCTGGCTGGTTCGACAGTCCGGATTTGTCGTTGATTTTTGGGTCACCGGATCGCTGGTCCCCGACATCTACAATACCGGCGGTGATTTACAGTTCTTCGTTGAGTGCATCAAAAACAACCGACGCGAAGCGTTACGCGCCTATGCCCGGGCCTGTGTGGACTGCGTTCATGCCGCCTCGCGAGGGTTTGATACCGGAGCTGTCACGCTGGCTATGGTGGAAGGAAGCGCGTTAGGGGGCGGGTTTGAAGCCGCGCTGGCGCATCATTTCATTCTGGCCCAGCGCGATGCCCGATTAGGCTTTCCGGAAATCGCGTTCAATCTGTTCCCGGGCATGGGCGGCTATTCACTGGTGGCGCGTCGCGCCGGCATGAAAATGGCGGAGGCGCTGATCTACAAAGGTGAGACGCATACGGCGGAATGGTATGAGCAGTATGGTCTTGTGGATCTCTTATTCGAGCCGTTACAGAGCTATGTTTCGGTGCGGACGTTTATCGACACGCTACAGCCGAAGCTCAACGGCGTAAGGGCCATGCTGCGTGCGCGTACGCGCGTGCTGCCACTTCCGCGAAGCGAGCTGATGGACATTACTGAGGATTGGGTTGATGCCGCCTTCTGCCTTGAACCGAAGGATATCGCCTACATGGAGCGGCTGGTTATGCTGCAAAATCGCCATCAGGCGACGGGCTTACGCAAAGCCAGCTAACGGACATTTCTGGCCTGATAGCGCTTTAGCCATCGCTCGAATGCGGCAGCGGGCATGGGCTTAGCAAAAAGATAACCCTGCCGTTCGTTGACGCCATTCTTCGTCAGAAAGGCGTCTTCTTTTGCACTTTCCACCCCTTCAGCAATGACCTGCAAATTTAACGCCTGCGCCACGGCGACTATCGCACGCACCAGCGACTGTGAAATGGACTGCTTATGGATGTCCCGCACGAAAGCCTGGTCAAGCTTAATGGCATCGATAGGGAAGCGCGCCAGCTGCGACAGGGAAGAGTACCCCGTACCAAAGTCATCCAGGTGAATTTGCGCTCCCAGGCGGCTAAATTGCTGGATCACTGACAGGGCCAGCTCTTCATTTTCAATGAGACAGCTTTCGGTCAATTCCACGTCAATCGGGCAGTATTCAAAACTCAGGTCTTTCAGCGCCTGCTTCAGGTCGCTGAAGATGGTCTGGTCCGCCAGCTGACGGGCGGAGACGTTGACCGCGACGCGAAGGTTGATCCCCTTGTCGCGCCATTTTGCCACCTGGCGCACCACATCAAGCATAACCCAGCGGCCCAGGGGCACAATCAGCCCTGACTCCTCAGCATAGGAGATAAACTCCATCGGCGGGATCAGGCCACGCTCTGGGGACTGCCAGCGCACCAGCGCCTCCAGACTTCTGACTTCGCCGCGCCAGGTTATTTTGGGCTGGTAGTGGATTAACAGCTGATCGTTATCCAGCGCTTTACGCAGGTTGGTATCCAGCCACAGGTATTCAAATACGCGCTGGTTCATCTCTGGCGAGAAGACGCAGAATTTGCCCCGGCCATTTTCTTTGGCGGTGTACATGGCGGTGTCGGCATTACGAATGACGCTTTCGCGATCGTTACCGTGCTGGGGCGCAAGCGCGATGCCCAGCGAGCAGCCGGTGTAAACCTCTATCAGCCCGATGCGGAAAGGCTGACGAAGTCGGGTCAGTATGCGCGATGCCATGGCTTCCAGCGCGCCCTGCGAGGTATCGGTGGCTAGCACGATAAATTCATCCCCACCCAGGCGCGCCAGGGTTTGTCCTTCGTCCAGGCAGCTCAGGATCGCCAGCGCAACGGCCTGTAGCAGCTGGTCGCCAAACATATGCCCATAGGCATCGTTCACTTTTTTAAAGTTATCCAGATCGAGATAAACCACGCCTACCTGGGTGTCACCCCGAGCGGTGATGGCATCAGAGATCAGCTCATGGATGGCGTTTCGGTTAGGCAAACCGGTAATCGTATCCGTATTGGCGAGTACGCGCAGGCGCTCCTGGGCCCGACGCTCTTCGGTTATGTCGGTACCTGAACAGATGAGGAAAATTTCATTTTTCCCGCTGCCGCTGTGAACAAATTTATTTCTGAAGAGAAACAGGCGCTGCCCTTTGCGGGTCTTGATCCAGCGTTCAACTTCGTACGAGCTGCCGTTACGAAAAAAACCGGTGATGTTGCGTTTGGAGGCCGCGGCTTCGCTACGGCTCATAAACAGTTTGAACACGTTTTGCCCGATAACTTCCTGTTCCTTCAGGCCCGTATATTCTTCACTTAAACGGTTGAAGCGCTGAATATTCCCGTTCTGGTCGAGGATCACAATCACGGAGTTAGCCTCGGACACTACCTGTTCGGCGAAGGAGAGCCCCTGCGCCAGGTCCCGCGCCACGGAAGGAGTATCGTTCCAGGCTGATGCCGTTCCTGCCCACTCATTTTTGTTAATTTTACGGCCGACAAGATGAACGGGAACGTCCACACCGTACAAGGGCAGGGTCATGGCAATGCTGGAGGTTATCACGGTGAGCTGGCGGATTAGCGCGGCCTGCTCATCATTCAGCGCCACCACCTGAATGATGTCAGCGCTTTCACTGGCAGCAAGATGAAGAGCATTGCTGTCTGCTGTCAGTCGCCACCAGGGGCTATGCGTACCCATGTAACGAAACAGCAAATTCTGCTCCAGATCGTCCATCACGTTTTCTCCCGCGGCTGCTGAGTAGCGCACAAATTATTCATTTGCAGTCGACAATGACGGCTCTCTTTTACTGTAGATAATTCTGGCGAAATGTGGCGATGGGAAACAGAAAAGTGTGAGAAAACACGATGATTTTGCGGGAGATAATACAGAAGAGAACTCCCGGCCACCCCTTAACGGAACGGCCGGAAGTTTACGCGGTTATCAGGCGACAGGGCGCGCGATAATACTGCGGGTTTCCATGCGCACTTCAGCGATGGTGACATCAATCACGTCAGTGACCTTGTAAACCGTTTCGCCTTTAATTTGCACGGTCCCGTTTTCCTGGCTACAAACCAGTTCGTCGCGAACGGCATGCAGGAACGGGGCAGGAATAAAGGCAACGGCGCCATTATCCACCAGACGAACGCGCATACCGCCGCGGCTGATGTCAATGATTTCAGCCGGGAAACGGGTGTCAGTCCCTGCCTTATCATTCAGGAAGCGCGCGTATAACCAGTCGCCGACATCACGCTCCGCCATACGGTTGAGACGGCGACGTTCTGCCATCTGCAACGTCGTATCATCCTGTGGGCGGGCAACAGATTCCCCTTTGATGATCGCTTTCAGCAGACGATGGTTAACCATGTCGCCGTACTTACGGATCGGGGAGGTCCAGGTCGCGTAAGCCTCAAGGCCAAGGCCGAAGTGCGGGCCTGGCTCGGTGCTGATTTCCGCAAAGGACTGGAAGCGGCGAATACGGCTGTCAAGGAACCCTGAAGGCTGCGCGTCCAGCTCGCGGCGCAGTTTGCAGAAACCTTGCAGGGTCAGCACTTCCTCAGGATCGACGTGTACGTCATGGGTTTTCAGCAGGGCAGCCAGCGCTTCGGTGTTCGCCGGATCAAACCCGGTGTGCACGTTGTAAATGCCAAAGCCTAATTTGTCGCGCAGCACGCGGGCGGCACAAATGTTGGCGGATATCATCGCTTCTTCAACGATGCGGTTGGCAATACGGCGCGGCTCAGCGACGATATTCAGCACTTCACCTTTTTCACCCAGCACAAAACGGTAGTCCGGACGATCTTTGAAGACCAGCGCGTGAGTTTGACGCCATTCGCTGCGGCTCAGGCAGACGCGGTGCAGCAGACGAATTTGTGCGGCAATGTTGTCGGACTCGGGTTTCCAGCTGCCCGTGTTCTCCAGCCAGTCGGACACGTCGTCATAGGCCAGCTTGGCTTTGGATTCGATGGTGGCGGCGAAGAATTCAATATCTTCTTCAATGGTACCGTCAGCCGCAATGGTCATCCGACAGGCCAGCACCGGACGTACTTTGTGCGCACGCAGCGAGCAAAGATCGTCGGAGAGTTCACGCGGCAACATCGGAATGTTAAAACCCGGCAGGTAGTTGGTGAACGAGCGCACTTTGGCCATCTCGTCCAGCTTGCTGCCTTCGACAATCCATGCGGTAGGGTCGGCAATTGCGACGGTCAGATGCAGTTTGCCATCGGCTGTCTCTTCGGCATACAGCGCATCGTCCATATCCTCGGTGCTGGCGCTGTCGATGGTGACAAAGTCCAGTGCCGTCAGATCGCGACGTTCCAGACCTTCGTCCTGCATTTCAGTCGCCACGCCCTCAGGCGCTTCTTTTTCGAGGTTGTGGCGCGCCAGCGTCACCCACCATGGGACGAAATGGTCGTCGCCGAAGGTAATGTATTGGGTAAGCTCGGCGTAGAAACCGCGATCGCCTTTTAAAGGATGACGGCGCATCTCAGCAACCGCCCAGTCACCCTCAACAAAATCATGCTCAACGCCACGCGCGGCGCGGCACGGAATAGCATCTTTCAGGAGAGGATGGTCCGGCACGACAGAAAGACGATCGTCTTTTTTATGCACTTTCCCGACAAAGCGGGTCAGGAAAGGTTCGATCAGTGCTTCCGGCTCGGCAGACTCTCGTTCCTTTTCGGTATGAATAACGGCCGAAATGCGGTCGCCATGCATCACTTTCTTCATCTGAGGAGGCGGAATGAAGTAGCTCTTCTGCCCGTCAACTTCAAGAAAGCCAAAGCCCTTTTCCGTGGCTTTTACGACCCCTTCTGCACGCGGCGTCTGGGAATGCAGTTGCTGTTTAAGCTGCGCTAGCAGCGGGTTGTCCTGAAACATAATGTTCTATTTTCGTAGCCATTGAGCGGCTGACAGTTTTACGCGAATCTCACTGCTACAGCAAGCGCTCTTTAGGTAAAGAGTATGGTTATTCCTCTTTGCCGAGCGCCACGCGCAGACGGTCCAGCCAGCCATAAAATGCATCTCGGGTAAGCAGGTTGATGGCCTTCTCTGGCGAGAGACCTGACCCGGTCAGGGGCGTTAACTGGGCGGCGCTAAAGCGATCCGGAGAGGCGACAAGCAGCGCACGAGCGGCTGAGAGCATCGAAGACGCGGGGCCTTCACTTCGCGGATGGTTAAGCAGAATTTCGCCCGTCAGATCAAGCAGCATCGGCTCATGACACAGCACAGGAGTAAGCGCTTCAAGCGCCGGTTCCGCCTGCCAGCGTGAGAGCGCCTCAAGCTGAAGCGCACTGGCATATTTTAGCTCAACCGGGGGTAGCGTGGCGGTCCATCTGCTGAAGCTGACCGGCAGCGTATGGGGCTGAATGTGATGCCCGGGCAGCCAGCGTACCGGATGGCCAAGCAATGCCTGAAATACCGCGACCACTCGCGCCTGAAAACCGACAAAGCCGATGATCTGGTTGATGAGCACAATGTCATACGTTGTGAGTCCAACCTCATCAAGCTGGTTTTGGGCTTTATCATCGATGACATCGGGTGAGCTGGCTAACTGGCGGGCATACTGGGTAATTTCTGCAAGGCGTCGATTGCTTTCCCGGGAGGAGTCCGGCCCCGGAAGAGGGGCGAGCAGAGCAGCGTAGTGGTTACAGAGCCGCTGAACGCCACACGCCTGGGCAACCGTTAATGCCGTGCTCAGCCTGTCGTAGGCGCTGAGCGTATGCAGACGGTTCACGGGAGTATCAAGTGGGAACAAAAGATGACAGAGGGTTCGGGCATGCGTAAGCCAACCAGCACAGCTTGCGAGAATGTCATCGGGCAGGGCTAGATCGAGCAAAAAACGGTCGTCGACGTTAGCGGCTTCGGGCACCAGCGGCAGAACGTCCGTCTGCGAATGATTCGACTGGGTTTCATGATACCAGTGGCCTTTGCCGGAAAAACGGCGTTGTTCCATGGGCGTTCCTTGATCTCAAAATGGCGATCAATATCCTGGCGTAAGGCGGATGAGGGGAAAAATATTGTTAGGTGATAACAAATAGCTGAACGGAATAACGAGGGGCGGGGCGGGAGGAAACTCTCTTCCCTGGCGGGAAGAGAGTGACAAGCTTATTTGATTTCCAGCTCGTTCATTGCAGCTATGTTGAAGCCGCCGTCAACGTGAACCACTTCGCCGGAGATGCCCGCGGAAAGGTCAGAGCACAGGAATGCCGCAGAGTTACCCACATCTTCGATGGTAACGGTACGACGAATCGGGGTAACCGCTTCGCAGTGTGCCAGCATTTTACGGAAATCTTTGATACCGGAAGCGGCCAGGGTACGGATTGGACCCGCAGAAATAGCGTTAACACGCACGCCTTCAGGACCCATCGCGTTCGCCATGTAGCGCACGTTGGCTTCCAGAGATGCTTTCGCCAGACCCATAACGTTGTAGTTAGGGATAGCACGTTCTGCGCCGAGGTAGGACAGAGTCAGCAGGGCTGCGCCCGGGTTCAGCATCGCGCGGCAGGATTTTGCCATTGCAACGAAGCTGTAGGAGCTGATGTCGTGGGCGATTTTGAAGCCATCACGGGTAACCGCGTTCACGTAGTCGCCGTCCAGCTGGTCGCCAGGAGCGAAGCCGATGGAGTGAACAAAACCGTCGAATTTCGGCCATGCTTTTGCCAGTTCAGCAAACATGCCATCAATGCTTTCGTCTTGTGCAACGTCACATTCCAGAACAATGCTGGAACCCAGCTGCGCGGCAAATTCTTCAACACGGCCTTTCAGCTTGTCGTTCTGGTAGGTGAACGCCAGCTCAGCGCCTTCGCGATGCATTGCCTGTGCGATGCCGTATGCGATGGACAGTTTGCTGGCAACGCCAGTCACCAGAATGCGCTTACCGGAAAGAAAACCCATAGCTTTAATCCTTATATTCATTGCTTATTTTGCCTTGTAATTCATAGCGTTACAGGCAGTATTTCAAAATCATTCGAAATTAGCTCGAAATTATAGCCCACTCACAGCCCCTTGTGTCACGATATTTCTCGCTCCTGCGCCGTGAATGGGCTCACGGAAGAGGTCGAACTGTCTCTTCATCAGGCTGTTTCGTGTGTATCCCAGCAGTATATCACCGCACGCGGGGTTCGCCTCATCCAACCAGAGACTGCCCGGAGCTTCACGCTTATACAGCCGGATCTTAATTCGCTGACGAGGGGATTCTGGCGATAACCTTAATTTCGAAATCAAAACCCGCAAGCCAGTTAACGCCTATTGCTGTCCAGTTTGGGTAAGGAGCGTGGGGAAATGCCAGTTTTTTCGCCTCCATGATAACGGGGAACTGGTTTTCAGGATCGGTATGAAACGTCGTGACATCAATCAGATCGTCAAAAGTACATCCCGCGGCTGCCAGGATCGCCCGTAAATTATCGAACGCCAGCTGCACCTGAGCGGGGAAGTCGGGTTCAGGTGTGCCATCGCTGCGGCTGCCAACCTGACCGGAAGCAAATAACAGATCGCCAGAGCGAATTGCAGCTGAATAGCCATGCTCTTCATAGAGGGCATGTCGGTTAGCCGGGAAGACGGGATCACGTGAAGGCATGGCTTTTCCTTTTCTGTCAGAGGTATTGTTGTGCTTACGCGGTAGAAGTAACATACGCGACGTATGTGAAAAATGTAATTCACATACGTCGCGTATGTCAAATTATAGTTATCGCTTAATTAAGGAAGTCCCATGGCTACAAAACGTCGCGCTGAAACGGCCCAGGAAAATCGCGAGAAAATGATTCAGGCGGCGCGAAAGGCATTTGCTGAAAAAGGCTATGCCGCAGCGTCAATGGATGAACTCACGGCAAGCGTGGGGTTAACACGCGGCGCGCTATATCATAATTTCAACGACAAGAAGGGACTACTGGCGGCGGTGGTCGCGCAGATAGACAGCGAAATGGCAGCAAACGCAAAAGCGATTGCCGCCGCCGCCGAAGATGACTGGGAGCGACTGCTGGCGGAGGGCATCGCCTATATCAAAATGGCGCTCGTTCCGGAAGTTCAGCGTATCGTCCTCCTTGACGGCCCGGCTGTTCTGGGCGACCCGGCGCAATGGCCCAGCCAGAACAGCTGCCTTGAGTCGACCCGTCAGACCATCGAAAAAATGATGGAGTGCAACGTAATCAAAAAGATGGATGCCAGAGTCGCAGCCCATCTGCTGAATGGCGCTGCTCTGAATGCGGCTCTGCTGATTGCCGCGAGTGAAGAACCGCAGAAGACCCTCCCGCATGCCATAGAGGTGTTTACTCTGCTGGCAAGCGGGTTACGCAGCGGCTAACGATCTTTACGCCACGCGTCCGCCGTCAACGCTTCACCAAAGTGTCCGGCAATCAGGCGTTTCGTCAGGTCATGGAGCGGGGAGGCCAGTACGTCAGCGGTACTGCCGCGCTCGACAACTTCTCCCTGGTGCATCACCAGCACCTGGTCGCTGATGTGCTTCATCATGCCCAGGTGCTGAGTCACGTAAATATACGAGATCCCCTGTTTTTCCTGTAACTCCAGCATCAGGTTAATGAGCTGCGAACGCATCGACATATCCAGCGACGCCAGCGCTTCGTCGGCGATGATGACCTTCGGGCGCAGGATCAGCGCGCGGGCCAGACCGAGACGCTGTTTTTGGCCCGGGGCCAGCATGTGCGGGTAATAGCTGACATGGTCGGGCAGGAGGCCTACCAGACGCAGGGTTTCGACAATCCGTTTGCGACGCGCTTCCGGCTCCAGGTCGGTATTCAACCGCAGCGGGAAATCCAGAATCTGGGAAATACGCTGACGCGGGTTCAGGGACGTCGACGGATCCTGAAAAATCATCCGGATGCGCTGACTGCGAAAAGAGTAGTCCCCAAATTCCAGAGGATGATCGTCAATCAGTATTTCACCGCCGCTCGGCTCGACCATACCCGCGAGCATTTTTGCCAGGGTCGATTTGCCCGAGCCGTTTTCACCGATAATCGCCAGCGTCTGCTTTTCGCGCAGCGTAAAGCTCAGCGGTTTAACAGCCTCGACGGTCTGACGGTGAAACAGGCCGGTGCGATAGCGAAAGGTCTTACTCAGGTTACGTACTTCCAGTAAGGTTTCGACCATTTCACTCTCTCTCCATGTTCAGCGGGAAATGACAGGCAAACAGATGATTTTTCGGCCCTGTCAGGCGCGGTGTTTCGATGCATTTGCGCTGAGCATACGGGCAACGCGGACCCAGACGGCAGCCAATGGGCAGCGATTCCAGCAGCGGTATCGCGCCAGGCAGCGTATTCAGACGGCTTTTGTGCGGCATCGCGCTGCCAAAGTCCGGGATCGCCCTGATCAGCGCCTGCGTGTAGGGATGATGCGGCGTCGTCACCAGGTCTTCGCTTGGCGCGGTTTCTACCGTCTGGCCGCAATACATTACGTCAATTTTATCCGCCCACTTGCTCAGCATTTGCAGGTCGTGGCTGATCAGCAAAATGGTGGTGTTGTTATTCTGGTTCAGACGCGTGAGCAGGCGGAAAATCTGGGCCTGGGTGGTTGGCTCCATCGCGTTCGTTGGTTCGTCCGCAATCAGCAGACGCGGCTGATTCGCCAGGGCGATGGCAATCATCACTTTCTGGCATTCACCGTCGGTCAGTTCGTAGGGGAAACTGCGCATCGCGTCTTTATGGTCTTTGATCCCGACACGGTGCAACAGCTCAATGGCACGGCGTTTACGCCAGCCGAAACGCTGCCACCAGCGGCCTTTATAGGTCCACCCGGGGATGTTCTGCATCAGCTGTTTCCCGACGCGCTCGGACGGATCGAGACAGGATTGCGGCTCCTGGAAAATCATCGAGACGTTATGGCCCACCAGTTTACGGCGTTCGCGCGGGGAGAGACGCAACAGATCGATGTCGTCGAAGCGCATACGATCGGCGGTCACCCGCCAGTTGTCCTTCGCCACGCCGCAAATGGCCTTGGCGATCAGACTTTTCCCTGAACCCGATTCGCCCACCAGCCCGCGGATTTCGCCCTCTGCAAGCGTAATACTGATGCGATCCACGGCCTTGACCCAGCCTTCGCCCGTTTTAATTTCGATCGTGAGGTTGCGGATATCGAGTAACGGCATTATTGCACCCCCGCATTGATTGCGCGGCGGATCCCGTCGCCCAGCAGGTTAACGAGCAGCACGCTCACCATGATGGCCGCGCCCGGCAGCATGACCGTCCACGGCGCAACGTAAATCAGCTCCAGCGCATCGCCAAGCATAGCGCCCCATTCCGGGGAGGGGAGCTGCGCGCCAAGGTCCAGGAAGCCCAGCGCTGCGATATCCAGAATCGCCATCGACAGGGCGCGGGTGATCTCCGTCACCAGCCCGGCGGCAATGTTAGGCAGCACGGCAAACCACAAAATATTAAACGTGGTGGCGCCATCCAGGCGGGCGGCAACGACATACTCTTTCTCCAGCTCGTCGTGAACCAGGCTGTAAACCGAGCGCACCATGCGCGGCAGAATGGCCAGCCAGACGGCGAACATCGCATGGGTGAGGTGCGGCCCCGCGAAGGCCACGACGATAATCGCCAGCAGCAGCGAAGGAATAGAGAGCAGGGTATCAAGAATATGGTTAAGCACGGCCGACCGCAGCCCGTGGGTTGAGCCGGCAAAAATGCCCAGCGCCAGGCCGCAGATTGCGGCAGCCAGGGTGACCACGAACGCGCCGCCTACCGTCGGTGCGGCGCCGCTCAGCAAACGACTTAGCACGTCGCGTCCGAGATCGTCAGTCCCCAGGAAGAACGAAACCTCCCCGTAACGCGACCACGACGGCGGTAAAAGCTGATAACCCAGGAACTGCTGATCGATGCCATACGGTGCAAACCACGAACCCAAAACGCACAGCAACACGAGGCCAATGCAGCCGTAAAAGCCGATCATCGCCGTGGTGTCGCCGTAAAAATTACGCCACACGGTACGTAGCGCACCGGGCGTGCGCTTTTCGCTGTAGACGTTATCGTAAGGCATACCATTCCTTATGCTTCAATGGGTTGGCCATGGCACCCAAAATATCGGAAATAACGTTAACAATAATGACCAGCGAGCCAATCACCATCACGCCGGCGGAGATCGCCGCGTAATCCTGCTGGCGAATGGCGTTGATCATCCAGCGCCCAAGGCCCGGCCAGCTGAAAACCATCTCGGTGATCATTGCCAGCGTCAGCATGGTTGAGAATTGCAGCCCAAGACGTGGGATTACGGGGGGCAACGCATTGTGCAGCACATGGCGACGTAAAATCGTCAGGCGAGACAGTCCGCGCGTGGCGGCGGCTTTCACATAGTTTTGATCGAAGACGTCGATAGTGCTGATGCGCATCAGGCGGATCACCTCGGTCGTCGGCGCGACGGCCAGCGTAAGCACCGGCAGCACCATGTGGCGCAGCGCACTCACGATCATTTCGTCGCGCCAGACTGAATCAGAAAGCCAGGCGTCAACGATGGCGAAGCCGCTCACCGTTTGCACGTTATACAGCAGGTCAAAACGGCCAGATACCGGCAGCCAGCCTAACGTCAGTGAGAAGAAGAGGGTAAGCAGCAGCGCCAGCCAGAAAACAGGGATGGAAAAGCCAATTAAGGCAAGCGCGCTAATAAATTTATCCTGCCATTTATTACGATAAATTCCCGCCAGCATTCCCACCGGGATCCCCACCATGAGGGCAAAGCCAAAGGCGAGTATACACAGCTCCATGGTGGCCGGGAAAACCACTTTCAGCTGTTCGGAGATGAGCTGTCCGTTGATGCTGGACACGCCAAAATCCCAGTGCAGCAGGCCATTAAACCAGAACAGCCAGGCGTCCCAGAGAGATGAGCCCTGAAGCGGGGCGTGCGGCGTAAAGTAGCTCAGGCTAAAGCCGACAAAGGTCAGGAAGAACAGGGTCACCAGCAGTAACAGCAGCCGACGCAAGGTAAATATAATCATGGTTTCTTCACCTCTTGTTCTTTCTCACGGGTCACGCCCGCGAAGGAGGCGTTACCAAACGGGCTGAGTACCAGCCCTTTAATATCGTAACGGTAGGCCTGGAGGCGCAGGGAAGAGGCAAGTGGCAACACGGGAAGTTCTCTGGCCAGAATATTTTGCGCTTCATCGTAGGCCTCAATGCGTGAGGCAAGCTGTTGAGACGCCAGCGCTTTTTGCAGCACGGCATCAAATTCCCGGTTACACCAGTGGGCGTAGTTGGTCTGGGAGTTGATTGCCGCACAGCTCAGCAGCGGACGGAAAAAGCTGTCCGGGTCGTCACTGTCGGTGGACCAGCCAGCCAGCGTTAAGTCGTGATTCATGTCCATCAGACGCGCCTCCTGGAAACGGCCTTCGACAGGCACGATGATCACCTTAACGCCCACCTGCGCCATATCAGCCTGCAACAGTTCAGCCGTTTTCAGCGGGCTGGGGTTCCACGCCTGAGAGCTGGTGGGCACCCACAGCTGTAGCGTCAGGTTTTCTGCCCCCAGCGCTTTAAGCTGTTCGCGCGCTTTCGCCGGATTATATTCCGTAATCTTCGCCTCGCCGTCATAGGCCCAGGAGGCGCGCGGAAGAATAGAGGCGGCGGTTTCCGCGGTACCGTAGTAAATCGACTGCATCAGACGCTGATTGTTGATCGCTAACGCCAGCGCATGGCGCACGGCCGGATTATTCAGCGGCGGCTTATCGGTGTTAAACGCCAGATAAGCGATGTTCATTCCCGGGCGCAGGGTCAGGCGAAGGCGTGGGTCGTCGCGCAAAATGGTCAACTGGCTGGCCGCAGGCCAGGCAAGCACGTCGCACTCGCCGGTCAGCAGTTTGGAGAGTCGGCCTGTGCCACCTGAACCCAGATCGACAATCACCTGCGGCATCAGCGGTTTGCCGCGCCAAAAACGATCGTGACGTTGCAGGCGAATGTATTGTCCGGCGCGGTACTCTGCTAACTGGAACGGACCGGTGCCCACAGGCTCACGATCGAGACGTTCCTGACGATCTTTTTTCGTCAGCTGATCCGCGTATTCGGCTGACATGACCGAGGCGTAGTGCGTCGCCAGATGCCAGAGGAAGGAGGCATCCGGGCGATTCAGACGAAACTCAACCGTACGGTTATCCAGTTTGCGAACGCTTTTGACCGAGTCCGCGAATTGCAGACTGTCGAAATAGGGGAAGTTCCCGCCATTAACGTTATGCCACGGATGATTGCGGTTGAATATGCGCTGGAAGGTGAAAACCACGTCATCCGCGTTGAGCTTACGGGTTGGGGTAAACCACGGGGTGTGCTGAAATGCGACATCATCGCGTAGACGAAAGCGGTATGTGGCGCCGTTATCAAGCACTTCCCAACTTTCAGCAAGCTCCGGAACCAGCCGATAGGTATAAGGATCGACGTCGAGCAGGCGATCGTAGAGCTGTGCGGCCAGCGTATCGACAATCAGGCCGCTCCCCGCTTTTTGCGGATTAAAAATATCAACTTGACCGCTGACGCAGTAGACGAAACCACTATCACGGATATCAGGAGGCACAGCGCGATCGGGCGCAGCAAAGGCCAGATTGCTGAACAAACCGAGTGCAAACAGGGACGATAAAACCAGGCGCATAGTTTTTAAGGTTTTTAGATTCGATCTGCAAAGTGTATCGCACTTACGCCTGCTTCGTAAAAATGTCTGGGGGTAAGTGCTGATAATGTCAGCGCATTTGATGTTTTTTGAGCAATGCCCTTAACTGATGGTAGGTCAGGCCCAGCAGTTCAGCTGCCCGTTTCTGATTATATTTCGCCTCTTTCAGGCTCTGCTCAAGCAGCTGTTGCTCCTGCTGATGCTGGAACTGGCGTAAATCGAGCGGCAACGCCGGAGCCTGCTGGCGCGTCGCCGGAGCAGGGAGCTGTTTATCCTCGCGCCGAAACGGATCGAGAATAATGTTGTCCAGTTCGGTCTCGCTGCTGCCATGCCGGTAAACGGACCGTTCCACCACGTTTTTCAGTTCACGAATATTGCCCGGCCAGTGGTAACCGAGCAGGGTCCCGGTGGCCCGTTCACTGAAGCCCGGAAAGAGAGGCAGACCCAGTTCCCGGCACATCTGAATGGCAAACTGATCGGCCAGCAGCATGATATCGCTGCGCCGCTCCCGCAGCGGCGGCAGCTGTACAACATCGAAAGCCAGCCTGTCCAGCAGGTCAGCGCGGAATTTGTCCTCAGCCACCATCGCGGGCAGGTCGGCGTTGGTGGCGCACACCAGGCGAACGTTGACCTGGAGCGGCTGACTGCCGCCAACGCGTTCCAGTTCACCGTACTCAATGACGCGCAGCAGCTTTTCCTGCACCAGCATCGGCGCGGTCGCCAGCTCGTCGAGAAAGAGCGTTCCGCCATCGGCGCGCTCAAAGCGTCCGGGATGGCGTTTTTGTGCGCCGGTGAAGGCGCCAGCTTCATGACCAAACAGCTCGGTGTCGAGCAGGTTTTCATTCAGCGCCGCGCAGTTAAGCGAAATAAAAGGGCCGTCCCAGCGGCCAGACAGAAAGTGCAGGCGGTTAGCGATAAGTTCTTTACCCGTTCCGCGCTCACCGATAATCAGCACCGGTTTATTCAGCGGCGCGAGGCGCGATACCTGTTCAAGCACTTCCAGGAAGCTGTTGGCCTCGCCAAGCAAATTATCTTTATATTCAGCCATGATGAAATTAACCACTCCTTAGTGATATTCACCAGGTGAGAATAGCCGCTGGCTGGATAAATATCAATCACACTCAGTAAAATCAATAAGATAAAAAGTTGGCATGGGATTTGTATTAACTACTCAGCAGGGCATCGCCCGATAACAGAACTATGAGGATTGAATTATGGGTATTTTTTCTCGTTTTGCCGACATCGTGAACGCCAACATCAACTCGCTGCTGGAGAAAGCGGAAGATCCGCAGAAGCTGGTGCGCCTGATGATTCAGGAGATGGAAGACACGCTGGTTGAAGTACGCTCCACCTCCGCCCGCGCGCTGGCAGAGAAAAAGCAGTTAACGCGTCGTATCGAGCAGGCAACTGCCCAGCTTAACGAATGGCAGGAAAAAGCGGAACTGGCGCTGCGTAAAGATAAAGAAGATCTGGCTCGCGCTGCGCTGATTGAGAAGCAGAAGCTGACCGACATGGTTGCCACGCTGGAACACGAAGTGACGCTGGTGGATGATACTCTGACGCGTATGAAGAAAGAGATTGGTGAGCTTGAAAACAAACTCAGCGAAACCCGTGCACGTCAACAGGCGCTGGCGCTGCGCCACCAGGCTGCAAGCTCGTCCCGCGACGTGCGTCGCCAGCTGGACAGCGGGAAACTGGATGAAGCGATGGCCCGTTTCGAATCGTTTGAACGCCGTATCGACCACATGGAAGCGGAAGCCGAAAGCCACAGCATCGGTAAGCAGAAAACCCTGGATCAGCAGTTTGCTGACCTGAAAGCCGATGATGAAATTAGCGAGCAACTGGCTGCGCTGAAAGCCAAAATGAAACAAGACAACCAATAATAATTCCTGCGGCACCTGAGCGTGCCGCATCGTAAGACAAGGAGTACACATGAGCGCGCTTTTTCTGGCTATACCCCTGACCATTTTCGTGCTGTTTGTTCTGCCCATCTGGTTATGGCTGCACTACAGCAACCGCTCTTCACGCGGTGAGCTGTCGCAGAGTGAACAACAGCGGCTGGCGCAGCTCTCTGCCGAGGCAAATAAAATGCGCGAACGTATTCAGTCGCTGGAAGCGATCCTGGACGCGGAACACCCGAACTGGAGGGAACGGTAATGGCTGGACTGAATCTGAATAAAAAACTGTGGCGGATCCCACAGCAGGGCATGGTTCGGGGCGTTTGCGCCGGGCTGGCGCACTATCTGGATGTTCCGGTAAAACTGGTGCGTGTGGTCACTGTATTGTCGATTTTCTTCGGCCTGGCCTTTATTACGCTTGTGGCATACATCATTCTGTCGTTTGTACTCGATCCTATGCCGGAAGGTGAGCTGGATGCGGAGAACACGCCAACCAGCAGCGATCTCCTGAACGCGGTGGATGAACAGCTGAGCGCAGGGGAGAAGCGATTGCGCGAGATGGAACGTTATGTCACCTCCGATACCTTTACGCTGAGAAGTCGTTTTCGTCAGCTTTAAGAGAGAACTTACATGAAACAAAACTGGCAACAGGCCGGTCAGAAGGTAAAACCCGGCCTGAAAATCGCAGGTAAACTGGTTCTGATGACGGCGTTACGTTATGGCCCGGCGGGTGTGGCGGGTTGGGCGATCAAGTCTGTTGCCCGCAAGCCGGTCAGAATGTTGCTGGCGGTCGCTCTGGAGCCGCTGTTACAGAAGCTGGCAAAACGCGTTTCCCGGCGCTACCTGTCACGCTAGTTCCTCCCGCATAAGCCCTTTCTCGCCCAGAGAAGGGGCATGACTTTCCCTTCTGCGTTTCTTATGCTTTTCTGCTTTCTTTGCGGCAGCTCACAATAATGCGTTGCGCTGCGCTGAGATTGCCGCTTTCTGCCCCCGGGTCCGTTGACAGATATTTTTCATGGGAGTAGATTGCCAATCCGTGGGACCGCTACCATGGAAAATAATGTGAACGCAAAAATTAAAAAACTTATCAATCATATTTACGGTGAATCATTTTCAGATGCACACCTTAACGTGTTATTAACCAAGCTTGAAAAGGCGGCGGTTAATATTACGGAAAAGCGTAAGTCAGGCTGGGATGAAAAAGACGTTGTGCTGATTACCTATGCCGATCAGTTCTCCGCGAAAGGGGAGAAAGCGTTGCCGGTATTTACCCGGTTCTATAATGAATGGCTTTCTCGCACGTTTTCTCATGTCCATCTGTTACCGTTTTATCCGTGGTCGTCGGATGATGGATTTTCCGTTATTGATTATCACGAAGTTGCACCTGAAACCGGAACCTGGCGAGATATCGCGGAATTAAAACAGTCTGCCAGCTTAATGTTTGACTTCGTTTGCAACCATATGTCAGCGAAAAGCGAATGGTTTGCTAATTATCTGGCGCAGAAGCCGGGCTACGAAGATTTCTTTATTTCTGTCGATCCCGAAACCGATTTATCGGCGGTGACGCGTCCCCGCGCATTACCGCTGCTGACGCCGTTCACGCTTAATGATGGCAGCGTTCGTCATCTGTGGACCACATTCAGCGATGACCAGATCGATCTCAATTTCGCCTCGCCGCAGGTGCTGATTGCCATGGTTGACGTTCTGCTCCATTACCTCATGGAAGGCGCGCGTTATATCCGTCTGGATGCGGTCGGGTTTATGTGGAAGATCCCGGGAACCACCTGTATCCATCTGGAACAAACCCATTGCCTTATCCAGCTGTTCCGCGCCATTACGGACGCCGTGGCGCCTGGCACGGTGATCATCACTGAGACAAATGTTCCCCACAAAGACAATATCTCTTACTTCGGTGATGGTGAAAATGAAGCCCAGATGGTCTATCAGTTTTCCTTACCACCGCTGGTGCTGCACGCCGTTCATCGTCAGGATGTTAAAGCCCTGTGCCGGTGGGCGGGCTCGCTGGCGCTGCCTTCAACTTACACCACCTGGTTTAATTTCCTGGCTTCACATGATGGTATCGGATTGAACCCATTACGCGGCATCCTTCCGGAATCAGAGATCCTCTCGCTGGTCGAAAAGCTTCAGCAGGAAGGCGCGCTGGTCAACTGGAAAAATAATCCTGACGGAACGCGAAGCCCCTATGAAATTAATGTCACCTATCTTGATGCGTTGAGTTTGCGAGACAGCTCAGATGATGAGCGCATTGCGCGGTTCATCCTGGCGCATGCTGTGTTGTTAAGTTTTCCTGGCGTACCGGCTGTATATATTCAAAGCATTCTTGGTTCGCGTAACGATTATGAAGGTGTCGAACGTCTCGGATATAATCGCGCGATAAACAGGAAGAAATACACCGCAGGTCAGGTTGATCGGGAGCTTAATAATAATAAGAGTATTCGTTATCAAATTTATTCTCGTTTGAGTGAGCTTATTGCTATTCGTCGCGGCGAGCGTGCGTTCCATCCGGATAGTCAGGCTATTTTTGACGCAATCGGTGAACATATTCTTAAAATTGTTCGTGTTGCTGAAAATGGTGGGCGAATGACAGCATTATTTAATTTTAGCAATAAAATGCAGACCGTTTATGGACAAACGCTCTTTGGTAGGGAATTACTCTCAGGACAAGATATTAGCGGTACGGAACTGACCCTCAATCCATGGCAGGTAATGTGGATTAAAGAAAACTAAAAAGGACCCTAAAATGAAAATGCCCAAAATTGTGCTGTTATCAGCACTGGTTTCGTGCGCCCTGTTATCAGGCTGTAAGGACGATAAAGCATCTCAGGTCACCATTGAGTTTATGCACTCGTCGGTAGAACAGGAGCGTCAGGCAGTTATTACGAAACTGATCGAAAAATTCGAGAAAGAAAACCCGACTATTACGGTGAAACAGGTCCCCGTTGAGGAAGATGCCTATAACACCAAGGTCATTACGTTGGCCCGTACCGGCGCGCTGCCGGAAGTGATTGAAGTCAGCCATGACTACGCCAAAGTCATGGATAAAGAGCAACTGCTGGACCGTGACGCGATCGGCAACGCGATTAAAGCCGTCGGTGAAGATACCTTTTACGACGGTATTTTACGCGTTGTTCGCACCGAGGACGGCAAGGCATGGACGGGGGTGCCGGTTAGCGCGTGGCTGTCCGGCGTCTGGTATCACAAAGATGCGCTCGCGGCAGCGGGAATCGAAGAACCGCACAACTGGGAGCAACTGCTGAAAGCCAGTCAGGCGCTCAACGAACCGGCGAAAAAACATTACGGTATCGCGCTTCCAACCGCAGAAAGCGTCATGACGGAGCAGGCCTTCTCGCAGTTTGCGTTGTCAGGCGGAGCCAACGTCTTTGATGCAAACGGCAACGTGAAAATCGATACCCCTGAAATGTCGAAAGCGCTGGCGTTTTATCGGGCACTGGCCGCGAACACCATGCCGGGCTCCAATGATGTCATGGAGATCAAAGACGCCTTCATGAACGGCTCTGCGCCTATGGCCGTTTACTCCACCTATATCCTGCCCGCGGTCTACAAAGATGGCAATCCGGCCAACCTGGGGTTCGTGGTCCCGACTGAAAAATCATCAGCCGTGTACGGCATGATCACCTCGTTGACGATCACTACCGGCCAGACCGAAGAGGAAACGCAGGCGGCAGAAAAGTTTGTGACCTGGATGGAGCAGGCTCAAAACGCGTCTGACTGGGTGATGATGTCCCCTGGCGCGGCGCTGCCGGTGAACAAACTCGTGGTGGGCACTGAGAGCTGGAAAAACAACGACGTGATCAAAGCCTTTGGTCAGCTGCCTTACGAGCTGATTGCGCAGTTCCCGAACGTCCAGGTATTTGGCGCCGTAGGCGACAAAAACTTTACCCGCATGGGAGATGTTACCGGGTCCGGCATTATCAGTTCCATGGTGCATAACGTGACGGTGGGACAAAAAGATCTCAGTGCGACGTTAAGCAACAGCCAGAAGAAACTGACTGACCTGATATCACAACGATAGGAGCGCTTTGCGAAGGGAATTATGAAGACGTTGTTTTCTGGTCGTTCAGATATGCCTTTCGCCATGCTGCTGTTGGCCCCCAGCCTGATTTTGCTGGGGGGCCTGGTGGCCTGGCCAATGATTTCCAACATTGAAATCAGTTTTTTACGTTTACCGCTGAACCCGCGTATTGATGCGGTGTTCGTCGGCCTGGATAACTACATTCGCATTCTGGGCGATGCTGCGTTCTGGCACTCCCTGTGGATGACGTTCTGGTATACGGCGCTGGTCGTGCTCGGCAGCACCGGGCTGGGACTGGCCGTAGCGATCTTCTTTAACCGTGAATTCCGCATGCGGAAAACGGCACGTTCACTGGTGATTCTGTCCTACGTGACGCCGTCTATTTCACTGGTATTTGCCTGGAAATACATGTTCAACAACGGCTACGGGATTGTGAACTACCTGGGCGTTGATCTGCTGCATCTCTACGATCAGGCGCCGCTGTGGTTCGATAATCCTGGCAGCAGTTTTGTGCTGGTTGTGCTGTTCGCCATCTGGCGTTACTTCCCGTACGCCTTTATCTCGTTCCTCGCGATTTTGCAGACCATTGATAAATCATTGTACGAAGCGGCAGAGATGGACGGAGCAAATGCCTGGCAGCGTTTTCGTATCGTGACGTTGCCCGCCATCATGCCGGTGCTGGCCACGGTGGTCACGCTGCGAACCATCTGGATGTTCTACATGTTTGCGGATGTGTATCTGCTCACCACCAAGGTCGACATTCTGGGCGTATATCTCTACAAAACCGCCTTTGCGTTCAATGACCTGGGTAAAGCAGCCGCCATTTCCGTTGTGCTGTTTGTGATCATCTTCGCTGTCATTCTGCTGACCAGAAAAAGGGTAAACCTCAATGGCAACAAATAAACGCGTTCTGGGCCGTATCGGTTTTTATCTGGGACTGGCGCTATTTCTGATTATCACGCTGTTTCCATTTTTTGTGATGTTGATGACGTCGTTCAAAAGCGCGAAAGAGGCGATCTCGCTGCACCCGACCATTCTGCCGCAGGAGTGGACGCTACAGCACTACATCGACATCTTTAACCCGCTGATTTTCCCGTTTGTGGATTACTTTCGTAACAGCATGGTGGTGTCGCTGACCTCCTCGGTCATTGCGGTGTTTCTCGGCACGCTGGGCGCGTATGCGTTATCCAAACTGCGCTTTAAAGGGCGCACGACGATCAATGCGAGCTTCTACACCGTCTATATGTTCTCCGGGATCCTGCTGGTGGTGCCGCTGTTCAAAATCATCACCGCGCTCGGCATTTATGACACCGAACTGGCGCTGATCATCACCATGGTGACGCAGACATTGCCTACCGCGGTCTTTATGCTGCGCAGCTATTTCGACACGATCCCGGACGAAATCGAAGAAGCCGCGATGATGGACGGCCTGAACCGCCTGCAAATCATCTTCCGCATCACCGTGCCGCTGGCGATCTCGGGTCTGGTGTCGGTCTTTGTCTACTGCTTCATGGTGGCGTGGAATGACTATCTGTTCGCCTCCATTTTCCTGTCCAGCGCCAGCAACTTCACGTTGCCGGTCGGGCTGAACACGCTCTTCAGTACGCCAGATTACATCTGGGGTCGCATGATGGCTGCATCGCTGGTAACGGCACTTCCGGTCGTCATTATGTATGCCCTGTCTGAACGTTTCATTAAAAGTGGTTTGACCGCCGGCGGCGTGAAGGGCTGAGGCGGCCGATTTTAACAAGGAGTCAGTCATGAAAAAATTAGTTGCGACAGCGCCTCGTGTAGCGGCGCTGGTGGAATACGAAGATCGTCCTGTTGCAGCACACGAGGTGAAGATTCGTGCCCGTTATGGCGCCCCGAAACACGGTACTGAAGTCGTGGATTTCCGCGCGGCAAGCCCGTTCATCGATGAAGAGTTCAACGCGGAGTGGCAGATGTTTACCCCGCGTGAAGAAGGTGCAGCGCGCGGCATCGAATTTGGTAAATTCCAGCTGGGGAACATGATCGTCGGCGACATCATCGAATGTGGTGCGGACGTGACCGAATACCAGATCGGCGACAGCGTCTGCTGCTACGGCCCGTTGCAGGAAACGGTCATTGTTAACGCGGTGAACAACTATAAGCTGCGCAAAATGCCGCAGGGTGCATCCTGGAAAAATGCCGTTTGTTACGATCCGGCGCAGTTCGCCATGAGCGGCGTGCGTGATGCTAACGTCCGCGTAGGGGATTTCGTCGTGGTTGTGGGGCTGGGAGCGATTGGTCAGATTGCGATTCAGCTGGCGAAAAAAGCCGGCGCGTCAGTGGTTATTGGTGTCGATCCTATCGAACATCGCTGTGAGATCGCCCGCCGTCACGGTGCAGACCACTGCCTGAACCCAATCGGTACCGATGTTGGTCTGGAAATTAAGAAACTGACCGGCAAGCAGGGCGCGGATGTGATCATCGAAACCAGTGGATTTGCAGATGCGCTGCAATCTGCGCTGCGCGGTCTCGCCTACGGAGGAACAATCTCCTACGTGGCCTTCGCCAAGCCGTTTGCGGCGGGCTTCAACCTTGGTCGCGAGGCACACTTCAACAACGCCAAAATTGTCTTCTCCCGCGCATGCAGTGAACCCAACCCGGATTATCCGCGCTGGAGCCGCAAGCGTATTGAAGAGACCTGCTGGGAATTGCTGATGAACGGTTATCTCAATTGCGAAGATCTGATCGACCCGGTCGTCACCTTCACCACCAGCCCGGAAAGCTATATGAAGTATGTCGATCAGCACCCGGAACTCAGTATCAAAATGGGCGTCACTTTTTAAGCTAAGGACAGCAAATCATGAAACTCGCAACACAAAACCAGGCCTTTTTCCCGACCGCTATCATGGAAAAATTCGAATACATCAAAGCGATGGGATTTGATGGCTACGAAATTGATGGCCGGCTGCTGGTGGAAAACCTCGACGAAGTAAAAGCGGCTATCAAAGCCACCGGCCTGCCGGTCACGACGGCCTGTGGCGGATACGATGGCTGGATCGGGGATTTTATCGAAGAACGCCGCCTGAACGGTCTACAGCAGATTGAACGCATTCTTGAAGCGCTGGCAGAAGTGGGCGGCAAGGGGATTATCGTTCCGGCTGCCTGGGGGATGTTTACCTTCCGTCTGCCGCCAATGACTTCGCCACGTAGCCTGGACGGCGATCGCAAAGCGGTCAGCGCTTCCCTGCGCTGGCTGGATGCGGTGGCAGCGCGCACCGGTACTACCGTCTACCTGGAGCCGCTGAACCGCTATCAGGATCATATGATCAACACCCTGGCCGATGCGCGTCGTTATATCGAAGAGAACGGCCTGAAGCACGTGCAGATCATCGGTGATTTCTACCACATGAATATTGAAGAAGACTCCCTGACGGAAGCGCTGCATCACAACCGCGACCTGCTGGGTCATGTGCACATTGCTGATAACCACCGCTATCAGCCGGGCAGCGGCAGCCTCGATTTCGCCAGCCTGTTCGATCAGCTGCGTGCCGATAACTATCAGGGTTATGTCGTGTACGAGTGCCGGGTGCGTGCCGACGATCCGGCTCAGGCCTATAAGGACTCTCTCACTTACTTGCGTGAATGCTAAGGATGACGAGCGTGATGAGTGCTTCTACACCTTTGCCTCTGCGCGTCGCCATCATTGGCGCCGGGCAGGTTGCAGACAAAGTGCATGCCTCGTATTACGCCACGCGCAGTGATGTTCAAATGGTGGCTGTCATGGACAGCCGCCTTGAGCAGGCACAGGCGTTTGCGGAACGTTATGCTATTCCATCGGCATGGCAGGACGCTCACGAGATGTTGCAGGAAGTAAAACCGGATGTGGTGAGCGTCTGTTCGCCTAACCGGTTCCATTTTGAGCATGTGATGGCGGCTCTCGAAGCAGGCTGTCATGTGATGTGTGAAAAGCCGCCGGCGATGTCGCCGCACCAGGCAGATGAGATGCGTTTGGCGGCGCGCAAGGCCGGAAAAGTCCTCGCGTACGATTTTCACCATCGCTTTGCCCTGGATACCCAGCTCCTGCGCGATGCGGTTATGAACGGAACGCTCGGTGAAATTTACTTCACCTCCGCGCAGGCGCTGCGTCGCTGCGGTGTGCCGGGGTGGGGCGTTTTCACCAATAAATCGCTCCAGGGCGGCGGGCCGCTGATCGATATCGGCATTCATATGCTGGATGCCGCGATGTACGTGCTGGGTTTCCCGGCCGTGAAGCGGGTAACCGCGCACAGCTTCCAGAGACTGGGGAACCGGAAACACACCGGCCAGTTTGGCGAATGGGATCCTGCGCAGTTTACCGTGGAGGATGCCCTGTTTGGCACGATTGAGTTCTGCAACGGTGGCATTCTGCGTCTGGACACCTCTTTTGCGCTTAATATCCGCGAGCAGTCGATCATGAATGTCTCTTTCTGCGGTGAGAAGGCGGGTGCAACGCTGTTCCCTGCACACATTTATAACGACGAAGCTGGTGTTTTGCAGACGCTGACCCAGCGTGAAGAAGCTGACGATCGGAGACATCTGCGCAGTATGGACGCGTTTGTTCGCCACGTATTGGGCGAGCCGGTCATGATTGCCGATGCGGAGCAGGGGCTGGTGATCCAGCAATTAGTCGCGGCGTTATATGTAGCCGCGGAAACAGGGGAAAGCGTGACGTTATGCTGAACCAGTCTGTATTAACCGATCCGGGCTTTTGCCCGCATAGCCTGAATAAGTACGCGTCCATTATGGCCTGCGGCAATGGCTACGTGGGCATTCGCGCCACGCATGAAGAAGATTACACCCAGCAGACCAGAGGCATGTATCTCGCGGGGCTGTATCATCGCGCGGGACGCAACGAAACCACTGAGCTGATCAATCTGCCGGATGTCACCGGGGTTGAAGTTGAGCTGGACGGCGTCAATTTCACGCTCCTTTCAGGCGAAATTCTTGAGTGGCAACGCGAGCTGGCCTTTGCTAACGGCGAACTGCATCGTAACGTTGTCTGGCGTTCGCCGGACGGAAAACGCTATCGCCTCGAGAGCCGTCGTTTTGTTTCGCTGGACCAGTTGCCCTTAGTGGCAATGCAGCTCTCGATCACACCGCTTGACGGCGCCGCTCAGGCCGTGCTGAAAACCGGCATAGATGCGACACAAACGAACAGCGGCAGGCAGCATCTGGATGAAATCTCGGTAAGGGTCTTTGACCAGCACTACATGCAGGGTGTGTATGAAACGCAGGACCGGGCGTCTGAAGTTGTTGTTTCGGCGTTTTGTCAGCTCTCTGCTAAGAGCGATAGCTGTTTCACTGCCAAAAATCGTCGCCTCAGCGTTCATCATTCTCTGACTATCTCGCAAGGTGACACTGTCACGCTTGAAAAAATCGTCTGGCTGACGCATCGCTGCGATAAATCGCTCTCGCAGGAGTCTTTCGCCCGCAACGCGCTGGCCGATCTCAAAGTCTGCGCGGCAAGAGGCTACGATACGTTGCTTGAGAGCTCAGCGTACGCCTGGGAAGCGGTCTGGCGTGATGCTCGGGTGGAAGTGACTTGTGCAGAACAGCAGGATCAGCTGGCGCTGGATTACGCCGTCTGGCATCTGACGACAATGACGCCTGCTCATGATGAGCGAAGCAGTATTGCGGCTAAAGGGCTGACGGGTGAGGGGTATAAGGGACACGTCTTCTGGGATACCGAAATTTTCCTGCTGCCGTTCCATCTGTTTACCCGTCCACAGATTGCCCGCAGTCTGCTGCGCTATCGCTGGCTCAATCTTTCGGGCGCGCGTGAAAAAGCACGCCGTAACGGTTGGCCGGGCGCGTTGTTCCCGTGGGAAAGCGCCGCCAGCGGACAGGAAGAGACGCCAGAATTCGCGGCCATGAACATCCGCACCGGGGTTCGCCAGAAGATCGCCTCCGCACTCGCTGAACACCACATCGTGGCAGATATTGCCTGGGCCGTTGTCGCTTACTGGCAGGCAACACACGACGATGCCTTTATGCGCAATGAGGGCCTGACGCTGCTGATGGAAACCGCTTCGTTCTGGATGGGACGCGCGACGGAAATTAATGGTCGTCTTGAGATCCATGACGTGATCGGACCGGATGAATACACCGAGCATGTCAACAACAACGCCTACACCAACTATCTGGCCTGGCACAACGTTGCCTGCGCGCGTCAGTTTATGGCGATGTTTGGGCGTGAAGATGCGCGTTTTACGGAGAATGCCGGGACGTTTCTGGCGCGCCTGTGGCTACCAGAGGCCGACGCAGAGGGTGTGATCCCGCAGGATGATACCTTCATGGCAAAACCTGCCATCGATCTGAGCCGCTATAAAGCCAAAGCGGGTAAGCAAACCATTCTGCTTGATTACTCTCGCGCGGAAGTGAACGAGATGCAGATCCTGAAGCAGGCCGACGTGGTGATGCTTAACTACCTGCTGCCGGAACGGTTTACGCCGCAGCAATGTGCCGCCAATCTGGCGTTCTACGAGCCACGCACGATCCATGATTCATCCCTGAGTAAAGCCATTCACGGCATTGTGCTCGCACGCTGCGGTGACACTGACGGGGCGTATGCCTTCTGGCGCGATGGTATCGCCATTGACCTGGGAGACGACCCGCACAGCAGCGATGATGGTATTCATGCCGCCGCCACCGGTGCGATCTGGTTGGGCGCCATTCAGGGATTTGCTGGCCTGCACATTAGCGAAGGGGAGCTGCATCTTGCGCCGAAGCTGCCTGTTCACTGGCAGAAACTCGCCTTCCCGCTGCGGTGGCGGGACGCAACAATGCACGTTACCTGTGAAGATGACCAGTTAACCATTGAAACCACCGCACCTGTCACGTTGACGCTGTGGGGTAAAACGCTGCACGTATCAGGGCGAAAGGTCTGCGCGCGTAAGGACTTTCTTGCATCTGTTAATGGGACCGCTACCACGGAGGGGCG
The DNA here is from genome assembly GCF_049236825.1 of Enterobacter cloacae complex sp. SHL001. NCBI lineage: Bacteria > Pseudomonadati > Pseudomonadota > Gammaproteobacteria > Enterobacterales > Enterobacteriaceae > Enterobacter > Enterobacter cloacae complex sp. SHL001. The sequence continues at coordinate 506,100 of NZ_JBMKIP010000002.1, forward strand.
CCATGACGCTTAACGCTGTTGTATTCGATCTGGACGGGGTGATCACCGATACCGCGCATCTTCACTTTCTGGCCTGGCGCGCCGTGGCGGAGGAGATTGGTATCACCTTCGACGAAGTATTTAACGAACAGCTGAAGGGAATAAGCCGTATGGACTCCCTCCAGCGCATTCTGATACATGGCGGGAAAGAGGGGATGTTCAGTGACGAGCAGCGCCTGGCGCTGGCGACGAAAAAAAACGCGCTTTACGTCCAGTCGCTGGCATCACTGACGCAGGATTCGCTGCTGCCGGGTATTCGCGACGTGCTGGCGGATATTCGCGCCGCGAAGGTCAAAATTGGACTGGCATCCGTATCGCTTAATGCCCCTGGGATTTTGCACGCGTTGGGTATTCATCAGGCTTTCGATTTTTGCGCCGATGCTTCGCGCATTTGCCGCTCAAAGCCGGACCCGGAAATCTTCCTTGCGGCCTGTAAAGGACTGAACGTGCGTCCTGAAGAGGCCATTGGTATCGAAGATGCCGCCGCAGGGGTAGATGCGATCAACGCCGCAGGCATGCTGTCGGTCGGGATTGGGCCTGGCCTGAACCATGCGGGATTACAACTTCATTCAACGCAGGAACTGACCTGGGAACGCCTCACGGCGTTCTGGGCATCCCGGGCGTATTGATAAGGAATTAATAATGGCTCAACTGTCTCTGAAACACATTCAGAAAATCTATGATAACCAGGTCCACGTGGTTAAAGATTTCAACCTCGAAATTGAAGACAAAGAATTTATTGTCTTCGTCGGTCCATCGGGCTGTGGGAAATCCACGACGCTGCGAATGATTGCCGGCCTTGAGGAGATCAGCGCGGGTGAACTGATTATTGACGGGGTTTGCATGAATGATGTTCCCGCCAAGTCCCGTGATATCGCGATGGTCTTCCAGAACTATGCGCTCTATCCGCATATGACAGTCTACGACAACATGGCGTTTGGCCTGAAAATGCAAAAAATTGCGCCCTCCGTCATTGAAGAACGCGTTACCTGGGCGGCACAGATCCTGGGCTTGCGCGACTATCTCCAGCGTAAACCTGGTGCGTTGTCCGGCGGTCAGCGCCAGCGCGTGGCGTTAGGCAGGGCGATAGTGCGCGAAGCGGGGGTCTTCCTGATGGATGAGCCTTTATCCAATCTCGATGCCAAACTTCGTGTGCAGATGCGCGCTGAAATCAGCAAGCTGCACCAGAAGCTTAATACCACCATGATTTACGTGACGCACGATCAGACGGAAGCCATGACGATGGCGACCCGCATCGTGATTTTAAAGGACGGCATCATTCAGCAGGTGGGCGCGCCGAAGCAGGTATACAACGAGCCGGCGAATATGTTCGTTGCAGGGTTTATTGGCTCACCGGCGATGAACTTCATTCGTGGCGCAATCGACGACCGCTACTTTGTGACGGAAACGCTGCATCTGGAGATCCCGGAGGACAAGCTGGCCGTGCTTAATGCGCAAGGTTACCAGCGTAAAGCGGTTGTCTTTGGGATCCGTCCGGAAGACATTCTCACCGCACAGCGAAGCGGTGAAAACATCACGGCGAAGATCAGCGTTGCTGAGCTGACCGGGGCTGAATTTATGCTTTATGCCACCGTGGGTGGGCATGAACTGGTTGTCCGTGCGGGAGCGGCGGATGATTACGTTGCCGGAGAGAATATCGGCATCCAGTTCGATATGAATAAGTGCCATTTCTTCGATGCTGATACTGAAACAGCTATTAGATAAGAAAGGTGTTCGCCGGAAATGAAAGTTTCCGGTTTTTTGTGTGTTAATTATAAAGGAATATTTTAATGAGTACTCTACTAAGAAGTGCTGCGCTCGTCCTGTGCGCAGGGGTGAGCTGCGCGCAAGCAACAGAATCAGCCAAACAGTGGGAATTTAATATTGGCGCCATGTATGAAATTGAAAACGTAGAAGGTCAGGCTGACGATAAAGATGGATTATATGAACCCTCCGTGTGGTTTAATGCCACATGGGATGCATGGACCATTTCGCTGGCTATGTATCAGGAAGGGCCGGTTGATTACAGTAGCATGACGCGCGGCACCTATTTCGATCGACCTGAAGTAGAATTACGCTATCGTTTTATCGGCACCGATGATTTTACGTTCGGCCTGACCGGTGGCTTCCGTAATTATGGCTATCACTTTAAGGATGAGCATGGTGCTAAAGACGGTAGTGCTAATATGCAGCGCTATAAAGTTCAGCCTGACTGGGATATTAAACTAACCGACGACTGGCGTTTTGGCGGCTGGTTTGCCATGTATCAGTTTGCCAACGATCTGGAAAAAACCGGCTATTCTGACAGCCGCGTCGAGACCGAAACCGGTTTTACCTGGACAATTAACGAAACGGTCTCGGCAAAAGTTAATTACTATTTAGAGCGCGGTTTTAATATGGACGGTTCACGTAATAACGGTGAATTCTCCACTCAGGAAATTCGCGCCTATCTGCCGATTTCATTGGGTCAGACGACGCTAACGCCTTATACCCGTCTGGGACTCGATCGCTGGTCAAACTGGGACTGGCAAGACGATCCTGAGCGTGAAGGACATGATTTCAACCGTTTGGGTATGCTGTACGCCTATGATTTTAACAATGGTTTATCCATGACGCTGGAATATGCCTACGAATGGGAAAACCATGACGAAGGGGAAAGTGACCGCTTCCACTATGCCGGTATCGGCGTGAATTACGCGTTTTGATAACACTTCACCAGGGGCGTTTGCCCCTGGTTTTTAGCGTAATGAAGCCGCATCTGAAAAATGCGTTTCAACCAATATCTTATGCGGGGCAGGTTTACCCGCTATGCACCTGAACAACACATCGCAGCTCTCTTCGCCCAGCTTTCTGGTGGGGATATCAAAGCCGCCAGGCGCAGGGGTTAAAATGAGAGATAGCATTGGGTCGCTGTATCCTGCCATTGCGACCTGTTCCGGGATCGTCAGGTTTAGCGCATCCGCGGCACGATAAAGACTCAGCAATTTCATACTGTCTGTCGCAAAAACCGCATCGGGCGGGTTGTCTGAAGAGAGTAGCTGACAGGCCGCCTGAAGCGCGCTTTCATGGGTATACCCGCCATCAATAACCCAGTCCGGGTTAATCGCAATACCCTGCTTCTCAAGGCTCGATTTATAGCCCGCCAGGCGATCGATAGAAACGTGATAATCGAGCGGGGCATGCAGGCAGGCAATTTTAGTGCGACCATGTTTGATAAATGAGTCGGTTAATATGGCGCTGTCGCGGAAATTATCCGTGTCGACAGAATAGATATTCTGGTAATTGCCTTCCACTTTACCAATAACGACCACGGGCACGCCATATTCGTCCAGCGTCGCGAAAAAAGACTCGTTCGCCGGCGAGCTTAGCATGATGATCCCCTTGATCATCTTCTGCTTTATTTTACCTACGCATTTTTGCAGATCATCTTCGCTGCTTTTGGACGTTTGTAAAATAACATCAAAACCCTCTTCTTCTGCTTTTGCCGTAATGGCATGTAGTACATCAGAGAAAAACGGATTGCCTGCGGTGGTTTTGGTTGAACGGGTCGAAATAACCATAATGGCGTCGAAGCCAGAAGAGGTGAGTGCGCGGGCAAGTTTATTCGGTTGATAATTTAATTCTTCTATCGCCTTCAACACCTTTTCGCGCGCTTCAGGAGAAATATTCGTTTGTTTATTCAGAACGCGCGACACGGTTGATTTCGAAACGCCAGCAACGCGGGCAATATCATAGATGGTGGGTGACATACACCTTACTCACTCCAGACGGACAGCAATTGCGCCCATCTTACTGGAGAGAAAACGGCAATAGCAATAATTAAGAATTGATAATCAACGATCTGCCCCAATTTACTGTATTCTGAAGTGACTTTTTTCAGGGTTCCAGGCAATGAAGGACGGCGATGAAGCGACTTAAAAACGAATTCAATTCTCTGGTGAACCGTGGCGTTGATCGCCATCTGCGTCTTGCCGTGACGGGGCTGAGCCGCAGCGGTAAGACAGCATTCATTACGGCGATGGTCAATCAGCTGTTGAACCTGCATGCAGGGGCGCGCCTGCCACTGCTTAGCGCAGTGCGCGAGGAGCGGTTGCTTGGGGTGAAACGCGTACCGCAACGTGATTTTGGCATACCCCGTTTCACCTATGATGAAGGTCTGGCGCAGTTATACGGGGAGCCTCCCGCCTGGCCCACCCCGACGCGTGGCGTGAGCGAAATCCGTCTTGCGCTTCGTTTCCGCTCGAATGAATCCCTGATGCGTCACTTCAAAGAAACGTCCACGCTCTATCTCGAAATTGTGGATTACCCGGGAGAATGGCTGCTTGATTTACCGATGCTGGCGCAGGATTACCTGAGCTGGTCCCGACAGATGACCGGTCTGTTGCAGGGGCAGCGGGCAGAGTGGTCGACCAAATGGCGCCAGCTTTGCGAAGGGCTGGATCCGCTGGCACTGGCGGATGAAAACCGTCTGGCCGTCCTAGCCGAAGCCTGGACGGATTACCTGCATCAGTGCAAGCAGGAGGGGTTGCATTTTATTCAGCCGGGCCGCTTTGTTCTGCCGGGTGATTTAGCCGGTGCTCCCGCGCTACAGTTTTTCCCGTGGCCGGACGTTGACAGCATCGGTGAATCGAAACTGGCGCAGGCGGACAAGACCACCAACGCCGGTATGCTCCGCGAGCGATACAATTATTACTGTGAGAAGGTGGTTAAGGGCTTTTATAAAAATCACTTTTTACGCTTTGACCGCCAGATCGTACTGGTGGACTGCCTGCAACCGCTCAACAGCGGGCCGCAGGCGTTCAATGATATGCGGCTGGCGCTGACGCAGCTGATGCAAAGCTTTCATTATGGCCAGCGTACGCTGTTTCGCCGTTTGTTCTCGCCGGTCATCGACAAGCTGCTGTTTGCCGCCACAAAAGCTGACCATGTGACGGTCGATCAGCACGCCAACATGGTATCCCTGCTGCAACAGCTGGTGCAGGATGCCTGGCAGAATGCGGCCTTCGAAGGGATCAGTATGGATTGTCTGGGGCTGGCGTCCGTACAGGCTACGCAGAGTGGGTTGATTGACCTGAATGGCGAGAAAATTCCGGCCCTGCGGGGCAACCGTCTCAGCGACGGTGCGCCGCTCACGGTCTATCCGGGGGAAGTTCCGGCGCGTCTGCCGGGCCAGGCTTTCTGGCAAAGCCAGGGTTTTCAGTTCGAAGCCTTCCGTCCGCAGAGTATGAACGTTGACCAGCCATTGCCGCATATCCGTCTGGATGCCGCGCTGGAGTTTTTAATTGGAGATAAATTGCGATGACGGAACCGTTAAAACCACGCATTGATTTTACCGGCCAGCTTGAGCAGTCCCCGCATGAGGCGTTTAAAACGGCGCAAACCTTCAGCGGGCCGCAGGCCGACAACTTTGCTCCCGTGCTGGCAGACGAACCGATGGTTGAAGAGGGGCAGGCGGAAGCGGTTGTTGATGCGGCACTGCGCCCGAAACGCAGCCTGTGGCGCAAGATGGTGACCGCCGGGTTAGCCCTTTTTGGGGTGAGCGTAATCGGTCAGGGCGTGCAGTGGGGCGTCAATGCCTGGCAAACGCAGGACTGGGTGGCGCTGGGGGGATGCGCCGCCGGGGCGTTGATTGTTGGTGCGGGCGTTGGCTCAGTCGTCACCGAGTGGCGTCGCCTCTGGCGTTTGCGTCAGCGTGCCCACGAACGCGATGAAGCGCGGGATCTGCTGCACAGTCACGGCACAGGAAAAGGGCGTGCTTTTTGTGAAAAGCTTGCGGCTCAGGCCGGGATTGATCACTCTCACCCGGCGCTTCAGCGCTGGTATGCGGCGATCCACGAAACCCAGAATGACCAGGAAGTGGTCACGCTCTATGCCCACATTGTTCAGCCGGTGCTGGATGCGCAGGCTCGTCGTGAGATCAGCCGCTCGGCGGCGGAATCTACCCTGATGATCGCCGTCAGTCCGCTGGCGATGGTGGACATGGCCTTTATCGCCTGGCGCAACCTGCGCCTGATCAACCGCATCGCCAGACTGTATGGCATCGAGCTTGGCTATTACAGCCGGCTGCGCCTGTTCAAACTGGTATTGCTGAATATCGCCTTCGCCGGGGCAAGCGAACTGGTACGGGAGGTCGGGATGGACTGGATGTCGCAGGATCTTGCGGCGCGTCTCTCTGCCCGGGCGGCGCAGGGGATTGGTGCCGGTCTGCTGACGGCACGCCTGGGTATCAAAGCGATGGAGGTTTGTCGTCCACTCCCCTGGATCGATGGCGATAAGCCGCGGCTGGGGGATTTCCGTCGCGAATTGATTGGCCAGCTTAAAGAGACGCTTAATAAAAAACCTGCTCAGTGAGGTTTTGTTTACTAATCGTGCGGGCTGTCAATATTTGTTGACAGCCACCTTCCCGAATACCGTGATCTGACATATCATTTTACTGTTATTGGCTTAAACGGTGAATTTCCCATGCGTCTGGAAGTCTTTTGTGAGGACCGTCTCGGTCTGACCCGCGAGTTACTCGATCTTCTTGTTTTACGTAGCATTGATTTACGTGGCATAGAGATCGACCCTGTCGGGCGAATTTACCTCAATTTTGCCGAAATTGAATTTAATACCTTCAGTAGCCTGATGGCGGAAATCCGCCGTATCGATGGCGTTACGGATGTACGCACCATCCCCTGGATGCCGTCCGAGCGGGAACATCTTGCGCTGAGCGCGCTGCTGGAAGCAATGCCGGAGCCGTTTCTCTCTCTCGATCTGAAAAATAAAGTCGAGCGCGTTAACCAGGCCAGCTGCCAGCTGTTTGCGCAGACTCAGGAAAAACTTATCGGGCACCACGCCACGCAACTGATTACCGGTTTTAATTTCCAGCGCTGGCTGGACAGCAACCCGCAAAATACCCATAGCGAGCATGTCGTTATCAACGGACAGAATTTCCTGATGGAGATCACGCCGGTCTACCTGAAAGGGGAAAATGCCGCGCGGGTGCTCACCGGCGCGGTGATCATGCTGCGCTCCACGGTGCGCATGGGACGCCAGTTACAGAATCTTTCCAGCCAGGACGTCGGCGCATTCAGCCAGATTATTGCGGTGAGCCCGAAGATGCGTCATGTAATCGACCAGGCGCGCAAGCTGGCAAATCTTACGGCACCGCTGCTGATTACCGGGGATACCGGTACGGGGAAAGATCTGCTGGCGCATGCTGTGCACATGGCCAGCCCGCGTGCGGCAAAACCGTATCTGGCGCTGAACTGCGCGTCTATTCCTGAAGATGCGGTGGAAAGTGAGCTGTTCGGGCATGCGCCGGAAGGTAAAAAAGGCTTCTTTGAACAGGCGAACGGCGGCTCGGTGCTGCTGGACGAGATTGGCGAAATGTCGCCACGCATGCAGGCGAAACTGCTTCGTTTTCTCAATGACGGCACGTTTCGCCGCGTGGGGGAAGATCATGAAGTGCACGTGGACGTGCGCGTCATCTGCGCCACCCAGAAAAACCTGGTGGAGCTGGTGCAGAAAGGGGTATTCCGCGAAGATCTCTACTATCGTCTCAACGTTCTGACGCTCAATATACCGCCGCTGCGTGATTGCCCGCAGGACATCATGCCGTTGACAGAACTGTTCGTGGCCCGTTTTGCCGACGAGCAGGGCGTGCCGCGTCCGAAGCTCTCTGCCGACCTGGGCACCGTGCTGACGCGTTACGGCTGGCCGGGCAATATTCGTCAGCTTAAAAATGCGGTCTATCGCGCATTAACTCAGCTTGAAGGGTATGAACTGCGCCCTCAGGATATTCTGTTGCCGGATTACGATGCCGGGACGGTCTCGGTAGGCGAAGAGGCAATGGAAGGCTCGCTGGATGACATCACCAGCCGTTTCGAGCGTTCGGTGTTAACGCAGCTTTATCGCAGCTATCCGAGCACGCGCAAGCTGGCTAAACGTCTTGGGGTGTCACATACCGCAATTGCGAATAAGCTGCGCGAGTATGGGTTAAATCAGAAGAAGGGTGACGAATAAATAAAAAAGCCTCTTTGCAGAGGCTTTTTTACGTTTAGGCTTTAAGCGCCTCAAGTGCAGCGGTGTAATCCGGTTCGGTAGTGATTTCGTTAACCAGCTCACTGAAAACAACGTTGTCGTTTTCGTCGATCACCAGCACCGCACGAGCAGCCAGACCTTTCAGCGCGCCTTCGGAAATGGCAACACCGTATTTTTCCAGGAAATCCGGGCTGCGCAGAGTGGAAAGGGTGATGACGTTGCTCAGGCCTTCAGCGCCGCAGAAGCGGGACTGGGCAAACGGCAGGTCAGCAGAAATGCACAGCACTACGGTGTTGTCCATTTCGGTCGCCAGCTGGTTGAATTTACGCACTGATGCAGCACAAACGCCAGTATCGATGCTTGGGAAAATGTTCAGGACTTTACGTTTGCCAGCAAACTGGCTCAGCGTGACGTCAGACAGATCTTTAGCCACCAGAGTAAAAGGCTGTGCTTTGCTGCCAGACTGTGGGATGGAACCTGCAACAGCAACCGGGTTGCCCTGGAAATGAACGAGTTGTGACATAGATATCTTCCTGTTTACAAATAGTTAACGTCGTGGCTAGTGTATGTCATCCGCAGTTAGCACGGCAAACCAATTTTCTGCCTTTCCGGCCTGCAAGGAGTTAGTGATGAGAAGCGTTAAGGTCTATGAAGAAGCCTGGCCATTGCACACCCCGTTTGTGATCTCGCGCGGCAGCCGTAATGAGGCCTGTGTGGTCGTGGTTGAATGTGAAGAGGACGGCGTAAAAGGCGTCGGGGAATGTACCCCTTATCCTCGCTACGGAGAAAGCCTGGCGTCAGTCATGGCGCAAATTATGACGGTGGTGCCCGAGTTGCAGGCGGGTCTGACGCGCGAGGCTCTTCAGCTTCGGTTGCCGGCCGGCGCGGCACGCAACGCGATTGACTGCGCACTCTGGAGTCTGGAAGCGTCGAAACAACAAAAACCGCTGCCTGCGCTGCTGGACGTTACGCTGCCGCAATCGATCGTCACCGCGCAAACGGTGGTCATCGGTGAACCAGAGCAAATGGCCGCCAGCGCTCAGGCGTTGTATGCCACCGGTGCAACATTATTAAAGGTGAAGCTCGACGATCGTCTGATTAGCGAACGCATGGTCGCCATTCGTGCGGCGGTGCCTGATGCCACTCTTATCGTCGATGCGAACGAATCATGGCATAGCGAAGGGCTGGCAGCCCGTTGTCAGCTGCTTGCCGATCTGGGCGTTGCCATGCTGGAGCAACCCCTCCCGGCAGAAGACGATGCCGCGCTGGCGAATTTTATTCATCCGCTTCCCGTCTGTGCAGATGAAAGCTGTCATACCCGTGAGAGCCTGTCAGCTCTCGAGGGACGCTACGAAATGGTGAACATTAAGCTGGATAAAACAGGTGGATTAACCGAAGCCCTGGCACTGGCACAAGATGCGCAGGCGCAAGGCTTTGCTCTGATGCTGGGCTGCATGTTGTGCACGTCAAGAGCGATCGGCGCTGCGCTCCCGCTGGTGAACAGCGTGCGTTTTGCCGATCTTGACGGCCCAACCTGGCTGGCGGTTGACGTATCACCCGCCCTGAATTTTACCTCCGGTGTACTTCATCTTTGAGGCTGCCAGCGCAGGAGATCTGTCATCGCCCGCAGGTATTTTTCGCTCGCTTCATCTGAGGAGATGGGCGGAAACTCTGCGGTGATACAGTGAAGGCTAAGGTCCGCGCACCAGCTGCCAAACGACCCGGGTGTTTCATAGCCAACGCTGCTCACCATAGGTAGAGCAAACGCATCCGCCAGCCACTGCCCGAGCGCCGTATTACGAGGATCTTCAATACAGGCGAGGGGATCGTGGAAAGAGACAACCCAGGCCGGGTGGATCTTATGAATAAGCCGGCACAAGGCCTGAGTCTCCGGTTCGGAACCGGGTTTTTCTCCCGTGAGCAGGACAACATCTCGCTCCTGCGCTGAACTGTTCCAGCGATACACCGTTTCACCGGCGCGCCAGTTTGCCGCCGGGAAGTTCCTGTTCAGGTCAACGCCGCGTGCATTCGCCCGTAATCCAAGCTGACAACCGTCCGGGTTGACGGTCAAAATCACATGATGTCGTCGTAAATCGGGGGCCAGCGTACGTAGCGCGCACGAGAGCGTCACGACAGACGAGTTTTCATCGCCATGCGTGCCCGCAATGATTAAGCCGCTATTGCGATCGGCCTCGGGTGCCGGAAACCAGATCAGCGGCGCGCCTAAAAACGAGCGTCCATAATGTTCAGTCCCGGGCGGGAAGGCGCCGCGTTCCGTTCTTGGTCGGGTAGTTGCCATAGTAAACCCTGATGATAAAGTCACTTCTGGCAGTGTTGTGCAAAAGCCGCGCTTAATCAAATAGTTTCCGTGTGTGTGTAAAATTGCCTGACATCAACTTTCCGGAGGAAGCATTTGCATTTCTCCGTTTCGAAACAAATAATTACGCATCTGCCTGTTACCTGACATCATTAAGGGGATCGTATGAAGCATCCTGTTTCGCTTCTTTGTACTGCGCTGTGGCTGTGCGGGCTTTCTTCACTTTCATATGCCGCGGAGGTTCCCGAAGGAACGGTTCTGGCGCAAAAGCAGGAGCTGGTTCGACATATCAAAGATGAGCCCGCCTCGCTCGATCCGGCAAAAGCGGTGGGGTTGCCCGAGATACAGGTGATCCGCGACCTCTATGAAGGGCTGGTGAATCAGAACGAAAAAGGGGAGTTAGTTCCCGGCGTGGCGACGCGCTGGCAGAGCAATGATAACCGCGTCTGGACATTCACGCTGCGGGATAACGCTAAGTGGTCCGACGGTACTCCGGTGACGGCACAAGATTTTGTCTATAGCTGGCGTCGTCTGGTTGATCCTAAAACAACGTCACCTTTCGCCTGGTTTGCGGCGCTGGCGGGCATTAACAATGCCCAGGCCATTATCGATGGCAAAGCTGCTCCGGATACGCTCGGCGTGATGGCGGTGGATGCTAAAACGCTGCGCGTGCAGCTGGACAAACCGCTGCCCTGGTTCAGCAATCTGACGGCTAACTTCGCGTTTTATCCTGTTCAAAAGGCCAATGTGGAAAGCGGTAAGGAATGGACGCGCCCTGGCGCGCTCATTGGCAACGGTGCTTATGTGCTGAAAGATCGCGTGGTGAATGAAAAACTGGTGGTTGAGCCGAACTCTCATTACTGGGATAACGCCAGGACGGTGCTTAAAAAAGTCACCTTTGTGCCGATCAACCAGGAGTCCTCAGCGACCAAACGCTATCTGGCGGGCGATATCGATATTACAGAATCGTTTCCGAAAAACATGTACCAGAAGCTGCTTAAAGATATTCCGGGACAGGTATATACACCGCCACAGCTTGGGACCTATTACTACGCGTTTAACACCCAAAAAGGCCCAACCGCGGATGCCCGCGTACGTCTCGCGCTCAGCATGACTATCGACAGACGTATTATGGCGGAAAAAGTCCTGGGGACCGGCGAGAAACCGGCCTGGCATTTTACTCCCGATGTCACTGCGGGTTTTACGCCGGAAACCTCACCATTTGAGCAGATGTCGCAGCAGGAGCTGAATGCGCAGGCGAAAACGTTGTTGCAGGCGGCAGGCTATGGCCCTCAGCGCCCGCTTAAATTAACGCTGCTGTACAACACGTCTGAAAACCATCAGAAAATTGCGATTGCCGTTGCATCCATGTGGAAGAAAAATCTGGGTGTTGACGTTAAGTTGCAGAATCAGGAGTGGAAAACCTACATCGACAGCCGCAATACCGGGAATTTTGACGTCATCCGTGCATCGTGGGTAGGGGACTACAACGAGCCGTCGACATTCCTGTCGCTGCTGACCTCCTCCCACAGCGGGAATATCTCACGATTCAACGATCCTGCTTACGATAAGATTATTCATCAGGCGACGCTCGAAACTACTGAAAAAGCGCGTAATGCCGACTACAACATGGCCGAGAAGATCCTCACCGAGAAAGCACCGATTGCCCCTATTTATCAGTACACCAATGGCCGTCTCATCAAGCCATGGGTTAAAGGTTATCCGATAAATAACCCAGAGGATGTTGCGTACAGCCGTACAATGTATATTGAAAAGCACTAAAAAGAGCTCAGGGCGCTACGTGATTATGGTTAACATCCATTAACCGCATAAGCGCCCGCTCTCAGGGTTGATTGTTTTACAGCCTGGTTATTTCCGAATATTCCCTTCATATCAGCCCATCACTCATTGTCATGATGAATATCTTCAGAGAGATTCTTCCTCCCGTTTATCGAAAAACGCGTAGTCATTTATTCGCCATTCCAGTAGCAGTGTAGTCATTACTTTTTTTAAGATTAAATTTGTCCGATACAGGATTTTTCATATTCAGGCCATTTATTGAATTAAAACCTTATTTCTCTGCACTGTTAAGGGATGCGTTAATAAATGCATTGATGTAAATCAATTATTCAACCTCATGGAACAATAAGTTCAATATTTCCAATCAAAGCAGTCATTTCTGCCAAATTAATGTGAATAAATAGTTAATTTTTACTGTGTGTCATGTATCTATGGCATTTATGAATACAATAATTTAGTGGAATATTCTTAAGAAAAGTCTAATGGTAGATCTTTGATCTGATAAGTTGATTTTAAATGGGCTTTTGCTCTAATATGGTTTTGTAAAGAAACGTCACTCACTTAACATTTATTTCTTTTAAAGAAAGGGACTGCTATGGCCGATTCATTCCAGAATGAGGTGCCCAAGGCACGCATAAACTTAAAGCTGGCTCTGCATACAGGTGGCGCGCAGAAGAAAATCGAACTGCCGCTTAAACTCCTCACCGTCGGTGATTTCAGTAATGGAAAAGAGAATCGCCCATTATCGGAAAGGGAGAAAATTAACGTCAACAAAAATAACTTCAACAGCGTACTTTCGGAATTTAACCCGGAAGTGAATCTGACGGTTCCTAACACAATGGCCGGGGATGGTTCGGAAGAAAGCATAAATCTGAATTTCTCCGATATTAAGGATTTCGAACCTGAACAGGTTGCCCGCCAGATCCCCCAGCTCCGCGCCATGCTGGCCATGCGTAATTTATTACGCGACCTCAAATCCAATCTCCTTGATAACGCCACTTTCAGAAAAGAACTCGAGAAAATTCTTAAAGACCCGGCGCTGTCTCAGGAATTACGCGACGAAATGAGTGCACTGGCCCCGAAATAAGCGGCATGTGTAATTTAATGGATTAACCGGGAATATGCTGATGTCTGTGAATACTGAAACCGCCTCCGCGCAGGGGCAGACCACCGTACTGGAAAAAGAGGGCGTTTACGCCTCCCTGTTTGAAAAAATCAACCTGACCCCGGCCTCCAGCCTGGGGGATATCAATGCGTTTCTGGATGACGCCGCGCTTTCTGACGCTCCGGCGGGTGAACGCCTGACGGCGGCGATGCAGGTGTTTATGGACTGCATCCGCAAATCCGGTCAGCCGGTGGAGAAGCTCGACAAAACGCTGATTGACCACCATATCGCTGAGCTGGATTTCCAGATTAGTCGTCAGCTGGATGCCGTAATGCATCACCAGGAGTTCCAGAAGGTGGAGTCCCTGTGGCGCGGCCTGAAGCAGCTGGTGGACAGCACCGACTACCGCCAGAACGTGAAAACCGAAATTCTGGATGTGTCGAAAGAAGATCTGCGTCAGGACTTTGAAGACGCGCCAGAACTTATCCAGAGCGGCCTCTACTGGCACACCTATACCGCCGAATATGACACCCCGGGCGGAGAGCCGATTGGTTCCGTGATTTCATCCTATGAATTTGACGCCAGCCCGCAGGATGTGGCGCTGCTGCGCAACATCTCTAAAGTGTCAGCTGCCGCACATATGCCGTTTATTGGCTCTGTCGGGCCGAAATTCTTCCTGAAAGACTCCATGGAAGAGGTCGCTGCAATTAAGGATATCGGCAACTACTTCGACCGCGCGGAGTACATCAAGTGGAAATCTTTCCGCGACACCGACGACGCCCGCTACATCGGCCTCGTGATGCCGCGCGTGCTGGGGCGTCTGCCGTATGGCCCGGACACCGTACCTGTACGCAGCTTTAACTACGTTGAGCAGGTGAAAGGCCCGGATCACGAGAAATACCTGTGGACCAGCGCCTCGTTCTCCTTCGCGTCAAACATGGTGAAGAGCTTCATCAATAACGGCTGGTGCGTGCAGATCCGTGGCCCGCAGGCGGGCGGGGCGGTGAAAGACCTGCCTATTCATCTGTACGATCTGGGTACCGGCAACCAGGTGAAAATCCCGTCTGAGGTGATGATCCCGGAGACCCGCGAGTTTGAGTTTGCCAACCTCGGCTTTATTCCGCTCTCGTATTACAAAAACCGCGACTATGCCTGCTTCTTCTCGGCGAACTCCGCGCAGAAACCGGCGCTGTACGACACCGCGGATGCCACGGCCAACAGCCGCATCAACGCCCGTCTGCCGTACATCTTCCTGCTGTCGCGTATTGCGCACTATCTGAAGCTCATCCAGCGCGAGAACATCGGCACCACCAAGGACCGCCGTCTGCTGGAGCTGGAGCTGAATACCTGGGTGCGTAGTCTGGTGACGGAAATGACCGATCCGGGCGATGAGTTGCAGGCTTCTCATCCGCTGCGTGACGCGAAGGTGGTGGTGGAAGATATCGAAGACAACCCGGGTTTCTTCCGCGTGAAGCTGTTTGCGGTGCCGCACTTCCAGGTGGAAGGCATGGATGTGAACCTGTCTCTGGTGAGCCAGATGCCTAAAGCGAAAGCGTAACGTAAGGCAGGAAGCATGAGAACGGAACAACCGTTATGGGGCAGGGGCCAGATGGTCTCTCCCCAGCACTTCCAGCAACAGGCCGCCTATGCGACCTGGTCTGCGGAATGTATCGCCCGACTGGGTCTTTCCCATCCCTGGGGGGTGATTAATGCCTCTTTCGAACCGGATGTACTGAAGTTGGGCCGTCTACAGGCCCGTCATCTGCACCTCCGGTTCCCTGACGGGACATTAATCGATACGGATAATGCTGACGACCTGCCACCGGTGCTGGCGCTTGAGAGTGAAACACAGGACGTGGTGGTGGTTCTGGCTCTTCCGCTGCTGCGCGCGAATGGTGGCAACTGCCTTAAGCCCGATGAGGTGGCCGCGCGTCCTGTTCGCTATCGCCAGCGCTGGCGGGATGTCCGCAACCTTTTTGGCGATGATACCCGCCAGATTGCAGTGATGCGGCCAGAGCTGACGTTGCGATTTGCCCATCAGAACAACAGCGATTACCTGACCTGTCCGGTTGCCCGCCTGCAACAAGATTCGCAGGGGAACTGGGCACTTGATGAGACATACCTTCCGCCGCTGTTGGCGTTACTGGGCAGTCGCTGGCTGATGACCCAGCTGGAGCAACTGTTGACGCAACTGCGCGCCCGTCTGGGCCGCCTGATGGACATGCGCCGGGAAAGTAATGAGCGCATGGCGGATTTTGCCGTAGCCGATGTTTCATTGTTCTGGCTGCTCAATGCCCTGAACAGTGCTGAGCCCGTGCTGGGTCAGTTTCAGCGCCACCCGCAAAGCCCGCCTGAGCGTCTCTATCCGGAGCTGGCAAGGCTTGCAGGCAGCCTGTTGACATTCTCGCTGGAGCATCAGGTCAGTGCGATCCCGGCATGGCAGCATGAGCAGCTGAATAACGTCTTCCCGCCGCTGTTTGATTTACTTGGCGATCTTCTGGAAGCCAGCCTGCCGTCGCGGGTGGTGGCAATTGAGCTTGAGCATGATGACCGGCTTCACTTCTGGCAGGCCCGTCTGCATGATCCACGTCTGCGCGAAGGGGCTGATTATTACCTCTCCGTGCGTTCACCGATGCCGGTGGCACAATTGCAGGAGCAGTTCCCGCGCCAGTGCAAGGTCGGCAGTCCCGATCATGTCAGGAGTATCGTCAATTCATCGCGGGTGGGCGTCCCTCTGATGCCGCTGCGCCATGTGCCGGCAGCCATTCCACTACGCCTGGAAAATCAGTATTTCAGCCTTGATGTCTCTCATCCCCTGGCCATCGAAATGTTCCAGAGCGGCACCTGTATGTTTTACGTTCCGGGAATGCTCGCCGAGCCTGAACTTGAACTCTTTGCGGTACTGAGAACATGAATGATCGTAAACGCGCTACTGCCGCGTTCATTGATATTGATGCCCTGTTACAGGACACCTGGCTACAGGTGATCAGTCTGCGTCACGGCCCGACATTCCAGGACGGGGAAGGGCGTACGCTTTGGGAGCGCTGCATCGACGATGTCGGGCGTGTGCAGCGAGAACTAAAAGCGAGCGAACTCGATGAGGCCAGCTGCCAGCATATTCTTACGGCACAGTGTGCGCTGCTTGATGAGGCAGTCAAAGGTCGCGGTGTGGAGGATGACGCCTGTATACAGTGGTATGACATTCCCCTACAGGGATATTTCCTTGGCACCATGGACGCCGGTGACACGTTATGCGATCGGATGCGTGATGTGCTGCGTGAACCGGCTCCTGACCACGCCGTTGTGACCTGCTTCCAGCGAGTCATGATGCTCGGATTCCTCGGCAACTTCCGCTCCCTGAACGATCCTGAGCGGCAGAAACTCATGAATGCACTGAATGAATATGTTGCGCCGTTTAGCTATTCACAACCCCATCCCGTTCTGGCGGAAAGCCATGCCGGACAGGGGATAGGGGGTTGGCTGGCATCATGGCCCGTGCGCATTGGCCTGAGTGTGGTGGTGGTCACCGCATTATGGTGGGGACTGGATTGCTGGCTGGATAAGACACTGCTTAACCTGCTGCCGGGAGCTGTGAAATGAGCCCTGCACAACAGCGCGGGCTTGCGCTCTGGGCTGCCCTGCTGAGTGCAGTGGTCTGCCTGTGGTTTCTGCCAGCATCCCGGCTGGTTTCCGTTCTCGTCCTGCTGGCGTTACTGGGGCTAATCATGGCGTTCTGGGCTGTCGCCTGCCGTCGCGTGCAGCACGATTTCACCCTGTGTCTGGAGGACCTGCCTGAAGCCAATTATTGTCAGCCCGTGGTACTGGTCTGTGGCGATCTGCCGCTTGCCTGGCCGCATCAGTCACCTGTACTTACTGTCACGCAGGGCTGCTGGATCCGTGTGGAGGATCATCTGGAACTGGAGCAGGCCGCCCGTCAGGTACTGTGGTTGCGCCCCGACTGGGGACGTCAGCTGTCAGTGATGATCAATGTTTGTCCGCAGCAGCACCCTGATAGTGAGCGCCTTACCAGTCGTTTGCTTGCCCTGCGCTGGCAGATTAGTCGATTGCGTAAAGCAACCGGCCATTCTGTGCCACTGGTTCTGAATGGACAGGTCGGCAGTGCGATGATGAATGACATGCTCTGGCAGACGGCGATCCTGGGGGAAGGGGTAAAGGTCTGGAGTGGAACTTCAGCGCCTGGCTCAGTTGCTGAATGGGTTAATTCTGGCGGAACGCCTGCGATGCAGCAACAGGTGCTGATGAACAGCCTGATGAGCTGGTTCCAACAGCACGTCCAGGCTGTCCTTATGGATGAAAACCCCGATATTCCTGTTATTGAACCTGTTGCGGTTCTGTGGGGATTGGGTCCGATCCTGACCGGAAGCATGGTCACCTCTGTCTGGAAAGCGTGGTTGTCCCGCCATACTGCGATGCAGCAGGTGTCTGGCTGGCAGCCGGCGGGAACGGACAGTACGGTTATTTCCCTGTTCCCGAATTTTGTCCTCCCGTTACTGCCAGAAGGACGAGGCCTGACACCGCATGGTCGAACCTGGCGCGGTGCGCTCGGAATCTTAACGCTGGCGACCATTGCTGCGCTACTCAGCAGTGGCTGGAATAATCGCCAGCTGTTGCAACGTGTGAGCTTTGATATTGCACGCTATGAACGTATACCGATGAATGACTCCGGGCCGAAAGCTGACGCCGTTGCCGTGCTGCGCGAGGATGCGGCATTGCTGGACGACCATGCACGTAACGGCGTACCGGCCCGGCTGAGTCTGGGTCTGTATCAGGGCGGACGTCTGCGTATGCCAGTGCTGAATGCGATTCGCTCTTATGTGCCTCCGCCTCCGCCGCCTGAACCGGAACTCAAACCGGCACCGAAAATTGTCCGCCTCGACAGCATGTCGCTGTTCGATACCGGAAAGTGGGCGCTTAAACCCGCCTCAACAAAGCTGCTGGTGAACTCACTGGTGGGGATCAAGGCGAAGCCCGGCTGGCTGATTGTGGTGGCGGGCCATACCGACAGCACCGGGGATGACCAGTCCAACCAGGTGCTGTCGCTTAAGCGCGCGGAGTCGGTGCGCGACTGGATGCGGGATACCGGCGACGTGCCGGAAAGCTGTTTTGCGGTGCAGGGCTATGGTGAAAGCCGTCCTGTCGCCACCAACGACACGGCTGAAGGCCGGGCGCTGAACCGCCGTGTCGAAATCAGTCTGGTACCGCAGGCGAATGCCTGTCAGGCGCCGGGCAAGACCCATGCGTCATCGCAGGATGATGGCGCTGATAACAATGTAACGGAGTAATTAACATGGCAATTCCAGTCTATCTGTGGCTGAAGGACGACGGCGGCGCGGACATCAAAGGGTCCGTGGACGTTCAGGATCGTGAAGGCAGTATCGAAGTGGTGGCCCAGGAGCACAACCTGTACATCCCGACCGATAACAATACCGGCAAGCTGACCGGCACCCGTATCCACACGCCTTTCCTGTTCACCAAGGAAATCGACTCCTCCAGCCCGTACCTGTACAAGGCGGTGACGACCGGCCAGACCCTGAAATCGGCTGAGTTCAAATGGTACAGAATCAACGACGCGGGCCAGGAAGTGGAGTACTTCAACACGAAGCTTGAGAACGTGAAGCTGGTGAAAGTGAATCCGAAGATGCATGACATCAAGGATCCTGCTTTCGAGAAGCACAACCACCTCGAGCAGATTGAACTGCGCTACGAAAAAATCACCTGGACCTACAAGGACGGCAACATCATTCATTCCGATTCCTGGAACGAACGCGCCACTGCGTAAGAGCCCTGAGCAGACGGTCAGCCGTCTGCTTTTTTTGCTGAGCGCCTGCACTGACGGGTGGTCAGCAAAGAAAAACACAATCTGCCTGCCCGACCTGATGCGCTTTGGGTTCCTGAATAACAGGGAACAGCGACGGGCGGTAGCGTGTCCGGAACTGATAAAGAGAGAGTCTCATGGAAAATCCAGCCATCCTGTTACGCCGTCTTAACCCTTACTGTGCCCGCGCGATGGAGGGGGCCGCTTCCCTGTGCCAGACCCGCGCCCATGCGGAAATCCTGCCTGAGCACTGGCTGCTGAAACTGCTGGAACAGGGTGAGGGCGACCTGACGGTGCTGGCGCGGCGCTACGAATGGGATATGGATACGATATGGCAGGATATGCTGGGTTTTCTGGACAGCCTGCCACGGTCAGTGCGCAGCCGTCCGCAGCTTTCGGAGGGCGTGCAGTCACTGATGCAGGATGCCTGGCTGCACGCCTCGCTGGCGGAGGAAGAGCATATCCGCAGCATTCACCTCCTGATGGCTCTGGTGGAAAAACCGAAACTGCTGCGCTGCGACGGCCTGTGGCCGCTGCTGACGCTGGCGCAGAGCCAGCTTGAGCGCCTGCGTGGACTTCTGGATGCGCAGTCGGATGAACGCCCGGAGGTGCAGCAGGAAGCGGAGCTTACGCAGAGGGATGAGGTGGAGTTTGTCGGCCGTCCGGTGAATGCGGATATAACAGGAGAGCTGAATCCGGCGTTGCAGAATGCGCTGGACAGGTTCACCCTCGACGTCACCGCCCGCGCCCGTGAGGGCAGAATCGACCCGGTCTATGGCCGCGACAATGAAATCCGCCAGATGGTGGATATTCTTTCCCGGCGCCGCAAGAACAACCCGATTCTGGTCGGCGAACCGGGGGTGGGCAAGACCGCGCTCGTGGAGGGACTGGCGCTGCGCATTCATGAGGGCAATGTGCCGGACGCGCTGAAGCCGGTCTCCGTGCGCACCCTTGACCTCGGCCTGTTACAGGCCGGGGCGGGTGTGAAGGGGGAATTCGAGCAGCGTCTGAAAAACATCATCGATGCGGTGCAGCAGTCACCCCTGCCGGTTCTGCTCTTTATAGACGAGGCGCACACCATTATCGGCGCCGGCAACCAGGCGGGCGGCGCCGATGCGGCCAACCTGCTGAAACCGGCGCTCGCCCGCGGTGAGCTCAGAACCATCGCCGCCACCACCTGGAGTGAGTACAAACAGTACTTTGAGCGCGACGCCGCGCTGGAGCGTCGTTTCCAGATGGTGAAGGTGGACGAACCGGACGACGACACCGCCTGCCTGATGCTGCGCGGACTCAAGTCACGCTACGCGGAGCACCATGGCGTGCATATTACCGATGAAGCGGTTAAAGCCGCCGTCACGCTCTCCAGACGCTATCTGACCGGACGCCAGCTTCCGGACAAGGCGGTTGATTTGCTGGATACCGCCTCTGCCCGTATCCGTATGAGCCTCGACACTATTCCGGAGCCGCTGATCCGCATGAAGGCGCAGCTCACGGCCCTTGCTATGGAGAAGCAGGCGCTGCTGGAGGATATCGTAGTGGGTAATACCGCTCACGGCGAACGTCTGGCCGCCATCGGAGAGGAAGAGGTCGCCATCATTTTGCAGCTCGACGAACGGGAAGCCCAGTACGGCCAGGAGCTGAAACTGACGGGAGAACTGCTTGCCTGCCGCACGGATATCTCCCGTCAGGGGGAGATTGCGGACCTTCAGAGGCAGCTTACTGCCGTGCAGCAGAATACCCCGCTGCTGGGGCTGGATGTGGATGCGCGTACCGTCGCCACCGTTATCGCCGACTGGACGGGCGTACCGCTCTCTTCCCTGATGAAGGACGAGCAGACGGAACTGCTGAGCCTTGAGCACAGTCTGGCGAAACGCGTTGTCGGTCAGGACAGTGCGCTGAATGCCATTGCGCAGCGCCTGCGCGCCAGCAAAACCGGTCTGGCGCCGGAGAACGGCCCGCAGGGCGTGTTCCTGCTTGTGGGGCCGAGCGGCACCGGCAAGACCGAAACCGCCCTGGCGCTGGCCGATGAACTGTTCGGCGGCGAGAAGTCCCTTATCACCATCAACCTCTCGGAATACCAGGAGCCACACACCGTCTCGCAGCTCAAGGGCTCACCTCCGGGCTACGTGGGTTACGGTCAGGGCGGCATTCTGACCGAAGCCGTCCGTAAGCGCCCGTACAGCGTGGTGCTGCTGGATGAAGTGGAAAAGGCGCACCGGGACGTGATGAACCTGTTCTACCAGGTGTTTGACCGGGGCGTCATGCGCGACGGCGAGGGGCGGGAAATTGACTTCCGCAACACGGTGATTCTGATGACCTCCAATCTCGGCAGCGACCTCATCATGCAGATGCTGGAGGAACAGCCGGAGGCGACAGAGCCGGATCTGCATGAACTGCTGCGTCCTGTCCTGCGGGACCACTTCCAGCCCGCGCTGCTGGCGCGCTTCCAGACGGTGATTTACCGTCCGCTGAATGCAGAAGCCATGCGTACCATTGTGGAGATGAAGCTGAATCAGGTGAGCAGACGCCTCAACCGTCACTACGGTATGAAGACCGATATCCACGAAAGCCTGTACGACGCGCTGACCGATGCCTGCCTGCTGCCGGACACCGGGGCCCGTAATGTCGACAGCCTGCTGAACCAGCAGATTCTGCCGGTGCTGAGCCAGCAGCTGCTGAGCCATATGGCAGCGGGGCAGAAGCCGCATACCCTGACGCTGGGCTGGGATGAGGGAGAGGGCATAGTGCTCGAGTTTGACCGGACAGAAGGTGAGCATGCATGAGCAGTAATCTTCCCTTACGATTCAGCCACAGCCATCACCTGCTGTCGGTGAAGGGCTGCGATGCAGGGCTTGATGTACTGGCGTTTGAGGGTGATGAAGCCCTGAGCACGCCGTTCAGCTACCGTACTGAATTCACCAGTACGGACCATGCCATCAGCAAAGAGATGATGCTGATGAAAGCGGCTTCCCTGACGCTTCAGGCCCCGGTAGATCAGGGGTACGGCATCAAAATACAGCAGCCGGTGCGGGTGATTCAGGGCGTGGTCACGGGTTTTGAACGTCTGGGTACCTCAAAGGATGAAACCCGTTACGCAGTGACGCTTGAGCCGCGTCTGGCCCTGCTCAGCCGTTCGCACCAGAACGCCGTCTACCAGGACATGTCCGTCCCGCAGATTGTGGAGAAAATCCTGCGCGAGCGCCACGGCATGCGCGGCCAGGACTTCCTGTTCTCACTGAGTAAAGAGTATCCGCGCCGTGAGCAGGTGATGCAGTACGCTGAGGACGACCTGCACTTTATCACCCGCCTGCTGGGTGAGGTCGGTATCTGGTTCCGCTTCACCACCGACACGCGCCTCAACATTGACGTGGTGGAGTTTTACGACAGCCGGCAGGGATATGAGAAAGGCCTGACGCTGCCGTCGGTGCCGCCGTCAGGGCAGCACTCGCAGGGTGTGGACTCGGTGTGGGAGATGGAGAGCCGTCATAAGGTGGTCCAGAAGGAGGTCAGCACCCGCGATTACAACTACCGTCAGGCCACGGAGGACATGAACACCCTGGTTGATGCGACCCGCGGGGATGTCACCACGTACGGTGAGGCCTATCACTGGGCGGATAACTACCTGACGCCGGGCAGCGCGTATGACCGCAACCCGGCTGCGGAGTCCGGGGCGTTTTACGCCCGCATCCGTCATGAGCGCTACCTGAATGACCAGACGCAGACCGTTGCCTTCACCAGTTGTCCGGAGCTCTCTCCGGGTATGCTGCTGAAAGTCACCGGCGGGTACGAAGTGGCAGAAGTGTTTGCGCAGGGCGTGGTTGTCACGGCGATGCACAGCCATGCGCAGCGTGATGCGGACTTTTGCGTCAGGTTTGACGGTATCCCGGACAGCACTGATTTCAGTTTCCGCCCTGAGCCTGGTTCACGTCCGGTGATGGCCGGTACCTTACCGGCCCGCGTCACCAGTACCACTGAAAATGACACCTACGGGCATATCGATAAAGACGGCCGCTACCGCGTCAATATGCTGTTTGACCGTGAGAACTGGGAGACCGGGTTCGAGAGCCTGTGGGTCCGTCAGTCCCGCCCGTATGCGGGTGACACCTACGGCCTGCACCTGCCGCTGCTGGCAGGCACCGAGGTGGCGATTGGTTTTGAGGACGGCAACCCGGACCGGCCGTACATTGCCGGTGTGCTGCACGACTCGGCGCATGGCGACCACGTCACCATCCGCAACTACAGACGCAACGTGCTGCGCACGCCGGCGAACAACAAAATCCGCCTCGACGACGAGCGCGGGAAAGAGCATATCAAGGTCAGCACGGAGTACGGCGGCAAGAGCCAGCTGAATCTCGGCCATCTGGTCGACAGCGACAGGCAGAAGCGCGGTGAGGGGTTTGAGCTCAGAACCGACAACTGGGGCGCCATCCGGGCGCAGAAAGGGATTTTTATTAGTGCTGACGGCCAGGCGAAGGCGCAGGGCCAGGTCCTTGATATGGAGCCTGCACTCGCACGGCTTTCAGCAGCATTAGTGGAAATGGAATCCCTTGCTGCCTGCGCACAGCAGGCTCAGGCTCTGGCTGCCGATGTTGGCCGTCAGCAAAAACTCCTGAAGCAGAAAATTGAACAACTGCATGAAGAGGTGATTCTGGGCAGTGCGCCAAAAGGCATGGCACTGGTGAGCGGCGAAGATATGCAGCTATCAGCCAGTGATAATATGACACTGACAGCGGGTAAACAGCTGGATGTTGGTGCGCAGAATGACTTTACGCTGGCGGCCGGTAAGCAACTCAGCCTGTACAGCCGTGAAGGGGCAAAACTGTTCAGCTCGCAAAACGACATTGATATTCAGGCGCAGGGCGGAAACATCACCACGTGGTCCACGCAGGATACGCATGTTTCAAGCGGCAGGAAAATGGTCATTACAGCACAGGACGAGCTGACGCTGATATGCGGAGGCGGCTACATCAAAATCAGCGGTGGGAATGTTGAGATTGGTGGTCCGGGTAAACTGCTGATTAAGAACACGGGCGTCAGGAAAGCGGGCACGGGCAGTATGCAGGGGGTGATGAAGTCGTTTGAACCTTCTACGTTTGATGAGAAATTTGTTATCAGAAATGCATTAACCCAAGAGCCGCTTCCAGGAAAAGCCTATAAAATAACTATGCCAAACGGGTCAGTTGTCACTGGTATAACAGACGCGCAGGGGGCAACGACGCTTAATTCTTCGGATTTGATAGATGATATGATAATAACACTTACTGGTCGTTAAATAATATTAATGGAATACATATGTTAGGATTAATACTCTTTATAATGTGTTTATATTCTCTTGTAATTGGTAGCATCTTATATATTTTTATTGGCTTTTTGCATAAACCTATTGATGGTGGGTGGAAAAAAGCAGGCAAGTGGTGTATGTGTGTGGTTTTATCATATTTAATTATATATATCCTCCAATCACATGGTGTCCCAGTAATAAGATAAGTGGCGGCTTGTCTAATAGATAAAAAAGGATGCTTCTAATGAGTGAAAAAACAGATACAACCAGGGCTTTAGAGTTAAAGTATGACGACAATGGAAAACCTTCATGGCGTTCATGCCCTTCTCATAAAAATATAAAGGTCCGCGGAGGATGTGATTTACCTCCTCATCTCCCTGGTTTGATAATACTCGTCCATGGGGTTAACTCAACAGGTGAATGGTATCAAAATGCGGAAGAGTCTCTCTGCAAAGGATTAAATGACAGGTTAGGGCTCAATGGTTCTCAATTTGAATTGAAGTCGAACAAATATAGTACAGATTGTGAGAAGGAGGAAGGGAAAAGTAACTCGTCACCTTCACCTTTAGCTCGTAGAAAACTTATTGAAAATTCTGAGCGCTCTCCAATCATTCGATTCTATTGGGGGTATTCTTCTGTGAGGGGGGAAGAGGATAAATATATTATCCCGTTAGCTAATGCGGATGGTGAAGATTATCATGAAATGAAAAGAACAGGTATAAAACAAGATGACATTCAAAAAAAAGGGCCATATATATGGGGAGGTGGCCCATTCCAAAATGGCACGAATAACTTACACTCGCTTTGGAGTGACTATGGATTCGATGAGAATCTGGCGGGAATCTCTGGAGCAAAACTTCAGTATCTCAATGAAGATAAAGATAGACTTTTAACAAATGCTCCACCAAGAAAATACTATTCACATGCAGCTAAGAGATTAGCAGATCTTTTAGACCTTATCCGGGATAAATATCCAAATGATACGGTTAGTATTATCTCTCATAGCCAAGGGACAATGATTTCGCTAGCCGCAGTCGCATTAGCAAAAAAAGGGCCAGATACTCTTTTTATATTAAACTCCCCTTATGCAATGCATAATAGCCAGCTTAATGAGCTTTCAATTCCTCAGAAAGAGAGAATTTCTCCAAGCGGACGCGAAAATACATTATCATCAATAATTGAAAAAATTGCAAAGCAATCCACGCATCTGTCTTCTGTGGGTTATAAAGGGTTATGTGTAGGCAAGTTTACTGATAAAACGAATTGGAAGCCTGAAGGTGAGAATGTAATACGGGCTGGAAAAATACAAGAGCGTGATAATCATGGCAGAACGTATATTTATTTTTGCCCTCATGACCGAGTTATGGGGTCATTACCGCTTCGCTCGATAGGGTGGCAAGGGCTACCTAATGATAAAAATGGTAATCCACATCCATTAATTGTGAAATTTAAAAATAATTTGTACCAGAGGATGTTGGCCAGGAATACGCCATGCGGTTCTTATCCTGATAAGCAGACACCATTTGGTACTTTACCTGATGGAAAACCATTTTGGGATGATGATGGTGATAAATATCAAAGTAGTAGCATTACATATCCTGACCCTCCAAAATGGCAAACAGTGTTTGTAAATGCAGAGAAAGTCCCTGAGCCTATTAATCCCAGTGAGCTGGCCGAATTTGACGAAACCAGAGTAGGTAAAGAGCATGGCTCAAAACAACAGGATGGGTGGGGTGAGATAGCCCCTAAAACTGGAAAGAAAAATGACAATACATATAATAACTATGTCAATTTATATCCAAACCAAGATGTTGTAATCGGCTATAAGGAACTTCCAAGTGGTTATGTGCAAGAGATAACAAGGAAGGAAACTTTCGAAGAAAAAGATAAAAGGTTACGAACTTATGTTTCTCAACCAACAGATCACAGCACACTGCCCGGAAACAAGGAATTTATGACCAGAGTAGTAGCTTATGATTTACCGATAGGTTACTGCGATGCTACATGGGATAAAGAATTTCTTTCAACGCTCCGATATCTTGCTGATTGGACCACTGGCGCAGACCCTTATATGAACACTGGGGTTGTTGAAAGAATTAATGAACCTTCAATGATAAGTCGGGAAACGGGTATCGAGGAAATTATTCGAGAAAAGGCAAAGGAGTATGGTTATTAAATGAGTAGATACGTCGTTGTTTTAGGGGATACCACTACGCATGATGGTAAAGTTACATCAGCCTCATCCAGTTTCGATATAGCCGGTAAAAATGCCGCACTTTTGAATGATACCGTCAGTTGCCCGGAACACGGTATGAATAAAATTATTGAATGCGATGTTTCTGCGTATGAAGAAAACGGGCGTGGAATTATATTGCATGGCTGCAAGACGCAGTGTGGTGCGAGTGTCATTGCAAGTTATGCAGCTATCAGTCAGTGATAATCTTACGCTGACAGCGGGTAAACAACTGGATGTTGGTGCGCAGAAGGACTTTACGCTGGCGGCCGGTAAACAACTCAGCCTGTACAGCCGTGAAGGGGCAAAACTGTTCAGCTCGCAAAACGATATTGATATTCAGGCGCAGGGCGGAAACATCACCACATGGTCCACGCAGGATACGCATGTTTCAAGCGGCAGGAAAATGGTTGTCACGGCACAGGACGAGCTGACGCTGATTTGTGGTGGTGGCTACATCAAAATCAACGGCGGAAATGTTGAGATTGGTGGTCCGGGTAAACTGCTGATTAAGAACACGGGCATCAGGAAAGCGGGCACGGGCAGTATGCAGGGGGTGATGAAGTCGTTTGAACCTTCTACGTTTGATGAGAAATTTGTCATCAGAAATGCGCTGACAAAAGAACCTATACCAGGTAAAGCGTACAAAATCACCATGCCAGATGGTTCTGTTGTTTCCGGTATTACAGATGCTTCTGGAGCAACGTCACTCAATTCTTCTGATGTTATCGACAATATGATTATCAGCTTAGTTAAGGCGAATTAAGATGAGATGGAATCAGTCAGACAGGAAAGTCCTCACAATTATAGCCATTATTGGTGTACTCCTGTATGCCATTTATAAAGGCTTACAGTTCCTGGCAGGAGCCAGTATGGGAGCCAGTTTTGGGGTGGGTCTGGGAGGAATGAGCGGTTCTCAGAAGGTAGAAGAGTCACGAAAAGTTGAAACAGATGCTCCGGCTCAAATTATTTATCGCATAGATAAAAATCGATACCTGACGCTGGAAAACTACATATCCTGTGATAAGGGTGGACAGGTTTATTACAATGACTCTCTGCGGGGAATAAAAACACACCTGGGATGGGATAACGATTTTTATGATTTCTCATATCGCCGGGGAAATAATATTGCGGCTTATCAAGGCTCTATTATTAATGGGGCGGATAATGGTTATCTGGCATTCCCTGGCGCATCTACCAGACAATATTGTGGTAGTGGAAGGTCAGAAACAGGTTGCCCTGTGTTTTTCTTCTTTTCAGCAGATCATGGGAACACATTTATATATAAAATTGTAGCTATGGAATACAGCACCCCAGAACGTTTTAGTCAGCTTAAAGTAGTAGTGGCTAATGATGGTGTTTATCTAAGGGATGAGTCTAAAACGGAGGATAGCTATTCTCGCCCTACAGGTCTCAATGACCTTAGCTCAGTGAATAAATTAAGGTTTTCTGACGGCAATTTAATCAGTGTTTATGATGACTGGCAGAAAAAAATTGATGAGTTAGTGAAAGAAGAACTAATAAGAAAAAAAATGCCCTATGCAAACGAGTATGGACCTAGATTTCATATATTCGACTATCTCAGAACATTAACGCCACCGAAAACACATGAGGAAAGGAATTTAATGGCAAACGAATTGTCTGAAATCCAGATTAGGATTGAAGATGAAGTTTATAAAGATGGAATTAAATTTCCGAAGCTTTCAACGTCAAGTATTGATGTTAAATATCAATGTAATAAAAATATTAAAGCTAAAGCCATCACATATACTAATGAGTCAAATGGGAAAAAGGAGGTGGTGAAAAATGAACAATAATTATGAACCTGTTCGGGAACTTGAATGTAAGTTTGATGATAATGGGCATCCTTCCTGGCGTTCATTTCCCTCTCATAAAAATTGCCAAATCAGAGGTGGGTGTGATTTACCTCCACATTTGCCTGGAATTATTATTCTTGTACATGGTGTTAACTCGACAGGAGAATGAATTTCAATTGCTGAGGACAAAATTTGTGATGGCCTGAATAAGAGACTTGGATTAAAAGGGACTGATTATAAACTGGTGGCTAATAAATATTTTTCTGATGAAAAAATAGAGATTGAACCTCTTATAGAAAGAGATTTGCCTGCGCCTAAGAAGGAAACCTCTCCAGTCATTCGCTTTTACTGGGGGTATGCTTCACCTAAAGGTAATGAAGATAAATATGTTATACCGTTAGCCAATAGGAAAGACGTTGATTACCATCACTTAAAAAGGCAAGGCATGCCTCATGAAAATATTATTGCTCAGGGGCCATTTTTCTGGGGCGGCGGGCCATTCCAGAACGGTACAAATAATCTGCACTCTTTATGGAGTGAGACAGGGTTTAAAGAGAGAGTAGCAGGTATCAAAGTCCAGTGGTTTAATGAAGACAAAGATCGCCTGTTAACCAATGCGCCACCGCGAAAATACTACGCGCATGCTGCAAAACGCCTTGCAGACCTGGTTGACAGTATTCGTAATAAATATCCCAAAGATACAGTAACCATTATTTCTCACAGCCAGGGAACCATGGTTGCAATGGCTGCGGTAGCGATAGCCAGGAATGTACCTGATGCATTATTTGTACTTAATTCTCCTTATGCACTGGATCATAACGATCTTAATGGGGCGTCACTTCCGGCAGATGAGTGCATTTCGCCAGAAGGGCGGCAGAATACGTTATCTGCCATCATTGATAAGGTGGCTTCCAGAAAAAATCATTTATCATCACTGGGCTATGAAGGGCTTTGTGTCGGACAGACGGTAGATAAAAAGAACTGGCGACCAGATGTCGCTCTTGCCAGTGAAAGTGGCAGCAGTCTTGCCGAACGAGATAACCACGGACGCACTTATATTTACTTCTGTCCTCATGATCGAGTTATGGGGTCACGTCCGCTACGCTCAATTGGCTGGCAGGGATTACCCAATAATTCTCAGGGGCAGCCTCATCCTCTGCTGAAAAAGCATCAGGGAAATTTATTTCAGCGCATGCTGGCTCGCAGTACTCCATGTGGCGAAGCGCCAAATCCCGCAACACCTTTTGCAAAATTGCCGGATGGTAAACCGTTCTGGGATGATAAAGGCGACAAGTATCAAAGCAGTAGTTTCACCTATCCAGATCCTCCGGAATGGCAAACGGTTTTTATTAATGCCGAAAAGGTACCTGAACCTATAGATGCTGCAAAATTAGCTAATTTTGATGTATCACGTGTTGGAGCTGAACACGATGACAGACAGATAGATGGCTGGGGGGAAATTAATCCGGATAAAAATCTAAAAAACGACAATACCTATGACAATTACATCAATTTATACCCCAATCAGGATATTGTGATTGGATTTAAAAATGTGGGAACTGAATCTGAGCCCCGAATGGTGCCTGTGACCCGTAAGGAGACATTTGAAGAAAAGGATCTTCGTATAAGAACCTATGTTTCTCAGCCCACGGATCATAGTACTCTTCCTATGCGTGCTGATTTCATGTCTCAGGTGGTGGCATATGATTTACCGATTGGGTATTGCGATGCAACCTGGGATAAAGAATTTATGGCAGATTTACGGCGAAAAGCGGACTGGACGCAGGGAGAGGATCCTTATCTCTCCAGTGGAGAGCCAGACAAAGTACCTGAACTTGATTTAATTAGTCAGGACACTGTTGTTGATGAATTTTATAAAGAGCAAAGTAAGCTGCCAGCATATAGAGCTGTAAATAAAGCATAAACACACTTCGGTAGGTTGTTGTTCAGTGGGTTTGCTAAAATTCAACGCTATATAGTCAGTTGTTTTCTTCGAATTAAAGGATTAGCAAATGGGGAAATTTGTCGTCGTTTTAGGGGATGCCACTACGCATGGTGGCAAAGTCACATCAGCCTCATCCAGTTTCGATATATCCGGTAAAAATGCCGCACTTTTGAATGATACCGTCAGTTGCCCGGAACACGGTATGAATAAAATTATTGAATGCGATGTTTCTGCGTATGAAGAAAACGGGCGTGGAATTGTATTGCATGGCTGCAAGACGCAGTGTGGTTCGAGTGTCATCGCAAGTATGCCGGATATGGAGGTTGGCTGATGGGATGGTCTCTTCCGGAAGTGCCTGAAAAAGAGCAGGCACCATCCTGGTCACCGTGGAACTGTCTGTTGATTATTATTCTCGGACTTTTCACCGGGCTGCTTGTTGCTGTACTGAAATCTCCGGCGACAGGGTTACTTTCATTGAGCAGTGGGGCCTGGTTGCCACTGACGGCCTGGACATTTGCGGGCATTTCGGCAGCCATCGCGGTTTACACTTTCAGGCAGGAAATGCTGGCAGTTCGTGTCTGGAACTGGAATGAGTGGTGCCGGAACATGCGTCTGAAGTGGCGCTTACGTGCACAACAGCATCTTGTCATTCTCAGCCATGTTTTCATTACTGCCGATACGGGACTGTTAGATCGTCTCGCACATACGCAGGAAGAGGAAAGTGCAGACACATCGCCTCTCACGATGTTGCCAGACGAACCGCTTACACCCGGTATTTCACGTTTTGAGCAGCTGCTTCGTCATCTCATTGCTCAGATAATGCCCTCGATTCGGCGGCGATATTCTTCCGGCCCACTCCAGATTATTGTTCAGACCAACGGTAGCGACAAAGACCGTGAATCTCAGTCTTTCTATCGTATCTGGTCAGCAGGTTCCCCTCCCTGGAAAGCTGAGATTCATTTTCAGGACGTAGACTCATCCTTTGATGACTGGAATCAGTTTGTGGCGTCAACAAAGCGGCCCGTACTGGTACTGGCAATGCACTATCGTTTGCCCAATGATGTTCTGCCGGAATTTGCCAGCGCGTTATTTTTGATGCCACCATCGATGCTGAATCCGGGTGAGCAAAAAAATGCATTACGGCTTTTCCGGGCGATGCCGCTCAACACCCGTATGCTTGCAACGGAACTCACTGAATTACGGGATATGGCCCTCACGTCTGCCAGCAAGAAACACCTTGTCTGGCACAGTGGGCTCACAGATGCGCCAAGACAGTCAGTGAGCATGGTGCTGAATGATCTGTCGGTTCCTTTGTACGATAGCATTGGCACTGGCGGTGTCATTGACTATGACACCGCCAGTGTCCGGTATGGCGGTCTTGCTGGCTGGGCAATGACTGGCGCTGCGGCTGAGATGGCTGCTTATGGCCCCACCAGCCAGTGGCTTCTTCTCGAAGGTGAAGACGATGCCTGGGCTGTGTCGCTCGGAAACGCCGCTCCTGCAGTCGGGCATGATCATTTCGTGATTCAGCCTCCCTTTCCCGGGGGATCTGTTCTTATGGCATTACTGCTTAATGCTGGGCTGTACAGTCTGATGATCCGCTATTTCCCTTCAACTGCATTCTCCTGGGCAGGGATCTCTCTTCTTCTGCTGTCAATGATTGTGACATTGCCTGGGCTGGCCATTTTGCTGAGACGAATTACAGCCCGTCTTCAGCGCCCGGAATTTATCAGGGTTGCACGACACTCCGGAAAGGAATAACCGGCATGAAAAAGGTTTCAAAGCCACTGGGAGCAGGACTACTTATCGTGGCAGTTCTGCTGATGATACTCTTTATTTTTGCACAGACAGCGCAGTTACCGTCCGGTAGCGGTGACGATAATTTCTGGTATGTGCTGGCAGGTTGCATCATTCTGACCGCCACATTATGCACCCTGGTGTTCTTTACGTTGTCCAGGCAACAAAATCCCTCTCCCGTTACGCCTGATGGTGAAAACAATCCCAACGAAGAAAGCGCGTCGGATCAATATGATTTTTCAGCACTGAGCAGGAATCTCAGAAGGCGGCACTCGTTCTTCTGGCGGCGTAAAGTCCGCCTGCTGCTGATCACCGGCGATGAAGGCGCGATTGAGCAACTGGTACCCGGCCTGCAACAGCAGCAGTGGCTTGAAGGCAACCGCACCGTGCTGATTTACGGCGGCAGCCTGGCATCGGAGCCTGACCGCGAAAAATACACCGCGCTGCGTAAACTACGCCGTGGACGCCCGCTGGACGGGATTATCCGTGTACTGCCCGAGTCGCTTAATCTTACCCCACATATCAGCGATAGCGATTTACGCGGCCTGGAAAAAATCAGCGAACTGCTGCGTTATTCCGCTCCGGTCTGGCTGTGGCAACTGTGCAGCAGTCACTGGTCGCAGGGTACGCGTCCTGAGCAGGCGGTAGGCGCAAGCTTTCCACCACGCGCAAAAGAAGACGATGTGATCCGCCAGCTGGAACTGATGCTGCCGGCCCTGCGGACGCAGGGGATGAGTCAGGTCGCGGAAAACAGCAGCCACGACTTCCTGCTGCGCCTGAGCCAGCACCTGAACGACGGTGCTATTGCCCGCTGGGCTCAGCAGTTGCAGCCATGGCTCTTTGTTTCTCAGCAGCGCGTCCCGCTGCGTTGTCTGATGTTCAGCCTGTCGGAGAAGAAACCTGCCGGAATGTCAGCGGAAACAGCCGACGCTGAGAATTATGGATCACAGCGTCATGCCCTGACTCTGCCAGCAACCTGGCAGGGTATTGTTGACGACTGCACCCGCATACGTGGCCGTCGTGTCGGTATGCCGTGGGAACGAGCGCTGGCCTGGGCACTGATGGCCATCATCAGTGTCTGGGGGGTAGGGACGCTGCTGTCGTTTGCGGTCAACCGGTCACAAATCGTTTCTGTTGCACAGCAGGCTCATGCTCTGGTGGACCACCCTTCTGTATCGGATTACCAACTGACTGCCCTGCATGCTTTGCGTAATGATGCCGGTCGCCTGCTGCACCATATTCAGGACGGCACGCCATGGTATCAGCGCTTTGGTCTGAACCATGATCAGCAGTTGCTTGACGCAATGCTGCCCTGGTACGGGGTGGCGAACAACCGTCTGATACGTGACCCGGCAAATGAAGCGCTTAAGCAGAAGCTCATTGCGCTGGTCAATTCGGCACCCAACAGCGACCAGCGGACACAGATGGCGAAACCGGGTTATGACCAGCTGAAAGCCTGGCTGATGATGACCCGGCCGGATAAAGCTGATGGTGCATTCTACGCGCAAACCATGAAAACCGTGCAGCCGACGCGTTTAGGCATCTCAGCTGGCCTGTGGCAAAGCCTGTCACCGGATTTGTGGGCTTTCTACATCAACGAACTGCCAGCGCAGTCACAGTGGAAAACCACACCGGATGAGCAACTGGTCAGCCAGAGCCGCCAGGTGCTGTTGCAGCAAATTGGACGGCGCAACGCGGAAAGTACGCTGTACGAGAACATGCTCAAATCCGTGCGTCGTAACTTCGCCGATGTGTCTCTGGAGGACATGACCGGCGGTACCGATGCCCGTCGCCTGTTTACCACTGATGAGGTGGTGCCGGGCATGTTCACCCGTCAGGCCTGGGAGGGAGGTATCCAGCAGGCCATTGAGAAAGCGGCAAACTCCCGCCGCGATGAAATTGACTGGGTGCTGAGCGACAGCCGGAAAGCCGTCTCCTCAGACCTGTCGCCGGAAGCACTGAAAGCACGACTGACGGAACGCTACTTCACCGACTTTGCCGGTAGCTGGCTGAGCTTCCTCAACAGCCTGCAACTTAATTCGGCAAACAATATTGCTGACGTCACTGACCAGCTGACGCTGATGAGTGATGTTCGCCAGTCACCGCTGATTGCCCTGATGAACACCCTCGCCTGGCAGGGGCAGACCGGCCAGAAGAGTGAAGGCCTGTCGGACTCCATCATCAAATCGGCTAAAGACCTGGTAGGCGGGAAGGACAAACCGGTAATTGACCAGTCAGCCTCAGGCCCGCAGGGCCCACTGGATGAAACCTTTGGACCGTTGCTGGCACTTATGGGTAAAAACAAAGGCAGCAATGTTATGTCGGCTGACAACTCACTGAGCCTGCAAACGTATCTTACCCGTATCACCCGTGTGCGTCTGCGTCTGCAACAGGTCGCCAGCGCCTCTGACCCTCAGGAAATGATGCAGAGCCTGGCGCAGACCGTGTTCCAGGGTAAAAGCGTGGATCTGACCGACACGCAGCAGTACGGCAGCCTAATTGCTGCAAGCCTGGGCGAAGAGTGGAGTGGTTTTGGCAGCACCATGTTTGTGCAGCCACTGACCCAGGCCTGGGAAACTGTGCTTCAGCCATCGGCAGCGAGCCTGAATGACAAATGGGGTCGCTCCGTGGTGGCGAACTGGCATACGGCATTTGACGGACGTTTCCCATTCGCGATCAGCAAGAGTGATTCCTCTCTGCCAATGCTGGCTGAGTTTGTGCGTAAGGACAGCGGACGCATTGAGCGCTTCCTGACCGCGGAACTCGGCGGTGTGCTGCATAAGGAGGGCAGCCAGTGGGTGCCAGATAAGGTTAATAGCCAGGGGCTGAGCTTTAATCCAGCCTTCCTGCGGGCGATTAATCAGCTCAGCCAGCTATCGGATATCTTATTTACCGACGGCAGTCAGGGCATCAGCTTTGAGCTACAGGCGCGTCCAGTACCGCAGGTGGTAGAAACGCAACTGACTATCGATGGACAAAAGCTGCACTACTTCAACCAGATGGCAGACTGGCAGAGCTTCCGCTGGCCTGGTGACACCTACAAGCCCGGAGCCATGCTGACATGGACCACCGTCAATGCGGGCGCACGTCTGTTTGGTGATTACAGCGGAACCTGGGGCTTTATTCGTTGGCTGGATGAAAGTAAGAGAGAGCAGCTAGACCGCAGTCAGTGGATGATGAGTTTTACCGCCCCGGATGGTCGGACCCTACAGTGGGTACTGCGTTCACAACTGGGCAGTGGGCCGCTGGCGTTACTGGCACTGCGGGGTTTTACGCTGCCAGATCAAATATTCAGCGTCGACAGCGCGGCTATGGCGCAGGCGCTGATGACCAACACAGAAAACAGTGACATGGACGGAGTCGAATAATGGACGCTTTGCAGAATCTGGTTGTTGCCTGCCAGGCGGATGAAACCTTGCTGCGACAGCAGGCGCAGTCACGTATGGAAAGCTGGCAGCGCTGGCTTACCCCTATCAGTGAGATCAATCCTACAGGAGAAGACCCGGGTTATGACGATGATTTCCAGCGTATCCGGGAGGAGGTCAATAAACTTTCCGGCATTGATACCGGGCTGATTTGCCAGCTGGCTGAAAAGGTGCTGACCACAGAGGCCAAAGATGTCCGGGTTGCTACTTACTATTGTTGGGCGCGCTTGCACCAGGACGGTGAAACCGGGTTTGCTGAAGGGCTTGAGTTACTGGCGGGATTACTAACCCAGTATGGAACACAGCTCCATCCACAGCGCGAGCGAAGCCGTAAACCGGCGCTGGAGTGGCTCGCAGGCTCTCGTCTACTTGACAGCCTGTTACTCTGGCCAGAAGTGGTACGCGACGATGCCCAGCGTACGACCGGTGCGTTGCTGCTCATCCGAGACAGTCTTGAAACTGAGCCTGAAGCGTCACGTCCAGATCTGAGTGCCCTGTACAGCGCGCTGGGAGCCCGCCTGATGAAAGCCGGTGGCGTGGATGCGGTAATACCCCAGAACGCCAGCAGTCAGACACGCCCGCAGTCGGCATCTCACACGGCAGAACAGGACGCGCCAGTGCTGAGCCGCATCACATCCGGTCAGGATTTGCTGGCTCAGGCCCGAACCCTGACGGGATATTTGCGTGAGCAACCTGATGGCTGGCTTGCCGCACACCGGCTGATGAAAAGTCTGCGTCACGACACGCTAAGAGCAATCCCGGCACCGGATGCCGAAGGGAAAACGCGCATCGAACCGCCGCGGGCTGACCAGCGTGCAATGCTTAAACGGCTGTATTTGCAACAGAGCTGGCTGGAGATACTGGAACAAGCGGACAGCACTTTCTCGCGTGGCGCCAATCATCTCTGGCTGGATTTGCAGTGGTACATCCATCAGGCCCTGATTAAATCAGGCCAGGATGTGCTGGCCGATATCATTACCGCTGACCTGAAAGGGCTGCTGCGGCGCCTTCCCGGACTTGAAACGCTGGCCTTCAATGACGGCACACCCTTTGCTGATGAGGTCACGCTGAACTGGATAAACCAGAGCGTGCTCGACGAGATGTCCAACTGGCGGGATGAACCTGTCAGTGCCTTGAGTGAAACTGGCAACGATATTCTGGCCCTTGAACCGGAAGCTTTGGAGAAAGCTGACACGGATGGTCTGGATGCCACACTCCACTGGCTGCAAACGCGCCCGGGTACCGACACCACCAAAGACAAATGGTTGGTGCGTCTGCTGATGGCACGTGTGGCTGAGCAGAAGGGTAAGAATGAACTGGCGCTGCATCTGCTGGGTGAGCTTGACGGTGCAGCACAGGCCATCACCCTCACTCAGTGGACGCCAGCGCTGTTGTTTGAAGTGAAATCGCGCCGCCTCAGGCTGCTGCGTATGAAAGCCGCCCGCAGTGAAACCGATAAGTCACGGCTTCAGCCAGAGATGGACCAGCTTCTGGCGGGCCTGATTGCCCTTGACCCGGCAGGCTGTGCGGTACTTTGCGGGTAAAGCGACTGACATACCTTTAAAACACACATATTCAGGTTCTTATGGACGACTTAACCCTGCGTTATTACGACGCTGAAATGCGCTACCTGCTGGAAGCCGGCGAAGAATTTGCCCGCGCTCACCCTGAACAGGCGGCAATGCTCAATCTCGATAAAGCGGGCGCGCGCGACCCGTACGTGGAGCGACTGTTCGAGGGCTTTGCCTTTCTGATGGGCCGCCTGCGTGAGAAGCTTGATGACGACCTGCCTGAACTGACTGAAGGGCTGGTCAGTCTGCTGTGGCCGCATTACCTGCGCACTATTCCCTCGATGTCGGTGGTGGAGTTCACTCCTGTCTGGCGTGAGATGAAAGAACCGATGCGTATTGCTAGAGGTTTCGAGGTCAATTCGCGGCCGATCGGTGAAAAAGGCACCCGTTGTCGCTACACCACAACTAAAGAGATAACCCTTCAGCCACTGGCGTTGGAGCATGCCCGCCTGTCGACTGATCCTGACGGGCGCTCTGTCATCAGCCTGCGCTTCAGTTGTAGCCATCTTGCTGACTGGAGCCGTGTCGATCTCAGCCAGATCCCGTTCTATTTCAATGCTGACGCGCCGCTGGCCTGCGCTATGCATGAAGCTTTTACCATGAATACTGCGCGCCTGTGGCTACGCATGCCGGGTGACACGGACAGAAGGCCGATGGACGGGTATTTCATCGCACTGGGGTTTGGTGATGATGACAGGCTGTGGCCGAAGGGGGACAGCAGTTTCAGCGGTTACCAGTTGCTGCTGGAGTACTTCACCTTTCGCGAGAAATTCATGTTTACGGGGCTGCGCGGGCTGGAGAGCGTGGTCTTTCCGGCTGAGATCCCGTGGTTTGAAATCGACGTGGTGCTGGCGGAACGCTGGGAGCATGACTTCAGCTTTACCGAAAAGCACCTGCGCCTGAATTGCGTGCCGGTCATTAACCTGTTCCCGCTGGAATCCGATCCGCTGACGCTCAATTCTCTGCAAACCGAATACATGCTGCGCCCGATGCGCGTGCAGGATGGCCATACCGAGATATATACCGTGGATTCGGTGATGTCATCGAGCCAGCACACCTACGTGCCGTTTTCGAGCTTCCGTCATAAGGGAGGAATGATGCGTCATGAAGCACCGGAATATTACTACCACACCCGCGTGCGTCGCGGTCCGTCCGGCCTGCATAACACCTGGCTCATCCTTGGCGGCGAAGCATTTGATAATCATACCGTCCCGGAAGACGAAAGCCTGTCGCTGACGCTCACCGGCACCAATGGTCAACTGCCACGACGTGCGCTGCAAAGCACCGTGCTTGATACGGTGATGAAAACCACTTCGGTCAGCATTGCCGTGCGCAACCTGTGTGCGCCGACGCTGCCTTGTTACCCACCTGCGCAGGACCGTTTTCACTGGCGCGTACTGAGTCACCTTGGCAGCGGATTTCTGTCGATGATGGATAATGCCGACGTGCTGCGCGGTACCCTGGCGCTGTATGAATGGACCGACAGCGAGATGAACCGTCGCCGTCTGGAAGCCATCCTCGAGGTGAAGCACAGTGAAACGGAGCGCTTTGAACAGGGCTACCTGGTCCGTGGCGTGCAGATTGAAGTCACGCTGGACAGCAATGGCTTTGCCGGACGCGGCGACATCTGCTTATTTGGCGAGATGATGAGCCGATTCTTTGCGCTATACACTGACATCTATTTGTTTAACCGCCTGATTATCATTCTGCAACCGACCGGAGAACGCCTGGAATGGGAAGAGAAGCACAACCGCCGCATTCCCGGCTGAGCCCACGGCTGGAAGCCGACCTGCATCGTATTAACTTTTACCGTTTATGCCAGTTGCTGGAGAAGCGTAACCCAGGCAGGCCGCTGATGGGTTCGACCAGTCACCCGGGCGATGACCCGGTACGCTTTGCCCCGCATCCGGGGATGGGATTTCCGGCCAGTGAGCTGAAGGCCGTGGAGTATGATGAGGATGATGACAGCCGGCCACCACTTATCCGCACGACCTTTATGGGAATGTACGGTGTCGACTCACCCCTGCCGATGGCGTATCTCGATGACATCGCTCAGCATCGGGAAGGGCATGACGCACTACAGGGTTTTCTGGATATTTTCAGCCATCGCATTCTGACGCAGTTTTACCGTATCTGGCGTAAATACTCTTATCCGGCCACCTTTGAACCCGGTGGTACGGACAGCATCTCGCAGTCACTGCTGGGCCTGGTGGGATTGGGTATTCCCGGCACCGCAGACCACATCGCCACACCGGTATCCCGTTTTCTGGCTCTGCTGGGTGTTCTACAGCAACCGGGCAAAACTCAGGAGGGAATGCAGGCGCTGGTGACGTTGCTGGCCCCGGATACCACCGTGAAGGTCAGTCCATACTTCCTGCGGCCGGTGGAAATGGGTCAGCCGCTGGGCTTTTACGGTGATGACGATTTTCTGCTGGACGGCAACACGCCACTGGGTGACGAAGCGATGGATGCGGGTAGCCAACTGCTGGTTGCGCTTACAACGGATAATGAACAGGAGGCACAGGGCTGGAAGCCGGACGGTCTGCTGTATCAGGACTTTCTGGTGATGCTTCGTGTCTGGCTCGGCTGGCGTTTTAAGGCGAAGATCACCCTGACCACACGGACCCGACTGCTGGCCGTTCCGCCGCTTGGCGAAGGCCCTTTCTGGCTCGGGATGAACGGCGTGCTGGGTGCTGATGAGGGGGAACTTAAAGACGATATCCCACCGACCTTTACGACGGAACTGGGCTATTACACTGGCCTGAAGCCGGCAATACCACAACAAGGAAACCGACGTGTTACGTACAAGTTTGATTAAATCCGCAGGCTGGTTGCCTGCACTGCTGGTGTTCAGCCTGACGGGGTGCGGGATGACGCAGGGTATCACCGATGGCACCAAATCGGCATTTAACGCCGTGTTCTACAAAAAAATTAAGATGCTGCACCTGGATTTCACGGCGCGTGAAGCGCTAAACACCGATTCCCGCGAAAGTAACTCACTCTCCGAGCCGGTGGTAGTTCGTGTCTATCAGCTGAAAGACCGTAAAATCTTCGATAAAACGGTTTACCAGCAACTACTGAACGATGGCGAAACTATTCTGAAAACCGACCTGATGGCGACCCGCGATGTGGTCGTAAAACCGGGCGGTGGTACAAATCTTGATATGCCAATGGAAGAAGAAACGCAGTTTGTCGCGGTAGTCGGCCTGTTTCGTCACCCGGACCTGGTAAACAATACCTGGAAGCAGGTTCTAAAACGTGAAGATCTCGATCCGGATAAGCCGCGCATTCTGGAGGCCGGGAATAACCACCTGACGTTACAGCCATTGAAGGATGACTGATGCCTAAGGGACATAATACGCCATCGCTGTATGAAATGCTGAGCGGCAATTTCTCAGGTGGCCTGAGCCTCAACCAGGTCAGCGAACAGAATCAGGTGATTTTATCAGTACTCGATAACATGCAGCGCATCCTCAACTGCCGCGCCGGTACGCTGGCCCACCTGCCGGACTACGGCCTGCCGGATATGACAAAAATCCTCCAGGGAATGCCCGGGACCGCCCACCAGCTGATCACCACACTGTCGGCCGTGTTGCTGAAATATGAGCCGCGCCTGAGCCGGATTAACGTGGTTATGCAGGAACAGATGCAGCCCGGTGAACTCCGCTACGCCATTGATGCGGAGCTGAAGGGGGTGGGGCTGGTGCGCTACGGCACGGAATTTATGCCCGAGGGCAGGGTATTAATCCGTCATCTGAAACAACAGCAATACCTCGATGCACGAGCCGCCATCTAGTTATTACTCAGGTTAAAACAGTTATGACAATAAATTCTGAACGCCAACTTAAAACCGGCGGGGATCCGCGCACGCTTGCGGATTACGCTGCCTTGCGCGACGAAATGAACAAGCTCACCCATCCGGCACGCCCGGATGTTAACTGGCAACACGCGGAAACGCTCTGTCTGTCACTGTTCGAGCATAACGGTGTGGAGCTACAAACGGCTGCCTGGTATACGCTCGCCCGCACGCATCTTGCCGGCCTCTATGGTATGAATGAAGGGCTGGCGCTACTGGCTGCACTGGTCGTCCGTCAGTGGGGTAGCCTCTGGCCACAGCCTGTCCATGCGCGAGTTGAAATCCTCAATGCACTGAGCAAACGCCTGCAACAGGTGGTGAGAACGCTGACGTTGACGTATGCCGATTTAGGGCAGCTTTATCAGGCTGAGGAGAATCTGAAGGCTCTGAGTGACATGTTGCAGCGCCTCGAACTTAAGCATGCTGCTCAGCTTGATGCTCTGCGCACGATGATGCAGAACGCAGCAGTGCGTCTGGAAAACAGCGAAAATACGGGCGTAAGTCTGCCGGGTAACGCGGTGGGGGCCGCTGAACTCCACCTCACAGAACCGACAGAGCGTTGTAAATGGGTTTATGTGGTTCAGCCCGAGCCGTTGCCGAATAAAGAGCCTCCTGTACCCGTGAAGCAGTGGAAGCCATTTGCTGCGGGTATGTTGTTCATGCTGGTGGCAGCCAGCATTGTCGCAGTGGGATGGCAGACGATGCATGCGCCAGATTCAGTACAAACTCAGCTGGCCGCGTCCCTGACTCCTTTACCTGATGGACTCTCTACAGCACAGTTGCAGGCGCTGCAACAAACGTCACCGCCACCTGAACCGGGGATCAGCAAGACACAGCAGCTGTTAGCGCAGCTTTTACACCTGAAACCAGACTGGGCAGTAAGCTACGGCGACCGTCTGGTGCAGCAGGCGCTGACGCTGTGGCCTGAAGAGGCCAAACCCCTGGCGCAACAGTGGCACAAGCAGATTAGCGTTGCCGGACTTGCAGAGTCAGAGCTGAATGGCTGGCATCAGGGAATGACGCAGTTACAGCAGTTGACGAACAGGCTAAACGCGCTGGATGAACAGAAGGGGAAGTACATGACGGTCAGCGAACTGAAATCAGCCGTGTTTGCCATGTCGCAGTCCTTCAGCCATACCGTTCCGCTTGAGGAGCAGCTTCGTCTGCTTTCCATTTTACCTGCCGGGCAACCCGTGTCAGCAGCGCAGCTAAACCAAGCCGAACAGCATCTTCAGCAGTTGATTGCCAGCTATGCCCTGCTGAAGCACTAAAAAGAATAATGAGACTGGCGAAAAACACGGAGTTGACATGTCAGCAAGAGAGCGTTTTTTTAAGAAAGTGCAGCAGAGCATCGGGGACAAACCGATCTATGTTAATACGGCTGAGGCCGAAGTCAGGGCGTTTTGTGAGCGGATGGAGGATCTTGCGCAGCAAATCATTACATGGTTTGAAGGTTCTGGTATTGAAATATTTTTATCTAAAAAACATATCACCGATTTAAGTACGGTTGGCTACAGCCTCAGTAGCGGTATATGTCGTTATGCCATTACGACGATCATTTTGCAAAATGGGGATCGCAGCGTCACCATTATGCCAGAACAGGTGATCAGCGGGCCGGAGAAGGGGTGTGTGACGATGAGTATTAATGTCCCCGATAGTCTGTCGGGGGCGAGGATATTCCATTTAAGCATGGCGCCTGATACAGGCTGGTATATTCGTCGCGGGCATCAAAGTGCAAAAGAGAATATTCTCATGACTGAGGACTATTTTTTCCAGGCTATCGACTGTCTGGCCTGAACGTAAGTCACCCTAACGGAAGGAGCGCGCATTAACGTAGTTAATATATATTAACTACGTTAACTTATTAAGCACCACTACACACCGGCGGCCTACAGTACCCCTCCTTAAATATATAATTAACATTTTTGAAGGGGTATCAGTAACCCAACGACAAGCCAGATATTTAGCGTAAAACATGCTTTTTATCCGCCTTAAGTAAAACTGAGCAAATCAAACTGCAAAACAACAAACCAGCGACGAACGTGAGGACAAATTCGTATGGCAATGCTATAACCCTTAATGCCAACCAAAATATAATGTCCCAGGAAAACGTATGCTAAGAAATATTAGTGTCAGAACGTTCATTGTCTATTTCCTTTTATGTGTATTTTTGGTAAGTGATGGAGTTATAGCGCTATTTTCACGAAATTCTTCGCTTTTTATTGCAGTCATAATTGTACAATTCATCGCCTTATTTTTGCTTTGGGCGTACATGACAAAATATCTTGTGACGCCGATCAATACGGTGAAAAAAAGTATTGAAGAAGTGACGTCAGGCAAACTTGGCGTGTCGATACCTGAATTTGGCAACAATTGTGCGGGACGCCTGATCCCGGGGATTAATAGTCTCTCCAGCAACATTGCAACCCTGGTCCGTGAGATCCGCGCCTCCTCGCAAACCGCGATGACCCTGTCAGATCAACTCTCTTCACGCAGCGCGCAGCTTTCCGTCAAAACAGAACAGCAGTCAGCTTCGCTGGTGCAAACGGCAGCCAGCATGGAAGAGATGGCTGCAAGTACAAAAAATAATGCCGACAATACCCGTTTAGCCAGCGAGCAGGCGAATATCGCGACGTTACAGGCGCGTAAAGGCGGAGAATTAATGGGGCAGGTCGCGAACAATATGCAGTCGATTACCGACTGCGCCCAGCAAATGACAGAGATTATCTCGCTGATTGACGGTATCGCTTTTCAGACCAATATTCTGGCGCT
The DNA here is from genome assembly GCF_049236825.1 of Enterobacter cloacae complex sp. SHL001. Classification (NCBI taxonomy): domain Bacteria; kingdom Pseudomonadati; phylum Pseudomonadota; class Gammaproteobacteria; order Enterobacterales; family Enterobacteriaceae; genus Enterobacter; species Enterobacter cloacae complex sp. SHL001. Next base: position 549,916 of record NZ_JBMKIP010000002.1, read on the forward strand.
TAACGCCGCCGTTGAAGCGGCAAGAGCGGGCGACCATGGTAAAGGGTTTTCTGTGGTCGCGGGTGAGGTGAGAAGCCTGGCGCATCGTAGCGCCGAAGCGGCAAAAAATATTAAGTCACTGATTGAAGTTACCAGCCATAACGTGACGCAGGGCGTTAACGTGGTCTCTGAAGCCGAAAAAAACATGCATGACATTGTTACCGGTTCGGGCAATGTGAGCAGACTGATGGATGAAATATCCGCCTCAACATCAGAACAGGAAAAAGGTATTTCACAAATTACGCAGGCATTGTCAGAGCTTGAACGCGTAACGCAGAGCAACGTGTCGATGGTTGAGGAACTCAATGGGTCGTCAGATGTGCTGCGCAATCAGGTGATTGAGCTCCAGACACGAACACGTAATTTCCGTCTGGAAAATGAGTTCCAGACTGACAATGCGTTAAGAAGCCGCGAATGGGCGGTGAATTCCTGAACGTATTCAGGACGATGCCTCACATAATTATTGCTTAACCCTCGGCGAAAGCTAGACTGACACCGAAAGAGATAAAACGGTGGAGGCGCTGTGGAGAGCATTAAAGGGTCTGAGGTTAACGTACCTGACGCAGTTTTTGCATGGGTGTTTGATGGACAAGGCGGCGCAAGGCCGCTTGAAGATCAGGATCACATCGACAGCGAACATCCATGCTGGCTGCACCTCAACTACACGCACCCGGACAGCGCCGAGTGGCTCGCGTCCACGCCGCTACTGCCCAACAACGTTCGGGATGCGCTGGCGGGAGAAAGTCTCAGACCCCGCGTCAGCCGCATGGGTGAGGGGACGTTAATTACGCTGCGTTGTATAAACGGCAGTACGGATGAGCGTCCGGATCAGTTGGTGGCAATGCGTGTTTATATGGATGAACGGCTGATTGTTTCCACCCGCCAGAGAAAAGTGCTGGCGCTGGATGACGTCATTAACGATCTGAAAGAGGGCACGGGGCCTACGGATTGCGGCAGCTGGCTGGTGGATGTGTGTGATGCGCTGACCGATCATGCCAGCGAGTTTATAGAAGAACTTCACGATAAAATCATCGATCTGGAAGATAACCTGCTCGATCAGCAAATCCCCCCACGTGGTTTTCTGGCGCTGCTGCGTAAGCAGCTCATCGTGATGCGCCGCTATATGACCCCTCAGCGCGACGTTTATGCGCGGCTGGCCAGCGAGCGCATGAGCTGGATGAACGACGATCAGCGCCGCAGAATGCAGGATATCGCTGACCGGCTCGGACGTGGACTGGACGAGATTGACTCATGTATTGCCAGAACGGCAGTCATGGCGGATGAGATAGCCCAGGTGATGCAGGAGTCGTTAGCCAGGAGAACGTACACCATGTCGCTGATGGCGATGGTCTTTTTACCGAGTACCTTCCTGACGGGGTTGTTTGGCGTAAACCTCGGAGGGATCCCCGGCGGTGAATATCACTATGGCTTCACCACGTTTTGCGTCATGTTAGTGGTTTTGATTGGGGGTGTTGCATGGTGGTTGCATCGTAGTAAATGGCTGTAAATTTACGCTTTTCTGAGGCAGAGTCGGCTTCAAAACGACATTTTAATTGAGCGAAGTCAATAAACTCCGACCATGTTAGGTGCAATATTACTCCCGCAGGTGAATGCAACGTCAAGCGATGGGCGTTGCGCTCCATATTGTCTTACTTCCTTTTTTTGAATTACTGCATAGCACAATTGATTCGTACGACGCCGACTTCATAGTCGGCTTTTTTTTGCCTCCTGTTTATCTGCGTCTACCCTTTAGGAGTCAGCACCCTAATCTGGAGGAAAAGATGAGTATGCTACTTGCCCTGCAACGCCCCAACACCTGGCAGTCCGATCCGGTGCCCACCGATCCGACGCCGATACCCGATCCTGTCCCACGTCCGCAGCCGATGCCGGATCCGCCACCCGATGAAGAACCGATTAAATTGTCGCATCGTTAGCGCAGATCTGCGAGGATACGCGCCATCTGACTGCAATCATTACCACGAGAGTATATTGTGACCGCTTTTTCCACGCTGAACGTTCTGCCTGAAGCCCAACTGACTAACCTGAATGAGTTGGGCTACCTCACTATGACCCCTGTCCAGGCCGCCGCGCTGCCGGCTATCCTTGAAGGCCGTGACGTGCGCGTGCAGGCGAAAACCGGCAGTGGTAAAACGGCTGCATTTGGGCTAGGCCTGTTACAACACATTGATGCAACCCTGTTTCAGACTCAGTCCCTGATACTCTGCCCGACGCGCGAGCTGGCCGACCAGGTCGCGGGTGAGCTGCGTCGTCTGGCGCGTTTTTTGCCTAACACTAAAATTTTAACGCTCTGCGGCGGGCAACCGTTCGGTGCGCAGCGCGATTCCCTTCAGCACGCGCCGCATATCATTGTGGCAACGCCGGGCCGTCTGCTCGATCACCTGCAAAAAGGCACTGTTTCACTCGATGCACTGCAAACGCTGGTGATGGATGAAGCTGACCGCATGCTGGATATGGGCTTCAGCGATGCGATTGACGAAGTGATCCGCTTTGCCCCAGCCACACGCCAGACGCTGCTCTTTTCTGCCACCTGGCCCGAGGCGATTGCAGCGATCAGCGGGCGCGTGCAGAAGAACCCGCTGACCATTGAAATCGATACTGTCGATGCGTTACCGGCGATTGAGCAGCAGTTCTTCGAGACATCGCAGCAGGGCAAAATTCCACTGCTACAAAAATTGCTGAGCCAACACCAGCCAGCGTCCTGCGTGGTGTTCTGTAATACCAAAAAAGATTGTCAGGCGGTGTGCGATGCCCTGAATGATGCCGGACAGAGCGCATTATCGCTGCATGGCGATCTGGAACAGCGCGATCGCGATCAGACGCTGGTGCGTTTCGCTAACGGCAGCGCTCGCGTGCTGGTTGCAACGGATGTGGCGGCCCGTGGCCTGGATATTAAATCGCTTGAGCTGGTGGTGAATTTCGAACTGGCATGGGATCCGGAAGTGCATGTCCACCGCATCGGGCGTACCGCGCGTGCAGGTAACAGTGGTCTCGCCATCAGCTTCTGCGCACCTGAAGAGGCGCAGCGCGCCAATATTCTTGCGGAAATGCTGCAACTGAAACTCAACTGGGTGAATACCCCTGGTAATATCAGCATCGCTCCGCTGGCGGCGGAGATGGCCACCCTGTGCATCGACGGCGGTAAAAAGGCCAAAATGCGTCCCGGTGACGTTCTGGGGGCGTTAACTGGGGATATCGGTCTCGACGGGGCAGATATTGGCAAGATCACGGTCCATCCTGCGCATGTCTACGTAGCGGTTCGCCAGTCGGTTGCGCATAAGGCCTGGAAGCAGTTGCAGGGCGGGAAGATTAAAGGGAAGACCTGCCGCGTTCGACTGCTGAAATAAGCTTAAAACGCGTCTCAGAAACGATATCTGAGACGCTGCCAGGTTACTTGACTTCTACCACGTTCAGGCGCAGTTCATCGAATTGCGCATCCTCTTCCTCTGGCTGCCAGCCAGCAGGCTGCATCGGGATCTCTTCGCGGTCAAACGCCAGATCCCCGCCATTCACCACCTCTGAACCGTGGTTAATCCCTTTGAAATCGAACAGTTCAACGTCGGCCAGGTGCGAAGGCACCACGTTCTGCATGGCGCTGAACATGGTTTCGATGCGGCCCGGATAGCGTTTATCCCAGTCACGCAGCATGTCGCCAATGACCTGACGTTGCAGGTTCGGCTGTGAGCCGCACAGATTGCACGGAATGATAGGGAAGGCTTTGGCCTGGGAGAAACGCTCAATGTCTTTCTCGCGGCAGTAGGCGAGTGGGCGGATCACGATGTGTTTGCCGTCGTCGCTTATCAGCTTCGGTGGCATTCCCTTCATTTTGCCGCCATAGAACATATTCAGAAACAGCGTTTGCAGAATGTCGTCCCGGTGATGACCAAGCGCAATCTTGGTGGCGCCCAGTTCGGTTGCGGTGCGGTACAGAATGCCGCGACGCAAACGTGAGCAGAGCGAGCAGGTCGTTTTGCCCTCTGGGATCTTCTCTTTAACAATGCCGTAGGTATTCTCTTCTACGATTTTGTACTCAACGCCCAGGTTCTCAAGGTACTCCGGCAGGATATGCTCCGGGAAGCCCGGCTGTTTCTGATCGAGGTTAACCGCGACCAGGGAAAAGTTCACCGGTGCGCTTTGCTGTAGATTGCGCAGGATCTCCAGCATGGTGTAGCTGTCTTTACCGCCCGACAGGCAGACCATGATGCGATCGCCTTCTTCAATCATGTTGAAGTCTGCAATGGCTTCGCCCACGTTACGGCGCAGTCGCTTTTGCAGTTTATTCAGGTTGTACTGTTCTTTCTTGTTAATTTCTTGATTTTGTTGCATCTATTCGTTACTCAGATCTCAAATGGGGCACAGGGTGAGGAAAACGATTTCAAAGCGTCAGCTTCGTGTTCATCTCTTCTATCCATGTAGCATAGATTTCATACACCATCTGCGCATTTACGTGCCCCATCTGGTTAGCGATAAAAGACGGGTTTGCGGCTACCGGTAAAAACCAGCATGCGAAAGTGTGTCGTGTATGGTACGGATTGCAGCGCCGAATGCCAGCACGATTTACAAATGAGCTCCACAGGAGAAGTTTGGTTAAGACTGAAGGGTTGTCTACACTTACAGCTTACGCAGTAAAAACGGAGGTGAAAATGACTGACCGTCCCGTTAATGGTGACCATCCTGATTATAATCCCAGCCCGGATAACCCGGACAAGGATGGAAAAAAACCGAAAGATGATCCTGGCTCAGCGCCTGAATCAGGCGATAAAGATCCAGAGTAATGACCTGCCGCCTTTTCGAAGGCGGTTTTAACACCCATTCGGCCTCTCTATGCGCACCGCTATTCATGTTGTCCTCTTCAACGTTGTCTGATAACCGCTCAGAACCCCTACTGTTTTGCCTGGCGAACAGCTGAGATAAAGCACGGATCTCATTCCCGCGTACCAGCGCGTTTTACATTTCTCCTGCTACGCTTTTGAGGGGGACAAGGGAGCGCTTCTATGAAAAATAAAGACGAGCAGACAGGATTAGTTGGGCTGGCGATTGGTGCCGCCGTTATCGGGCTGGTTTCATCCCAGAAGATCATCAACCGTGAAAGTATTGTCGCTGAGCTGGTAAGGCTCGGCAGGCAGAAGGGGGATGGTGTCGAAGATGAGGTCTTTTTAAAAGCGGCTGAGTTAGTGAGAAAAGGAGTATAACAATGGCTGATATTCGTCATGCACAGTGTCATTGTGGGGCGGTGAAATTTACGGTTGAGCTGACGGACGGCCTGAATACCGCACGTCGATGTAGCTGCTCGTTTTGCAGGATGCGTGGGGCGGTAGTGGTTTCAGCGCCTTTGACGGGCATTAAGGTGACGCAGGGCGCGGACACGCTCACAGAGTACCGTTTCAACACCGGCACGGCGCGCCATTTCTTCTGTTCGATTTGCGGTATTTACACGTTCCATCAACGACGTTCCAATCCCAATGAATATGGTGTGAATGTTGCCTGTCTGGAAAATGTCACGCCATTCGACTTCCCGGAAGTGGTGGTAATGGATGGAGTTAATCACCCTATGGATGGCGACAGCGGAGTATTTGGCTATCTCTCTTTCCGCAAAGAACAGGCGAAACAGCGATAAAAATTAGCCCGCAGATCGCTGCGGGCTAACGGGATTAGAACTGGTAAACCAGACCTAACGCTACAATGTCATCCGTACCGATGCCATTGTTTTTGTAGAACGAATCATCTTCATCCAGCAGGTTGATTTTATAATCAACATAGGTGGACATGTTTTTGTTGAAATAGTAGGTAGCACCGACGTCAGCGTATTTCACCAGATCTTTATCGTCCTGGCCATTGCCCAGGTCTTTACCTTTGGACTGTAAATAGGAAATAGCCGGACGCAGACCGAAATCGAATTGATATTGTGCGGTGACTTCGAAGTTCTGGGTTTTGTTTGCCACGGTGTTTTCGTCATGAGCATCACCGTAAGGCGTCATATTACGTGTTTCGGAATACATCGCCGCCAGATAGATGTTGTTTGCATCGTATTTCAGGCCAGCAGTCCATGCATCCGCTTTATCACCACCCGCAGTGGTATGCATTTCCTGATCGTTGGTACGGTCAGATGACGCATATGCCGCGCCCGCGCTGAAGCCCATGCCAAAATCATAAGTCGCGGACAGACCATAACCGTCGCCATTCTCATGACGTACATCGCGGCCGTTATTGGTGCCTTCCTGATTGTTGCTGGCATCTTCATTATTACCCTGATACTGCACCGCGAAGTTCAGACCCTGCACCAGACCAAAGAAGTCGGTGTTACGGTAGGTAGCCACGCCGTTTGCACGACCGGTCATAAAGTTATCGGCATAAGTATAAGAGTCGCCACCAAATTCTGGCAGCATATCGGTCCAGCCTTCAACGTCGTACAGGACGCCATAGTTACGGCCGTAATCGAAGGAGCCGTAATCGCCCACCTTCACACCCGCGAAGGCCAGACGCGTCCAGGACTGATTGTCAGAACCTTCGGTGTTGTTTGCCTGAATGTTGTATTCCCATTGTGCGAAGCCGGTCATCATGTCGTTGATTTGGGTTTCACCTTTGAAGCCCAGTCGCATATAGGTTTGATCGCCATCTTTAGACGCGTCGTCAGAGAAATAATGCAGACCATCTACTTTGCCATACAGATCCAGTTTATTGCCGTCTTTATTATAAATTTCAGCTGCGTGAGCGGCGCCAGCCATTAACAAAGCGGGGATCATCAGTGCCAGTACTTTTCTTTGCATTTTGATTATTCCTTTGCAGTTATTTTTTTATTACTTCGTGAACTTTCCGGGCTGGAAAGCTGTCCCATGCTAAATCACTCTGACGGCGGATGAATAAAATATAATTGTTACGGGTTAAGTAAAATCTAAACTAAATGATGCGGTTGAAATAACGATAGATGTCATGAATGAATTATTATAATCAATACAAAATAAAAATTATTAATTACGTGGAAAACAAGGTAACCTCCACGCCGTTATATGCCTTTAAGATTTTTTCATCCATAATTCACGTGAATATTGTTCAGAACATTGAGGCAATTTTCACCGATCTTCTGGATTCGCCCGGTGCACGTGCATCGGGCTTTTTTTGGCAAAAAAATGCCCGGACAAGCCGGGCATAAAGTTATTCACTGGTCGATTTTTCGGCTTTCCCCGCCAGTTGCGCCAGGAAGTCATAACGCTTCTGTAGATCCGCTGCCGCATCCTTCCATAGCTGCTCTGCCACTTCTGGCTGTTGAGCGTTCAGCCTGCGGAAACGCTGCTCCTGAAGTAAGGTTTCGGCAAGGGCGTCTGACGGCGGACGCGAATCCAGCGCCAGCGGCAATTTCCCTTCATCGGCACGGCGCGGGTCGAAGCGGTACAGTGGCCAGAAGCCGGTTGCGGTGAGCTGACGCATCTGGTCGTGGCTGAGCGCCAGATCGTAGCCATGCTCCTCACACGGACTGTAGGCGATAATCAGCGACGGCCCTGGATACGCTTCCGCTTCCTGAATGGCTTTCACCGTCTGGTTGAGCTGCGCCCCCAGCGAAATCTGCGCGACGTAGACGTGTCCATACATCATCATGCTGACGCCCAAATCTTTACGCGCCTTGCGCTTGCCGTGCTCACCAAATTTCGTGACCGCCCCCAATGGCGTTGCTTTCGAGGCCTGTCCGCCGGTGTTGGAATAGCACTGAGTATCGAGCACCAAAATATTGACGTTTTCGGTCAGGCTCAGGACATGGTCAAGACCACCGAAACCAATATCGTAGGCCCACCCGTCGCCGCCGATCAGCCAGACAGATTTTTCAACCAGCGCGTCAGCATCAGTGAGGAGTTGTTCAGCCCCTTCAACACCCTGAAGCGCGTTGCGCAGTTCAGCAACCTGCGCGCGACGAACGTCAGGTGTGGCCTCCGCATGCAGGGCATCATTCAGTTCTGCCGGGATCTTATCGGCAAATTGTGCCAGCAGACGCATTACGCGGGCGCGGTGCTGATCGACCGTCAGACGGAATCCCAGACCAAATTCTGCGTTGTCCTCGAAAAGCGAGTTTGCCCACGCCGGGCCGCGACCGTTCGCGTCGGTGGTGTATGGCGTAGACGGCAGGTTACCCCCATAGATTGACGAGCAGCCCGTCGCGTTGGCAATCAGCATTCGGTCACCGTAAAGCTGAGTGAGCAGTTTGATATACGGTGTTTCGCCGCAGCCGGAGCACGCCCCGGAGTACTCGAAGAGCGGGGTGATGAGCTGCGAGGTACGAATGTCAATGCGTTCCAGCTTGTTGCGATCGATTTCGGGCAGGTCGAGGAAGAAATCATAATTCACTTTCTCTTCTTCAACATGTTCAAGACGCGACATCATATTGATGGCTTTGATTGACGGGTCCTGACGATCTTTCGCCGGGCACACCTCGACGCACAGGTTACAGCCGGTACAGTCTTCCGGCGCCACCTGTAGGACATATTTCTGACCACGCATATCGCGGGATTTTACATCCAGCGAGTGCAAACTTTCCGGCGCGCCATCTAACGCTTCTGGCGACACCACTTTGGCGCGAATGGCCGAGTGCGGGCAGGCCGCCACGCAGTGGTTGCACTGGGTGCACAGCTCTTCTTTCCAGATGGGAATCGCTTCGGCAATGTTGCGTTTTTCCCAGCGGGTCGTGCCCATCGGCCAGGTTCCGTCAGGCGGAAGCGCAGAGACGGGAAGGGTGTCGCCCAGTCCGGCAAGCATCGCCGCCGTGACGGTTTTGACGAAATCCGGGGCGGCGTCAGACACCACTGGCGGCCGGTTCGAACTGCTGGCATTGACCGGCTGCAACGGCACCGCGAACAGCGATTCGCGGGCCAGCGCCAGCGCCTGCCAGTTGCGCTCAACCAGTTCCTGACCTTTGCTGCTGTAGCTTTTGGCGATTGCACCCTGAAGCTCCATCAGCGCGCTGTCGCCCGGCAGAATATTGGTCAGGTGGAAGAACGCCATCTGCATAACCGTATTGATGCGCGCCGCCAGGCCGCATTCGCGGGCGATCTTCGCGGCGTTAATGACATACAGGCGCGCCTGTTTCTGGTTAAGCACCGCCTGCACTTCCTGGGGCAGGCGTGCCCAGACCTCGTCGGCGCTGTAAGGGGTGTTGATCAGGAAAATACCGCCGGGCTTCAGGCGCTCGGCCATCTGATATTTATCAATGAACTGGAGCTGGTGACAGCCAACAAAATCGGCCTGAGAAATCAGGTATGCCGAGCGGATCGGGTGTTCGCTGACGCGCAGGTGGGAGACGGTCAGTCCGCCCGCTTTTTTGGAGTCGTAGACGAAATATCCTTGCGCATACCACGGCGTAGAGTTGCCGATAATTTTGATGTTGTTCTTGGTCGCCGAGACGCTGCCGTCGCTACCCAGACCGTAGAACAGCGCTTCCAGTTTCGCATTCGAGGGCAGGGTGTTTTCCGGCAAGGGCAGAGAAAGGTTAGTCACGTCATCATAAATGCCGACCGTAAAGCGCGGCTTCGGTTTTGCCTCGCGGAGTTCAGCAAATACCGCCAGGACGCACTCCGGTCCGAACTCTTTGGAAGACAATCCATAACGCCCGCCAATGACGCTCGGCAGCGTTTCGCGCTCACCGCGGTTAAACGCCTCAGCCAGAGCGGTCATCACATCCAGATAAAGTGGCTCAGCCTGTGCGCCAGGCTCTTTGGTGCGGTCCAGTACCGCCACTGCACGCGCGCTATCCGGCAGGGCTGCGAGCAGGTGTTTCGCTGAGAAGGGACGGTAGAGGCGAACTTTGAGCACGCCAACTTTTTCACCACGCGTCAATAGCTCATCAACCACCTCTTCACAGGTGCCAATGGCGGAGCCCATCAGGACGATCACGCGCTCGGCCTGCGGATGACCGTAATATTCAAACGGCTTATATTTGCGGCCCGTCGCAGCGGCAAAATCGTCCATCGCCTGTTCAACGTGCTCATAGACCGCGTTGTACCACGGGTTCGTCGCCTCGCGGGACTGGAAATAGGTATCCGGGTTCGCAGAGGTACCCCGGATCACCGGATGTTCCGGATTGAGGGCGCGAGCGCGATGCGCATCGATGTCAGCCTGCGGCAGCAGATTAAGAATAGTGTCGTCCGGTAGCGGAACGATTTTATTGATCTCGTGGGACGTACGGAAACCATCGAAGAAATGAATAAATGGCACTCGGCTTTTCAGCGTGGCGATATGCGAAATCAGCGCGAAGTCCTGCGCTTCCTGCACGCTGCTGGCGCAGAGCATAGCGCAGCCGGTCTGACGCACGGCCATCACATCTGAGTGGTCGCCAAAAATAGAGAGAGCGTGAGTGGCTACGGTGCGTGCGGCAACGTGCAACACAAACGGCGTTAATTGCCCTGCCAGCTTGTAAAGCGTGGGGATCATCAACAGCAGCCCCTGAGACGACGTGAACGAGGTCGACAGGGCACCGGTCTGCAACGCACCATGCACGGTGGCAATGGCACCGGCTTCGGACTGCATCTCTACAACTCGCGGGACATCGCCCCAGACGTTTTTTATCCCATTACCAGCCCAGGCGTCAGCCTGTTCAGCCATCGTGGAGCTGGGAGTGATGGGGTAGATGGGGATCACTTCGCTGGTACGAAACGCAACAGACGCGACTGCACCATTGCCGTCAATAGTTTGCATAGGACAACACCCTTACATTGCGCAAAAAGAGGGGCCTGAAAAACGACGACAGACCCTGAATATTATCTGTGTATTTTAGCAAAGCTCAGGTTTTACGATTTTCGCTTTTGTGTCCTTGGTATGCGCTGTATCAATGACTCGATGGCTACTCGCGTTAAAAAATTGCGAGAAATTGTTACCAGGGCGCATAAATACGCACATCCGCTCTCGACGATGCGGCGCGTGATGCCTATTATGCATAGGTTTCGCGTTAATTATGGGGAGGAAGGTATGCGTTCAGCATTTTGGGTCGGATGTGCCGCGTTACTGTTGTCGGCATGCAGCAATGAACCTGTACAGCAGGCGACAGCGGCACACGTTACGCCAGGTATGCGGGCGGCGATGTCCAGTTCAGGTCAGGCCAACTGCGCAATGATCGGCGGTTCACTCTCCGTTGCCCGTCAGCTCGATGGCTCCGCTATCGGCATGTGCGCATTGCCAAATGGCAAACGCTGTAGTGAGCAGTCGCTTGCCGTAGGTTCGTGCGGAAGCTACTGAGTTATTCAACTCGCTTAAACATCAATGTTTTATTGGCTGTCGCCAGGGTTAACTGGTCTTCGGTCAGGTCTACCTGTGCGCCTGTGCGTAGCATATCGGCGATGGTCTGATCCAGTTCATTTAGCTGCGGCTCGGTGCAGAGTTTCCGCGTCATTGCCAGCGTTTTGACCGTCAACTCTCCTTCGGACAGTTTCCCCTGGCCGTTGAAGCCGTTGCACATTGTGCCGGAGACGACAATGTTGTTAATCAGGCTGATATTGGGTTGCGCACTGAAGCGAATTTCAGGCTGGGTTTTCCCGCCTTTAACCGCTTTGCCATCCACATTTTCCAGAACGAAACGATGATTCTCTAGCTGTTCGGTCTGAACGGAGGCTTTACCAGGATTAACGCATCCAGCCAGTGCGAGGCTGATTAAACTTACTGCCGCGAGCTTTTTCATTTTTTTTCTCAAACTATCAATACCGTAAATATTTTTTCAGTGTAACCATACCCTCCTGGGTGTTAATGGGGTTTATCTGAAAGTGCGGGAAGGGACCGGGCGGCGGCGCACCCGGTCAGTGAGTTAGTGCGATTTAAATCCGGCTGCGGCCATCAGCATTTTAAAGAGCATACTTACGCAGGCCAGCGCCAGAACGCTGCCGCCCCAGATGATGGCAAGCCACATCAAACGTTTCCATACAGGTTGTTGCATCAGTGATAACCCTCCCCATGCTGTACTTTTCCGCGAAAAACGTAATAACTCCAGAAGGTGTAGACCAGAATCACGGGAATGATCAACAGTGCACCCACTAACATAAAGCCCTGGCTTTGGACTGGCGCAGCGGCCTGCCACAGGGTAATGTCCGGCGGGATAATATGCGGCCAGATGCTGATCCCAAGCCCGCTAAAGCCAAGAAAAACCAGCCCTAATGTCATAATAAACGGCAGAGTATGGCTCGCAGGATCATTCAGGCAGCGCCACTGGCACAGACTCAGGATCGCAACCAGCGCAGGCACGGGCAGCAGATAAAACAGATTCGGCAGCGTAAACCAGCGCGCAGCAATAGCTGGTTGGGCGAGAGGGGTCCAGATACTGATTACTGCAATGAATACCAGAAGCAGGAGCAGAAGCACTTTCGATACCTGACGCATCCGCTGTTGCAGGGCATTTTCGCTTTTCATTACCAGCCACGTTGAACCTAGCAGCGCGTAAGCCACTACAAGACCCGCACCGCAGAAAAAATTGAACGCGGTAAACCAGTCAAACGGACCACCGCTGTAAGCGCGACCAGTGACGCTGAACCCATGGATGACCGCGCCGACGGTGATGCCCTGGCTGAAGGTCGCCACAATTGATCCGCTAATAAAGGCCTTATCCCAGAACGGGCGGTGCGCCGGAGTGGCCTTGAAGCGAAATTCGAAGGCGACGCCACGAAATATAAGCCCGATCAGCATTATTGTCAGTGGAATGGTTAGCGCGTCGATGATAACCGCATAGGCGAGAGGAAAGGCGCCAAACAGGGCCGCACCGCCAAGCACCAGCCAGGTTTCGTTGCCATCCCAGACGGGAGCCACGCTATTGACCATCACGTCGCGGTCGTCCGCATTCGGCGTTGCCGGAAACAGGATGCCTATCCCCAGATCAAAACCGTCCATCACGATATACATCAACGTGGCGAAAACGATAATCACGAACCAGATAATGGAAAGATCGATACCCATTACGGTTACTCCTTAAATTCAGTGGTGACGGCAGAAAGCGGACGAGCAGGGCGGCCATCGGATTCAGTCGCGAAGGATTCATGGGGCTGCGGCCCTTTTTTAATCAGACGCACCATATAGCTGTAACCCACGCCGAATACAGCGGTATAAACCACGAAGAAGGCCAGCAAACTGACGCTCATGTGCAGATCGCCATGCGCGGAAACCGCATCCTTTGTACGCTGTAGACCATAGACGACCCAGGGCTGGCGGCCGACCTCCGTTGTTACCCATCCGGCGAGGATCGCGATCAGCCCGGACGGCCCCATCAGCAGGGCAAACCACAGGAAGGAACGTGAGGTATAAAGGCGCTGTTTATAACGCAGCCAGATTGTCGTCACGCCCAGGAGCAGCATCAACATTCCCAGGCCGGCCATGATGCGGAAAGACCAGAAGACAATGGTGGCGTTCGGGCGATCTTCTTTTGGGAACTCCTTCAATGCCGTAACCTGTTTATCGAGACTGTGGGTCAGGATCAGGCTGCCGAGAGCGGGAATTTCCAGGCCAAAACGGGTCCGTTCCTGCTCCATATCCGGCCAGCCAAATAGCAGCAGTGGGGTAGGCTCACCCGGCGGATTCTCCCAGTGGCCTTCTATGGCGGCTATTTTCGCTGGCTGGTGTTTTAAGGTGTTAAGCCCGTGCATATCCCCCACCAGCGCCTGGACTGGGGCCACGATCAACGTCATCCACAACGCCATGGAAAACATGGTGCGAATAGCGGGCGTATTGTTTCCGCGCAGCAAATGCCAGGCCGCGGAAGCACCGACAAACAGCGCGCTGCTGAGAAATGCCGCTATCGACATGTGCAGCAGGCGGTAAGGGAAGGAGGGGTTAAACACCACGGCAAACCAGTCCACCGGAACGACCTGACCGTTGATGATTTCATACCCTTGCGGTGTCTGCATCCAGCTGTTTGACGAGAGGATCCAGAACGTAGACATGAGGGTCCCCAGTGCGACCATGCAGGTCGAAAAGAAGTGCAGCCCCGGCCCGACCTTATTCCAGCCAAACAACATTACCCCGAGGAACCCCGCCTCAAGGAAGAACGCGGTAAGCACTTCATAGGTCAGCAGGGGGCCGGTAATACTGCCCGCGAACTGGGAAAACCCACTCCAGTTAGTGCCAAACTGATAAGCCATCACCAGGCCGGAGACCACGCCCATCCCAAAGTTGACGGCGAAGATCTTCGACCAGAAATGGTACAGCGAGCGCCAGACGGGATTTTTTGTTTTCAACCACAGCCCTTCCAGCACGGCGAGATAGCTCGCCAGGCCAATGGTTATCGCCGGAAAAATAATATGAAAGGATACGGTAAAGGCGAACTGTATTCGCGCAAGATGAAACGCATCTGGACCAAACATGCACTGCCTCAATGTTAAACGGTGTACTGTTATGATAGAGAGGCGGCAAGTGAGATATCAGAAGCAGAAATCGATAATTTATCTATAACAGTTGTGGGAAAAGCTGAACTTTATCTGGCTGATATAGGTAACAAGGAAGAATAAAAAATTTCTTTTTATGATTTTTACGCATTAAACAGCTTGCTTTGTCGCCAGCAACATGCGTTAATGGATTTCTGGTTTTGAATCCAAATAAATATCTGACGTAGTTTTATAAAGCAGTTCTCATCACGTTGTGCCTCTCCGCAGCCTCTCTTGGGTCTTTATCTACATTCCGATTAGTTTTGTATCGAACCATTTATTGCCTGATCGGCTCATGAGTAATTTACGTTTTTACGTTTACAGGAGAATCCTATGACTTCTTATATCCATTTCCGCTGCCCATGCTGTCATGGCTCGCAGTACCGCACCTCAGCTTTTGATGTGTCTGACAAAAATCCGTTCGGCGCGAAATGCATTTTCTGCAAATCGTCGATGATCACGCTCGACCACCTGGCCGCAGCGCGTTCTGCTCAGAATCACATTACAGAGTACCGCAAGTAATCTGCCGCGTTTCCTATAACAGTTAGCAAAATCTTCTCTTTTTCTCCTGCTGATATACACTGTCAGCAATAAGGAGAATCTGATGAAAAAATACCAGCGTCTGGCGCAACAAATTATCTCGCAGATTGAGCTTGGCGTATGGTTGCCGGGCGATAAGCTGCCTTCTCTGCGAGAGCAGGTGGCAAGCAGCGGCATGAGTTTTATGACCGTGGGCCACGCGTATCAGATGCTGGAAAGTCAGGGGCGCATTGTTGCCAGACCGCAGTCAGGCTATTACGTTGCCGCCCGCCCGACCACACACCAGCCTGCACCGCCCGCGCAGGTGATGCGCGATGAAGTGGTCGACATCAACACCTATATTTTCGACGTGCTACAGGCCAGCCGCGACCCCTCCGTTGTCCCTTTTGCCTCGGCGTTTCCCGATCCGCGCCTTTTCCCGCTTCAGCAACTCAACCGATCGCTGGCTAACGTCAGCAAAACGGCTACCGCCATGAGCGTGATCGAAAACCTGCCGCCGGGTAACGTCGACTTACGTCATGCCATTGCCCGCCGCTACGCTCAGCAGGGAATGAATATCTCCCCGGATGAAATTGTGATCACCGCGGGCGCGCTTGAGGCGCTTAACCTCAGTTTGCAGGCTGTGACTGAACCAGGGGACTGGGTTATCGTTGAAAACCCCTGTTTTTATGGTGCACTCCAGGCGCTTGAACGTCTGAAACTGAAAGCGCTGTCGGTTGCCACTGACGTGCGTGAGGGCATCGATCTCAGTGCCCTTGAGCAGGCGTTAAATGATTATCCGGTGAAAGCCTGCTGGCTGATGACCAACAGTCAGAACCCGCTCGGCTTCACGCTGAGTGCAGAGAAGAAAGCTCAGCTGGTGGCCTTACTCACCCGGCATAACGTCACGCTGATTGAAGACGATGTTTACAGCGAACTCTACTTTGGCCGTGAAAAGCCGCTTCCGGCAAAGGCCTGGGATAAGCAGGATATGACGTTGCACTGCTCCTCATTCTCCAAGTGTCTGGTGGCCGGTTTCCGTATTGGCTGGGTGGCGGCGGGAAAACATGCGCGCCGTATTCAGCAGTTGCAGCTGATGAGTACGTTGTCCACCAGCTCTCCCATGCAGCTGGCGCTGGTGGATTACCTGGCGACCAAACGTTACGACGCCCACCTTCGCCGTCTGCGACGCACGCTTGCTGAACGCAAACAGCAGGCCTGGCAATCGCTTTTGCGTCATATGCCTGCCGGCGTCAAAATCCATCATAACGACAGCGGCTACTTTTTATGGCTTGAACTGCCTGAACAGCTGGATGCGGGGCGGTTGAGTGAGAAGGCGTTAACCCATCAAATCAGCATTGCGCCCGGCAAGATGTTTTCCACCTCCAATATCTGGACACCGTTTTTCCGTTTCAATACCTCATGGGGCTGGGGCGAGCGGGAGGAGCAGGCGGTCGTCCAGCTGGCGGGGTTAATCCGCGAAATGATGCTGCACCCAGTCACACCTTGATGAAAATTTCTGAAGCGACATGACGCGCGGTCTACCTTTAGTAAGGGAGCGCGGATTGGTAACGTGACGTTGTCACGTTTCTGCCCGCCAGAACGTGTGCTGACAGCGAAAACAATGTCGATTTCAACAGGACGATGCTATGCAAAATCAATTGCTGATTAATGGTGAACTGGTGACCGGCGAAGGTGAGAAGCAGGCGGTTTATAATCCTGCCACGGGTGAAGTGCTGCTGGAGATTGCTGAAGCGTCGGCAGCACAGGTGGACGCTGCCGTCCAGGCTGCCGATCGCGCGTTCACAGAGTGGGGACAAACGACGCCGAAAACGCGCGCCGATTGTCTGTTGAAACTGGCTGATGTGATAGAAGCCAACGCTGACGCGTTCGCAAAAGTGGAGTCCCTTAACTGCGGGAAACCGCTGCACTGTGTTCAGGGGGATGAGATCCCGGCCGTGGTCGATGTGTTTCGCTTCTTTGCCGGGGCCGCCCGCTGCCTGAACGGGCTGGCTGCCGGAGAATACCTCGAAGGACATACCTCAATGATCCGCCGCGACCCGGTTGGCGTTGTCGCCTCTATTGCGCCCTGGAACTACCCTCTGATGATGGCGGCGTGGAAGCTGGCGCCCGCGCTGGCGGCGGGAAACTGTGTCGTCATCAAGCCGTCTGAAATCACCCCGTTGACGGCGCTGAAGCTGGCGGAACTGGCGAAAGATATCTTCCCGCCAGGCGTGCTGAACGTGCTGTTTGGTCGCGGAAAAACCGTAGGAGATCCGCTGACCGGCCACGAAAAAGTCCGTATGGTTTCTCTCACCGGCTCTATTGCTACCGGAGAACATATTATCGGGCATACCGCATCTTCAGTTAAACGTACCCATATGGAATTGGGCGGAAAAGCCCCGGTCATTGTCTTTGACGATGCAGATTTGGATGCCGTGGTTGAAGGCGTGCGTACGTTTGGTTTCTACAATGCTGGTCAGGATTGTACCGCAGCCTGTCGTATCTATGCCCAGAAGGGGATTTACCCCGCGCTGGTCGAAAAGCTGGGCGCAGCCGTTGCCAGCCTGAAAATGGGCGCGCCGGACGATGCGTCAACCGAGCTGGGCCCGCTCAGCTCCGCAGCGCATCTTTCCCGCGTTTGTGCTGCCGTGGACGAAGCCAAAACCCTTGGACATATCCGCGTCGTCACCGGTGGCAGTAAAAGAGAGGGGGCAGGATATTACTTCCAGCCAACGCTGCTGGCCGGGGCGAAGCAGGAAGATGCGATCGTCCAGCGAGAAGTGTTTGGCCCGGTGGTCAGCGTGACAGAATTTGAGGATGAAGCGCAGGTGCTGAACTGGGCCAACGATTCGCAATACGGCCTGGCCTCGTCCGTCTGGACAAAAGACGTCGGACGCGCCCATCGCCTCAGCGCACGGTTGCAGTATGGCTGCACCTGGGTCAATACCCATTTTATGCTGGTGAGCGAAATGCCGCACGGCGGGATGAAGTTATCCGGTTATGGCAAAGATATGTCGGTCTACGGACTTGAGGATTACACGGTAGTCCGGCATGTAATGATCAAACACTAAACCCTCATGCCCGGCGCAGTGCCGGGCGATTCAGCTTACCAGCCACAGACCTCGTGTTCATTTTCCGTATCGTAGGCGCGAACGGTGTTCACCAGATCCTTCACGACATCTGCCGCGACGTCCGGGATCAACAGCTCCATTGGCGCTTCTGTTTCATAATCCACCGACACGCCGTTGCTGTTGTTGGTGACGGTCACGGTATAGGTAGCCTTACCCATTATTTACTCCTTATGCGTGTTGACCACTTTACCGATGCCCGCACCGCTGAGCGTGACGGCAGGATCCGCGAAAAAGTCGATATTAAAATAGGTGTCGTCGGTCAGTAGCTCAATGCGGTGCCATTTTTGTGGTGGGGAGATGCCAAAAGAACCGGCCTCAATGACCACTTCCAGATCGGGCTCGGTGGCGTCGCCATCGGCAAAGCCAAAGTAACGCACCGCACCCTGCATGACGGACAACCGACCGTACACGCCGGCTTTGGTGTTGTGATGGGTAAAAAGCGCTTTTGGGGCGGTCTCTTTATTCCAGAACGGCGTCGAGCGGGTATGAACAAAGTTTTCAGGAATACGTAACATCATAGTTTCCTTCATGTTGGCGGGCGCTTAAAGGGACTTAAGCACCTCAGGTTCAACAAAGAATTCAATATTGAACAGGGTGTCGTCGGTCATCACCTCAATGTGGTGCCATCTCTCTGGCGGGAAAACGCCGAAACGACCCGCTTCAATGACGAGCTCGCTGTCAGGCTCAGGTGTAAATTCATCAGCATAGCCCAGATAACGCACTGCGCCACGCATCACCGACAGGCGAGGGTAAACGCCCGGACGCGTGCCCGTATCAAGGTGACGTTTAAAAATGCCGGCGGGGGCCGTTTCTTTGTTCCAGAAAGGCGTGGAACGGGTGTGAATGCAACTCTGCGGAATGCGTAGCATGTTTCCTCCCTTAAAAGCCTGCTGGTATTAAACTGCTTTCTGAGAGGATGGATTTATCAAAAAGTGCATTTAATATGCATCTTATCAATAATAACCGTTTTGCTTTACCCGGCGTTGTTACACAAGGTACTCAGTTGTTATTATCCTTAGTATTTAAGTGGTTATGATGTAACGAAAAAACTTGATCTGTGTCAACATATGACGCATATTGCGTGCGGTTATTTTTCGGCTCAGGTAAACAGAATGACGTTGTATCAAAAGATGTTGGTGTTCTACGCAATCATGGCCTCCATCTGCGCATTAATCACCTGGTTCCTGTCTAAAGATCGTAAACGTATTCGCCTGTTGAGCGCATTCCTGGTGGGTTCCACCTGGCCGATGAGCTTTCCTGTTGCCCTGTTGATCTCTCTTTTCTGAAGCACGCTTCCAGAATCGGCATCCAGACATAGCATTCCATACATTGAGGCTGTATAAATATACAGTCCGTCATATATGGAGTGCTTATGAACAGTTTCTATTCGCAGCAAGCAGGCTGCACTGTGCGCTGGCAGGATCTTCCCGGTTTCGGTGACCCGGTTGTGTTTATCCACGGGTTGGGCTGTGCATCGTCGTATGAATATACTCGTATTGTCTGTGATACCCGTTTCGGGGGGCGCAGAGCCATTCTGATCGATCTTCCCGGTAGCGGTTACAGTGACAAACCTGACAACTACCGTTATCGCACGAGCGAACAGGCGCAGGTGGTGGTTGAACTGTTAAACCATCTCGCCCTGGATAGTCTATGGCTGTATGGTCATAGCATGGGGGGGAGTATCGCGATCGAAACGGCAGCACTGTTAACGTCGCGCGTTAAGGGCCTGATAGTATCTGAACCCAATTTTCATGCGGGTGGCGGGATGTTCAGCCGAGCAATTGCGGCCCAAACGGAACAACATTTTCTGGAACAGGGCTATGATGACATGCTGCGGGCGGAAACGTCGCCGTGGGCTGGAAGCCTTCAAAGCAATGCCCCCTGGGCCGTCTGGCGCGGCGCAACAAGCCTGGTCGAGGGCGTTAAACCTGACTGGGCACACCTGTTCTTGTCATTGAGCTGCCCGGTAATGTTAGTTTTTGGTGAGCGATCCCTGCCTGATGACGATTTTAATCGCCTGCAACAAAACGGCGTTGCTGTAAAAATTATCCCTGATGCGGGCCATTCAATGTCCTGGGAAAACCCGTCAGCGTTGGCTCAGGCTTTATCTGGCTTCATAAACGGCTCATGAAGGGGTAGCCCGCATTGCTGCGGGCTGCAATGATTAAGACAGCAGGGCAGACAAGGCTTTCCGCGCAGCAGGCTGAACGTCATACGGGCACTGATAATCCACGTTTTCAATCGCGCGGGTGTAGAGCGCAACCAGCCAGTCATAAACATAGGCTGTCGCCGCATGGACAGGCTGCTCGCCAAGTCGGGTAAGACGGGGAGAAGCGCTGCTCACAACTGGCGTCACAAAAATTGGCTGACCTTTGCGGATCCGGCTTGCAGGCCGTTCAGAAACGGGCGTCATTTCATAGCCAAGCCAGCTAATGAAATTGCCTGTCGCGGCATGCAGCTGCGCGGCACTGCTTTTATCTTTTTCTGCAATGCGTTGCAGTTGCAGCGGCAGATCCAGCCGGTAGCTGGTAACGATCAGCACATC
Source organism: Enterobacter cloacae complex sp. SHL001 (assembly GCF_049236825.1). Classification (NCBI taxonomy): domain Bacteria; kingdom Pseudomonadati; phylum Pseudomonadota; class Gammaproteobacteria; order Enterobacterales; family Enterobacteriaceae; genus Enterobacter; species Enterobacter cloacae complex sp. SHL001. The sequence goes on from NZ_JBMKIP010000002.1 coordinate 570,546, forward strand.
CGCAATCTGCTGTAATACCTCTGCGTCCAGGCCCAGACGGGCAGCCGCCGCGTCGTTGCGACTCCACTGACGAAGATGGTTAACCCACACGTTATGGGCCAGCCGCGCCTTGTCTTTGGTCTGCAACGCGCCTGGATTTTCCTGCGTCTCTTCCGCAAACAGATCGATAACATCGTTAAACAGGCCGTTGACCTGTTCCTCACGAGGCTGGTGAACGGTCAGCAGCGTCTCAAACGCGTTTAACGGCGGCAGAAGTCCCTCAAGCAGTTCACCATGACGAGCGGCACTGCCTTGCAGCGTTCGGACCATTTTTTCGGCCTGTGCCCGCCCTGCGCCTGGCTCCTGAGTGAGAGGCGCGACATATGGGCGAATCAGCGTCGACAGCGACTCTTGTAACAGCCTTTTCAGCGCGCGGAGACGCTTCTGGCGCTGTGCCGGCAGGGTAGCCTGCGACAGCCACTCAATCACCCGCTGCATGCTGTGGGTATCGAGCGCCTGGAGCGTGCCCCAGCGCAGACCCGGCTGGCCCAGCAATTGCTGCACCGCTTCGTCCAGATTCTGCTTTGTGATAAACCGCGCATCATGAGGGGTAATGGCCCAGACCAGCCCCGGCAATGCGGATTCTTCAACCGGCTGCGTCTCTTTGACCCAGTTTTGCAGGAGCCTTGCCGTTTTCGCGGTCTGCTGGTGGTGCGCCGTCGCATTGCAGATAACCAGGACATCCGGCTGAATGTGCTGACGATAATGCTCCAGCAACCACAGGCATTTTGCCTGCATCATCAGCGGCGTGTTTTCCTCAGAAATGGCCGGAATATCAATGACGTCAACGTTATCCAGCACGCAGTTCTCAACGGGCAGCTCCACTTCGCGGGTCAGAGATGCCAGTACATCGACGGGCAGGCTAATGGCGTTAAGCAGCTCGCCGTTTTTTACCGGATGAAGCAGTGTTTCCTGTGCTTCCGGCACGGTAAACGCCCCGTGAGTAAGGAAGCCTTCGCAGGGCAGACCAAAGCTGTCAACCAGCAGACTCAACGGCGCCGCAAGCGCGCTGGCATGGCTGGTTTGATGCAGCACCTGGGCGAATTTAAGCCACTGCTGGGTTAACTCCTGCTGCTCCCCCCACAGCAGAGACCAGACGCTGGCGCGGGTGCTGAGATCAAGCGACGGAACCAGCAGGGCAAACTGGTGCCACAGGGCATCATCAATATGCTGCTTAGCGCCGGGTACTACGCTTTGCCAGAACCGGGCAATGGTCGCGACTTCCCGCGCCGTCATTCCCGGCACGCTCTGCGGTTGACGCAGCGCCCGCCACTTTTCAAGCCGGGTTTCAATCACCGATTTATCCACCGCGCGGATCTGCGGATCCAGCGTGGTGCGCGCGATAAACAGCTGCACCAGCTCGGCCTCCGTTACCAGGCGCAGGCGTAAGGGAAACGCGTCGTCTGCGACCTCGCGGGACGCTCTGCTGAAACGCACGGCCATGTTGGTCGGTGCATGCCCGGGGTTAATATGCGAGAAGTAATCAAACGTGCGTTGACCCGGCGTAACGTTCAGCCGTTCGTCCCCGCTGCCGCAAAGTGCAGCCAGCAGGTGCGCTTTCGCGGCCTGCGAGTGGCCGTATAAGCCGATACTGCCCTGGCTGACAAGGGCGCGATCGAGCGCCTCTTCACGCGCGCTTACTGCGTTAAGGCGGGCAAGCAGGGCGTCGGCTTCGTTATCCAGCATCGGGGCGTGCTGTCGCGTCTCGTTGATCCACCCGATTAAGGCCTGAGTGGTGGCAGTCGTCGCAGTCATTTGAGGTATACGCTCCCGCTGTCGATCCAGTAGTGGCTGCCGCTGTGTCGGCGATCGGCCAGAGTATTCAGTTTAAAGGTCAGGGCATCCGGCGGCACTGGCGTGCCGTCCTGTAGCCAGGCATCACTCAGCTCGAAAGATTCCGGGCCTTCCTGCTTAGTGCCGCCACGCAGCTTCAGGCGCACGTTCAGTACGCCGTCGCCCGCAATGGCTTTCGCCAGCTCGGCTGAGTTGATGCTCAGGGTATAGAGCGGCGTAGCGGGCCAGCGGGCATTGGCCAACTGCCGGAAGCCGAGCGTAACGTTGCCGCGCAGCGGGAAGTGCAGACGGGCGTCCAGTTTCGCGCCGGGTTTATCGAGGTCGATATCGTGATACCAGACGTTCTCGTCCCGCAGGGTATTGATCGTGTTATCCAGCACGCCCAGATAGCGCACCGTAGAGTACGCGCCGATATCCGCTGCTTTAAAGTTAAAGCGCGGCAGACGAAGATCCAGCGCCAGGCTACAGAGCATCGCTCCCACCGCAGCGGTGGATTTCGGGTTGCCGATCCGTCCCTGCTGGCTGAACGGATACCATTCATGAACCTGGTATTTATCCAGCCAGACGATGCGGTTGACGGGCACCGGTTGCAGGTGGCGAATCAAGGCCTGAACGCCCGGCAGACAGCCCGGCCGTCCGGTGATCAGCAGAATATCGCAGCTGTAGTGAGAGATCGCCTCACATACCGCATGAAGCGGGGCGGCAAGCGTGAACTGACCCGCCAGCATGGCGTCCCGCATCTCCCGGAAGCTGACGTGCAGCGGTACGCTGAACAGATCAAAGTGTTCTGAGCCGGCAGGCAACGCATGGTCGATCGCCTGCTGGAGATAATTCATCACGTTGCGCGTCGGTTTTTGCGCAAGCAGATCGCCAAAGGTGGCATGCAGCCCGGCCAGCGGATCGTCAACATCGCTCGATTCCCACGCCGCCAGGATCGCGTGACCGATCGGCATAAAGAGCTGAAGCGCCGTCTGCTGGCGCAGGATCGCCTGGGTATCGATCCGCCCGGAGTCACCGAACAGGGATGCCATCAGCTGGGAGGCATCGGCTATGCCGGATTTCTGAAGCTGGGTTTGCAGGGCGGGCAGAACGTAGCGCTGGATCACGTCCAGCAGCGTGTCGTCACCAGCGACCTTGAACCCTTCGCGGAACAGCAGCTGCGGGGTGATTTTGACGTTATTCCCGGAACCATCATCTAACTGATAGTGCGTGATGGCCATATCCGTCGTGCCGCCGCCGATATCGATAGATGCCACGCGCAGCGCACGCCCCGGCTGGACGCCAGGCTCAGGCGCGCGATCCGGACGGGCGAGGGAGGCGAAAAAGGCCTCGGTCTGGCCACCAAAATGGGAAATGGCTTCGTTATACAGCCACACCAGCTGGCCGCAGCTGGCCTCGTCCCACTCCATCTGGATCTCAGGGACCGGCACCACGCTTTTTTCCTGCTGCTTGCGGCTGGCAAAATCTTCATCCTGCGGGTGCCAGCCCATCGCCTTCCAGACGATGGCGATGGCTTCGAACATGCGGCGACGGAAAATCTCGCGCTCCTGTTTCGGCATTGCCGACGGCAGGGTAAGGATCAGCGTCCGCAGCTGGCGGGGAGAGGCCGGGAAGCCGAGCCGCAGGCGGGTGGCCACGCTGTTAATCTGGCCAAGCGCCTGAGCCAGCAGCTCGCAGAGCATGTGCGTCATCAGGGTGCTGCGGCTGTACTGCGGAGAGAACACCGGCAGGCGCTCATCCTGCGGCAGCGTAAAGAGCGGTTCCCCGTCGTCGTTCATCAGGTTCATCAGCGGAAACGCAGTTGCCAGCGGTTCGCGCTGGGTTTTGCTGTTCATCTGGCTAAAGCGCCAGTCCTGCACCACCGGCGTCTCGTCCCACAGATAGCGACGCGGGCTGGAGATGCCGCTGTTGCCTTCCGTGCCCAGACGCTGCATCGCCAGCTTACGCGCTTCATCACCCACGCGGACAATCGACGGCCAGACGAACGCATCCTCCCGGCCGCTTTCCACGGAGAAGTGCTGTTTGCCAAAACGCGCTTCAGAAAACTCAAGTCGGCTGGTAAACAGCGGCTCATTCAGGAACTGCGGCTCACTCAGAGATCGTACCTGAAGTTCAGCCGTCTGGCGCAGGCCGTCGTTGGCATCACCATGATCTTCAATAATCACGCCGCAGGTATGGGTGTTGCCTACGTCAAGGATCAAATCGACAGGAATAGCAGGGGTGCTCAGGGTATGGGTGACAAACTTCACTTCCGGCACGGTGAGTTGTTCACCGAGCATGGAGAGCAGGTTGAGCCAGTGCGCCTGATATTCAAAGCTGCGCATGGCCTGATGCAGCTCGCGCTCGGAGCGTTTTTCAACCCCGTCGGCAAACTGCGTGAAGGCTTCGCGCAGCCAGCCGTCAATCCAGGTCTGGTCGAGGAAACTCTCAACCTCACTGTCGCGCCAGGCGAGCGCGAAACGCGTGCCGTTCAGGATATCGTTTTCAACCGGCGACAGGGCAGACGTCGCATGCTCTGCAATCTGGCTGTCGAGCGCGACGGTGACCCGGTGCGTATTGCCAGCTGCGTCGGGCGTGGAAAGCTTTCGTACCTGGACGCGCGCCCAGTTATCCGGGCCTTCAACAAACGTCCGCGGCGGGTTAAAGCGCAGGAAAGGGATCGGCAGCCAGACGCCGTCCAGCACGGTCAGGGAGTCATGCAGTGGAATGGTGCTTTCAGGCTTGACCACTTCCGGCTGCCCGCCATCGGTGGCAGGGAGCGTGTACCGGCCGTTAACCAGGTCAAAATCCAGACGCAGCAGCGGGCCATTTGCCGTTTTACGCACGAAACGCCCGTTGCTGGCGGTGTCCTGCGGAGTCAGGCCAAAATCGAGAAACTGCACGCCGCTGTTAGCAATCAGCGTCACGCTCTGTTTATAGTCGCAAAGATTAACCAGCATAGGATCAGACACCTGCTTTCTTGAACGTCAGAGGAACGACGGTGTTGGCATCGTAACGTGCGGTGCATTCCGCCACATCGCTGGCACCTGCCTTACAGGTCACTTCCGGCATCGGATAGCGTGAACCGTCGGTGCAACGCGCGTTTCCGCGCGTTTTGATCAACAGCTCGCCGTTGCTGTGTAATCCGGAAAAGACGTCTACCCGGCAGACAATGTTGTCGCCATGCACGACCCGGGCGAAACCTTTATTGTTCTGGATCTGGTAGCGCAGCGACGGCGGTTTGCCGGTGAGCGGATCCTGCACATCGAGAAACGCGCGCCAGGTGCCGTTCAGGAAGCGCGTTAACCCCGCTTTGACCTGGTTTGCCTCCATCACCATCGCATCTTTCGGTATCGCGGTAATGACCACCGGTTCGGCTGCCGGGGCAGGCGTTTTCACCTTCGGCTCTACCACTTCGGCCTGGTGCAGCGGGAGTTTCAGTTCAAGCGGCTCAACCGTCTTTATGGGGGCCGGAGCAATGGCGACGGGTACTGGCGCTGGTGTGGCAACAGGCGCTGCGATCGGGGCCTGTTTTGGCCAGAGCAGCGGGGTGGCGATGGCTGCAATAATGACGGCGGCAACCGGCAGCAACCACAGGGGGGAGCGACGTTTTTTCTGTATGGCCGCCGGTGCGGGCTCTGGCGGCGCGGCGTTCATGCGCACCGGCTCTGGCGTATACAGTTCATCGTCGGTGATACGGACGGTAGTCACAGGCGTGATAAGCGGCGCGTCGGCCTGCTCAAAGGTCACCACCGGGGCCGGTTCTGGCTCCGGTTCAGGTTCAGGCTCGTTAATCACCACTGGCTCAGGTTCAGTGACCAACGATTCGCGCAGGCAGTCCAGCACGTCGTCGCGCGCGTTTTCGTTAAGGTTGACGAAACCCCAGAAGCAGAGCACCGGTTTGCCATCCACCAGGAAAACAAAGTTTTCACCGGGAAACTGAAAGGCTTTTGAGAGCAGAGAGCCAAACAGTTGCTGCGCCGTTTTCGGTGACTGAAGGCATTTTTTACTCAGCGACTCCACGCTGGTGAGCGTGTTTTCCAGATAGCGCAGGGCGCGATAACGATCATCTTCAGCCGCCGCCTTCCAGCTGGAGACGGTTCCCTCAACCGGGGAGTACCAGTCAACGCGATCGCCGCCGTCGTTGACCTGGGGGATGGCCAGGCAATCAACGATAGCCTGTTGTTTGCGCAACCGAAGCGCTTCGCGGATTTGCAGCGCTGATTCAAAAACGGCCTGTCCGCCGCCGCCAACGGCCTGAAAATCATCCAGATTACCGCTGCGTAAAAGTGTTTTTGCCACGATTTGGTCCTGTAGACTTTTTCACGCCATTACTTTAGCGAATCAGGTAAGCAAGCAAACGGCTGAGGAGACGGCAAAAGGGACGATTTCTTGCGGCATTGATCGTGACGGTTGTGCTTGACGAATAATGGACCTTAAGGCAAATCGGTTTCTGCGGGCTGATGCTAAAACCAGCGAAATGTACGGCTTTAGAATAACCTGATAGTGATTCGTTATTTGTCAGGCCAAAACGTCTGTGCTGTTATTACTGTTCACTATAATAAAACCGAAAGGGTAATAACCATGTCTACAGGGAAAACTGTGCTCGCCCTCGCGCTGAGCGCGCTGCTACCGGCAAGCGCCGCATGGGCGGCAAACAAAGACACCATTATCTACTGCTCCGAGGCGTCGCCGGAGTCGTTTAACCCGCAGATCGCCAGCTCTGGGCCCTCATTTGTCGCCAGCTCGCAAACGCTGTATAACCGTCTGATTAACTTCGACCCGGTAAAAAACACGCCGGTGCCTTCTCTGGCCGAGTCGTGGACCATTTCGCCAGACGGCAAAACATACACGTTTACCCTGCGTAAAGGGGTAAAGTTCAACAGCAATAAATACTTCAAACCGACCCGTGATTTTAACGCTGATGACGTTATTTTCTCCGTTATGCGTCAGAAAGACCCTAAGCATCCCTATCACAATGTTTCCCAGGGTAATTACGAATACTTTAATGACGTGGGCCTCGACAAGCTCATTCAGGATGTGAAAAAGATCGACGATTATCACGTTCAGTTCACGCTGAGTGAACCCAACGCGGCGTTCCTGGCCGACTGGGGAATGGACTTCGCCTCGATCCTCTCTGCCGAGTACGCGGACGCGATGCTGAAAAAGGGTACGCCTGAAAATGTGGATACCTGGCCAATCGGCACCGGCCCGTATGTGCTTCAGCAGTACAAGGTGGATTCGCTGATCCGCTACGTCGCCAATCCGAACTACTGGGAGGGAGAGGTGCCGACCAAACACCTGATCTTCTCCATCACGCCAAATGTTGAGACGCGTCTGGCTAAGCTGCAAACGAACGAGTGTCAGATCATTCCTGCGCCGTCGCCGGTGCAGTTTGAAGCGATCAAGAAAAACAAAGACCTGACCCTGCACTCGGTGGATGCGCTGAACGTGGGGTACCTGGCGTTCAACACGGAGAAAAAACCGTTTGATAACGTGCTGGTGCGCCAGGCTCTGAATTACGCAACGGACAAAAAGGCCATTGTTAACGCGGTCTTTATGGGGTCTGGTACGGTCGCTAAATCGCCGATCCCGCCGAACATGCTCGGCTTTAACAAAGACCTGAAGGATTACGGCTACGATCCGGAAAAAGCGAAAGCGCTGCTGAAGCAGGCGGGTCTGGATAAGGGCGCGGAAGTGACCCTCTGGTCCATGCCGGTTCAGCGTCCGTACAACCCGAACTCGCGACGCATTGCGGAGATGATCCAGGCTGACTGGGCGAAAGTGGGCGTGAAGGCGAAAATCGTCTCATACGAGTGGGGGGAATATCTCTCCGGCATGCGTAAAGGCGAGCATGATTCCGCGCTGTTCGGCTGGATGTCTGATAACGGCGATCCGGACAACTTCGCCGATGTGCTGCTGGGTTGTAACAGCATCAAAACCGGATCTAACGCCGCGCGCTGGTGTGATAAGGGGTATGATGAGCTGGTGCAAAAGGCCAAACTGACCAGCAACCCGGACGAACGTGCGAAGCTGTATGGCCAGGCACAGGAGATTTTCTACCAGCAGGCACCGTGGATTGCGTTAGCTAACGGCAAAACGTTCTACGCGACCCGCAGCAACGTGACCGGGTACAGCGTGAGTCTGATGGGCAGTGACTTCTCGAAAGCGAAGCTGAACTGATCGTATTCTTGCCGGGTGGCGGCTATGCCTTACCCGGCCTACAGTTACCACCCGTAGGCCCGGTAAGCGTAGCGCCACCGGGCACGTGAAAAGGAGTGACAATGTCACATTTAAACGATGTTATCGCCCGCGTCGATGCCGCCATCGAAGAGAGCATAATTACCCACATGAACGAACTGCTGATCGAATTAAGCGACGATGCAGAGCTCAGCCGTGAAGATCGCTATACCCAGCAGCAGCGCCTGCGTACCGCGATTGCGCATCATGGTAAGCAGCATAAAGAAGAGGCGGAGGCGCGCCATGCCCACCTCACGCAGGGTGGGACTATCCTGTAAGGGTTAAAACTGGCGCCGTGCCACCAGCCAGGCGCCGACCACCAGCATCGCTGCGCCGCAGACCGGGCCAACCAGCGCCCTCAGGGGGACACCGTTGCTCTTGAGGATGTCCATCACCAGGCCGCCAATCAGCTGGCTTGCTACCAGCACGGCAATGGTCGTTGCCGCGCCCACATTTTGATACCCGCTAATACTGGCAAAGACAAAAAATGACCCCAGCAGGCCGGGGATCAACGTCCACCAGCGCACCGTCGACGCCAGTTCGCTAAACCCCGCCAGGCCATTTTTCACCAGCAAAATGCTGACAAACAGCACAATCCCCACCAGCGAGTTCAGCAGCATGGCGATAAGAATGGTGGAAGAGGATTGCGTAATGCGCACCATCAGGGTGTTTTGCACCACCAGCCCAATCCCGGCGGCCACCAGAAACGCTAACGTCAACGATTGATTCATGGCAGAGCATCCGGATCGCTGCGCTCATCGAGCTGGAGTTGCATAAAGGTTAAATCCAGCCAGCGACCGAATTTGGTTCCCACCTGCGGCATATTACCGGTGGTAACAAAGCCCAGGGTTTCGTGCAGATGAATCGACGCCTGGTTCTGCGCCTCGATACCGGCAACCATCACATGTTTACCAATCTGGCGGGCTTCCTTGATTAATTCCGTCATCAGCAGCCGACCGATGCCTTTGCCCTGATGATCGGGATGAACGTAAACCGAGTGCTCCACCGTATGGCGAAAACCGTCGAACGCTCGCCAGTCGCCAAATGAGGCGTATCCCGTCACAACACCTTCTTCTTCACTGACCAGCACCGGATAACCCAACAGCGTGCGCGCCTCAAACCATGCAATACGGTTATCGGTGTCGACAGTTGTATCGTTCCAGATGGCGGCGGTGTGCAGCACCGCATGGTTATAAATTTCACCGATAGCGGCACAATCTTCTTTGCAGGCATGACGAACGATCATGGTTAACCTCTGGCTGTGTTGTTTACTATAGTAGTACGATTCACTCACAATATTACACAGTTCTTGTGTTGCATCGCTACGACAAAATCCCTATTTTTTTGTCACCAAACTGCCCCGAAAAACCATCCGTACACTATAGTATGACGTCATGAACACAATGACAGACAATATGAATCAACGCATTAGCGCCCGCATACGCCTTGAACGCGAGTCGCGGGGCTGGTCATTAAGCGAACTGGCCGAACGGGCAGGTATTTCACGCGCCATGATCCATAAGATTGAACGGGGGGACAGTAGCCCAACGGCGACGCTGCTTGCCCGGTTATCCGGTGCCTTCGGTATTAGCATGTCTACGCTCATTGCGCGCGCGGAAATGCAGGAGGGCAAACTGTTACGTCTGGCGAACCAGCCCGTCTGGCGCGATCCGCAAACCCACTATTTACGTCGTCATGTGTCGCCGCGCAGCGATATGCCTATTGACCTCGTCCAGGTGGAGCTGCCCGCGGGCAGCGATGTGCCGATGCCCGCCTCCTCTTATGCGCTGGCGCGACAGCTGATTTGGTTGCAGGCAGGTGAACTGGTCTTTCTGGAGGGGGACACCCGCCATGAAATGAAGGCCGGAGATTGTCTGGAACTCGGGCCGCCGAACGACTGCCGGTTTATTAACGAAACGGATGAATCGTGCCTTTATCTGGTCGTGCGGCTTAATCAGTCCGGCTCATAATGCAAAGGCGATCCGCAGGATAACGTGCCAGACTTGAATGACATTTTCAGCTGTAAGGAGCGATGAATGAGTCAATCAACTACGCAAAACCGACGCTGGGTACTGGCTTCCCGTCCACACGGCGCACCGGTTGCCGAAAATTTCCGCCTGGAAGAGCAGCCGATCCCCACGCCCGCAGAGGGGCAGGTGTTATTACGCACCGTATGGCTCTCGCTTGATCCGTACATGCGTGGCCGTATGAGCGATGCCCCATCCTATTCACCTCCTGTCGAGATTGGCGCGGTGATGGTGGGCGGCACGGTAAGCCGCGTCGAGACCTCCCGCCATCCGGATTATAAAGAGGGCGAGTGGGTTCTGGGCTACAGCGGCTGGCAGGAGTATGAACTTTCCGACGGGAAAGGGCTGGTCAGGCTGGGCGAAAACCCGTCGCACCCTTCATGGGCACTCGGCGTGCTGGGAATGCCGGGCTTCACCGCGTATATGGGGCTGCTTGATATCGGCCAGCCTCAGGCGGGGGAAACGCTTGTCGTGGCGGCAGCCACGGGGCCGGTCGGCGCAACGGTGGGGCAGATCGGTAAAATCAAGGGGTGCCGGGTTATCGGCGTGGCCGGCGGGGAGGAGAAATGCCGTCATGCGGTCGACGTGCTCGGTTTCGACGCCTGCCTGGATCACCATGCGGATGATTTTGCCGAACAGCTGGCGAAAGCCTGCCCGCAGGGCATTGACGTATATTATGAAAACGTCGGCGGTAAAGTCTTTGACGCCGTACTGCCGCTCCTGAATACCTCCGCGCGCGTGCCGGTTTGCGGACTGGTCAGCGGCTACAACGCGACCAACCTGCCGGATGGTCCGGATCGCTTGCCGCTGCTGATGGGGACCATCCTCAAAAAACGCATCCGCATGCAGGGCTTTATCATCGCTCAGGACTATGGTCATCGTATCGACGAGTTCCAGCAGGAAATGGGACGCTGGGTGAAGGAAGGCAAAATTCACTATCGCGAGCAGGTCACCGAAGGGCTGGACGCGGCGCCGGAGGCGCTGATTGGGCTGCTGGAAGGGAAAAACTTCGGCAAGGTCGTGATCCGCGTGGCGGCGGACTAAACAGAGCATCGGTTATGGCGGGCAAAGTCCGCCATAATTATTTGTGAAGATACGATATATTGTCTTTAATTAATCCATAAGCATTGCGCGCCATCGGCCCAGCTGAGCCAGAAGTGGTAAACGTAATATTAATTGAACAATTTTTATTTTAACGCGCGCCCTTCATACCAGGCATGACGATACAGGATATATCAAACCGGCGATGTTTTTTTAAACAGTCGCTGAAAATGGCATTTTGTTTTGGCTACGGGAATTAAACATGCTTGATTTGGAAAATCTGGAAAAAGCACAAAGAATCAGTCTGACGATGCAAGTTGAGAACAGTTTAAAGGGAGCGTTAATTACGGGCTCATTAAAACCTGGGGCTCGACTCATCACGAAAGAGATTGCGGATAAATTAGGCACCAGCATCACACCGGTGCGCGAAGCCCTGCTGCGCCTGGTGTCGGCAGGCGCATTACAGGCCACGCCTGCTCAGGCGTTTTTGGTGCCAGAGGTTACGCTGGAGCGTTATAACGAAATTAACGCCATTCGAAAACAGCTTGAGCCGATGGCCGTTGCGGCGGCGTGTCAGAATATGACCGAGACCAAACTGGATGCATTACGCGCGCTGTCAGATAACTTCAGCACCGCCATGCATCAGGGCGACGTGCAGAAGGCGATCCATGCCAACCGCGTGTTCCGTTTTACGCTTTATCAGTATGCCGAAATGCCGACCCTGAACTCGCTGATTGAGCAGCTCTGGGTACGGATTGGTCCGTGTATCAACTACCTGCACGAAGAGATGAAAGATATCCCTGCAACGACTTACCATTATGCCGATCTGCTTTCTGCGCTTGAGCAAAGGGACGTGACGGCCAGTCGGGAAGCGATCGACCGAGCCATTGATGAAGCTAATATCCTCCTGCAACGGCAATACTACAGTTAAGGATCGCACTGGCGCACTTATTTTTTTATTCGTTTTAAACTTCCCTGAGTATATTCCCGGCGCTTAAGGCTACCGGGAATGATGTTATTTTTTACCGGCAACGTGCGCTGCCGGAAAATGTTTTACTCAAAGCGATAAGAGACCGACAGGCCCACGCCATAGTTACGGCCAGGGGCGGGTTCGTAATAGCGATTGTAGCCGGCGTTTACAATCTCTGAACCGACGTACTCTTTATCAAACAGGTTATCGACGCGACCAAAGATGTCCATTCCCCATTTGCCGTAATTGAGTTTATACCCGGTATTCAGACCGACCACGGTATAAGAGGGCGCTTTGGCGGTATTGGTGTCGTTTGCCATCACGTCGCTCATGTAGCGGGCATCTGCCCCCGCGTACCAGCCTTCCTCAGGCTCCCAGCCAAACGACGCATACCCCATGTTACGGGCAATCCCCGGCATCCGGTTGCCGCTACAGTCTGCATTGCTACAGACGTTGGTACGGTAGGTCGCATCGAGATAGGTCCACGCCATTTTCAGCTTCCAGTTTTCGGCAAACTGCTGGTCGAGCGCAATTTCCACACCCTGACGGCGCGTTTTCCCCGCATTTTTGTAGGTAGTGCGACCATCTTTGTTTTCGTCCACCACGATCTCGTTGTCGGTATCCGTGCGGAACAGCGCCGCCGTCAGGATGCCATTGCCGATGCGGGTTTTGCTGCCAATCTCATAGGTGTTGTTGGTTGACGGTTGCAGATTAATATTGAGGCCGCCTTTGCCATCAGAACGGTAGGAGAGTTCGTTGATGGTCGGGGTCTCAAATCCCCGTCCCGCCGCGGCATACAGGTTCCAGGCGTCGGTCACGGCGTATTTCACCGCACCAGCCGGGAGCCATTTATGGTAGCTGGCGTCACCGCTGTCATCGCCGTTTTGCGGGGTAATGTAATGATCGTTGGAGTCAAACCAGACGGAGCTGTAACGCACGCCCGCCTCAACGGACAGCTTTTGCGTGAGCTGCCACTGGGTTTGCAGGTAGGGATCAAGGTTCCACATCAGGTTACGTTCGTCACGGCGTTTGTTACCCTTCACGCCAAAATCCGGCACGCCGTTGTTCATCACGAAGTTTTCATACCCGCGGCGATTTTCACTCATATTTTCGTAGTTAAGGCCGGTGGTAAACGTTACCGGCACCAGCAGCTCGCCGCGGTGGGTCCAGCGGGTATCAATACCCTGATAATGGCGCTGCATATCAATTACGCCGCCCGAATGCGCAGGATTGTCACGCTGAGTGGACGCCGGAATGGACTGGTACTGGGTCATTTCACGCTCACCGGCATACATCATCACGCTGAGGTCGTCCTGTTCGCTCAACTGACGGTCGTAGCGGATCCCGGCCTGGGTCTGCTTAATGGTTTTACGCGTATTGTACTGATCGCCACGGGGTGACTGGCGCGGGTTGTTCTGCCACTCCTGATAACTCAGTCCGCCCGGATCGTTGGCTTTCATGTCCACGCTGTTAAAAATCAGCGTTAGCTTGCTGACATCATCAATGCGCACGCCCAGTTTCGCGTTGGCGAGGTTTTTCCGTGCGCCGCTGTGGTCGCGATAGCCATGGGTGGTGAAACGGGTGGTGGATACCGCATAGTCCACATCCCCCGCCTGAGTCCCGTCGCCCACCGCACCGGTGGCCTTCATGCCGTAACGCCAGGTGCCGTAGCTGCCGTAATAGCTGCTGGCTTCAATTGTGGCTGGCTGTTGTCCGGTCTGGGTGTTGATGTTGATCACGCCGCCGGAGGCATTGCCGTACAGGGCAGAGAAGGGGCCGCGCAGCACGTCGACGCTCTCAATGCTGTTGAGGTCAATGTTAGACGTCTGCCCCTGGCCGTCGGGCATGGTTGCCGGAATGCCGTCCACGTACATGCGGATCCCGCGTACGCCGAAGGTCGAACGCGCGCCGAATCCGCGAACGGAAAGTTGCAGATCCTGAGCATAGTTCTGGCGGTTCTGGATTTGCAGGCCTGGTACGCTCCCAAGGGATTCAGAAAGGTTGATGCGCGGTGTGGCATGTCGCATATCCTCGCCGCTCACCACGCTGACTGCGGCCGGGGTGTCCAGTTCGGAGACGGTTTGCGGCGTGGCGCTGACGATCAGGGTCTGTTCATCCGCGGCCATCGCACTCAGCGGGCTAAAAATGACGGGAACGAAGAGCAGTGGTAGTGATGCCTTACGGGCAGTAATAATTTTCATGGAGTAAACCGGTTAAGAAAAATCGAACCAAATCAACTGGAACCTGTGTATATATGTTAAATCCTTTGTAAATGTTATGAAAACTATAACCGCACATTTCGTGAATGTAAGGTTTTGAAGGAAAGAAATACTCCACATTCAACTCATTAATGATTACTATTCTCATTAAAATAACGGCAAAGCGATGACTTTGCCCACCGGAAGTGATGTCAGCGGTAAATCTCCTCATTTAAAAAGGAATTGTTATGTCTTTACGTCATCTGTGCTCGCCGCGCCTGCGTGGGTCTCTGCTGTTGGGCTCTTTACTGTTTGCCGGTACGTTCCAGGTTCATGCCGCTGAAGAGATTCTGCGCAAAGCGGTCGGCAAGGGCGCGTATGAAATGGCCGTCAGCCAGCAGGAAAACGCGCTGTGGGTTGCGACGTCACAAAGCCGCAAAACCGATAAGGGCGGCGTGGTCTATCGTCTGGATCCGGTCACGCTGGAAGTGACGCAGGCGATTCATAACGATCTCAAGCCGTTTGGCGCCACGATCGATAACGCCACCCAGACGCTGTGGTTCGGTAACACCGTCAACAGCACCGTGACGGCGATTGACGCCAAAACGAGCGAGGTGAAAGGGCGCCTGGTGCTGGACGATCGCAAGCGTAGCGACACGGTGAAGCCGCTTCAGCCGCGCCAGCTGGTGGCCGATGACACGACCAATACGGTGTACATTACCGGTATCGGCAAGGAGAGCGTGATCTGGGTTGTTGATGGCGCAACGCTGAAGCTGAAGGACACCATCACCAACACTGGCACGTTCAGCACCGGTCTGGCGCTGGATGCGAAGGCAAAACGCCTGTATACCACCAATGCGGACGGCGAGCTGGTGACCATTGATACGGCAACCAACAAAATCCTCAGTCGTAAAAAAGTGCAGGATGACGGAAAAGAGCACTTCTACCTGAACCTGAGCCTGGACACTGCCGGCCAGCGTGCGTTTGTGACGGATTCAAAACAGCCAGAAGTGCTGGTGGTGAATCTGAAAGATGGCAGCGTGATGCAGAAAATCGCCGCGCCAGCATCGCTGGCCGTACTGTTTAACCCGGCGCGTAACGAAGCCTATGTGACGCACCGCGAGGCGGGCAAGGTGAGCGTGATTGACGCCAAAACCTACAAAGTGACCAGGACCTACGATACCCCGGTTTACCCGAACAGCCTGGCGCTGTCTGCGGACGGTAAAACGCTGTACGTAACGGTGAAACAGAAATCAACCCGTCAGCAGGAAGCGACCCAGCCTGACGATGTGATTCGTATCGCGCTGTGATGGTGGAATTGCCCGGTGGCGCTGCGCTTACCGGGCCTACAAAACCATGAGATGTAGGCCGGGTAAGGCGAAGCCGCCACCCGGCTTTTTTATTAACGCGAGGTTTCTTCTACCAGCGGTGCGTCGTGCTTTTCATCGTCGTGATGAAGCGGCGCGGTGCTGTGGATCTCGTGAACGCGCTTACGCACGCCGAACCAGCCAGCAATCAGCAGAACCGCCAGCAGTGGGATCGTCGCGATGGTGTAAGTACCGTTCGGGTAGTCAAACGCCATCAGTACCAGCACGCTGAACAGGAACAGCAGGGTGAGCCAGGAGGTCACCGGTGCGCCCGGCATCTTGAAGCACACATCAGCCGCTTTGCCTTCTTTGATCGCTTTGCGCAGACGCATCTGGCAGACCACAATAAAGGCCCAGGAGGCGATAATCCCCAGTGCAGCCACGTTCAGAACGATCTCAAATACGCGGGACGGCACCAGATAGTTCAGGAACACGCCAAAGACGTAAACCACCAGCGTGGCCAGAATCCCCGCATAAGGAACCTGCTGCCTGCTCATCTTCGACATAAACTTCGGCGCAGAGCCTCCCATCGACATGGAGCGCAGGATACGGCCCGTCGAATAGAGCCCGGAGTTCAGGCTGGAGAGCGCGGCGGTCAGTACCACGATGTTCATGATGCTGCCCACGTACGGCACGCCCAGCTTAGAGAAGAAGGTTACAAACGGGCTTTGCCCCGCCTGGTATGCATTCCACGGCAGCAGCAGCACCAGCAGCACCACGGAACCCACATAGAACAGACCGATACGCCAGATCACGCTGTTGATGGCTTTTGGCACCATCGTCTGCGGATCTTTACATTCGCCTGCCGCCGTACCGACCAGCTCGATGGAAGCAAAGGCGAACACCACCCCCTGCACCAGCACCAGCGCAGGCAGCAGGCCGTGCGGGAAGAAACCACCGTTATCGGTAATCAGGTGGAAGCCGGTTGCGTTACCGTCCAGTGGTTTACCGGTACCGAGGAATACGGTTCCGACCACCAGGAAGATCACAATGGCCAGCACCTTCACCAGTGCGAACCAGAACTCCATCTCGGCGAACCATTTCACGCCGATCATGTTCATGGTCCCGACAATTGCCAGCGCCCCAAGGGCGAACATCCACTGCGGCACATCGCCAAACGCGCCCCAGTAGTGCATGTACAGCGCAACGGCGGTGATATCGACGATACCGGTCATCGCCCAGTTAACGAAGTACATCCAGCCCGCGACATACGCGGCTTTTTCACCAAGAAACTCGCGGGCGTAAGAGACAAAGCTGCCGCTGGAAGGGCGGTGGAGTACCAGTTCGCCGAGGGCGCGAAGGATGAAGAAAGAGAAGATCCCGCACACCAGATAGACCAGGGCGAGAGCGGGGCCAGCCATTTGCAGACGTGCGCCTGCACCTAAAAACAGACCTGTACCGATAGCGCCGCCGATGGCGATCATCTGCACCTGACGGTTGCCCATCGCCTTGTGATAGCCCTCTTCATGAGAGTTCAACCAGCGACGTTTCGCAGCATGATGATCGGCTGCGCTTTTATTGCTTGTTTTCATTGAGTTACCTGTTTGCCTGTCTGAACCATTAACGTGATAGTCCTGCCTGGCAGATGCCGAAACAAACGATTGCTTCTGCGCAGACACATGCTGCCTTTCCAGTCATTCTGTGTATGGATAAGGCAAAACATGGCGAGGCATCCTACCCGCAATTGTTAAGCGACGCAAAATATAACCGTGTCGAAAGTGATGCTCGTCGAAGGAAATCGTGTGGTCAGAGCAGACGGCGATCACAACGCGCTGAATCGTGACGTTTTTTTAGGCAAAAAGGTCTGCGAATGCTGATTTAATCATCAGGTTTACTTAATAGTTACTTATAGGTAGAGCATTATGAATGCCGCAGGGCTGCAATAAGTAATGCAAACGCGGTAGTGTGCTGGCGGCGGCTCGGATAGTACAGATGGTATCCCGTAAAAGCCGGGCACCAGGCTTCAAGCACACGCACTAACCGGCTCTCAGCAAGGGCGTCCTGAACCGCATCTTCCGGGACGTACGCCAGCCCCAGACCGTTTTCGGCGGCATCGATGCGTTGCGGCAGGCTGTTGAGGATCAGCTGGCCGTCAACCCGCACGCGCAGCTCACGTCCGTCCCGTTCAAATTCCCAGGCATATAATCCGCCGCGTGTGGGCAGGCGCATATTAATGCAGCGGTGCTGATCAAGCTGCTCCGGCGTTTCCGGTACGCCGAAACGTTGCAAATACTCTGCCGACCCGACGACCGCCATGCGCATGTCCGGCGCAATACGAACGGCAATCATATCTTTCGCCACCTGCTCACCCAGACGCACCCCCGCGTCAAAGCGGCCATCGACAATATCAGTCAGCCCATTGTCCACCGTGACTTCAACGTTGATATCAGGATACTGCGCCATAAAGGGTTTAAGCACAGGCCACAGCACCGCAGACATGGCGTGCTCCCCGGCGGTAAGGCGAATATTCCCGGCAGGTCTGTCGCGGGTATCACGCAGCGCGGTGAGTTCCTGCTCGATCTCCAGCAGATGGGGGCTTAAGCGCATGAAGAGTTGCTCGCCGGCCTCGGTAGGGGCCACGCTACGGGTGGTGCGGGTTAACAGACGGACTTCCAGCCTCGTTTCCAGATTGCGCATTGCGTGGCTGAGCGCCGACTGAGATACCCCAAGCTGCGCCGCGGCGCGGGTAAAGCTGCGCTCCCGGGCGACGACCATAAAGGAAAGCAGATCGTTGAAGTTGTCTTTTAACATGGTGGTTTACTCGATTTATGAAATGAATTCATGGTTCCTTTCTGATTATGCACTCTAATGCTCCCCATGGCTTTACGCTACTGTTAACGCAACAGCAAACGAGGAGTTAATCATGAAAATTATCCGTAGCGGTTCGTTACCTTCCGTTCAGGGGCCAGAGGCCTGGTTTACCGGCTGCGTGCGCATTGACGCGCCTTTCCAGGCGACTGAACCGGCAAAAGTCGGCGGCGCGACCGTCACCTTTGAACCCGGCGCACGTACCGCCTGGCATACGCATCCTCTTGGACAAACGCTGATCGTGACGCAGGGGCGCGGCTGGTTACAGGAGTGGGGGAAAGAGGCGGAACCGCTGAATCAGGGTGATATCGCCTGGATCCCACCCGGCGTGAAGCACTGGCACGGCGCAAGCGCGCAGACGGCCATGACCCATATCGCCATCGCAGAAGCTGTCGACGGGAGCCCGGTGGCATGGCTGGAGAAGGTCACCGACGAGCAGTATCCGAACGAGTAGTCTGGCGTTTCGTAAACAAATTATTAACGTTATGATTCGATCCGTTTTCTTCAGCATGTGCAGGCGGAACGGTGAAAATCAATATCATAGGCACCAGCGGAAGTGGGAAAAGCACGTTTGGCAGGCGAATCGCGGAGGCGCTGGCTATCCCTTACATTGAGATGGACAGGCTTTACTGGCGAGCGAACTGGCAGGGAACACCGGATGATGAGTTTCTTGCAACCCTGGAAAAAGCGCTCGCCGCCTCGCCTGACTGGGTCCTGGACGGGAATTACAACCGCACACGCGACGTTAAGTGGCGCGACGTCGATCTGGTGGTGTGGATAGATCGTGGGTTTATCCGCACGCTCTGGCAGGCGGTGACGCGGGCCTCCAGACGCGCCTGGCACAAACAGGAGCTCTGGCCCGGCACGGGGAACCGCGAAAGCTTTCGTCGGTCGTTCCTTAGCAAGGACTCTATTATCATCTGGACGATCAAAACCTGGCGCAGCAACCGCAAACGATATGAGGCGGATATGCAAAACCCGCAGTACGCACACATTCGCTTTCTCCGCATTACCCGACAGCAGGATGCGGAAAGACTCATTACATCGCTCAAATCACGCCGATGACAGACTCTCTATTGCCGTTTTCCGGCAATCCAAATGTAAATTAATTGTTTCTCAGAGGTGAAATCCACCTTTAATAATGACGACATGTTAAGTCAAACGAGAACGCAACATGTCATGGCGAATCAGCATTCTGGATAAAAGCCCCGTCGCAGAACACGAAACAGCCGCCGATGCGCTGGCGCGAACCTTAGCACTGGCGCAACAGGCAGAAACGCTGGGTTATCACCGCTTCTGGATTGCCGAACACCACAATACCCCGCAGCTTGCCAGCCCCTCGCCGGAGCTGCTGATTGCCTGGATCCTCGGGCAAACAAAACGTATTCGCGTGGGCTCAGGCGGCGTCATGCTGCAACATTACAGCCCCTATAAAGTCGCCGAAAATTTTAACGTACTGGCCGCCATTGCGCCGGGCCGGGTTGATCTGGGCGTTGGCAAAGCGCCCGGCGGTCTGCCGCTCTCTACCCGCGCCTTGCAGCACGGCCTTAATCCGCAGGAAAAAGGCAGCTTTGCTGAACAACTGACGCAGCTCGATCGCTGGATCCGCCCTGAAAATCAGTCGGCGGAGGAGGACGTTCGCGCCACGCCGCTGCCGCCGGTGCCTGCCCGGGGGTTTCTGCTGGGCGCCAGCACAGAAAGCGCGCTGCTGGCGGCCTCCCTCGACTGGCATTTTGTCTTTGCCGCCCATCTGAACGGTGATCCTGAGCTGCTGCGCGAGGTCGTCACAGCCTGGCGTCAACACAGCGTCCGGGAGGTGATTGTGGCCGTGCAGGCCATTGTTGCCCCAACCCAGGCTGAGGCCGATGCGCTGGCGCAGAAGGTTGAAGTGTGGGGCGTGGAGCTGGCAAACGGACAGCGCGTCACCGTCGCCAGCGAAGAACAGGCCTACGCCTTTGCGCGGCAGGCGGGGAGTGAACCGGTGCGCATCGCGCGTCGGGCGCAGTCTCTGCTGGCCGGAACGGCGGCGTCGGTGCTTGAACAGCTCAACGCGTTGCATCAGCAGTGGGGGATTGACGAATTTATCATCGACACGCCGGTCGCTGATGGCGCAACGCGCGTACAGTCCCTGCGACTGCTGGCCGAGGCGCGTCTTAACAGGGAGGTTACCGTATGAGCTTTAGCGAACAACTGATTGCCTGGCGCCGTGAGCTGCACCAGAACCCTGAACTCTCTGGTCAGGAGGTCGAAACAACGGCGCGCCTGCGCGAGTGGCTGACGGCAGCCGGGATTGCCCCGCTGCCTTACGATCTCCAGACCGGGCTGGTTGCGGAGATCGGCACGGGCAACGCACTGGTTGCGCTGCGCGCCGATATCGACGCGTTACCCATCGACGAGCGCAGCGGGTTGCCGTTTAGCTCCCGGCGCGCCGGGGTGATGCATGCCTGCGGACACGACATTCACACCAGCGTGATCCTCGGCGCCGCGCTAAAGCTGAAAGAGCGGGAAGCCTCGCTCAACGGTCGCGTGCGGATCCTGTTCCAGCCAGCGGAAGAGAATTTCGGCGGAGCGAAAAGCATGGTGCGGGCCGGGGCGTTACGCGACGTACGCGCGATTTTTGGGATGCATAACGAGCCGTCACTGCCGGTCGGCGAGTTTGCCACGCGCGGCGGCCCGTTCTATGCCAACGTTGATCGCTTCGTTATTCACGTGACCGGCAAAGGCGCGCATGCCGCACGTCCCCATGAAGGCAACGACGCCATCGTGCTGGCAAGCCAGCTGGTAACCGCGCTGCAAAGCGTAGCCAGCCGTAACGTCAATACGCTGGATTCGGTTGTTCTGAGCGTGACGCGCATCGCCGGGGGGAATACCTGGAACGTGCTGCCGGAAAGCGTTGAGCTGGAGGGCACGCTGCGCACGCACCGCACGGAAGTGCAGCAGAACGTGAAAGCGCGCGTCGGTGAAATCGCCGCCGGATTTGCCAGCGCCTTTAGCGCGCAAATCAACATCACCTGGTACGCCGGGCCCACCGCGCTGGTGAACGATGAGCACTGGGCCGGGTTTGCCACCTCGATCGCGCGCGAAGCGGGATATGAAACCCGGCATGCGGAACTGCACATGGGCGGGGAGGATTTCGCGGTCTATCTGCAAAAAATACCCGGCGCGTTTGTCAGCATTGGCAGCAACAGTCCGTTTGGGTTACATCACCCGGCATTTAACCCGGACGAAGCATTAATCGAACCCGCTGCCCGCTATTTTGCTCAGCTCGCGGAAAAAGCCCTGCAACACGTTTAATTAATTTGAGGTGAATATGTCTGCACATCGTCAATTGCGGCTGGGGACCATTTTGCATGGTGCATCCGGAAATATGTCTGCCTGGCGCCATCCGGCGGCGGTCGCGGATGCCAGCATTAATTTTGATTTCGTTAAAGAAACGGCTTTAAAAGCAGAAGAGGGCAAGCTCGACTTTATATTTGTGGCCGACGGCCTTTATATTAACGAGAAATCCATTCCGCATTTTTTAAACCGCTTTGAGCCGCTGACGGTGTTGTCCGCGCTGGCGAGTATCACCTCGCGCCTGGGGCTGGTCGGCACGTTATCCACCTCGTACAGCGAGCCTTTCACCGTTGCACGCCAGTTCGCCAGCCTCGATCACCTGAGCAACGGACGCGTGGGCTGGAACGTGGTGACGTCACCGCTGGAAGGGTCAGCCAGGAACTTCTCCCGCGAAAAACACCCGGAGCATGCGCTGCGCTACCGCATTGCCGATGAGTATCTCGACGTGGTGAAGGGGCTGTGGGATTCCTGGGAAGGGGATGCCTTTATCCGCAATAAAGAGAGCGGACAGTTCTTTGATGCGTCGAAACTGCATACTCTTGATCACCACGGTGATTTCTTCCAGGTTTCCGGCCCGCTGAATATTGGCCGCACGCCGCAGGGACGTCCGATTGTCTTTCAGGCTGGCGCGTCCGACGACGGTAAAAAGCTGGCGGCAAAACACGCTGACGCCATCTTTACCCACCATGACACGCGGGAAGAAGCCCAGGCTTTTTACCGCGATGTTAAACAGCAGCTGGAAAGTCACGGCCGCCGCGCAGAGGATTTACATATATTCCAGGGCGTCAGCGTGATTGTTGGAAACGACGCCGATGACGTAGAAAACCAGTATCAAACTACGGCGGCACTGGTCTCCATTAATGATGCGCTGAATTACCTCGGACGATATTTCGAGCATCACGACTTCAGCCAGTATCCCCTCGACGCGCCGTTCCCGGATATTGGCGATTTGGGCAAAAACAGCTTCCGCAGCACCACCGATGAAATCAAGCGTAACGCCCGTGAGCGCAACTTAACTCTGCGTCAGGTCGCGCTGGAAGCCGCATCGCCGCGCCCGCGTTTTTCCGGCACACCGGAGCAGGTGGCCGATGGTTTACAGGCCTGGTTCGAAGAGAAGGCGGCGGATGGCTTCATCATTCAGGGCGGCACGCCGGACACCTTCCCGCGCTTTGTTGACCAGGTGGTGCCCGTTTTACAGGCGCGCGGCCTGTTCCGCACCGACTATCCCGGCACCACGCTGCGCGAAAGTCTGGGCTTAGACGAGCCCAAAAATCAGTTCACACAACAATAAAAGAGAAAAACGCTATGCAGAAATCATCGCTTATTCTGGCGCTTGCGCTGGCCTTTACCCCTGCCGTCTGGGCAGAGAACGTCAATATTAACGGCACCGGCGTGAGCATTGAGGCCAATAAAACGCCGATCAATACCGCCAAAAACAGCGATGCGATCGCGCAACTGCCGAAAGACTATCGTTTTGCCGTGCCGGGGAAATTTACCGTGGCGGTGGCGGGACTGAATCAACCGCCACTGACGGTCTTTTCCGACGACAACAAAACTCTGCTGGGAAGTGAGGTCGACATCGCGCGTCTGGTAGCGGACAGCCTCGGACTGGAGCTGAACGTGGTGCCCACCTCCTGGGAGGACTGGCCGCTGGGGGTTGCCTCCGGGAAATACGACGCGGCTATCAGCAACATCACAGTCACTAAAGCGCGCAAAGAGAAGTTCGACTTCGCCACCTACCGCAAGGATTCACTTGGCTTCTACGTGAAATCCACCAGTCCGATTAACTCGCTTGTGAAGGCAGAGGATATCGCCGGGCTGCGCATCATCGTGGGTTCCGGCACCAACCAGGAGGCCATCCTTCTGGCATGGAACGAAGAGAACCTCAAAAAAGGGCTTAAACCCTTTACGCCGATCTACACCAAAGACGACGCGGCCCAAACGCTGGCGCTTCAGTCCGGACGCGCGGACGCCTACTTTGGCCCGAACGTGATCGGTGCCTGGAAAGCGGCGCTTAACGGTAAAACCAAACTTGTCGGCAGCGTCGACGGTGGCTGGCCGAAGGCGGCGCATATCGCGGTGACGCTGAAAAAAGGCAGCGGCCTGGTCGAGCCGGTTCAAACCGCGCTGAACGGCGCGATCAAGAACGGAGATTACGACAAGGTGCTGAACCGCTGGGGGGAAGGCGTGGAGCGTATCCCCAGTTCCGAAGTTAACCCGGCGGGTCTGGGCGATTAAGGAGGCGCTATGCGCGAACAATTTCGTGACGTTTCGCCGGAAGATGCCGATCTTCAGCCCATTATCGAGGGGCTTTTCGGTGAGTACGCCGCTCGTTACGGCGACTACTTTTCAAAGGATGCGGAAGTCGAGCTGACAGAGTGGTACCTGGCGCCGCAGGGGCTGTTTATCGTCCTGGAGCGCGATGGCGAGATCATCGCCACCGGTGCGTACAAGCCCTTCGACGAACATACCGCAGAGATCAAACGCATCTGGACGAATAAAACGCTGCGCCAGCAGGGGCTGGCCGCGCGCGTGGTACAGGAGCTGGAGCGCCGGGCGGTGCTGGCGGGCTACAGCCGCATCTACCTGACCACGGGGTTTCGCCAGCCGGAGGCGGTGCGGCTCTATCTCAGTCAGGGGTATCAGCCGCAGTTCGATCTTAACCGCGATCCGGAAGAGTATAGCCAGCCGCCGTTCGACGGTCGGCTGCGTTTCACCAAGACGCTGATCCGCGAAGCGCTCAGCAAAACCGCATAAGGAGCGACGATGAGCAACGTTGAAACCATAAAAGTGGTCCCGGCACGTTATCCGCTGCGCGCTGCTGGCGCCGTGGTGGCGCTGTTTGTGCTGGCGGTCGTGATCCAGTCCGTGGCCTTTAATCCGCGCTGGGAATGGGCGGTATTTGCCCGCTGGTTCTTCGACCCGGTGATCCTCGAAGGCGTCGGCCAGACGCTGCTGCTGACGTTGATAAGCACCGTACTGAGCGTGGTGATTGGCGGCATGCTGGCGCTGGCGCGGCTCTCGTCATCATGGCTGTTGAGCAGCCTGGCGTGGGGGTACATCTGGCTGTTCCGTTCCCTGCCGCTGATCGTGGTGCTGATTATCCTCTATAACTTCTCCTATCTCTACAACACGCTCTCTCTCGGCGTGCCTTTTACCGGCATTACCTGGGGCAGCTTTGAAACCATCAATGTTCTCGGGCAGTTTTCTACCGCCATCGTGGGGCTGACGCTGGTGCAGAGCGCCTATACTGCGGAGATCATTCGCGGGGGTTTCCTTGGGGTCGACCACGGTCAGTATGAGGCGGCCGCTGCGCTAGGTCTGCCGGCATGGCGTCGCACGGTGCGCATAATTCTCCCGCAGGCGCTGCGCACCATCCTGCCGTCCGGGTTTAACGAAATCATCAGCCTCGCCAAAGGGACGGCGATGGTTTACGTGCTGGCGATGCCGGAACTGTTCTACACGATCCAGATGATCTACAACCGCACCCAGGAGGTGATCCCGCTGTTGATGGTGGGGGCCGTCTGGTATCTGGTGATCACCACCGTACTGTCTGCCATTCAGCATGTTATTGAGCGTGGACTCGCCCGCAGCGAGCGCCGCTCCGCCGTAAACCAGAACCGGGCGGCCAGTCGCGCGCGTTCCGTCACCACTTCGCCAGCACAGGAGCCTGTTCATGCAAGCCTCTCCTGAAGGACATATTTCCATTACCGGCGTCAGTAAGTTTTTTGGCCGACATAAAGCGCTCGATAACGTCACGCTTGAGATCCCGCCGGGCTCCGTGACGGTGATCCTCGGCCCCTCAGGATCGGGAAAATCGACGCTGCTGCGCACCATTAACCATCTTGAGCGCGTAGACGAAGGCTTTATTCAAATTGACGGGGATTACATCGGCTATCGCCGTCAGGGTGACAAACTCTACGAGCTCAAAGAGAAAGAGATCCTCAAACAGCGCGTCAACGTTGGGTACGTGTTTCAGAACTTCAATCTTTTTCCGCATCTCACGGTGCTGGAAAACCTGATTGAAGCACCCATCGCGCATAAAAAGTTCAGTAAAAAAGAGGCTGTTGAAAACGCCTACAGCCTTCTGGATGTGGTAGGTCTGCGCGATAAAGCCGATGCCTGGTCGCGTCACCTCTCCGGCGGCCAACAGCAGCGTATTGCCATTGCCCGCGCGCTGGCGCTGCGCCCGCGCGTGATGCTGTTTGATGAACCCACCTCGGCGCTGGATCCGGAACTGGTTGGCGAAGTGCTGGACGTGATTAAAAAGCTCGCCCGTTCCGGCACTACGCTGGTGGTGGTCACCCATGAGATCGGCTTTGCCCGGGAAGTGGCGGACCAGGTGGTATTTATGGTCGACGGTAAAATTGTGGAGCAGGGCAGCAGCGACGACGTGTTAAACCGACCGTCGCATCCGCGAACGCGCCAGTTCCTCTCAAAAGTGCTGTAAGGAGCGCAGATGAAATATGGACTCCTGGCGGGGCTGGTCTTCACGACGGCGAGCTACGCCAGCATTGATTTAAAGGCCAACGAACAGCCGCTGCCGGTGACGGTTGATCAACAGGCAGTGGCGAAAATCCCGGCGAACTATAAATTTGTTGAGCCGGGTACCCTCACGGTGGCGATTTCAGCCCTGAATTCTCCGCCGCTGGCGCTGCTGGCCAGTGATAACCGCACCCGTATTGGCAGCGACCCGGATATCGCCCGGTTGCTGGCGGGCAGTCTGGGGCTGAAGCTGAAGCTGGTGCCAACGGCGTGGGAAGACTGGCCGCTGGGGATCACTTCCGGGCGTTATGACGTGGCGTTGGTGAATATCGCCGTCACCGAGCAACGTAAGGCGAAGTTCGATTTTGCGACCTATCGCGTCGATTCCCTCGCCTTCTCGGTGAAATCCACCAGCAACGTACAGTCGATCACCCGTGCGAAAGATCTGGCCGGTAAAAAGGTGATTGTCGGGTCAGGCACCAATCAGGAACGTATTCTGCTGGGCTGGAACGAAGAGAATAAAAAGGCCGGGCGCGAGCCTGCGTTGCCGGTTTATCTGACCGACGACGCCTCAGGCAATCTTTATATTCAGTCCGGCAGGGCGGATGTTTTCTTTGGACCGCAGTCCGTTTCGGCCTACAAAGCCGCCTTAACCGGCAAAACCCGCGTCGTGGGATTAGGGCCGAAGAAAGCCTATGTCGCCACCACAACCAAAAAAGGTAATGGGCTGGTGTATGCGTTGCAGGCTGCGCTGGACGGTGCGATTAAGCGCGGGGAGTATCAAAAGGTGCTGGCGCGCTGGGGGGAGGCGGGCGAAGCGGTGACGTCTTCTGACGTTAACCCGCCCGGGATAACCTACTAATGGTGCTCTACACTTAGGGTTTTCATCCCTGAGGGGGCAACATGATCAAACTCTATGGCGTACCCGGCTGGGGATCGGCAATCAGTGAAGTGATGCTGACTCTGGCAGACATCCCGTATCAGTTCGTCAACGTGGACGGGTTTGACCAGCCCGGCCCGCAGCGCGAATTGCTGTTGAAACTGAACCCGCTGTGCCAGGTGCCGACGCTGGAGCTGGAAAACGGGGCGATCGTGACGGAAACCGCAGCGATCGCCCTGATGGTGCTCGACAGACGTCCCGACCTCGCGCCGCCCGTAGGGCAGGCCGAGCGCCAGCAGTTTCAGCGCCTGCTCATCTGGTTTGTGGCGAACGTCTATCCCACCTTTACGTATGCAGATTACCCGGAACGCTGTGTGCCTGATGCCCCGGAACAGCTGAAGAAAAATTGCATTGAGTACCGAAAATCGCTCTATCTGTGGTTCGACAGCCAGCTCAGCGCCTCGCCGTTTGCGTTTGGCAAACAGCTGACGCTGCTTGACGTCTATATTGCCGTTGCGCGTACCTGGGGGCCACGTCATGAGTGGTTTGCCACTAACACGCCTAATATTACCGCCGTCGCGGATGCCGTCTGCGCGCTGCCGGAACTGCACAAGGTGCTAAAAGCTAACGATATAATCTGATAACGTGGAACGCTCACCTATAAAAGGAGCCCTGCCCATGCCACACGTTGATATCAAATGTTTTCCACGCGATCTGACTGACGAACAAAAAACGGCCCTGGCGGCGGATATCGCCGAAGCGATCGCCCGTCATCTGAACAGCAAAGATCGCTCAATCTCCGTGGCGCTTCAGGAGGTTCAGGAAGCTGACTGGAAGGCGCAGGTCTGGGATACCGAGATCGGCCCGAAACTGGATGAACTGATTAAGAAGCCCGGTTATTCGATGTAACTTGCCTGCCGGGTGGTGCAATATCACCCGGCGCTCCTCGCTTTTATTCCCTTTCGCAAAAATCGATAATAAAAACCATAACGATTCCGCTACAATTCATCCTTCCGAACAATATTCGTTGAATCAGCAGGTAAGCACTGCAACTGCACCAGATTAAGTACAAATTAGTAAAAGGATAATTTTTCCATGACAAAATTACCTCAGTTTTCACTCGCCTTTATTCATCCTCGTTACTGGCTCAGCTGGGCAGGCATTGCCGCGCTCTGGTGCACGGTTCAGCTTCCGTACCCGCTGCTGTTGAAAACAGGTCACGGGCTTGGGCGTCTGGCTATGCGCCTGCTTCCACGCCGCGTGGAGATCGCCAGACGAAATCTTGAGCTTTGCTTCCCTGATATGAAAGAGGACGAGCGCGAGCGTTTACTTGAGCGTAATTTTGAATCGGTTGGAATGGGCGTCATCGAAACCGGGATAGCGTGGTTCTGGCCAGACTGGCGCGTACGGAAACACTTTAGCGTGACCGGCTACGAACATATGGAACAGGCGCGGGCGCAAGGAAGGGGCGTGGTGCTCATTGGCATGCATTTTCTCACGCTGGAATTAGGCGCACGCATCTTTGGCATGCTCAACGCGGGTATTGGTGTGTATCGTCCCAACAATAATGCGTTGCTCGACTGGCTGCAAACGCGCGGTCGTCTGCGTTCCAATAAAACCATGCTTGACCGCTATGACCTGAAGGGCATGATCCGCGCGCTGAAGCAAAACGAGATCCTGTGGTATGCCCCGGACCACGACTATGGCAAAACGAATAGCGTGTTTGTGCCGTTTTTTGCCGTCCCGGACGCCGCGACAACTGCCGGGAGCTACATGCTGGTGAAAAGTGCCAGACCGGCCGTGATCCCGTTTGTACCGCGCAGAAAAGCAGACGGCACAGGGTATGAGCTGATTATTCTGGAGGATATCAGCGATACCTTGCAGGGAGGCGATAAAGCGTCGGTGGCCACGCAAATGAACAGAGCAATTGAGCGCGCCGTGATGATGGCGCCTGAGCAATATATGTGGCTGCATCGCCGGTTCAAAACCCGCCCTGAAGGCCAGCCGGACCGGTATAAACGCAAAAAACAGGTCGCGTCTACTGCAAGAACCTTTTCTGCCAGCGATATTTCGGACCGGTCGAGTATCCAGCAGTAGCCCGGCAGGGCGGATGCCGGTGCGCTCCGCCCTTTATAAATCCTGCCGCGCTGGATAGAATTACCGCATCCATATTGACGGGATGCCCCACATGACCGGAAGAGTCGATTATCATCTAGAAAAATACGTCCTCACCGAAGCCGGCGAGCCGGAACGTCTGACGCGCCAGTGGGCCGAGGTGATGCGCGAATGTCATGACCAGAAATCCGGGGCAGAAGAGCGGCTGCGTCTCGCGCTGCTGAATGTGGATTATGTGACCAGCTTTGAGCTTCCCTTCCGGTTACTTCTTACCCGTGCACCGCAGCTGATTGATAGCATCAGAAATGAGTTTCAGCTCAGTCAAAAAAATGTCCTGTTCAACGGGAAGCGGTTTGGCTGCGTCTACAGCCTTAAACGGGATTTGAACGGCATTCCCGATGAATTTACCTACCACCTGAAGACCCGTATTCAGCGGATCGATGCGTCCGGCGGTTCGGAAGTGCCTTACCGGCAAATCGCTCAGCAGGTGAAAGCCCCCCGCGAGCGCCTCCAGCTGGCGCTGGAACAGGGGCTTGCGGTCACCGCGCTTGACGGGCTTTTCTGGTTTGGCCTCCAGCGCATAGCCGCCGAGGTGCAGCGGTTAAGGAAGACCGGGATGAGAATAGTGACGTCCGATACGGAGGTGTTCGACACCCTTACCGGAACAACACGGCGCATTCCGGTTTATCATCTTGAGAACGCTGCCGCTACTTAGCCTGGAGCAGGATCGCCAGCAGCCCAGGAAAGCGGGCGTCCAGATCCTCTCTTCTCAGTGAGATCATATTCTCGCGCCCCTGCGGGCGCTGCCAGATCACGCCGCTGTCGCGCAGCACGCGCCAGTGGTGAGTCATAGTGGATTTCACCACCTCTTCCGGGCGCAGCGCGTTACAGCTCAGTTCGCTGCCGTCGGCCAGCCTGCGGATAATCGCTAATCGCAGCGGATTGCCGAGGGCGAACAGCACATTTTCCAACACTATTTGTTCAGGTTCCGGGTGGTTTGGGATCATCGTTTTCCTGCGTCTCGCGTGAGATTGAGCTATATCAACAATAGGTCAACCGTTAAAAAATAGTTCGATAATACTCGTACAATAGGACTATTATAACAAACGAACGAACCCGCGACCATCCCGGTCGTCACAAACCAGTCATGAAGACTTAAGGAAATATCATGCCCCGACCCATTCCACTCGAACGTTATCGCAACATCGGTATCTCCGCGCATATCGATGCGGGCAAAACAACCACCACTGAGCGCATCCTGTTTTACACCGGGATGAGCCACAAGCTGGGTGAAGTACACGATGGCGCGGCAACCACCGACTGGATGGCGCAGGAGCAGGAGCGCGGGATCACCATTACGTCGGCGGCGGTAAGCTGTTTCTGGCCCGGTATGGACAGAGGCTTTGAACCGCACCGCATCAATATTATCGACACCCCCGGGCACGTGGATTTCACCATTGAGGTGGAACGTTCCATGCGTGTGCTCGACGGCGCGGTGATGGTCTATGACTCCGTCGGTGGCGTGCAGCCGCAGTCGGAAACCGTCTGGCGTCAGGCGAATAAATATCACGTCCCGCGCCTGGCATTCGTCAACAAAATGGACCGCCCGGGTGCGGATTTCTTCCGCGTGGTGCGGATGATGCAGGAGCGGCTGAAAGCCAATCCGGTCCCGATTGTGATCCCCGTGGGGGCAGAAGAGCACTTCACCGGCGTGGTGGATCTCATCAGGATGCGAACCATTCTGTGGGATGATGCGACGCAGGGCATGGCGTTTAGCTATGCGCCAGTGCCTGACGATCTGCTGAGCACCGCCCAGGCGTGGCGAGAAAAAATGGTTTCGGCTGCGGCAGAAGCCAGCGATGAGCTTATGGATAAGTACCTTGAGACGGGCGAACTGGATGAAGCGGAAATCATCAAAGGGCTGCGGATCCGGACTATCTCCGGCGAAATACAGCCCATGCTGTGCGGCAGCGCCTTCAAGAACAAGGGCGTGCAGCGCATGCTCGACGCGGTGATTGAATTGATGCCTTCTCCACTGGACGTGCCCGCTATTGATGGGGTAGACGAAGACGGACAGCACGCCGAGCGCCACCCAAGCGATGATGAACCGTTCTCGGCGCTGGCCTTCAAGCTGATGAGCGATCCGTACGTCGGCCAGCTGACCTTCATCCGCGTCTATTCCGGCATACTGCGTAAAGGCGACGCGGTGTACAACCCGGTGAAGGGTAAGAAAGAGCGTATCGGGCGCATCGTGCTGATGCATGCCAACGATCGCCATGAGGTGGACGAGCTGCGTGCAGGGGATATCGCAGCCTGTGTCGGGCTGAAAGACGTCACCACCGGTGACACGCTGACCGACCCGAATGCGGTGATCACCCTTGAACGGATGGAGTTCCCGGACCCGGTTATTTCGCTGGCGATTGAGCCGAAAACCAAGGCCGATCAGGAGAAAATGGGGATCGCCCTACAGCGCCTGGCGGCGGAGGATCCGTCGTTTCGCCTGCACACGGACGAAGAGTCCGGACAGACCATTATCTCCGGGATGGGCGAGTTGCATCTGGAGATCATCGTTGACCGCATGAAGCGTGAGTTTGGCGTTGAGGCGAACATTGGTCGTCCGCAGGTCACCTACCGTGAAACTCTGCGTAAAGCGGTGAAGGATATTGAAGGTAAATTTGTCCGACAGTCCGGCGGGAAAGGGCAGTACGGTCATGTGGTCCTGAGCCTTGAGCCGTTAGCCGCCGGGAGTGGTTTTGTGTTTGAAGATGCCACCAAAGGCGGGGTGGTGCCGCGGGAGTACATCCCGTCGGTGGAAAAAGGCTTGCGAGAAGCCATGAATACGGGAGTGCTGGCGGGCTATCCGGTGGTGGATGTGAAAGCGACCCTGACGTTTGGTTCCTACCATGACGTTGACTCCTCGGAGATGGCCTTCCGCATGGCGGCGATCCTCGGCTTCAAAGAGGGCGCACGGCGGGCGGATCCGGTTATTCTTGAGCCGGTGATGCACGTTGAGGTGGAAACGCCGGAAGAGTACGCCGGGAACATTATGGGCGATCTCTCCTCCCGTCGCGGCCTGGTGCAGGGGATGGCAGAGCAGTACGGCAGCCAGATTATTCGCGCTGACGTCCCGCTGGCTGAGATGTTTGGCTACGCCACCACGCTGCGCTCGATGTCCCAGGGGCGCGCGACGTATACGATGGAATTCCATCATTTTGCGGAAGCTCCGCGGAATGTGGCGGATGAGATTATTGCGAAGCGTGTGAAGAGTTAATTAATTGCACATGGTAGTCATTTGGCTACCATGTGCCTTTATTATTACGACAGGGAGTTTATGCCTGTTACTTAATTAGCGTCGCCGATCGCACTTTCCATTTTCCTTGCTCTTCAACGAGACAATCTGCAATAACATGATCTTGCTTCTTACCAAATGCGACATAGACGTTTGTGCAAACGGCGTCAAAATCAGAATGTAAGACGGTTATCTGATTCCAGTCATCATCCCAGTCCTGCGCTTTGATAAACATATCCGCATCGGGCATATCTTTGTCGTTACTGTCGCCAGAGTACATTTCTTTAATTGCTGCAATGGTCCCTGAGGCTACGTACTCGTTCATAATGTCTGGATTGAGTACGGGTGGTTTGTTCTGATCTAACTGCGCTATATACCATTGATTGAATTTAAGCGCCACTAGCCCCGGTGCATAGGTGGTTTCCGCGCCCGCTAAGGAAGACAGGATGAAAAGTAAAAAGAAGAGTGGCTTCGATGACATAATGTGCCCAATTACCGATGCTTTTTGCTTGAGCATTTTATTTGGAATATAAAATTTCGCCATATCTATCCAGGACATTAATATTTCCTTAACGGGGAATTGCTAACTCAGCAACTCAAGAAATATCCTCCGTTCTACAACGCAGTGGTAAACATAAAATGCCATAGAAATTTTATATAATTCAGATGGGTATAATTAAAAAATCATTCCAGCGCCTTCACCATTTTCCCGCTCGCGACAAACGTACCCGCACCCAGATGATGCAGCGTATTCAGCTTATCCCCGTCAAACTGCCAGCGTCCGGCGACAAATGCGCGTTCATCCGCCGCGGCGGAAACCACTTCGCCAAACAGAGTGTCATATTTCTCTGCCGCAGAGGTTACAGGTAATAACCGGCACTCCATCCACGCCAGACATTTCTCTTCTATAACCGGCAGGCCAAGCTCAGGGCCATAAATAACCGGGATCCCGTAGCAGTTGAATTTATCCTCGTCGCGCCCGCTGACGCTGCCGACCGCCCAGGTCCAGTTGGCTGCCGCCACGCCGGGGATCACAATGCCGAATTTCCCGCTGCGTTCGATCAACTCCCGTGACCACGCGCTTTTGTCTACCACAATCGCGATACGCGGGGGCTCAAATTCCACCGGCATAGACCATGCGGCGGCCATGACGTTGCGACGATCGATGGTCTCATCCCGGCTGGTGATGAGCACAGTTGGACCGTGATTCAGAAGACGGCTGGCATGGCGTAATTCAACAGGGCGAAAGTGGTTCATAGGATCTCCTCATGTACACGATGAGTATGACGAAAAAGCACTTTTGCGCATATGCATAAGGGAAAATAGTTTATAAACAGGGGATATCACATCCTGGAGCAAATCATGTCCCCATTTCTGAGTGCTTATTTCGCCCGCACGGGCTGGCAGCAGCCCGTACAGGTTGATATCGATACCCTGCGGGGGCTGCATTTACACCATAACTGCGCGATCCCTTTCGAAAATATTGATGTCGTTTTGCCGCGTGAAATCCATCTGGACGACGGGTGTCTGGTGGATAAACTGGTTACCGCGCGTCGGGGGGGGTATTGCTTCGAGCAAAACGGCCTGTTTGAGCGGGTGTTGCGCGAAGTCGGGTTTACGGTGCGCAGCGTGCTGGGGCGGGTTGTGCTGGCTAATCCGTCGCAGATGCCGCCACGTACGCACCGGTTGCTGCTGGTTGAGCTGAACGGCGAGCGCTGGATCGCCGATGTGGGATTTGGCGGACAAACGCTGACGGCGCCGATTCGTTTGATCGCCAACGAGGAACAGGAAACCCCACACGGCAGTTATCGTTTGCTGAGCGAGGGTAACGACTGGGTACTGCAATTCCGCCATCACGAGCACTGGCAGTCGATGTACCACTTCGACCTGGCGACCCAGTACTTCAACGATTACGTGATGGGAAACTTCTGGTCGGCGCACTGGCCGCAGTCCCATTTCCGTCATCACCTGCTGATGTGTCGCCACCTGCCGGACGGGGGCAAGCTGACGCTGACCAACTTTAATTTTACCCACTGGCAGAACGGGCATGTGGAGGAGCAGATCCATTTGCCGGATGCGGAGGCGCTGTATGAGCTGATGCAGGCGCGGTTTGGCCTGGGCGTTGATGACCCGAAGCACGGCTTTACCCTGGCCGAGCTGACGGCCGTGATGGCGGGGTTTGATACGCATCCACAGGCAGGTAAATAGCCCGGTGGCGGCTACGCCTTACCGGGCCTACAGCGGCTTGAAACGTAGGTCGGGTAAGGCGAAGCCGCCACCCGACAAAATCAACGGCGCGATCTCACTACCTGATAGCGACGGGTGAAGTACTCAAACGGCGCGCTCCACACGTGCACCAGACGGGTGAACGGGAAGATAAGGAAGATCGTCATCCCCAGCACCAGATGCACGCGGAAGATCGGCGCGACGCCGCTCAGCATTTCTGACGAGCCTCCCTTAAACGTCACGATCCCCTGCGCCCAGCCGACCAGCTTCATCATCTCGCTTCCGTCAGGATACTGGGCGGAGAAAGGAATGGTCGACAGCCCAAGGATGCACTGAAGCAGCAGGATACTCATGATGATAATATCCGGCGTGGTGGACGTGGCACGCACCCGCTGGTTGAACAAGCGGCGGTAAAGCAGCATCGACCCGCCAACCAGCGTCAATACGCCGCACACACCACCCGCCATCATCGCCAGCTGCTGTTTAACCGCGACGGGTAAAAACCAGGCGTACATCCAGTGCGGGGTTAACATGCCGAATAAATGCCCGAAGAAGATCCCCAAAATCCCGATATGAAACAGGTTAGAGCCCCAGTTCATACCGCGCTTGCTGAGCATCTGGCTCGACGAGGCGCGCCAGGTGTACTGCCCGTAGTCGTAGCGCAACCAGCTGCCAAGGAAAAACACGGTGGCGCAGATGTACGGATAAATGTCATAAAAAAACACGTTCAGGTAATGTGTCATTTTGGGCCTCCGGCGCTGACGTCCACGTACTGCGGCGCGACGTCCTGGCTAAAGCGTCGTTGATATTGCTGCATCGGCGAGCTGTCGCACGATGTGGCGTTGTCTTCGATAAACTTCACCTGTTCCTCTTCCCACACGGCGTCCAGCGCCTGACGGGTATCATCCCGTTTTTCACCAGACACCTGCTTCGCCACGCTGTCGCTGGAAAGCCGCGTTCCGGCCATCGTCAGCAGGGCGTCAAACAGCTGGTAATGCGCCACCTCGCGCTGTTTCAGCCGGCCGCCAATCAGCGCCAGAATCGGCGCGACGTTTTGCAGCCCTTCACGCGCCTCGTCATCGCTGACGATACTGAGATATTCCAGATAGAGCGGCAGATAGTCCGGCAGCTCGCGGCAGTCCAGCTGGAGCCCGGCTTTCTCATACTGGCTCATCAGGTCGACCATCGCCTGACCGCGATCGCGGGACTCGGCGTGAACGTGTTCGAACAGCAGTAGCGAGGTTGCGCGCCCCCGCTCGAAGACTTCACACCATTCGGCCTGCTTATCCAGCAGCGTGGCGCTCAGGTGCTGCTGCGCAAACGGCAGCAGCATGGGCGCGTCCTGTTCCACCAGGGAAAGCGCTTCGTCACGGTTTTCCCACAGCAGCTCATCGGGATACTCAATGAGTAGCGCGATGATTTTGAGGATTTGCATTATTCTCCCTCCCCGTGTTCACGCACCTCGGTGATGTTGATCGCGTCGATGCGGCTGCTGTTGAAGAGGTTGAATTTGGTGTCGGAACCGTGGCAGCCGTCGCCAAAGGTGAAGCCGCAGCCGTTTTTCTCCGGGAAGGCGTCGCGCGCCATTTCGCGGTGGCTGGTCGGGATCACGAAGCGGTCTTCGTAGTTGGCAATCGCCAGGTAGCGATACATCTCTTCTACTTGTTCTTCCGTCAGGCCGACCTCTTCGATGGCGCGGGTGTCGGTCACGCCTTCCACGGTCTGGGAACGCTTGTAGTGGCGCATCGCCATCATGCGCTTCAGGGCACGCAGCACCGGACCGGTATCGCCCGCGCTGAGCATGTTTGCCAGGTACTGCACCGGAATGCGCAGGCTTTCGACAGCAGGCAGCACGCCGTCGCTCTGCGGCAAACCACCCGCGTCCGCGTAGGACTGAATCGGTGACAGCGGCGGCACATACCAGACCATCGGCAGGGTGCGGTATTCCGGATGCAGCGGCAGGGCAAGCTTCCAGTCCATCGCCATTTTGTAAACCGGGGAACGCTGTGCCGCGTCGATGACGTTCTGCGGAATACCCTGTTTCAGCGCTTCCTCAATCACCGCCGGATCGTTCGGGTTAAGGAACACGTCGCACTGGCGCTCGTACAGGTCGGTCTCATGCTCGGTGCTGGCGGCCTCCTCGATACGGTCCGCGTCATACAGCAGCACGCCAAGGTAGCGGATGCGCCCGACGCAGGTTTCCGAACAGACGGTCGGCTGACCGGACTCAATGCGCGGGTAGCAGAAGATGCACTTCTCTGACTTGCCGCTCTTCCAGTTGAAGTAGATTTTCTTGTACGGGCAGCCGCTGATGCACAGACGCCAGCCGCGGCATTTGTCCTGGTCGATCAGCACAATGCCGTCCTCTTCACGCTTGTAAATCGCGCCGCTCGGGCAGGTGGCGACGCAACTGGGGTTCAGACAGTGCTCGCACAGGCGCGGCAGGTACATCATGAAGGTGTTTTCAAACTGGCCGTACATCTCCTTCTGGATCTTCTGGAAATTGCGGTCGCGGGCGCGTTTTTCGAACTCGCCGCCCAGCAGCTCTTCCCAGTTGGGCCCCCATTCGATTTTATCCATTCGCTTGCCGTCAATCAGCGAGCGCGGGCGGGCGGTAGGGAGGTGATCGCCCTCTGGCGCGCGGTGTAGATCCTGGTAATCGAAGGTGAAGGGTTCATAGTAATCGTCAATCTGCGGCAGGACGGGGTTAGCGAAAATCTTCGACAGCACGCCCATTTTGCCGCCGAGGCGCGGGGTCAGCTTGCCGTGAATACCGCGGATCCAGCCGCCTTGCCACTCATCCTGATCTTCCCAGTTTTTCGGATAGCCGATGCCCGGTTTGGTTTCGACGTTGTTAAACCATGCATATTCCATCCCTTCGCGCCCGGTCCAGACGTTCTTACAGGTGACCGAGCAGGTGTGGCAGCCAATGCATTTATCGAGATTCAGAACCATGCCAACCTGTGAGCGTATTTTCATTTTTTCGCCTCCTGTACCTGATCCCGACCTTCGCCGTCCAGCCAGTTAATGTTTTTCATTTTACGGATCATGATGAACTCGTCGCGGTTCGAGCCGACGGTGCCGTAATAGTTGAAGCTGTACGCCAGCTGCGCGTAGCCGCCGATCATGTGGGTCGGTTTCGGGCAGACACGGGTGACCGAGTTGTGGATCCCGCCGCGCCGTCCGGTTACTTCTGACCCCGGAATGTTGAGGATGCGCTCCTGAGCGTGGTACATCATGGTCATGCCCGGCGGCACGCGCTGGCTGACCACCGCGCGGGCGGTGAGGGCGCCGTTTGCGTTAAAAGCTTCGATCCAGTCGTTGTCCTCTATGCCCAGCTCGCGCGCGTCGGTTTCGCTGATCCAGACGATTGGCCCTCCGCGCGACAGGGTCTGCATCAGCAGGTTTTCGCTGTAGGTGGAGTGAATGCCCCATTTCTGGTGCGGCGTCAGGAAGTTAAGCGCTTTTTCCGGGAATCCGTTCGGCGGGATTTCGCGCATATGGGTAACGCTGCGGGTGTCAATCGGTGGACGATAAGCCACCAGACTCTCCCCGAAGGCGCGCATCCAGGCATGATCCTGATACAGCTGCTGGCGGCCCGAAATCGTGCGCCACGGGATCAGCTCGTGAACGTTGGTATAGCCTGCGTTATAGGAGACGTGCTCGCTCTCAAGGCCGGACCACGTCGGGCTGGAGATGATTTTACGCGGCTGCGCCTGAATATCGCGGAAGCGGATTTTCTCATCTTCTTTGTTCAGCGCCAGATGAGTGTGATCGCGCCCGGTCAGTTCGCCGAGGGCTTCCCAGGCTTTGACCGCGACCTGACCGTTGGTTTCCGGCGCAAGGGCGAGGATCACCTCTGAAGCGTCAATGGCGGTCTCGATGCGCGGACGACCTTTCGCCGGGCCGTCAGGCTTGACGTAGTTGAGCTTGCCGAGGAAATCGACCTCGTTCTGGGTGTTCCACGATATGCCTTTTCCGCCGTTACCGAGCTTGTCCAGCAGCGGCCCAAGGGCCGTAAAGCGCTCGTAGGTTTCCGGGTAGTTACGCTCGACCACGGCGATGTTCGGTGCCGTTTTGCCGGGGATCAGATCGCACTCGCCTTTGCGCCAGTCCAGAATATCAAAAGGCTGCGACAGCTCCCCCGGGGAGTCATGCTGAAGCGGCTGTAGCACCACGTCAGTTTCGGTGCCGAGATGTCCGACGCACACTTCAGAGAAGACTTTGGCGATGCCCTTGTAAATCTCCCAGTCGCTGCGGGACTCCCACGCCGGGTCAACGGCTGCGGAAAGCGGGTGAATAAACGGATGCATGTCCGAGGTATTCATATCGTCTTTTTCATACCAGGTGGCGGTGGGCAGGACGATATCCGAGAACAGGCAGGTGCTGGACATACGGAAATCGAGCGTCACCAGCAGATCCAGCTTGCCCTCAATGGCGGCGGTTTGCCATTCCACCTCTTCAGGTTTCACGTCGTCCGTTGAGCCTAAATCCTCACCCTGAATACCGCTTTCGGTGCCAAGCAGGTATTTCAGCATGTACTCATGGCCTTTCCCGGACGAGCCGAGCAGGTTCGAGCGCCAGACGAACAGATTGCGCGGGTGGTTCTTGCCGTTGTCGGGCTGTTCACAGGCGAAGCGAATATCACCTGATTTTAACGCCTGCACGGTATAGTCCTGTGGCGACATCCCGGCGGCGTCGGCGCGAGCTTTCACGTGCAGCGGGTTGAGGTTGAGCTGCGGCGCGGAAGGGAGCCAGCCCATGCGCTCGGCGCGGACATTGAAATCAATCAGGTGACCGGTAAACTTCGATGCGTCTGCAAGGGGAGAAAGCAGTTCCTGTGCGGTGAGCTTCTCATAGCGCCACTGGCTGGCGTGGTTGTAGAAGTACGATGTGCTGTTCATCTGGCGCGGCGGACGGTTCCAGTCCAGCGCGAAGGCCAGCGGCAGCCAGCCGGTTTGCGGGCGCAGCTTTTCCTGGCCGACATAGTGCGACCAGCCGCCGCCGCTCTGCCCGACGCAGCCGCAGAAGACCAGCATGTTGATCATCCCGCGGTAGTTCATGTCCATGTGGTACCAGTGGTTCACACCGGCCCCGAGAATGATCATCGAACGACCGTGAGTTTTGTGCGCCGTGTCGGCAAATTCACGGGCGATTTTTTCTATCAGATAAGCGGGGACGCCGGTAATTTGTTCGCCCCAGGCCGGGGTGTAGGCTTTTATCTCGGCGTAGTTTGTCGCCGCGTTACTGTCTTCCAGACCGCGATCGAGGCCGTAGTTTGCCAGCACCAGATCGTACACGCTCACCACGCGTCTCTGGCTGCCGTCGGCCAGCGTCAGGGTTTTACTCGGTACTCGGCGCGTCAGCACCGGCTCCTGCTTCACGCTGCGGAAATGCGGGTTCTCGTTGCCCCCGAAGTAAGGGAAGGCCACGTCTGCCACGCTGTCGTGGGTGATGAGCAGGGAAAGCGTCAGCTCGGTTTCCTGTCCTGCTGCCAGCGACTCCAGGTTCCATTTGCCTTTTTCACCCCAGCGGAAGCCGATGGAACCATTCGGCGCCACCAGATTTCCGGCCACGTCAAAGGCGATGGTTTTCCACTCCGGATTATTGGTTTCACCCAGCCCGTCGGCCAGATCCGACGCGCGCAGCATGCGGCCCGGCACCACGCGACCGTCAGCCTGTTCATCCAGCAGGACCAGCATCGGCATGTCGGTGTAGCGGCGGCAATAGTTGAGGAAGTACTCGCTCGGGTTATCGAGGTGGAACTCTTTAAGGATCACATGGCCCATCGCCATGGCAAGGGCGCTGTCGGTACCCTGTTTGGGGGCCAGCCACTGGTCGCTGAGCTTCGCCACCTCCGAGAAGTCCGGCGTAATGGCGACGGTCTTGGTGCCCTTATAACGCACTTCGGTAAAGAAGTGGGCGTCCGGGGTGCGCGTCTGCGGCACGTTCGAGCCCCAGGCAATGATATAGCTGGAGTTGTACCAGTCCGCCGATTCCGGCACGTCGGTCTGTTCGCCCCAGGTCATCGGCGACGCCGGAGGCAGATCGCAGTACCAGTCATAGAAGCTCAGGCAGGTGCCGCCGAGCAGGGAGAGATAGCGCGTACCGGCGGCATAAGAGACCATCGACATGGCCGGGATGGGGGAAAAACCGGCTACCCGATCCGGGCCGTAGTTTTTGATGGTCCAGACGTTGGCGGCAGCAATCAGCTGGTTAAGCTCTTTCCAGTTTGAGCGGATAAAACCGCCTTTTCCGCGCGCTTTTCTGTAGCTCTGCGCTTTCTGCGGATCGTTTTGAATGGCATCCCAGGCCAGCACCGGATCGGTATGCTGCGCCAGCGCCTCTCGCCAGAGTTCGATCAGCCTGCGGCGTACCAGCGGGTACTTGAGACGGTTGGCGCTGTAGAGATACCAGGAGTAGCTTGCGCCACGCGGGCAGCCGCGCGGTTCGTGGTTAGGCAGGTCAGGGCGGGTGCGCGGGTAGTCGGTCTGCTGGGTTTCCCAGGTCACCAGGCCATTTTTGACATAAATCTTCCAGCTACAGGAGCCGGTGCAGTTAACGCCGTGGGTGGATCGCACAATTTTATCGAACTGCCAGCGCTGACGGTAGCTGTCCTCCCAGTCGCGGTTGGTGTGGTACACCTGCCCGTGCCCATCGGCGAAACTGTCGCCTTTTGTTTTGAAGTAACGGAAGCGGTCCAACAGTTTGCTCATGACATTTCTCCTGCTTCGATAGCATGGCCGGAGGGTGAGACATCACGCTCCGGCGAAGAGGTAGTTATTATTTTTGTGAGGATTTGCGGCCGTACACCAGCCAGGTGACGAGCACGCAGACGATGTAAAACACGAGGAAGACTTTCATGGCGCCCACCGGGGAACCGGTCATCGCCAGGGATGTGCCAAAGGCTTTGGGAATAAAGAACCCGCCTACCGCACCGATGGCAGAGATAAAGCCCAGCGCGGCAGCCGTTTCGGTCACCGCTTCATGCTGTGCCTGTTCGTCGCTCCCGCCCTGTTTTTTCACGCGGTCGAGGGTGATTTGGCGAAAGATAATCGCGATCATCTGGAAGGTCGAGCCGCTGCCCAGGCCTGCGGTGAGGAACAGGCCCATAAAGACCAGATAGAAGGCGATAAAACTGCCTGAACCAGACCCGGGGAGCGTCAGGAAAATCAGGGCGCTAAAGATGGCCATAAAGACGAAGTTGATCAGCGTCACCTGTACGCCGCCCAGCCTGTCTGAAATCATTCCGCCAGCCGAACGCGCCAGAGCGCCGATCAGCGGGCCAAAGAAGGCGAGGTGGAGGATATTTACGTCCGGAAACTGGGTTTTCGACAGCATAGCAAAGCCTGCCGAGAAACCGATAAACGAGCCGAAGGTTGCCAGATAAAGCAGGCTCAGCAGCCAGAGGTGAAAGCGCTTAAGCACCGGAAGCTGGCTGGCAATGGACGCTTTCGAGCTGGCGATGTCGTTCATGCCAAAAAACGCCGCAAGGGTAGCAAGAATCAGCAGCGGGGCCCAGATCCACGCCGCGTTCGCCAGCCACATCGTCGAGCCATCCTCCTGGGGGACGCCGTGAACGCCGAGAAAGGTAAACATCGGCAGGAAAATCACCAGCGGCGCAACCAGCTGCATCACGCTCACGCCCAGGTTACCCAGCCCGCCGTTAATGCCCAGCGCGCTGCCCTGTCTGGCTTTCGGGAAGAAGAAACTGATGTTTCCCATGCTGGAAGCGAAGTTGGCCCCGGCAAAACCGCACAGCAGTGCGATGATGATAAAGACCCAGTAAGGCGTAGCGGTATTCTGGATGGCGATCCCAAGCCAGACACAGGGTACGACCAGGATAATGGTACTTAACACGGTCCAGTAACGTCCGCCAAATATCGGCACCATAAAAGAGTAGGGGACACGCAATATCGCGCCGGAAAGAGAAGGTAATGCCGTTAGCATAAAAAGCTGATCGGTGCTGAAATTAAATCCGACCTTATTAAGATTTACCGCAATAGCGCTAAACAACATCCATACACAAAACGCGAGAAGCAAACACGCCACGGAAATCCACAGGTTTCTACGTGCGATATGTTTCCC
This sequence comes from Enterobacter cloacae complex sp. SHL001, assembly GCF_049236825.1. NCBI lineage: Bacteria > Pseudomonadati > Pseudomonadota > Gammaproteobacteria > Enterobacterales > Enterobacteriaceae > Enterobacter > Enterobacter cloacae complex sp. SHL001. Next base: position 613,428 of record NZ_JBMKIP010000002.1, read on the forward strand.
TTTATTCTCCCAAAATTGCGCGTTTTCCGGTTTCCAGTTACTCAACAGATGCTGATTACTCTTCTCGCTTTGATGTGACATATCACCCTCTTGCTTACCCAAATGGAGAGAAAAAAGAAGTGAAAACAGAAAGATACCTTTCGGCAGTTTGTAGAAATTTTTGGATGTTATGGGATACATCTGAAAGGATAGATAAAAAAGCGAATCCCTGAGTTTGGAATGGGAATCAGGGTTCGCTTTATGTGTTACTAATTGTAACTATTTGCGGAAATTAATACCCCGATGGGAGTATTAAAACAATTCGAGGGAAATAAGCTTATCCAGATGCTTATTAAATGCCGCGTCGTCCATTTCAGGCATATTTAATACGTATATGCCATCCAGGCCACATACCAGACCAATTAAACGCCAGGCGATATTTTCCGGCTGGTCTGCAAGCGTAAAGGCGTTGGCCTCCGCCCCGGCGCGGATAATCGCGACCGTTTCCTGGTGCCACATCTCCATGGTCAAAACGTAGGCGCCTTTGATATCGCTATCCCGGCTGGCGAGAATTTGCGCCTCCCGCCACAGTCGAATGTAGGGCTCAAACCCGCCGTCATCGCTGCCGAGCATGGCATGCAGGCGCTCACGCCAGCCGGCGTTTTCGCCAACGATTTCAGCATCCAGCAAATCGCGGATCAGCCGGACAAACGCCAGCGACTTAAGCTCGCCCGCCGACGCAAAGTGGTGATGCACCTGCCCGGTGGCGACGCCCGCTTCGGTGGCGATGCGGCGCACTGTCATCGCAGCGAATCCTTCGGTCAGCGCCACGCGCATCGCGGCCTGGAGGATCTCTTCCCGCCGCTCGTCCTTGCTCAGATAACGCATAATTTCTCACTCTCAATGGCAACGAAACGAGTGTAACAAAGAGCTGGACAAGTGTTCAACTTTACGTAGGATCGCATTCTGGACATGTGTCCAGTTTTTAACTGAAAAGGAAATTTATGTTTCGTCAGTGGTTAGCGTTAGTGATTATCGTGCTGGTGTATATCCCGGTGGCGATTGACGCGACGGTGCTGCACGTGGCGGCGCCAACATTGAGCATGACGCTGGGTGCCAGCGGCAACGAATTGCTGTGGATTATTGATATTTACTCGCTGGTGATGGCGGGAATGGTGCTGCCGATGGGCGCGCTGGGCGATCGCATAGGTTTTAAGCGCCTGCTGATGATCGGCAGCGTGCTGTTTGGCCTGTCATCGTTAGCGGCGGCTTTTGCGCCGTCCGCGGGCTGGCTGATTGCCGCCCGCGCGTCGCTGGCGATTGGCGCGGCGATGATCATTCCGGCTACGCTTGCAGGGATCCGCACCCTGTTTATTGACGTGCGGCACCGTAATATCGCCCTCGGCGTCTGGGCTGCCGTTGGGTCGGGTGGCGCGGCGTTTGGCCCGCTGATTGGCGGCATGCTGCTGGAGCACTTTTACTGGGGGTCGGTGTTCCTGATTAACGTGCCGATCGTGCTGATCGTGGTTTCGCTTGCTGCGCGCCTGGTGCCTGCTCAGCAGGGGCGGCCCGAACAGCCGCTCAATATCAGCCATGCCATTATGCTGATTGTGGCGATTTTACTGCTGGTCTATAGCGCCAAAACCGCCCTGAAAGGGGTGCTGTCGCCGTGGATGGTGGCCTGTACGCTGCTTACCGGAGCGGTAATGCTGTTTATCTTCGTCCGTATCCAGCTACGCGCGCGCGTGCCGATGATCGACATGCGCCTGTTTTGCCATCGCATTATTTTAAGCGGCGTGGTCATGGCGATGACCGCCATGATTGCGCTGGTGGGCTTTGAACTGCTGATGGCGCAGGAGTTGCAGTTCGTGCATGGTTTTACGCCGTTTGAAGCAGGGATATTTATGCTGCCGGTGATGGTGGCGAGCGGATTTAGCGGGCCGATCGCGGGTGTGCTGGTCGGACGTCTGGGGCTGCGCATTGTCGCGGCCGGAGGCATGGGGCTTAGCGCGGTCAGTTTTATCGGCCTGTCGACGCTCGATTTCAGCACCCAACAGTGGCAGGCGTGGAGCCTGATGGTGCTGCTGGGCTTCAGTGCCGCCAGCGCACTGCTGGCATCGACGTCAGCGATCATGGCTGCCGCGCCGAAAGAGAAAGCGGCCGCCGCAGGCGCGATCGAAACCATGTCCTACGAGCTGGGTGCTGGTCTGGGGATCGCCATTTTCGGTCTGCTGTTAACCCGCAGCTTTTCGGCGTCTATTGTACTGCCGCAGGGGCTGAGCGCGTCGCTGACCGATAAAGCCTCGTCGTCCATCGGTGAAGCGATGAAGGTGGCGCAGGAGCTGACGCCGTCGCTGGCCGAGCCGGTGATGACGGCGGCGAAAACCGCGTTCATCACCTCGCACAGCGTGGCCCTGGGCAGTGCGGGAGGCATGCTGCTGATTCTGGCGGTCGGGATCTGGTTTAGTCTGGCGAAGGTCGGAGGGCAGCAGTAATAAAAAAGGCCAGCCGCGAGGGCTGGCCTTTTGAACTAACAGATCTTAGAACTGGTAGGTCAGACCTACAGCTACGATGTTGTCGGTAGCCACTTTGGCATCTTTGGTGAACTGGCTGTCATCCACGAGGTTGATTTTGTAATCAACATAGGTGGACATGTTTTTGTTGAAGTAGTAGCTCGCGCCAACGTCAACGTATTCAACCAGGTCCTGGTCGCCATAAGAACCGATGTCTTTACCTTTGGATTTCAGGTAAGCGATGGACGGACGCAGACCGAAGTCGAACTGGTACTGAGCCACAACTTCGAAGTTCTGCGCTTTGTTGGCAACGTGACCGTTACCGAACGCCGTCATGTTGCGGGTTTCAGAGTAGGTGGTTGCCAGGTAGATGTTGTTCGCATCGTACTTCAGGCCAGCAGCCCAGACTTCTGCGTTTTCGCCACCGGCGTTCAGGTTGCTTGCAGCACGAACCTGACGGTCGGTACGGTCAGATTTCGCGTAGGTCGCACCCACACCGAAGCCGTCGAATTCATAGGTAGAAGACAGACCCCAGCCGTCACCGTTGGATTCGGTGATATCGTCACGGTCGTTTTTACCCTGGTACTGAGCAGCCACGTTCAGGCCGTCAACCAGACCAAAGAAGTCGGTGTTACGGTAGGTTGCAACGCCAGTGGTACGGCCGGTCATGAAGCCGTCAGTCTGCGTCCAGGTATCGCCACCGAACTCTGGCAGAACGTCAGTCCACGCGCCGATGTCATAAGCCACACCGTAGTTACGACCGTAGTCGAAGGAACCGAATTCATCGAATTTCAGACCAGCGTACGCCAGACGGGTTTTGTTGCCGTCGGAACCTTGAGCTTCAGAGCGATTGCCCTTGAACTCATATTCCCACTGGCCGTATCCGGTCAGCTGATCGTTGATCTGAGTTTCACCTTTGAAGCCCAGACGAACATACGTTTTGTCGCCGTCGCTACCAGCATCATCAGAAAAATAGTGCAGACCAGTAACTTTGCCGTACAGATCCAGTTTGTTACCGTCTTTGTTAAAAACTTCAGCCGCGTTAACAACGCCAGCTGCCAACATGGAAGTCACTGCCACTGCAACTAATTTAAGTTTCATCTTAAATAATCCTTATAATTTTATTTAGGTATTTCCTAAGCCACCTGAGCGATTTTTAAACGAGGCTTATCGTCAATGGCAGACTATTTTTAAAATTCCGTAGACTGCTTTCAATAATAAGTTTCAAAATATTAAAGATAATTTCAATTAGTGTGATCCTGATCGGATAAATTGCCCTTAAATCGGCCAATCAGGTTAATATATAGACATAAAGTGATTATTAACTAATCAAGATAATATGGCTGTGAATAGTTGTCGGACGTTTTAGTTTTTTGGTGGGATTAAAAGGTTTTGGCAGGGAATGTCAAAGCATGTGGCAGGATAACCTTTTTTAAAACAGTTGATTATAAATTTCTCGGGAAACCAGAACCTGTTTTTTAAGAGAAATATTCAGAAATAAACTATTGCACTTTGTGCTATATAGCGCGGGAATATTGGCGCTGAATTAATTACCTGCGTTGTCAGTTTATGTCAATTTCCACAACAACTCTGGCTTTCTGACAGCACTCTATACAGAAATTTAATTACTCTCTAATGTTACGAATTATATTCGAGGGTGTGATCACATATTAAAATATTGTTAATATTTTGCCGGGCATATTCGGTACCCGGCAAAAATAAAAATGCTATTTGCGGGTGGCATACCAGCACAATAACGATCCGGCGCACACCATCAATGCCCCTTGCCAGAATGAGAGTGAAAGCGGAGAACTCAACAGAATAGCCGCCAGTGCGGCGGAAAGAACTGGCGTGAAATAAGAGACAGCCGCAAGCACCGTGACGTTACCGTGAAGAATACCGATATTCCAGGCGGCGTAGCCAAAGCCAAGCGCAACCCCACACATCAATAGCTTCACCACAACCGGGACGCTGAACACCATTTCGGGCTGATCGCTGACGGCATATTTGACCCACAGGCTCAGGGCGGTCAGCAGGACGAAAAGGGTAATGCCATTTTGCCCTTTGGCATACTTGCTGGTGACGGTGCAGTAGGCGGCCCAGATAAAAGCGCCAGCAAACGCCAGCCCATAACTTAGCGGACTGGAAACGACGTTCTGCATGATGTCATTCAGTTGCAGACCGTTTTCGCCACCTAAAACCCAGCACACACCCAACAGCGAGATGAGAAGCCCAGGGATCACCCACAGGGTGGTTTTTTGCCCGTTGAACAAAATCGCGAACGCAATCGTCAGGCTTGGCCACAGATAATTGACCATACCGACTTCAATCGCCTGTGAGCGCGTCGCGGCATACCCCAGCGACAGGGCCAGGCACATCTCATAGCTGACAAACAGGATGCTGCCCGCAATGAGATAGCGCGTGGAAAAACGCCGAAGATCGGGAAAACCCACCGTCACCAGACACAACAACCCGCTGACGGTGTAAATCATCGCCGCGCCGCCCACCGGGCCCAGTCCTTCACTGACGCTGCGGATGAGACCCACCATGGTGCTCCACAACAATATGGCCGCCAGGCCTGTCAGCGTTGCTCTTTTTCTGTCCATTACCCTGCCAGTCTTCTAAAAATCAAAGGGAAAACTTATAGCATCTATTTGCTACACCTGGCGAATTTTCAAAGAGCCTGTTAACCCGAAAGGATTAGCAAATCGTACCGGCAGTGACTATTAAGGGGGCGAAGTCTGGCGACCTTGATTTGACGCAAAAAAAACAGGGGCTTTGCTGTTAGTTTGCGGCGCGAAGTCTTATCAGATAACGAGGACAGCAATGGACGTCAGCCGCAGACAATTTTTTAAAATCTGCGCGGGCGGTATGGCCGGAACAACAGCCGCAATGCTGGGATTCGCTCCCAAAATGGCGCTGGCTCAGGCACGCAACTATAAACTGCTGCGCGCGAAAGAGATCCGTAACACCTGCACATACTGCTCCGTGGGTTGTGGGCTATTAATGTATAGCCTGGGTGATGGCGCAAAGAACGCCAAAGAAGCGATTTATCATATTGAAGGGGACCCGGACCATCCGGTGAGCCGCGGGGCGCTTTGCCCGAAAGGGGCGGGGCTGCTGGACTACGTCCACAGTGAAAACCGTCTGCGCTACCCGGAATATCGTGCGCCGGGCTCTGACAAATGGCAGCGTATCTCCTGGGACGAAGCCTTCTCCCGAATTGCAAAACTGATGAAAGCGGATCGCGACGCCAACTTTATTGAGAAGAACGAGCAGGGCATCACGGTAAACCGCTGGACCTCCACCGGGATGCTGTGTGCCTCTGCGGCAAGTAATGAGACCGGCATGCTGACGCAAAAATTTGTGCGCTCCCTCGGCATGCTGGCGGTTGATAACCAGGCGCGCGTCTGACACGGACCAACGGTAGCAAGTCTTGCTCCAACATTTGGTCGCGGTGCGATGACCAACCACTGGGTTGATATCAAAAACGCTAACGTCGTGGTGGTAATGGGCGGTAACGCCGCTGAAGCCCATCCGGTGGGATTCCGCTGGGCGATGGAAGCAAAAAACAACAACGATGCGACGCTGATCGTCGTCGACCCACGCTTTACGCGTACGGCATCGGTGGCTGATATCTATGCGCCGATCCGCTCCGGTACGGACATCACGTTCCTGTCCGGCGTGCTGTTGTACCTGATCGAAAACAATAAGATTAACGCGGAATACGTTAAGCATTACACCAATGCCGGCCTGCTGGTACGGGAAGATTTCGCCTTCGAAGATGGCCTCTTCAGCGGCTATGACGCCGGGAAACGTCAGTACGATAAATCGTCCTGGAACTATCAGTTCGACGAAAACGGCTACGCGAAACGCGATGAGACCCTGAGCGATCCGCGCTGCGTGTGGAACTTGCTGAAACAGCACGTTTCCCGCTATACGCCGGACGTGGTGGAAAACATCTGCGGTACGCCGAAAGCGGACTTCCTGAAAGTATGTGAAGTGCTGGCTTCCACCAGTGCCGCCGACAGAACCACTACATTCCTGTACGCGCTGGGCTGGACGCAGCATACCGTGGGCGCGCAGAACATCCGTACCATGGCGATGATCCAGCTGCTGCTCGGCAACATGGGGATGGCCGGTGGCGGCGTGAACGCCCTGCGCGGGCACTCTAACATTCAGGGCTTAACCGACCTCGGCCTGCTGTCGACCAGCCTGCCGGGTTACCTGACCCTGCCGTCCGAGAAGCAGACCGACTGGCAAAGCTGGCTTGACGCCAACACGCCAAAAGCGACGCGTCCGGACCAGGTGAACTACTGGAGTAACTATCCGAAGTTTGCCGTCAGTCTGATGAAATCGTTCTACGGCGACGCGGCGCAGAAAGAGAATGACTGGGGCTTTGAGTGGTTGCCGAAATGGGACCAGGCTTACGATGTCATCAAGTATTTCAACATGATGGATAAGGGCGACGTCACGGGTTACATCTGCCAGGGCTTTAACCCGGTGGCGTCATTCCCGGATAAAAACAAAGTCGTTCGCAGCCTGAGCAAGCTGAAGTACATGGTGGTTATCGATCCGCTGGTCACCGAAACGTCTACGTTCTGGCAGAACCACGGTGAATCAAACGATGTCGATCCGGCAGCGATTCAGACCGAGGTGTTCCGCCTGCCGTCGACCTGCTTTGCGGAAGAGGACGGTTCAATTGCCAACTCTGGCCGCTGGCTACAGTGGCACTGGAAAGGTCAGGATGCGCCCGGCGAAGCGCGTAATGACGGCGAAATTCTGGCCGGGATTTACCATCGTCTGCGCGAGATGTACCGCGCCGAAGGCGGCAAAGGCGCTGAGCCGCTGCTGAATATGAGCTGGAACTACAAGCAGCCGGATCATCCTGAGTCCGAAGAGGTGGCAAAAGAGAACAACGGCGTGGCGCTGGCCGACCTGTACGATGCCAACGGTAATCTGGTGGCGAAGAAAGGACAGCTGCTCAATAGCTTCGCGCTGTTGCGTGACGACGGTACCACGGCCTCTTCCTGCTGGATCTACACCGGCAGCTGGACGGAGCAGGGTAACCAGATGGCCAATCGCGATAACGCCGATCCGTCAGGCCTGGGCAATACCCTGGGCTGGGCATGGGCGTGGCCGTTAAACCGCCGCGTACTGTACAACCGTGCCTCCGCAGACGTGAACGGTAAGCCGTGGGATCCGAAACGCATGCTGATCGAGTGGAACGGCACGAAGTGGACGGGGAACGATATCCCGGACTTCAACACCGCCGCGCCGGGCAGCAACACCGGGCCGTTTATCATGCAGCCGGAAGGGCTGGGACGTCTGTTTGCTATCGACAAACTGGCGGAAGGGCCGTTCCCGGAACACTACGAGCCGATGGAAACGCCGCTCGGCACTAACCCGCTGCACCCGAATGTGGTCTCCAGTCCGGTGGTACGCATCTATGAAGACGACGTGCTGCGTTTAGGTAAAAAGGACAAGTTCCCGTATGTCGGCACCACCTACCGCCTGACCGAGCATTTCCATACCTGGACCAAGCACGCGCGGCTTAACGCCATCGCGCAGCCGGAACAGTTTGTGGAGATAAGCGAAACCCTGGCGAAGGCGAAAGGCATTGCCAATGGCGATCGCGTGAAGGTCAGCAGCAAGCGCGGCTTTATTCGCGCGGTGGCGGTGGTCACCCGTCGTCTGCAAACGCTGAACGTGCATGGCCAGCAGGTGGAAACCGTCGGTATACCGCTGCACTGGGGCTTTGAAGGGGTAGCGCAGAAGGGCTACATCGCCAATACCCTGACGCCAAACGTCGGCGATTCCAACTCGCAAACGCCGGAGTATAAAGCGTTTCTGGTCAACATCGAGAAAGCGTAAGGAGCGATTAAATGGCGATGGAAACACAAGACATTATTAAACGCTCCGCGACCAACCCGATAACGCCCGCGCCTCGTGCGCGGGATTACAAGGCAGAAGTCGCCAAGCTGATCGATGTCTCCTCCTGCGTGGGCTGTAAGGCCTGCCAGGTGGCCTGCTCGGAGTGGAACGATATTCGCGACGAGGTGGGGCACTGCGTTGGTGTCTATGACAATCCTGCTGATCTGAGCGCCAAGTCCTGGACGGTGATGCGCTTTAGCGAAACCGACCAGAATGGCAAGCTGGAGTGGCTGATCCGTAAAGACGGCTGTATGCACTGTGAAGATCCGGGCTGCCTGAAGGCATGCCCGTCTGCCGGGGCAATCATTCAGTACGCCAACGGGATCGTCGACTTCCAGCAGGATAACTGCATCGGCTGCGGTTACTGTATTGCAGGTTGTCCGTTTAATATCCCGCGCCTCAATAAAGAGGATAACCGGGTTTATAAATGCACGCTGTGCGTCGATCGCGTCAGCGTCGGCCAGGAGCCTGCCTGCGTGAAGACCTGTCCTACCGGGGCGATCCACTTCGGCACCAAAAAAGAGATGCTGGAAGTGGCGCAGCAGCGGGTGGATAAGCTCAAAGCGCGCGGCTATGACAAGGCCGGGATTTATAACCCGCAGGGCGTGGGCGGTACGCACGTCATGTATGTTCTGCACCACAATGACCAGCCGGAGCTGTATCACAATCTGCCGAAAGATCCGGCGATCGATACCTCGATCAACCTCTGGAAAGGGGCGCTTAAGCCGCTCTCAGCGGCGGGCTTTATCGCCACCTTTGCCGGGCTGATTTATCACTACATCGGTATCGGGCCGAATAAAGAGGTGGATGACGACGAGGAGGAGCATCATGAATAAGTCGAAAATGATAGTGCGCACAAAATTTGTCGATCGCGCCTGTCACTGGACGGTGGTCATCTGCTTCTTCCTGGTGGCAGTATCCGGCATTTCGTTCTTCTTCCCGACGCTACAGTGGCTCACGGAAACCTTCGGGACACCGCAGATGGGACGCATTCTGCATCCGTTCTTCGGCGTGCTGATTTTCGTGGTGCTGATGTTTATGTTCGTGCGTTTCGTTCATCACAACATCCCTGACAAGCAGGATATTCCCTGGATTAAAGGGATTGTTGAGGTTCTGAAAGGCAACGAGCATAAAGTCGCGAAGGTGGGCAAATACAACGCCGGGCAGAAGATGATGTTCTGGACCATCATGAGCATGATTTTCGTGCTGCTGGTGACCGGAGTGATTATCTGGCGTCCGTATTTTGCCCAATATTTCCCGATCCAGGTGGTGCGCTACGCACTGCTGATCCACGCGACCTCGGCCATTATTCTGATCCACGCCATCCTGATCCATATGTATATGGCCTTCTGGGTGAAAGGATCGATTAAAGGCATGATTGAAGGGAAGGTGAGCCGCCGCTGGGCGCAAAAACACCATCCGCGCTGGTATCGGGACGTCGAGCGTCTTGAAGCGCAAAAAGAGAGTTCGGAAGGGTTGAAGTAAACCTCGCGCCGTCGGCATTGTCCGGCGGCGCTGCACTTGCGCGGGCAGGAATAACTGCCTGGCAGGCTGGCGTCATGTGTTAGTCAATAAGCGATCAATTGCTGCTATAACATCCTGACGAGCGTTACGTAAATTACAAACAAAGTCTTTTGGATTAATTTTCTGGTTATTAATATTGGTTATCATTGGCGAATAAATCAGAAAGGTTTCAAATTCAATATTTATTCCTGGAGCCAGCTGGCTCTGCCATAGCGGTAGCCTGTTATTTCTCGCGAGGGGTACAATGACGCGAGTGGGGAGATCGTCATAATAATCATCCTGGATAAGCATATAATAAGGAAGCTGGTCCCGCGTTGCCGCAGACGTATTACGATAAACATTAAATTGTCTCAGCATTAAAGCACCCTGAAAAACTCATCATCAGTGATAGTTCCATGTTTCTCCACAAACTCATTCATTGCTCGTATAAATGCACGATCCGCTTCTGATAGCTGATGTGATGGTGTCGAGCCTGGCTTAGCATGTGTTGTAGGCTTTGTTGCTGCTTTAGGTCTGGAAGGGGTCGATTCTGCCGTGCGTTTCATCGGTTTCTCCTTTGTTGGTGCGGTCATTATCAACCGCAGCCAACAAAAAACAATACTGTTTCCCCTGGTAATCTACATTATGCGAGCCGTCTTCCAGTAATATCAAAATTGCTCTGCAATATACCGGAAGGGATATTTTGTAGGCTTCACTTTGCCGATCTTGCGTTTCGGTAAATCCACCTTGTCTACGTGAATTTCTTTATAGGGGATCTGGGAAAGCAGATGCGAAATAATATTCAGCCGCACCCTTTTTTTATCTTCTGAGCGCGCCACAAACCACGGCGCCCAGGCGGTGTCGGTCGCTTTAAACATCGCGTCGCGGGCGAGGGTATATTCATCCCACAGATTGAAAGATTTAATGTCCATTGGAGACAGCTTCCAGATCTTGCGACCATCATTAATGCGATCGCGCAGGCGGCGCTCCTGCTCTTTTGGCGTTACTTCAAGCCAGTATTTCAACAATATGATCCCGGCATCGACCATCGCTTTTTCCATTACCGGCGTTCCATCAAGAAATTTTTCGGCCTGCTCTTCGGTACAGAAACCCATGACTCTTTCCACGCCCGCACGGTTGTACCAGCTGCGGTCAAAAATAACGATTTCCCCGGCAGAGGGCAGATGGGGAACGTAACGCTGAAAATAGAGCTGACTTTTCTCTTTATCGGTGGGGGCCGGTAACGCAACAACGCGAAACACCCGAGGGCTGACGCGTTCGGTGATGGCTTTGATAGCGCCGCCTTTACCTGCGCCGTCTCGCCCTTCAAAAACAATACAGACCTTTAACCCTTTAGCGACCACCCATTGCTGGAGCTTAACCAGTTCAACATGGAGGCGGCGAAGCTCTTGCTCGTACGCTTTGGTTTTGAGCGGCGCGTTTTTAACGACATCATTAACAACACGGGTTTTCTTCTTACTGACCATGGTGGGTCTCCCTTTGCATCCGGTCGCGGGATCGAGGCCGTACTAAGAGTGTAATCGGCCTGAATGAATGGATTAATGTGTCAGAAATCTGATTTGAACTGGTTCACCATACAAGTTTAATCAATAATGCACGCTGCATATTTTTTAACAGTGGTCGCGGTATGAAAAAGACAATTTTTTCGTTAGCACTGGGTACCTTTGGCCTGGGGATGGCTGAGTTTGGCATTATGGGCGTGCTGACCGAGCTGGCTCATGATACGGGCATTTCGATTCCCTCCGCCGGAAATATGATTTCGTTTTACGCTTTTGGCGTGGTGATCGGCGCGCCGATTGTGGCGCTGTTCTCCAGCAAATTTTCGCTGAAAACAACGCTGCTGTTTCTGGTGGCGATGTGCGTCGCCGGTAACGCGCTCTTTACCTTCTCTGACTCATACGTGGGGCTGGCGGCGGGGCGCTTAATCTCTGGTTTCCCGCATGGCGCGATTTTCGGAGTGGGGGCGATAATCCTGTCAAAAATCGCGCCGCCGGGTAAAGTGACGGTCGCTGTGGCCGGGATGATTGCCGGGATGACCGTTGCCAACCTGCTTGGCGTGCCGCTCGGGACGTGGCTGGGACATGAATTTAACTGGCGTTACACCTTCTTTTTGATTGCGGTCTTTGACGCGCTGGTGATCCTGTCTGTTCTGCTGTGGGTGCCTGACATTCACGACACGACAACCACCCGGCTGGCAGAACAATTCCACTTCCTGAAGAAACCGGAACCGTGGCTGATTTTTGCCGCTACGATGTTTGGCAATGCCGGGGTGTTTGCCTGGTTTAGCTTCGTGAAGCCGTTTATGGTCAACGTGTCAGGCTTTTCTGAGGGCGTCATGACCGCGATCATGATGCTGATGGGGCTGGGCATGGTGCTGGGAAATGTCTTCAGCGGCAAGCTGTCGTCACGCTTTAGCCCGCTGCGCATTGCTGCCACCACCGACCTGGTGATTGTGGCTTCGCTGCTGGCGTTGTTTGCCTTTGGCGAGCTTAAAACAGCTTCACTGGTAATGGGATTTGTCTGCTGCGCCGGGCTGTTTGCGCTCTCTGCGCCGCTGCAAATTCTGCTGCTGCAAAATGCGAAAGGCGGCGAGATGCTGGGGGCCGCAGGCGGGCAAATGGCGTTTAACCTCGGCAGCGCAATTGGCGCCTATTTCGGTGGAATGATGATTACGCTCGGCTTTGGCTGGAGTTATGTCACGCTGCCGGCCGCGATTTTATCCTTCTCTGCGATGACCTCTCTGCTGATGTATGGTTATTTATGTGCCAAAAAGCGTCAGGCCAACGCAGGTGCGCTGGCCTGATCCCACACATTGCCCGCTGGTCGCGGGCGCAGGAGTGGACTAAACAAATTTCGCCAGCGGATCAGCGGCGGCAAAGGCAACCGCTTTGTCTGCTGCTGGGGGATAAATCAGTTCGTTGGTGATGGCGACTTTGATCTTTTTGCCTTCCTCACGCACGGATTTAACGCGCTGTTCCCAGCCCTCGGTGTACACCGCGCCCCAGCCACCCAAATCCAGACAGGTGACGTAGTTCACCTGACGGTAAGGGTACGGCTCCAGATTTAACAGGCTGGCCGCCGCGTTGTGTCCGGCGAATTTCCCAAGCTGGATCGCGTGCTGGCAGGTCATCAGCGCCGTGTTGCCCGCATCGTCCGTTTTGGCGTGCGCCATATCACCCGTCGCGTAAACCTCAGGATGCGCAGGAACCTGCAACGTGTCGTTGACGATCAGCCGTCCCTGAGTATCGCGTTCCCCGTCAATTTGCAGGCTGAGAGGGTTAGCTTCTACCCCTGCCGTCCACACTACAGTGGCGCTGGCAATGCGCTCTCCGTTTTTCAGCGTTACGCCGCTGGCATCGATGGCTTCAATTTCACTGTTTAAACGCCATTCAACGCCCAGCGCGTTGCTTGCTTCTTCAATTGTGTTTCTCAGCGCCTCGCTGTAACGCCCGCCGATGGTTGCACCTCTTTCAACTACGATTACTTTAGTCTTTGTATCAGCGGAGAAGCGAGTACGGAGTCGGGCAGGGAGTTCCGTTGCCAGTTCGATGCCGGTAAAGCCGCCGCCACACACGACCACGGTATTACGCTCCGGGGTGGAGGGGCGCGAAACCAGCGAATCAAGATGCTGCTCGAATAATCTGGCGGAGTCGAGTTGGTCGATATCAAAGGCGTATTCAGCCAGACCGGCAACAGGAGGGCGTTTAGTCTGGCTACCGGTTGCGAGGATCAGACGTTCCCAGGCGACGTCAGCAATCGCGCCGTTTGAATCGCGATATAAAACGGTTTTAGACGAGGTATCAATACGTTGTACTTCGCCCGCAATAAAGGCGATGCCCAGCTCAGCAAACAGTTCGGTCAGCGGCGCGACCATCGTCGACACGTTCTCTTCATAAAAGCGTGGGCGAACGCGCAGTTCCGCAACAGGGGCCAGCACGGCAATGCTGAGGCTATTGTTACCCGCCAGAGCAGAAAGGCGCGCGGCGCTGACCGCAGCCCACATACCGGAAAACCCACTACCCACAATTAAAATCTGCTTTTTCATACTCGATCCTTTAGTGCGTCAGGCTGTATGTCTGACATAACTGCCACTATACTTGTCGGAGTTAACTGCGACAACTTCTTTCTGAGTTAAAAATCGTTATAATGCAGCGAACAATGACCCGGAGTGAGCCATGGCGTTTTACAGTTCTGGTGTGGAATATGGCATTCATAGCCTGATGTGTATGGTGGATGCAAAAGGCAATGAACGTGAGATGAGCGTCCGGGAGATGGCGGCCTTGCAGGGCGTGCCGTACGACTATCTTGGAAAAATCTTCACCCGTTTATCACGCGCGGGGCTGGTTATCAGCACCGAGGGTAAAGGGGGAGGCTTCCGGCTGGCGCGTCCGGCCGAGCTGATCAGCGTGCTGGACGTGGCGCATGCCATCGACGGCGAGAAGAATATGTTTGAGTGTCGGGAAGTGCGTCAGCGCCTGGCGGTGTTTGATGAAACGCCACCTGCCTGGGTCTGTGACGGCCCGTGTGGGGTGCGCTCGGTCATGGACAGCGCGCAGCAGCGGATGGAAGAGGAGTTAGGGCGCCATACCATCCTGGATCTGGCGCGGAAGATGTATCGAAAAGCGCCGGACACGTTCCAGATCGAGGTTCAGGAATGGATTTCCGATCGCCGTTCGTCCACGTGAAAAGCCGGGCAGGGCAGAGCCGCTACCCGGCCACCGCGGTTAAGAACGTAAATCAATCACCATACGGCCACGGATCTGGCCCTGTTCCATCTCTTTGAAGATGGCGTTGATATCTTCCAGTGGGCGCATTGTAACTTTCGGTTTCACCTTACCTTCAGCCGCAAACTGGAAGGCTTCGAGCAGATCCTGACGGGTACCCACCAGGGAACCCACTACCTGAATCCCATCCAGGACCAGACGTGGAATATCCAGGCTCATCGCTTCCGGCGGCAGGCCAACAGCCACCACGCGGCCACCGGCGCGAACTGCGTCAACGGCAGAGTTGAAGGCCGCTTTCGCTACCGCCGTCACCACCGCCGCATGTGCACCGCCGGTTTTCTCCTGAATCACTTTTGCCGCATCTTCACTGCGGGAGTTCACGGTTAAGTCTGCGCCCATGCTGGCAGCGAGCTTCAACTGCTCGTCATTCACGTCAATGGCGATAACTTTCGCATTGAAGACATTTTTGGCGTATTGCAGCGCGAGGTTGCCCAGACCGCCCAGGCCATAGATCGCAATCCACTGGCCGGGTTTGATGTCAGAGACTTTTACCGCTTTGTAGGTGGTGACCCCGGCGCAGGTGATGCTGCTGGCCGCCGCAGAGTCCAGTCCGTCCGGAACTTTAACCGCGTAATCCGCGGTTACGATGCACTCTTCCGCCATGCCGCCGTCAACGGAGTAACCCGCGTTTTTCACGTCACGGCACAGCGTTTCGTTGCCGGTATTACAATATTCACAGTGGCCACAGCCTTCGAAGAACCACGCCACGCTTGCACGATCGCCTACTTTTAGCGACGTGACGCCAGGACCAATCTCTTTGACGATACCAATCCCTTCGTGGCCGAGGATCACCCCGGTTTTGTCGCCAAAATCGCCATTCTTAACATGGAGATCGGTATGGCAAACGCCACAGCACTCCATCTTCAGCAGCGCTTCACCATGTTTGAGCGCGCGTAAGGTTTTTTCTGTGACATTAACCTGATGATCCTGAGTGACAACAGCAGCCTTCATGTGTTTCTCCTTTCATGATGAGTATCTGCATAGCAGGTCTGATTACCCATTAAGGATTAATACTTTGGCGCTGTAATGCAAGGTAACCGCAACATAATGTCATTATTTGATGCATTTTCGGATTAAGAAAAGGCTGTACCCCTCATAAATTGGGGTGAAAAACACTGGCCCGGCGACGCCACCGCCGGGCTCAGATTTACAGTTGCGCTTCTATTACCTCAATCTCTTTTCGCCATTGCGCCTGTAACTGCGGTTTTTGATGTTTTGGCTTGCGCGCCAAATCTTCTTCCAGCAGCGTTTCCAGGGCAACCAGGCGTTCGAGCAGATCGTCAGACGCTGAAGAGGGTGCCTTCAATGCGTTATTCGATGCCTCAGGTACAACCGGAGCGGTGTCCTCACGCAGGCGCTCAAACACCGCCTCCGCATCGTGCCATTCGCTCAGCCTGCCGTCCTCAATCAGCCAGAAGCGGTTACAGCTCTGGCTAATTAACTGACGATCGTGGCTCACCAGCAGCACTCCGCCTTCAAACTGTTGCAGCGTTTCCGCCAGCGCCTCTTTGCCTTCCATGTCCAGGTGGTTGGTCGGTTCATCCAGCATCAGCAGGCTATAACGGGCAAGCGTCAGGCCGATGAACAGCAGGCGCGAACGTTCCCCGCCGCTCAGCGTACTGACTTTTTGCCCGTGACGCGCCCACGGGAACCCGGCACTGATGAGCGCCATTTTACGGGTCTGCGGATCTGGCGCGAAAGGCTCCAGCGCATCAAGCAGCGCCGCATCATCTGGCAACTGGTGCAGCGTCTGGTCGTAGTAGCCGGGTGAGACGCGCGGATGACGCTTAAGCCGCTCGTCCGCGATCTCGTCGCGAAAATGTCGCCAGATAAGCTTCAGCAGCGACGATTTTCCGCAGCCGTTACGACCCACAATCGCCACGCGATCGCCGCTCTTCAGCCGCGCGCTGTCGAGAGTAAACAGGTCTGGCAGACCCGGCGCCGGGGGTACGCCGAGGTGAGTCATTTCCAGCAGGCGGTCGGCGCGAAGCGCGTCCCCGCGCAGGGTTAAGGTCCACGGGCTTCCCGCCGTCAGTTCCGTCTGGGTCTCTTTCAGGCGTTCGACCTGTTTTTCCATCTGCTTAGCCCTACGGGAGAGATCTTCGTTGTCATAGACCTTGCCCCAGGTCGCGAGACGCCGTGCGCTGGCCGTGACGCGGTCGATCTCTTTTTGCTCTGCCTTATGGCGCAACGCATCGCTTTCGTCTTTTGCGTCGAGCGCCAGACGGGCGGCAGTGCAGGGAAGGGCAAAGGCGTGCAGCGTTTTATCGCGCAGGATCCAGCTGCCGTTGGTTACCGCGTCCAGCAGTTGCCTGTCGTGTGAGACCAGCACAAAGCTGCCGGACCAGTTTTGTAGAAACTGCTCCAGCCACAGCAGGGTCGGCAGGTCAAGGTGGTTGCTCGGTTCGTCCAAAAGCAGCAGATCCGGATCGCTTATCAACGCTCGTGCCAGCAGCAACCGCGTATGCTGGCCGCCGCTCAGCGTGGCGGAGGTTAACGCCGTTTCCTGCGTCGTGAAGCCCATTCCGGCCAGCAGCGACTCGGCTTTCCAGCGCAAACTGTCGCGCTCACCGATCGGCAGCTGCGCCAGCACCGCATCCAGCATGGTCAGGGGATAAAGGGCCTCCGGCAGATGTTGTTCCACGCGCGCCAGCAGGCAATGCCCCGCCAGTGAAACGGTTCCGGCAGCAGGGGACTGCGTCCCGTCGAGGATTTTCAGCAGCGTACTTTTTCCGCAGCCGTTATCACCCAGCAGGCCGATGCGATCGCCTTTTTTCAACGTAAAGGAGAGAGAGTCGAAGAGCGTACCGAACGCCGTATCAACGCGTAAAGAATGTGCAGTGAGTAAAGTGCTCATTGTTGCTTACCCAGGAGTTACAGGCATGTTTATGCCTCGTCAAACATCGCTGACGATAACTCAGTAAGCCCGAGAGAAGGGATTTCAGGGGTTGGTGTCTTCGCTCAAGCGGAAGTTATCGCAGCACGATACCGATAACGCTTGAGCTGGTGCGATCACCAAATGTATGTGAAACATTGAAAATTTCACAGTACAGCATAATTGGCCTCCTTATATATTCAGTAGGTTAATGGATGAAGGGAGTGTAGCGGGGGAAAATGGGTTTGGCTAGTGGGAGGTGCCGTATATTCCCCTCACCCAGCCCTCTCCCCTTTGGGGAGAGGGCTGGGTGAGGGGCAATGCTTAAATAGAAGTACGACGATAGCTACGGTATTCTGGCATCCAGAAGTTATCGTCAATCGCCTGCTGCAACGCATCGGCAGAGGTTTTCACCGCGACGCCTTGCTGCTGCGCCATTTTGCCTACCGCGAAGGCAATTGCGCGGGACACTTTATGAATGTCTTTCAGCTCCGGCAGTACCAGGCCTTCACCGTTATTCACCAGCGGTGAGTGACCTGCCAGCGTTTCGCTCGCGGACATCAGCATTTCGTCGGTGATGCGTGACGCACCGGAGGCGATAACCCCCAGACCAATACCCGGGAAGATATAGGAGTTATTGCACTGTGCGATGGGATAGAGTTTGTCCTTCCACAGCACCGGATCAAACGGGCTGCCGGTCGCGACCAGTGCCTTACCTTCTGTCCAGGCGATGATATCCTGCGGCGTTGCCTCCACGCGTGAAGTCGGGTTAGACAGCGGCATCACGATAGGGCGTTCGCAGTGCTTGTGCATCTCGCGAATAATCTCTTCCGTGAAGAGGCCGGTCTGCCCGGATACGCCGATCAGAATGTCCGGCTTCACGTTGCGCACCACGTCAAGAAGCGAGAGCACTTCGTTATCCGTATCCCAGTTTTTCAGGTTTTCACGCTTCTGCACCAGTTTGGTCTGGAACGGGAGCAGGTTTGGCATACCGTCGGTCAGCAGGCCAAAACGGTCCACCATAAAGACGCGGGAGCGAGCCAGCTCTTCGCTTAAGCCTTCGCGCTGGGTCTGGGCAATAATTTGCTCGGCGATGCCGCAGCCCGCGGAGCCTGCACCCAGGAAGACAATTTTCTGATAGCTGAGCTGGCTGCCTGCCGCACGGCTCGCGGCAATCAGCGTCCCCACGGTCACTGCCGCAGTGCCCTGAATGTCATCGTTGAACGAGCAGATCTCATCGCGGTAGCGGTTCAGCAGCGGCATGGCGTTTTTCTGTGCGAAGTCTTCGAACTGTAACAGCACGTCCGGCCAGCGGTGCTTCACGGCCTGGATGAAATCATCAACAAACTGATAGTACTCGTCGTCGGTAATGCGCGGGTGACGCCAGCCCATGTACAGCGGATCGTTCAGCAGTTGCTGGTTGTTGGTCCCCACGTCCAGCACAACCGGCAGGGTGTAGGCCGGGCTGATCCCGCCGCAGGCGGTATACAGCGAGAGCTTACCGATGGGGATCCCCATCCCACCAATGCCCTGGTCGCCAAGGCCCAGAATACGTTCGCCATCGGTTACCACGATCACCTTGATGTTGTGATTAGGCACGTTTTGCAGAATGTCGTCCATGTTGTGACGGTTCTGATAGGAGATGAACACGCCGCGGGAACGACGGTAGATCTCTGAGAAGCGTTCACACGCCGCGCCGACGGTTGGGGTATAAATGACGGGCATCATCTCTTCGAGATGGTTCTGCACCAGGCGGTAGAAGAGGGTTTCGTTGGTGTCCTGGATATTACGCAGGTAGATGTGCTTATCGATTTCGGTTTTAAAGCCCTGATACTGGATCCAGGCGCGTTCCGCCTGTTCTTCAATGGTTTCAACCACTTCAGGCAGCAGACCCAGCAGGTTAAAGCTGCTGCGCTCTTCCATGCTAAAGGCGCTGCCTTTGTTCAGAAGGGGAAACTCCAGTAAAACCGGACCGGCGTAAGGAATATAAAGGGAACGATGTTTTTTCAGTTTGTTGTCCATGTCACTCACTCTTTTTAAGAAGATCCGTCCCTGACACTGCTGTTTGTCATCTTTCTGGCCTGTGCTACGGGGTGCGGTCGGGGGGTATTATAAAGGAGCTAAATATTAATTACCGCAACACATAAACAAAAACACCACCGGGGTAACCGATGGTGTTGTGGATTTCGTACTGGAACTTACTTGCCTGCCTGACGTTTCCTGCCGGTGGCGTGGGTCACTTGCGTTTCGCTCCCCTCTTCAATAACCACTTTGCGCTGGTTAGAGAGCTTGTAGTTCAGTCCCAGAATGTGGCGTGCCTGACGGTTCGATTTCATATTAACTCCTCAATCCCGTTGATAGTTTTAAGGACAAGTTTGCTCACGCAAACGAAATGTAACCCCTTAGGTTGCAGATCCAGCTTAGCAGGTTTTTACAAAGGTGCATTTTGCCCGCTAACGACATAGTTGATGGTTTGCTGGTAGATGTCACTGAGGATGTCATTGTCTGTGGCTTCCACCCACCTGGTCAGTTCCATCAAAATGTCATCTTCGGTAACAACACCGAGCTCCGCCTGAAGACCCTGCGCAATCGCGTTAACGAGTTCGGGTTGTGCTGCTGTGGTATGTGCCGGGTAATAAGTAAACATGCTGCCTCCGTGTCGTTGTCTGTTTAATGTTACGGCGTGCAAAATCGTAATTCGCATTCAGATTGGCAAATATTTTCGCCGTTGTGGTTCAGATTCGTCCTGGAAATAAAAATATCATCTCCCGTAGCACAGAAATAAAATTCAGGGTTTCCAGCGGCGTAAATTTGTCGTTTTTTCATAAGGCATGGGCGTTGGCCAGGAAATCAATTCTACAATGCTGCCCCAGGGGGTTTGCCCATAGCAGAAAGCATTACCTTCACCTTGCTCATCCGGAAACGTGAGCGGCTTTGGCGCGGTAAACATCTCCCCGCCAGCAGCGGTGAAAGCGGCTATCGCCTTATCAAAATCATCAACATAAACAGCAAAATGCTGGAGGCCAAAGTCGCTGGCGCGGGCGGGCATTCCCTGTTCAGGGCCATGCATTTCGAAAAGTTCTATGCCGGGTCCGTGGGGCATGACGAGCATGCGAATGGCGTGAATTTTTGTGCCGGGAAATAATTTTAAGGTGTGCTGCTGGGCGGGCTGATCAATATTATCGGTTTGCGCATCGACAGAATGATATAAAACCTGGGCGTCGAAAGCGCGTTCAAAAAATAGGGTGGCTTTTTCAATGTCGGGCACCGTAATACCGATATGGTCGATGCCCCTTACTGAAGATGGCATAGTTAACTCCTGCTATAAAAAATTTAAATATAGCAGGAGATAATCAGGCTATTACCACTTCATTTCGCCGGTATTCACTTTGGCACTCAGTTCCAGCGAACTGGCTTCCGCCAGATTCGGCCACTGTTTTTTCATTGTGTTGATGACGCCGGTTGACGCTTTATCTGCCGTGAGGGCCTGTTCAAACTGCTGTAGATAGCGACGGGTAAAGTCGATAGCGCCGGTACCTGCTGGCGGTGTCCCCAGGTAGTGGCCAGGAATAACGTGTTCGGGCTTAAGGGCTGCCATGCTATCCAGCGTCTGCTGCCAGTGTTTGCGGCTTTCCGGCGTTTGGGTATCTGCCGTCCAGACGTGAATGCCCCATGAGACGCCCGTGCCGCCGAGGATGGTTTTTGCGGATGGGATCCAGACATACGCCGCATAGCTCTCAGGCTCTTCAATATTCACTCTCTCACCGTCAATCATAAAGGTGGTTGAGGCAAGCACTTGCGGCACGTAGAGCTGCGTCGGCGCGCCGTCTTTCATCTGTGGCCCCCAGAAGGCGAGCTTCGCGTCTTTTGTGGCCTTGATATGGTCCACCACCTGTTGCGTGGCGACAACTTTGGCATTAGGGAAGGCTTTCACCAGCGGTTGCAGGCCGAAATAGAAATCCGGATCGCCGGAAGTGATCACGATTTTGTTCAGCGTTTTACCGCTGTGGCGAATTTTTTCTACCAGCGCTTCGCCATCTTTCACGCTGAACTGGGCGTCAAACAGTACCGCCTCTTTCGGGCCAGACACCAGGGTGGAAGAAACGGCAAAAATGCCTTTTTCCTGCGGGTTGTACGTATCAACGGTCAACGGCGCGGCAAAGACGGCCGGAGTGAAAAGGGTTGTCAGCAAAGCAAGGCGGGCGATGGTCATGGTCATCTCTCTGTTCTTCAGGAAAGTCTCTATTATACGGATCTCTTCATTTGCCAGAATTCCTGAAACAGGAGATGCTTAGTTTCATAAATCGAGCAAATGGAGGTCAAAATGGATCGCGTTATTGCTGCCCAGGTGTACAACCGCATCTGTGAGCTGGGGAGTTTAAGCGCGGCGGCGCGGGCGCTGGGGATCTCCCGTCCGATGGTGAGCCGTTATCTGGAGCAGATGGAGAAGTGGGCCGGGGCGCGGCTGGTGAACCGCTCCACCCGCAAGCTGACGCTGACGGCGGCGGGAGAGAAGGTCCTGCAAAAGACGCGTACGCTCTCGCAAATTTCTCAGGAAATTGAAGATCAGTCAGTGAAGGATTTACCCTCAGGCACGCTTCGCGTCGCCTGCGCGCATTTCACTGCGATGCAGATTATCGCTCCGGTGCTGCCCGATCTGTTGCAGCGTTACCCTCAGCTGCGCATTGAGCTGGATGTTAATAACCATCCGGTAAGCCTGGTGGGCGAGCGAATTGACGTGGCGATCCGCATCACCGATAACCCCGAACCGGGCATGATCGCCCGCCGACTGGGAGAGTGTCGGTCCGTACTTTGCGCTTCGCCGCACTACCTTGCCAGCCGGGGCGTTCCAGAGCAGCTGGAGGACTTAGCACGGCACAACTGCCTGCATTACAGCTTTTTTGCCGGTCAGTCGTGGCGTTTTTTGACGCCCGAAGGGGAGCCGATCACGACGGCGGTCGGCGGCAATCTCAGCGCCAGCATCTCGTCACTGCTGATGGAGGCGGCGATAAACCACTGTGGTATTGCCATGCTGCCCGAGCGCGAGGCCGACGCGGCGCTAAGGCAGGGCAGCCTGGTGCCGGTGCTCAGCGCCTTTACGCCAAAACCGATCGGTATTTTTGGTATTTATCAGTCGCGAGACTATCAGCCTGCGGCGCAGCGTGTGTTCCTCGACGCGCTGGCAAACCACCTTGCCACGCGCTCGGACTAATCTGTCTTCCCTGCAAAATGGATTATGCGTCCTATACTTATCCCTTTGTAAGCCAAAAGGAGAGCAAGAATGACGATTCATAAGCACGGTTCAGCACACTGGTCTGGCGACATCAAACGCGGCAAAGGGACGGTCTCAACAGAAAGTGGCGTCCTAAACCAGCAACCTTACGGCTTTAACACCCGCTTCGAGGGCGAAAAAGGGACCAACCCGGAAGAGCTGATTGGCGCAGCGCACGCGGCCTGTTTCTCTATGGCCCTGTCGCTAATGTTGGGCGAAGCGGGTTATACCGCCGATTCCATCGATACCACGGCGGATGTCTCGCTGGATAAAACCGACAGTGGTTTTGCCATCAGCAAAGTGGCGCTGCAAAGCAAGGTGACGGTCCCGGGTATCGATCCGCAGCAGTTTGACGGCATTATTCAGAAAGCGAAGGCGGGTTGTCCGGTGTCGCAGCTGTTGAAAGCCGAAATCACGCTGGATTACAAACTGAACTGATATCTGGCCGGGCAAATGCCCGGCTAACCTTTCACCGCCGCAGGGAAGACCTCGGCAAGCCACGCAATAAACACTCTCAGGCGATGTGTTAAATGCCGACTCTGTGGATAGACTACGTGAAAAGGATACGCCTTAGGACGCCAGTCGCTCAGGACCTCTACCAGCGCGCCCGTTTCCAGATGCGTTCTCGCAGCATAGCCAAACGTCTGAATAATCCCTAAACCCGCCAGCGCCGCGGCCAGGTGTGCGTTGCTTTCATTGACTCCAAGATGGTGCGGAACGCTGATCTCCAGCGGTTCACCCCGATCGAGGAACCGAAACGGGAATGCGCGTCCGGTAACGGGGGAAAGGTAGCTAATCAGCTTATGGCCGTTGCGCAGCTCCTGCGGATAGGCAGGGATGCCGTGAGTCTTAAGATAGCCCGGCGTCGCGCAGGCTATCATCCGGGCGTCACCGATATGCCGGGCGATAAGCGAAGAGTCATCCAGCGGGCCGCCGCGGATCACGCAGTCTACGTTTCCACTGATTAAGTCTACCGGACGGTCGGCTACCCCCAGGTTGATGCGCAGGTCCGGGTAGCGCTGAAAAAAATCCGGCAGCAGGGGGATCAACACGTCCCGGGCGGTTGACCCCCCCACGTCGATACGCAAATGGCCTTTAGGCGTGCAGCACGATGCGCGAAAGGCGGTATCAATGTCCTCTATATCGATTAATACCCGCAGCGCTTTCTCGTAGTATTCCATGCCTTCTGCCGTCGTGACCACCCGGCGCGTAGTACGATGCAGCAGCCGTGTTTCCAGGTGCGCTTCAAGTGATTTTACCAGCTTACTCAGCGTAGCTATCGGCATGTTCAGGGAGTCTGCCGCTCGGGTAAAGCTTCCGGATTCAACCACCCGCGTAAAGGCGCGCATTGCCATTAGCTGATCCACACAGATCTCCTCTGATTATTTCCTGCTGTGAAAATTCATTTTCATTTTTGCCCGTTTATCACGAATCCCGCAAGATCTAAAGTCTGCCTGACGCGGGCAAACGCTCCTCTTTTACATCACAACAGAAGGTTATGAGTATGAATACAACGCTTGCAGGAAAAATCGCTCTGGTGACCGGCGGCAGCACCGGTATTGGTCTCGCAACGGCACAGGAGCTGGCGGCGCAGGGAGCGAAGGTCTATATCACCGGACGTCGTCAGGCCGAACTGGATGCTGCGCGGGCAGACATTGGCGCCGCGGCGGTAGCTATCCGCGCGGACGTCTCCAGAATGGCCGATCTGGATGCGGTTTACGCGCAGATTGCTAAAGAAGAGGGACAACTCGATATTCTGTTCGCCAACGCCGGGGGCGGCGACATGCTGCCGCTGGGCGCCATCACCGAGGAGCAGTTTGACCGGATTTTTGCCACCAACGTGCGCGGCGTGCTGTTTACCGTCCAGAAAGCGCTGCCGCTGCTCTCCTCTGGTTCATCCATTATCCTCACCGGATCGACGGTTTCAATTAAGGGGACGGCGAATTTTAGCGTCTACAGCGCCAGTAAAGCCGCCGTGCGTAACTTTGCCCGCTCCTGGGCGCTGGACTTACAGGGCCGCGGGATACGCGTCAACGTCGTCAGCCCTGGCCCCGTGAAAACGCCCGGTCTTGGCGATCTGGTTCCCGAAGAACAGCGTCAGGGATTATACGATGCGCTGGCGGCCCAGGTGCCGCTGGGTCGCCTGGGCGCGCCGGGCGAAGTCGGAAAAGCCGTGGCGTTTCTGGCGTCCGATGCCGCCAGCTTTATAAACGCCACGGAGCTGTTTGTCGATGGCGGGATGGCGCAAATCTAGCGGTTACGCCAGCAGCGTACGCTTCGGTCTCCGGCTGCGGGCTGAAGCGGCTGCGGCCGTTCGCATCCTTCAGCTGCCAGCGGGCAGCGGTCGCGGAAGTAGCAGCCATCGGGCAGGCGGCGATTACCGGGGAGATCGGTTTTGCGTAATGCCAGATCTTCGTCCAGCGGTTCTCCGGTACGGGGAACGGAGTCAAGCAGCAGCTGCGTATACGGATGCCGTGGCTTGCCCAGCACCTGGTCCGCCGGACCCAGCTCCACGATCTGCCCCAGATACATTACCGCCACCCGGTCGCTCATGTGCCGGACCACCGAGACGTTGTGCGAGATCAGCACGTAGGTCAGATTTCGCTGCTGTTGCAGGGCAACCAGCAAATTGAGGATCTGCGCCTGGACGGAAATATCCAGCGCGCTGGTGGGTTCATCCAGCACGATGATGTCCGGATCCGAAGAGAGCGCCCGGGCAATAGCGATGCGCTGGCGCTGTCCACCCGAAAACGCATGCGGCAGGCGGTCAAGATATTCCGCCCGAATGCCCACCTGCTGCGCCAGCGTCTCAGCCAGCTGACGACGCTCCCGTTCGCTGCGGCGTTGCTGTATCCACACCGGCTCGGTGATGATGCGCCAGACGGGTAAACGCGGATCGAGGGACGAGAGTGGGTCCTGAAATACCATCTGCATACCACCTGCCGCATTCGCGCGCTGACAGGCACCGGTACTCGGTTTGAGCATGCCCATCAGCAGCTGCGCCAGCGTGCTCTTTCCGCAACCAGATTCCCCCACAACGCCCAGCGTTTCGCCGCGATGGATCCGGAGATCCATGCCGTTGAGGGCGTGTACCTGCTCCGTCACACGCCCCAGCCAGTTTTTGCGCGCAGGAAAATTCACATGCACGCTATCCAGTCCCAGCAGTACCTCAGACATGGCGTGTCTCCTGTTGTGGGTACCAGCAGGCAGCCTGCTGGCCTTCTGCGCCCGTGGAAATTAAGCGCGGCGTTTCGCTGCATTTCGCTCCGGCAGCAAAACAGCGCTCGCGAAAAGCACATCCGCGCGGGAGGTGGCTGAGGTTAGGCACCGTGCCGGGAATGGCCGGAAGGATCTCGCGCGGTTCACCATTTTCCGGGGCACACCGCAGCAGGCCAATCGAATAGGGGTGTACAGGATGGTGGATCAAAGTCTGCGTGATGCCGCTTTCGATCACGCTGCCCGCGTACATAACGTACATCCGGTCACAAAGCTGCGATACCACCGCCATATCGTGACTGATAAACAGCACCGACGTCCCGCTGGCGCGCGCTTTGTGTTTCAGCAGACGCAGCACCTGACGCTGAACGGTCACGTCCAGCGCGGTGGTCGGCTCATCGGCAATGATCAGCTCCGGCTCGCAGGAGAAGGCAAGGGCGATCATCACCCGCTGGCGCATGCCGCCAGAAAGCTCAAACGGATAGCGATCCATCACCTGCGCCGCATCCGGGATTTGCATCTCGCCCAGCAGGGCGATCGCCTTCTGCTGCGCGTCGCGACGGGAAAGCGACTGATGCTGGCGGATCACCTCCACCATCTGCCTGCCAATCCGGCGCGTGGGGTTGAGCGCCGTCATCGGTTCCTGAAAAATCATCGCCACCCTGGCGCCGCGCCACTGACGAAGCTGTTTTTCCGACGCATTCAGGACATCTTCCCCGAGCAGCGTGACCCGGCCATGGTGAACATGGTAACTGCCTTCCGGCAGCAGGCGCATCGCCAGCATCGCGGTGACCGATTTTCCCGAGCCGGATTCGCCCACCACGCCGACAATTTCACCCCGGCCAATCTCCAGCGAAACGTGGTTGAGCGCGTGGACGTCACCGCGAAAAATGGGGAAGCTCAGGTGCAAATCTTCAATTGATAATACGGAATCACTCATGACTGCTTCCCTCCTGATTTGGGATCCAGCAGGTCGCGAAGACCATCGCCAAACAGATTAAACCCAACTGCCGTGATCAGAATTGCCGCCCCCGGAAACGCGCAGTACCACCACTGGTCAAGCACGTAGTTACGCCCCACGGCCACCATCGCGCCCCATTCGGCGGTGGGTTGCTGCGCGCCTAATCCAATAAAGCCCAGCGTGGCGGCCATCAGAATGGCGCTGCCGATATCCAGCGACGCCTGTACGATCAGCGGCGGCAGGGCGTTACGCAGGATATGCCAGCTGATCAGGTGCCAGCGCGACGCGCCAAAGGTGCGGGCGGCCTGCACGTAGGTGAACTGGCGCACCACCAGCGTTTGCCCGCGTGCCAGCCGCACGTAAAACGGAATGCGTACAATCGCAATCGCCAGCATCGCGTTAAACAGGCTTGGGCCGAGCGCGGCGGCCAGCGCCATCGTCAGCACCAGCGAGGGGATGGAGAGCATAATGTCCATGATACGCATAATGATGGCGTCGCCGCGTCCGCCGAGTACGCCGGACAAACAGCCGAGCAGAGAACCGATGCCGCCCGCAATCACCACCACCGCCAGCCCCGCCGTGATGGACTGCTGGCTGCCCACCAGCACGCGGCTGAACAGATCCCGGCCCACCTCATCGGTGCCAAACCAGTGCTGGGCTGATGGCGCCTGCAATCGCGCGGTCAGATCCAGCGCGTTCGGATCGTGCGGGACTATCCACGGCGAGACCACCATCATCAGCAGCATCACGATCATAATCACCCCGCCGATCAGCGTGAGCGGGCTTTTGCGTAACATCCAGAACAGCTTTGCCCAGTTGATGCGCTGTTTGGCGGTGCTGACGGGGACGGGCGTTTCCTGAGTTAACATCATTCGGCACCTCCGCGCCCGATTCGCGGGTCGATCCACAGATACAGCAGATCCACCACCAGATTGACGAAGACATAGGCCAGCGATACCACGACCGCGAAGCCCATGACGGCAGGGAAGTCCAGCGCCTGAATGGAGGTCACCACCCAGGCTCCCATTCCCGGCCAGGCAAACACGGTTTCGGTAAGGACTGCCCCATACAGCAGATCGCCCAGCGCCAGCCCGAGCACGGTAATGGAGGGGATCATGGCGTTGGGTAAGGCGTATCGCAGCACGATGTACCAGCCCGGCAACCCGCTCGCGCGGGCGGTACGAATATAATCCTCGCTCAGCTGCTCCAGCATCGCGGAACGCACCTGACGCGCCACAATACCCAGATGCACAAAGGCCAGGGTCAGGGAGGGTAGAATCAGGTGCTGTAGGGCGTTGAAAAACACCTCGCCGTTGCCTTCCAGCAGGGCGTCCAGCAGATAAAAGCCGGTAACGTGGGCAGGCGGATCGAGCCAGTCGTCCAGCCTGCCGCCGCCGGGCAGAATTTGCAGTTGCCCGTAGAACAGAACGATTACCCCCAGTCCCAGCCAGAAGGCAGGCGTCGAGATGCCCGTCATCGCCATCAGTCGCACCAGGTGATCCAGCCAGCGGTTACGGTACACCGCCGATAAAATGCCCAGCGGTACGCCAATCACCAGCGCCAGCAGCAAAGAGCAGAAGGCCAGCTCCAGCGTGGCGGGGAAAAAGGCTTTCAAATCTTCCGCAACGGGGCGACCGGTGCGAATGGAGGTGCCCAGATCGCCGTGCGCCAGCGCCTCTACATAGCGGCCAAACTGAATATAGAGTGGTTGATCCAGCCCCAGCTGCTGGCGGATGCCCTGCACGATTTCATCGCTGGCGCGGTCACCGGCCAGCAGGCGGGCCGGATCGCCGGGGATCAGGTGTGAAATAATAAAAGTAATAATACAGACACCGGCCACCACCAGGATTAACCCCCAGCAGCGCTGGCGCACGATGCTCCAGAACGTCATACACTTCCCCCCGGCGTGGGCCGTTACTTACTCATGGTGGCGATGTTAAAGACCTGCTCAAGCATCGGATTAAAGGTGAAGCCTTTGACCTCTTTGTTCATCGCCAGCTGGTAGTTCTTCTGGAACAGATAAACGTAAGCCGCCTCGTCAATCACCACTTTCTGCGCCTGCTGGTAATCTTTGGTGCGTTCCGCCTGATCGGTGGTTTTCAGTGCCGCCTGCAACAATGCATCGACCTCTTTGTTCTCATAGAATGAGCGGTTACCCGGCAGCCCTTTTTTGTCCGATTCGAACCAGTAGTTCATGAACATGTACGGGTCAGCGAAGTCCGGGCTCCAGTTACCAATCGCAATGTCATAATCACCTTTGCCGACGCGGTCGCGCATGGTGGCGTTCGCCAGTTTCTCGAGCTTGACGTTAATCCCCAGCTTGCCCAGGCTCGCCTGCGTGGAGAGGGCGATAGGCTCCCAGTTCGGGTCGTTATCGGAGTAGAGGAACGTCAGGCTGGCCGGTTTATCGTTGACTTTCTCCAGCGCCGCTTTGGCCTTAGCCTCGTCAAAGCTGTACTGCATGGCGTTCGTATCGAAGCCCCACATGCCCTCCGGGATCGGGCCGCGCATCTGCTTGCCGTTCCCGCTGAGAATGCCTTTCACCATCCCCTGATAATCGGTGGCCCAGGAGACCGCGCGGCGCAAATCCACCTGATTCATCGGAGGCTTACTGTTGTTCAGATAGAGGTAGGTCACCCGCAGGGACGGGTATTCCGCCACGGCCACTTTGCCTTCCTGCTTCAGAGCGGCAAGCTGATCCACCGGCAGGGCGTCGGCGATATCCAGATCGCCACGGGAAAGTTGCAGGCGACGCGAGGCGCTTTCACCGATAATCTTCACCGAGACGCGCTTGAAGTGCGGCTTTTCACCCGGCCAGTGTGGGTTGGGCACCATCACCAGCTGCTGACCTTTCCGCCAGCTTTTCAGCATAAACGGTCCGGAACCCGCGGTGTTTTGCGCCAGGAAACCGCGCGCGTCGTCGGCGGCATTGGCTTTCAGGACCGCCGGGTTGACGATCGACGCGCCGTCATTGGCCAGCGTGTAGAGGAACGGGGCGAACGGCTGGCTGAGGGTGAATTTCACCGTATGCTCATCCACCGCGTCCACTTTCAAATCTTTCGGGAACGCTTCGGAAGGTCCCTGATTAATTTTCAGCAGACGTTCAAACGACAGCTTGACCGCTTCGGCGGTCACCGGCGTGCCGTCCGAAAATTTTGCATTATCTGCCAGGGTGAACGTCCACTCTTTCTGGTCGTCAGACGCCTTCCAGCCCGTCGACAGATCGCCTTCCACCTCCGTGGTGCCAGGCTTGTATTTCACCAGACGCTGGTACGAGGGGTAGGTCACCGTCCAGTCGTTGTTATCGATAGTGACCGCCGGATCCAGCGTTTGCGGATCGGCAGCTTTCCCAATCACCAGCATATCTTTTGGCACCGCCGCCAGCGCGAGAGGGGCGCTCAGGGCGAGCGTAGCGGCAATCAGGGTTGTAAGCAGCGTAGTTTTCATGGCCGGGCTCCAGAATTAGAGTGAGTATGTGGTCGGATAACAGGCGAACTGGTCATCTAACAGCGGGTAGCTGGCGGCGTTCGGCAGTTCGAAATGCCACCACTCGCTGCTGATGCCCACAAAACCGCCGCCGTACATCACGGCGTTCAGGAGCAGACGATTTCGCTGCGCCTCGGGCGGAACGGAAGGGTGCCAGGCATGAGAACGGTCGTGCATTTCGTCAAACCCGGCGCCCATATCCAGCACGTTGTCGTGTTCATCCATCAGCGTGACGTCAATGGCGGTGCCCCGGCTGTGGTTAGAGCCAATTGCGACATCCACCACGTATTCCGGATTGGGGCAGGCATCCCAGAGTTGCGACTGCGCCTGCTGGGGGCGGTAGGCGTCGTAAACCACCAGCTTCAGACCGGCCAGCGCGGCGATGCTGATCGCTTTCGCCAGCGCGGTGGCGGCATCCGTATGCAACAGGCACGCGGCGTGCTGGTAGATCGGGCGGCCAGTGATGTTATCGGCGGTCGCGTATTTCAGATCGATATGCAGCGTGGGAAAGGTTTTCGCCACATCAATCAGTTGACTCTCTTCAGGCATAGCTCCGCTCCTTTAGCGTTCAAATTGACCAAACTCTTGCTGTAGTTGTCGGTTGATTGCCAGACGTTCCGGCAGCGCATCGCCCAGCGCCTCCACAACGCCCGACAGCAGCAGGTTGAAGAGACAGCTCACCGGTGCCAGCGAATCCCAGAAATGGCCGGTATCGGTCTTCACCTGGAGCAAATCAATCGGGTAATCCCGCGCCCACGGGCACCAGATATCGGTGATCAGCGCCATCGCCAGGCCTTTTTCGCTCGCCACGCGGCAGTACTGGCGGGCAATGGCGGAGTAGGCGCGGGTATCCGTCAGCACGATATACGGGTTAGAAAAGCCGGAGTTAAGCGACTCCACCCAGCTACCGGAGAGCCCTTCGGAATAGCTCACCCGCGGGCGCAGATACTCAAGATGGCTGAAGAACGCATTGGCGATCCCGCGCGTGGACTGGATCCCCAGCACGAAGACGGCGTCGGCATGGGTAAGTTGCTGGACCACCTGCCTGAACGTTTCGCTTTGCGCCAGCTGGTAGACATGGGCAATGGCGTCCACCTCCAGCGACAGGGAGTGCTGAAGGCGATCCGACAGCGGCTGTTGCTGCTTCCAGGAGTCGAGACGCTCGTTAATGCCCCAGGGCTGGTGGGGATTGCGCAGGCTTTTTTTGGCGTCGTCCAGGTTGCGATAGCCCAGCTTGCGCAGAAAGCGTCCGACGGTGATCCCGCTGGTTGCCGTGGCCAGCGCCACGCTCTCTGCCGTTTCAAAGGGGATCTGCCCGACGTGCGCCAGCATCCAGCTTGCCACCCGTTTTTCGCTCGGGGTGAGCTGGCTAAAGGTCGCTTCGATACGGCTCAACACCTCAGGTTTGGTCGTCATACCGCCTCGCTGTTAACTGGCTGTCAAAGGCCGGGTTTCTGTTACCGGATTAACAATGCAGGACGCGTGCCATGTTCACATTGCGGCGAAAACGCGCTGTGCAGCAAAGTTAATGCAATATTTGTTTAACAGATGCTCAACATTTGTGCAGCGTAGTTCACTTTTGGTGCAGTGTCCGGCCTGAGCGGTATCTATTTGGTGAATACGTCAGCCTCTTCACATTTTTTGGTAAGATGAACGCTCTGTGGATAAGGGAGGGAGCCTCACATGGCGAATTTGCCCTGGCGGGTCAGCGTGCGCCTGATGGCTCTCGCAAAAAAAATAGCGATGGTCATCGGGATCATTGTGCTCGTGCTGCTGGCGGTGCGGGTTTATCTTTCGCAGCAGGGGCCGGCCTTGCATCACTGGCACACCTGGCGGGCTGACGAAATGTCCGTGCAGGAGATGGATAACGCGACCTTCGCAGCGTATGTCGCGCGGGAAAACGCCATCTTCACCGCTCTCGACGCTGAGGTGACGGCGAATGTCACACCCGCAGAGCGCACGCCGCTGAACCGTTATTACCGCCAGAGCCTGGTGTGGCCAGGACACTTTTCCCCGGATGCAAACCGGTCATTCGTGCTGATGCCTGCCGGAAAGCCGCGCGGGGCGGTGGTATTGCTGCACGGTCTGACGGACTCGCCCTACAGCGTCAGGCATCTGGCAGAGAATTATCAACAGCACGGCTTTGTGGCCGTAGTGCCTCGTTTGCCCGGACACGGCACGGCGCCGGGTGCCCTGACAGACGTTGACTGGGAGGCGTGGCTGGCCGCATCGCGCCTTGCGGTTCGTGAAGCGACACGCCTGACGGGGAACGATCTCCCCCTGCATCTGGTGGGCTACTCCAACGGCGGGGCGCTGGCGATGAAATACGCCCTCGACGCTCTTGATGCGCCTGAACTGCGTAAACCTCAGCAGATCGTTTTGCTCTCACCGATGATTGGCGTCACGGCGTTTGCGCGCTTTGCCGGATTCGCCGGGCTACCGGCTATGTTACCGGCGTTTGCCAAAGCCGCGTGGCTCAACATTTCGCCGGAATATAATCCTTATAAATATAATTCGTTCCCGGTGAATGCAGCACGTCAGTCCTGGCTGCTTACCCAGGCGCTGCATGAGCAGATAAACCGCGATGTTCATGATCACAAACTGGCGCAGCTTCCGCCGGTACTGGCGTTTCAGTCGGTCATGGATTCAACGGTCAGTACCCGCGCCGTGGTTAGCGGGCTGTTTGACCAGCTTCCGGCAAACGGCAGCGAACTGGTAGTTTTTGATATCAACCAGGCCGGGAGTTTTCGTCCACTGTTCAGGCCATCATCCTGGACGGCGGTGGCTGACCTGCTGCCCGGGTCAAAAAGGCGTTACAGTGTCACAATTGTGACCAATGCCAGCCCCGACAGGTTTGATATGGTGGCAAAGACGACGCCAGCGGGTAGCACCCGGGAAACGGTGATGCCGCTGTCGGTCGCGTATCCGCAGGAGGTTTATTCCCTGTCGCATGTTGCTATTCCGTTCCCGCCTGATGACGATCTGTATGGCCGCCATCCTGAGGTGAAAAACCACTACGGTATCAGCCTGGGGACGATAGCCCTGTGGGGAGAAACATCGGTTCTGAGCGTCGGCAAAGATGCGCTGATGCGGGTGACGTCGAATCCGTTCTACGATTATATGCAGACGCGGATCGATAGCCGTATCGGGGAGAATTAAGCCCGACGTGGAATAGATTAGGTCACACCGGGGAACTGTGTTAAACAGTACCGTTCAGGCATATACCCCATACCGGACCCCGTTTCTGTGCTGACAACTCTTATTTATCGAAGCCAGCTGAGCTTAACCTGCACCTCCGCAGCGTTAAGCGCGCTGGTTGAACAGGCCAGGATCCGTAATACGGAGCAGGGCATCTCAGGCATTCTTCTCTCCCGTGGACGTGACGTTCTGCAAATTCTCGAAGGCACGGAACAGCGCGTCGTCGCGCTTTTTAACACCATCCGTGCGGATGACCGGCATACCGGCGTGGTGGAGCTGATGCGCGATTACGGCCCGCGCAGACGTTTCGAAGACGTGGGAATGCTGCTGTTTGACCTGGACGTTCAGACCCCGAAAGCGGTTCTGGCGTCGGTTCTGCATTACAGCAAGCTGGAAAGCTATCTGACTTCTGAGGATCGGGTCTTCAAATTTATTCAGACCTTTATCACCGGCAAAACCGCTATCCCACCCGCTTCGGACTATGAGCCTGATAAATGGACGCTTTCGCGAGAGCGCGCGCCGTTTGGTAAAGGGTTAGGTCTGCTGGCGGGACAGCCCTGCCAGTTTGCGCTGCAACCCATTGTCGAGCCGTCCGAAGGCAAAATCAGTTCTCTCGAAGCGCTTATACGCGGAAACGACGGCGGCAGCCCGGAGCATTTCTTCCGTAGTCTCGATCGTGAACAGATTTACGAAGTCGACCTGCAAACCAAAGCCTGGACCTTTGCGCTGGCGCAAAAGCTCGGCATCGGCAGCCACAAACTGGCGGTTAACCTGCTGCCAATGTCGCTGGTTAACGTGCCGGGCGCGGTAGAGTTCCTGGTAACGCAGATCAAAAAGTACAATCTACAGCCTGAGCAGGTGGTCATTGAAGTCACTGAGAGCGAGATGATTTCCGGCTTTAACCAGTTTAACAGCGCCATTAAACAGCTGCGCGCGGAAGGGGTTGGGCTGGCGATAGATGATTTTGGTTCCGGCTATGCTGGTCTTTCACTGCTCACCCGGTTTCAACCGGATAAGCTCAAAATCGACAGAGAGATCGTCAGCGATATCCACCTGAGCGGGCCCAAGCAGGCGATTGTGAAGTCGATAATCAGCTGCTGCACCGATCTGGAGATTACGCTGGTCGCAGAAGGCATTGAGAAGATAGAAGAGTGGTGCTGGCTTGAATCCGCCGGTATTCGCCGCTTCCAGGGCTTTTTGTTCGCCCGCCCGCAGCTCAATGGCGTAGGTGATATCCACTGGCCCCATCGGGTGGGTTAAGCAAATTTTCCCTCGCCATATTTCCCCGACACCCTGCCTGTGCTTAAATAGCTAAACCGGTTTAACATGATTTAGCTAAGAAGGTGATATGGAGACGATCTGGGTACTTGGCGATGCCGTGGTGGATCTGTTGCCCGACGGAGAGGGCAAACTGCTGCAATGTCCTGGCGGCGCACCGGCCAACGTTGCGGTAGGGGTAGCGCGTCTGGGAGGCAGAAGCGCCTTTATAGGCCGGGTGGGCGACGACCCCTTCGGGCGTTTTATGCAAAAAACGCTTGCGGATGAGCAGGTTAATACAGAATGGCTGCGCCTGGACCCGCAGCATCGCACCTCCACGGTGGTGGTGGATCTCGATAACGACGGTGAACGTTCCTTTACCTTTATGGTTCGCCCGAGCGCTGATTTATTCCTCGACTCTGCCGATCTCCCGCCATTCCGCGCCGGGGAGTGGCTGCACGTCTGCTCTATCGCGCTCAGCGCCGAACCCAGCCGTTCCGCGACGTTTCAGGCGATGTCCGCTATCAGAATGGCGGGGGGATTTGTCAGCTTTGACCCCAATATCCGCGCCGATCTCTGGCACGATGAAGTCGAGCTGCGTCAGTGTCTTGAGCGGGCATTAGCCTGTGCAGATGTGGTGAAAATCTCGGTGGAAGAGCTGGCGTTCTTAACCGGAAATGCGCAGGTCCATGAGGGGCTGGCGGCGCTGATGCGCACCTGTCCGGCCAGGCTGGTGCTGGTGACGCAGGGAAAAGAGGGCGTAACCGCCTGGCAGAAAGGCGCGTTGACGCACTATCCTGCATCACCCGTGGAATGCATTGATGCCACCGGCGCGGGGGATGCTTTCGTCGCCGGGCTGCTGTTCGGTCTGGCTCGTGATGGCCAGGCCCGTCTTTCAGAGGTCATCACGCTGGCGCAGCGCTGTGGGGCGCTGGCGACAACCGCAAAAGGGGCAATGACCGCGCTGCCTTATCATCACGAACTGTAATTCACCTCTCCAGGCCTCCGGTCGGCGGCCTGAATTGTCGTCTCGATCACACTTACTAAAACGGTTTAGCAAAAAACGTTGCCGATCCAAAATTCAACGGTTTAGTATCATCAGCCTAAACCGGTTTAGCAATTTAGCACTTTCACCGATAGTTATTAGGGATGCGACAAAATGTATAAAAAACGCAGACTTGCCGTGATGATAGGCATGCTGGCCGGGAGTACCTCTGTTTTTGCCCAGACTGATATGACACGTATCGAAGCGCGCCTGGCGGCGCTGGAGCAGCGTTTGCAGGAGGCGGAAACCCGCGCGCAGGTTGCTGAAAAGCGCGCCACGGCAGCGGAACAGAAAACACAGCAGCTGGTGGCTGCGCAGCAGGAAGCGCAAACCTCCACACAGGCGGTGGCGCAACGTACCACGGTGCTGGAAGAAAAAGCCGACCGGACAGGCGGTTTTGAATTTCACGGTTACGCCCGTTCCGGCCTGCTGATGAACGACGCGGCCTCCAGCAGCAAAAGCGGCCCTTATCTGACGCCCGCCGGGGAAACTGGCGGGGCCATCGGGCGTCTGGGGAACGAAGCGGATACCTACGTTGAGCTGAATGTTGAGCACAAACAGACGATGGAGAATGGTGCGACGACGCGCTTTAAGGCGATGCTGGCCGACGGTCAGAAAACCTATAACGACTGGTCGGCAGACAGCAGCGACCTGAACATTCGTCAGGCCTTTGCCGAGCTGGGCAATTTGCCAGACTTTACCGGTGCGCTGAAGGGCAGTACCTTCTGGGCGGGTAAGCGTTTTGACCGCGACAACTTCGACATTCACTGGCTGGATTCCGACGTGGTGTTTCTCGCCGGGACCGGCGGCGGCGTCTACGACGTGAAGTGGAACGATACGCTGCGCAGTAACTTCTCCCTTTATGGCCGTAACTTCGGCAGCGAAGAGGAGATCGACAACAACGTTCAGAACTACATCCTCAGCATGAATCACTTCGCCGGGCCGGTGCAGATGATGGTCAGCGGCTTACGGGCAAAAGATAATGACGACCGTAAGGACAGCAACGGCGATCCGATTAAAACCGACGCGGCCAATAACGGGGTACATGCGCTGGTTGGTCTGCATAACGAGAGCTTCTACGGCCTGCGGGAAGGTTCCGCCAAAACGGCTCTGCTTTACGGCCACGGTCTGGGCGCCGAGGTGAAAAGCATTGGTTCAGACGGCGCGCTGCTGTCAGAAGCCGATACCTGGCGTTTTGCAAGTTACGGTGTCACGCCGCTGGGCGGTGGCTGGCACATTGCGCCCGCCGTGCTGGCGCAAAGCAGTAAGGACCGCTACGTGAAGGGCGACAGCTATGAGTGGGTCACGCTCAATACGCGTCTGATCAAAGAGGTGACCCAGAATTTCGCCCTCGCGTTCGAAGGCAGCTATCAGTACATGGATTTAAGCCCGGAAGGCTACAAGGATCGCAATGCGGTTAACGGTAGCTTCTACAAGCTGACCTTCGCCCCGACGTTAAAGGCGGGCAAAATTGGCGATTTCTTCAGCCGTCCGGAGCTGCGCCTGTTCGCCACCTGGATGGACTGGAGCAGCAAGCTGGATAACTACGCCAGCGATGACGCCTTTGGCAGCAGCGGCTTCAACGCGGGCGGGGAATGGAACTTTGGGGTGCAGATGGAAACCTGGTTTTAACCCTTCACGCTCCCGCATCGCGGGGGCGTTTCGAACACCATAAAAAGAGGTCAGGAAGAGGTATCTATGGATTTTAATCATATTGCGCGCGAGCTTATTCCGCTGCTCGGTGGCAAAGAGAACATTGCCAGCGCGGCACATTGCGCCACGCGCCTTCGTCTGGTGCTGGTCGATGATGCGCTTGCCGACCAGCAGGCTATCGGCAAGGTTGAAGGCGTGAAAGGCTGTTTTCGAAACGCCGGGCAGATGCAGGTGATCTTCGGCACCGGGGTGGTGAATAAGGTTTACGCCGCGTTTATTCAGGCGGCAGGGATTAGCGAGTCCAGTAAATCGGAAGCGGCGGATATTGCGGCCCGCAAGCTGAACCCGTTCCAGCGTATCGCGCGTCTGCTCTCCAACATCTTCGTGCCGATTATCCCGGCGATCGTGGCCTCGGGTCTGCTGATGGGCCTGCTGGGGATGGTTAAAACCTACGGCTGGGTTAATCCGGATAACGCGCTCTATATCATGCTGGATATGTGCAGCTCGGCGGCGTTTATTATTCTGCCGATCCTGATTGGCTTCACCGCCGCGCGGGAGTTTGGCGGCAACCCGTATCTGGGGGCAACGCTCGGCGGCATCCTGACTCATCCGGCGCTGACCAACGCCTGGGGCGTAGCGTCCGGCTTCCACACCATGAACTTCTTCGGTCTTGAAATCGCCATGATTGGCTATCAGGGAACCGTCTTCCCGGTGCTGCTGGCGGTGTGGTTTATGAGCATTGTGGAAAAACAGCTGCGCCGGGCGATCCCGGATGCGTTAGATCTGATCCTGACGCCGTTCCTGACCGTCA
This sequence comes from Enterobacter cloacae complex sp. SHL001, assembly GCF_049236825.1. Taxonomy (NCBI): domain Bacteria; kingdom Pseudomonadati; phylum Pseudomonadota; class Gammaproteobacteria; order Enterobacterales; family Enterobacteriaceae; genus Enterobacter; species Enterobacter cloacae complex sp. SHL001. The sequence continues at coordinate 651,936 of NZ_JBMKIP010000002.1, forward strand.
TTATCTCCGGCTTCATTGCGCTGTTGATTATTGGCCCGGCGGGACGCGCGCTGGGCGACGGAATCTCCTTCATTCTTAGCACTCTGATTGCCCACGCGGGCTGGCTGGCCGGGCTGCTGTTTGGTGGGCTCTATTCGGTGATTGTCATTACCGGCATTCACCACAGCTTCCACGCCATTGAGGCCGGGCTGCTGGGTAATCCGTCGATTGGCGTTAACTTCCTGCTGCCGATCTGGGCGATGGCGAACGTGGCGCAGGGCGGGGCGTGTCTGGCGGTGTGGTTCAAAACCCGCGATGCCAAAATCAAAGCCATTACCTTACCGTCGGCGTTTTCCGCGATGCTGGGCATCACCGAAGCGGCAATTTTTGGCATCAACCTGCGTTTTGTGAAGCCGTTTATCGCGGCGCTGATCGGTGGTGCGGCGGGCGGTGCCTGGGTGGTGTCGGTGCATGTCTACATGACCGCCGTTGGCCTGACGGCGCTTCCCGGCATGGCGATTGTCCAGGCCAGCTCGCTGCTCAACTATATAATCGGCATGGTGATTGCCTTTGGCGTGGCGTTCACCGTCTCTCTGCTGCTGAAATATAAAACGGACTCTGAATAATGACCTTATCTTCCCGCTGGCCTGCCGTGTTGCAGGCCGTTATGCAAGGCCAGCCGCGTGCGCTGGCGGACAGCCACTATCCGCAGTGGCATCCCGCACCGGTGACAGGGCTGATGAACGATCCGAACGGGTTTATCTGGTTTGCCGGGCGCTACCATCTGTTTTATCAGTGGAACCCGCTGGGCTGCGATCATCGCTACAAGTGTTGGGGGCACTGGAGCTCAGCAGATCTGGTGCACTGGCAGCACGAGCCAATGGCGCTGATGCCTGACGAAGAGTATGACCGCAATGGCTGTTACTCCGGCAGTGCCGTGGATAACAACGGCGTGCTGACCCTGTGCTATACCGGCAACGTTAAGTTTGACGATGGCGGCCGCACCGCCTGGCAGTGTCTGGCGGTGCAAAATGACGATGGCACGTTTGCCAAACAGGGACCGGTGTTGCCCCTGCCGGACGGGTACACCGGGCACGTCCGCGATCCGAAAGTATGGTGGCATGACGGGCTGTGGTACATGGTGCTCGGCGCGCAGGATCGACAGCAGCGCGGCAAGGTGCTGCTGTTTACGTCAGCCGATTTACACACCTGGGCGTCCTGCGGCGAAATCGCCGGTCACGGCGTCAACGGACTCACGGACGCGGGCTATATGTGGGAGTGCCCGGATCTGTTTGAGCTTGATGGCACACACGTCTTGATCTGCTGCCCGCAGGGGCTGGCGCGCGAACCGCATCGCTATCTCAACACTTATCCGGCCGTCTGGATGAGTGGGGCATTTGATTATCAAACGCCTGCATTTGCGCACGGCGGGCTGCATGAGCTTGACGCCGGTTTCGAATTTTACGCGCCGCAAACCACGGTGGCAGAAGATGGCCGCCGCATCCTCATCGGCTGGATGGGCGTGCCGGACGGCGAAGAGATGCTCCAGCCTACGCGGGCGCACGGCTGGATCCACCAGATGACCTGTCCTCGCGAACTGCGCTACCGCGACGGTAAGCTCTGGCAAACCCCGGTTCGTGAGCTGGAAACGCTGCGCGAGGATGAACATCACTGGCAGGGACGCGCCAGCGATGCCCCGGTGCTGGCGGGAGCGCGTCTTGAGTTCGAACTGAGCGCATCGAGCGTGAACGTGGATTTTGCCGGCGCGTTGCGGCTGATTGTGGATGATGAGGGGATCCGTCTGGAACGCGCCAGTCTGAAAACCACAGACACGCTGACCCGCTACTGGCAGGGCAATGTTCATCATTTACGCGTGCTGTGCGACTGTTCCAGCGTCGAAATTTTCATCAATCACGGTGAAGGCGTCATGAGCAGCCGCTATTTTCCTGACCATCCGGCCCAGGTACGCTTCGAAGGTGCGTCCGATATCACATTACGCTACTGGTCGCTGCGCAGCTGCATGATAGAATAGAGGTTTTGGCAGCCGGATCTAAGTCGTTGTGAGAAAAACAAAACGCGTCACCATTAAAGATATCGCGGAGCTCGCGGGGGTATCAAAAGCCACCGCCAGCCTGGTTCTGAACGGCCGCAGCAAAGAGCTTCGGGTGGCGGAGGAGACACGCGAGCGTGTGCTGGCGATTGCCAAAGAACATCATTATCAGCCCAGCATTCACGCCCGTTCGCTGCGGGACAACCGCAGCCACACCATTGGTCTGGTGGTGCCGGAAATCACCAACTACGGGTTTGCCGTTTTTTCTCATGAGCTGGAGACCCTCTGCCGCGAGGCGGGTGTTCAGCTGCTGATCTCCTGTAGCGATGAAAATCCGGGCCAGGAGACGGTGGTGGTCAATAACATGGTGGCCCGCCAGGTGGACGGGCTGATTGTCGCCTCCAGCATGCTCAACGACGCGGACTATCAAAAGCTGAGCGAACAGTTGCCCGTTGTGCTCTTTGACCGCCATATGAACGACAGTTCTCTGCCGCTGGTTCTCACCGATTCAATTACCCCAACCGCCACACTGGTGGCCGACATCGCGCGCCAGCATCCGGATGAGTTCTACTTCCTCGGCGGTCAGCCGCGGCTTTCCCCGACGCGTGACCGTCTTGAAGGGTTTAAGCAGGGGCTGCGTGACGCTGGCGTCGAGTTACGTCCGGAGTGGATCATTCATGGTAATTACCATCCGAGCTCCGGCTACGAAATGTTTGCCGAGCTTTGCGCACGCCTGGGCCGCCCGCCAAAAGCCCTTTTTACCGCCGCCTGCGGTCTGCTGGAAGGGGTGTTGCGCTATATGGGGCAACATAATCTGCTGCAAAGCGATATGCGTTTGGCCAGCTTTGACGATCACTATCTCTATGATTCTCTGACCATTCCTGTCGATACCGTTCGTCAGGATAACCGCCAGCTCGCCTGGCACTGCTTTGATCTGATTGGCAAACTGATTGAAGGGGAAACGCCGGAGCCGATCCAGCGTAAGCTGGATGCCACCCTGCAACGGCGATACAAGGCCGTAGAGTGACAGGGTAACGTCTGAGGGTGACATCAATAACTTTAATTAATTAAAGATTGGATTCAGCCGATAACCAAAGGGAAATTATATCCCTGAGGTGTGTTATGTCGTTGAAAAAATCATCCCTGATTATCCTGTTTTCCCTGCTTTTCTTCTTTGTGGCCAGCACTATCACCAGCGTTGGGCTCATCATTAAAAGTAATACTTCGCTGGATAATGTGAACAAAGAAATTCAGGTGGTTCTGTCCATTATTGATCCCATTAACCACAGCCGAACCCTGCGGGTCAGGGTTATGGAGTATGTGAAAATGGTGGAAGCGGGGGACGCTACCGACCCGTCTGCGAAACTGGCCTCGGTTAAAGAGGCGCTGACCAAAGCCGATAGTGCATTTTCGGCGTTTATGGCCTCGCCGCGTTTGCCGGACGAAGCCCCGCTGGTCACTGCCTACCAGGAGGCGTGGCAAAACTACCGTAACCAGGGACTGGCGCCTCTCATCGCCGCTGCCGCCGCTCACGATGTGTCGCGGTTCAACGCTCTTATTCCCGTGGTGTCTCGACTCGATCGCCAATATGAAATTGTGCTCGATCAGGTTCTCTCCGTTCACCAGAAGTACGCCAAAACGCTGAACGAGGATGCGAGCCATAATTTCGTGTCGGGTCTGGTTATTATCGCCTGCATTGCGGTGCTGTTCGTGGTGGTGATCTTCGCCGTCAGCCTGCTGATGAAACGCGTGGTCTTTGCGCCGGTGAACCTGGCGCGCGAGCACTGTCGCCAGATTGCGGCCGGGAAGCTGGACGTACCGGTACCGATCAAGCGTGATTCCGGGAATGAAATCGATCACCTGATGTCCTCGATGGAGCAGATGCGCCAGGCGCTGCTCTCCACCATTTCTCAGGTGCGCGATGCCAGCCACACTGTGACGCATGCGGCGCAGGAAATTGCCTCCGGCAATATCGACCTGGCCTCCCGTACCGAGCAACAGGCTTCGGCCCTGACCCAGACGGCCGCCAGCATGGAAGAGCTGAGCGCGACGGTGGCGAATAACACCGACAACGTTTTCCAGGCCGGTAAGCTGGTGCAGGATGCCGTGAAAAATGCCCATACCGGTGAAGCGGTAACCCGTGAAGTCATCGAAACGATGAATACTATCGCGTCCAATTCGAAGCGTATTGAGGACATCACCAGCGTCATCAACAGCATTGCTTTCCAGACTAATATTCTGGCGCTAAACGCGGCCGTTGAAGCGGCGCGTGCTGGCGCGCAGGGGCGAGGATTTGCCGTGGTAGCAAGTGAAGTGCGCACCCTGGCACAAAAAAGCGCGGTGGCGGCGAAAGATATCGAAAGCCTTATCGCCCAGTCTGTTTCCAGCGTGAAAAACGGTGCACAACTGGTGAATCGTTCGGGAGAGGTGATTGATTCTATTATCAGTTCTGTGAATAAAGTGCATACGCTGATGGAACAGATTTCGGTTGCCTCAGAAGAGCAGAGCCGCGGGATTGGTCAGGTTGGGCAGGCCGTAACGGAGATGGACGGTGTGACCCAGCAGAACGCGGCGCTGGTGCAGCAATCCGCCGCCGCTGCGGCCTCGCTGGAGGAGCAGGCGCAGCAGCTGTCCCAGAGTATCTCGAGCTTTAGTTTGCCTGCTACGGCGTGATGTTCAGAGAGGCTCCTGAGGGAGCCTTTTTAATGTCTGGTGTAACTGGAAGCCCGCGCCAGACAAGGCTTCACGCATTATTACTGGCAGTCAAAAACCATATTAAGCGACTAATGTGGGCACATTGTGGATACTCTTACCACCATTAGCACCCTGAAACGGGTTAAGCGAAATCGCGTCCTGCATGTATTGAGGAGCGAAGTGTGCAAAGACCATCGCTTGTGCAATTTTCGTATGATCCAAGATCTTCTGCATTTTGATGAAGTTGACTACATTAATCATAAAGTGCGGGCGAAAAGGTGTTGTACGGTAAATCGGGCTTAATCACTTTTCATTAAATTCAATGAAATAAGCGAGAATAATTTGAACATATCATAAATGTACGATTGATGAGGGTACATCTTCCAGTTGTGAATGGGCTCGCCCAAAGGTTGAGAAATAACCTTAGGCTCTGGACAAGCCGTCTCGTGTTCTCATTAGTGCCATGCTGGGCGAATGTGAGGATATAATCGTATACTGTACATAAAAACAGCCATGTCTTATGATACACTCGAAGATAGTAAACCATGGCAAAATTGGGAATGTGTTTTAATGAGTATAATCAATAAATTAAAGGTCATCGATTTGTTTTGTGGTGCTGGTGGGTTGTCCTGCGGCTTCATGAAAGATGCAAATGGCACTCATTTCGAAAGCATTCTAGCAATTGATAACGACAAAGCTGCGATAAAGACTTATAACGCAAACTTTGGTAATCATGGGATTGTTGCGAACATAGACGAATGGATCGCTGACAACCCGATCCCAATGGCCGACATTGTCATCGGTGGGCCTCCATGCCAGGGGTTCAGCTTGTTAAATAAAAACCGCGAAGGCGACCATCGTCGTGCACTATGGGAGCCTTATATGGATATCATTGAAAGGTCATCAGCTTCAGTATTTGTTATGGAAAACGTACCAGGGTTACTGTCGAGCGATGAGTTCGCTGATATCTGTGCTCGAGCAGAGAGTATAGGGTTTGTTTTGCTGAATCCTTGCGTGCTTAATACTGCTGATTATGGCGTTCCCCAGACCCGTAAGCGTGCTATTGCCATTGGGATCAAGAAACAACGATTTAATCTCGACACAATTCCTACGTTCCCACCTTCACCGTCTCATCAAAATCCGGAAAAACCGGGTGTTCTCCCTGCCTGGTTAACGGTAAAAGATTTCATCAGTGATCTTCCTAAGCCAGTAGGCACAGAAATTCGGGATGTGAAACCTCCATTAGATCTTCATTTTGGTAGAAATCCGACCGCGCTATCGCAAGAGCGCTACCGTGCCGTTCCGGTAGGAGGTAACAGATTTGACTTACAAAAAAACAGACCTGATATTACCCCTGCATGCTGGATAAAGAAAACATCTGGCGGTACAGACCTATTTGGCCGTCTGTGGTGGGATCGTCCTTCTGTAACTATTCGAACAGAATTTTTTAAGCCGGAAAAAGGACGCTATCTCCACCCAGAAGAACACCGTCCAATCACGCACCGTGAAGCTGCGCGTTTAATGAGTTTTCCGGATAGTTTTGTTTTTGAGGGCACGAAAACAGAAATTGCTCGCCAGATTGGTAATGCTGTTCCACCTGTTTTTGCTCAAAAAATTGCATCATATGTTATTAATCTAATGGAATGCAGAATCAAAGATGGCGAGAAGATCGAAGAAGAGCGAACCGGAAACGCTGCGTAAACAACTTTTAGCACTAATTGCTGATTTTGAGCATAAGTTGCTAGAGAACTCCCTAAGAGAACAGGTACTTTCACTCGTTCCAGCAAACCACTTGTTACGCGATTTAGGCAGTTCTCTATTGAATGAGGAAAATTGCAATTCTGCACGAGATCGCATCTTGGCATATTTGCTGAAATACCCCAAAACCATCATTCACGGTGATGAATTAATGGTTGTCGCAGGTATAAGTGAATATGCTCGCAGAATCCGTGAGTTGCGAGTTCAGTTTGGCTGGTCAGTTTTAAGTGGAACGACAGTTAAAGAGATGATCGAACAGGAGGAAATCACCCTACAAGAACTCCAGATCACATCTATAAAGTGCCTCAAAACCGACGTTTATGCTTTGGTGGCAACGGATCAGGATAGAGAAGCTGCGCTTCGTTGGAATGAAGCAAACGTTCTTCGCCGCAGCAAAATCTCAACGAAAGATAAAATCCTTTCCTATCTTAGAAAAAATGTAGGCCGTCCTGTTACCGGTGAAGAGCTGCGTTATCTTGCAAATGATAGTAAAGAATGGGCTCGCAGAACCCGTGAATTAAGAACAGAAGATGGTTGGCCTATTGCTACTAAAAACTCTGGTCGTCCAGAGTTAGAGGTTGGAGCTTATCTACTCGAAGAGGACCGGCAGGCGGAAGTTCATGATCGGAAAATTCCTGATCCCGTTCGTGTAAGTGTTCTAGAGAGAGATAACCATTCATGTAGGAACTGCCATTGGTCGCATAGCAAAAAAACGGCTAATGACCCCAGGACGTTCCTTGAGTTGCATCATATAGAACACCATGCCCATGGTGGTGAGAATACACTTACTAACCTGATAACTCTATGTAACGTCTGTCACGATGAAGTCCACAGGAAAAAGATTCCGATGGAAGAATTAATTAAATTACTTCAATAATCGTTGAAATGGCCGCTTTCGCGGCCTTTTTCCTCCTGTTAAAACGATGTAGCCGCTGCACAATCTCCTTCAGCCATTACTGTTATCCGTACAAAGCCGCTATGACATAAATTTTATCTTTCCCCGGCAATATTTCTGTTCCTCATCCGTCTACCTCATCAGAGACCATAATCATTCAACATAAACGAGGTACACATGAGAAATTTTGATATGCACGGAAAAGGTCACGGGCGTGGTTTGGGCCGCCATCGTATGGGTAAGGGCATCGTAATTGGCGCAGTCCTGTTCGTGGTGCTTGGCCTGCTGGTCATGTCCCTGTGGAACGCGTTGCTCCCGGCCATCCTGGGGGTTAAAGCCATTGGCTTCTGGCAGGCGCTGGGGATCCTGCTGCTGAGCCGCATTCTTTTCGGTGGGCTGGGTTTCCGTCCGGGCATGTTCGGTGCGCACCGCCGTATGCACGAACAATGGATGAATATGAGCCCCGAACAACGTGAGGCCTTCATTCAGCAGCGTCGGGCGGGATTTGGGCGCCACGGTCATTGCCGGTGGCACGATGGCCGGGATGAAAAGCGAGATGATAACGGTGCAAAAGCGCCGGAAGCCGAGTGAGCGATATGAAAGCCGGTGAGGCGGGGGAATCATTACTGATCTCGGCACTCAATGCCTGCCGCGCGCGGCTAAAAGCCTTCATTCGCGGACGGACTGCGGTTCGTGATGATGTCGATGATATTCTTCAGGAAGTGACCTGGCAGTTGATGAAAGTGGAACAACCGGTCGAGAACGTCGCCGCCTGGCTGTTTCGCGCCGCACGAAATGAGATGATCGACCGGGCGCGAAAAAAGCACGAGGTTTCACTGCCGGGGTACCTGACAGCAGATGACGAGGACTTTCCGGAGCAGGAGATTGCAGAAACGTTATTCGGCGTACCGCAAACGCCGGAGGAAGAGTATCTCAACATGCTGCTATGGGAAGAGTTGGGGCAAGCCCTGTCGGAACTGCCGCCACCTCAGCGCGAGGTGTTTGAAAAAACGGAATTTGAGGGCTACAGCATGAAGATGCTGGCAGAGGAAACAGGCGACAGTGTGCAGGCGTTATTATCCCGCAAACACAAAGCCGTGCGATTTTTGCGTAGTCGCCTCAAGGATATTTATGAAGCGTTGACAGGACAATAAACTTCGACCACTCTGAAAAACAATATTTTAAAGGGGTCGTTATGCTTCAACGGTTAGCAAAGAAAAAGGTGCTGTTACTCTCTGCTCTGATGGTTTCAGGGCTGGTCAGGGCAGAGGAGTCGCTTCCGGATGTGGTGAAGCACTTCAGTGAACAGCAGGACATCAAAATCATCAAGAAAATTGACGCCCCCGGCGGCGCGCCAGCGTGGCTGGGGAAATATCAGGACATGGGCGTGACGCTCTTTCTGACCCCTGACGGAAAGCACGTCGTGTCTGGTTATCTTTATGATGAGAAGGGAACCAACCTCAGCGAGGCCTTTTTCCAGAAAGAGATCTACGCCCCGATGGGCCGCGAGATGTGGAAAAAGCTCAATGCGGCGCATCCCCTGAAAGAGGGCGCGGAGAGTGCCCCGCGCAAAGTCTTCGTCTTTGCCGACCCGTTCTGCCCGTACTGCAAGCAGTTCTGGGCTGAAGCGCAGCCGTGGGTGAAGGCTGGCAAGGTTCAGCTCAATACGCTGCTGGTTGCATTTCTTAACCCGAACAGCGGGCGTAACGCCTCCGCGATCCTGAATGCGAAAGATCCGGTGTCGGCCTGGAAAACGTACGAGCTGTCCGGCGGGAAAAAGCTGCCGAAACCTGAAGCTGCGGCTTCCCGGGAAACCGTTGAGATCCTGCAAAATCACCAGACGCTAATGGACAGTCTCGGCGCGAATGCCACACCGGCTATTTATTACCTGAATGAGCAAAACGAACTGCAACAGGTCGTGGGTATGCCAGACGCAAAACAGCTTGAGGCGATGTTCGGGCCGAAGCCGTAAAAGAAAGGCAGAAACAGAACGTTTCTGCCTTTTTTCAGTCAATTACCCCAGCGTCCCCGGAGGTAATTTACCGCCTCCTGCGTCTGCGGCTGGTTAAGATAGTCTTCACGGAACAGGATGGTGCCCTTAACGTCTGGCAGTGAATCGTTGAGGTCGAGCTGTTTTTTCAGCTCCGGTACGCCGCCGTTCACCGTCCAGTCCGGTTCGTTTCTGGAAGGCGCGCCCACTTTGTAGAACGCGATCCCGATATACAGGCGGGTATGGGTCGGTTTCACCACGTCAGCCCACCATTTTGTCAGCACATCGTAACGTGCCGCGTCGCGGGCGAAGGGCCAGTAGATCTGCGGCGCAATGTAATCCAGTAAACCCTGCTGTACCCATTTGCGCGTGTCAGCGTAGGATTCATCATAGGCTGCGGCACCGCGCGTGTCCGAGCCTGCCGGGTCGAAGGAGCGATTGCGCCAGACCCCCGCCGGGCTAACGCCAAATTCGACCTCAGGTTTAGCCTGCTTGATCGCCCTTGAAACCTGCACAATCAACTGCTGCGTATTGTGTCGACGCCAGTCCGCTTTTGACGCAAAACCTTCGCCATAGCGCCTGAAGGTCCAGGCATCATTCAGGGTGGACCCCGGCGTCTCGGTGTAAAAATAGTCATCGAACTGAACGCCGTCGACAGGGTAGTGATTTACCACTTCCATCACCACCTGGGTTATCCAGTCCCGCACGTCGGGAATGCCCGGGTCGAGAACAAAACGATCCCCCGAGGTGCGGATCCACTCCGGATGCTGGACGTACACGCTGGAAGGATGAAGCGACGAGGTGCGGTTAAGCGCGGCGATGGTCGACGGCTTCGTGTTGGTGGAAACGCGGTACGGGTTAAACCAGGCATGAACCTTCATCCCGCGCTTGTGCGCTTTATCCAGCATAAACTGAAGCGGATCGTAACCGGGATCTTCCCCGATAGTCCCCGTCAGGGTATCTGACCAGGGCAGTATTTTAGAGGCCCACAGCGCCGTACTGTCCGGTTTTACCTGAAAGAAGACGGTGTTGATCCCAAGTTTTTTCAGCTTATCGAGCTTGTCCGTCAGCGCCCGCTGTTGCTGGGCGATACGCTGGTCCGCGCTACGGCCATTCACCGATGACACGGGAGGCCAGTCGAGACGGGAGACGGTCGCCAGCCAGATCCCGCGCATGGGTTCGTTAGTCTGCTGTAGAGGTTTCGCCTGCGGCAGCGGGGTAACGAGTGATTTGGGTGGTTTGGAAGTGCAACTTACCAGTAAAAGCGCGCAGCCAAGCAGCGCGCCAGTCCGTTTTACGTGTCGCATCATTTGCGTGTTAGCTCCTGGGTGTCCGGCTATCCGTCCAGGGATTAAACGCCGGTTCGTCCTGTTCCCCGTTACCGTCATCGTGAAGTGAGTCGAGGTAGAGGGCTTCAACTTCCGCCCGCGCCCATGGGGTGCGGCGCAGGAACTTCAGACTCGATTTAACACTCGGGTCCTTGCGAAAACAGTTGATTTTGATTCGGTTGCCCAGTTCATTCCAGCCATATCGCGCAACCAGCGCGTTAACCTGCATTTCGAGCGTTACGCCATGCAAAGGATCGTTGGAAATATGTGCTGTCATAGGCGTCCGGTAGTCTCATTTTTTATGGGGATGTGATAAACGCTCAAAGGTTACAAGAAAGCAGGGGACGCGGCAATTTCAGCGTGAGGTTCTTCACCCGTGAAGAGTGAAGAAGATTTTCCGGTTAACGCTATTTTTTAAACAGTTCAGGCGCCCATGGCGTCGGGTCTACCTCCATAAAGGGCGCACGCTCAAAGCGGGACTTAAGCGCCCAGGGCACCGTACAGTCGAAAATCGTTTTGCAGGTGATCCCGTTGCCACGAATGGAGGGGCTGTAGTCCGGGGCCTGAGACGGATCGAGCTGGTGTCCGCGGATCCCCGGCAGATGGGTGATGCTGACATCGCCCTGCATACGGGTGGTCATCGCCCACAGGATGTCGTCGCTGTCGAAAATATCCACATCTTCGTCGACGAGAATAATGTTTTTAAGCTCGGAATAGGTGGCTAACGCAATGAGTGCCGCCTGACCCTGACGCCCTTCGTCAGAGGGCTGGCGTTTTTTCACCTGCAATACGCCAAGAAACTTGCCGCCGCCAGCGGTATGCGCATAGACGTTTTGCAGAAAACCGGGGATGGCTTCTTCCACCGCATTACGGATGCTGGCCTCCGTTGGCAAACCGGCCAGCGTGGTGTGCTCCTCGCCCGGTCCTACCAGGGTTTGCAGGATCGCCTGATGACGCATCGTGACGGCCTTCACTTTGATTACCGGTAAGGAGGGGTTAGCCTCCCCACAGTAGCCGGGAAATTCCGGCATCGCGTGCCCGGTGTGGGTATGCTGATCTTCTTCTACACGCACGCCCGGCAGCAGTTCGCCTTCGATGATAATTTCCGCACGCGCTATCGCTTTTTCATTTACGGCCACACCCTGCACCAGCTCTACGGGGGTCTGACGTAACGCGCCGGCGACCCCCAACTCGTTGTAGCCGAAGGGCGTGGTAGGGGCTTCGAAACAGGCGCCAATATAGATAGCGGGATCGAGACCCATATTGATCGTGACCGGCAACGGTTTGCCCGCCTCCTCGGCTTTCTTACGGAACACTTCAATATGGCGGCCCGCGGCAAGAAACATGGAGAGCTCATCGCGCTCCTGCACGCAGAGACGGTGAATAGTGACATCGGTCAGTGAGGCATCTTCCGGATCGCTTGCCAGCACCAGCCCCAGACAGAAGAACGGACCGGCATCTATCGGCGTGTTGGTCGGTGCCGGAAGTAATTTACGCAGATCGAAGTCCGGATCGTCGGCATAAAATACCTGTTCCTGACACGGCGCCTGTGCCGCCGGAACCACAACGGGAGCAATCGGGTTTTTCACGGCCTGGCCGACATGTTTTGCCAGTTCAGAGGGCTCGCAGCCCAACAGGAGCGCCGCCCGCTCGCGGCTGGCGTGCATTCCGACCAGAATACGGGAGTCGGGATATCCCTTAATAGCGTTAAACATCATCGCCGGGCCAATGCGCGTCGGACGTTTTACCGTGCCGCCAGCACCAATATGCCGGTACACACCCGCCAGCTCCGCGTCAGGATCGACCGGATGGCTGGTTTCAAGGTATTGACCTTCATGGCGTTTGAGCAGTTCGATAGCACTTCTGAGATCGTTGATGTGGTTTTTCATATTTCCCTCCTCGGATGAAGGCTTCCATTCTTAACCGGACGAAGAGGGCTATCAATTGCATCATTTATGCTATTTTAATATGAATTTTATTATCAATAATAAAGGCATGGTATGCAGTTTCGACTGATGCGCAATTTCATCGTGGTGGCGGAAGAGCTTCACATGCATCGGGCGGCGGAGCGCCTTAACATGGCGCAGCCAGCGCTGAGCCAGCAGATAAAAACGCTTGAAGATCGTCTTGGGGTCTTGCTCTTTAGCCGGGCGAATCGTCGCCTGACGCTGACGCCAGCCGGTGAGGCATTTCTCAGTAAAGCCAGAGTCGCGATTTTAATGACCGATCAGGCGATTCTGGATGCCAGACAGACGGCCAGAGGGGAACAGGGCGTGCTGAATCTCGGATGTGTTTCAAGTGCGATATTCGACAGTAAGCTACCCGCCGCGCTACGGCTTTTACATGAGAAATGGCCCGCCATCAGCCTTTCCATGATGACGGGTAACGTGCAAACCCTTTATACCGGCGTGCAAAGCAACCAGCTGGATGTGGCCATTATTCGTGCCCCGTTACCGCTATTGCCTGACGATCTGCAAAGCCGTCCATTTACAACGGAAAAGGCCGTGCTGGCCTTACCTCGTCAACATAGCCTGGCGGGCTCCGCCGCGCTGACGCTTGCGTCGGTGAAAGAGGAGAAGTGGATCGCCCTGCGCGACCCGGAGGGGATGGGGCTGGAGCAATATTTCTATGATGCCTGCCACAGCGCGGGCATACAGCCTGACGTTGTGCAAAATGCCACCGATGTCCCCACGGTGATAAGTCTCGTCTCGGCAGGGTTTGGCATCGCCATGCTGCCGGCTTCAGCGAAGGCGATATGCGTACAAAACGTCGTCTTTGTGGATATTCTTGACCGACTCCGGGAGAGCGAGCTGACGCTGGTTTGCCACCGGATTATTCGCTCTGAGGTCCTGAAAAAATTGATGAGCATCCTCGATCATACCTGACGTCCGGCGGCCTGAAGAAGCTGTTCTTGCAGCCAGCGGTTAGCCGGATCCTGGCTGTTTTTCGGGTGCCAGTACATACCGATGACGATCGGAGGGAGATCCAGCGGCGGCGGAAAAATATCAAGCGTTTGCGTGAACCGTAGCAACATGCGTCTGGGTAGGGTGCAGAGCAAATCGGTACCGGCAACAATCGCAGGCGCCATCGCATAGCTTTGCGTCGACATCACCACGTTACGCTGGTGGCCAAGCCCCGCCAGATGCTGATCGACAAAGCCCGCGAACGGGTCGCCCTCGGATGAAACCACCAGGTGGGAAAGGCTGCAATAGCTTTCCAGATCCATCGGCCCCGTACCGCGCGGATGGCCTTTACGCTGGGCGGTGGCATATTCATCGTCAAACAGCTTGCGTCTGACCCATGCATCGTGCGCCCCCGCGTTAACGCCGACATAAATATCCACATCGCCATTTTCCATCTGCGCTGGCAGCAGCGGGGTTTCCGGGAGCGCAAAACGCAGGCGGATGCCTGGTGCTGCGCTGCTAATCTGATTCTGCAACTCTGCCCCCAGCATCAGCGCCGGGTTCTCGTGCAGGGCAATCACAAAGGTGCGGGTGCTGTTATGCGCGTTGAACGTGGTGGGTTCAAGCATCGCCGATATACCCTGCAAAACCGTCGCGACCTGCGGCCTTAACCCCTCGGCGCGCGGCGTAGGTAACACCCCACGTCCGTGTGGGGAAGGGATAAACAGCGGCTCATCGAACAGGACGCGCAGGCGCGCAAGGCGGGCAGACATCGCCGGCTGGCTGATGCCCAGCCGCGCGGCCGCATGGGTGATATTCTGATCCCTGAGTAACGCATCCAGCGTCAGGATCAGGTCCATATCCATATCGGAGGAGGGCATCTTATTGTGCGTCATAGCTTGCTGCCGTTGTTCAACAGGGAAGGTTAGCCATTGCCAGAAAAGCAGTCACTGCATTACCTGGCTCCTGCATGCGGCTGATCATGACCAGATTTGCGGTCAGCGCCTGAGCATTCAGGTTGCGGTAAATCAGTCCGGGTATTTGCACCTGTTGCAGGGGGGCGGGAACCAGCGCCAGACCGAGCCCGGCTGCGGCAAATGCCAGAACGCTTAGCGTACTGTTTGAACGATGTGCCACGCAAAAACCATCCCCGAGCTGCTGCGCCAGCAGCACAGTCAGATTTTCATTGGCGTCATGCGCGTCGTACAGGACCAGGGGATGACCGGCGAGCATTTCAACGGAGAGGTGCGGATGGATGGCTAAGGGATGATCGTCACACATTGCGATTATCATCTCCCAGTTTCCGGTTTTCTGCACCCTGATCTGCGGATCGGCTGTCGTACTGTTATCCGGTGTATAACCGACATCAATATGCCCTGCGAGGATCGCAGCTACCTGTTTCTGGGGAGCGATTTCCTGAATGGTGACTTCTGCATCCGGATGGGTTTTACGGAAGCGACGTACATCGGTAATCATTTTGCCACTAAAAATGGCGTTCCCGGCAAAACCGACCCGTACACGCCCTGTCTCTCCCCGTATCGCACGCTGGACTGCCAGACGCGTGTGTTCCATCTGTTCCAGCATCAGTCTGGCTTCGCTGAGAAGAAGCGATCCGGCCTCAGTAAGTTCCACACGACGGCTGGTGCGGATAAACAGCGGACCGCCTAACTCGGTTTCAAGGGCTTTAATCTGCATGCTAAGCGCAGGCTGAACAATATGGAGTCGCTCAGCCGCGCGTCCAAAATGCTCTTCTTCTGCAACAGCCAAAAAATAGCGTAAGTGCCGGAGTTCCATTGCCACCCTGACTCATCATTAAAAATGATTGTTTAGTAAAATATATATATTTGAGTATAAACCGCTTCACGGCCAAACTGAACGCATCAACTCAAACAGGAACCAAACAATGCAAACTCACCAACTGCAAGACCGTCAGGATCTTAACGACCTCATGAATGGCTGGATGCACCGCGACCTGGGCGAATGGGAGCAGCTGCGTAATCTTTTTCATCCGGACGGCACAATCGAAATTACGTGGTTCGAAGGGCTCGCGAGCGATTTTGTCGAGGGTTCCATGCGTATGGGCGCTTCAGATTTGCGCACAAAACATATGATTGGCTCGCCCGTCGTCACTTTTAACGACCGCGGCGACAAAGCGATTCTTGAAACCAATGCGATGATCATCGCTGAAAATATAAAACTTAATATTGGATGCGAATGCCACAATCGTTTCTACGATCTGGCAGAAAAGAGAGAGGGCGTATGGAAGCTGTTCCATCGTCAGAGCATCTACGACATGGGTATTTTCACCTTTCCGCTGGGCCCGGTTGAGATTGATTCAAAAATTGCTGCCAACTATCCGCGGGAATATGCCGCGCTAGCTTATCTGCTGGAACAAAGCGGTTTTCCCCTCGGCCGCGTATTTGCCACGCGTGACAGTGAACTAGAAGCGAATATGAAAGCGAACGCAAAAAAATGGCTGGCTGTCTGACAGGTTGAGCGCAGGGCCGAACAGATTTCGCCGGCTGGTTAATACCCGGCCGCGGGGCCCTGGGCGTGAGATAGCGGTCCCAGGCTGACATATTTAGCCTGGGACGCAGAGACTCTCTTATTGCGCGTCCCGGTTGGTATAGGTCACCGGAACCCACGCGTAGCCTTCCCGCTCACCTTTCTTCACATACCCGATCCCGGGGAAAGGCAGATGTGGCGCCGCAATCAGATCTTTGTTTTTCACAAACTCAGCGAACGCTGCGTTGCGTACCCGGGCGGCTCCGTCCTGATCCTCATCGTAAGCAATCGTCACGTTGGGCTGTGGGAACTGAACCGCGGCAACGTGAATGATGTCGCCGACAAAGGTAATTTTTTCACCTTTGCTCTCCAGCGTGTAGAACGCGGACCCTGGGGTGTGGCCCGGGTGAACCGTACCGCTGATGCCCGGCAGAAGCTGTTCCGTCCCGGAGAAAGTCTTCACTTTCCCGCCATCCAGATAGGGCTTTAAGGTCTTGTGCGCGACGTCGAAGTAGTTCTGGTCATAGCCAGATTTTTTCTGGTTCTCGTCGTTAAAGAAGAAATCGATATCCGGTTTGCCGACATACACCTGTGCACGGGTAAATACGCGCTGACCGTCTTTGACCAGGCCGCCTGCATGATCGGAGTGCGCGTGGGTGATCAGGATATCGGTGATGTCCTGCGGCCTGATGCCCTGCGTCGCCAGGCTTTCAATCAGCCGCCCGCCTTTGCCGGGGCCAAAGAGCTGACCGGAGCCGGTATCCACCAGAATTTTGTGGCCGGGCATAGCGATATAGAACGCGTTAATCGATGCTTCCACCGGATTGGCCTGGAAGTTTTTGGCCAGTAACGCATCGGTATTTTCCGCCGTCGTCCGGCGCAGTAAGGCGTGCAGGTCCTGCGGCACGCTGCCGTCCGTAAAGGCGGTGACAATCGTATCGCCAACCTGAACGCTGTAGCCGCCGGCCTGCTGTTTCACCACATGCTGCGGAACGCTGGCCACCGCGTGGATCGCGGGAAAGAATAAAACCGAACCGGTCAACAGGGTTGATAACGCAAGTTTTTTCACAGTAAACATGATGGGCTCCTCAATAGTAAGTTCATCATAGTTCAACTGAGATTTTTGAGAACAGCAGGGAAGTGAATGTGACCTATCCATGAAATGGATAGGTCTGAGAGGATGCTTTACAGCACGCCGGTACCGCCGTCAGAGCACCATACTTGTCCGGAGGCGTATGAGCAGGTATCTGAGGCAAAAAGCACATACAGCGGTGCGATTTCAACCGGCTGGCCCGGTCGGCCCAGGGGCGTATCTTCCCCGAATTTCTGAACTTTGGACTGCGGCTGACCGCCGCTGGACTGAAGAGGCGTCCAGTATGGACCTGGCGCGACGGCATTCACCCGAATGCCACGCGGCCCCAGCTGCTGAGCCAGAGACTTGGTAAAGGCCACGTTACAGGCTTTGGTCTGCGCATAGTCCACCAGGATCGCGCTCGGTTTAAACGCCTGAACGGAAGTGGTGTTGATGATCACGGCGCCTTCCTGCAAATGGCGCAGCGCAGCTTTAGTGATCCAGAAGGGGGCATAGACGTTGGTTTTAAACGTCGCGTCGAAATCTGCCGTGGTGAGATCGTCGATCGATTCGCAGTACTGCTGGCGTCCGGCGTTGTTCACCAGGATATCCAGGCCACCCAGTTCTGCGACGGCTTTTTCTACCAGCGTATCGCAGAACGACTCCACGCGAATGTCGCCGGGAATGGCGACCGCTTTACGGCCTTCGGCCCGAATCAGCGCAATGACCGATGCCGCATCGGACTCCTCTTCCGGGAGATAGCCAATAGCCACATCTGCACCTTCACGGGCATAGGCGATCGCTACTGCGCGACCAATTCCGGAATCACCGCCGGTAATCAGCGCTTTTTTTCCTGCCAGTTTGCCTGATCCGATATAACTTGTTTCACCGTGATCCGGTATTGGCTTCATTTCCGATGCCAGCCCGGGGGCCCTTTGCGGTTGTTCAGCAAACGGTGGACGAGGGTAATGCAGCGTGTGATTATTTCCTGTAGACATACCGGCCTCCTTAATAGTGAATTCAAAGATTAGTCGTTAATTAAACGTAAGCGGGCAAAATTGACAAATTCAGACAAATCTATCTTCTGGTAGCGGATATAAAATATTTTCTCAAGCCAGCATGTAATACCAGAAAAGGGCCACCTCATCTTTTTCCGGCAGGGCGTTGTAAAGGTAGCGATCGTAACCGCCGAGAATAAACCCATAGTGACGATAGAACTGACAGGCAGAAACATTAACGTTCTGCGTCTCCAGCCGTAACCCGGGCGCATTGAGGCTTCGCGCCCAGACGTGGGTGGCGGACATCAGCTTGTGCGCCGCGCCCGTACGGCGTTTTGAACGCTCCACGGCAATGTAATCCACCGAAATAAATTTATTCCAGTTGCAGGACGCGGTAATAAAACCGGCGATTTCACCGTCATCCGTTTCGGCGATAAGAAATATTGAATCCGGATTAACGCAATGATTTTCCAGTGTCTGGAGATCAAGCTCATAGGTTTTAAGATAAGGTTCGGTCAGCGCCTCGATATGCAAATCACCATTGAGAAATGGCTCTCTGGCAATCTCATCAACCTTGAAAGAAAAATCACAACATTCAAGGCGGGCGAGGTCTGTACTTAATCCTTTTCGAATATGCATAGTATTCCTTAAGTGGGAGTTATAAATAGATAATAGACGAAGCGGCATCCCCTGCTGGCATAACACTCTGTAGATCCTGGTCTAAGCTTGTATTTCGTTCCGCGTAAAAGGTGGTCATTCGAGGACAATGAATGGAATTCAGAACATGTCGCAGGCACTGGGGTGCTGAGTTTATTTCCGATGACGTTGTACGTTTTCGCGTCTGGGCAGAAGGGCAGAAAGATCTCACATTACGTTTAACCGATACCGACATTCCCATGGCGGCGGTGGGCGACGGCTGGTTTCAGATTGACGTGCCCGGCGTCATGCACGGTACGACTTATCAGTTTGTTTTACAGGATGGAATGGCGGTGCCGGATCCGGCCTCACGCGCGCAGCAGGCTGACGTCAACGGCCCGTCGGTGGTGATCGACCCGCGTCGCAGCCTGCCCACTCAGCGGGAATGGCAAGGACGATCGTGGGAAGAGACGGTGATCTACGAGCTGCATATCGGCACCTTCACCGGGGAAGGAACCTTCAGGGCGGCCATCGACAAACTGCCTTATCTGGCCGGGCTGGGTATTACGCAACTGGAAGTGATGCCCGTGTCCCAGTTCGGGGGCGCGCGCGGATGGGGGTATGACGGCGTACTGCTGTATGCCCCGCACTCGGCTTATGGCACACCGGATGATTTTCATGCCTTCATTGATGCCGCCCACGCGCTCGGGCTTTCCGTGGTGCTGGATATCGTACTCAACCACTTTGGCCCGGAAGGTAATTACCTGCCGTTGCTCTCGCCAGCGTTTTTCCATCGGGATCGTATGACCCCGTGGGGCAACGGTATTGCCTATGAGGTTGAGGCCGTCCGGCAATACATCGCCGAGGCGCCGTTATTCTGGCTCTCGGAGTATCATCTTGACGGTCTGCGCTTCGACGCCATCGACCAGATCCATGACGACGCTGAGACCCATATTCTTCCCGAGATAGCGCAACGGATCCGCGACGCATTTCCGGATCGGCATATCCATCTGACCACCGAAGACAGTCGCAACGTGATTTTCCTGCATCCGCGCGATGAGCATGGTCAGACGCCGCTTTTCACCGCCGAATGGAATGATGATTTTCACAACGCCGCGCATGTCTTCGCGACCGGGGAATCACACGCCTATTATCAGGATTTTGCCTTTGAGCCGGAGAAAAAACTGGCGCGGGCGCTGGCAGAGGGCTTTGTCTACCAGGGGGAAATCTCGCTTCAGACCGGAAAATCGCGCGGGGTAGAGTGTCGCGAGCAACCTCCGCAGTTTTTTGTCGATTTTATTCAGAATCACGACCAGGTCGGCAACCGTGCCCAGGGGGAGAGGCTTATCTCTCTGGCAGGCGCGGATAAAACGCGTGTGCTGTTTGCGGCGCTGCTTATGTCGCCTCATATTCCGCTGCTGTTTATGGGCGAGGAGTATGGCGAAACGCATCCGTTCCTCTTTTTCACCGACTTCCACGGCGACCTGGCGAAAGCCGTGCGGGAAGGGCGCGCGAAAGAGTTTACCGGCCATGCCGGGCACGATGAAACCGTACCGGACCCCAATGACGTAAATACCTTTATGCGGTCGAAGCTTGACTGGAACAAGGCAGACACGGAGGAAGGCAGGGCGTGGCTGCACGCTACGCGCGAACTGATTGCGCTGCGTCAGCGCTTTATCGTCCCGCTACTGAAACAGCGGGGCGCCGTGGAGGGTAACGTCCTGCAAACGGCGCTCGGCATGGTTGCCGTGAGCTGGCGTTTCCCATCCGGTACGCTGTCGCTGGCGCTGAATATCGGCAAAAAGCCGCTCGCCTTACCGAACCTGCCCGGAAAAACGATCTTTAGCTGGCCGGAGGCAGTCGATAACCTGCCGCCAAACAGCATTGTTGTTCGCTTAGCTGATGGAGAAGCAGCGCTATGATCCCTTCCTCTACTTACCGAATTCAGTTTCGCAACGGCATGACCTTCGATCGCGTGGTGGACCTGATTCCGTATATGAAAGACCTTGGAATTAGCCATCTTTACGCGTCGCCTGTTTTCACCGCAACCACGGATTCCACCCACGGCTATGACGTGACCGACCCCAACGAAATCGACCCGGCGATTGGCGGGCGGGAAGGGTTTGACCGCATGGCGGCAGCGCTGAAGCAGGCGGGGATGGGGCTGATTCTGGATATCGTTCCTAACCATATGTCGACCTCGCTGGAAAACCGCTGGTGGCGCGATGTTATAGAACAAGGCAGGCAGAGCCGCTATGCGGCATATTTTGATATCGACTGGTCCCGACCGCTGACGTTGCCGTTTCTTGGCGACACCTTTGAAGCCGAGCTGGAGCGGGGGGCTATCACCTTAAAACGTGACAGTGTCACCAACAGCGCAGCGCTGGTTTACTATGATACCGCCTATCCGCTTAATCCCGGCACGTATGCCGAAGGCAAGAGCATCGCTGAGATCCACGAGGCGCAAAGCTGGCGGCTGATGTCCTGGCGGGAAGCGCCGAAACAGCTTTCATGGCGGCGCTTTTTTGAAATCACCGGGCTGGTCGGCGTGCGGGTAGAGGATGAGGCGGTCTTCGCAGACACGCACCGCCTGATCCTTGAGCTTGTTCACGCCGGGGTTGTCGACGGCCTGCGCATTGACCATGTGGACGGGCTTGCCGATCCGCTGGGCTATTTGCAGCGCCTGCGTGCGGCGACCGGACCGGATTGCTACATCACGGTAGAGAAGATCCTCGCCAAAGGGGAACAGCTTCCTCCGGAGTGGCCGGTCTCGGGTACTACGGGCTATGAGTTTATTGCCTCGCTGGCGGAAGTGCTGGTGGATGATACCAACCTCTCGCGACTGGAGACGCTCTACGACGAGACGCTGGGTACGACCATGGACAGGCAGGCGGAACTTCGCAAAGCCAAAGGGCTGATGACCGATCGTAATTTTGAAGGTGAATTTACCACGCTGCTCAAAATAGCCAGCGAGCTGGCCGGGCATAACGGCGCCCAAGTGGAGCATGAGGATATCCGCCATGCCCTGCGCGAGCTGCTTATCGCGTTTCCGGTGTATCGCACCTACGGCACCGGAGAGGGGCTGACGCCACCGGATGTGGCGCTGCTCAGCCGCGTGGTCGCCAGCGTCGACAGCTCTGAACCCGCGCTCAGCCTGATCGTGCGTATTCTTACCGGCGATCTGCCGGAGGATGACCACGCGCTGGCCTCGCTTTTCCGCACCCGTTTTCAGCAACTGACCGGGCCGCTGATGGCGAAATCGGTAGAGGATACGCTGTTCTTCCGCCATAACCTGGAGCTGGCCCTGAACGAAGTCGGCGCTGACCCGACGCCGCGCGCATTTTCACTTTCCCGTTTTCATCAGGAGATGCGCATTCGTCTTGCCCGCCAGCCCGATGCGCTGCTGGGAACCTCCACCCACGACACCAAACGCGGCGAGGATGCGCGAGCGCGACTATACACGCTGACGGAAGCGCCAGATCTGTGGGGAGAAAACCTGGCGCGCTGGCGGCAGATGAACCAGACGCAGGTCCGATTCCTCAACGACGGCACCGCGCCGAACGCCGCCGACACCTGGATGATCTTCCAGGCGCTGGCGGGCGTCTGGCCAGCCACGCTGTCGCCAGACGATCGTGATGGTCTTAAGTCACTGGAAGAGCGTTTCCTCGGCTTTATTGAGAAAGCCCTGCGCGAGGCCAAGCAGCGTACCGACTGGATCGACAGCAACGAAGGGTACGAGAGCGTGGTGCTGGACTACGTGCGCCATCTGCTTTCCCCGGACAACACCCTGTTCCTGCGCGATTTCAGTGCCGCACTCCAGCCGTTTATTCGGGCGGGGTTAATGAACAGCCTGAGCCAGACGGTGATCAAGCTGACTGCGCCAGGCGTACCGGACATCTACCAGGGCAGCGAAGGGCTTAACTTCAGCCTGGTCGACCCGGATAACCGCCGCGAACCGGATTTCACCGCGCTGGCGGAAAACCTCAGCGTAGCGGATGGAACCATTTTTAACGATGCGCAACGCTGGCGAGACGGCAGCGTGAAGCAGTACGTCACCGCCACGCTGTTACGGCTGCGGCCGCATTACCCCGCGCTTTTCCGCTACGGCGACTGGCTGCCGCTGAAGGTGACCGGCGAGCGGGAAGAGAATCTGATCGTTTATGCCCGCATAAAAGATGACGAGGCGCTGATCGTCGCCGTGCCGCGTCTGGTGTTTGACGTCACCGACAATGCGATGCTGTGGGCCAATACTACGGTGGCCATACCCCAGGAGCTGGCCGGGAAGCACTACCGGGATCTGTTTACCGGTGAGCGTCGCCTTCTGCCAGAGACGCTGGATTTAACGTCTGAAAAGGGATGTTTGTTGGTTCTGCTTACCTGCGAATAATCGAGGAGAACAAAAATGCCAAAGGATACAACGTTTGAAATTCGGGCCGGTCATGGCCAACAGTTGGGCGCATATTATGACGGGAAAGGAGTGAATTTCGCCCTGTTTTCCGCCCATGCGGAGCGGGTGGAGCTGTGTCTGTTTGACCCATCGGGAAAAACAGAAATCACCCGCCTGGAACTGCCGGAATATACCCATGAGGTCTGGCACGGCTATGTGCCGGATCTGAAACCGGGGGTGCTGTATGGCTACCGTGTATATGGCCCTTACGATCCGGAGAACGGTCACCGGTTCAACCCCAATAAGCTGCTTATTGACCCCTATGCCCGTGAACTGGTGGGTGACATTGAGTGGAACGATGCCCACTTCGGTTATGAGCTGGGACACGAAGAGCTGGATCTCAGCTTTGATACGCGAGACAGCGCGCCGTTTACGCCCAAATGTAAGGTCATCGACCCCAATGCCGTCGACTGGCAAGACTCCCGCCGACCCGATATCCCGTGGCCGCATACCGTGGTTTATGAGAGCCACGTAAAAGGCTTTACCCAGCTTAACCCGGCTATTCCGCCTGAACTGCGCGGTACGTTTGAGGGGATGGGGCATAAAGCGTCGGTGCAGTACATCAAAAGCCTCGGGATTACCTCGGTCGAGCTGCTGCCGGTTCACTGGTTCCCTGACGATCAGCACCTGCTCGATCGCGGTCTGAAAAACTTCTGGGGCTATAACTCGCTCGGTTTCTTTGCGCCAGCGTCACGCTATTACGGCCCTGCGGGGATCCAGGGTTTCCGCGACATGGTGCGTGCCTATCATGACGCGGGCATCGAGGTGATCCTCGACGTGGTCTATAACCACACGGCGGAGGGCAACGAGCTGGGGCCAACCCTGTCGTTTAAGGGAATTGATAACTTCTGTTATTACCGCACCATGCCGGATCAGCACCGGTATTACATCAACGACACCGGCACCGGGAACACCGTTAATACTTCCCACCCGCGCGTATTGCAGATGGTCATGGACTCCCTGCGTTACTGGGCAGAATCGATGCAGATTGACGGTTTCCGCTTTGACCTCGGGACCATTCTCGGACGTGAGCCGGAGGGGTTCGATCCGCGCGGCGGCTTCTTCGATGCCGTGACCCAGGATCCGGTGCTGTCGAAGCTGAAGCTCATCGGTGAGCCGTGGGATATCGGCCCGGGCGGGTATCAGGTGGGAGGCTTCCCGCCAGGCTGGGGTGAGTGGAACGACAAATACCGCGATACGGTACGTGAATACTGGAAGGGGGATAACGTCTCTAACGATTTTGCCGCCCGTCTGTTAGGGTCCGGTGATTTGTACGATCTGCGCGGGCGTCGTCCGTGGGCCAGCGTCAATTTTATTACCGCGCATGACGGCTTCACGCTGAACGACCTGGTGTCGTACAACGAGAAACATAACGCCGATAACGGGGAAGATAATAACGACGGACATAACGATAACCGATCGTATAACTACGGCGAAGAAGGGCCGACGGAGAACCCGGATATCATCGCCACCCGCGAGCGGCAAAAGCGCAACTTCCTCACCACGCTCTTCTTCTCGCACGGTACGCCGATGCTGCTGGCAGGGGATGAGTTTGGCCGGACGCAAAAGGGCAATAATAACGGCTACTGTCAGGACAGCGAGATCTCCTGGGTAAACTGGAAAGGGCTCTCTGAAAACGACGAGAAGCTGCGCGACTTTACCCGTCGGTTGATTGCCCTGCGCGCGACGCAGCCGCTGCTGCGACGTGAGAACTGGCGCGACGGGCTGGAGATCCGCTGGTTTAACGCCGGCGGCGGACCGCAGCAGTCGGAACAATGGGACGAGGGTTCCACCCTTGGTCTTGCCATCAGCCGCCCGGATCTTAAGCAGGAAGAGGGCGTCTGGCACGACGTGCTGATGCTGTTTAACCCGTTTGAAG
This sequence comes from Enterobacter cloacae complex sp. SHL001, assembly GCF_049236825.1. Lineage (NCBI taxonomy): Bacteria > Pseudomonadati > Pseudomonadota > Gammaproteobacteria > Enterobacterales > Enterobacteriaceae > Enterobacter > Enterobacter cloacae complex sp. SHL001. The sequence continues at coordinate 677,070 of NZ_JBMKIP010000002.1, forward strand.
GCACGGTTCCATTCCAGATCCCGCAGTTTGGCGAAGGGGGCTGGGTGCTGGAGCTTTCGACGGCGGATGAGGCCCCCACAGGGGAAATCATCACGGAATCCGTCGATTATGAACTGGCCGGGCGGAGTATGACGCTTTTCCGCCGTCCTTAAAGCGAGGCCGCCGCGCGTGCGGCGGTATCATACAGGGAGGAGATCGCGCGGAGTAACTGCGCGGTCTCGCCAATTGATGCACCCGGAATGCCGCTTTCCGCATGAATGTTGATCAGGCAGGCCTCCCGCACCTCCCGGTACTTCATGCACAGCGCTTTTCCCTCCTCCGTGGTGGAGAAAAAAAGCTCTTTTCCGGCTTTCTCGCTGGTGACATATCCCGCCTTGACCAGCTTTTTCAGCGCATACGTCACCACGTGGGTATCTTCCACGTTCAGCACAAAGCAGATGTCGGCCAGCTTTTTCTTGCGGTTGCGGTGATTCACGTGGTGCAGAAGCGAAACGTCAAAGGCCCCCATATCCGGTTCACCCGCAGCGGTCATGCAGCGCACCATCCATTTGTTAAACGCATTGCTGGTCATGATCAGCGCATATTCCAGCTCTGATAATTCAGCACACCGCTCTGAGACGAGATGACGGGAGGAGACGATTCGCCCGTCCGCAATATCGTCGTGGTTTAACGCTGTCGTCTTTTTGTTTACTGTCATAACGATCCTTCCCCCGAAATGTAAACCCGTCGATAAAATAAGAACATTTTATTGATAAATTGTTTACATGTTTTTGACGTTCAGATATAGCTTTTTAGTGCAGGTTCTGTGGAGCCTGACGCAAAACACAACATCGCGCGCCGTAATGCACCGGCTTCGCTCTGCTGCGAAGTATAAAAAATAGCCGTCGGCGCGCAACGCTCACTTTGGATAGGGTAACGTTTATGGACAGTTCTACACTGTTGCCACTTATCGGGATTCCGGTGGTGGTTATTGGTTTTGCACTGCGTTTCAACCCGCTGCTGGTTGTCGTGGTGGCGGGGCTGGCGACGGGCCTGCTGGTTGGCATGGATTTCGGTATGCTGCTGGAAACCTTTGGCGAAAAGTTCGTGAATAGCCGATCGCTTGCCACCTTCATTCTGATCCTGCCTGTGATTGGCCTGCTGGAGTATTACGGGCTGAAAGAGCGCGCCCAGGCCTGGGTCGCGAAGATCGCCAGCGCCACCTCGGCGCGTATCCTGATGCTCTACTTTGTCGCCCGCGAAGGGACGGCTGCGCTGGGCCTGATGTCCCTTGGCGGCCACGCGCAAACGGTGCGTCCGCTGCTGGCGCCGATGGCGGAAGGGGCGGCCCTGAATGAATACGGCGAACTGCCGCAGACTATCCGCGACAAAATCAAAGCCCATGCCGCCGCGTGTGACAATATCGCGGTTTTCTTTGGGGAAGATATCTTTATCGCCTTTGGCGCGGTACTGCTGATTGATGCGTTCCTGAAAGAGAACGGGATCGAGGGGATCGAACCGCTGCATATCGGCCTGTGGGCCATTCCGACCGCTATTGCGGCACTGATCATCCATATGACGCGTCTGCTGCGCCTCGACGCCAGCATTCGTCGCGACGTGATGGCCTGGAAAGCAGAGCAGGGTACGCAGGAGATCGCACCATGATGACCCTCATCACCATTAACCGCGTGTATTACCTGATCGGCTTCGTCGTGATGCTGCTGGTTGTGATGACCCTTCGCGACCGCGCTAACCCGAAACGCTATACCACGGCGCTGTTCTGGTTTCTGTTCGGCGGGATATTCCTGTTTGGCGATCTGATGGTGCAGGAGCTGGGTAAGTCGCTGGCGTATCGCATTATTGGCGGCGCCGTTATCGTGATTGCGCTGCTGGCCGGTTTCGGGCTGGTCGGGAAGGGGCATTATAAAATGTCCACCGAGGAGGAGCGTGTTGCCTCGTCGAACCGGCTGAAAAACTGGCTGTTTTTACCGGCACTGATGATCCCCGTGGTAACGGTCATCGGGACGCTGTTTCTGAAAGGCGTGTCGACTGGCGGCGTTTATCTGCTCGATCAGAAACAGCTTACGCTGGCGGCGCTGTGCGTGGCCTGCGTGGCGGCTATCCTCACCGGCTGGTGGCTGACAAAAGGTACGCCGCTGCATGCGGTTCGTCAGTCTCGTCGTCTGGTCGATACCATTGGCTGGGCGGTGATCCTGCCGCAGATGCTGGCCATGCTCGGCGGGGTGTTTGTGGTGGCGAATACCGGCGAATCGGTACAAAAGGTGGTCAGCCTGTTTGTGAACCCAGACAGCCGCTTCATGCTGGTGGTCATTTACTGCGTGGGGATGGCGCTGTTTACTATGATCATGGGTAATGCCTTCGCAGCCTTCCCGGTGTTAAGCGCCGGTATCGCTCTGCCATTCCTGATTAACGTCCATCACGGTAACCCGGCGCCGCTGCTGGCTATCGGTATGTACGCAGGCTATTGCGGCACGCTGATGACGCCGATGGCCGCCAACTTCAACATTGTGCCCGCCGCGCTGCTGGAGCTAAAAGACAAATATCAGGTTATCAAGATCCAGATCCCGACCGCGTTAACCCTGCTGGTGGTGAACGTGTTCTTAATGTATTTCCTCGTGTTTCGCTAAGGAGCTGCAATGGAATTAACGCAACATCAGGCTGACGCCTTCGCCAGAATGCCGTTGACCTATTTACGTCAGGAATACCCGAACCACATTATGCATCTGCTCAACGATGACGGCGACGTTCTGCCGCCTCGCGAGCTGCACCCGATCTTTTACGGCTGTTTTGACTGGCACTCTGCGGTGCACGGCTACTGGCTGCTGCTGCGCTGCCTGCGTCTCTGGCCCGAACTGCCGTGCCGGGAAGAGATCATCACTCTGTTCGAAGAACACCTGATCGACGAGAAGGTGGCGAAGGAGCTGGCCTATTTTACCGCGCCGTTCCGCGCGTCGTTTGAGCGGCCTTATGGCTACGGCTGGCTGCTGGCGCTGGCGCAGGAGCTGAAACAGTCGTCACTGCCACAGGCGGAGCGCTGGTACCAGACGCTGCAACCGTTAACGCGGGATATTCGCCAGCGGCTGGTGGATTACCTCAGCAAGCTCACCTATCCCATCCGCGTCGGAACACATTACAACACGGCGTTTGCGCTCGCGCTGGGGCTGGATTATGCCCGGGCGGTGACGGATGACGGGCTTGAACAGGCGATCCTGGACGCGGCGACGCGCTTTTATCATACGGACACGCAATATCCGGCGCATTATGAGCCGGGCGGCGACGAGTATATCTCCGGGGCGCTGACCGAGGCGTTACTGATGAGTAAGGTGGTAGAGAATTTCCCGGCCTGGTTCGATGCGTTTCTGCCTGAAGTGGGTGCCGTTTCAGCGCTGATGAACCCGGCTGAGGTAAGCGACCGCACCGACCCAAAAATCGCACATCTGGACGGGCTTAACCTCAGCCGCGCGTGGTGTATGAAGCACATTGCCCGCGCTTTGCCGGAAAACCACCCGGCGCAACAGGCGTTACAGGATGCCGTTGCGCGCCATCTCTCGGCAAGCGTGGAACATGTTGTCGGCAGTCACTACAGCGGCGGCCACTGGCTGGCGAGTTTTGCGCTGCTGGCGCTGGAGTAGCGCTTAGTTATATTTTCGTGCTCATCCTGTTTCCGCAGGATGAGTGATTTTACGCAACCGGCTCGCGCTGACGACGACCGCTACCGCAGAAGCTGCGGCGGCGACCCACAGCGCAACATGAATTGACCTTTCATCTGCGGCCAGCAGAACGGCCACGGCGGCGGCGCCCAGACACTGCCCGAACGTGCGCATAATGGATAAAACACCGGATGCATAGCTCGCATGCTCACGAATAACGTTGGAGAGCATTTCCCGGTTATTGGGACTCTGAAAGCAGCCAAACCCCACTCCGCACACCAGACTCCGCAGGCAGATATCCCACACTGAAGGGCGGTCGGGTAATGTTGCCAGCAGGATCAAACCGACGACAAAAATCATCAGCCCCAGGGTGGATATCGCCGGGGCTGAAATCGTGTCTGCCCACCGGCCTGCATGCGGCGCAATCAGTACGATCCCTAGCGGCCACGGCGTAAACAGCAGGGCAGACAACACCGGGCTGTAGCCGTATTCGCTCTGAAACAGGAAGGGCAGCGCAATAAAGGTGATCCCCTGGCTGACAAAAGCAATCATCGACGTGAAGGCCGCGAGGGTAAAACGTTCATTTTTAAACATCATCGGCGGCAGTAAGGGGTTATCCGCGCGGCGGATCTGCCAGATAAACGCCATGCCGCTCAGCGCAGCGAGCATTGTCCAGCAAAGGCTACCGGGATGATAGTCCTGGAGGCTGTTCGCCGCCATGATCGTCGACCCCAACAGCAGCGCCGACAATATCGCGCCCGGGGTGTCGAAAGGCGCTTGCTTTCGAACCGCATCCCGCGGCAGCGCTTTGACCGCCAGCTGTAAGGCGAGGGTGCCGGGAACAACGTTTATCGCAAACAGCCATTGCCAGCTCAGGGTGTGAAGGATCGTCCCGCCCAATACCGGCCCGATAGCGGAGCTGGAGGCGATGAGCAGGGCGTGCAACCCCAGAATGCGGCCAAGCAATCGCCCGGGAAATACGGACCGCAGGATTGCGGGGGCAATACTCAGCGTCGCCGCGCCGCCGATCCCCTGAAGCACGCGCATACCGATAAGCACTTCGGGTGTATTCGCCAGCGCGCAACCCAGTGATGTCAGGGTAAAGGTCGTCAGACCTGCCAGAAATACGGGGCGATAACCCAGGCGGGCCGCAAGCGCCGCGAATATCGCCAGCGTCATCGCAGCCGCCAGCAGATACCCGTTGGCGAACCAGACGGCAATACTGGCAGGTACCTGCATCTCCTGAGCCATGGAGGGCAGGGCAATGTTGATCATGGTGCCATCAAACACGCCCATTAAGGTGGTGGTCATAATTGCGGCCATCACCCGTGCGCGCGCCGGGCCGGGAAGTCCTTCGTCGCCGGGTTGACTGGAAAAGAGCGTCATCATGTTGTCCTCTGAGAAGAGTGTATGGATGACAAAACTATAAAGATGGCTTTTACAGGGCGGAAGGCGCACCATTTGCACTTTATCGTTGCACGAAACGCCTTATCTGAATGAACAGGAATGAGCGCTATGACCGATCCTGATTTTAATTTACTGATTGCACTCGACATATTGCTGAGCGAAGCGAGTGTCGCAGGTGCCGCCCGTCGGCTGAACCTCAGCACCTCGGCCATGAGCCGGACATTAAGCAGGTTACGCGACGTTACAGGCGACCCGATCCTGGTGCGCGCCGGGCGTAGCATGGTACTGACCCCGTGGGCCGAAGCGACCCGGGATCGCGCCAGACGTGCAGTGCACGAGGCGAGGGCGGTATTGCAGTCCTCAACTGAAACATTCAGTGCGCAAAGTCTGGCGCGTCTTTTTACCATCAGGGCAAACGATGGTTTTGTGGTGGCGTTTGGGCCTGCGCTTATAGCGGCTGTGGCCGACGCCGCGCCGGACGTCTGTATACGCTTCGCGCCTAAGCCGGAAAAAACGTCGCGCTATCTTCGGGAAGGGCTGGTTGATCTGGAGATTGGCGTCCAGAGCAATATGGGGCCTGAAATACGGCTGCAACGGTTGTTTGAGGATCGGTTTGTGGGCGTCGTGCGTAAGGGGCACCCGCTGGCTAAGCAGGCAAAAATAAGCGTGAAGGATTATGTCGCCTGGGGCCATGTGGTAGCGTCACCCGAGGGCGCGTTGCACGGTTCCGTTGACGATGCGCTGGCCGAGCTGGGGACAAAACGTAAAATCGCGAGCGTCGTACCGGGATTTCCGACGGCGCTGTCCGTGGCGCTGGAATCGGATCTTATCACCATGATACCCGCGCTCTATTTACTCAATCAGCAGGTAACGGACCAGGTACACGTTTTCGAGCTGCCGTTCAAAAGCCGTCGTATTACGGTATCGCAGATGTGGCACCCAAGAATGGAACGCGACCCTGGTCACCGTTGGCTGAGAGAGCAAATTCTTGCGATATGCGGTGTGGAGAGGTCAGACATGATTAAGGGTTCTGTATAGCGATTGCTATACACAGCGCTTATGCTATGCTTGTAAAGCAATTGCTATACAAGAGGTATACCTATGAAATCAGATGTTCAACTCAATCTCAGAGCCAAAGAATCCCAGCGGGCGCTTATCGATGCCGCCGCAGAGATCCTCCATAAATCACGCACGGACTTCATTCTGGAGATGGCCTGTCAGGCAGCCGAGAATGTGATCCTCGATCGACGTGTATTCAATTTTAACGATGAACAGTACGCAGAGTTCATTGACATGCTCGATGCCCCGGTCGCGGACGATCCTGCCATAGAAAAACTGCTGGCAAGGAAACCGCAGTGGGACGTGTAACAGCACCAGAGCCCTTATCCAGCGTCCATCAACTGGCGGAGTTCGTCAGCGGAGAGGCCGTGCTTGACGAATGGCTAAAACAAAGAGGTCTGAAAAACCAGGCGCTCGGCGCAGCCCGAACGTTTGTCGTTTGTAAAACGGGCACGAAGCAGGTCGCGGGATTTTACTCGCTGGCTACCGGCAGTGTTAACCATACGCTAGCGACGGGGAATCTGCGGCGTAACATGCCGGATCCCATTCCCGTGATTATACTTGCCCGTCTGGCTGTGGATGTCTCGTTACGTGGAAACGGGTTGGGAGCCGATTTACTCCACGATGCGGTTTTACGCTGTTATCGGGTAGCTGAGAATATCGGGGTGCGAGCGATCATGGTTCATGCACTCACTGAGGAAGCCAAAGCGTTTTATATCCACCATGGTTTCAAAGCATCGCAGACTCAGGAACGGACACTGTTTCTCCGGCTTCCTCAGTAGAGGCAAAGGGAGGGGGTAGGATGCGATGGGCTTATCTGACGAGGGATAGGCTTCATAATATCTCATTTAACATAATATACATTATACGTACTAAGGTTGTAACAGCAAAATTGTAATGTCCGTTCTGGGATAAGGATAAGTTAAGTGTACATCACATAGATTCACCATCGAGGGATTCTGATGACGGCACACGCAGCGGAGTTTTTCACTATGGACAAAGTTAACCGACTCAAAATCATTCAGGACGTTGTCGTCCAGCCTCTGACCACACTGATGGCCGCGCAGCGCCTTGATATTTCAGAACGCCTTCTGTTGCGTTACAATGAATCTGGCCCACTGGGTATGGCTGGCCGTCGTCGCGGGAAACCCGGCAATAATCAACTACCGGATGGTCTTGCCCGGTACGCATTCAATATTATCCGCGAACGCTATACTGACTTTGGGCCTACGCTGCCAGCGAGGAACACGAAGAACTGCACGATGTTCACCTGTCAAAATATTGGGAAGTACATTGAGGTCTGGCATTACCCGGATGGCCGGAAAGAACTCAGGCTAAACGGAGTCATCCTTCCCTACTCCACTTATAATCGTATTCAGGAAATTGATTAGGCTGCTATCGTGGACAACAAGCGCCTCGGGCAGATTCCTTAGTTTATTAAGCTGGTTCAGGACAAACGTTAGAAGATTATTTATACTCTGAATTCTTTTTCCGGTAGTGAGTGACCTGTATGGAAGAATGATTAATGCCCGACATGAGCGAAGAACGGAAGTTCTGAATGCTACTAACATTGAGATGCCTTGAGTCATAACAAGCAAGTCAACATAGTTGGCTTAAGGATAATGATCAATTTCAGCTGATAACTAATAAATGGAAATGTTTTACTATAATAAAATGTGGTTTTGAGGGGTTAGGGATTGAACTTATATGAAATTTTATAGCATAGATTATCTACAAATGCAGTCTAATATCAATGACTATTTAAAATACATAGTTATATTTAGTACTTTATTTATCTTGATCGTTGTTTTTAGCCTGTATATGCGTCATCGCCTGCAAACCAAATATCGTGACTTAACAATCATAGTTTTCTTGTTTTTGCTCTTCATTTCTGGTGTTCAGTATGCTGATTATACTGATAGTCAAAATATACATTCCCAATCCTCGCAAATGGTTAATTTTGTTAGGCTCCTATCACAAAAAAAAGATGTGAATGTAAATGCTATATTTTCCAGTTCCGTACAACTCTCTGATGGCATTATCGTTAAAATTAGTGATGTTTTTTATCGCGTCAATTTGAGCCCGGATCAAAAAACATACAATTTAGTAGAGGTTTCGTTAGTAAACCCAGAAATAGAAATCATAACAAACTGAGGTGTGGAAATGATAATTTATTTACCTATCATAATAAAGTTGGGCCTGGGGATACTGTGTTTAATTGTTCAAATAAATCTTATGGGAAAAGGAAATCTGGCCCCCTCATCTGCAATGGACCAGGTTCAAAACTATGTGCTGGGGGGAATTATAGGGGGCGTAATTTACAACGAATCTATATCGGTTCTTCAATTTATTCTGGTACTAATCATATGGACTCTTTTGGTCTTCGCTCTTAAATTCCTGAAGGAAAACAATCGATTAATTAAAAGGATAATTGATGGGAAACCGATTACCTTAGTACACAATGGCAGTGTTAATGTTAAGGAGTGTTTACGGAATGGTGTTTCTGCAAATGATCTAATGTTCAAATTAAGAGCAAATGGAATTTATGAGATAGAACAACTAAAACGCGTCGTTCTCGAACAAAATGGGCAATTAACCATCATACAAAGTGGCGATGAAAATATACGCTATCCAATTATAGTGGACGGTTTGGCCAACCATGACCTGCTAGAAATCCTTAATAAAGACAGTGAATGGTTAGAAACTGAAGTTACAAAGAAAGGCTTCAGTAAAATCAGTGAAGTATATTTAGGTGAGTACTTGTCAGGTAGGATTAATTTATACGGATATGAAAAATAACATCCAAACAATAACACCATTTTATCAGGAGGCAGCCATTTCTGGTGTGCCTCCGCCTGAGAATATTGACATTAACGTCCGCTCCTGGCACAGATCAAATATTTGAGCTTTGCGCTGCCCCGGGCATCTGAACTTGGCTTTGACAATGATGTGGAGACTCAATATTAATCTAAAACGTTATGATTAAGAGAACATATTTTTTGTTCTCGCCAGCAGGAATGCTGTAACTGAGGTGGCGTCAGTGATTTTGCCGTCACGTATTAATTGAGCAAAGGCACTAATTTTAATTTTTTTCACCGTCAGGCCGTATTCTTCCTCCTCCAGTTGCTGGCCGGTAAATGTCAGCTCCGTGGCAAGGTAAATATGATAACCCTGGGCTGAATAACCCTGTGCGAGCTTTTGATAACCGACGTACTCCATTTTCCCGGCGCTTAACCCGGTTTCTTCTTTAAGCTCGCCTCTGGCAACGTCTTCAGGTGCAGCGTCGCGAGAACATTCCCAACTTCCCTGAGGGAGTTCTGTGGTTCTCTGGCCCAGAGGGTATCGGTATTGTTCAACCAGATAGATTTCATCATTCTCAACCGGAATGATGACCACGAAATCATCTTTTTCAATGACGGAATAAAGCCCCTCGCTCCCATTGGCTCTCAGAATCCGGTCTTCCTTTAGCGACATCCAGCGGTTACGATAAATCTGTCTCGATTCCAGTGTTTTTATCTCTTTCTTCACGGTAAGCCCCTGATTTCTTTGCTTGTAGCTCTCTAACAGTAACGTTAACGCCTTCACCGTGCAATACATCAACGCTCATAACTGTCGTTACGGTCTTGCGTGTTCTCCACGGCAGTCACCTGCACATCCTTAAAGCGCAACCCATCCACACCGGAAATTTTCCCGAACTCTGACGCGTCAATCAAAATTCCGTCCAGCGTTAACCCGATCACAGGACGCTCCGGATACCCCTCAATGAAAAATGCACGCGAGAAATATTTGTTGTCTGAGCGATGCGCCGACATATTTTTAATCGTCAGTCCGCTGACCGCAGTAAGGCCGGCTTCGTCCTCAACACCTTCAGCCAGCTTGCGCCAGTGTTCTGGTTTATCAGATAAATTTCCCCGGTCGCCATAGCTGTACTGCGGAAACCAGTTCAGCTGGATCAGCACCGGGAAACGTACGTCCGTAAGATGTAAATTTTGGACGGTGATATCACGGATAAATCCGCCCCGGTTGCGGGCCGACTTAATGCGAAACCCGACGCCCGTACCGTTAAACGCGTTATCTTCTATCAGGACGCGTTCAATGCCGCCTGAGGTTTCGCTCCCCAGCGTGATCCCGGACCCCTTATTCAGCGTACAACCGCGAATCACTATATCCCGTGCTGTACGTGCTTTTTGCGCCGCTTCGCGTCCTCGTCCTGATTTTATGCAGATATTGTCGTCATTACAGGAAACAATGCAGCGTTCAACCCGCACCTGTTCACAGGAATCGATATCAATCCCGTCGGTGCTCGGCCCCGCAGAATTGCTGATTTTCACGCCCTCAACCGTGATATGGCGCGAATAACAAAGGTGCACGTTCCAGAATCCGGACTCCCGACTGGTAAAATCACGCAGCAGAATGCTCTGGCTTTCAAAGACCAGAATATTGCGCGGGCGCTGACAGTCGTAATCAACCACCCAGCGCAATCCTCTGGCGCTGTAATCGCCGACCATGCCGCTGCGCTCGTCATCGCCCCAGAAGCGTCGCCACCAGATAACACCCTGCCCGTCTATCGTGCCTGTACCGGTAATACTGACGTTTTCACAATCGATGATATTAATAATGCCTGCCGGCCAGCGCATATCAATGCCCGCCACCCGGGTGTTTATCAACGGATAATCAGCCAGATCCTGGCTTCCAACGAGCTGTGCGCCAGCGTCCAGGCGAAGCGAAACACCGCTTTTCAGGAACAGTGCTCCGGTCAGAAAACGGCCTTGCGGAATAACAATGACATCGTTCTGTTGAGCCCTATTTATGGCCTGCTGAATGGCAGACGTTGACAGGCGTTGCGCGGTTGGGTCCGCGCCGCACGTCAGAATGGAGACCGCTTTCATGGCTTGTCCTTAAACAGATGAAAGCCTTAGTCTAGAAATCCGCGTGAAGGATAACCTTTGTCTGTTTGACAGCCACGCGGTCAGGCTGGCAAAAAAGCAGATATTTACTGGCTTGCGATCACCGCAACGCCCTTTTCTTTCAGAGCGCTCACCCAGCGTTCATCCGTTGTGTTTTCAACAACCAGCGTATTCACCAGCGACAGGTCGCCAATCACAAACGCCGAGGCCGTGTTGATCTTTTCCGGTGAGGCCAATACCACCGTTTCCGCCGCTCTACCGGAAAATGCACGTTTGATGCACGCTTCTTCGTAATCTCCGGTGGTCAGCCCGGCCTCAGGATGGACGCCGGTGACCCCCATGAAGAACAGATCCGCATGAATATTATTGATGCCTTCAATAGCGGCCGCGCCGACCGTGACGATGGAGTGTTTATACAAACGACCACCAATCAGGATCACCTCTATGCATGGATGGTCGACCAGCCCCAAAGCGATACCCGGGCTGTGCGTCACCACGGTTATCCGTAAATCGGGTGGTAAGAACGTAATAAGTTCGGAGGTGGTCGTCCCGCCATCAATGATCACCACCTGCCCCGGTGAAATGAGCTGCGCGCCTCGCCGTGCCACGCGTTTTTTTGCATCCATTTTAACGGACTGACGCTCGGCAAAAGGCGCAATCGCTGACGATGCTGGCAGTGCGCCGCCGTGAACACGCTGCAAACGCCCTTCTGCCGCCAGTTCACGTAAATCCCGGCGGATAGTGTCCTCAGACACCGAGAAAAAGAGGCTGAGCGCAGTAGACTGGACCTGACCTTCCGCCTCCAGTTTTTCCAGAATCAACTGTTTACGCTGGCTTGTGAGCATGAATTATTCCTGTTGTTGCACGATATGCCTTGTATTTGCACGATAGTGCTGTTTATGATGCTTACTCTACGAGAGGAGAGCCAAACGTGCAATCAAAACGTGCAGATATACGCATTATCAACAGCGAAACGTTGTCCGACAACTGGTATAACCTGAAAAAATACACTTTTGACCTCCAGCGCAGCGATGGCGACTGGCAGCGACAAGAGCGTGAAGTGTATGACCGGGGGAATGGCGCGACGATCCTGCTCTATAATCGCGACAGCAAAACCGTCATTCTGACGCGTCAGTTCCGTTTCCCGGTGTTTATAAATGGTCACGAAGAGGATCTCATTGAGGCGGCCGCCGGGTTGCTCGATAACCTTGACCCGGAAAGCCGGATTAAGGCCGAAGCGGAAGAAGAAACCGGGTATAAGGTGACGCGCGTAGAGAAAATTTTTGAGGCCTATATGAGCCCGGGCTCGGTTACCGAGAAACTCTACTTCTATCTGGCGGAATATCATCCGCAGGATCGGACCAGCGCGGGCGGCGGCGTTAAAGCAGAGGGAGAAGATATCGACGTACTGGAAATGACGCTGGACGACGCGCTTCGGGGCATTGAAAATGGGCAGATTGTCGACGGAAAAACCATCATGCTGCTCTATCACCTGGCCCTCAAAGGCATTTTATAATCTCACCATTAGCCAGATACCTGCCCCGGCGCAGGTATTTGCCTGTGCTATTCTTGCTGAACACCTCAACATGGAGATGCGAAAATGGCCGACTGGGATCCCTCTCTTTATCTACAGTACAGCGCAGAACGCACACGTCCCGCCGCTGAGTTACTCGCCCGGGTGCCGCTTGCTGACATAACCTCTGGCGTGGATTTGGGCTGCGGGCCAGGCAACAGCACCGCGCTGCTGAAACAGCGCTGGCCTTCTGCGCAGATCGCCGGCGTGGATAATTCCCCGGCCATGCTGGAGGAAGCCCGACAGGCCCTGCCAGACTGCCACTTTGTTGAGGCGGACATCCGGCACTACAAACCTGACCAGCCTCTCAGCCTGATCTACGCCAATGCCTCACTGCAATGGATCCCGGACCATTACCACCTTCTGCCACACCTGGTTTCGCTGCTCCAGTTAAACGGCGTGCTGGCGGTGCAAATGCCTGACAACTGGCTTGAGCCGACGCACGCCCTGATGCGTGAAGTTGCCTGGGAACAGGGCTACCCCGATCGTGGCCGCGAGCCATTGCCGGGTATCCATGCCTACTACGATATTCTGACGGAAGCGGGATGCGACGTGGATATCTGGCGCACCACTTACTTCCATCAGATGAGCTCTCATCAGGCGATTATTGACTGGGTCAGCGCTACAGGGTTACGCCCGTGGTTACAGGAAATCAACGAAAGCGAGCAGAAGAACTATCTGAAACGCTATCTTGAGCTGCTGGAAGAGCAGTATCCGCTCCAGGAGAACGGGCAGATACTGCTGGCTTTTCCGCGCCTGTTTTTGGTGGCTCAGCGGGTTCCGTAAGCCGGATCAGGAACGCGCTTCCTTGAGCAACTGCTGAATCACGGCCTCCTGCTTGTCATAGCTCCCCTCGCCAAACGCGGTGTAACGCAGTTGCCCTTTCGCATCGAAATAGTAATGTGCGGGCCAGTACTGATTTCCGAACGCGCTCCAGATTTTGTAGTTATTATCCGTCACTACGCGGTACGGCAATTGCCATTTGTTGACCGCGTTTTTCACCGATGATAACGGCTTTTCCCAGGGGTATTCCGGGGTGTGGACACCAATCACCACCAGACCTTCAGACTGATATTTCTTCGCCCAGTCACGCACATGCGGAAGGGTATGCTGGCAGTTGATACAGTCCCAGGTCCAGATATCGATAAGCACAACTTTCCCGCGCAAGGCCTCAGACGTGACAGGGTCACCGTTTACCCAACCCGTACCGCCGCTTAATGACGGTAGCTGGCTGCCCGGCGTCGCGTCAGCGACCGGTTGCAGTTTCACCTGCGTGGAGGTTGGTTGCGCAAGGCTCAACAGGGCATTTTCCAGCTGGTCGGCAACACCGTTGGCGCCTTTCAGGGCTGAGGTCATCCCGCTGGCGTTGAACGCAACGGCGGCTAACATCATCACTCCCGCTCCCTGACGCAAACGCGCCATCAATGCGGATTTGGCCCTCAGAGGGGTTATCAGCTTACGGCCCCCCGCGACAAGCAGCCCCAGCATCAACGCGCACCCACTGCCGTAAGCGGCTAACAGCGCTCCGGTTGCGATGGCCGAGTGGCCCGCAATATTAATGCTGAAGATCGCCCCGAGAATCGGTCCGGCACAGGGGGACCACAGCAGCCCAACGGCCAGCCCTGCCAGAAAAGCCGAAACCAGGCCGCGTCGCTGCATGCTGTGGGTGTTGAGAACGTTTCCCGCGCTGACCGCCGGGCGGGCAATGCGCTGAGCGAACTGCGGGAAGATCAGGGCCAGGGCGGCAATGCTCAGTACCAGCAGCGCAATCCAGCGACCGATAACGGTGGCGTCAGCGATCCACTCGCTGGCAACCGTTACTACCATCGCCACCAACATGAACATCACAATCATTCCCGCCAGAAGCGCCAGAATGTGTTTGCGCTGCCCCTGAAAGCCGGCGAACAGCAGAGGAATGACGGGAAGCGTGCACGGACTGAGCAGACTAATCATGCCGCCTAAAAAAGCGATTATCATAAACATAACGACCTCACGATACGGTTGCTGCGAAGATGCAGTGAGGTCATTTCATCGTACGAATGTGTTCAGGCCGTGTTTGAAAAGCTGGATTTTGTCTGCCTGCGTATCGGCGCGGGGTGCAGATACACAGGCGTACAATTAACCGCGCGGAAGGATCACGCTTACGGCCAGCCCTCCCTCTGCCCGGTTTGCAAGATGCAATTTCCCGTCAAGCTGGGCGGTGAGCTGCGCGGCAATGGCGAGTCCTAACCCGGTGCCGCCCGTTTCCCGGTTGCGCGACGTTTCAACCCGGTAGAACGGCTGTAACACCGCCTCCAGTTCTGCCTCCGGGATGCCAGGGCCGTTATCCATAATGCGGATCGCTACCTGCCTTTCATTTTCATCAATCTCTATTACCGCGCTCTCGCCAAACTTCAGCGCATTATCGAGCAGATTGGTCATTACCCTGCGCAATGCCTGGGGACGAGTGACGATCGGCAGACGCGCATTGCGTGCATGAAACTGCACGTTTTTACCAATGTCCTGATAATCACTGGCGATGCTGTTAACCCACGCATTCAGCTCCAGCTTCAGCGTGGTCTCTTCCAGAGATTCTGATGACCGGGCATAGGCAATCCCCTCCCGTACCAGGCGCGACATATTATCCAGGTCGCTCAGCAGCTTATCGCGGAGTTCGGGCTGATCCGCCATTTCGATCCGCAGCTTCATGCGCGTGATGGGCGTCTGGAGATCGTGAGAAATGGACGCCAGAATCTGCGCGCGTTCACGCAGATAGGTCTGACCGGCAAACACCGCCTGTTTGATGTTCAGGGCGTCCATCAGATTAACGATATCTTTCGCCATCGCCGAAGGCTGGCCGTTTCGCGGTGTTTTATCAGAAATAAAGCGCGTGGTGCCGTACCCGCGCAGGGACGGCACAATGACACGATACCCTTTCGCGGCCAGCGCGGGGGCCACTTCAGCGTAGCTGTGAATGTCGTACGGCCAGCCATGCAGCAGGATCACCGGTTGCCCCTCTTTTGGCCCGATATCGACGTAACCGACGTTCAAATCGCCAGCGTTAATCTGTTTAACCTGGTTAAAAGCCGACGCGTAATCCTTACCCGTCGCTTCTGCCTGACAGGACATCACGGTGCCAAGTGAAACGGTCAGGGCGACGGCTGAGTATGCGAGTTTATTAAACATGATGTTATCTCCGGGTGAGTTCAGTTGACGGAGATATATCACCATGCGTTTGTATAGGAGATGTGTGCGGATGCGGCTTTATTGCATACCTGTGTATGTATCACAGACGCAGATACAGTGTGATACAAACCCGGTTAAGGGGTGATTCGGTACCGGACGTAATCGTCGGCTTCACCATAGTGGTCATACAGCTTACGCGCCGGATTGTGCATGCGGGTTACCCAGTAGAGTTTTGACCACCCTTCCCGCTTACCCTCATCGATCAGGGCGTCGATAAGCGCTTTACCCGCCCCTGCGCCACGTTCGGCAGCGTCAACAAATAGATCTTCCAGATAGGGGTAAGTTTGGATATCGAAAATTATGTACGTTAAGGTTAATTTTTTGCCATCACGTCATTAGTATATTCACAAACAGACTCGTCATTATTGACTGTATGCTGGAGATTCAGCTCCGTTAAGTAGCCGTCTGCCAGATACAAAACCCGGTCTGCAGAGGCTATGGTTTCCGGGCGATGGGCTATCAGCAGAACAGGAAGCCCCAGTTGACGTAAGGTCTGGCTTATCCGGATTTCACTCTCAACATCAAGGTGGCTGGTCGCTTCATCCAGTAACAGGAATCCCGGTTTCTTGTACAACGCCCTTGCCAGCAGAATGCGTTGTTTTTGTCCTCCGGAAAGCCCTCCGCCGGTTTCACCAATCAGCGTCTGATACCCCATCGGCATTGCCATAACATCGCTGTCGATAAGTGCTAGTCTTGCGCACTGGATCATTCGTTCATAATTTCGGTCATCACTGAAAAAAATAATGTTATCTGCTACAGAACCTTTGAAAAGATGGTCATCCTGCAGTACGGTACCGATACGCTGACGAACCTGAAAATAATCCGGATGCGTATGCAATATGCCAAATGCCCTGATCCTGCCCTCATCAGGGATGTGGATCCCAAGGATAAGCTTCACCAGTGTCGTTTTCCCGCATCCGGATTTACCTGTAATGGCAACGACTTCTCCGGGATTGAGTGTCAGCGACACCCCGCCGATTATCGGATTTTCCCCTCCCTTGTGGCTGGAGATGATGTGCTCAAGTACTAGAGGAGCATGAGCATATTCATCCATCTCCCTGCGGGATACAGAAGGAATGTGCGAAGCGTTGTTATGCTCACGAAAAGGCTGTTGCTGAAGGCCTTCTGTCGTGGTCAGTACAATATCAGCCAGTCGTTCGTTGTAAACATCGAGCATACGCCAGGAAAAAAACTTATCAGTCATGCTACTGATACTGGAAGAAAAACGCGTCTGATAGGATAAATAAGCAACCAGCATGCCGACGGTGAAGGTTCCATTCAATACCTCCCCGGCGCCTTTCCACAAAATGATTGCTGATACCACGCTGCCGGTAAGAGTGTGAGCAATGTCATAGCACATCAGCAGACGGCTCTGACGCAACTGCGTATTTCTGCGGGCAACGTTGAGATTCAGCCAGGCGGCCTCACGATGTGCCGTCACACCGTTAATTCTCAGGCTGAGGATCCCGTTGAGTGTTTCAAGAAAATGCCCGGACTCCTTGGCACCTGCATCCCAGGCATCTTCTGCCGACTGTCGAAGGGACGGATACCACAGTGCCCTCAACACACCATAGAAAATGGCTGCAAGTACGGCGATCAATGTCATTTCAGGACTGTACAGCAGCATCATGCAAAGCGCAGTCACCACGAGCAACACATCCAGAATACCTTCCAGCACTTGCGTAGTCAGCGCCTGCTGGATGGTATCTACCGCCTCAAAACGAGCATTAATACTCCCCTTACTGCGTGCATCAAACCAGGCCAGAGGAAGATGGACCAGATGATGGAAAACCCGTGCTGTCCACTGCATGTTAAAATTGACGGACAGTGTAATACTCGCCCACTGGCGGGCCAGTGACAGCAGCATCTGGGTCAGTGACATCAGCAGAAGCGCAATAATAATGACGGTCAACAAACTCTGGTCGGCAGCCACCAGGACTTCATCAATCACCAGCTGGTTGAGAAGCGGGCTTCCCAGTGTCAGGATTTCGAGTGCCACGGCAAAAACGATAATTCGCGACATTGCCGACAACAGACCTGGTGTTTTACCTGTCAGTTGGCGCAGATGGATTTTTTTCCTTTCATCCCGAGCGGTAAAATCACTGGCTGGCATCAGCTCCAGCGCGACGCCGGTGAAATGTTTTCCAGCATCCTGTAGGGAGAGCGTTACTTTTCCCTTTTCCGGATCATGAATAACCAGCCTGCTTCCGCGAACTTTATGTAGCACAACAAAATGATTCATGTTCCAGTGGAGAATACACGGGAGAGAAAGGGATCTTAGGTCCTCAAGCTCCAGCCGAACTGCCCGGCTGGATAATCCGATACCGGCCGCACATTCAGTCAGTCTCTGCAGGGTCATCCCTTGTGAGCTGATACTGAAACGTTCGCGCAGTGTGGGTAAGTCTGTTTGCAGACCATGCCAGCAGGCCATCATGACCAGGCATGCCAGACCACATTCCGCTGACTCTGTCTGTCGGGTGAGAGGAAGCTGTTTTCTCCCGGTCCATTTAAGTGTATCCATCACAGCTTTCCTTTCAGGCTCCAGAGCGGCTCAGTCAGCCACTCCCACAAATTGCGGGTATCCAGGCTGACATCCCCCTCAAGAACCATGCCGGGGCGCAGGGCTTCCTGTTTCCCATAAGCCAGAATAAAAGTATTTTCAGGTTCAACGATGACGCGGTAATGACCTTCATTCTCCTTCCAGGTCACAGGAGATACGGAGAGTAAATCAGAAGATGTCAGCGTTGTATGGCTTATTTCACGGATAGTCCCGTACTGCACACCAAACTTCTGATAGGGGAAGGCAGAGAACCGCAGGGCAACACGCTGCCCCGCCTGAATAAAGCCAGCATTCTGACTGGTAGCATAGAGTTCTATCTGCAAACGAGCATTGTCGGGAATGAGGGTCATGACAGGTTCAGATGCCCTGACAGACTGTCCCTGTCTGACCAGCACGGCAGCAACGGTTCCGGATACCGGTGAAGTCAGCGTGAAATTTTCCTTACCTGCCAGTTCGTCCTGCTGTTGCCTGATCACCTGCAACTGCCTGTCCATTTCAGCCTTCCGGCTTTCACCCTGAACGATGAGATGGTCAAGGTCGTCTTTAGCAGCCTCCATCGCGGTGTGCAGTTGCAGAAGCCCCTGACGCTGATCCTCAACGTTTTGCTGTGACGTTGAAACGTCAATCTGCTTCTGCTGGTATTCGATATCTGATACGTAATGCGTATCAGCAAGTTTCTTATAGCGCTCCATAACAGACACGGCCAGCGCAGCCTGATGCACGGCAAGTGACAGACGCTTTTCTGCACTTTTAACCTGAGGTTTCAGGGAAACTATTCGCTGTTGTATGGCATGCTGCTGCTGACTGTTGTCACGCAATTCCAGGGTCTGTTGAGAAGTCAGCATTGTAAACTGAGTTTGTAGGGAAAGTCTTATAGCAGCGAGTGTACCTGCCCCCTGTTCGTTGAAATGTTCACCGCTGATATGATAAAGAGTCTCACCGGCAATAATGTGTTGACCTTCTGAGGCGGTCAATTTGGTTACGTAGCCAGCATATTGAGGAGTGATTTTTACCAGCCCGGATGAGGGCATAACGATTCCGGAAAGGTGAGCCTTATGTGTATAGCTACCATAAAGAATAAAGAGTATCAGGCACAGAAATATGAATAACGTTGTGAGTGCGCTTACTGATAAACTGAATGACGCAGGTAAGACAATCTCACCATAATCAGAATCTGCTTGATGATTTAAAGCCTCTTCCCTGAAGATATTCATATCCCAAATACCCTTCAAAAATTTAACGACAAAACAAAAGCATTCATGCACGAATGAATTATAATAGGATAAAAAAGCCCTCTGCTTCTTATTCTAACTATTAAGAGCAATATTGACACCAAAAAAAAGAATGGATTGATCTAAAATGTTATAATACTGTCCATGCATCAGACAAAAAGACAATGAAGTCAATATACATGGGATAATATACTTTTTATTAAAAATTGAGTGGAAAACACCGAAGATACAGCCCCTGTATATAATCTCCTCATAATATGGGACTACGAAGGTGGCTATTATAAATGCTATAAAACTAATATGGGAGGGTCCATAATGATATAAATTATCCCTGTAAAGATAAACATTATACTGAACCAGCAAAATGACAAACAACACAACAATAGAAAATTTTATTGAAGTTAAATCTCTACTTGGGCGTAATTTAAAACCATCCAACTTCCTTAAGTAAAAAATATACAAGAAAAATGCAATTGAAAATTCCGCAATAAACAATAAGAAAAATGACACATCGAGAGTAAGATAGCGGAGGGTTATGGATGGCGATAACGTAATTATTATTGAGATAACAGACGCAATAAAAAGAACAATTACGTTTTTCTTACTATAAATGAATGGATAGACATGCCTAAAGATTATCATGTTCAACCTATTATTAATTCATATTTTATATAAGAATCAACAAATATGGCTATGATATCGTAATCATTTTTTGATATCATGCACTTTAACTTCAGTGAACATTTGTAATGATTCCATTCTGCAACACAACAATTTTTATCGGAGTGTACTTTATTTACTTTTAAACCTATTCATCAAGTTAACGCCCCATCGAGTTACTGCTATTAATACAATCAACGCAATAAGAAACCTTGATATAATCCCTGGCCGTGATACTTCGTCAAACTCAAGAACTTCAGCGTATTTCAAAAGGGTAAATGCGATAATGAAAAAAAATAAGTAAATTAGGAAATTTAAAAATTGTTTCATGCTTAACCCGATACTTGCGATTACATTAACTTTATCAAAAATAATAACTCATCATGACTACTTCGAATAATCATTAAATATCGAAACACCTAGAATAACATTCAGTTATAATGAGCTTTTAAATTATTATCACACACAACTCAAATTACTTACCAACGGCATTGTCCGGGGCCGTTGTAATTATTACTTTTATCTTTACTACCACGATCTGAAAAACTATCTTTTGTGCTCTGACCAGCTATAGCTCCACCAATTACCCCAGCGGTCATACCCACAGGCCCCCCAGGAGAGCCGGCGATTAGACCACCGATGATTCCTGCGCCGCATGAGTCAACGCCCTTGTAAATAGAGCCATTGTTTCCTTTTGAATTACCAGGTTTAGAGCTGGTGTTACGACTACCGGCACCTTCATAATTACCGCTTCCATTGCCGCCACTTACTAATGCTATCTCATTAAGGCTTAATGCTCTTATATTCGACATAAATCATCTCCATTTAATTTAGTTTTGCATTTTGTGCTAAAAAAATATCTTACATTACTTAATGTAAAGAAAGTGTATTTATGTAAGTAAATGTAAATAAGCTATTGAACTTCGTAAACCGTAGCTCCATTTGGGAGCAGTTCAGCTCCTGCATGGGCAGGCCTATAACACGAAATCGACCTGGATTCAGGCATCTTTTCTGACGTCCAGCGCGCAATCACTTCTGCGTCGTAACAGATTTTACAGCCATGGCGCATCGCTTCGTTACGGACGTGCCAGAGTGTTTCGGCTTCTTCGGGCTGGCTTTTCTTGGCATTACATACTCCTTTATGGATAAATCTGAATAACAAAAGCACGACCAACTGGAATGTGATATTGATGAAATATCAGAACCCAAACAAATGATAACGCTCAAATATGGAGATCACCGGATGACGATACCCACGCTTACGACAGAACGCTTATTACTTAAACCCCTTGTTGCCGCCGATGCCGTCCAGATCCAGCAACGCTATCCGCGCTGGGAAATTGTCCGCTATATGGTGGCTTCAGTCCCCTGGCCCTACCCGGAAAACGGTGCAGAAAATTATGTTAACAACGTTGCACTACCCGATATGGCCAAAGGGATTGCGTGGTTCTGGACGATTCGCCGTCGCGAAGCGCCTGACGAACTGATGGGGTTGATTTGCCTGTATGACGTGGAGGACAACAACCGGGGCTTCTGGCTCGCACCGGAATTTCAGGGCCAGGGATATATGCGCGAGGCGAGTATTGCGGCCACGGATTACTGGTTCAATACGCTCAATAAACCGGTGTTACGCGCGCCGAAAGCGGCGGCCAACAGCCGCTCCCGACGTATTTCAGACAGCAGCGGCATGCGGCTCATCAGGACGGAGAAGAAAGCCTATGTCAGCGGCCTGCTGGATTCGGAGCTGTGGGAAATCACCCGCGATGAGTGGAATGCCCGTCAGGTCAGCTGATAATGCTTATCCGGCATCAGTCTTTCAGGGATGTTCTCTTCATCGTTCATCTGCAACAGATCGCGCTCCATCATGTTGCAGATGGCGTCCAGCGGCAGATCGTTATCTTCTGTCCCAAACGGATCTTCCAGCTCTTCCGCCAGCGTGTCCAGCGAGATAAAAGTGTACGAAATCAGCGCAGAGACAAAGGGCGTCATGTAATGCAGATCCACAACCAGCGCAAACGGCAGCATGATGCAGAACAGATACACCGTCCGGTGCAGGATCAGCGTATAGGCAAACGGGACTGGCGTATTGGCGATACGCTCACAGCCAGCCAGCACGATGGACATGTCATTCAGGCGGTTGTTGAGGCTGTGAAACAGGATGTCTGAAAGCTGCCCGCTACGCCGCCGCACGGCCAGCCATTCCCCCATGATCAGCAGGATACGGTTCGCCGGTGAGTTGGCGCCCATCACGTTGCGTAAATCGTCAGGCGCCAGATAGCGAGACAGCTGATCGGCATTGGTTTCTCTGCGCAGGGTCATACGTAGACAGTTAGCAAAGGCGATTTGCAGGCGAACAAACTCGCCGAGATGTTTATCATCCGGTAAGGTGTTTTTTACCTCGCGAAACAGCGAGCGCGCCGCTATCATCAACTGCCCCCAAAGCAGACGTGCCTCAACGTAGCGGGAATAACAGGCGTTATTACGGAATCCCAGGAAGATGGCAATAGCCACACCCAGAATGCTGAACGGCGCGACGGTAAACCGAATGCCCAGCGAGGTATACCACGGCAGCATGACAATCACGGCGATGGAAAGCAGGAAGTTAAGCAGCAGTCGGGTATAAATTTTGGGAAGTACCGAACCATGCCAGACAAAAATCAGTTGCAGCCAGTGCTGTTGAGGACGAACAATCATAATCAGCTTCAGAAAAGTAAAGAGCGCGGCTATTAAACGTGATCACCCTCACGGTTGCAAGCATGTTAATAACTCATTGCATTTTCTGACCTGCAAAGCTTTACGCGCACGGTGCTGCATGTGCTTTTTAAAAAAGAGCACATAGTATGTTGTAACTAAATAGGGTCTGTAAAAACCCGGCAAACGCCGGGCATCATGATTAGCAGAGCGGTTTCACCGCATCGCGCATGCCTTTGCTTAAAATCGCATCCAGATCCTGCGCAACCTGTTCTACCAGTCCGTTCACCTGAGTCAGATTCTGCTCCCAGTGCTCGCTCACGCTTAACACCGACGATACCAGCTCACGGGTAGTGACCTGTTTGTCGTGATGTTGCGTCCACAACTGCTGGTAACGTTCAAGCCAGTGCGCATCGTCCTGCACCGGATAAGGCTCACCGTTGCGTTCGGCGCGGTAGAACGCAATCAGCGCCGCCAGGGCAAAGGTCAGGCGTGCTGGCAGTTTGCCGGTCGCCTTCTGCCCTGCCAGCAGTTGCGGCAGAATGCGGGTGCGGTACTTGGTCATCCCGTTCAGGGCAATCGACAGCAGCTGATGCTTAATGTACGGATTACGGAAACGCCCCGTTACGGCACTGGCGAAGGAGTGCAGCTCGTCGCGCGGCAGATCAAGGACCGGAATAATCTCCTCATAAATAGCCTTCTCTATGAACGCGCAAATTTCCGCGTCGTTCATGGCTTCCCCTACCGTATCCAGGCCGGCCTGAAAAGCGACCGGAACCAGCGCCGTGTGCGCGCCGTTGAGGATCGCCACCTTACGCTCTTTATACGGTTTGATATCGTCAACAATCAGGACGTTGAGTGGGTATTTATCCAGGCGCAGTTCAGCTGCAAGTGATTTCGGCCCCTGAATAACAAACAGATAGAAATGTTCCGCCGTGTCGAGGAAGCTGTCGTGATAGCCCAGCCCGGCTTCCAGCTCTGCCACCTCATCACGCGGATAGCCGGTAACAATGCGGTCAACCAGCGTCGAACAGAAAGTGTTAGCATCATTCAGCCACGCAATGAATGCCGCCGGCAGCGCCCACTCCTGTGCATAGCGCAGCACCAGTTCACGCAGGGCATCGCCGTTGTAGTCGATGAGTTCGCAAGGAATGATAATCCAGCCTTTATCCGCTGCCCCGTTAAAGTGGGTAAAGCGCTCGAACAGCAGACGCGTCAGTTTGGCCGGATAGCTGACAGCTGGCGCATCGTCAAACTTATCCCCCGCGTGATAGCTGATCCCCGCCTCCGTGGTATTGGAGAAGACAAACCGCATGTCCGGGTTATGGGCGAGCTTCAGAAATTCATCGTACTGGCTGTAGACGCTGATTTCACGATTCACGGAACGAATAAGACGCGCATCGCTTACCGCTTCCCCCTGCTCATTCAGACCGCGAATAATCGTTGTATACAGACCATCCTGGGTGCTCAGGGACGGCGGAAAATCGCTCTGGATCGGCCGCACAATCACCACACCGGCATTGAGATTGGTATGCTCGTTTAAGAGGTCGATTTGCCAGTCAACGAACGCGCGCAGGAAGTTACCTTCGCCAAACTGGATGATACGTTCAGGATAGCGCGCACCGGGGAAATCACGACGGTTGAGTGTGTTCACAATGGAGGTCCTTTATGATTAGTCATACAGCCTGATAAGATTGGTGTGATAACTTATCAAAACTTCAGGACCATAACCCCTGTCTGGATCAACTCAGGATGCGATGGTGAAAAATAATCACAGAAATTTATAGAACACCGAGGTCGCCGTCATGTCCCCGTTCGGCATCAGGGCGTAGCGTGGGATCTCCCCCGCCTTTTGCCAGCCTGCTCTCTGGTAAAACGTCTCCGCGCCGCTGCCGGTTGAAGTATCAAGCACCAGTACCGTAAGCGCTTTTTCACGTGCAACCGCCTCCAGGGCTTCCATCAGCGCCATTGCCGCCCCTTTACGGCGCGCGTTCTCATGAACCAGCAGTTTCGCGACATCTGCACGGTGCGGCTGGTTTTCAGGCTGATCGGTGATCAGCTGGACCGTGCCAACCAGCCCCTGCTCCGCATCAAAACAGCCCAGGACGGTACGCTCGTCGCGCCCGACGCTGTCTGCGACGCCGGCCCAGAAGGTTTGGGCTTTCCCGGCAGAAAAAGGCAGCATAAAGCTGACGGAGGCGCCTCCGTTGACACAGTTGACGAGAATATCGTTCAGGGCATCGATGTGGGTGAGGATGTCCTGCCGGGAGAGAGGTTTAATCAGCATGGGAGAGTTCATTGTGCGTCCTTAGGTTGAATCTCTCCACTTTGCTATTAACATTTTTGTAACGCAATAAGTGATGACATAGGATTTCGTTATGTCATTTCTCGCCGTGGTGTTGCCGCTTCATGGCGTACATTTGCGCATCCGCGTGTTTTAGCCATGCCTGCATATCGTTGCGGTGATGATCGAACTCGCTCAGCCCCCAGGAGAACTGTAACGACCAGGGATGCAGCTGACGCGCGTTATACTTTTCCGTTTGTTCCACGAGATACTGCATGGCGATCCAGGCGCCAGGCTCATCGGTATCCGCAAACAGCACCGCGAACTCATCTCCCCCGAAACGTACCAGCAGATCGGCCTCGCGGAAGGAGGAACGCATCAGGGCGGCCATCGCTTTCAGAGCTTTGTCCCCCTCCTGATGTCCGAAGCGATCGTTAATGGTTTTGAAATGGTCCAGATCCAGCCAGCCAAGGGTTAAGGGTTCTGCCCGACGCTGCGAAACCGACAGTGCAAACTGCGCAAACTGGTTAAACCCGCGACGGTTAAACAGCCCCGTGAGTTCATCGGTTGTGGCCGCGCTAACGGCTGCAAACTCATCCTCTGCCAGTGCGCTGAGATCGGCCAGTACGGCGGAATCCGCCGCCGAAAACTCACGCGGTGCGTAATCAATGAGACACAACGAGCCTACGCACGCCCCGTCACGTAAACGCAGCGGGTAACCGGCATAAAAGCGCACGCCAGGCTCTCCCGCCACCTGCGGGTTGTCCGCAAAGCGTTCGTCCCGCAGCGTGTCACTCACCACCAGCGGCGCGTCACCCAGGATCGTATGACCACAAAACGAGAGATCGCGAGGCTGGGTGGCAGGTACCTGGCCGTCGGCAGACTTCACGATCGCGGCGTGGTCATCCACCAGCGTAATCATCGCCAGCGGCACCCTGAAAAAGCGTGTTGCCAGCCGCGTAAGACGATCAAACGCGGGGTAATTGTCGATCTCAAGCAGACCGGACTCGCGCAGAGCATTCATACGCTCCGCTTCATTCACGGGAATTTGAGGTGCCTTCATAACGTCTCCTGACGCTGAGCATTAGTAAAAGCGTAGCTTAAACAGAGACATTGTCAGTTCAGGAGGCACGATTTACCTCTATGACCAGCCAATGATGGATTACGTTGACGATATACTGTTGTTGCTGCGCACTCAGCGGCACGCCCTGCGGGATAGCGTGCCACTTAGCCAGACAGCCCCGACAGCAGGTTGCCGTGGCATGCTGGGCGATAAAAACCGGATGGCCGCGCATCGGCGTCTGCTTACCGTCATTCACCGGGTGTGCAGGCGCCAGCCGCGCGGCGACAAAATCGGCGGCATGCTTATCGATAGTCTCCGCGCCCTTATCCCAGCAGTATTGCCGCTCTTTCGTCCCTAAATGAAATCGTGAACGGAACGTGGAGCGAGCCAGGCGCGCGAACAGAGGATCTAACGTGGACATCAGTATACGGACCGTCCAAGGCGTTTGGTCAGCTGTTCCAGCGCCGCCACGCCCGCCAGTGAATTTCCGGTCTCGTCCAGTTCCGGGCTCCAGACGGCAATCGCCATCTCGTGAGGGACAATCGCCACGACCCCACCGCCAACGCCGGATTTAGCCGGCAGCCCCACGCGCCAGGCAAACTCCCCGGCATTCTGATACATCCCGCTGGTTGCCATTAAGGCGTTGATCTGCCGGGCCTGCATCGGGGAGACAACGTCCTCGCCCAGATGCGGGGCATGGCCCTGATGCGCCAGAAACAGAAAAGTCTGCGCCAGTTCGACGCAGTTCATCTTCAGCGCGCAGTAATGAAAATAGTTTTGCAGCACCGTGGCGACGTCATTATGAAAGTTGCCGAAGGACTTCATCAGCCAGGCGATGGCGGCGTTACGTGCAGAGTGTTCAAACTCAGAGCGCGCTACCACCGGATCGTAGGCGATGTCCTGCACGCCGGAAAGCTGCCGCACAATCTGGAGCATCCGCTGGCGCGGCGCGCTCAGCCGGCTTTGCAGCATATCGCACACCACCAGCGCCCCGGCGTTAATAAACGGGTTACGCGGCTTACCCTGTTCGATTTCCAGCTGGAGAAGGGAGTTGAACGGCTGACCGGACGGATCTTTGCCCACCCGCTGCCAGATCTCCTGCTCGTCATACTGGCGCATGGCGGCAACGAGGCTAAGCACTTTTGAGATCGACTGAATCGAAAAGCGCTCAAGCGCGTCTCCCGCCTGAAAACGCTGACCGTCGACAGTACAAATGGCGATACCGAGCTTATTACCGCTGATCGAAGCCAGCGCGGGAATGTAATCGGCAACCTTACCCTGCCCCAGTAACGGACGAACCTGCGCCAGAATCTCGTCCAGCATCTCATTATGGATGACCGCAGCCACACTTTGCTCCTTGCCCTCAGGCTAAAACGGGCTGCGAGTATAACAGAGGCTGATACGTCACGTCAGGCAGGGAGACGAAAACGCGAGACGGCCTGCAACAAAAGATCGGACTGCTGATGCAGGCGCTCAGAGGCATTTGACGCTTCGCTAACCAGCACATCTGTCCGACGCGATACCTGATTCAGCGCCTGAAGCTGACGGGTCATCTGATGAATGCTGTCCCCCTGATTCAGGGTGGCCAGCGAAATATCATTCAGCAGGCTGCTCAGATTCGCCACCAGCCCGGTGACCTGTTGCAAATTCTCTTCCAGACGGTTTACCACCTGAGAACCTTCTTCAATGCCCTGTAGCGAGTGGTTAATTAGCGCCTGGATGGTTTGCGTAGAGTGACTGCTTTTTCTGGCCAACAGCCCCACTTCCCGGGCAACCACCGCAAATCCGCGCCCCTGCTCTCCTGCATGGGCGGCTTCAATGGCAGCATTGAGGGCGAGAATGTTGGTCTGAAACGCCACGCTGTCGATCATCGCGACGATCCCGCGCATCTCTGAGGATCGGTCGACGATCGTCTGCATCGAGCCATTCACCGCTGACATCATTTGCTCCCCACCAGCGGCAGCCTGTCGGGCTTCATCCGCGCGCGAGCGGGCGAGTTTAGCATAACCCGTGTTCCCCTCAACGTGGGTTTCGAGATCGGCGATGTGGGCGGTCACCTCCTCCAGCTCTTTGGCCTGTCGCGTAGACTGCTGATAAAGCTTCTGATTCCCCTGCGCAAGCGATCCGATATTTTCAACCATGGAGGTAGTGGCCTCGCTGACCTGTGTCACCAGTTGCTGGAGCCCGCGCTGCATGGCGCTAATACTGCCGCTGAGCTGGCTGATTTCACGGTTAAAGCGCACAACGTCAGGCGGCGTGCCTGACAAATCCCCTGCCGCAAGCTGGTTAATCTGGATAATCAGACGGCGTAGCGGGGATATCACCCACTTCGCCATTCCGAACCAGACGGCTATGGCAATGGCCAGTAGCACCAGCGGCGCAAACAGGAACAGCCGTTGCAGACCTGAGAGTTGTTCCATGAGCGACTGACGCCCCTGTATCGTCTGCTTCTCACTCCGTTGCTGATAGCGTGCGAAATTGTCATTAAAATCGGTCTGAAACGCCTGGGCGGGTACGGCGAAAAAGAGGTCGATGCTGTTGGTTTTCACCAGCCCCTCCGCCTGCTCCCGGATGGCGTCGAAAAACAGCTGATAGCTGTTAACCAACCCCTCGTCTTTCGGCGGATTAAGCGCGAGCCAGGCCTGCCATGCCTGCTGTGACGCCGCCAGGGATTTTTGCGCCTCGTCCATCAGGCTATGCCAGCTCCCTTCCGAGCCGGTCTCCTTGTCCTGCATAAAGTACACGCCGGAGCGGTTGAGCAGATCGCTGGCCGCCAGCAGAGAAATACGGGCCTGATCCAGCCTGCTCTGCTGCTGCCAGGCCAGCTGATTGCGCTGTTCGTTACGCTGGGCTTCATTCAGGGAGGCGGTGAGCAGGAAGGAGGAAGAGAGTTGCAGGGCGGAGAAAAGGCCAATGATACAAAAGATGCCGGTCAGCAGGCCAAACTGACGAGGGATAAAGCGCGGCGCAAGACGACTAAAAATTTGCGTTAGGTTCATAATTTTCTTCTGTAACAATACGTTAGACGCGAGCGAGTCTACGAAACGAAAATGACAGAACCATTACGCAAAAATGACAGGAAACGTGAATTGCCGGGTAGCGGCCTGGCCTTACCCGGCAACAAGACTAGACGCGATCCTTCCACACCGTCTGCACATTACAGAACTCATGCAGACCGAAATGAGAAAGCTCTCGCCCGAAGCCGCTCTTCTTCACCCCGCCAAACGCGACGCGCGCATCACTGGCGCTGTAGCCGTTGATAAAGATCCCGCCGCACTCCAGCTCGCGCGCAAAGGTTTCAGCCAGCGCATCGTTCTCGGTAAAGACCGTCGCCGATAAGCCAAAATCGCTGTCGTTAGCCAGCTGCAATGCGTGCGCCGCATCGTTCGCGATGGTAATTGCCGCCACCGGACCAAACAGCTCCTGACGAAAGGCCGTCATCTGTGGGGTGACGCCGCCGAGTACGGTTGGGGCATAATAGTTACCGGTCCCGGACATCTTCTCTCCGCCCAGCAGCAGGGTCGCCCCTTCCGCCAGCGTAGCCTGCACCTGCTGATGCAGTTCATCGCGAAGATCAAATCGCGCCATCGGGCCAATATAGTTATCTTCCTCATCCGGTGCGCCCATCTTCAGCGCCTTGACCGCGTCAACAAAGCGTTGGGTAAAGGCGTCCGCCACGCCCGCTTCCACAATAAAGCGTTTTGCCGCCGCACAAACCTGCCCGGTATTCTGATAACGTCCGGCCACCGCCGCGTTGACGGCCAGATCCAGATCGGCATCGTTCAGAACGATAAACGGATCGGAGCCGCCCAGCTCCAGCACACATTTCTTCAACGCCGCGCCCGCCTGCGCGCCAATTGCCGCACCAGCCCGAACGCTGCCGGTTACGGTCACCGCCGCGATACGACGATCGTTAATCGCCTGGCTGACGCCGTCATTCGTCGCGTTCACCCAGCCAAAGACCCCCTCCGGGAAACCGGCATCCGCGAATACCTTCCCGATCAGCTCCGCCGAGCCGAGCACATTAGGCGCATGTTTAAGCAGATAGCTGTTCCCTGCCAGCAGGATCGGCACCGCACCGCGCAGCACCTGCCAGAGCGGGAAGTTCCACGGCATCACCGCCAGAACGGGCCCAAGCGGACGGTACTCAATCACCGCATTTTCGACCTGGGTAGATTCCGGGTGCAGCATCGCCGGGCCGTGTTCAGCGTACCAGTCGCAAAGACTGGCGGACTTAGCCACCTCCGCACGCGCCTGCATAATGGGCTTGCCCATCTCCCGGGAGATAGTCTGCGCCATCTCTTCCGCACGACTACGCAGCGCCGCACCCAGATCGCGAAGTTTTTGCGCCCGGTGCGCCACGCTTTCGCGTCGCCACTGACGAAAACCGGTATCCGCCTGCGCAATGGCACGCTCAACGTCACCGGACGTTGCCCACGGGTAAGCAGCCAGCGTTTCGCCGGTAGCCGGGTTGACAGAGTGGGCATGGGTAGCAGATGAATAGGTCATGATGTTCTCCACGTAATAACAGTTGATTGATTGTGGCCTACTCTGCTATTTCTTAAAAATGAATAATACTCACCACCTTATTCACGAATCGAGAATGGTATGGACTTAACTCAGCTTGAGATGTTTAACGCCGTCGCACTGACCGGCAGCATTACCCAGGCGGCGCAGAAGGTACACCGGGTGCCGTCAAACCTCACCACCCGCATCCGACAGCTAGAAGCGGATCTCGGCGTGGAACTGTTTATTCGCGAGAATCAGCGCCTGCGGCTTTCCCCCGCCGGGCACAATTTTTTGCGCTACAGCAAGCAGATCCTGGCGCTGGTTGACGAAGCGCGAATGGTCGTCGCCGGGGATGAACCGCAGGGATTATTCTCGCTCGGCGCGCTGGAAAGTACCGCCGCCGTGCGCATTCCGGAAAGTCTGGCGCGGTTTAACCAGCGCTATCCGCGCATTCAGTTTGCGTTGTCCACCGGACCTTCCGGTACGATGATTGACGGCGTGCTTGAGGGGACGCTCAGCGCCGCCTTTGTCGACGGGCCGCTCTCGCACCCGGAACTGGAAGGGATGCCGGTTTACCGGGAAGAGATGATGCTGGTCACCCCTGCGGGTCACGCAGAAGTATCAAAAGCCACGCAGGTGAGCGGCAGCGACGTGTATGCCTTTCGCGCCAACTGTTCTTACCGGCGTCATCTGGAGAGCTGGTTCCATGCCGACCGCGTCACGCCGGGAAGGATCCATGAGATGGAGTCCTATCACGGGATGCTCGCCTGCGTGATTGCCGGGGCAGGCATTGCGCTGATGCCCCGCTCCATGCTGGAGAGCATGCCGGGCCATCATCAGGTGGCGGCGTGGCCGCTGGCGGAAAACTGGCGCTGGCTCACCACCTGGCTGGTGTGGCGACGCGGGGCGATGACCCGCCAGCTTGAGGCGTTTATCGCGCTGTTGAACGAGCGTCAGCCACCAGCGCCCAGTTGTTAATGATGAACGTAGTCCTGGAGTCGAAGGAAAATTTTTCCCTTCATATACAGCGTGGCCTGCCCGCCAATCAGCACGCGGTCGCCTTTCAGCTCGCAGCGCAGATCCCCACCGCGCAAGGAGACCTGGCGGGCCGACATCTGCGTTTTACCAAGCTTTTCGCTCCAGTACGGGATCAGCATGCTGTGAGCTGATCCCGTCACCGGATCTTCCGGCACCCCTTCCCCCGGGCAGAAGAAGCGGCTGACGAAATCATACTCATCCCCCGGCGCCGTAACGCAGACCATTTTCCCGAGCGGGAGCATGGCCGCAATATCCGGCGTCAGCGCTTCCACCTGCCGCTGGCTGTCGAGCACCACCATGTAGTCACGCCCCACACGCACCTCGTCTGCTGCGTTAATGCCCAGCGCGCTGAACAGCACTGCAGGTGGAGTATCGACAACCTCGGTTGACCACGCCGGGAAATTAAGCGTCAGCCAGTCGCCGCTGCGTTGTACCGTCAGATCGCCGACAAAGCGCGTGGTGAAGGTGATTTCCGTATGCGGATAATCCAGGTATTCGAAAATAACGTGAGAAGCCGCGAGGGTTGCGTGGCCGCAGAGGTTAATTTCATCCTGCGTGGTAAACCAGCGCAGTTCAAACCCGTTATCCGTTCGGACAAAGAACGCCGTCTCTGACTGATTATGCTGCTTCGCCATCTTCAGCAGCGTCTCATCCGGCAGCCACGCTTCCAGCGGACACACCGCCGCCGCATTGCCGCCGAACGCCCTGTCGCTGAAGGCATCTACCAGATAAAAATCAATTTCCTGCATCGTGGTTCCTCTTAGATTTGTTCAGCGCAGAAATACTGTGCCCTTCAGATACAGTGCCGCCTGCCCGCCCATCCGCACGCGGTCGCCCTTGAGTTCGCAGCGTACGTCGCCACCACGGGCAGAAACCTGGCGGGCAAACATCTGTGTTTTGCCAAGCCGTTCACTCCAGTACGGGATCAGCATGGTGTGCGCGGAGCCGGTGACAGGATCTTCCGGCACGGCCACGCCTGGCGAGAAGAAACGGCTGACAAAGTCGTATTCCCCCTCGTCCCGGGCAGTGACGGCTACTTTATGCTCGCCCGGCGTCATGGCTGAGAAATCCGGATTAAGGGCTTCAACCTGCTCGCGGCTTTCCAGTACTAGCACCCAGGCGCGGCCTTTGCGCGCCTCGACGTAGTGGCTGATACCGAGTGCGGTGAGCATCTCCGGTGGCGGCGTCTGTGCCTGCGTCGGGCAGGCCGGGAAGTCCAGCGTCATCCAGTCACCTTCACGACTGACGGTCAGGCGACCAGAGGCGGTGTCAAAATGAAGGCGTGAGTCCGGATAATCCAGTTCGTGAAAAAGTACATACGCCGCGGCAAGCGTCGCGTGACCACAGAGATTAACCTCGGTGAGCGTGGTGAACCAGCGCAACTCGATCCCCCCTTTGGTACACACAAAAAACGCGGTTTCTGACTGGTTATGCTGTTGTGCCATCCGCAGTAACGTCTCATCCGGTAGCCATGCGTCGAGCGGGCACACCACCGCCGGGTTGCCGCCAAAGGAGGACGCGCTGAAGGCATCTACCAGATAAAAATCAATCTCCTGCATCGTGTTACCGCCTGTTTTTGTTGTGTTGTTCTTTATCTTCGATGAAAACAACCCCGTTCGCTACCGCTGCATGAAGGTATATTTTGTGATTCACATCACATAACGGTTGAGTTTTCACCGTTTAAGGCTTTAAGATCGTCTCCTCATCTTTCAGGCAACGAATCCCAGATATCCCTATGACAACACACACGGTTTCCCGCAGAGTCGCGTGGCTACGCGTGGTCACGCTCGCCATCGCCGCGTTTATTTTCAACACCACGGAATTTGTTCCGGTTGGGCTGTTGTCCGACATCGCCGCCAGCTTCGATATGGAAACGGCACAGGTTGGCATTATGCTGACCATCTATGCATGGGTGGTGGCGCTGATGTCGCTGCCGTTTATGCTGCTGACCAGCCAGATGGAACGTCGTAAGCTGCTGATTGGGCTGTTTGTGGTGTTCATTGCCAGCCATGTGCTGTCATTTATGGCATGGAACTTTACCGTGCTGGTCATCAGCCGCGTCGGCATCGCGTTTGCCCATGCCGTTTTCTGGTCGATCACCGCGTCCCTCGCCATTCGTCTGGCTCCGGCGGGAAAACGCGCCCAGGCGCTGAGCCTGATTGCCACCGGAACGGCGCTGGCGATGGTGTTAGGCCTGCCGATCGGGCGCATTGTGGGACAATACTTCGGCTGGCGCACCACCTTCTTTGCCATCGGCATGGGGGCGCTGATCACCCTGGTGTGTCTGATCAAACTGCTGCCAAAACTGCCCAGCGAACACTCCGGCTCGCTGAAAAGTCTGCCGCTGCTGATGCGTCGACCGGCGCTGATGAGCATCTATCTGCTGACCGTGATTGTGGTGACCGCCCATTACACGGCCTACAGCTATATTGAGCCGTTTGTTCAGGTTGTGGCGGGCTTTAGCGCTAACTTTGCCACCGTTCTGCTGCTGATCCTGGGCGGCGCGGGGATTATCGGCAGCATCCTGTTTGGGAAGCTGGGCAATAAGCACGCGTCTGCGCTGGTAAGCAGTGCGATTGGTCTGCTGCTGGCATGCCTGCTGTTACTGATGCCTGCGGCAGGCAGCGAGAGTCATCTGGCGATCCTCAGTCTGTTCTGGGGCGTGGCAATCATGATTATTGGTCTGGGAATGCAGGTCAAAGTGCTGGCCCTGGCCCCGGACGCCACGGACGTAGCGATGTCGCTCTTCTCCGGGATTTTTAATCTGGGGATTGGAGCCGGTGCGCTGGTGGGAAATCAGATCAGCCTGCATGTATCGATGTCGGCCATTGGTTATCTCGGGGCGATTCCGGCGCTGATCGCGCTGATCTGGTCGGTGCTTATCTTCCGTAAATGGCCGGTCGCGATGGAAGAACAGTCCAGCCACGGTTGACGTTTGTTATGCCGGGTGGCGGCTTCGCCTTACCCGGCCTACGAAGCATTAATATCCGTGTTCTTCATCACCGCCAAGATAACGGAATCTTTCATCTGTCATTTTGGTCTGACAATCATAGATACCGATTCTCGTTGCCAGAGGAGTGGTTGCAGAAGACGCATCGCTTTATATTCATAAGAATTATATCCATTGCGAGTAGGCCGGGTAAGGCGAAGCCGCCACCCGGCAACGTTCTCAATGATACGTCTTAACAATCTCCAGCACGCCGTTAATAATAAACTGCACGCCCATACAGACCAGCAGAAAACCCATCAGTCGGGAGATAGCTTCAATCCCCCCCTTACCCACCCAGCGCATAATCGCCCCGGAGCTGCGCAATGACCCCCAGACGATAATAGCGATAAGCGCAAAAATGATCGGCGGCGCAACGGTGATAACCCAGTGCGGGAATGTCGTCCCATCACGCACCGTTGAGGCGGAACTGATGATCATCGCAATCGTCCCCGGCCCCGCCGTGCTCGGCATGGCTAACGGCACAAACGCGATGTTGGCGCTCGGTTCGCTTTCAAGCTCCTCCGATTTGCTTTTGGCTTCCGGGGATTCGTGCGCTTTGTGCGCCGGGAACAGCATCCGGAAACCAATAAAGGCCACAATCAGCCCGCCAGCAATACGCAGACCGGGAATCGAAATACCAAAGGTATTCATCACCAGTTGCCCGGCGTAATAAGCCACCATCATTATGGCAAAGACATAGACAGAGGCCATCATCGACTGCTGATTGCGCTCTGCGCTGTTCATGTTCCCCGCCAGCCCCAGAAAAAGCGCCACCGTCGTTAACGGGTTCGCCAGCGGCAGCAACACCACCAGTCCAAGCCCCACTGCTTTAATCAAATCCAACATAACGCACCGCAGTCCTTATCCTTATTCAACATCGCAATTATAGGGGCAAATCCTCGTCCGGAGCCATCCGACAGCGTAACCATAATTGTCTCGCGTAATTCATAACCCCAGATTATTTGTATGATTTAAAAGCGTACAGAATAAGTTCCTGAAGCGTTTTAGCATTTCGTGGCATCGGCCGATTCATTCAGTTGACTTATACTTGCCTGAGCAATAATATCTGCCGTGACTAAACTACTTGCCAGGGCAACCATTGTGAAAAGCACCAGTGACCTCTTTAACGACATAATCCCACTGGGTCGTCTTATTCATATGGTTAACCAGAAAAAAGATCGCCTGCTCAATGACTATCTGTCACCGCTGGATATCACCGCAACACAGTTCAAAGTGCTGTGTTCCATTCGCTGCGAAGTGTGTATCACGCCGGTTGAGCTGAAAAAGGTGCTCTCTGTCGATCTGGGTGCGTTAACCCGCATGCTGGATCGTCTCGTCTGTAAAGGATGGATAGAACGAAGCCCTAACCCGAATGACAAACGTGGCGTACTGGTGAAACTGACCAGCGATGGCGCGGCCATGTGTGAGCAATGTCATCAATTAGTAGGACAAACACTGCACCAGGAACTGACAAAAAACTTATCGGCAGATGAAGTGGCAACGCTTGAGCTCTTACTCAAGAAAATCCTGCCGTAAACAGAAAAAGAGGTATGACGATGTCCAGACGCAATACTGACGCTATCACCATTCATAGCATTTTGGACTGGATCGAAGATAACCTGGAATCTCCACTCTCTCTTGAGAAAGTGTCTGAGCGTTCAGGTTACTCAAAATGGCACCTGCAACGGATGTTTAAAAAAGAGACCGGCCATTCATTAGGACAATATATTCGCAGCCGCAAGCTGACGGAGATTGCCCAAAAACTGAAAGAAAGCAATGAGCCGATCCTCTATCTGGCGGAACGCTACGGATTTGAATCGCAACAGACCCTGACGCGTACGTTCAAGAACTACTTTGACGTGCCGCCTCATAAGTACCGTATTACCAGTATGCCGGGTGAATCCCGTTATCTGTATCCGCTAAAACATTGCAGTTAATCATCGCCTGTTAAGACGTAACCGAGGAAATCATGAAATTTATCGCCTCCGCCGCCCTCACCTTGCTGGTGCTGGTTTCCGGCCAGAGCTTCGCGGAGCAAACCCCCAATGCGGGGCAGCAAAATAATCGTGACACCATGATTATGCCGTCCACGCAAAACCAGTCGCCCTGGGACTTCAATCACATGGGCGCTGGCAGCGACAAATCCGACGAATTAGGCGTGCCGTATTACAACCACGACCTGTAATTCGTTTTTGCCCCGCTAATGCGGGGCTTTTTTTCTGCCTTAACCCCGCACCTGCGTTGCCCGACGCACCCGCAAGCCAAAGACGTTGATATACAGCCCGGCCATAATCAGCCCTGCGCCACACAGTTGCAGCACGCTGAGCGTTTCATCCAGCAACAGTGCGGCGCTGGCAAGCCCGACCACCGGTACCAGCAGCGATAATGGCGCCACACGCCAGGTTTCATAGCGTCCGAGCAGCGATCCCCAGATACCATAGCCAATGATTGAGGCGACTAACGCCAGGTAGATCAGCGACAAAATCGTCGTCAGGTCGATCTCCACCAGGCTTTTCAACATCGCCTGCGGACCATCCAGAATAAACGACGCGGCCATAAACGGCACGATTGGGATCAATGCGCTCCAGACCACCAGCGATAAGACCGGCGGACGCGTCTCGTGCTGCATTATCAGTTTGTTAAAGATATTGCCGCACGCCCAGCTCAGCCCCGCCGCCAGGGTGAGCATAAAGCCTAGCAGCGCGACATGCTGACCGTTGAGGCTGCCTTCAATCAGCACCAGCACGCCAAAGACCGCAAGGCTAATGCCCGCCAGCTGCTTGCCCTGCAAGCGTTCGCCGAAGACAAACGCGCCGAGAATGATGGTAAAGAACGCCTGCACCTGAAGCACCAGCGAAGCCAGGCCCGCAGGCATACCGAATTTGATGGCGCAAAAAAGAAACGCAAACTGACCAAAGCTGATAGTAAGGCCGTAGCCCAGCAGCAGCTTAAGGGGAATTTTCGGGCGGGCAACGAACAGCAGCGCCGGGAAGGCCACCAGCAGGAAGCGCAGCCCCGCCAGCATCAGTGGAGGCATGTTGTGCAACCCCATTTTGATGACCACAAAATTGAGTCCCCACACCACGACAACCAGCAACGCTAACAGCCCGTCTTTCCGCGTCATTTTCCGCCCCTGAATTATTAAAATTTTGTAAACACTTCAAGGTAACAGAAAAAATAGCCCCGCGAGAAGATCATTAATTCTGGTACTGGAGAGAAGCACCTGCGGATAAATTGGGTGCTATACAAGCTGCCGATCCCATGATAATCCTGTAATAACACAACAAAAAAAGCATAAGCATTTGTCGGGCAGGAAAATGAAACCATCAATCAGGCGCTCAACCGCAGCGCTGCTGGCATCGTCATTGTTATTAACAATTGGCCGCGGGGCAACGCTGCCCTTTATGACCATATATCTCACACGCGTGTACGATATGAGCGTGGAGAATATTGGCTATGCCCTTACCGTGGCGTTGACCATCGGCGTGGTGTTTAGCCTGGGGTTTGGCATCCTGGCGGATAAGTTCGACAAAAAACGCTATATGCTGATCGCCATCGTGGCCTTTATCGCCGGGTTTGTGGCGATTCCGCTGGTGAATAACGTGATGCTGGTGGTGCTGTTCTTTGCCCTGATTAACTGCGCCTATTCCGTCTTCTCAACGGTGCTGAAAGCATGGTTTGCCGACGTGCTGACCTCCAGCGAAAAGGCGCGCGTTTTCTCACTCAACTACAGTTTCCTGAACATTGGCTGGACGATCGGGCCGCCGATCGGCACCCTGCTGGTGATGTACAGCCTGCAACTGCCGTTCTGGCTGGCCGCCTTCTGCGCCGCACTGCCGCTCGGGTTTATCCATTTCTTTGTGCAGAAAAGCATAGCCTCAGACAGCCCTGAGGAGAAAATGCCGTGGCAGCCCTCGGTGCTGCTGAAAGACCGGGCGCTGTTCTGGTACACGCTCTCCGGCCTGCTGGCGTCGTATGTGGGTGGATCGTTCGCCACCTGCATTTCCCAGTATGTCCTCGCCGCACATGCGGACAGTGATTTCGCAGAAAAGGTGGTGGCAGTTGTGCTGCCTGTCAACGCGGCGGTGGTCGTCACCCTGCAATACGCGCTTGGACGTAAGATCACCGCCAGCAATATTCGTCCGTTAATGACCGCCGCGACGCTTTTTTTCATCCTCGGGCTGGGCGGGTTTATGCTTTCCGGCGAGAACCTGATTTACTGGGGGATCGCGGCGGCGATTTTCACCCTGGGTGAAATTATTTATGCACCGGGTGAATACATGCTGATCGACAATATCGCCCCGCCGGGCATGAAGGCGAGCTATTTCTCCGCCCAGGCGCTAGGCTGGCTCGGCGCGGCGGCGAACCCGATGATCACCGGGCTCATCCTGACCCATCTGCCGCACTGGTCATTATTTATCATTATGATGGCCGCCATCATTGCGGCCTGGCTGATGATATTGCGCGGGATGCGCGTGAAAAGTGAAGATAGCGTGTCGGGTGGCGCTGCGCTTACCCGACCGACAAAACCCTAATCGTAAGCCGGGTAAGGCGAAGCCGTCACCCGGCAAAACCAACACCCTAGTGGTGCAACATCTCCTCCACTACCTGCTCTTTGTACATCTCATTCGGGTAGTAGGTCGGCCAGTTATCCATCTCTTTCAGCAGCGCCTCGTGGGAGGTGTTGCCCATAAAGATATGGAAGTGTGAAGAGGCTTTCGGCCCGATGATATGGTCGCTGAACTGCACAAACTTAGGCGCCTGGCTCGCGTTATCCTTGCATTCAAACAGGTAGCGCACGCCTTTTTTCCCCGACGCATAGGTCAGAATTTTGTAGCCGCTGTAGTCGTAGCGGCAGCTGCTCACCGTTTTGCCTCGGTGGAATTCCATCACGTTGTTTTCAATGCCGATGGCGTCCACGTCCGTCGCGTACCCCTTACGGTAGTAGGCCTTCACCTCGGCAGCGGATTTTTCTCCCTTCTGCGCTTTCTTTTCGAAAACCGGATCCAGCGAACCATCAAGCAGGAACGGATAAACGGACTGCCAGGTCCCGTCCCAGTCAGACAGCTTCCTGTCCCTGACGTCTTTATCCTCAAAGACGCCGTTTGCCGCCTTCTGTTCCGCCTCTGTCATCTGATGACCGTGCGAATGGGCAAAAAGCGAGCCGCTTACCAGCAGCGTTCCCAGAGTCAGCGCAATTTTTGCAAGTTGTGCAGCCACAGCAAAATCCTCATTCCGTTTCATAAGAATGAGGATGTTATATTATAACATTTCAGATCGCAACCAGCCCGCGAACGCCCTCCTGCTCCATGTTCTCCCCGCGCCCCTGCTGGACGATGCTGCCGCGCGACATCACCAGATAGCTGTCGGCCAGCTCTGCCGCAAAATCATAAAACTGCTCCACCAGCAGG
Source organism: Enterobacter cloacae complex sp. SHL001 (assembly GCF_049236825.1). Taxonomy (NCBI): domain Bacteria; kingdom Pseudomonadati; phylum Pseudomonadota; class Gammaproteobacteria; order Enterobacterales; family Enterobacteriaceae; genus Enterobacter; species Enterobacter cloacae complex sp. SHL001. The sequence continues at coordinate 717,328 of NZ_JBMKIP010000002.1, forward strand.
ATGGCCATATCCCCCCGGTTCGCCAGGCTGCGGATCACCTGCCCAATCTCTTTAATCACCGACGGCTGAATACCTTCCGTGGGTTCATCCAGAATCAGTAACCGTGGACGGCTCGCCAGCGCGCGACCTATCGCCAGCTGCTGCTGCTGACCACCGGAAAGATCGCCTCCGCGTCGGTGCTTCATCTCCTTCAGCACCGGGAAAAGCTGCCAAATCTCCTCCGGTACGCTCCTTGCGTTTCCCGCGGAGAAGCGTGACAGCCCCATCAGCAGGTTTTCTTCTACGGTCAGACGCGGAAAAATCTCCCGCCCCTGCGGAACATAGGCCACGCCGGACTGCACCCGCTGGTGCGGTTTACTGTGAGTGATGCTCTTTCCCTGCCAGACCACCTCCCCGCCTTTCACCGGGATCAGCCCCATCAGGCACCTCAGCAGCGTGGTTTTGCCCACCCCGTTGCGCCCCAGCAGGCAGGTAACTTCCCCGACGACCGCCTCAAAGCTCACCCCGCGCAGAATATGACTTCCGCCGTAGTACTGATTCAGTTCGCTAACCTGTAACATCACCTCTCCTTAACGTCCCAGATAGACGTCAATTACCTGTTCATTGGCCTGTACCTCGCGAAGCGAACCTTCCGCCAGTACCCGCCCCTGATGCAGCACCGTGACGTGGTCGGCGATGGTCTCGACGAAGCCCATATCGTGCTCAACCACCATCAGCGAATGCTTGCCTGCCAGGGTGCGGAACAGCTCGGCAGTGTATTCCGTCTCTGCGTCAGTCATACCGGCAGCGGGTTCGTCCAGCAGTAACAGGTGCGGGTCCTGCACCAGCAGCATGCCGATCTCCAGAAACTGCTTCTGTCCGTGGGAAAGCAGCCCGGCACGGCGATCGCGCTCGCTGCCAAGCCGCAGCAAAACCAGCATCTCATCAATGCGGTCGCGCTGCTCGCCGCTGAGCGTGGCCCGCAGGCTCGCCCAGACGGCCCTGTCGGCTTTCATGGCGATTTCGAGGTTTTCCCCTACGGTCAGCGCTTCAAACACGGTCGGCTTCTGGAACTTACGGCCAATGCCCTGACGGGCGATGGCCGCCGGTTCCAGGGCAGTCAGATCGATGGACTGATCGTAAATAGCTTTCCCGCTTTTTGGCCGGGTTTTGCCGGTAATCACGTCCATCAGCGTGGTTTTACCGGCGCCATTAGGGCCAATGATGCAGCGCAATTCTCCGACGCCGATGTTCAGCGAGAGATCGGTCAACGCCTGAAAACCGTCGAAACTGACGTTAATGGCCTCGAGCTGCAACACCGGATCGGTCTGCTCGCGGTAACGGTCGCCCGGTAGCTGGCGGGTAAAGAGTCCTTCAGAGGGCTGCATTAATTCTCTCCCTTACGAAACAGACCGAACACGCCGCGCGGTAAAAACAGCGTCACGGCGATGAAAATCAGCCCCAGAAACAGCTGCCAGTACTCCGGCATCGCCACGGTGAAAAAGCTCTTCGCACCGTTGACCAGCGCCGCGCCAATCACCGGGCCCACCAGAGTGCCGCGTCCACCCAGCGCTACCCAGATGGCCGCTTCAATCGAGTTGGTCGGCGACATTTCACCCGGGTTGATAATGCCCACCTGCGGAACGTACAGCGCTCCCGCCAGGCCACACAGCACGGCGGAAAGCGTCCAGACCAGCAGCTTGAAACCGCGCGGATCGTAGCCGCAGAACGTGAGACGGTTTTCCGCATCGCGCACCGCCGTTAAAATGCGGCCAAATTTACTCTTCGCCAGCGCGTAGCCTGTGCCCAGGGCCAGAAGCAGCAGCACGACCGTTGCGAGAAACAGCACGATCCGCGTGGTGGTCGCCGTGACGGAAAACCCGAGCAGCGTGGTAAAGCCGGTAAAGCCGTTATTGCCGCCAAAGCCGGTTTCGTTGCGAAAGAACAGCAGCATGCCCGCGTAGGTCAGCGCCTGGGTCATGATGGAGAAATAGACCCCTTTGATCTTCGAGCGAAAAGCAAACCAGCCGAAGACCAGCGCCAGCAGGCCGGGGATCGTCACAATTAACACCAGAGCCCATGCAAAATGCTGCGTTCCCCACCAGAACCAGGGCAGCTCGCTCCACGAGAGAAACGACATAAACGCGGGCAGCCCGTCCCCGGCCGCCTGGCGCATCAGGTACATGCCCATCGCATAGCCGCCCAGGGCGAAGAATATGCCGTGCCCCAGTGAGAGCATACCGGCATAGCCCCAGACCAGATCGAGGGCCACGGCGACAACTGCGTAGCAGAGGATCTTGCCGATGAGCGTCAACATCCACGTAGAAACGGCCAGCGGATGCGTTGCGGGCAACAGCGCGAGAAAAGGCAGCACCAGCAGCGCCGCAACCAGCAGACTGCCGAAGATTTGCGTGGAGCGCGGTGCCCTGCGCGCCAGTGTTAAGGTCAATGGCTGGCTCATCAGTCTGTCACCCTCCCTTTAAGTGCGAATAACCCCTGCGGACGTTTCTGAATAAACAGAATGATCGCCACCAGAATCAGGATTTTGCCCAGCACGGCGCCCATCTGCGGTTCAAGAATTTTATTGAAGATCCCCAGACCAAAGGCCGCCGCGACGCTACCGGCCAGTTGGCCGACGCCGCCGAGCACCACCACCAGGAACGAATCAATGATGTATCCCTGGCCCAGCTCCGGTCCCACGTTCCCCAATTGGGACAATGCCACGCCGCCCAGCCCGGCAATGCCGGACCCGAGGCCAAACGCCAGCATATCTACCCGTCCAGTGGGGACGCCGCAGCAGGCCGCCATGCTGCGGTTTTGCGTCACCGCCCGCACGTTCAGCCCCAGACGCGTTTTATTCAGAATGAGCCAGGTGAAGAACAGCACCATCAGCACAAACCCGAGCACCACAATGCGGTTCCACGGTAGCGTCAGGTTGGCGAAAACCTGCACCCCGCCGGACAGCCAGGCCGGGTTTGCGACCTCAAGGTTCTGGGCGCCAAAGGTCATGCGCACCAGTTGGATAAGCATCAGGCTGATCCCCCAGGTGGCGAGCAGGGTTTCCAGCGGGCGGCCATACAGATGGCGGATCACCGTGCGCTCCAGCACCATCCCGATACCTGCCGTCAGGCAAAACGCCACCGGCAGCGCCACCACCGGATAAAGCGCCAGCCACTGAGGCATCCACTGCGCCATCACCTGCTGCACCATCCAGGTGGCATACGCCCCGAGCATCAGCATTTCGCCGTGGGCCATGTTAATCACCCCCAGCAGACCATAGGTGATAGCCAGCCCGAGCGCGGCCAGCAAGAGTACCGATCCCAACGACAGGCCCATGATGGCCTGCCCCAGCAGTTCGCCCCACATCAGCCGGTGCTGAATACGGTCCAGGCTCTCAGCGGCGGCGGCACGTACCCGTGCGTCCGGCTCGGTTTGCGCCCGGGTGAACGGCGTCAGCGTGGCCTGAACATCCGGATCGTCAGACTGTCCCAACAGTTCAACCGCGTTGAGGCGCGTTTCCGCCTGCGAACTCGCCAGCTGAAGATTTGCCAGCGCCAGCCTCAGTGACTGTCGGGTGACGTCATCCGTTTCGCGGTTAGCCCGCTGTTGCAGAAACCCGAGCATATCCGGTTGGGCGTCACGCTGAAGTTGCCGCGCGGCATGACGCCTTTCGGTGACACTGTCACTGACAAGCTGATGCGTCGCCAGCGCCGTGACGGTTAACACGCGCAGCCGGTTGGTCAGCCGCACGGCTTTGGTCGTTCCTTCGGCGCTCTTTGCCGCGCCCAGGGCAACCATTTCGCCGTCGATGCGGGTAAAAGCCTTCTTCTGGCTGTCGGTGTAGAGGTTCTCCTGTTGCAGCGCTTTAAGCAGCGGCAAACGTGCAGGTTCCGGCGTGGCTGCCCAGCGGGTCAGCATGGCGGTCTGCTGGCTGCGGCTAGCGGCAACGAAATCATCGGCATCCGATGCCTGCACCATCCCTGGCAGCAGTACGGTAAGCCACACAATCGCAATAATTATGCGCATGGCGTTCATGACGTCTCTCCCTGGTGGTGGCTTAGTTGCTGGCGGTTTTCATCGGCTGGTCAGGTTTTTTGTCATTCCCGGCGATAAACGGGCTCCACGGCTGAGCGCGTACCGGCTGTTCGGTTTGCCAGACGACATTGAACTGGCCGTTGCCTTCGATTTCACCAATCATGACGGGCTTATGCAGGTGGTGGTTGGTGGCATCCATGGTCAGCGTAAAGCCGGACGGCGCGTTGAACGACTGGCCCGCCATTGCCGCGCGCACTTTGTCCACGTCGGTTGTCCCCGCTTTTTCAACCGCCTGCGCCCACATATGCAGGCCGACATAGGTCGCTTCCATCGGATCGTTGGTGACGACGGTATCGGCATTCGGCAGCTTATGGGCTTTCGCGTAGGCTTTGTAGGCCGCGACAAAGGTCTGGTTGGTCGGGTTATCGACGGATTCAAAGTAGTTCCACGCCGCCAGGTTACCCACCAGCGGTTTGGTATCAATGCCGCGCAGTTCTTCCTCGCCCACCGAGAACGCCACCACCGGCACGTCCGTGGCTTTCAGCCCCTGGTTCGCCAGCTCTTTATAGAAAGGCACGTTGGAATCACCGTTGATGGTTGAGACCACCGCCGTTTTACCGCCCGCGGAGAATTTCTTGATACTGGCGACGATGGTCTGGTAATCGCTATGACCAAACGGGGTGTAGACCTCTTCAATATCTTTATCTTCCACGCCTTTCGAGTGCAGGAAGGCGCGCAGGATCTTGTTCGTGGTGCGCGGGTAAACGTAGTCCGTTCCCAGCAGGAAGAAGCGTTTCGCGCTGCCGCCGTCCTCGCTCATCAGGTACTCCACCGCCGGGATCGCCTGCTGGTTTGGCGCCGCGCCGGTATAGAAGACGTTAGGTGACATCTCTTCACCTTCATACTGCACCGGATAGAACAGCAAACCGTTCAGCTCCTCAAAAACCGGCAGAACTGATTTACGCGATACGGAGGTCCAGCAGCCAAACACCACGGCGACCTTATCCTGGCTCAGAAGCTGGCGGGCCTTTTCTGCAAACAGCGGCCAGTTGGATGCCGGGTCAACCACCACCGGCTCCAGCTTTTTCCCGAGCACGCCGCCTTTAGCGTTGATTTCGTCGATGGTCATCAGGGCGACATCTTTCAGGGGCGTTTCTGAAATGGCCATCGTGCCGGAGAGTGAGTGCATGATCCCGACTTTAATGGTCTCTGCGGCCTGGACGCCAAAACTGACCCCCATGGCGACCACGGAGGCGGACAAGGCGAACGCTTTTATAAAGGTACGACGGTGCATATTTTCACTCCTGAAAAAGAAAGCTGTGCGAAGACGTCCGTTACCGCCCGGACGCAGAAAAAGTAACGTCAGTTTCAGGAGAGCAAAAAGGGTGCCAGGTTGCAGAGGCAGGATTTAAACGGGTTCGAAGAGAGGATCTACGGGAAACGACTCAGAATGGTACAGCGCTGCACTGTAATAATGCAGCGCTGTGAACGATGTTACCAGACGTCGCTGGCGATTTGCGTCACCAGGCGAACTTTATCCCACTGCTGGGCTTCGCTCAGGCTGTTACCCTCTTCCGTGGAGGCAAATCCGCACTGTGGGCTGAGGCAAATCTGCTCTTTCGCCACGTAGCGCGCGGCCTCTTCCAGACGCGCTTTCACCCCTTCCGGGTTCTCCAGTTCACCGTGCTTGGTGGTGATTAGCCCCAGAACCACCTGCTGTTTACCCGGGCGCACAAAACGCAGTGGCGCAAAGTCGCCGCTACGGTCGTTGTCGTACTCCAGGAAGAACGCGTCGACGTTCACCGTACCGAACAGCACCTCCGCCACCGGCTCATAGCCGCCTTCGGAAATCCAGGTTGAGCGGAAGTTGCCGCGGCAGACGTGTAGCCCGATGGTCAGATCGTCCGGTTTGCCCTCCAGCGCCTTATTCAGCACCCGGGCATAGGTTCGGGCAAGTTCGTCTGCATCATCACCGCGCTCGCGGATCTGCCGGCGCTGGTCTTCTGAACAAAGGTAGGCCCAGACGGTGTCATCCAGTTGCAGATAGCGGCAGCCTGCATCGTAAAAGGCCCGAATGGCATCGTGCCAGGTGGTCGCCAGATCGTCAAAGTAATCTTTCAGATCCGGGTATACCGTGGCATCAATATCCTTGCGGCCACCGCGGAAGTGCAGCACGCTCGGGCTCGGAATGGTCATCTTCGGCTGTGCGTTACCGCTGATGCTTTTGAGGTAGCGGAAATCTTCCAGCATAGGATGATCGCCGAAGCCCAGTTTGCCCGTAACGCGCACGCCATGGGCTTTGGTCTGCACCCCGTTGAACTGAATGCCCTGCTGCGAATCATAACGCTCTACGCCCTGTAGCCCGTCAAAGAAGTCAAAGTGCCACCAGGCGCGGCGGAATTCACCGTCCGTTACCACATGCAGACCGCAGGCGCACTGCTGCTCGACAACATGGCGAATGGCCTCGTCCTCAACCGCGCGAAGCTGACCGGCATCGATCTCACCGCTGGCAAATTGCAGACGGGCCTGTTTAACAGAATCCGGGCGTAAAAAACTGCCGACTACATCGGCGCGGTACGGGGCGTGGTGTCGCTGCATGGAAATCTCCTCTGTCTGTCGGCGTTAATTGCCCACAGTGATAATTCATCTCTTGAATCTTTAGACTTCTGGATGTCTAAACGTCCTGAAAAGATGTCATACCGGCTCGCCGCCGACAAACGAGAAAATTTCATCTGTGTTGAAATAAATTCATGTTCACAGGGCGGGTGATGAAGATCCTGCAAACGCGAACCGCTCATCTTCCCAGCCGGTGATGCCCCCGAGCATAATCTTGACCGGCAGACCCAGACGCGCCAGCTTTAGCGCCGCCCTGTCCGCCCCGTTGCAGTGCGGGCCTGCACAATAGACGACAAACAGCGTGCCCTCTGGCCACGCTTTCATCCGCTCGGCGGTGATCTGGCTCCAGGGTAAATGCAGCGCGCCGGGCAGATGCCGCCGGGCAAAATGTTCAGGTTTTCCGACAACGTGCAGCAGAACAAAGTCCTGGTCACCGCTGGATACCGCGTGATGGACATCGGCGCAGTCCGTCTCGACGCTCAGACGACGCAGGAAATGCCCCACGGCTTCCTGCGGCTCAGCAGCCGGAAATTCAGTAACATAGCTCATGAATCTTCCTCATTTGTGGTGTTTGTGTTAACACTACTTTATCCCTTAATTCAGCCCATGAATGCGTCCGCCTATGCCAGAAAACAGCAAAAAGATGACAAATTTAAGACATCCCTCGCCGCGCGCGGTCGTGCTGGCATATGACGGTTTATGTACCTTTGAGTTTGGCGTGGCGGTAGAGATCTTTGGCTTGCCGCGCCCGGAGATGGGCGAGGACTGGTATCAGTTCGCCGTGGCGAGCGTGGATGAGGGTGAGCTCCGGGCAACGGGCGGGATCCGTATTCTGGCCGATGGCGATCTGCGTCTGCTGGAGACGGCGGATCTGGTTGTCGTACCCGGCTGGCGAGGGCTGGACGAACCCGTACCCGACGCGCTCTGCCAGGCGCTCCGTGCGGCGCATGCCCGCGGCTGCCAGCTACTCTCAATCTGTTCTGGCGTTTTCGTTCTGGCAGCCTCAGGCCTGCTTGACGGGCGGAAGGCAACCACCCACTGGCGCTACACGCAAGCTCTGAAAGCACGCTATCCCGCTATCACCGTGGTTGAGGATGTGCTGTACCAGGACGAAGGCGATATTCTCACTTCCGCAGGCAGCGCCGCGGGGATTGATCTGTGCCTGCACGTGGTGCGCCGGAATTACGGTATTGAAGCGGCAAACCGCGTGGCGCGTCGGCTGGTGATCCCGCCCCATCGGGACGGCTCGCAAACCCAGCAGCTTAGCCGACCGGTGGCTCAGTTGCGGGAGAGCCAGCGCCTGGGCCAGCTGTTTGATTATCTTCACCAGCATCTGGCCGTTTCCCATACCGTCGAATCGCTGGCCCTGCGGGTGGGTATGAGTCAGCGCACCTTTCTGCGCCGTTTCCAGGACGCGACCGGAACAACGCCCGCGCGCTGGTTATTAACTGCACGATTGCAGCGGGCAAAAGATTACCTCGAAAACAGTCGGCTCAGCATCGACAATATTGCGGAACAAACCGGTTTTGGACAAAGCGGCACGCTGCGCCACCACTTCCGGCAGCAATTTGCGCTTTCGCCCGCGCAATATCGCAAACAATTTTCACAGCCGGTACGATAAACGGGCAAAAAAAAACCGCCATAATCTGGCGGTAAATGCTTGCATGGATAGATTTGTATTTTGGTATCTACGCTCCGGTATTCCATACCGGGATGTGGATCATCTGCAATCTACCACTGTGAGCCTCAACGAAGCATAAACGAATCGATTAACCCGCTTTGGTATTAATTTGCAGATAACGCATCAGCCCCTGCTCTGCACTCTGGCGGGCATCATCATTAATCGCTTCGAGATAAAACGCACGAGAGACCCCATACGGCGCCTGCTCGGATGGGTAAACGGCGAACTGGAAGGTTTTGCCCCTCGCCTTATTGGTACAGCCCAGCTCCCAGCGATCTTCACTTACCTGGGTGCTATTACATTCGACACGGCCGTAATCGCTGGTTAAATACGATCCGACACGGCTTTTTGCTGACTGAATATATTCTGGTTCTTCATTTGAATAGATGCTGGCCGCAGCACCCACCGCAACCACTACGCCCAGAAGTGATAGCACGATTATTTTTTTCATTTATTCGATCCAATCCTTAGCCAGAAAAATCTTATTGTAAATGATTTCCCAATAAATCTAGCTTCTCTTTGCATACCAGAAATGGGAGTTTACAACGGCGATATTGCTTTTAAGAATAGTCTTAAGTGAGTTTTATTGCGACCACAATTTTTGACAGTCTATTTTCTCAAATTTAAACAGTCGAATAATTACTCTATGAAATTATCCCTACGATGACCGTAGCGTATTTTCAGGGGATAAAGGATGTTCAGAAAAGAATTTTCGCTACTGCTGGTGATTAGCGCCCTGTTCTCAGGGCAGATTATGGCGGAGCACAAAGGGCATGAATTTGTGTATGTGAAAAACGCCGACCATCAGCTTCGTCATGAAGCTGACAGCGACGAGTTACGCAGCGCGGCTGAGGAGTCTGCGGAGGGGTTGCGCGAGCACCATGCCTGGCAGAAATCGCGCAAACCGGATACCCACTCTGCGGGTTAGCTGCCTTTACGCTTCGGCAGGGTCTTCATCAAATCGTCAGGGCTGACGGAGGCCACAATGCTTCCCGGCGGCGGCATTTTGAAGATGTGATTCTTCATCTTGCCGATAACGTGCATTTCACACGGACGGCAGTCAAACTTCAGCGTCAGCACTTCATCGCCATTCACCAGCTGCATCGGCGTCGCTTTCCAGCTTTTAATATTGCCTTTCGCCTGTTTCGGACAAAGGTTAAAGGCAAACCGCAGGCAGTGTTTGGTGATCATCACCGGCACATCGCCCTTCTCTTCATGCGCTTCATACGCGGCGTCAATCAGCTGCACGCCGTGACGATGGTAAAACGCACGCGCTTTGTGGTTGTAAACGTTCGCGAGGAACGAGAGATGCGTGTCCGGGTAGACCGGCGCAGGCACCGTTTCGGCCTTACGGCTGCCGCGCGGATAGTTTGCCAGCCGTGCTTCATCCAGCATCTCTGCCGTTTCACGGCGGAACTGGTTCAGCAGGCTGTTCGGAACGAACAGCGCGTCCGGCAGATTCACCTCAATATTGCGCGCGTAATAAATGGTCTGCCCCAGCTTCGCCACGCCATCCTTGAGGTTGCTAAGCGCTTTCTCCGCATTGTTCGCCACCTCGAACAGGCCGTCGAGCGTATGCGTCACGCTGATACCGTCTTCGCAGGTCATGGTCAGGATCAGCTGCTCTTCCCAGCCCCCCAGCGCGATATCCACCGCAATGCGGCGCTCGCTGGAGGTCTTGAGCAAGGCCTGCTGCCAGTTGTGATCCAGGTTACGGTTAAGCGCCGCATTAGGACGGGCTTTGTAGAGATCGGCAGGCATTTCGTTCGGCCAGACGCGATAGCGATTTTCGCCGGTTTTCTCCACCGTATTGGCGCGGAAACCCACTACTTCACGTTTGATCATCACGTTGAGACCATCGCCGTTCGCCAGCGGCTCTGTAACCTGAACGTCAAGATGATCTTTCGCCACTTTCAGCACTTCACCCACCGGTAAACCGATAAACTTCGGTGAATCGAACGCGCCAATATCCCCTTTACGGGCATTCACGAAATAGTCCGTGCTGCCGCGGTGGAAGGTCTTGTCCGTCGACGGAATAAAGAAATGCTCTGTACGACCGGCGGACGCGCGCGCCAGGTCACCGCGATCGTCGATGATGGCATCCAGCATCTGACGATAATGGGCGGTGATATTTTTCACGTAGCTCATGTCCTTGTAGCGCCCTTCAATTTTGAAGGAGCGTACACCGGCATCGATCAGCGCGCCGAGGTTGGCCGTCTGATCGTTATCTTTCATCGACAGCAGGTGTTTTTCGAATGCCACCACGCGGCCCTGATCGTCTTTCAGGGTATAAGGCAGACGGCAGGCCTGAGAGCAGTCGCCCCGGTTAGCGCTGCGCCCCGTCTGGGCGTGAGAGATATTACACTGCCCGGAATACGCCACACACAGCGCACCGTGGATAAAGAATTCAATGGTCGCGTCGGTCGCCTGGTGGATATCGCGGATCTGGTTCAGGTTCAGCTCGCGCGCCAGAACAATCTGCGTAAACCCGACGTCCGAAAGAAACTTCGCCTTCTCAACGGTGCGGATATCGCACTGGGTGCTGGCATGCAGCTCAATCGGCGGGATATCCAGTTCCAGAACGCCCATATCCTGAACGATCAGGGCGTCAACGCCGGTCTGGTAGAGATCGGTAATAAGACGCTGCGCGGGCTCAAGCTCATCATCATGAAGAATGGTGTTCAGGGTCACGAACACCTTCGCCCCGAAACGGTGGGCGAACGGGACCAGCTCGGCAATGTCGCGCAGGCTGTTGCTGGCGTTATGACGGGCACCGAAGCCAGGGCCGCCAATGTAGACGGCATCTGCTCCGTGAAGAATGGCTTCACGGGCAATGGCGGCGTCGCGGGCCGGGCTTAGCAGTTCAAGATGATGGGAGTGCAGGCGCATACTTCGTCGTTATCCGTTATGGTCAAAATGGCGGCTATTGTAGTCAGAAGTCTGTGCCAGTGAAACCGTTTTGCGACGCTTTAGCGGGGATAATGGATCAGAGAGTGAAAATGCACCGTCCGGGCGCTGCTGTTGCGGTACGCGTGCGGTTTATCGCCGGCAAAACGCACGCCGGAATCAGCGTATAGCGTGCGCCAGACACCGTCAATCTGCATGTCCAGCTCACCGCTTATCACCACCACGTGCTCGATCACCCCGGCTACGTGCGGCGTGGACTCACTCAGCGCGCCGGGCGACAGGGTGATGGAGAAATGGTCGAACTTAAGCTGTTCATCCCAGGGGAAAAGCGGTTTCACCACCATCGCCTGCTGCTGCGGATCGAACACCGCCTGCGGTTCGCTTTCTGGAGTGATAAACGCCGAAAAAGGTACGTTCAGCCCGGTGGCGATTTTCCACAAAGTAGAGACCGTCGGGCTGGACTCATTGCGTTCGATTTGCCCAAGCATCGCTTTCGACACGCCCGTCTCTTCCGCCAGTTTCGACAGGCTCCAGCCCCGCGCCTGACGCAGCGCTTTCAGTGTGGTTGCCAGGTGTTGAGTGATATCCATAGTTCCTCCCGTTGCGGCAAAGCATACCACTTGTACGCTATAGCGCACAGTGATACCTTATCCTGGACGTTATAACGCACAACGGAGTATCCATGCGATCGACTGCCTCTCTCTTTCCTGCCGTGCTGGCCGGTTTTGTTGCCGTTCTGGTGGGCTATGCCAGCTCTGCCGCCATTATCTGGCAGGCGGCTGCTGCGGCTGGCGCCAGTACACAGCAAATTGCCGGATGGATGACCGCGCTGGGGCTCGGGATGGGGATCAGCACGCTGGCATTGTCGTGGTGGTATAAAGCCCCCGTGCTGACCGCCTGGTCGACTCCCGGCGCGGCGCTGCTCGCCACCAGCCTGCAAGGCGTGACGCTGGCGGAAACCATCGGGGTATTTATATTCGCGAATGCGCTGATTCTGCTGTGCGGCGTCACTGGCCTGTTTGCCCGGTTGATGAAACTAATCCCGCACTCGCTTGCCGCCGCTATGCTGGCGGGCGTGCTGTTACAGTTTGGCCTGAAGGCATTCAGCAATCTTGAGGGACACATTTTTCTTTGCGGCAGTATGCTGGCCGCCTGGCTGGTGACCAAAGCCGTAGCGCCCCGGTACGCCATTGTCGCCACGCTGCTGGTGGGCGTGTTCGTGGCATGGGCCGGAGGTGACGTTGTCACGAACAGGATGACGTTATCAGTCATCATGCCGGAATTCATTGCCCCTGCGTTCACCATCACCAGCCTGCTCAGCATCGGCTTACCCTTCTTCCTGGTGACCATGGCGTCGCAGAATGCGCCCGGCTTCGCCACCATGCAGGCATCGGGCTATCCGCTGGCGGTCTCACCGCTGATCGTTGCCACCGGCGGGCTGGCACTGCTGTTGTCCCCCTTCGGCGTTTATTCTATATGCATCGCCGCCATCACTGCCGCCATCTGCCAGAGCCCGGACGCCCATCCGGATGCCAGTAAACGCTGGCTGGCCGCGGCGGCGGCAGGCGGGTTTTATCTGCTGGCGGGGGTGTTCGGCGGGTCGATTTCCGGTCTGATGGCCGCACTGCCGCTGAGCGGCATCCAGACGCTGGCCGGGCTGGCCCTGCTCGGCACTATCAGCGGGAGTTTGTATCAGGCACTGAACCATGAAGCAGAACGCGACGCGGCGATCGTTACCTTCCTGATGACCGCCAGCGGCGTCACGCTCCTGGGAATTGGCTCCGCCTTCTGGGGGCTGGTGCTGGGAGGGATCTGTTACGCCGTCTTCTCACGCCTTCGCCGCGCGTAGCTGTGACGGCGTAATGCCGGTCATGCTGCGAAAACGGTTACTGAAATGGCTGGCGGAGTTAAATCCACAGGCCAGCGCGATGTCGGTGAGCGGCGTGGTCGTGTGCTGTACCAGCGCTTTGGCCTTCTCCATGCGGCGCTGCATAACGTACTGATGTGGCGCCAGCCCCATCGACTGGCGGAACATCCGCGCAAAGTGATACTCACTGAGTGCGGCCTGGCCCGCCAGTTCCGCCAGGGTTAAGGGTTGTGCAAGGTTTTCCTCGATAAAGGCCAGCACGTTGCGCAGTACAAACGGTGATAACCCGCCGGTCACTACCGGCAGCTTCCACTGTACGCTGGAGTAGTGCTGGACCAAATGCGTCAGCAATAAGGTCGACGCGGTGCTCAGGGTGAGCTGATTGGCGTTTTGCTGCCAGTCGCAGCCGAGCAAAAACTGGCGATAAAGGGCGGTGATTTTCGGATCGCTGCCGAAGATTTTTTCCTCCAGCGTCAGCGATAGCGGTCGTTTATCCCAGATTTTCTCCCCCACGTCCCGCAGGTGTTCATCGGTGCAGTAGAGGTGCACAAACGACAGGTCGTCACGAATATCCCACGTGGATTCGCTCTCTTCCGGCATCAGACAAAAACGGTCCGGCCCGCCGCCATTTTTCCAGCCACCCGGCGTTTTTTGATAGCTTTCATAGCCATCCGCCACGTACAGGCTAAGGGTGTGATGGTTGCTTTTCACCGTGATCGTGTCGTGCTTGTTGTACCACGCCGCCAGTTGAATGCCAGTATTGAGCGCGACGGTTTCCCGCAGCACTGCATTTTGTTGGCGTAACGTTTCAAAGGTGTCGTAAACGAGAGACATGGCCGTAAACAGGTGATTAATCAGACTGTCAGTCTAAGAAGTGTTGCAGCCTGTTACCAGCCATTGTGCGAGAAAAAAGCGCAAGAATTTGCAAGTCCGGCGCAAGGCGATGAAAGACGGCCCTCCCTTCTTTCGCCACACTGTCGTTTTTCGCGGTATGAGAAGAGAGACACCATGAACGCATTACTCTATGGGCTGGTCGTTGTTATCTGGGGCACGACCTGGATCGCCATTTTTTTACAACAGGGGCCGGTTGCAGCGCCGGTCTCCATTTTCTGGCGCTTCGCCGTGGCCAGCGCCACGATGATGATCATCCTGGTCGCCCTTCGCCGCCTGCGCAGGCTAGCGCTGCGGGATCATCTCTACTGCATGCTTCAGGGCTGCTGCGTTTTCTGTTTCAACTTCTGGTGCTTTTACACCGCCGCCGCCCATATCAATACCGGCCTTGAGTCGGTGATTTTCTCGATGGCCGTACTGTATAACGCCATCAACAGCTTTATCTTCTTCGGCCAGCGCCCACCCGCACGCTTCTGGACGGCGGCAGCGCTGGGGCTTATCGGGATCATTACCCTTTTCTGGAACGATCTGCTCGCCAGCGGCTGGAGCGCGTCGTTGCTTACGGGCATCGGGCTTTCCGCCCTCGGCACCTACGGCTTCTCGCTGGGGAATATGATCAGCATGCGTCATCAGCGAAACGGGCTGGAAACCATGACCACCAACGCCTGGGCGATGCTGTACGGCACCGTCGTGATGGGCTTTATCGCGCTCTTCAGGGGCGATAGCTTTATGCCGGAATGGACGGTGAGCTATATGGGGGCGCTGCTCTATCTTGCGCTGTTTGGCTCGGTGATTGCCTTCGGCGCCTACTTTACGCTGGTAGGCCGCATTGGTCCCGGTAAAGCCGCGTACAGCACGCTGCTGTTCCCGCTGGTGGCGCTGTCGATTTCAACGGTGTACGAGGGTTACGTGTGGCATCTCAACGGGATCGTCGGCCTGCTGTTGATACTGGGCGGGAATATGGTGATGTTTACGAAGCCGGAAACCTGGTTCCGCCGCCTGCGGACAGCATAAAAAAACGGCCTGCGAAAATGCAGGCCATTTTTTATTAATTTGCTGTCTGATGAACATCAAACATGGTGGCATCCGTCGCCATATCATCCACAACCTGCTTCAGGGTGCCGAAGCCCATCGGCGTATTCTCGTTCGCCAGCTCTTTCCCTTCACCTTTACGAACAACTTTAACCACCGGTTTGTTCGTGGCCGCGTCGATCAGCTCACCTTCGAAGAACAGATGCGTATCCATGGTACGATGGCCCGTTGCCATCTGCGTACCCGCAACCAGCAGCGCGACAGGCACCACTTCATAGAACTGCAAACCTTCTTTGTCTGAGCTCACACCCGTAATGGCGCCGCGGAAGATCAGGCTATGTTTGCCCGGCGTCGTCACAATCGGCTTACGCTGGCCAATCGCGGTTTTCAGTTTGGTATTGGTATAATTCAACAGCTCATCAAGCGTTTTTTGCCCAAGTTGAGTGGTCGGTTTTGGCGTCGGATAATAGGTTATCGGGGTCCAGATAATGCTGTCGTAATTCGCCTCATTATAGGACGGGTCAACCCAACGCAGGGTTGGCTTCCCGGTTGCAGATTTCATCTCCTGCAAGCCGGAGTAATCTTTTAAAAAGCCTGAATATTGATCGGGGGCTGCGACTTTTGACGCACAGCCGGAAAGGGCCAACAGACCAGAAAGCACTGCAACTTTAAAAAAAGTGTGAGTACGCATGATGGTATTCCATGTTATCTGCAAGTATGCACTTGAAGTTATAACAAAAAACCGGGCGATGTGTTGTGGCAAAAAATGACGAAGACAGCACAAATAGCGAAAAAACTGCCCGACCGAAACCGGGCAGTGAAAAATTACTCCTTCAGGTCCACTTGCCAGAACAGGTGCTTGCCGAAGGGATCGATTTCATAGCCCGTGACCTCTTTACGGACTGGCTCAAAAATCGTCGAGTGGGCAATCATTACCGCCGGCATTTGATCGTGCATCATCTGCTGCGCCTGCTTGTACAGCGCCACGCGTTTTTCGCGATCGGTTATCGATTTAGCTTCGGCAATCAGGTTATCAAACGGCTTATAGCACCATTTGGCCGAGTTCGACCCGCCGTTGGCGGACGTACAGGTAAACAGCGGGCCGAAGAAGTTATCCGGATCGCCCGTCGCCGTTGTCCAGCCCATCAGTGCGGCCTGATGCTCCCCGCCCTTCACGCGCTTCAGGTATTCGCCCCATTCGTAGGTCACGATTTTGGTCTGCACGCCCACTTTCGCCCAGTCCGCCTGGATCATCTCCGCCATACGCTTCGCGTTCGGGTTATACGGCCGCTGCACGGGCATGGCCCACAGATCGATGCTTACGCCGTTGGCAAATCCCGCCTCCTTTAGCAGCGCTTTCGCTTTTTCTGGATCGTAATCATAGTCTTTCAGCTCGCTGTCGGCACTCCAGACGCCAGGCGGCAGCAGGTTTTTCGCCGCCGTGCCGGTGCCGTGGAACACCGCCTCAATGATGGCCGGTTTGTTAATCGCCATCGCCAGCGCCTGGCGCACTTTTACGTTATCCAGCGGCGGCTTTTGCGTGTTAAACGCCAGGAAACCGGTATTCAGACCGGCCTTGCTCATCAGGTTGATGTCTTTGTTAGCCTTCATACGCGGCAGGTCCGCCGGATTCGGGAACGGCATCACCTGGCACTCATTCTTCTCGACTTTGGCAAAACGCACCGAGGCGTCCGGCGTGATGGTGAACACCAGACGATCCAGCTTCGATTTTCCCTGCCAGTAGTCAGGGAAAGCGGTGAAGAGGATGCGGGAATCCTTCTGATATTGCGCCAGCTTAAACGGCCCGGTGCCAATCGGCTGCATATCGACCTTTTCTGGCGTGCCCGCTTTCAGCATGGCATCGGCATACTCCGCCGACAGAATGGAGGCAAAGTACCACGCCAGATCAGCGACAAACGGCGCTTCCGGATGCGCCAGGGTGAAGCGCACGGTGCGATCGTCAACTTTATCAATGGCGGTAATCAGACTGCCGAACTCCAGACTTTCGAAGTTGGAATAACTGCCGTTGGAGACGTTATGGTAGGGATGATTCACATCCTTCTGGCGCATAAACGAGAAAATCACGTCGTCCGCGTTGAAGTCGCGCGTCGGCGTGAACAGCTTATTACTGTGGAATTTCACCCCCTTGCGCAGGTGGAAGGTATAGATCTTGCCATCGTCGCTTACCTCCCAGCTTTCCGCCAGGCTCGGCACCAGTTCGGTAGTGCCCGGTTTGAAATCGACCAGACGGTTATAAACCGGTACGGCGCTGGCGTCCACGCTGGTCCCCGACGTATAGAGCTGAGGATTGAAATTTTCCGGCGATCCTTCGGAGCAATACACCAGCGTTTTTGCCGCGACGGTGGAACTGACCGTCAGCGCAGCAAGCGCCAGCGTTATCATTGTGAATGTGCTTTTCATCATTTATTCCTGTCTTTTTAATTCGACGGCTAATTACTTCTTTTGCCATTTCATAAATAACATTAAAGTGATGGCGCAAACACATGAAAAATAAATACAGAAGGAAACACTATGGGCTCAGAACTCTCCAGACAATTAACCCAACGCTTTTTCCGCTATCTCGCCATCACCAGCCAGAGCGACCCGAAAGTCAAAACCCTGCCCTCCACCCCGGGTCAGCACGACATGGCGCGGGAGCTGGCGAAGGAGCTGAAAACGCTGGGGTTAGATGATATTGTGATAGATGAGTTCGCCACCGTTACCGCCGTGAAAAAAGGCAATGTTCCCGGCGCGCCGCGGATTGGTTTTATTACCCATATCGACACCGTCGACGTCGGTTTATCCCCGGATATTCATCCACAAATATTAACGTTTACGGGGGATGATCTCTGCCTGAATAAAGAGAAAGATATTTGGCTGCGCGTAAATGAGCACCCGGAAATTCTGGCTTATCCTGATGAGGAGATTATTTTCAGCGACGGAACCAGCGTATTAGGCGCAGATAATAAAGCGGCCGTCACCGTGGTCATGACGGTGCTGGAAAACCTCACCGCTGAACATAAGCATGGCGATATTGTGGTGGCGTTTGTGCCCGATGAAGAGATTGGCCTGTGTGGCGCGAAAGCGCTGGATTTGAAGCGCTTCGACGTCGATTTTGCCTGGACCATCGACTGCTGCGAGCTGGGGGAGATTGTTTACGAGAACTTTAACGCGGCGGCGGCTGAAATTCGCTTTACCGGCGTCACGGCTCACCCGATGTCCGCCAAAGGGGTGCTGGTCAATCCGCTGCTGATGGCAACGGATTTCATCAGCCATTTCGATCGCCGGCAAACCCCGGAATGCACCGAGGGGCGCGAAGGTTATATCTGGTTTAACGGCATCCAGGCCGGGCAGAACGAAGCGATACTGAAAGCCAATATTCGTGATTTTGACAAAGATGGTTTCGCCGCCCGCAAGCAGCACATTGCCGATGTGGCGGCGCAAATAGCCGCGCAGCATCCCACGGCAAACGTGGAATACCGCATTGAGGATACCTACAGCAATATCAGCAATGCGATTGGCGAAGACCGCCGCGCGATCGACCTGATGTTCGAGGCGATGGAATCGCTCGGCATCACCCCAAAACCGATCCCCATGCGCGGTGGCACGGATGGAGCGGCCCTGTCAGCCAAAGGCCTGCTCACCCCGAACTTCTTCACCGGCGCCCATAACTTCCACTCGAAGTTTGAGTTTTTACCGCTGTCGTCGTTCGAGGCCTCCTGTCGCACGGCCCTGCAACTCTGTCTGCTGGCCGCGCGTTAAGCGGGCTTGCGTGCGAGCATGGTAGCGAAGCGCAGCTTGATACGGTTCCCGTTGGCATCGGTACGGTGGAGTTCCCCTACCTCTTCGTTGTACTTGATCAGCTCCCAGCCTTCGTAGTAGTTGCTCAGTTCACCGGTTTTGAAGGCAAACGGGAAGCCGACTGTGCACGGATAATCCTCCGTATCCATGGCAGCAACGATCAGGTTATAGCCGCCTGGTCTGGTGCAACGCTGCATATTGGCGATAAGACCAGGGATGGTATTCGCTTCGAGGAACATCAACACGACGGTGGAAAGAATAAAGTCGTATTCGCCGTCAAAGGTCAGGTTGTTCAGATCCTTAATCGCCGTTTCCAGATTCGCGATTCCTTCCGCCGCCTTAATGCGCTCGATGTTATCGATGCTCATCGGGTTTTTATCCCACGCCGTCACGTCATAGCCGTTAGCCGCGAGGTAGAGGCTGTTGCGGCCATTTCCGCAACCCAGATCGAGCGTTTTACCGGGCTTAACAATGTCCGCGCTGAGCAGCACCTCTGAGTGCGTGCGGGTCAGCCCATATTTCTCAGTAAAGTAGTTTTCATCGACAGTCATTATTTTTCCTCAGATTGCATAAGCAGTGCCTTATCAGCGCGCACCAGAAGTTTGCCTTGCATCAGCAAGATAAAAGTACGGACCAGCAGCATCGCGATGATGACGTTGGTGAAAATAAACAGGGGAACCGCGAGGGCATGAAAGAACCCTGACGGACTGCTCTGCCCCAGATGTAAACCGGTGGTCGCCAGCGCCGACACCCCGAACGAGAAGCTCCAGAACGACGCGTTGAACGGCTGCGACAGATACCACGGCATCAGACGCAGCATAAACAGGAGTTGCAACAGGCCATAGCCGAAAAGCATTTTGGCGAAGGTGTCCGCTTCGCCGCCGTTGACGCTAAACCAGGCGCTACAGGCCACCAGGGCAGGCGCAAGCTGGATACCGAGCGAGGTACGAAGGGCAGCGGGCAGTTCGCCCGCGCTGCGCAGGCGTTGCAAAATGACCGGCTCCAGGCTCAGCCAGGAAAAGACCCCGGCACCAAGGAACACCAGCCCCGCGTCGTGGAAGCCTAGCGCACCGCAGGCCATCGCGCTGATAAAATTGTTCGCTACCGTCGGCAGATACAGTCCCGGCGTCGTGGCTTCTTCCGGATGCTTGCCGCGCCACAGCCCGGCGCTTTGCCAGGCGGCATACCCAAGCTGGATCACCACGCCCACGCTAAACAACCCCAGCGCCAGCGGGCGATACCACGGCACAAAGCCGATGGCCACCAGCAGCGTTGTGGCAGGAAACAGGCTGACAAAACTGCTCATTACCGGATGCCGCATCTCGGCCAGCACGCTATGTGGAAACCGTACCGCACGGGTAAGAAACGCCACGCCTAGAAGGAACCAGATCCCCACCGCCAGCGCCACCAGGATCTCGCCCGGCCAGCGCGTCACCGGCCAGATGGTGCCGGCGTAACGCCAGGCGAACCCCATGCCTATGGTCCCGAGGACCATACCGAAATACCCGGCGGGCAAGTTAAGAACGCGTTGGTTTTGGTTATGCATTTTTTTTAAAGTTTAAAATGTATTTTAAATGCCATTTTAAGGGGTTTCCTGAGCGGACGCCAGCACTTCGAAAAACCAAAACTTTGCTACGTTTATTGAAAGGCTTTTCAGGGATAACACGATGACAAAATATCGGCTTAGCAATGAAACGCGTCTCTGGCGCTGGCAGGACGGATCAACGCCGTGCACAACGCCTCTCAGACAAATTATTGCCGTGAAGGATTTTAACGATGTGACCAGCGGGACTAAAGGCGGTTGGGTTGAGGATGAACACGCGCTCGCCCAGGACGGGGATTGCTGGGTTTACGATGAAAACAGCGTGGTGTTTGCCGGGGCCAGGATATCCGGTAACGCCCGCCTCACCCAACCCTGCATCGTAAGCCACCGCGCACACGTTGGCGGCAACGGCTGGCTTGACGCGGCAGAGGTGAGTCACGGGGCGGCAATAAGTGACAACGTCACCATTCAGCACTCCACCGTACGCGGGGAATGCCGTATCGCGGGTGACGCGCGGGTGCTGCATAACAGCCTGGTGATTGCAGCCAAAGGGCTGACACCCGACCGTGAGCAGATCCTGCAAATCTATGACAGAGCCACGGTCAGCCAGTCGCGTATTGTGCATCAGGCGCAAATCTACGGCGATGCCATGGTGACCTGGGCCTTTGTTGAGCACCGCGCCGAGGTGTTCGATCGCGCCATTATTGAGGGCAACGCGCTGAATAACGTCTGGGTGTGCGACTGCGCCAAAGTGTACGGCAACGCCCGTCTGCTGGCCGGTCTGGAGGATGATGCCATCCCGACCGTGCGGTACAGTTCACAGGTCGCGGAAAACGCCCTCGTCCAAGGCAACTGCGTCATTAAACACCACGTATTAATAGGCGGCGAGGCGTGGTTACGCGGCGGGCCGATCCTGATTGATGACAAAGTGGTCATTCAGGGGCGGGCGCGTATCAGCGGCGATGTCCTGATTGAGCATCAGGTGGAAATAACGGACGATGCGGTTATCGAGGCGCTGGAGGGTGAAAGCATTCACGTCCGGGGAGCCAAAGTGATCAACGGCGACACGCGGATCACCCGGACGCCGCTGCTGGGGGCGCTATAGCGGGAAGATTCTGGCGTACAGGTTCACGTCATCGTAGCGACCGTTGAGCATTTCCGCTTCCCGCAAACAACCTTCCAGCGTGAAACCGTTGCGCTGCGCCACCCGGTTACTGCTCTGGTTATCCACGCGACACTTGATCACAAAACGGCGGATCTCGCCGCGCTCAACGTAATAGCGCATAAACGCCTGGAGCGCCTGAGAAAGAATACCCTGCCCCTGATGCGCCTCGTCAAGCCAGTAGCCGATATACCCGGCCTTATTCGCAGGCTCGATCGCGTTGAAGGAGAGCACGCCCACCAATTCGTCATTCATAAAAATCAGGAACATTTTGGCGTAACCGCGCTGGTGCAACATCTGGTTGCTCTGCACGTTGCGGCGCGTGTCCTCTTCGCTGCCGACATGCTGCGCCCAGTCAAAGGCGGTTTGCAGCCAGGTTTTGTTTTTGATTACGAGGTTATGCAGATCGGTGGTATAGCGCTCTTCGACGGCGCGAAGCTCGATTTCCTGGGTTACGGGGATGATTTCTGAAGACATAGTGCCTCTTAATTGCCGGGTGGCGCTAACGCTTACCCGGCCTACAAATGCGTCCGGAGCAGGCCGGATCGCCACCCGGCACAAACCCATAAGGACTAGCGCATGATCCGGTCGTCAACGTAGTTACGTTTGTCCGGCGCGGGCGGGAAGTACTGATACAGCCAGGTCTCGCTGATGGCATCGCCCTGACAGCGCAGGAACAGGCGCATATCCACCGGCTCGGTGGAGTCAGAGGTTGGATACCAGTCAAACAGAATGCGATATCCGTCGAACGGCTCGACGTAGAGGATCTCCACCTGCTTCGCTTCACCGCTGGACAGGGTGATCACCGGCTCAATGCCCTTCGGTGCGGCGGCCTTCAGATCGCCCCCGACGAAATCAATGGCAAAGCGACGGGCCCACACTTTCGGGTAATTTTCACCCGGCGCCCAGCCCTCCGGGAAGCCGCCCATACCGGTACGGGTGGCGTAGACGTTTGCCAGCGGCGAACGCACCGGCGGCTGCGCGCTCCAGTAGAGACGGTATTTGAAGTCCAGCTCATCACCCGCCTGCACCGGTTTCTCTGGCTGCCAGAAGCAGACCACGTTATCGAGCGTCTCGCCGGTTGTCGGGATCTCCATCAGGGCAATGGAACCTTTCCCCCAGTTGTTGCGCGGCTCGACCCACAGGCTTGGTCGCTTGTTATACCAGCCCATGACGTCCTGGTAATGAGAGAAGTCACGGTCAAGCTGCAACAAACCAAAGCCCTTCGGGTTTTTATCCAGGTAGGCGTTAAATTGCAGCTTTTGCGGGTTGTTCAGCGGCCGGCAGATCCACTCCCCGTTACCGCGCCACATCGCCAGGCGGTCTGAATCGTGGATCTGCGGATGAATGGTGTCGCACATGCGGCGTTCGTTGTTGCCGCAGCTAAACATGCTGGTCATTGGCGAGATGCCGAGCTGCTTGATGTCTTTGCGCGCATAGAGATGGTTTTCGACGTCCATGATCACCTGGCTCTTCTCACAGTGGATCACAAACTTATAGGCACCGGTAATGCTCGGGCTGTCCAGCAGCGCATAGACGGTAAAGGTGGTATCACCCGGCTTCACGGTTTCAAACCAGAAGGAGGTGAAATCCGGGAACTCTTCCGGGGTGTCGGTAAAGGTATCCACCGCCAGACCGCGCGCGGAGAGGCCGTACTGGTAGGTATCATCCACCGCGCGGAAGTAGCTCGCGCCCAGGAACGAAACGATATCGCGTCGCGCCAGCTCCGGCGCTTTAAAGACGCGGAATCCGGCGAAGCCGAGGTCGCTCTGCCCTTCAAGCTGGCGGGTATCCACGCCCGTATCGCCGTAGCTGAACAGCTCAGGTCGGAAGTGGATCTCACGCGCCTGAGAGGTGCTTTGATCCAGCGAGAACATGCGCACGCGGCGGCGGAACCCCATCCCCATATGGAAGAACTGGGCGTCCAGCTGACGGCCTTCAATGTTATTCCACAACGACTGCTTCTCATCGTAACGGATGGCGTTGTACGCCTGCGGCGTCATGGTGGCCAGCGTTTCCGGCAGCGGACGCGGCGCACCGCCCCACGCGGTTTTCGCCAGATCGTGCGCCATGGATTGCAGAACAGAGAAGTCAAAGCGACGGCTCTGACCGTCGGCAATGTCGGAGTCAGCAGCATACGCCGCCTGGGAAAACAGAGAAGCAAGGCCAGAAGTGCCGCTCAGGGCAGCCATTGCCAGGGAACCTTTGAGAAAACGTCTGCGATTCATGCCTGAGAAAACGTCCTTATGGTCGTGTGAATGAGTTTCGCGCGCAGCGAAATGACGGCAAGAAAGAACGCACAGCCTAAACAAAAACGGTTAAGAATCCAATTGTTGGCGGGTGATTATCTGAACAAACCGAGAAATATTTTCTGTCGACCAGAACGGCCTGAAAAAGGGGTAAAGTTATGTATAAAAGAGTCCCGGCTGGACATCAACAGCCGGGACCAACGAGGCGGTTATTTTACGCTGACATCGATACCCGGGAAGTACTTATCAGCCAGTTTAGCGATCGTGCCATCGGCACGTACTTTATCAATTGCGGCATCAAGCTGCTTTTTGGTGGCCTCATCCCCCTTACGCAGCCCAAAGCCGATCCCACTGCCGAGGATGGTGTCGTCCGACACCGGTTTGCCGATAAAGCCAAACCCTTTACCCTGCGGCTTACTGAGGAAACCTGCCTGCCCGGCCGCTGACATGACCAGCGAGGCATCGATGCGGCCATTCAGCAGATCTCCCCAGGCCATATTCTGATCTTTATAAGACACCACGGTGACACCGTGCTTTTCCCAGTGCTCTTTGGCGTAAGTTTCCTGAATTGAACCCTGAAGAACGCCGATGGTTTTGCCCTTCAGCCCTTCGGGGGTAGCCTCTACCGCAGAACCGGCTTTGCCCACCAGTTGGGAGGGAATGCGATAGATGGGCTGGGTGAAATCAATGCTTTTGCGACGCTGTTCGGTAATGTTCATCGCCGAGTTTATGGCGTCGAACTTTTTCGCCACCAGACCGGGGATCAACGCATCAAACGAGGTTTCAACCCAGCTGCACTTCAGCGCGGCGGCTTTACAGATGGCATTTCCCAGCTCTACGTCAAACCCTTCCAGCTCCCCTGACGCATTGCGGCTTTCAAACGGCGGATATTCCGCTTCCAGCCCGTATCGCAACTCGGTAGCGGCAAACGACGAGAATGAACACAACAGTCCCATGCCGACAACTAACGCGCGTAATTTCATCTCAAATTCCTTAACGTGGTGTAACCTGACAAAGGGCCTGGGCACCTGCCCGTAACGTCGCCTCATCTTTCGCAAAAGAGAGACGGATTAACTTATTGTCCGTGCCATCGGCATAAAACGCCGACAGCGGAATGGTGGCAACCCCGTACTCGACAATCAGCCTTTTCACCATCTCGCTGTCGCGCTCGTCGCTAAAGCCGCTGTAATCCGCCAGCAGGAAGAACGAACCGGCACTTGGTAGCAGCCTGAACGGTGAGTCGGCGAGCAAACTTTGCAGCAGATCGCGCTTGCGCTGATAAAACGCCGCCAGCGACAGCCAGGTTTGCGGATCGGTCATGTGTTCGGCAAACGCGTACTGCATCGGCGTATCGGCCGAGAACATTAAAAATTGATGGACTTTACATATCTCATCCATCAGCTCCGCGGGTGCCACACAATAACCCACGCGCCAGCCGGTGACGTGATAGGTTTTTCCGAAAGAAGAAATAATCACGCTGCGCTCCGCCAGCTGCGGGTGCGTCGCCATTCCGTGGTGCGGTTCGCCATCAAAAACGACGTGCTCGTACACTTCGTCAGACAAAATGATGATGTCGGTGTGGCGCGTCAGCGCTGCCAGCTGGTGCAGATCGGCGGCTGAAAACACCTGCCCGCTCGGGTTGTGCGGCGTATTGACGATGATCATCCGCGTGCGCGGGGTAATAGCCGCCCGTACTTCATCCCAGTTCACGGCAAAATCCGGTACCGTCAGCTTAATGGCGATCGGCGTCGCCCCTTGCAGACGCACAATCGGCGCATAGCTGTCAAAGGAGGGCTCGAAATAGATCACCTCATCCCCAGGATGAACCAGCCCGCTGATGGCTGAGTAAAGCCCTTCGCTGGCGCTGGCGGTCACCAGCACCTCACTCGCGGGGTCATAGCGTGTGCCATAGAGCGTGGCAATTTTGTCCGCAATGCGCTCCCTGAGCGGTTGCAGCCCGGTCATGGAGGCGTACTGGTTATGCCCTGCCTCCATGGCGCGGGTCACGCCGGTGATAAGTTTTGGGTCGCAGGAAAAATTCGGCGCACCCTGAGAAAGGTTGATGGCGTTATGCCGGGCTGAAAGCTGGCCGATAACGGTAAAAATGGTGGTTCCCACATCGGGCAATTTGGATCGTGTCTGCACCGGCGTTTTCAAAGTCATCCTCTGTCCCTTCTCGTGGTGAATGCATAACTATTCAAACAACAACTTCATTGCCGGGACAATCGAATTGTTGTCATAATAGCCATGACAAAAACGCATAGCTAAGGTGAGATATGTCGCGTCGATCATTTCCGCTCAATGCCGTAGAGACATTTATCGTGACCGCGCGTCACCTGAATCTAACCCATGCCGCCAGGGAGCTTTGTCTGACGCAGGGGGCGGTAAGCCGCAAAATCGCTTCGCTGGAAAGCTGGTTCGGCTTCCCGCTGTTCGAGCGCCATGCGCGCGGCCTGCGTCTCTCCTCTCAGGGAAGCGCCCTGCTGCCGGAGCTGCAATCTGCGTTTGAGCACCTGCTGAACGTTGCTGAACAGGCACGAACGCACCAGACCGTTATTCGTCTGAAAGCGCCTACCTGCGCGATGCGCTGGCTGGTGCCGCGGCTGCTACAGGTGGAGCGCGAACAGCCGGAACTCCAGATTGCGCTGACCACCACCACCGATCATAACGTCAATTTCAAAACCGAATCCTGTGACGCGGCGATTGTGTTTGGGACACACATGAGCGCCGGCGATCTGCTGTTCGAAGAGGCCTTAACCCCGGTGATGAGCCCGGTACGGGCCGGTTCTGCGCTGGAAACTCTCACCTTCCTTCACCCCACGCGGGACAAAACGGACTGGACGCTGTGGCTGGCGAAACAGCCGGGTCCGCCGCCAGCTATGCTCAAAAATCAACACTTCGAAACCATGGATCTGGCCATTACCGCCGCCATTCAGGGGCTGGGCATCGCCATCGCGGATGAAACGCTGGTGGAGGAGGACGTGCGCGCCGGACGGCTGATGCGGCCTTTTGACACAAGCATAAAGACGGGGGCGAGCTACCGGCTGGTATTACGCGACGCACCCGGCCCGGAAAACGGGCTGGATGCGTTTCGCGCCTGTTTGCTCAGTCGAGGCTGACGTGGTGTTTCATCACCCGTTTGAAGAGGCTCATTCGGGCACGCATGAAGCGGTTTTCAAGCCGAAAACCTGCATGTTTATTCACACCAATACGTAACAGCACGTCCCGCCCTTTCCGGCAGGCGGGCCAGCGCGTGGGCCCTGCCAGACTATCGCGTGCCCCCGCATCCCGGGCGAAGCTCACCCAGTAGTCCGCCACCTGAGCGGCGAAGGCCAGATCGCGTTCATTTACATACTGCCGCGAGGGTTCCACCTGTCCAAGGGTATCGAACACGTAGGGCACTTCGTTGCCGTGCCAGGCGCCGTTGATGTACGTCGCGTGCTCCGCTTCGGCCACATAATCAAACCAGTATCGCCAGCACAGGCCGCCCGCCCGCTGCTGCGCCTGCATCACCACGTATCCCATGGTGGTGAAGGCCATGTCGCGGCATACCTGCCTGCCAAGTTCCTCATCGCCCTTCACGCCAGGATAAAGCAGCTTAATCAGCCCCAGGCCAAAGCGCCGCTCGCGGCGAAGCTTCTGGATCTGCCCGGCCAGATCGACCCCGAACACCGACATCACGCTGGCTTCGTCGCTGTTTGACCCAATCATCACCGGTACAGGATGCTGGCGGGCCGCGAAGAAAACGTCGAGCATGGCCTCAGGCAAAACGCAATCCCCCACGATGGGCGCAGGGGCGATATTCAGCGGCGAGGTCAGCGGCCAGAACGCCTCAGGCGGGATCGCGCGAAGCTGTTCAGCGGTGGCATTTTGCAGGCCGAAATGGGCGGCAATCGCTTCGCCTTTATGCATGGCCTGCTCGCGTGGCGTGTCCGGCAGCGTGTACCCGCTTTGCACAATGGCTTTATGGAACAGTCCTCGCGCAAGCGGAGAGGCCATCAGCGACAGCACGCTGCGCGCGCCGGCCGACTCGCCAAATACGGTGATGTTCTCAGGATCGCCGCCGAACGCGGCGATGTTATCGCGCACCCATTCCAGGGCCTGGATCTGATCGAGCAGCGCAAAGTTATGCACCACGCGCTCTTCTTCCCCCTCCAGCGCCGGATGGGCAAAAAAGCCGAGGTGTCCGAGACGGTAATTGATCGTCACCACCACCGTGCCGCGCTTCGCCAGCGCCCTGCCGTTATACGGAGGCAGCCCGCCAGCGCCGAGGGTAAATCCTCCGCCGTGCAGCCAGACCATCACCGGAAGCGGATCGGCGCGTGCGACTGGCGACCAGACGTTAAGGTACAGGCAGTCTTCAGAGAACTGGCCGGGATCGCCGCCACCCAGCTCCTGACAGCTTTCGCTGCTCTGCCAGCTGGAGGCGGAGAACGCCGTCGCCGGACGTACGCCATCCCAGCGCGCGGGAGGACGCGGGGAGCGCCAGCGCCACTGGCCTACGGGCGGTGCTGCATAGGGAATGCCGCACCACACGTGGGTATCGCCTTCAGTAAAACCAATCAGTGCGCCCTGGCGCGTTTCAACCACAGGGGCGGAGGGATTTTCCATACCAACCTTCTTTTTCCATCACACCCTTGCAGAGTAACGGTTTCAGAGCAAACCGCAACGCTGTTTGCTGCGCGCTTCCGCCTCCTCGTAAAGCGAAAACTCGTCGTACACCGCACAGCCGAGCGCGGCTTCGAAGGCATTGCGGCTGGCATTGCCGTGGCTGCGCGCCTGCGTTTCATTGCCAAGATTCGACTGGAAGATCCCCGCCGCACTGACGGGCAGAAAATCCTCGTAGGTGATGGGCTGTGCCACAACCCAGCCCCGTTCGATCAGCGGCTGCGGATCGTCCCCGGGACGAAATGCGTGGCGATGCGCCTCACCTGTCGGGGTCAGACGGTAGCGGAAATAAGCCAGCCGCTGACGGCGCAGGAACATTTCACTGTCCGGGAAGGCGCTGAAGATCTCGCGCAGGTGAAGCTGGTGGGTCAGGTTGTCTTTGCCGGTCCCGGCCTGATTTAACAGACTGTCGTACAGCTCGCGCCCTTTCGGCGTAAGGGCCACGCCGCGCTGCTCAATCTCACCGAAACGCGCGGTATGGGTGCCCTTGTGTTCTCCCGCGAAAAGCACCGGCTCCTCCAGCGCCTTAAAGCTGGTCTGGCGCAGGAGGATCGGCACCTCGCGGCGCGGCGGGCCTTCAATCAGAATTTTCGGCTCAATGCCGTACTTCGGCATTAGCTCCTGCACCCGGTCGATATCCAGCGTGCGCGGCGTGAGATGGTTGATATGGCACCCCGGGAAACAGACCACGTCGGCAATCAGGCGATGTTCGTTGCTCAGCGCCAGATAGGTTTCCTGATCGACCGTCGCATGGCGATGCCAGCGGAAGGTTTCCAGGGCTTCCTGCACAAATTCGCGCGCCTGTGCCTCAGTAAAGTGTCCCTGCGCATCATGCAGGTCGATCAGTTCCAGGCAGCGCGGCGTAAAGATGTTGCGCCGGGAGAGGATCTCCGCCGCCCTTTCGCGCAGCGCAACGTTTTCAATCAACTCCAGGCGCAGCAACGAGGTAAAAATGCGAAACGGATTACGGCAGAGCGCCGCATCGTCTGTCGGACGAAACGCCGTCGAGTGGACGGGCACGCCCGCCTGGGAGAGATCGTAATAGCTGACCGGGTACATGCCCATAATGGCGAAGATCCGGCGCAGGGTGGAAAGCTCCTGCGCGGTGCCAACGCGGATCGCACCGTGACGTTCAACATTCAGGCGCGCCAGTTCGTCTGCGTTTGCCAGTTGTTCATGTAAAAGTGGGTTATTTTCCAGAACCGCCAGGTTAACGTCCGCCACCAGTTCCAGCAAGGTGCCGTACTGCGGAACTTCCTGCTGGTACATCGCCGACATAGCCTGCGAAAAGTGTTCCCGAATATCATCAGCCGTGATGGTGTTCGCCATGATGTCATGCCTCCAGTGAATACTACCTGGAGTGTAGAGAAGCCCGTTCCTTTCGTTGGGAAGAATTTACGAATTGTGATCCAGGCAGACCAGTGGTCAAAGCGTGGGCATTTTCGAAAAACGGTTGTAACTCAAATAGATCAAATGTTAAAAATATTTTGCTATCAGGTTATCAAATTCAAACATCTTAACTTGTCACCCGCGTCGCTCTGTTTTTAACATCGCCTATGGAAAAAAATGGTCTGTTCAGTCAGCGCATACGCTTGCGCCATTTGCATACTTTTGTGGCCGTCGCTCAACAGGGAACGCTGGGGCGAGCGGCTGAAACCCTTAACCTCAGTCAGCCTGCACTATCCAAAACGCTGAACGAACTGGAACAGCTTACCGGAACCCGCCTGTTCGATCGCGGCCGTCTGGGCGCTCAGCTTACTCTCGTGGGTGAACAGTTCCTGACGCATGCCGTTAAAGTTCTCGATGCCCTCAATACCGCCGGTCAGGCGCTCAACCGTAAAGAGGAGTCGGCCAGCGACATCGTGCGCGTGGGCGCGCTGCCAACGGCGGCGCTGGGTATACTGCCTGCGGCGATCGGCCAGTTCCACCGTCAGCAAAAGCACGCCACGCTTCAGGTCGCGACCATGAATAATACCATGCTGCTGGCGGGCCTGAAGTCAGGCGAGCTGGATCTGGGCATTGGGCGGATGTCCGATCCGGAACTGATGAGCGGCCTGAATTACGAGCTGCTGTTCCTGGAATCGCTGAAGCTGGTCGTGCGTCCGAATCATCCCCTGTTGCAGGACACCGTGACCCTGAGCCGCGTGATGGAGTGGCCGGTGGTGGTCTCACCAACAGGAACCGTTCCGCGTCAGAATGCGGAGGCGTTGCTGCAAATGCAGGGCTGCACGCTGCCTTCCGGGTGTATTGAAACGCTTTCGGCGTCGCTGTCGCGCCAGCTTACGGTGGATTACGACTACGTGTGGTTTGTGCCGTCCGGCGCGGTGAAGGACGATCTGCGACGCGGTGTGCTTACGGCGCTGCCGGTAACATCGCCCGGCGCGGGAGAACCGATTGGGATCCTGACGCGGGTAGATGCCCCGCTCTCTGAAGGCGCCCAAACGCTGTTAAGCGCCATTCGTAAATCAATGCCTCTCTGACCCTAAACGCAGAACCCGCCGCGAGGGCGGGTCTGTCTTACTCAGAATGTTTCCCAGTTATCACCGGAGACGGCCGCCGCCGGGGTTAAAGACGCGGATTTCGCTGCGGTTGCAGGGGCTGTAGTCCGTCCAGTCCCTGCCCCGATGAGACGAAACGCGCCAACGGCCTCCGTCAGACGTGCGCCCTGCTCTTCCAGCGAGGCCGCCGCCGCAGAAGCTTCTTCCACCAGCGAGGCATTCTGCTGCGTCACCTTGTCCATCTCGGAAATCGCCTGGCTCACCTGAACAATGCCGCGGCTCTGCTCATCGGACGCCGCTGCAATCTCCAGCATAATATCGGTGACGCGTTTAACCGCCTCGACGATCTCATTCATGGTATTGCCCGCCGCAACCACTTCCCCGGAACCCTGATCGATAAGCGACACAGATTCATTAATCAGGCTTTCTATCTCTTTCGCCGCATTCGCGCTGCGGCTTGCCAGGGTGCGGACTTCACTCGCCACGACCGCAAAGCCGCGTCCCTGTTCACCCGCACGCGCCGCCTCGACCGCCGCGTTGAGCGCCAGAATATTGGTCTGGAACGCGATACTGTTAATCACGGCGGTAATTTCAGAGATCTTCTTCGAGCTGGTGGAAATATTACCCATGGTTTTCACCACGCCGGAGACCATCTGCCCCCCGCGGCTGGCCTTACCGGAGGCATCTTCTGCCAGTTTACTCGCATGATGCGCGTTATCGGCGTTCTGTTTCACCGTCGCGGTGAGCTGCTCCATGCTGGCCGCCGTCTGTTCAATCGCCGCCGCCTGCTGCTCGGTACGGGAAGAGAGATCGGTGTTACCCGCGGAGATCTCGCTGGTTCCACGGTAGATCTCCTCCGCCCCTTGCCGCACGGTGCCCACGGTTGTCACCAGCGCGTGCTGCATCGTTTGCAGATCGCGCGTCAGGCGGCCAATTTCGCTGCGTCCGGTCGGTTCGTCCGGCATGGTCAAATCGCCTTTTGCGATATTTTCGATACGCGTAGCGGCTCGCTGGAGCGGGTTTATCACCGTACGGCGCAGCACCACAAAGGTGATCACCGCCAGCGCCAGCGCCAGGCCAAACGCGCCGAACATAAACATCAGCCCCAGCCGGGTGCGGGTGTGAGCCTGTGCCGTCAGCGCGTTGGCGCGTTCGGTGCGGATTTTTATCGCCTTCAGCAGCACCGCGTTATAGGCATCGTCCAGCGGACGCGCGGTCTCATTTTCGTGGTTAATAATGGCTTCAAACATGCCGTTTTTGGCATATTTCAGCATCGGCTGCATACCGGCGATGTAGGCGTCATAGCGGGCTTTCAGATCGCCATCAAGCGCTTCATCAGCCGGGGTACGAACGGTGCGCTTCATATAGGCGGCAAATCCATCCTGCGACTGCCTGATGCGGATCTCAGCCTCAGCGATGTTTTGTTTCATCGCCTCCATCTCCGCGATACGGCTGGCCGCACCCGCGTGGATCATGTTGATACGGGCGGTGCGTAAATGGTTGGAACTGTTTGACAGACCGGTGCGCACCTGGATTTCTGCCGTGACATCCTGCTGATCGTTATCGGCCTGGAGCAGGAAATAGCCTGCCAGACCTGAGCTCAATGCAAACAGGAGAATAATGCCACCGAGAATGGAGGAAAACAGCGGAACCAGCCGGATGTGATGCAAGAAACTCAGCTTAGGCTGCGCCTGCATCGATGTTGTGTTGTCCATGACCGTCGACTCTCTTATAGGTAAGATGCGTAATAACACGCCTGTAAAAGAGTCATCGGCACGCCAGGGAATTAAATTACGTCTAAAAGCGCCGGACAGGTCACACTTTAGAGAAGATCAGGGAAGAAATGCCAGCGGAAAAAACCGCTGGCAGAATAATCAGTTGTCGCCGAAATGGATAACGGTGCGAATGGATTTTCCTTCGTGCATCAGATCGAAGGCTTCGTTGATCTGCTCCAGCGGCAGGCGGTGCGTAATGAACGGATCAAGCTGAATTTTACCGACCATCGCATCTTCAACCATGCCCGGCAGCTGAGTACGGCCTTTCACGCCGCCAAATGCTGACCCGCGCCATACGCGCCCTGTCACCAGCTGGAAGGGACGGGTTTTGATCTCCTGACCCGCGCCGGCCACACCGATAATGATGCTCTCGCCCCAGCCTTTGTGGCAGCACTCCAGCGCTGAGCGCATTACGTTGACGTTGCCGATACATTCGAAGCTAAAGTCCACGCCGCCATCGGTCAGCTCCACGATCACGTCCTGAACCGGTTTGTCGTAGTCTTTCGGGTTGATGAAGTCGGTCGCCCCCATCTCACCTGCGAGCTTAAATTTCTCCGGGTTGGTATCCACAGCAATGATACGCCCAGCTTTCGCCTGTACCGCGCCCTGGATAACCGCCAGACCGATCCCGCCCAGGCCGAACACCGCCACGGTGTCCCCCTCTTTCACTTTCGCCGTGTTATGGACCGCGCCGATACCGGTGGTGACACCGCAGCCGAGCAGACAGACTTTATCCAGCGGGGCCTGCGGATTCACTTTCGCCAGTGAGATCTCGGCGCACACCGTGTATTCGCTGAAGGTGCTGGTACCCATGTAGTGATAAATGGGCTCGCCGTTATAGGAGAAACGGGTGGTGCCGTCCGGCATAAGTCCTTTGCCCTGCGTGGCGCGCACGGCCTGGCAGAGGTTAGTTTTGCCGGATTTGCAGAACTTACACTCGCCGCACTCTGCGGTGTAGAGCGGGATCACATGGTCGCCGGGCTTCAGGCTGGCGACGCCTTCACCCACTTCCACCACCACACCGCCCCCTTCGTGGCCGAGCACCGCCGGGAATACGCCTTCCGGATCGTCACCGGACAGGGTAAACGCATCGGTATGGCAAACGCCGGTGTGGGTAATTTTGATCAGCACTTCGCCTTTCTTCGGCGGAGCAACATCAATTTCAACGATTTTCAGCGGCTGGCCTGGGCCGAACGCGACAGCTGCGCGAGATTTCATGATGTCTTTCCCTTGTTGTGAGGTGTGTGGGTTTATTTTAGATAAGAGCGCAGTAAATGGCCGACTTCCGCCATCCGCACTGCCCGCTGATCCGGGGTGGTCTCCCCCGTCACCAGCTCATCTTTGAGGTGAATTTCGACCATTTCCCCCATCAGACCATTGGCAGCGCCGCGCACGGCGGCAATTTGCTGCAAAATGGCGAGACAGGGATCGCCCGATTCCAGGGCGCGTTCAAGGGCATCAACCTGGCCCCGAATGCGGCGGACGCGGGTCATAATACGTTTTTTATCTTCGGGTGAATGCGGCATACGCCCTCCTGATACTATAGGGGGGTATTGTATCTGTTAATACGATTTTATGTAAACATGAAGTTTAGTGTGGGTTTTAAGTAGAGCCGTAGGTAATGTGAAAAATCAGCGTCTGGAGTTAATATTGTTGACTCGCTGATATACCAGAAGTGGGCAATCAGGTGCGTCATGAGCGAAAAGTAGATTGGATAAATCCATGGCAGACATGCACTGTCCCTTTAAAATTAACGTGTTGGTTGTTCTTGTTATTAAGCGTAATGCAAGTGTGGTACAAATGAAGTCATACAACGTCATTCTCCCTTAAAAATCCTACTTTTAAAGACTTGTGCAAGCACACTACCCCCCACTAAAGAATGTAGGTGTCATAAGAATACGAAAAAGAATAGACTAATACATGTTGGATATATTTATCTTTGATAACATGTAGCCTGTAGTAAACAAAATAAGTCGGATACAGCATGTTCGGACAGAAAACATTGCTGAAACTGGTTCGGATCCGGTTTATCTAATAGAATTTCTATACACTTTGATAAATATTACTATCACAATTGGGTTTTACAAATTGAATTCGGATCACAACGCTTCATCATTAAGGAATGACTAAGTATGAAAAGAATTGTTCTCGCCTCTTTGGTTTTAGCTTTTTCGTTATCTGCTAACGCAAATCAATTAAGCATTGATGACCAAATTAATAATGCTTGCGCTAAGGCCTTAAGCGGTGACAAAGAACCTTTGGGTGACTTCCCGCCAGATAGTTATGCTGCAACAGTCAGTCCGAAAGTTAAAGATGCTTACAACGAAGTTTTAAAATCTCGGTCCTCTATTGTAAACGATCAGAGTTTACAGAATGCAACCAGTTGCGCCAACCTTGTTAGAGATAAACTGAAATCAAAAGGTGAGTACAAAGAAGAAAAATAATTGCCAAGGTGGAGAAACAGCATTTTTTGTGGAACTGAACGCTTTCTCTATCAGAGTTCGTTCTTAAAAAAACATCGACAAGATAGTTCCGCAGCTGTGTTTTCCACCTCTCGCTGGTCCCTCAATACCCTGACATCCCGTTGCCTGAAGGCACCCTCCGTAATGACAGCGCCCGCCTAAACAGCACAGACGAGGCTGACGATATTTACGCTTTCGTCTCGTCGTGACCAACCCTATTTAGCTCAAAATGTTAAAAATCCGCACTTATATGGCACAATGTGAACAGAAATAACATTCTCGTCACCTAACATATTCGCTACAAACAAAATGGTGGTGTTAATGATTGTACTAAAGAGCTTTTTATTCTTCGTTGGCGCAGCGGCCGCTTGCGCACTTATCGTACTGTGTCTTTGGGTTGATATGCGGTTTGTCGGCCATGATATTCCGGAATTATCACTGACCGAAATTATGCAGGAAACGGTATTAGCGACTATTGTCTTTCTCCATTTTCGTCTGGCGAAAATGGACGAATCCATGCGTTACTGTAATATTCTGGTGGGCGGATTTTTCCTGACAATGCTAATTCGTGAACTGGACGCGCTTTTTGATCTCATTTCTCATGGGAGTTGGGTGTGGTTCGCGTTGATTACCGCTCTGCTGGCGTTAATTCGCCCCGTTATGCATTTTCGCGCTACCCTGGAACAGCTGGCAAAATATACCCAATCCCCCTGGTACGGCATTCTGTTGAGCGGCCTGCTGGCTGTACTGGTCTTCTCCCGCCTCTTTGGAATGCAGGTGCTGTGGCACGACATCCTGGAGCATGGCTATATGCGTGTCGTGAAAAACGCCGTGGAGGAAGGTTCGGAATCATTCGGCTATATGCTGTGCCTGGCCGCATCCCTTGGCTATTACGTTACCTTTCGCACTCACGCACGGCAGAAACAGTCTCTTCGCGCTGCGTAGAGAACGACATTTTTTGGACTTTATGGTGGTCATGTAAGAAAGACATGTCCTAAAAAGGGGCAATCTGCCGTCGATTTCAGCGAATTCTCGCTCACTCCTGCAATCAGCGTCTATCCTTAGACTACCAACAAAAGGAGGCTGGAATGTCTGATTTCGACACTGATAAAAATGCACAGTACGCTGGCGATAAAGCCAAAAACAAACTTGATGAATTATCCGGCTCTGCGCAGCAGCAGTTTGGTGAATTCGTTGATTCCCCTAAACACCAGGTGAAAGGTGCAGCGAAAAAATATGCTGCCCAGGCCAGTGATGCCGTCTCGGATGTCACTGAAGCCGTCAGAAACAATCCCTTAACGGGCTTAATCGCTGCGGGTGCGGTAGGTATCGTTCTGGGACTTCTGCTGGGACGTAAATAATTTCAGGCCCTTCGGGGCCTTTCCTTTTCCCCTCTTTCCTGCTCTTTCCCCCCCTATAGTTGATAGTTTTCCTGACAAAAACACGATCCACGTGAAAAGTTGTACAATTTTAATGTACAGATTTGATCGAATAGTATAAATTCAATGCCACTGATGTTACAAAATTGTTTGTTAACGGTGGAAAATTATGCGTCGCAACCATGCTCCCTCTACAGCAGAAAGCGCTATCACCTTGTATTTTAACAAGGATAACGTCCCAACACAGCAGGAAACCCTTGGTGCTATCGTCAGTGAGATCATCAAAGAAAATGTACAACTGAGCAGAATGACAATCTGTACAAAGCTGTTGCGCAGAATTGAAGAGTCAACGTCTGACGTTGAGAAAGCGCACTATAACGGTCTGATAGCCCTCTTCTTCGAGCGTTAACCTGAACACTGTTTTTTTAACTTACTAAGTTAGTCATGCTGAGTGAGAATAGAGCTCCTGAATGCGATGACTAACCCCATGCTACAGCCTCCTGCGTGTAGCAGAGTGAGATTGAAGCTATGCATAGAACTAAATTTGAACGACTTAAGGATGACCTTATCGGTGAGGCCGTATTATCCATACTGAAAGAGAACGGACCTATTACCTTTGCGTCTCTTGCTGGTCGCCTGCGGGCGATGGCTAACGTTGAATCAAATGATGAACGCAAAAATGCATTGATTGCCGCTGAAGATGAAGTACGCCAGCGTGTAACCGGCGTATCGCACGACCGGGGAAGAGTGATGGGCGATTATGATATTGGGCGCATGCGCTCTCTCTTTACTCACAACACGCTTCTGACCCCAGACAAGAAACACTAATTTTAACCGAAACGGTGACCACCATGAGTAAAGCGATTATGCAGCAAACGTATAATTTTGAAGCCCTGCACGATAAAGGACTGGCGGAACATTTTCTTAATGCTGGAAAGCATCTCAGTGGTGAGGTTGAAGTGTTGGGATCGGCAATACGCTGTATTATGCTGACCGGTGACAATCTCTCAAATAAAGAGATTATCCTGCAACTGATTCACGCCCTCGAAATTACCGAGGAGCCCGAAGCCTGCGATGTCATTCGAAACACGCTTGAAATTGTTGTCGGTTTTACGCGCGATGATATCTGATAACAGATTATTGCCTGGTGAGTGACTGTTTTGCTGGTGGTCGAAGAGTTAAGTCTGTCGTACCACCAGCATAGTGAAGCCATTAACTAAATAGCCGTACCATTCGATCCAGCTCTTCTTCTTTAACCGCCCGGGAAAGATAATATCCCTGGAAGCGCTTAACCCCTAATGCGACAAGTTTTTCAAATTTTTCTTCGCTATCGACGCCTTCCGCAACGCATTCCCTTCCCGTCATGTCGCTGTATATCTGTATCGCTTTAATAATGCTATTGTCATTGTCGTTAGCAACAAAGTGCTCAACTATATCGCGGTCAAGCTTCAGTCCATCAAAATTAATCTGTCGGATGGGTAACATAGCGTAATGTCTGGAAAAGCAATCATCCAGAAACAGCCGACACCCCTCGGCGCGTAAACGCTGGAGAGTGACAGGAATATTTGGATCCTTTGTTACATCAATGGTTTCAGCTAATTCAAAGACAAGTTTCCCGGCCCACTGCGGCTTCAGTAACATTTCAACGGCTTTTTTCGCCATTCCCGGCAGCGCGTTCCCGGCAGCCAGTTGAGGAGGAATATTAACCGAAAAATAATATTTCCCATTGTATCTGTTGATACCTGACACGGCCGCGTGAATGACTAACGCCGTCAGCTTGAGCCAAATTTCGCCATTTTTTATCCCATCCAGAAATTGGCCTGGTTTCAGGACCTGACCGTTTTTATGCCAGCGCAGCAGAATTTCAAAGCCCACTCCTTTTTTATCGCCATCGGTAATAATTTGATAAGCCGCAAAGATTTCCCGCTTATGTAACGCCTGCAATATATTTATTTCTGCTTCCGAAAACCCCTGCGCTTTGTTCTTTA
Organism: Enterobacter cloacae complex sp. SHL001; assembly: GCF_049236825.1. Taxonomy (NCBI): domain Bacteria; kingdom Pseudomonadati; phylum Pseudomonadota; class Gammaproteobacteria; order Enterobacterales; family Enterobacteriaceae; genus Enterobacter; species Enterobacter cloacae complex sp. SHL001. The sequence goes on from NZ_JBMKIP010000002.1 coordinate 755,861, forward strand.
CTGCACAGACCTCATCCCTTAAGACACGTGCATCGCTAAACCACACTCTGATAAGATATAATTTACCCAACCCCACTTTACGATGAGTATAAATGGTTTTATCTGACAAACCTAACCTCGCCGACTGCTCTTTTATCGAAATACCTCGATAAAAATTCAGCAATACGGTTAATTCACGTTTTGATAAACCATGCAGGCTTTCCTTACCTTCTTTCTCAGGTCCTTCACGCAATAAACGTGACGAATCGGCATGTACTTCAGAAATATTCTCTACACAATTCATTACCTCTGAAATATTCGCCACCCTGATCCTCGACAACGATCTGGTATTATTAACGAGACTTTTCAGCGTGGCATAAAGCCACCTTTCTGGTATTGCACCATACAGGGTCACGCTACAAATAACCGGCAGTGCATTCAGAACCGAGACCAACCGTTTCAGGCTTTCAAGAAAGGCAGTCACGTCGCGACCAAGAAAAACAGAAACTTCAGGTTGTTGATTTTGCATCATTTTTTGCACATCACCTGAGCAAACTTCATCCTCTTCAAAATGGAGCCGCGTGGCGTTTACGCCACGAGACTTCAGAAGCAGGCTATACCCCTCGAAGGTGAAACCGCAGGCTGAAATAACGAATCGTTGCTTGTAGCAAGTACCTTGCATAAAAGGTAAGTTTTGAGACATAACCTGCTCCTGAGAATGTAAATATCATTCCCAAATGTGATTAAAGCCAATATTCTTTGTCGCATTGAATAATTTTACCGCACCCCATTTGGTTAATAAACCGTTATCAATGTTATGCACGGGAACATCTTTGCGTTAATCAACCCACTCATCCATATGCAGCATAAATATTACTTTCTTTTCATATAACGACAGTAAATATGCACTTCACAAGGTATAATGAAAATTCCGAAAAAGAAGACCAGACACTTCATCTTATCGGCCCAGACAAAAAGAGAAAATGCTATGGATAATCACATTTCATCCAGGGCTTTGCTACATCGAAGGGATGTTATTAAAAACAACCCGCGATTTGGTGAAGCTATAACAGAGCACTACAGAATCAATGATGCCATTTATAAAAAACAACCCTTGTTCTATAAAACGATGCTTCAGGAATCACGCTTCAACATAATACTGTCCATGTGTTGTTTTGTTTTTGGTAATCAGGCTGAGTCAGTTTCAGAGATAAAGGCACTGTGTACCCGCTATAATATCGCCAGCCCTAACAGTGTTATCGCGATCATCACCATACTTAAGACCACCGGGCGAATTAAGACCTGGCGCTGTACCGAAGATCGCCGAAAAACAAAAATCGCACCAACGGAAAAAGGACTGGATGAGCTGAAACGCTATATGTCCGGGGCGTTTACGCCTGTTAGCATTCTTTTTCCGACATTCAATATAAATGCTAACCTTCTGGACAATGATATTCTGAGGCACAACTTTTTCCGGCGCGCCGCAGAGTACCTTTTCCGCGGATTAACATTCAGGAAAGTGCTTCCGGAGGTGGGTTTATTTATTGATAAGGATGGTGGCCGAATGATTATGCTCTATCTCTATTTGCAGGCCATCAAAAACAAAACAGCACATGGTGCCATAATAGCGTATTCAGCCAGCACGCTGGCAAAAGAATTTTTCGTTTCGCGTATTCATGTTAAACGGATTATCAAATCGGCGCAGGAGGCAGGTTATCTTAAAGATCGCGGCGATGGCCGGATGTCGATTTATCCGGCCTTTATCGAGCTTGTCGAAAATTATGCCGGATTATATTTTGCGTATGTCACACATTACATCAATGTGGTACCAAAAGAACGACGCCATGTTGTCAACATGACGCCTACACTCTGATCTGACGGGCGTTCGGTTTGCTGAACGCCTTTTTTATCGCTCGCGCAGCGCCTCTTTTGCCTTATTCAATGGTTTCAGCAGATAATCAATGACGGATTTACTGCCGGTTTTGATATCAACCGTGGCTATCATGCCCGGGAACACCGGGAATTCCTTGCCCTGCCTGTTGGTCAGATGGTTACTGTCCGTACGGATATAAACGCGATAATAATAAACATCCCGTTTCACCTCGTCCTGAAGGGTATCCGGGGAAATCATCGTCACCTCCCCTTCCAGCCCGCCGTAGATGGAGTAATCATAGGCGGTGATTTTCACCAGCGCTTTTTGCCCGGGATGGATAAACGCGACATCGCGCGGCGAGATTTTCGCTTCTATCACCATCTGGTCATCAAGCGGTACCAGGCTCATCAGTTTGCCGTTCGGCGGGATCACCCCGCCCACCGTCGTCACGTCAATGTCCTTCACGATGCCACGCACCGGTGCATTAAACGTTAAGCGGGTGAGTGAATCTTCGCGCCCTTTCATGACGGAGCGCTGCGCTTCCATTTCCGCGTTCGCTTTTGCCAGTTCTTCGCGGGCGCGAACGTAGTACTGGTTTTTCATTTCGGTGATTTTGCTCTCCAGCTCATTTTTTTGACGTTCAAGGCGTAAGACTTCGACCTTACTGGCCGCCCCCTGCGTCACCAGCGGGCGCGTTAATGCCAGTTCACGCTGCACGAGATCTGCTCCCTGGCGTAAACCCGCCAGCCCTTTTTCAAGGCTTTCGCGACGTGACTGATAAAGCGCCGTTTCCTGTTTGACCAACTCAACGTCGTCATCCAGCTCTGCCGGGAATGTCAGCCCGGTGTCGTTCACCTCAGCATTCAGACGCGCGGCCGTCGCCATCGCAGCGTTTAATCGAGACTCGCTCTCCAGCACGCTGGACTCGGTTTTCGTCCGGTCCAGTTGGGCAAGCTGTTGACCACGCTCGACGATATCGCCCTCGCGCACCATCAGACTGTGGATAATCCCCCCTTCCAGGGACTGGATCACCTGCTCGTGGGAGGACGGGATCACCTTGCCGCTACCCGTCGTGACCTCATCCAGCTGGAACAGGCTGGCCCAGGTAATAAAGACCACCAGCAGGGCAAACAGCGACCATGCCACCAGCGACGAACGCGGCAGGCGCGGCTCCTTGAGCCGGCTGTTAAAGCGGGAGATATCATTCATGCCACGCCCTCCGTTTTCAGTTTAACCGTGCGCTGCGGCGCCTGCTGCGGGGCCATTCCGTGCTGGCGTAAAATGGCATCACGAGGGCCATCCATCACCACTTTGCCGTTTTCCAGGACGATGATGCGGTCAACCAGGTCCAGAATCGGCAGACGATGCGTCGCCACCACCAGCGTCCGGCGCTTACCGAGCCACTGGTGCAGATGCTGGATAAACTGCTTCTCGCTGACCTCATCCAGCCAGGCGGTGGGTTCATCCAGCAGCAGAATATTCGGCGAGGTGATCAGCGCGCGCGCCAGCAGCAGCGCCTGACGTTGCCCGCCGGAAAGCCCCGTCCCGCCCTCATTGATGATGGTGTTCAGCCCCATTTTCTGCTTGCGCACAAACTCCAGCGCGCCGCTGTTGACCAGCGCCTGATGGATTTCCTCGTCTGTCGCCAGCGGATTACCCATCAGGATGTTGTCGCGTACGGAGCCGAAGAACAGCCGCGCCTGCTGGCTGAGCAACTGCATGTCGCGGCGCACGTCGGCCGGGTCAAGATGATTGAGAGCAATATCGTCCAGCAAAATGCTGCCCTGCTGTGGCTCCTGCATTCCCGCCAGCAGATGCAGCAAGGTGCTTTTCCCCGAACCATTCCGCCCGAGCACCGCCACGCGCTCCCCGGCGCGAATGCGCAGTTTGCTGATATTCAGCACGGTAAGCTTCTCTTCTTCGTCGTAATAAAACCCGACGTCGTCCAGCCGATAATCACCGCGCAGATGGGCTTTATGCACTTTTTTGCCGTGCAGGGGATCGTCAATCGGGCGCTGCATCAGGTCATCCAGCCCCTTGCGGGCCACCTTTGCCGACTGCCAGCGGGAGAGCACGCCGGAAATCTGCGACAGGGGCGCAATGGTCCGGGACGCCAGAATCGAGGTGCCCACCAGCGCACCGGTGGTCATGTCGCCGCTGATAACCAGATAACACCCCACCAGCAGCACCACGGCGTAGACGATAGACTGCACCTCCTGAGTCCAGGTCAGCAGCAGCCCCGTCAGCCAGCGCTGCTTCATGCCGACGCTCGCGGCAACGTCATTGGTGTTATTCCACTGGTTCTGGAACCTCTGCTCGGCGCGCATTAGCTTGATGTCCTCAAGCCCCTGCACCGCTTCCACCAGCGTGGCGTTACGAATCGCCGATTCACGCATCCCTTCGCTGGAGAGTTTTCCCAGCGGGCGCTGCACCAGCAGGCCGGGAATGAGCAGCAGCGGTACGGCCAGCAGCACCACCAGCACCAGCGGGCCGCCAATCATCCACAGAATGAAGACGAACAGCAGGAAGAACGGCAGATCGGAGATAGCGGCAATGGTGGTGGAAGTGATCAGCTCCCGCACCGACTCCAGCTCGCGGATCTGGGCGATAAACGACCCGGTCGATTTCGACCGTGCGCCGTTTTTAATCCTCAGGGCGTGGGCAAACACGCGCTCGGAAATACGCAGGTCGGCGCGTTTCCCTACCACGTCCGAAATATGCACCCGCAGCATGCGCATGATGAATTCAAACACGATGGCGATCATCACACCGCCAAACAGCACCCACAGCGTGGCCTCCGACTGGGACGGCACCACCCTGTCATACACCTGCATGGAAAAGACCATGCCGGAGAGCGCCAGCACGTTGGCGACCAGCGCCACCAGCATTATGTCGCTGTAACGACGCCAGTCTTTCAGCGCCAGCTGCCAGAACCAGTTTTTCTCATAGGGTTTGATGTAATCATCCACGCGCGCATCCGGCGTGGACTCCAGGGGACGCAGCACCATCAGCCCCTTTAACCGCGAACCGAGTTCGTCGCGCGTCAGCGTCGTCTCCAGGCCCCCGTCGCCGCTAAACTGCACGCTGACGTTCCCTTCGTTGTCCATACGGTTGATGACCGCAATTTGCCCGCCGGTGAACTCCGCCAGCAGCGGTAAACGCCACGGATCGAGCGCTACGGCTCCCGCCGCCACCCAACGCATCCCCAGCCCAAGCTGGCGCGCCATCTCCTCCAGCACCAGCTGGCGTGGAGACTGGCTTTCATGGTTAATCGTGACCCGAACATGCTCCGCCGAAAAATCCAGCCGATAATATTTCGCGATGATGAGCATGCCCTGCAACCAGGGTTCGTACTGTGGATGTGTCTTCATAATGCTACGTCCTGTTCAGGGCGATGATTTCGCACTGAAATGATACCTTTCCGGGATGATTAGAAATCGAACACTGTCTAAACGAGCCCGCAAAATAATCTTGTGAAATATAGGGTTATGGCTATTCGTGTAAAGAAACGCAAAAGGCCGCGAGGATCGCTCCCCGCGGCGTTGTTTTACGCAATTAACAGTTGGTGATTGGCCAACAGCGTCGCCAGATCCGTCTGCACGCCGTTCAGCGTTACCAGCGTGGTGGGCGTGAACTGACCGCCCGTCCCGTCCAGGTCAACCTGGATCTCGGTGTTGCTGCCGTTTTGCACAACGCGGATGTAGTCGGCGATGTTGCCCGCGCTGCTGTCCAGCGTCGCCACGCCGTTCACGTAGCTCGCCGAGCCGGTGCCGGTATAGCCGCTGTCGGAAAGCAGGTCGCGCAGATCGATACGGTCCGTATCCGCCGTCCCTTCCCAGGTGCCGACGGTAAAGCCGTTCACCACATCGCTACCGTTGCCGCCCGTCGCGTCAGACGCGTTGATCAGCTTATAGAGCAACGTATCGTGACCGCCGCTGCCGATGTTGAAGGTGTCGTTCCCGCCCCGGCCTTCGAACTGGTTATCACCGCTGTTGCCGGTGATCACGTCGTCATAGTCGGAGCCGTTAATCCCTTCAATATTCAACAACCGCGTGGTACCGAATCCGGTGTCCTGCGCCGTTGAGAGGCGCAAATCAACGGTTATCCCAGAGGTGGCATTACGATAATCCACCACGTCCATGCCGCCGGAATTGCTCCAGGTGTCGTAGTCGGAATGGGTATTCCAGCCGCCGGAGCCGTTATAGGTATAGGTCCCATCCTCTGCGATAAAGGTGTCGTTATACCCGGTACCGGTAATGGTTCCGCTGTGGCCGCCGGTGGCCGCTTCGGCGGTGAGAACATAACCCTCTTTGCCGTTGCCCGCGTCCAGGCCGGTCCAGGTGACGTTATCTGAGACGCCGTTGGTGATCTTCACGATCTCCGCCGAGTAGGTTTCGTTCGGATCCAGCCCGTAGAAACTCACCAGCGCAGAGGTATCGTTCGAGCCAATGCCGGACTGAGCGTTGATGATCTGCGAGGCCACCAGCACGCCCGCAGCGTTATACAGATTGACCGTATTGCCGTAGTACACGTTGATGCCTTCGCTATCGACAATGTGCAGATGCATCGCGGTACCGTCAGCGATCTCCGCATTGTTCTGCACCAGCACCACCTTACCGTTCTGCTGAGACACCAGCAGATCCTGCGCACCGTCCCAGTTGTAGTCCACCGCGGCGACGCCGGTGACGTTGGCCAGCCCAGAAGCCAGCTGGCTTGAAGTCCAGGTTGAGCCGTAGCCGTTGTTGGTGAACAGGGTCGCCGTCTGTGAGCTGCCGTAGGTGCTGAGCTTGATGATGTCCATCTGCCCGTCACCGTTCCAGTCTACCGCCACCGACAGATAGCCCGCCGTGGCGTTAGAGGCTTCCACCGCGCTTTTGGTCGTGGAAAGCTGCCCGGTACCGTCGTTGTAGTAAATCACCCCGCCGTTGTTGTTGTAGCTGCTGCCGAGGTACAGATCCATGTAGCCATCGCCGTTAAAGTCCGCCCACGTCATGGAGGCCGCCGTGGTGGTATTCGAGGCGTTGGCCACAAACACGTTGGTCAGGTTCTGGCCAATGGAAAGCGTACCGTTCCCGTTGTTGTTAATCACGGTGAGCGAGTACGCCCCGCTGCGGTTGGTGTGCTGCACGATGTCCACGGTACCGTCGTTGTTCAGGTCGACGCCGGAGATTTCACGCCCGGAATCGAACTGGCCGTAGAATCCACCTTCCCCGCCGGTGCCGTCCGGCGACAGAACGCCGTTGGTATTCACCAGGTAGGTCAGGGAGTCCATACCGGCATCGCCGTACGCCAGATCAAGATAGCCATCGCCGGTTTTGTCGTAGGCAATTACGCCGCCGTACCAGATGGTGGTTCCCATCGCCAGCTGGCTGGCGGTGTAGCTGCTGCCATCGTAGGTCCACATCACTTGCGTAGAGCCCGCGTAGGTATTCTCAGTTGCGAAAATATCCTGGGTGCCGTTACGGTCAAAGTCAGCTGCCGTCTGGCTCACCACATAGTAGCTACGGGTGTTAGTTAACGTATTCCCGGCATAGGTTGAATCATCGCTGCTGGAATAAGACTGTCCATTAGCAATGATATTCCACAGCCCGCTGCTGTTCATGCCGAGAGTCATGGTTGAGTTGTTGCTGTTCCCCGCAGTGGTCGCCCAGTCGGTATTCACCGAGGTGGTATCGATCACCAGGCTACCGGTTGCAGTACCGGTGGTGTTACCGTTGCCCGCGCTACTCTTCACCTGCGCGGTTACGTCGTAACTCGCCACACTCAGGGCATCGCTGTCCGGGATCTGTAGATACCAGGTATTGTGATCCGGGTCGACGACCACCGCACCGCCGGTCTGGGAGGTGTAGGTTTTCCCGTTCACCGTCACCACCAGATATTCACCGTTCACCAGGTCTGCGGAAACCGTACCGCTGACAATCGGCGTGGTATCCGAGGTGGTCTGGGCAGTTATCGCCGCGGTGGTGGTCGGGATGCTGGTATCGACGTTCAGCACAAAGCCATCCGATTCCGTGTAGTTACCGGCTTTGTCGGTGACGCGCAGAATGTAGGTGTGATTCCCGTCGAGCAGGCCGTTGTCCTGATAGGACCAGCTTGCGCTGCCGTTCATCGTGACCTGACCCAGCAAGATCCCGTCCCGGTAAAGCTGCACGATTTCGCCATCTTCCGGAGCGCGGTTAAGCGTACCGTTGATCAGCGGCGAGGTATCGTCCGTCGCGACTGATGCTCCGTACGTGCCTGTACGTTCACCTTCCCCGTCGGTATAGCTGACCACCGTTCCCACCGTGTCAGGCGGCGTGGTATCAACCGTTACCACCTGCGAAGAGGTTGAGCCGACGTTGCCCGCCTGGTCGATGATCCGCACCTGGTAGGTGTAATCCCCGTCTGCCAGATCGCGGCTATCCGTATAGCTCCAGCGCTGGTTAGTGACGGTAGTGTCAATCCAGGTATTACCGCCGTCGAGGCTGATCTGTACGCGCTCGTCGCTGGCCAGCGCGCTGCCCAACGAGCCGTTGATCGTCAGCGAGGTGTCCATGGTGATGAAATCACTCCCGGACTGCCCGGTATCTTCGCTGATGCTGTCAATGGTGATGCCGTACTGCGGCGCCTGGGTATCCACCGTCACGTCCTGCGTGGTGGTGGCCCCAACGTTGCCCGCCTGATCGACAACCCGCACCTGATAGCGGTAGTCGCCGTCGGCCAGGGTGCGGGTGTCGTTATAACTCCACCGGGTGCCGCTTACCGTGGCGTAAACCCAGGTGGTGCCGCCATCCATGCTCACCTGCACATATTCACCCGCCCCGAGTTCGGCCCCGAGCGTCCCGTTGAGCGTGTACGAGGTCGAACTGGTCAGGAAGTCGTTATTGTCGAAGCCGGTATCGACGGTGATGTTATCCACGGTCACCGTAATCGCCGCATCCGGCGCGACCGTATCGACCGTCACCTGCTGATGAGCGCTGGCACCTACGTTGCCTGCCGCATCCACTACGCGAACGTAGTAGTCATAGGTCTGGTTACCCAGCGTGCGGCCGTCCACGTAGTACCAGCTGTTGCCAGTGACGATCACGTTCTGCCAGGTGACCCCGCCGTCGATGCTGATCTGGGCATATTCGCCGTCGGCCAGCGTTGCGCCGAGCGAGCCGTGCAGTGTCAGGGAGGTATCATTGGTGATAAAGTCGCTGCTGCTCAGGCCGGTATCGTCGCTGATGCTGTCGATAGCGATCGTTTTGCTGGCGTCCGGCGCGACGGTATCAATGGTCACCACCTGGCTGGTAGTGGCGCTGATATTCCCCGCGTCGTCAATCACCCGCAGCTGATAGTTGTAGTCTCCGTCGGCCAGCGTGCGGCCGTCAACGTAGGTCCAGCTCAGGCCGCTGACGCTCACGTCAGTCCAGGTTGCGCCACCGTCGAGGCTGATCTGAGCGTGGTCGCCGCTGCCCAGGGCCGCGCCGAGCGTCCCTTTCAGGCTGATCTGGTTGTCGCTGGTAATAAAGTCGCTGTCGGACAGGCCGGTATCCTGCGAGACGGAATCCACGGTAATAGTCGCCGCCGCAGGCTTCGTCAGATCGATTACCACGTCCTGGCTGTCCGTTGCCCCAACGTTGCCTGCATTGTCGATCACGCGCACCTGGTACTGGTACGTACCGTCGGTCAGGGTACGGCCATCGGTGTAGCGCCAGGTGGTGCCGGTGACGGTCAGGTCAATCCAGGTGGTACCGCCGTCAAGGCTGATCTGCGCCTTCTCGTTATTGCCGAGCTGCGCGGTCAGGGAACCATTCACCACCACCTGGCTGTCGTTGGTGATGAAGTCATTCGCGCTGAGGCCGGTATCGTTTTGCAGGGAATCAATGCTGATCCCCATCGACGGTGCGGTGAGATCCACGGTAACGGTATGGTTATCGCTGGCGCTGTTGCCGATGGCGTTGCTCACCTGCGCGTTAATCACGTACGAACCGCCGTCCGCCAGCGCGGTCACGTCTGCGCTGCCGACCGTATAGCTCCAGGTGCCGTCATTTTGAACGGTAGCCGTGTAGGTTTTACCGTTAAGCGTAATGGTCACCGTCTGGCCCGTTGGCGCATCGGTGGTGCCGCTGATAACCAGCGGCGTGCCGTGCTCGGCGGCGTTGACGATATCATCCTGCGCAAAGGTGTTAATGGCGATGGTCGGCACGTCACCGTTCAGCGTCACGTCGTGCGTTGCGCTGCCCGGGTTACCTGCCTTATCGCTCACCGTAGCCGTAATGGTGTAATCCCCGTCGCTCAGTCCGAGGAAGTCGCGTCCCGGCACGAAGACGGACCAGGAGCCATTCGCCGCCACGGTCGCCTGATAGCTGTGGCCGTTGAAGGAGACGGTCACCGTCTGGCCCTGCTCCGCGGTGGTGGTCCCGCTGATGGTCTGTCCCGCCAGCTGCTCGGCGTTGTTGACGATATCGTCATCGGCCACGGTGCTGATGGTCACGGCTGGCGCGACGGTATCGACCGTTAAGGTATGCGTCGTCTGGCCGTTATTACCCGCCTTGTCGTTCACCGACGCGGTGACCGTCAGCGCGCCTTCGCTCAGGTTGGCAAGATCGGCGGCCGGGACGTCGAGCGTCCAGGTGCCGTCGTTTGCCACAAGCGCAGTGTAGGTTTTCCCGCCCAGCGTGACGGTCACCGTCTGGCCTGCTTCCGCGCTGGAAGAGCCGTGTACGGTGAGCGGCTGCTGGGCTTCCGCCGCATTCAGCACATCGTCGCCCGACAACGTGTTCACGCTAATCACCGGCGCGGTGGTGTCCACGCTGATGGTGTGCGTCGCCGAGGCGCTGTTCCCGGCGCTGTCCTGCGCCGAAACAGAAACCTGGTAGCTCGCGCCGTCGGCCAGGGTGCCCACGTCGGCGGCCGGTACGGTGGTTGTCCAGGAGCCATCGCTCTGGATAGTGGCCGTATAGCTCTTACCATTCAGGGTGATAGTGACCTGCGTACCGCTGGCGAACTGCGCGCTGGAGCCGTTGATGACCAGCGACGCCCCCGCTTCTGCCGCATTGATCACGTCATCGCCGCTGAGGGTGTTGACGGTCAGCGCGACCGATGCGGTATTTACCACCACGTCATGGGTCTGGGTGCTGCTGTTGCCCGCGCTGTCGGTGATTGTCGCGCTGAGGGTCACGGTGCCGTCGGTCAGGGCAGAAATGTCGCTGGCAGGAACGCCCACGCTCCATTTGCCACTGGCGTCAACGGTGGTGGTGTACTGGTTCGAACCTATCGTGATGACCAGCTTATCGCCGACGCTGGCGCCGGTTGCGGTGCCGCTGACGACCTGCGCCTGCCCGTGCTCAACGCTGTTGATGACGTCATCGCCCGCCACGACGTTAAAGCTGACGGTCGGCGGCGTGGTATCGAGCGTAATCGCTTTGCCCGCGCTGCCCGGGTTACCCGCGGCGTCACTCACGCTCACCTGCACGGTGTAGCCGTTATCCGCCAGAGTGGACAGATCGGCGGCCGGCACGTTAATGCTCCAGACGCCGCCCTGCTGAACCTGTGCGGTATAGCTGTTTCCACCGAGGTTAACGGTTACCGTCTGACCGACTTCAGCCGTGGTGGTGCCGGAAATGGCCACGCCCGCAGCCGCTTCGCTGCCGTTGATCACGTTGTCGCCGGCTACCGTGTCAATGGTCACGGTTGGCGCCGTGGCATCGACGCTGTACTCCCGGCCCGCAGACACGCTGTTGCCGTTCACATTGGTCACGCTCACCTGCACGCTGGCGTCGCCGTCTTTCAGACCCGCAAGATCCGAGGAAGGCACGGTGGCCGTCCAGTTGCCGTCGGCATCGACTTTGGCGGTGTAAGACTTGCCGCCAAAGGTGATGGTCACGGTCTGGTTCTCTTCCACATTGGAGGTGCTGCCGGAAAGCACCAGATCCGCACCTTTCTCCGCCGCGTTAATCACGTCGTCGGTGGCGATGGCATCAATGCTGATCGCCACGGCTGCCAGATCGACGGTGACGTCGTGGCTGATAGAGACCGGATTGCCCGCCGCGCTCTGGCCTGCAACGGTCACGGTAACCGTGCCCGCAGCCAGGGCCCCGACGTCTGCTGCCGGGATCGCCGCGCTCCAGGTACCGTCTGCCAGCACGGAGGCCGCATAGGTTTTGCCATTGACGGTCACGGTGAGCGTAGTGCCTGCCGCCAGTCCGTCGCTGGAGCCGGTGACAATCAGGTTCTGTCCATGCTCGATGCTGTTAATCACATCGTCGCCCGCGACGGTATCCACGCGCAGGCCCGGCAGGCTGGCGTCTATAACGATTTCGCGCTCGCCCGCGCCGGTGTTACCGTGGCCGTTGGTGACGGTCGCCGACACGGTCAACTCGCCGTTGCCCAGCGCGGTGAGGACCGTTTCCGGCACGTTCACGGACCATGTGAGATCGCTCTGCACCGTTGCGGTGTAGCTGTTGCCGCCGATAGTCACGGTTACCGTGTTGCCCGCTTCCGCGTTCGCCACTTTGCCGCTGATGGTCTGGCCTGCGGCCACTTCCGCCGCGTTGATGACGTTGTCGCCCGCCACGGTGTTGATGGTGACGGTCGGCAGCGCGGTGTCGACCAGCAGGTTCGCCGTATTGCTGACGCTATTGCCCACGCCGTTGGTGGCGGCGGCGCTCAGGGTATAGTTCGCTTCGCCCAGACCCGCCAGATCCGCTGCCGGAACGGTCAGGCTCCAGGTACCGTCCGACGCCGTCGTGGCCGCGTAGTTTTTACCGTTAAGGGTCACGGTCACCACGGTGCCTTCCGCCAGGTTGGCGCTGGTGCCGTTGACGCTCAGATCCTGCCCTTTTTCTACCGCGTTCAGGACGTTGTCATCGCTGATGGCGTTGAAGCTGACCGACGGCAGACCGGTATCGACGGTCACATTATGCGTGCCGCTGCCGGTATTGCCCGCCGCGTCGGTGACTGACGCAGTGACGGTCACGCTGCCGTCGCTGAGGCCTGAAATCACATTCGCCGGAACGCCCACGCTCCAGTTACCCGCCGCATCCAGCACGGTGGTGTACGACTGGCCGCCGATGGTGACGGTGACGGTGTCGCCCGCCGCCGCGCCGGTCGCGGAGCCGCTGATAATTTGCGCCTGATTGTGTTCAGCCACGTTAATCACATCGTCACCTGCAACGGTGTGGATGGTCACCGCAGGTACGGTGACGTCCACCGTCAGGGTGTGGTCAACCGACGCCGGGTTACCCGCCTTGTCGCTGACTGAGGCGGTGACCGTCACGCTGCCGTCGGTTAATCCTGCCAGATCCGCCGCCGGAACGTTCAGCGTCCAGCTGCCGTTCGCGCTGACGGTTGTGGTGTAATCTTTGCCGTTCAGCGATACGGTCAGCGTCTGGCCTGCTTCGGCGGTACTGGTGCCGGAGATTGCCAGGTCTGACTGAGCTTCCGTGGCGTTCAGGATATCGTCGGTGGCAATCGTGTTGATGGTCACGGACGGCGCGGTAGCATCCACGCTGTACTCACGGCCCGCCGAGGCGCTGTTGCCGTTCACGTTGGTGACGCTCACCTGCACGCTGGCGTCGCCATCCTTCAGGCCAGCCAGATCCGCTGACGGCACGGTGTAAGTCCAGTTGCCGCTGTCGTCCACGGTGGTGGTGTAGATCCTGCCGTTCAGACTGATGGTCACGGTCTGCCCGGCTTCCACGTTGGTGGTCGCACCGGACAGCACCAGATCCGCGCCCTTCTCCGCCGCGTTAATCACGTCGTCGGTGGCAAGCGCATTGATGCTGATGGCAACGGTAGCCAGATCCACGGTCACGTCGTGGCTGATGGTGATCGGATTACCCGCCGCGCTGTCACCGGTAACGCTGATTTTCACGGTGCCTTCCGGCCACGCGCTCACGTCGGTGGACGGGATCGCCGCGCTCCAGGTGCCGTCTGCCAGTACCGTTGCCGCGTAATCTTTACCGTTGACGGTAACCGTCAGCGCCGTGCCCGGCGCCAGCCCGTCGCTGGAGCCTGAAACAATCAGGTTCTGCGCGTGCTCGATGGTGTTGACCACGTCGTCACCCGCCACGGTATTCACGCGCAGGCCCGGCAGGTTAGCGTCGATAGCGATCTCGCGTTCGCCGGTGCCGGTGTTGCCGTGGCCGTTGGTGACGGTCGCCGTCACGCTCAGGCTGCCGTTGCCGAGTGCGGTCAGCACGTCAGACGGCACGTTGACGGACCAGGACAGATTATTCTGCACCGTTGCGGTGTAGCTGTGGCCGCCGATAGTCACGGTCACGGTGTTGCCCGCTTCGGCATTCGCCACGGTGCCGCTCAGTGTCTGGCCTGCCGCCACTTCCGCCGCGTTGATGACGTTGTCCCCCGCCACGGTGTTGATGGTAACGGTTGGCAGCGCGGTGTCGACAAGCAGGTTCGCAGAACTGCTCACGCTGTTGCCAACGCCGTTGGTGGCCGTCGCGTTCAGGATGTAACTGGCCTGACCGAGACCGGCCAGATCCGCTGCCGGAACGGTCAGGCTCCAGGTGCCGTCTGCCGCAGTTGTCGCCGTGTAGTTTTTACCGTTCAGGGTCACGGTAACCACGGTGCCTTCCGCCAGGTTGGCGCTGGTGCCGCTGACGCTCAGATCCTGGCCTTTTTCAACGGCGTTCAGGACGTTGTCATCGCTGATGGCGTTGAAGCTGACCGACGGCAGACCGGTATCGACGGTCACATTATGCGTGCCGCTGCCGGTATTGCCCGCCGCGTCGGTGACTGACGCAGTGACGGTCACGCTGCCGTCGCTGAGGCCGGAAATGACGCTGGCCGGAACGCCCACGCTCCAGTTACCCGCCGCATCCAGCACGGTGGTATAAGTCTGGCCGCCGATCGTGACGGTGACCTTATCGCCCGCCGCCGCGCCGGTGGCGGAGCCGCTGATAATCTGCGCCTGATTGTGTTCAGCCACGTTAATCACGTCGTCGCCTGCCACGGTGTGGATGGTCACTGCCGGAACGGTGACGTCCACCGTCAGGGTGTGGTCCACCGACGCCGGGTTACCCGCCTTGTCGCTGACGGCCGCGGTCACGGTGACGCTGCCGTCGGTTAATCCTGCAAGGTCAGCTGCCGGCACGTTCAGCGTCCAGCTGCCGTTCGCGCTGACGGTTGTGGTGTAATCTTTGCCGTTCAGCGATACGGTCACCGTCTGGCCTGCTTCGGCGGTGCTGGTGCCAGAGATTGCCAGGTCGGACTGCGCTTCTGAGGCGTTCAGGATATCGTCGGTGGCAATCGTGTTGATGGTCACGGACGGCGCGGTAGCATCCACGCTGTACTCGCGTCCCGCAGACGCGCTGTTGCCGTTCACGTTGGTGACGCTTACCTGCACGCTGGCGTCGCCGTCTTTCAGACCGGTCAGATCCGCAGTCGGCACCGTGGCGGTCCATTTACCCTCAGCGTCCACCGTGGCGGTGTAGTTCTTGCCGCCGAAGGTGATGGTGACGATCTGGTTTTCTTCGACGTTCGAGGTGGTGCCGGAGAGCACCAGATCCGCCCCCCTCTCGGCGGCGTTGATCACGTCATCGGAAGCGATGGCGTCAATGCTGATGGCGACGTTTGCCAGATCCACCGTCACATCATGGTTGATAGTCACCGGATTGCCCGCGCTGCTCTGGCCTTCAACGTTCACGGTGACCGTGCCTGCGGCAAGGGCACTCACGTCCGCAGAAGGGATCGCCGCGCTCCAGGTGCCGTCTGCCAGCACGGTAGCCGGATAGGTTTTACCGTTTACGGTGACGGTCAGCGCTGTGCCCGCCGTCAGGCCGTCGCTTGAACCCGTGATAATCAGATTCTGCCCGTGTTCGATGCTGTTAATCACGTCATCGCCCGCTACGGTGTCCACGCGCAGGCCCGGCAGATTCGCATCGATAGTGATATCGCGCTCGCCGCTGCCGCTGTTGCCCACGCCGTTCGTGACGCTGGCGGTCACGGTCAGATCGCCATTGCCCAGCGCGGTGAGCACAGAATCCGGTACGCTGACGGACCAGGTGAGATTGTCCTGTACCGTTGCGGTGTAGCTGTGGCCGCCAACAGACACAGTCACGGTGTTGCCCGCTTCGGCATTCACCACTGTGCCGCTAATGGTCTGGCCGGTTGCCAGCTCCGCTGCGTTGATCACGTCGTCGCCCGCCACGGTGTTGATGATGACGCCAGGCAGCACGGATTCCACGTTCACGGTGTGCGAGGTGCTGGAGCTGTTGCCGACGCTGTCCGTCGCGGAGGCCGACACGGTGTAAAGCGCTTCACCCAGTTGCCCCACCTCGCTCGCCGGAACGGTTGTGGTCCATTGGCCATTGGTGTCCACCGTGGCGCTGTACGCTTTGCCGTTGAGCATCACGGTGACCACCGCGCCCGCTGCCAGCCCGGAAGCCGTACCTGTGATGGTCAGATCCTGCGTTTTCTCGCTGCTGTTGATCACATCGTCACCGGACACGGTGTCAATGGTCAGCACCGGCGCGGTGAGGTTGACTTCAACCTCGTGCGTTGTGCTGTTGCTGTTTCCGGCTTTATCGGTCAGCGCCGCGGTGATGGTGTAATCCCCGGCGGCCAGGGCACTCACGTCCGCCGCAGGCACGCCCACGCTCCACCTGCCGGAAGTGTCCAGGGTCGCGGTGTAATCTTTGTTATTGATGGTGACGGTCACCACGTCGCCCGCCGCCGCACCGGTCACGGAACCGGTGACAATCAGCGCCTGCGCGTGCTCGGCGCTGTTGATCACGTCGTCGTCGGAAACGGTGTTAATGGTCAGCTGTGGCACCGTGGTATCCACCAGCACATCGCGGTCCGCCGAGGCCGGGTTACCCGCCTTATCCGCGACGGCTGCCGTGATGGTGTAATCGCCGTCGGTAATCGCGCCGATATCCGCAGACGGTACGGTGACGCTCCAGCTGCCGTTCGCCTGTACGGTGGTGGTGTAGTCCACGCCGTTCAGCGTCACGGTCACGGTCTGGCCCGCTTCGGCGTTGGAGACACCGTTAACGACCAGATCCTGCTGCGCTTCGGCCGCGTTGATGATGTTGTTGTCGCTGACGATCTCGATGGACACCGTCGGCGCGGTGGCGTCCACGTTGTATTCGCGGCCCGCCGAGGCGCTGTTGCCGTTCACGTTGGTGACGCTGACCTGCACGCTGGCGTCGCCGTCTTTGAGTCCGCCCAAATCGGCAGACGGTACGGTCGCCGTCCAGTTGCCGCTGGCATCCACCGTCGCGGTGTACAACTTGCCGCCGAAGGTGATGGTAACGGTCTGGTTTTCTTCCACGTTGGTGGTCGAGCCAGACAGCACCAGGTCCGCGCCTTTCTCAGCCGCGTTGATTACGTCGTCAGAGGCAATCGGATTAATGCTGATGGCGACTGCCGCCAGATCCACTTTCACGTCGTGGCTGATGGAAACCGGGTTACCCGCCGCGCTCTGGCCGTCAACGGTCACGCTGATTGTGCCTGCGCTCAGCGCGCCGACGTCCGCCGCCGGAATAGCCGCCGTCCAGGTGCCGTCCGCCAGCACGGTTGCCGCGTAGGTTTTGCCGTTGACGGTGACCGTCAGCGCCGATCCGCTCGCCAGCCCGTCGCTGGAGCCGGTGATAATCAGGTTTTGACCATGTTCGATGCTGTTGATCACATCGTCGCCTGCTACGGTATCCACGCGCAGGCCCGGCAGGCTGGCATCAATCGTGATGTCGCGTTCGCCGGTGCCGGTGTTGCCGTGGCCATTGGTCACGCTCGCTGTTACGGTGAGATCGCCGTTACCGATAGCGGTTAAGACGTCAGACGCCACGTTAACCGACCAGCTCAGGTCGTCCTGAACCGTCGCGGTATAGGTGTTGCCCCCGATACCGATCGTGACAGTGTCACCGCTCGCCGCGCCGCTCACTTTCCCGCTCAGGGTTTGTCCGGAAGCCACTTCCGCCGCGTTAATCACGTCGTCGGTGGCAACCGCATTAATGGTGACCTGCGGCAGCGCACTGTCGACCAGCACGCTATGGCTGGTATTCGCGCTATTACCCGCGGTATCGGTCACGCTGGCCGTCACGCTGTAGCTCGCTTCGCCCAGTACCGAGACGTTTGCCGCCGGAACGGTGACGCTCCAGTTACCGCTGGCATCGGTGGTGGCGGCGTAACTGATACCGTTCAGGGTTACGGTGATGCGGGTCCCGTCCGGCTGGTTGCTGGTGCCGGAGATCAACAGGTCCTGGCCTTTTTCGGTCGCGTTGATCACGTCGTCAACCGCCAGGGTATTGATGGCAATCACCGGCGCGGTCAGGGAGACGTCAAACGCGTGCGTCGCGCTGGTGCTGTTGCCCGCTTTATCGGTGAGTGTCGCGGAGATCGTCTGATCGCCGTTAGCCAGCGCGCCCACGTCCGTCGCCGGAACGCCCACGCTCCAGTTGCCGGACGCATCCAGCATCGCGGTGTAGTCTTTCCCGTTCAGGGTCAGGGTAATCACATCGCCCGCCTGCGCGCCCGTCACCTTGCCGGTGACAATCAGCGCCTGGCCGTGCTCGGCAATATTAACAATGTCGTCGCCCGCCACAATGTTGAAGATAATCTGCGGCACGGTAGTGTCGACCAGCACGGACGCCCCCGCGCTGGCCGGGTTGCCCGCTTTATCGGACACGGTCACCGTGACCGCCGCGCTGCCGTCGGCGATCCCCGCCAGATCCGCCGCCGGAACGTCCAGCGTCCAGCTGCCGTTCGCCTGCACCTGGGCGGTGTACTGATTGCCGTTGAAGGTCACGGTGACCGTCTGGCCTGCTTCGGCAGTAGACGTCCCGCTCAGGGTCAGATCCTGCGCCGCCTCTGCCGCATTCAGCATGTTGTCGCCGCTGATGGTGTTGATGGTGACCGCTGGCGCGGCGGTATCGACGCTGAATGCCTGCGAGGAAGAGGCCGCGTTGCCGTTCACGTTGGTGACGCTGACCTGTACGCTGGCGTCGCCGTCCTTCAGGCCGCTCAGATCGGCAGCCGGTACGGTGCAGGTCCAGTCGCCGTTGGCATCGACCGTCGTGGTCCAGGTTTTACCCGCAAAGATAATGGTAACGGTCTGGCCCGCTTCAACGTTCGAGGAGGAGCCGGACAGCACCAGATCCTGGCCTTTTTCTGCCGCGTTAAGCACGTTGTCGTCCGTCACGCTGTTGATGCTTATCGCCACCGGGGCGAGATCGACATCCACAACGGTACCGATATTCACCGGGTTGCCGGAGGTATCCTGCGCGCTGGCGCTGATGGTGAGCGACCCGTCCGCCCACCGGGAGACATCGGCAGCCGGAACCGCAGCCTGCCAGGTGCCATCCGCCAGTACCGAGGCGGAATAACTCTTGCCGTTGATGGTCACGGTGACGGTGCTACCCGCCGCCAGGTCGGTGCTGGTGCCGGAGATAACCAGGTTCTGCGCGTGTTCAATAACGTTAATGACGTCGTCACCGGCGACGGTATCAATGCGCAGGCCGGGCAGCTGGGCGTCAATGGTGACATCCAGGGAAGACGATCCGGTATTGCCGTGCGCGTTCGTCACGCTGGCCGATACGGTCAGGTCGCCGTTGCCGAGCGCGGTTAACTGACTCTGGGTTAACGGCAGGCTCCAGGTGAGATCGTCCTGTACGGTGGCCGTGTATGTCTGCCCGCCGAGGATAATCGTGACGGTATCGCCCGATGCCGCGTTAGAAACCTTTCCGGTCAGGGTTTGCCCTGCGGCCACTTCCGCCGCGTTGACGATATTGTCGCCCGCGAGGGTGTTGATGGTGACCACCGGCAGCGAGCTGTCCACCAGCACATCGTGCGTGGCAGCGGCGCTGTTGCCCACATTATCGGTGACGCTCGCCGTCACGGTGTAATTGGCTTCACCCAGCGCGCTCACCGCAGAGGCGGGGACGGTAACGCTCCAGTTGCCGCTGGCGTCGGTGGTGGCGGTGTAGTTGATACCGTTCAGATTAACGGTGATGGTGGTTCCTTCCGGCTGGTTGCTGGTACCGGAAAGCAGCAGATCTTCGCCCTTCTCTGCCGCATTGATCACGTCATCCGCGGCCAGCGTGTTAATACCGATAACGGGCGTCACAGTATTGACCACCACATCCACTGAACTGCTGCCGGTGTTGCCGGATTGGTCGGTCACGGAGACGTTAATGGTCCAGGTGCCGTCCGTCAGCCCCTGAACGACGGACGCAGGCAGGCCGAGGCTCCAGTTGCCTGCCGCATCCACCACGGTGGTGTAGTCCACGTTATTGATGGTGATGGTGACCAAATCGCCCGCCGCCGCGCCGGTGACGGAGCCGCTCAGGATCTGCGCCTGAGCATGGGCCAGCTGGTTAACGGTGTTGGTGTCGGTGACGAAATCGTTGATGGTTACCTGCGGCACGGTGGCATCCACCAGCCCAACGCGGTCCGCGCTGCTGCTGTTGCCCGCCACGTCACTGACGGTGGCCGTCACGGTGACATTGCCATCGGTCAGCGCGCCTACGTCGGCGGCAGGCACGTTCAGCTGCCAGCGACCGTCCGCCTGTACCGTGGTCTGGTAAGATTTACCGTTCAGCGTCACGGTGACCGTCTGGCCCGCTTCAGCGGTTGTGCTGCCGCTGAGCACCAGATCCTGCTGCGCTTCTGCCGCATTAATGATGTTGTCGTCGGTCAGGTTATCAAGCGTAATGGCTGGCGGCTGCGTATCGACGATCACCACGCGTGAGGCGTCCGCGCTGTTGCCGTTGACGTTAGTCACGCTGACGCTCACCTGCGCACGCCCGTCGATCAGCGTTTCCATCGCGCTCGCCGGAACGGTCAGGCGCCAGGAGCCGTCCTGCTGCACCTGTGCCGTAAAGGTTTGATCCGCGAATTTCACCACCACGGTCTGCCCGGCCTGCACGCCCTGCGTCTGACCAGAAAGCGTGACATCCGCGCCTTTTTCCGCCGCGTTGAGCATATCGTCAGTGGTTACGGTATCGATGGTGACGGCCACCGCATTCAGGTCAAGCTCGATCGGGTGTTCAGCCGCCACGGTGTTGCCCCAGGCATCTTCCGCGCTGACGCTGACGGTCATGCCTCCCGCCGTCCATGCCTGAAGGTCCGCCGCCGGCACGCCAATCTGCCAGTTGCCGCTGGCGTTAACCGTGGTGACGTATTCGACATTATTGATGGTAACGGTGATCTGTGTGCCTTCGGCCAGATGAGTGCTGGAGCCGGTTACGGCCAGATCCTGCTGCTGCTCGATGGCGTTAATCACGTCATCGCCAGAGATCGTGTTCACGCGCAGGCCCGGCAGTTCGGCGTTGATGTTGATATCACGTTCGCCGGTGCCGGTATTGCCGTGCGCATTGGTGACAGAGGCGCTGAAGGTTAAATCGCCGTCGCCAAACGCCTGGAGGTCGGCCGATGGGATCGTCACGCTCCATTTGAGGTCGCTGCCAACCGTCGCGGTGTAGCTCTTGCCGCCCACGGTGACAGAGACGGTATCGCCCGCCGCCGCGCCGGTGACGCGTCCACTGAGGGTTTGGTCAACCGCCGCTTCGGCGTTATTGACCAGGTTATCCCCGGCAAAGGTGTTGACGATCACCTGCGGCAGCACGGTGTCTACCAGCAGATTCGCCTCGGCGGAGCCGCTGTTACCCACGCTGTCGGTGCCGCTGACGCTGACGGTGTAAAGGGTATTCGCCAGATCCAGCACGTCGGAAACCGGCACCTGAACGGACCAGCGACCGTTCTCAACGGTGGCCTGATAGTTAACGTTGTTCAGCGTCACGGTGACAGCGCTGCCGTTCGGCAGATTACTGGTCCCGCTCAGGCTCAGGGGCTGCATGGCCTCCTGCGCATTCAGGACGTTATCCTGGCTGATGGGGTCAAGGGTAAATTCCGGCGGGTTGCCGCTCAGCGTAATGCCGTGCGTCGCGCTGCCGGTGTTGCCCGCCGCATCGGTCACGGAGACCGAAATGCTGTGGCTACCTTCCCCCAGCGCGCCAATGACGGAGGCAGGCACGCCGACGCTCCAGCTGCCGTCCGCCTGGACGGCACCGGTAAAGGTCTTGCCGCCAACGGTCACGGTGACAACGTCGCCCTCCGCCGCGCCGTTCGCCTGGCCGGAAATAATCTGCGCCTGCCCCTGCTCGCTGGTGTTCAGAATGTCGTCGCCCGCGACGGTGTTGATAGTGACCACTGGAGCTGCGGTATCGACCGTGAAATCGGCGGTGACGGAAGACCCGTTACCCGCTTTGTCGCTGACGTTTACCGTCAGGGTGTGCTCGCCGTTAGCCAGCGCCTGTACTTCACTGGCCGGAAGCGTAACGGACCAGCTGCCGTCGCTGCCCACGGTCGCCGTGTGATTTTTGCCGTTCAGCGTGACCGTCACAATCTGGCCCGCTTCCGCATCGGTTTTCCCGGTCAGCGTCAGCGGCTGATTATGTTCAGCCGCGTTGATGATGTTGTCCTGGGCGATCGTGTCGACAGAGATCACTGGCGAGGCGGTATCGACGCCAATCGTCTGGCTGCCGGACACGGTGTTGCCCGCCGCGTCTTTACCGCTGACGTTGACCGTCCAGGTACCATCGCCCAGCGCCTGTGCGTCGGCAGCAGGCACCTTCACGCTCCATGCGCCGTTTGCCCCCACTTCTGCGGTATAGGTTTTACCGTTGAGCGTGACGGTAAGCGCCGTTCCCTGCGCCAGGTTTTTGCTGGTGCCGGACAGCGTAAAGCCAGCGGACTGCTCGCTGGCGTTGATCACGTTATCGCCCGCTGTGGTGGCGAGCGTCACGCTGGTATCCGCTGTAGAAACGGTTACGGTAATACTGCCCGCAGAGGTCGTTTTACTGCCGTCGATCTGTACGACGGACCAGGTATGTTCCCCGTCCGCCTGGGTCGGGAGTGTTACCGTCCAGGTGCCGTCCTTCGCAACCATGGTGCTGGCGATGGTGCTGCCGTTGCCGTCTTTAACCTGAATGGTCGCGCCCGGCTGCCCGGTACCGCTAAAGGTGGGGGTGTTGTCATCCGTGACCTCTTTTGCACTCAGCACGCCCTGCTTGTCACCCGCGTTGTCCGTCAGCAAAAATGTCGGCGTGGCGCTTTCGACTTCTTTTGTATTATCAATAACCCTGGTTTTGGTTTCGCCATCGCCGCCATGAGCCAGCAGTGCGCCGATCGCACCGCCCCCTAACGCCGCACCGGCAATCCAGCCCCACGGCGCATCGCTTAAGACGCTTCCCTGCTCCAGGAAAGGTTCAATGCTGCTAATGGGTGCAGCTTGGGCGGTTAATTCGGTGGCGGCAACGCCTGATGCTTCCCCGGCATCGGCAAATGAAATATGCGTCAGCTCCTGGTTATCGTTAAATACCAGCTCGGAATGATTATGGGTTTCCGTGTCTTCGACAAAATAATTATTGCAGCGGATCACGCTGCCATCTTTCATATAAATGAGGAGGTCATTCCCCTGGCGGACATAACGCACCACGTCCTGAGCAGAACCCTGAATTTCAATCACGCTCGGTGAGGAAATAGAGACCGAGAGATTCCCCTCTCCGGTTAATTTCGTCTTCTCAGCCGTTTTGCGAATGATGACATCAACAACTTTTGCGGTACTCATATTCTTCTCCTTGCAGGTGCGCGTATTCCTGTGGATATGTCCACCAGAGGGATGTAGCTATCCTTGGGAAAAATCACCCATTATTGTCTGACTTATTTCGCGCAGAAAGGCGCGCCTTTTTTTAACTTAAATCAGGTAATTTCGCGGCAGCGTTTTTCTCTATTCCGATAAGCGGCAAGAGATTATCCACCGCAGAGGCGTAATTAATCGCCGCACTCCAGCCATCGTATTCAGCCATTATTTTCGCTGAGGTGGCAGACCAGACATCCTGCTCCACGCTGAGCAGATCGTTAATGCTGCGCTTGCTCAGGGTATATTCATTTTTGTAGACATCGCGGGCGCGCAACGCATTTTCCAGCTGACGCTTCCCGGCTTCCATTCGTCCACGCGCCCCGGTCCAGTCGGCCTGTGCGACGGAGGCTTTTTGCAGGACATCAAAACGGGCCTGATCGACCTGGGACGATGCCATTGCCCTTGCGCCCTCGGCCTGACGGACGCGCGCCGAGACCGCGCCGCCCTGATAAAGCGGTGCGTCAATATTGAGCTGGATCTGATCATCCCAGTACGCGCGATTATCAGACTCATAGCGGGTGCGGCCCCCTTTCAGGCTTAAGGTCGGCCAGTGCTGAGACCTGGCGGTTTCTACGCCGTACTGGGCTGAACGCTCCATGTTCTGCGCGGCCATCACCGTTGGGATCAGTGAATAATCAATCCGATTGAGAGAATCCGGCTCCACGGCCAGACCTCCCGGAACCGGTGAATAGCGTTCAGCCTGTATGCCAGTTAATACCGCCAGCCGCGCGCGGGCGCTGTTCAGAGACGCATTATACTGCTCTACCGTCGCCTGCATCCCGGCGATACGGGTGCGGGTCTGAAGCTCATCAGAGGTGGAGCTTACGCCAGCATCGGCGCGGAGTTTTGCCAGCTGCTCAACGTTTTTAAGCGCCTGCACGTTCTCTTTTGCCGCCTGCAACAGATCGCTGTAGCGTTTTACTTCCACATAGCTGAGGGCCGTTTTTTCCGCGACGGCAGACATCGTGCTCATCAGCTGGTAGCGATAGCTGTCACGCTGAGCTGAAGACTGGCTGATGCTGTTATTGGTCTTGCCAAAATCGTACACCAGCTGCGTCAGGCTCAGGCCCCAGGCTGCGGAATTTCGCAACGAGCCGCTTGAATCGGTGGTCTGGCTGTGACCCGTACTCCCGTTCAGGGCTATTTGTGGCATCCAGCCACTGCGCGCTTCGTCTATTTGTGCCTGGCCGATCCCCAGTTGCGCTGCCTGCTGGCTCACCGAGGGGTCGCGATCGAGAGCGAAAAGAATACTTTCTTTCATCGTCATTGCCGCAACGGGAGATATCCCCGCCTGGCCGTTATTTGCATTAGCCGCAGTCACCACCAGCGAAATTAAGGTCAGGGAGACAGATAATCTGAGCAACCTGTTATTGCATTTCATCTTCATAATATCCCCCGACTCCAGGTGATAGCCAAATAAATACCCAGGAAGAGGTACAAATAATTCTTCAGAAATCCCTCACCTCTTCTCGATTAATTTGGGTAATAGTTCCCCAAGCCCATTTCAATTGAGATGAGAGCCGTTCAATCTCTTTTTTTCTTTTAAGAATTTACTTAAATATTTATTGATTCGCAGCATAACAAAATGTGATATGAGCAACCACACCCGCAATGTTAATGCGGTGTTACAAATAAGAAAAAAGATGGGGTTTCTGGACAAAACGTTATAAAAGGCCTTTCAGATGAAACAAATAAACCCCCTGTAATATAAAGAAAATTCTAAAATGCCCCGGTGTACATTTTTGCGTTAATTTCACCCCGAATCAGACACAAAGATTTTCAAAGAAATGTCAACTTAAGTAATACACCGAATAAAATTGAATTATTTTACTTTAAAAACAAAAACTAATAGATATATGCACTAATTTATAATTACAAATTAGTTAAACATTCTGGTTAGAGCCAATAATCCGGCAGCTTAAGCCAAATTTTCAAGTAAAACATAGCGATAACAACATACCTAAAAGATACATACATGTTTTTGATGACTGATTAATGCGATATCAATAATCACATCATTAAACTGTTTTTGGATAACATCCCACACCTGTCGCGATTCCCTTTCCTGCAAAATGCTGTAAACTGCGATTTATTGCGACATTTTGCAGGATACTGCCCCATGCATAAAACCGCCAGACAGAAATATGTGCTTGATATCATTACTGAGCAAGGCCAGGCCAGCATTACCGAGCTGGCAGAGCGATTGCAGGTTTCGGCGGACACCATCCGTCGCGATCTGACCGACCTGGAAAAACAGGGACTGGCACAAAAAAACCATGGCGGCGCCATCGCGCTGAATCTCTCGACGATGACCCGTGTAAGCAGGAATAGCTTGCTCCCTGAAATTAAGCAGCGGCTGGGTAAACAGGTTGCGCAATGCGTGCCTGCGGGCTCGACGCTTTTTCTGGACGCCGGAAGCACACTGCTGGCCGTTGCCTCTTTCATTCAGGGGCCGCTGACCATCATCACCCCTTCTCTTGATATCGCCCAGCAGGTTAGCGATCGGGAAGATATTGACCTGATCCTGCTCGGTGGAAAGTGGGATCAGAAACAACGCCTGTTTGCCGGAAGCGCCACCCTTTCCCTGCTCTCTCGCTACCGGGCGGATATTGCCATCCTTGGCGCATGCGCCATCCATGCCGAACTCGGATTGAGCGCCAGTCAGGAGGCGGATGCCGAAGTGAAGCGTGCCATGCTGGCCGCAAGCCAGGCGCACTGGGTAGTCGCCGACCATCTAAAACTCAACCAGTGCGAACCGTACCTGGTGTCAGGGTTATCCGAGATTCATCAACTGTTTTTAGATCGTCCCTGGGCAGAGCTCGGGGACCATAGCGCCTTGCAGGTTACCGTTGGCGCGCATTAACGTGGAGAAGGTCATGAATAAAGTGAAGACAATGAATATTGCGCTGATCGGGTATGGTTTTGTAGGTAAGACGTTCCATGCCCCGCTGATCCAGTCCGTCGAAGGCCTGAAGCTGGCGGTGGTCTCATCCCGGGATGAAGAGAAAGTGAAACGCGATCTGCCGGACGTCCTCGTTGTTGCCACGCCGGAAGAGGCCATTCAGCACCCGGATATCGACCTGGTGGTTATCGCCTCCCCTAACGCGACCCATGCGCCGCTGGCCACCCTGGCGCTCAATGCCGGCAAGCATGTGGTAGTGGATAAGCCGTTTACGCTTGATATGCAGGAAGCGCGAGATCTGATTGCGCTTGCGCAAGAAAAACAGCGCCTGCTCTCGGTCTTCCATAACCGCCGCTGGGATAGCGATTTTCTCGGCATTAAGCAGGTGATTGAGCAAGGCCGTATCGGTAAGGTGAAACATTTTGAGTCGCATATCGATCGTTTCCGTCCGGAGGTTCGCGTGCGCTGGAGAGAGCAAAACGTGCCCGGCAGCGGCCTGTGGTTCGACTTAGGCCCGCATATGATTGACCAGACGCTACAGCTTTTTGGTCTGCCGCAGTCGGTACAGGGCAACATCGCCACCCTGCGTGACGGCGCGGAGATTAACGACTGGGCGCACGTGGTGCTGAATTATCCGGAACACAAAGTGGTCCTCCATTGCAGCATGCTGGTGGCGGGTGGCGTTGCCCGCTTTACCGTCCACGGCGATAAGGCCAGCGTGGTGAAAGCGCACATCGATCAGCAGGAAGCCCAGCTGCTGGCAGGCGTCGTTCCGGGTAGCGAAAGCTGGGGTGAAGACAGCGACGCTATGGTGCTGTTTAATGCCCAGGGTGAAGCCAGCGCTATACCTGCGCCAAAAGGCGACCAGCGGCAGTACTATATAAACGTGCGCAATGCCCTGAACGGCAAGATTGACAACCCGGTCCATCCGGTGGAAGCCCTGGCGGTGATGGCGGTGCTGGAAGCGGCGGTAAAATCTTCGGAAACGGGTTCAACTCAGGAACTGGACTTAACGGCGCAGGAGCGCGCGCAACTGCAATAAGCCGCAAAAAAATGCCCTGCGGGTTCGCAGGGCATTATCGGTTACTGGCGCTTTTTCGGCATCATGCGCAGCAGCGTGTTGTCCTTCCAGAAGTAGTGATGCATCAGCGCGGCAAAGGCGTGCAAACCAATCACGAAGTACCCCAGATTCGCCAGCGTTACGTGCCACTCCTTTAGGGTATCCACCAGGTCAAAATTCCCCTCCGCCGCATGCGGCATCGTCAGGCCAAACGCAAACCAGTCATTTCCCCGGTTATACATCATCACCATACCGATCAGCGGCAGCGCAATGAACAGCAGGTAGATTACCAGATGCCCGAGATGGGACAGCCCGGTGATCATCGCTTTTGGTTTCGGTTGAATAGGCGGAGCCGGGAATTTGAGGCGGATAAGCAGGCGCGCCACCATCAGCACCAGGATGCTGATCCCGCAGGAAACGTGGATCATATTAATAAGCGGACGATCGGTTCTTGGGAACCACCCTCTGAACTCCATGGCGCAATAGGCCATAATGACTAACAGAAAAACCAGCCAGTGAATGCTGATTTGCAGACCCGTATATTTTGTGCGCATGTTGTTTCCCGATAAAGAATCATTATCGCGCCAACATAACCACCTTTCCTGAAAATGTGAACCCCCTCGCATGGAGGGGGCTCCTGATTACGACTGCAAATAGACCACCTGCGTCTGCAAATACTCATTCAGACCGTGTTTGCCATCCGCCCCGCCGATACCGGATTTACGCCAGCCTGCATGGAAGCCCTGCATCGCTTCAAAGTTTTCACGGTTAATGTAGGTCTCGCCGAACTTCAGACCCTTAATGGCTTTCATGGCGACGTTCAGGTCCTGCGTATAAACAGACGAGGTTAAACCGTAGTCGCTGTCGTTGGCCATGTTCAGGGCCTCTTCCAGGGTGTCGAATGCCACCACTGGCAGCACCGGGCCAAAGGTCTCTTCGTGCATGATGGCCATATCCTGACGTACGTCCAGCAGCAGCGTTGGGGGATAAAAATACCCTTTGCCTTCTGCCGCTTTACCGCCAAGGACCACTTTAGCCCCCTCCTGCACCGCGCGCGCCACCTTCTGCTCCACGCGCTCCAGCGCGGCGGCGTTGATCAGCGGCCCCATGGCAATATCCGTTCGCTCAGCCGGATTGCCAAACTGGACGGCTTTCATTGCCTCGCCCAGACGATTCACAAAGCGGTCGTAGATCCCCTTCTGGACATAGACACGTTCCGCACAGTTACACACCTGTCCGGTATTGATGACGCGTGAATCCACAATGGCCTTCACGGCCAGCTCGAGGTCGGCATCGTCCATCACGATGGCCGGGGCTTTACCGCCCAGCTCCAGCCCCACTTTGGTGATGTTTTTCGCCGCCGCAGCCATGATCTTTTCACCTGCCCCGACGCTGCCGGTCATGCTGACCATCGCCACTTTCGGGTTCCCGGCCAGCTCCTGTCCGACGGTTTCACCCCGGCCCAGCACCAGGTTAAAGACGCCTTTCGGCAGGCCAATCTCATCGACGATTTTGGCAAACGCAATGGCGTTGTTTGGGGTAAATTCGCTCGGCTTGATAACGATGGTGTTACCGGTGAGCAGCGCGGGAGCGAGCTTACGGGCAATCAGGAAGAAGGGGAAGTTCCACGGCAGAATGCCGGTGGTGACGCCCAGGGCACGCTTAAACACCAGAATATTTTCGCCCGGACGGTCGCTCTGAATGATTTCCCCTTCATAACGGCGCGCCCACTCGGCCATATAGTCGATATAGTCAGCGGTAAAGTTCACTTCCACTTCCGCCAGCTGCTGGATCTTGCCGCCTTCGGCCACAATCAGCGCGCTGATTTCACTGACGCGCTCGCGGATCCCGGCGGAAATTTTGCGTAGCCAGCTGGCGCGTTCAATAGCAGGCAGCGCCTCCCAGCCAGCCTGCGCGCGATCTGCCGCGTCAATGGCCTTGCGGGCGTCCTCGGCGCTGCCGTCGGGAATACGGGAAATGACCTCTTCCGTGGCCGGATTGATCACGTCAATCCATGCATCACCCTGCCAGGCAACAAACTGTCCATCAATATACATAGGATGTTGTACGGGTACTGTCATAACCTGCTCCTGTAATCACACTGTTTTTAACAAGTAAACTTAATGTTAAAAACTATAATTACCGGGGCAATTGCCTACTCTATGAGTCTGTTTTTGTGAGATATCTCATAAAAGAAACGGGTCAGCCCGTTTCCAAAATCACAAATCGGCAACACAGGATGCCCGTTTGCGTAAAAGATAGCGCAAACGGGCAGAGCATCACAGCAGGGAACGGCTCACCAGCGCGTCGGTGAGAATGACGTCGTTTCGCAAGATCTGCCACGCGGCGTCCACGTCGGCAGGGATATCGACATGGGCAATGAAATCACGTCCCGCCGGACCGTAGCCGTTGATGTCGTCCCTGAGTCGCGGAAATTCACCCAGCACCAGCGACAAGTAGCGCTCTACCGGCCATAACCCCTCGACCGGGCCGCTAAACACCAGACCGTCGTCGCTGTTTTGCAGCACGGGCGTCAGGCCGGGATGACTCACCCATGCGGGCGATGCGGCCTCGTCGCGGCAAACGCGGGCAAACGTAGCCATTGTGCGACGCTGCATTGTCGGGTCCTGCACCACCAGCACCCGGGCGGCGTTCAGTCCGGATTGTTTCATCAACGCCCGGCTGAAGCGGGCGTTTTCGCCACAGTTGGTCGACTGATCCTCAACGTGAAGATGCTCGGCCGGAATGTTCCAGAATTCACGGGCGATGTCGGCCAGAATAGCCGCCTCAGCACGTCCGGTGGTGGGTATCCTGTTATAGCGGGGGTGTTTCGCAATCGCGGCGTAGAGGAAGGTCGTCGAGTGACCGATCCCGCCGCTGATGATCAGAGGAACACCCTGTTCAGCCGCGATTTTACAGGCAGCATCAATCGCGGGGATCACCGCATTACCCGCCAGAATCACCAGATCAACGGGCTGGTTGTCCTGATAGTCGTCCTGAGCAAGCCACGCCCCAACGGTATTCACGGCGTCGAGGGTTGTGCCAGGCAGACAGGGAAAAAGTGCCATTGTCATCGTTACCTCCTTACAGCATACAGAGCCTTCGATTATCCCCCTTTCTTCGCGTCATGCTATGGCATGAATGCTGAAAAAACGGGCCGGGATGTGCTCAAAAAGCACTCACATTTGATTAACATGAGAAAATCGTATTCACTTGAATTATGATTTGCGTCAGCCTTAGAATCATTAGCCCGCTCACAATTCAACTTTTTGAAAGGTAAACCCCGTTATGCGCCTGCCCCAACGCGACCCTTATGCTCCTCGCGAGTGGCAGCCACACGAGAAACCCGCCCTGTTGGGTTCCCCTTCCACCCCGGAACATCCGACGTCGAAACGAATCGCCTATGGCGTGGTCGGCCTGCTGGTGTGTCTGACCGGGGCGCTGGGTAACGCGGTCGTCACCGCCAATCTGCAAAATCTGCAAGGCACCTTTGGCGCCTGGTCGACTGAAATCGCCTGGTTGCCTGCCGTCTATGTCATGACCAACGTCTCCATCAACCTGCTGCTGGTAAAGTTTCGCCAGCAGTACGGTTTGCGCGCCTTTACGGAAGGCTTCCTGGTGCTGTATGTGCTGGTCACCTTTTTCCACCTGTTTGTGAACGATCTCAGCTCGGCGCTGATGGTACGGGCGGCACACGGGATGGTCGCCGCCGCGCTCAGCTCGCTCGGCATTTATTACCAGATACAGGCCTGGCCCGCGAAGCACCGACTGAAGGCGCTGACCATCGGCATAACCGGGTCGTCGCTGGCGATCCCGCTGGCGCGGCTGTTCTCCACCGAGCTGTTACAGCTTGATGAGTGGCGCGGGCTGTACTTCTTCGAGCTGGGTCTGGCCCTGATCTCCCTGGCCTGCGTGATGGTGCTCAAGCTGCCGCCGGGCGATCGGCGCAAAGTCTTCGAGAAGAAAGATTTCATCACCTTCTTTTTGCTTGCGCCCGGCATGGCGCTGCTGTGCGCGGTTCTGTCGTTAGGGCGTCTGGACTGGTGGTTTGAAGCGCCGTGGATCGGCTGGGCGCTGGCTCTCTCGCTGGTGCTGATTGTCTCCGCGATCGTGTTTGAACATAACCGCAACAACCCGCTGCTTAATACCCGTTGGCTCTCCAGCGGCAGCATCGTACGCCTGGGGCTGATCATGCTGCTGATTCGCATCGTACTGGCGGAGCAGAACACGGGCGTCATCGGCTGGCTGCAATATGTAGGCTTACAGAATGAACAGATGACCCATCTGGCGTGGGCTATTTTCGCCGGGATCGTCTGCGGTATCGTCACCAGCTGTCTGACGATTAAGCCCACTAAACTGGCCTGGCCGATTATCACCTCGCTGGCGCTGATGATCGTTGCCTCGCTGCTGGACAGCCAGTCCAACAACCTGACCCGGCCGGATCAGCTTATATTCAGCCAGTTCCTGCTGGGCTTCGGCAGCGCGTTCTTCCTTGCGCCTGCGATGCTGGCCGCCATTGGCGGGGTGATCGCCGATCCGCGCAATCTGGTCAGCTTTTCCGTGATGTTTGGCATGAGTCAGAACCTTGGGGGCCTGCTGGGTTCCGCGATCCTCGGCACCTTCCAGACCTGGCGCGAGAAGTACCATTCCAGCCTGCTGGCTGACCAGCTCACCACCCTTAACCCGCTGGTGAACGAACGCATACAGCTTTACACCCAGATGTACAAAAGCCTGGTAGGCGACAGTTCCCTGCTGGGAACCCAGGCCATAACTCAGCTTCAGTCGGTGACGACGCTTGAGGCAAACATTCTGGCTTACAACGATACTTATCTCCTGACGGCGAGCATTGCCACTGCCACGCTGGTCTGGATTTTATGGCGCTTGCTGCGTCTGCGCATCACCGCCCGTATGGCCCTTAAGAACGCCACTGGCAACAAGTAATGACTATTTTTCAGGAGAAGTTATGAGTCAGCAGGATGCCGCCAAAGAGCAGGCCAACACCCGCAAAAATGTGCGCGTCGTTTCCATTTTCACCGCCGCGGCTATCGGTATTGTCGGGGTACTGGTGATCCTTTATGCCTGGCAGCTGCCCCCGTTCACGCGTCATGCCCAGTTTACCGATAACGCCTACGTGCGCGGCCAGACAACGTTCATCAGTCCCCAGGTAAACGGCTACATTACCGAGGTCCATGTTCAGGATTTCGCGCAGGTTAAAAAAGGCGAGCTGCTGTTGCAGATAGATGACCGCATCTATCGCCAGCGCGTCCATCAGGCCGAGGCGCAGCTGGCAATGAAAATTGCAGCCCTGAATAACAACCTGCAACAGCGCAAAAGCGCGGAAGCGGTGATTGCCAAAAACGAGGCGGCGCTGAAAAACGCCCGTGCCCAAAGTCTGAAAACCCAGGCGGATTTGAAACGCGTGAAAGAGCTGACCGCGGACGGCTCCCTCTCCATTCGCGAGCGCGATTCGGCGCTGGCCAGTGCCGCCCAGGGGAGCGCCGATATCGACCAGGCGAAAGCAACGCTTGAGATGTCGCGTCAGGATTTACAAACGGTCATCGTCAATCGCGGTTCGCTGGAAGCGGACGTTGAGAACGCGAAAGCCGCGCTGGAGCTGGCGCAGATCGATCTGCAAAACACCCGCATTGTCGCGCCGCGTGACGGTCAGCTCGGGCAGATTGCAGTGCGTCTGGGGGCGTACGTCACCGCCGGGACGCACCTTACCACGCTGGTCCCGCCGCAGCACTGGGTGATCGCCAATATCAAAGAGACGCAGCTGGCGAATTTACGCGTCGGACAGCCGGTGAAATTTACCGTCGATGCCTTAAACGATAAAGCCTATCAGGGCCGCGTGGAGAGCATATCCCCGGCCACAGGGGTCGAGTTCAGCGCTATCACCCCGGACAACGCCACGGGCAACTTTGTTAAAATCGCCCAGCGCATCCCGGTACGCATTGAGGTACTCGGTGAGCCGGAGGCGTACCGGCTGCTGCGTCCTGGCATGTCGGTGCAGGTGACCATCGACACGCGGGAGGCGAAACAATGACGCTTCGCCCGATAGCCGGCCTGCTGATAATGACTATCCTGGCGGGATGCCAGTCGGTAGACGTTGAGCCCGCCAAATCGTCCCTGCACATACCGGCCCAGTGGCGCGCGACGTCGGGGCCAGCCAGCCCGACAGAGCAGCTCTGGTGGCGAAATTTTCACGACAGCAATCTGAATCGCTATGTGGATCAGGCGCTGAAGAATAACAGCGACGTGCTGATTGCCCGCGAGCGGATTAACGAGTACCAGGCCCGGGTGTACGCTGCTGACGGCAGCCTGTCCCCGTCGCTTGACGCGGGCGTGACCGGGACGCGCGCGCGCTCGCAGTCCGCCGCCACGGGGCTTCCGGTATACGGTACGTTGTACAAAGGCAGCCTGACCGCCAGCTACGACGTGGATATCTGGGGCGTAAACCGCAGCACCTCCCGTGCCGCTGAAGCGTCGCTGGAGGCACAAAAGGCGGCGGCTGCGGCGGCTGATCTTACCGTCGCATCCTCGGTGGCCTCCGGGTACGTCACCCTGCTGTCGCTGGACGAACAGCTGCGCGTTACCCGGTCCACGCTGAAGTCGCGTGAAGAGGCGTTCAACCTCGCCAAGCGACAATTTGAGACGGGATACAGCTCTCGCCTTGAGCTGATGCAATCGGATTCTGAGCTGCGCGCCACCCGCGCCCAGGTTCCACTGCTTCAGCACCAGATTGCGCAGCAGGAAAATGCGCTTAGCCTGCTGCTGGGCAGCAACCCGGGTGACGTTGCGCGCGGTGAAAGCTTTGATGCCCTGACGCCGCTGAAACTGCCCTCCCAGCTGCCGTCGACGCTACTGAACCGGCGCCCGGATATCGTCCAGGCTGAACGTCAGCTGATTGCGGCGGACGCGACGCTGGCGGCATCGCGCGCCAGCCTGCTGCCGTCGATCAACCTCACGGCCACGGGATCGGTGCAGGATCGCACGCTGTCGGGATTGCTGGATAACCCGCTACAGCTCTGGAGCGTGGGCGGCAGTATTCTTGCGCCGCTGCTGAACCGTCAGGCGCTGAATGCGCAGGTAGATATCTCTCAGTCCCAGCGGAATCAGGCGCTGTATAGCTACGAAAAAACCGTGCGTAACGCGTTTGCTGAGGTGAATGACAGCCTTGATGCCATCACCCGCTATCAGGAACAGCTTACCGAGCTGCTGGCACAGCAGACGGTCGCGCAGGAGACGCTGCGGATTGCGCAAAACCGCTACCGCAACGGATACTCTTCTTATCTGGATGAGCTCGATGCGCAGCGCACGCTGTTCTCGGTGCAGACCAGCGTGGTACAGGTGAAAAACAACCTGCTGCTGGCGCAAATTGATTTGTATAAAGCGCTGGGCGGCGGTTGGGTCAGTGCCTGAAGACATGCCGGGTGGCGGCTACGCCTTACCCGGCCTACGTGCTCTACATGCTCTCCCGTAGGCCCGGTAAGCGCAGCGCCACCGGGCAAGGGTTATACCCGGAGAAATGATAAAAAGCCGGGTGGCGGCTACGCCTTACCCGGCCTACATGCTCTACATATTCTCCCGTAGGCCCGGTAAGCGCAGCGCCACCGGGCAAGGATTATACCCGGAGAAACGATAAAAAGCCGGGTGGCGGCTACGCCTTACCCGGCCTACATGTTCTACATATTCTCCCGTAGGCCCGGTAAGCGCAGCGCCACCGGGCAAGGGTTATACCCGGAGAAATGATAAAAAGCCGGGTGGCGGCTACGCCTTACCCGGCCTACGTGCTCTACATGTTCTCCCGTAGGCCCGGTAAGCGCAGCGCCACCGGGCAACGGTTTTAGCCGGAAATCTGCTCCATCGCCTGCAAGATACGCTTATCCGAAATGGGATACGGCGTTCCCAGCTGCTGAGCGAAGAAGCTGACGCGCAGCTCCTCGATCATCCAGCGGATCTCCCGCACGTCGTCGTCATCGCGACGCGCCGGCGGCAGTTTGTTGAGCCACTGCTGCCACGCCTGCTGCACGTTTTCGACTTTCAGCATCTGCGCACGATCGCGATGCGGATCGACCGCCATTTTCTCCAGACGCTTCTCTATCGCCTGCAAATAACGCAGCGTATCGCCCAGACGCTTAAAGCCATTGCCGGTGACAAAGCCGCGATACACCAGCCCCGCCATCTGCGCCTTGACGTCCGACAGCCCCAGGGCCATGGTCATATCCACCCGCCCCTTCAGGCGCTTGTTGATATTGAACACGGCGGTAAGGATCTGCTCGACCTGTTTGGCAATCTCGACCACGGTGTCGTTCAGCTCCGCGCGCACCTTTTCATGAAGCTGAGCAAAGCCCTCTTCCGTCCAGACCGGACCGCCGGCCTCGTGGATCAGCTTATCCACACCGCAGGAGATGCAGTCGTCGATCAGGTCCAGCACCTTACCGTACGGGTTAAAGTAGAGTCCCAGCTTGGCTTTGTTCGGCAGCTTCTCGTGCAGATACTTAATCGGCGACGGGATGTTAAGCAGAAGCAGTCGACGCAGCCCGCGCCACATCATCTGCTGTTGCTCCTGCGGATTGTCAAAGAGCTTAATCGCCACGCTGTCGCGCTCATCCACCAGCGCGGGCCAGGCTTTCACCTTGTAGTTCCCGCGCTTCTGCTCGTAGCTTTCCGGGAGCTGACCAAAGCTCCAGATGTGCAGCCCGCTCTGCTCAATGCCGTCATCGGCCACCGCAGAGAGCGTCTCCTGGACTTTACATTTCAGCGCCTCTTTCAGCTCCGTCAGAGAACGGCCTTCGAGCAGCTTTTTGTTTTTATCGTCCACCACGCGGAATGTGATTTTCAGGTGATCGGGCACCTGATCCCAGTTCCAGTTGTCGCGGTCGATGGTGGTTCCGGTCATGCGGCGGAACTCACGCTCCAGGGCGTCCAGCAGCGGCAGCTCCAGCGGTGTGACGCGGCCTAAAAACGCTTCGGCGTAGTTCGGCGCCGGCACAAAGTTACGCCGCACCGGTTTAGGCAGGGATTTGATTAACGCAATGACCAGCTCGCGGCGCAGGCCGGGGATCTGCCACTCAAACCCGCTCTCTTCCACCTGGTTTAACAGCGGCAGCGGAATGTGCACCGTCACACCATCGGCATCCGCGCCCGGCTCAAACTGATAGGTCAGACGCAGCTTGAGGTTGCCCTGATGCCAGAAGTTCGGATAATCGAGCTTGCTGACCGACTCCGCGCCCTCTTTGATCAGCATGCTCTTTTCAAAGTTGAGCAGGTCCGGGGCCTCTTTGCTGGCTTTCTTCCACCAGCTGTCGAAATGGCGCGCCGAGATCACATCGTGACTGATGCGCTGATCGTAAAACTCAAACAGCGTCTCGTCGTCCACCAGAATGTCGCGACGGCGGGACTTGTGCTCAAGCTCTTCCACCTCGGCGCGCAGCTTCAGGTTTTCGCGGAAGAAGGCATGACGCGTCTGCCAGTCGCCTTCCACCAGCGCGTGGCGGATAAACAGCTCGCGACTCAACGCCGGATCGATCTGGCTGTAGTTAACCTTACGCGCGGCCACCACCGGCAGGCCGTAGACGGTGACTTTTTCCGTCGCCATCACCGCGCCCTGCCCGCGCTCCCAGTGCGGCTCGCTGTATGAGCGTTTCAGCAGGTGCTGCGCCACTGGCTCAACCCACTCCGGATCGATACGCGCGGCGATACGCCCCCACAGACGGCTGGTTTCCACCAGCTCGGCGACCATGGTCCACTTCGGCGGCTTCTTAAACAAACCGGAGCCCGGGAAGATGGAGAAACGCGCGTTGCGTGCGCCGGTATATTCCTGCTTATCCGCATCCTTCATCCCGATATGAGACAGCAGGCCAGTCAACATGGCGATATGAATTTCGCGGTACTCCGCCGGTTCACTGTTCACCGGTATACCCAGCTCTTTCACCACCTGGCGCAGCTGGGTGTAGATATCCTGCCACTCGCGTACGCGCAGATAATTGAGGAAATCCACCCGGCACTGACGGCGGAACTGGTTCGAGGAGAGCGCTTTTTGCTGCTCGCCAAGGTAGTTCCACAGGTTCACAAAGGCGAGGAAATCGGACTCTTTATCGTGGAAGCGACGGTGTTTTTCATCCGACGCCTGCTGCTTATCCATCGGACGCTCGCGCGGATCCTGAATGGAGAGCGCCGAGGTGATGATCATCGCCTCGCGCACGCAGCCGTGTTTTTGCGCCTCCAGCACCATGCGCGCCAGACGCGGGTCGACCGGCAACTGGCTAAGCTGGCGGCCCAATGGCGTTAGCTTGTAGGCCGTCGCCTGTTCGTCGGTGGTGATGGCCCCCAGCTCTTCCAGCAGCCGCACCCCGTCCTGAATATTGCGCTTATCCGGCGCTTCCACAAACGGGAAGGCGGCGATATCGCCCAGCCCCAGCGCGGTCATTTGCAGGATAACGGATGCCAGGTTGGTCCGCAGGATCTCCGGATCGGTAAACTCCGGGCGCGACAGGAAATCGTCTTCCGAATAGAGACGAATACAGATCCCTTCCGACACGCGGCCGCAGCGGCCCTTACGCTGATTAGCCGACGCCTGCGAAACCGGCTCAATCGGCAGGCGCTGAACTTTGGTGCGGTAGCTGTAGCGGCTGATGCGCGCCGTACCCGGGTCGATCACGTATTTAATGCCCGGTACGGTCAGCGAAGTTTCGGCCACGTTGGTCGCCAGCACGATGCGGCGCCCGCTGTGCGGCTGGAACACGCGGTTCTGCTCGCTGTTCGACAGGCGCGCGTACAGCGGCAGGATCTCGGTATGGCGCAGATCGCGCTTGCTGAGCGCATCGGCGGTATCGCGGATCTCGCGCTCGCCGCTCATGAAGATCAGAATGTCGCCAGAACTCTCGTTGCCCAGCTCGTCGACGGCATCAAAGATGGCCTGAAGCTGGTCGCGCTCGGTATCGTCCGCCTCTTCCACAATCGGGCGATAGCGCACTTCCACCGGATACGTGCGTCCTGACACCTCGATAATCGGCGCATTGTTGAAATGTTTTGAGAAGCGCTCCGGGTCGATGGTCGCGGAGGTGATGATGATTTTCAGATCCGGACGCCGGGGCAGCAGCTCTTTGAGGTAGCCGAGCAGGAAGTCGATGTTCAGGCTGCGCTCGTGCGCTTCATCGATGATGATGGTGTCGTACTGCATCAGCAGACGATCCTGCTGGATTTCCGCCAGCAGGATACCGTCGGTCATCAGCTTAACCATGGTGTTATCGCTGACGTGGTCGCTGAATCGCACCTTGTAGCCGATGCAGCCACCCGGCTCCGTTTGCAGCTCTTCCGCAATACGGTTCGCCACGGTGCGCGCCGCCAGACGACGCGGCTGGGTGTGACCGATCAACCCTTTCACCCCGCGGCCCAGCTCCATGCAGATTTTCGGCAGCTGAGTGGTTTTACCTGAACCGGTTTCCCCCGCGACGATCACCACCTGGTGGTCGCGTACGGCCTCAAGAATGTCCTGTTTCTTCTGGCTGACGGGCAGATTTTCCGGATAGGTAATCTCCGGACGTGCGGCTTCACGCAGCACAACTTTCCCTGCCGCCTGTTCAATCTCGTTGGCCATCTCCTGGTAAATGGCCTGTTGTGCATCAGGATTTTTAACCTTCTTAACGCCGTGCAGACGGCGCGCAAACCGCTGTTTATCGCGCAGCATCAGCGAATCAAGCTTTTGCATCAGCATCGGGAAGGTCAATTTTTGGTGTTCTGTCATAGCGTTAACGGGCAGTGCACTGCCGGATAAAATCTCTTTTTAATGATTGGTATAGAGTACCACATCAGCGCTTTTCGCGCCTTATTCAAAAAATTCGAACATAGGCTTCGATATATTGCGCTATCCCTGTGGCAGGATTGTGAATAAAGTGTCAACAAGCAACGGGGCAACCCCCTCAATCAAATACAAAACAGGAATTTCCCATGAGCAAAGTATTAGTGTTGAAATCCAGTATTCTGGCAGGGTATTCACAGTCTGGTCAGCTGTCTGACTATTTCGTTGAACAGTGGCGTGAACAGCACAGCGCGGATGAAATCACCGTGCGTGACCTGGCGGCAAACCCAATTCCTGTGCTGGACGGCGAGCTGGTTGGCGCGCTGCGTCCGAGCGATGCGCCTCTTACCCCGCGTCAGCAGGAAGCCCTGGCGCTCTCCGACGAGCTGATTGCTGAGTTGCAGGCGCACGACGTTATCGTGATCAACGCCCCAATGTACAACTTCAACATTCCTACCCAGCTGAAGAACTACTTCGACCTGGTGGCGCGTGCTGGCGTAACCTTCCGTTACACCGAGAACGGCCCGGAAGGTCTGGTGAAAGGCAAGCGTGCGGTTGTACTGACCAGCCGCGGCGGTATTCACAAAGATACCCCTACCGACCTGGTCGCACCGTACCTGACGCTGTTCCTGGGCTTCATCGGCATTACCGACGTGAACTTCGTGTTCGCTGAAGGTATCGCTTACGGCCCGGAAGTGGCCACCAAAGCGCAGACCGACGCGAAAGCCGCTATCGACAGCCTGGTCGCTGCCTAAGTTTTCCCCCTCTCACCGCCCGGTGGGAGGGTTTTTCTTTTCCCCCGTATTTCGTTATCATCCGCACCCACTCTCCAGCCCGGCGGCCTGATGTCTGTCATTATCGATACGTTTATTGCACCACCCTGTCACGACGACATTGAGATCCTCTGGCAGGACGAGCATCTGTTGCTGATCAATAAACCTTCCGGTCTGCTCAGCCTGTCGGGGAAAAATCCGCAAAACCTCGATTCCGTCCACCACCGTCTTGTTCAAACCTTTCCCGGCTGCACGCTGGTGCATCGTCTTGATTTTGGCACTTCGGGTCTGATGGTCATTGCGCGTAACAAAGCGATCAACGCCGCGCTTTGCCACCAGTTCAGTCAGCGCGCCGTGAACAAGGTTTACACCGCCCTGTTGTGCGGACATGTGGAACAGGACGAAGGGACCGTGGATGCGCCGATTGCCAAAGATCCGGCGCTGTTTCCGCTGATGACGATCTGTGCCCGCACCGGTAAGCCCGCTCGCTCGCGCTATCGGGTGGTGGAACGTATTTACCAGGATACGATAATGCCGCTGACGCGGGTTGAGCTTACCCCGGAGACCGGGCGCACCCACCAGCTGCGCATTCACTGCCAGCAGTTAGGCCACCCTATTCTGGGGTGCGATCTGTATGGTGGTCTGGAATGGCCGGGGGCGGAAGAAACGCCCCGGCTGATGCTGCATGCAAGCGCTCTGAATTTTATTCATCCGCTGAGCGGCGAAACGATAAACGCCCGTCACGCCGCGCCGTTCTGAGCGGGGATTACCACATTAAATCGTCAGGGATTTTGAAGTCTGCGTACGGATCGTCTTCGTCCTGCTCTTCCTGACTCAGGGCGCTGTTTAGCACAATGCTGTCCGCATCGCGCTGGGCAATTTTATCCGCCACTACCGCCGGGATAATCGCGTAATCACAGTCGCCATTCGCGTTAATCA
Source organism: Enterobacter cloacae complex sp. SHL001 (assembly GCF_049236825.1). Lineage (NCBI taxonomy): Bacteria > Pseudomonadati > Pseudomonadota > Gammaproteobacteria > Enterobacterales > Enterobacteriaceae > Enterobacter > Enterobacter cloacae complex sp. SHL001. Next base: position 796,815 of record NZ_JBMKIP010000002.1, read on the forward strand.
CCAGTCGGGCAATCGCCAGACGGCCGTTGATCAGCTGGGTTTGCGTCTGCTTATCGACCTCGATTTTTTTGATAAGGTTGCCGTCGGTAAAGTTAAAGGTAATATTGCCCTTCGCCACGGTGATGCGGTTCATCTCAATCAGCTGCTTCACCTGCGCCCTGAACTCTTTTGCCAGCACCGCCTGTTTTTGCTGTTCGCTCAGCTGCTTATCACGCTCCAGCTGGGCTTTCTTGTTCTCTTCAACAGCCTCTCTCGCCTCGCGAGCCTGGACGCGGGATTTTTTCGCCGTGCGCTGGACCTTCGCCATCTTTTTACTGCTGACTAAGCCCGCTTTCAGCATCTGCTCTTGTAGGGTGAGTTTTGTCATGTTCGTTTAAACCGGTTGGAAATGTCGGGGGATTATACCTGAATCGCGCAGTTCATGAAGAACCCTCATGTTGCAGTGAAATTAAGTCACTTCCCCTGCGCCAGTGGCTCAGGCATAAATTATGCATTGATAACGTTCCGGCAACATGAACTTAGGATGCATAACCAAATGAGTCAGGCTTTCACATTTACCCTTAAGCGCAGTTGCTTTGATGAAAATTATAACCCGTCAGAAAACACGCGTACCACCACCAACTTCGCCAACCTGGCGCGTGGCGAGAAGCGTCAGGAGAACCTGCGCAATACGCTGGTGATGATCAACAACCGCTTTAACGCGCTGGCGAGCTGGGATAACCCGAAAGCTGACCGCTATGCCGTCGAGCTGGAGATTATTTCAGTCGATATGAATATCGGCGGCGATTTTACTTTCCCGGCCATCGAAATTCTGCAAACGACGATCGTGGATAAAAAAACCCACGAGCGCATCGAAGGCATCGTCGGAAATAACTTCTCATCGTATGTTCGTGACTATGATTTCAGCGTCCTGCTGCTGGAGCATAATAAAGACCGGGCCCGTTTCTCTCTCCCCGAGAATTTTGGCGAGCTGCACGGCAATATCTTTAAAAGCTTCGTTCATTCTGCGGAATATCAGGCGAACTTTAAAAAAGCGCCGGTGATCTGCCTGAGCGTCTCCAGCAAAGACACCTATCGTCGTACCGGTAACCACCACCCGGTGCTGGGCTATGAGTACCAGCCGGACGGCGAGTCGCTAACGGAACAGTACTTCGCGAAGATGGGCCTGAAGGTTCGCTATTTCATGCCGGAAAACAGTGTCGCGCCTTTTGCCTTCTTCTTCACCGGCGATTTACTGCGTGATTACACCAATCTGGAACTGATCGGCACCATCAGCACCATGGAGACGTTCCAGAAGATCTATCGACCAGAAATTTACAATGCCAATTCCGCTGCGGGACAGTGCTATCAGCCCGACCTGAATCAGCAGGATCACTCATTAACCAAAATCGTCTATGACCGTGAAGAGCGCAGCCGGCTGGCCATTGAACAGGGTAAATATACCGAAGAGCGGTTTATCAAACCCTATAAAACCCTTCTTGAGCAGTGGTCTCAACACTTCACGCTTTAATTTAATACGGATAAAAGGTTCTTTTATGAAAACATTGCTCCCGACATCAACGGCTGGCAGCCTGCCGAAACCCACCTGGCTTGCGCAGCCGGAAACGCTCTGGTCGCCGTGGAAACTCCAGGACGAGGAATTACTGGCAGGGAAACAGGATGCGCTGCGTTTGTCTCTGGATGAACAGATTCGCGCCGGGATTGATATCGTCAGCGACGGGGAACAAACCCGCCAGCATTTTGTCACCACCTTTATTGAACATCTCAGCGGCGTGGATTTTGAGAACCGTCAGACGGTACGCATCCGTAACCGTTACGATGCGAGCGTGCCGACCGTGGTAGACGCGGTGGCGCGCCAGAAGCCGGTGTTTGTTGACGACGCGAAATACCTGCGCCAGCTGACTGACAAGCCGATCAAGTGGGCGCTGCCCGGCCCGATGACCATGATCGACACGCTATACGATGCCCACTATAAAAGCCGCGAAAAGCTGGCCTGGGAGTTCGCTAAAATTCTCAATCAGGAGGCCCGCGAGCTGGAAGCGGCCGGCGTCGACATTATTCAGTTCGACGAACCTGCCTTTAACGTCTTTTTCGACGAGGTGAATGACTGGGGTATCGCCGCACTGGAGCGCGCCATTGAAGGGCTGAAATGCGAAACCGCGGTACATATCTGTTACGGGTACGGCATCAAAGCCAATACGGACTGGAAAAAGACGCTCGGCTCCGAGTGGCGCCAGTATGAAGAGGCATTTCCAAAGTTACAGACCTCGAAGATCGATATCATCTCGCTGGAGTGCCACAACTCGCGCGTGCCGATGGATCTGCTGGAGCTTATCCGCGGTAAAAAAGTGATGGTCGGGGCAATTGACGTCGCCACCCAGACCATCGAAACGCCGGAAGAGGTGGCCGATACGCTGCGCAAGGCGTTGCAGTTTGTTGATGCAGACAAGCTCTATCCGTCCACCAACTGCGGTATGGCCCCCCTTTCCCGCCAGGTCGCCAACGGTAAGCTGAGGGCGTTAAGCGCCGGGGCTGACATTATCCGTCGCGAGCTTGCCCGCTAACCTTCAGGTTTGCCAGTACAGTGGCGTACCGAACCGCTCAATATAGTAATCAATCACCGCCCTGACGTTCAGGGGCGGATGACGCGCGTTCGGGTAAATCGCCGCAATCGTCAGTGGCTCCGTATTAATTGAACACTCCATTTCCGGCAGCAGCGCCACCAGCTCACCGCTTTTGAGCCGTTCGCTCACCATCCAGTCCGGGAAAAGCACAACGCCCATGCCGCCCAGCGCCGCAATCAGGAGCGTTTCCGCGTTATTGGAAGTCATCAGCGGTACAATGGGATAGTGAACCCACGCCTCGCCCGGCTGCCGGATCAGCCAGCGGTTAGGCCCGGACGAGCCGCGGTAAACCAGACAGTGGTGACGGCTGAGATCGTCCGGCCCCTCGGGCGCGCCATGTTTTTGCAGATAGTCCGGCGAGGCCGCCAGATGATAGAACTGCTGCCCGAACACCCGGGCGTGAAACGAGGAGTCCGTCAGCGCGCCGATGCGGAAGATAACGTCCGCGGCATCACGGTGCGGATCGATAAAATCGTCGGTGAGGGTCAGTTCAATGGAGAGACGAGGGTAACGCGCCAGAAGCCCCGGCAGGCCCGGTGCGATGTGCCTTTGTCCGAAAAAGACCGGGCCATTGATACGCAGCGTGCCCGACGGCTCGCGGGCGCGTTCATCCAGCTCGCGTCGCGCGTCCTCCATATTCCCGGCCATCGCCCGGGCATAGCGCACAAAAAGATGCCCGCTCTCTGTGGGCATAATCGCCCGCGTGTTGCGGTAGAAAAGCTGTTGCCCGAGGGCGTCCTCAAGCTGGTGGATCACGCGTGAGACCTGCGACGCAGAAATCCCTTCCCGCCTCGCCACCACGGAAAAATTCTGCGTTTCATAAACGTCGATGAAGATCAGCAGCGCGCGAATGCTGATATGTCCGGCACCCATCATTAATGCATTTCCTGCAAAGGTGTTTCCTGCATTATGGCATTTTTCTCAATGATGTTCAGACGTAATCTTCTCCGCCTGGAAAAAGGAGAAAAAGCGTTATGCACATTATTTTAATTTTACTGGTGATTGCCGGCGGCATGGGGCTGTCCGTGGAAGCCGGGCTGCTGGGGCCGCTGGGCGCAGAGGTGGGCGACCTGTGGGCGGCGTTCAGCATATTCAGCGTGGGAACGGGGCTGACGTTTCTGCTGATGCTGTTTTTCAGCCCGCGCAACAGTCCCTCATTTTTTGCGCAGACTTCATGGCACCTGTTGGGCGGCGTGCTCGGCCCGGTTTACGTCATCATTCTCACCATTGCCACGCCTGCGATCGGCATTGCCATGACGATGATCGGCATTCTGGCAGGCCAGGTTTTTAAAAGCCTGATTATTGACCACTATGGCCTGCTGGGTACGCCGCACCGCAGGATCGATACAAAACGCATTATTGCGCTGGGATTTATCATCGCCGCGCTCATTCTCGTGGCGCAGGGGTAACGTTATGACAGTAATTATGATTATTCTGGCGGTGATTGGCGGCGCAACGCTGAGCATTCAGGCTGCCATTAACGGGCAATTAGGCAGCAGCGTGGGGGTATTTAAAAGCGCGTTTCTGACGTTTTCCGTCGGCGCGCTGGTGACCGCCCTGCTGATCTTCTTTTTTGCGCCGAAACAGGCGGTCAGCCTGATGGATGTACCCAAATGGCAGCTTCTGGGGGCCCTCTGCGGCGTGCCCTATATCGTGATTATGGTGCTCGCAGTGCAGCGCATCGGGACCGCCGTTGCCACGGTAGCGGTTATCCTGGGCCAGCTGGCCATGAGCATGCTGATTGATAACTTTGGCTGGCTGAACAATGAAGCCATTCCGTTTTCAGTGAGCCGTTTCGGGGCCGTCGTCTGCCTGAGTATTGCGCTCTTCTTCATCTACTCAAGCAGTAAACCTCAGCCCGAAGAGGATTAACCGCCCTCTTTGCGGGTAAAGAACAGCGTCACCGTGGCGACGGTGACGCCAAATTTCTTCATCTCGGTTTTATTAAACAGACGGGTGCTGTCCTGCAAATACATCCAGTCATCAAAGTGCAGCAGCCAGGTTTTACCGTCCGCCTTCACGTTCATGCTGTAGCGCCAGTTAAGGGCATTGCCCGCCGCCTGGCCTGTCGCGACACCTTCTATGTCACCCGCCGTGCCTTCATAGCGATTCTGCCCAACGCGGCGGATATGCCAGACGCGCTGCTGCTTCTCGCCGTCATCGTAGACAAAATGTTCATTCAGGGCCAGCGTATCGCCGATAACATCCCCGGCGATCTCGACGTGAAAACGACGGATCTGCTTACCGCTGCGATCCTGCACCATCCCCCACGCCTCGGTTTTCCCCTGGAAGTAAGTAAAAATATCAAGCCGTGGCTGCTGCTGACGATACTCTGTCACCTCGGTGCTACATCCGGCCACCAGCATCGTCAGGGCAAGCGCCATTAACAGGAAACGTTTCATTGTGGTCCTCCGATTAACTGCTGACGCAGTTCAGGATACTCGCTCAGCCAGGCTTCACTCTGCGGCTCCTGCTGCAAAATGCCCTGCGCCTGACACTGGTCGCCGGTCGCCTCAACCAGGTCGTCACCATCGATGTCCCGGGCATAGGTGATAATCAGCGCATTATCGCCGTCTAACCCTGTATAGCTGCCGTCGGGCGTCAGAAGCTGAGAGGTATAAACGGTAAACGGCCCCCAGACGCTCGCCGATCAGGTAGGCCACCGGCCCGCCCAGGGTCGCCAGTACCGTCAGCAACCAGCCCGGCAAGGTGGTCGTGCGGGTCAGTTGCGTCCAGACGGTGGCAAACATTAGCCACAGCGCCACCATCCATAGCGGCATCAGGGACGCGCCCGTGAACGCAATCAGCCCCGTCAGCGCCCAGAGCGCGTCCAGTAGAGATCAAACCCGATGGCCAACAGAAATACCTGCCCGTAGCGCTTCATACGCGTTCCGCAGTCAGCTGCACCACGCTGATGGTGCGGGCATTAAACCCGGCTTCACAGTAGCCGAGGTAGTACAGCCACATCCGGCGGAAACGGTCATCAAACCCGAGCTTTTCAATCTCCTGCCAGGCGTGAACGAACCGCTGACGCCAGTGCGCCAGCGTGCGGGCGTAGTCCGGCCCCATATCGAAGAGGTTACGCACCACAAAATCGGTATGGCGGGTCATGAGTTCATTCATGGCGGTGATGCTGGGCAAAAAGCCGCCGGGGAAGATGTAGCGCTGAATAAAATCGACGCTTTTGCTGTAGTCGCGATAGCGTTGATCCTGAATGGTGATGGCCTGAATCGCCATCCGCCCGCCTGGACGCAGACGCGCCTGGCAGGTGCGGAAAAATGTTGGCAGGTAGCGTTGACCGACGGCCTCAATCATCTCAACCGACACCAGCTTGTCGTAGACCCCGGTCAGATCGCGGTAGTCGCAGAGCAGCACCTCAACGCGATCCTGCAACCCTGCCCGGGCGATGCGCGCGGTGGCCCAGTGGTACTGCTCCTGCGACAGCGTGGTGGTGGTCACCCGGCAGCCGTAATGACGGGCGGCATATTCCGCCATCGCCCCCCAGCCGGTGCCAATCTCCAGCAGATGATCGTTTGCCGTGAGCGCCAGCTGGTCACACAGCCTCGCCATTTTCGCCTGCTGAGCCGCGGTCAGATCCTGCTCGTCCCCGCTAAACAGCGCGCTGGAGTACAGGAGATGTTCATCAAGGAAATGGGCGTAAAAGGCGTTGCCCAGATCGTAATGGGCGGCAATATTTTCCCGCGCCTGCGCGCGGGAGTTGCGCCGCATCCAGTGCCGCAGCCGCTCCACCGGTTTCCCGAGCAGGCGAAACCCTTTTTCCAGCTTTCCGAGGATTTGGCTATTGCGCGCAATCAGCTCCAGCAGCGGCGTCAGGTGGGGCGTCTCCCAGTCGCCATCCATCCACGCTTGTGCCGCGGCGAGGCTGCCCCCGGTTAAAATGCGCCAGTAGACGCCCGGAGCAAGTACCTGCACCTCAGCGTGAAGCGCGGCGGAAGCGTCGCCGAACTGGAACGTCTGCGCGCCTTCAAGCAGCGTCAGCGAGCCACCGTGCAGGCCATTCAGCAGGCGGAAGAGCAACCATCGCGCGACGCGGACGTTGCGCGGGATATCGGGTTCAAGCGCAAAGACGGGATTGGTCATGAGCGTTCACTCCTGCTGAGGGGATGGTTATGCAGCGGTACGCGCTTCAGCCACAGCCTGAGCGCCTGCCAGTAAATGGCGAAAACGGTTTTGAGGGTCATCAACGGGATCCGCGCCAGCAGCGAACGCAGCGCCGTGCGCGTCAGCGGGACCCGGCGCAGCGTAAGGGTGGCATCAAACACCTTCGTCTCCTGATGGTTTTCGATATGCATGCGCAGCGTGCTGTCCGGGCTGTTGAAGCGCCAGTGGTAGATCATATCCATCGGATTAAAGGGCGAGACGTGAAACGCTTTCTCCGTCGGCGGGGCGTCCCGCCCCGCTACCGCGTAGTAATGTCGTTCATTCCACGGCGTGTTACGGACTTCGGCGAGAACCCAGCGCAGGGTGTCTTCCCCGTCATAGCAGTAGTAGAAATTGACCGGGTTGAAATGAAAACCGAAATAGCGCAGCTGAGTCAGAAGCATGACCCGCCCCGCCGGACGTTCGCCGGTCAGATTTTCCAGACGCTCAAGGACACGCGCTTTGAGCGGCGTGCCCAGCGGGTAATCCGCATCATAAAATGCCGCGGGCGCAACGCGGTTACGACGCACGCCGACAGAGGGCAGCGCGTCCAGCTCATCCAGATCGAGCCAGGCCATAAACACGCTGTAGGTAAAGTGGTGCGCTTTCGGCGCAAGCCGACGATGGCGCAATGTACCGTGGTAAAGGCAGCTGTTCATCTCAGTTGCCCTCCCCGGTCGCGATAGCGTTGACCACGTCCAGCGCACTGCGCACGCCATCTTCGTGGAAGCCGTTGTACCAGTACGCGCCGCAGAACCAGCTCCGCTGGCGACCGTTTATTTCGCCGCGGCGGGCCTGAGCTTGCCAGCTTTGCGGGTTAAAAAGCGGATGCTCATAGACAAAGCGGCGCAGCACAAACCGTTCCTCCACCGGCGTTTCCGGGTTGAGGGTGACGCAAAACAGCGGGCTACCCGGCGGCAGTCCCTGCAAGATATTCATGTTGTAGGTGACGCAGGCGCTGGCCCGATCCTGCTCGCTGAGGCGGTAGTTCCAGCTCGCCCACGCGCGTTCGCGCACCGGCAGCCAGCGCGGATCGCGGTGAAGCACCACCTCGTTACGCTGCCAGCCGATATCCCCCAGCACCTCGCGTTCAGCCTGCGTTGGGCTGGCGAGCATCGCCAGCGCCTGAGCGGAGTGGCAGGCGAAGATCACCTGATCAAAAGTGTCTGTTACGCCCTCACGCGCAATATCAACCCCACGATCGTGGCGAATAACCTGCTGCACCGGCGCGTTAAGGTGCAGCGTCAGGCGATCGCCGAGCGTATCCAGCATCGCGCGGATATACTCCCTGGAGCCGCCTGGCACCACGTACCACTGCGGACGATGGGTAATGTCCAGCAGACCGTGGTTTTCAAAAAAGCGTAAAAAGAGCGGCAGCGGAAAGCGTTTCATCTCCTGTAGCGACGACGACCAGATAGCCGCCCCCATGGGCAGGATGTAGTGGCGCGCAAAAAAGGGCGTAAAACGGTGCTGGCGCAGGAACGTTTCCAGCGTGGCGGAACCATCGACTTCGCCCCGGAGCGTCTGTTTCGCCAGCCGGTTAAAGCGCACGATCTCCTTCAGCAGCGTCCAGAAAGCCGGGTTGAGCAGATTACGTCGCTGGGCGAACAGCGACGTCAGCGTGTGCCCGTTGTACTCCAGCCCGCTCTGCGGGTTGTGCACCGAAAAGCTCATCTGCGTTTTTTGCCCGCAGATGCCCAGTTCGCTGAGCAGCCCCATGAAGCGCGGATAGGTGCGATCGTTGTAGACGATAAAACCGGTATCGATGGCAAAGCTGCCCTGCGACGTGTCGACATCCACCGTTGCGGTATGGCCGCCCGGCGTGGCCTGCGCCTCAAACAGCGTGACCTGATGATGTCCGGCGAGCCGCCAGGCACAGGTTAACCCGGCGATGCCGCTGCCGATAATTGCGATTTTCATGGTCGCACCATCCTGCGCAGCAGTGCGCGCTGAAGTACATCGGGCAGGCCGGAAAGCACGCGCAGCGCCAGGCTGAACCCGGCGGGAAACGCGATGTGATCCTTCCCTTTTGCCAGACCGCGACGAATGGCGTGGACGGCGTCCCCCACGCTGACCCGGCCCGGCATCGGGAAATCGTTTTTGCGGGTCAGCGGCGTGTCGACAAAACCGGGTGAAACGACCGTGACGGCAATCCCTTTCGGTTCCCAGTCGAGGCGCAGCGTATCGGCGAACCAGGTTAACGCCGCCTTGGAGGCGCCATACGCTTCGGCTCGCGGGAAGTGAAGCCAGTGCGCCATCGAACTGACCAGCACCACGCGGTTGCCGGATACCAGCTGCGGCTGCAACGCCGCAAGGCAGTTTACCGGCCCGATGAAATTGGTGGTCATGACCCGCGCCACCAGCTCGGCATCCACCTCGCCGCGGTCGAGATACTCGCAGGTTCCGGCGCAGAGAATCACCGTGTCGGCAGTACAGTCCGCCAGCGCCTGGCGACAGGCATCCCTGTCTGTCATATCGAACAGGCGCACCGTAATGTTAGGGCTGTACTGATGCACGGCTGCCAGACGTTGCGCATCGCGCCCGCAGGCAATCACCCGGTAACCATCGTCGGCAAAAGATTTCGCCAGCCCCGCCCCGATGCCCGAGCTTGCGCCGGTGATCAGAACCGTTTTCATGATTTCACTCTTCGCTTCACGCCGCGCACGGCCCAGCCTAGTATCGGGAGATGTTCGTAAATCATCTCTCCGGCATCGTAGTAATCCCGCTGGCGAACAATGCGATCGTCGCGCATGTCTACCACGGAGCAGCCCGGCAGCTGGCGCATTGCCCCCCCGGCGATACGTGGGTGCGACCAGTGCATCATCCAGGTGACAACAAAGCGATCGCCCTGCTGCAACGGTGCATCGACGGTAAAGCGACAGTGCTGGACGTTAGCCAGCAGATGGGTGAAATAGCGCTGAATCGCGAACACCCCGCTGTGTTCGCCAAAGGGATCGATAAGCGTGGCATCGGCGCGATAAATCCCCGCCAGCGCCGAAGGTGGCTGGGTATCCAGCGTGGCGTAGTAATCAACGAACCGACTGATGACGGACGGCAACGTGCTCATGGGTCACATCCTGGGTGTAAACAACGTAGCGGAATCGCATAATTTAAACTTACACAATTAACTTTATTTGTCCAAGTTTGCGCAGATATATTTTTTATTCTTATTATTTTTCAGTTACATGGAATATCACCACGCACAACCATTTTGTGAAAAATATGAATTTCGCCGCCAGGCTGCCGATTTTTTAGGGATAACCTTAAGGCAAAGGTGCCATTTATCTTCCAGACTTATCCTTTTAATTCATAAGGATGTCACGCGATGAAACATTTACTGATGACGCTCTTTTCCAGCCCGGAATCCTTGTTGCAGGTCATGAGTCACCAGGAAATTATCGAAGCCGTAGAGGATGGCGACCGCATCATCATCGATCAGGATGGAAACGCCTCGGTTAACTACAAAAGCCACGAAGTACGGCAGGACTTTCTGCGCCATGTCAACGCGCTGAAGAGGGCCTGAAATGGGAACGGCAATATTCATGGTATTGATGGTATGCGGGTACTGGTACACCAGCCGCGACCTCTCAACACGGTTTAAAATCAAGCGATCCTTTGGCTGGGACGTCTATTTTCTTGTTGCACTGTATGGCTGTATTTTTGTTCTTCAGGGGGTGATCGCCACCGGCCTGCTGTGGCTGCTGTTGTTCGCCCTCTCCGCCGCCGATAACACGTTCCATTTCACGTCAGCAAAATATGCCGACTGGCAAATTGATTTTATGAACTGGAGCTTCCTGGGGATTCAGGCCCCGGTGGTGGTGATGCTGACCTTCGCGATCCTGTTTTGTCTCTATCGCTCGAACTGGGCCGGAAGCGCGCGGCTGGACGGTGAGGGCCGGAAAAAATTGTACAAGCGGCTGGCGCAGTCGAGCGGGATTGAACAGCTGCTCTATCAGTGCATGGAGGAAGGTGAACTGGCGCTCGTCACGCTGAAATCGCGGCGGATCTATATCGGCATGATCCATACCGCCACGCTGGAGTATGAAAAAACGGCCAATATCGTGCTTATTCCGATGCTGAGCGGCTACCGTGACGGGAAGAACATGCAGCTCTGTATCGAACATAACTACAGCAAATGGTATGCCGAGCATAACATTACGCTCGATTCGGAGCCCAAAAGCGCCATGGATTTTCGCAAAGTGATCATGCTGGATCAGATCGAGAGTATTTCGCTGTTCGATCCGGCAAGCGCCAGCGCGCTGGCGATGCGTGAATAAAAAAAATGGCGCCTTATCGTAATAAGGCGCCAGGATTAACCAGGATGAACGCTAAACTTATGGCGTGACAATATTGAACCAGAAGTCAAATGTGTCCATGTAGCTCAGCATCTCTTCCAGCTTCGCTCCGTCTCCGCTCACCTTGACGTCACCCTTGTCCATCGCCTGCTTGAGCGTCTCTTTCTTAAGGATGATGTCATTCAGCGTGGTGCGGTCCAGGGTGATGGTTGCGTCGGCATCCTTCGCCTGCGCGTTGGCGGTATGGTTCAGCACGCCGTTTTCCAGCTCCAGCTTGTATTTGCCGCCATCCTTACCGAGATCGATGTTAAAGACCGCTTTCGCGTTACCGTCCCGCACCCCGTTGATGTGCACGCCCAGGTAGTCGAAGAACATTTCCGGGGTCATCGCCCGCACGGTATCCGGGCTGGCGGTGTTCGGCGTCGGCAGCTTCTTCACGCCATTACGCAGTTCCTGCGCGCCGGTCAGGTAGAAGTTACGCCAGGTGCCCGCTTCCGCCTGGTAACCTAACTGCTCCAGCGCGTCGGCTTCCAGATTACGTGCCGCAGCGTTCTGCGGATCGGCGAAGACGATTTTGCTGGTCACCTGCGCCACCCAGCGGTAGTTGCCCTGCTGATAGTCAGCTTTGGCTTTCTGCATGATGGCATCGGCCCCTCCCATGTATTCCACAAACTTCTTCGCAGCCTGTTCAGGCGGCAGTTCGTCGAGGGTAGCCGGGTTGCCGTCGAACCAGCCGAGATAAAACACGTAGGTGGCTTTGACGTCGTGGCTGACGGAACCGTAATAGCCGCGGCTCGCCCACTGTTTTTCCAGCGATTCCGGCAGTGTAAATTCAGCGGCGATCTCGTCGCGGGTCAGCCCCTTGTTTGCCATACGCAGGGTCTGGTCGTTGATGTAGCGATACATATCGCGCTGGCCTTTCATCAGCTTGACGATATTCTCGTTGCCCCAGGTCGGCCAGTGGTGCTGCGCAATAATCACTTCCGCGTCCGCGCCCCAGCGCTCAATGGCGGCGTTGATGTACTTAGACCAGGCCAGCGGATCGCGGATTTTCGCGCCGCGCAGGGAGTAGGTGTTGTGCAGGGTATGAGTCACGTCCTCTGCGGCTTCGATCATTTTCTTCTCTTTGACATACCACAGCATTTCAGACGGGGCTTCTGAGCCCGGCGCCATCATAAAGTCGTAGGTCAGCCCGTCAATCACCTCTTGCTGACCGGTATGGGTAATGTAGTTGGTCGGCGGGATCAGGGTCACCGTACCCGCAGAGGTGGTGGTGCCAAGACCCGCCCCCACCTGGCCTTTTGCATCCGGCTTCAGCAGGTTGCCGTACATATAGCTCGCACGGCGGCTCATCGCATTCCCGGCCATAATGTTTTCGGAAACCGCTTCTTTCATAAAGCCTTCCGGGGCGTAGATCTTCACTTTGCCGGACTTCACGTCGGCTTCGTCAACCACACCGCGCAGGCCGCCGTAGTGGTCGACGTGACTGTGGGTGATCACCACAGCGACGACCGGTTTCTTGCCGCGGTTTGCATAGTAGAGATCCAGCGCTTCTTTCGCCGGTTCAGCGCTTAACAGCGGGTCGATAACGGTGATGCCCTTCTCGCCTTCAATGATGGTCATGTTGGAGAGATCGAGATTGCGGATCTGATACACGCCGTCGGTGACCTTAAACAGCCCGCCAATGTTGATCAGCTGTGACTGACGCCACAGGCTCGGGTTTACCGTATCCGGGGCTTTTTCACCCTCTTTCACGAAATCATATTTCGCCGGGTTCCAGATAACGTTCCCCTGCTCGCCTTTAATCATGTTTTGTGGCAGCGGGGCGATAAAACCTTTATGGGCGTTCTCAAAGTCGGTTTTATCGGCAAACGGTAATTTGTTATACAGGGCGTTATTTGCCTGCCGGGTTGTGGCAGTGGCATCCTGCGGCTGCACTTCCGCAAACGCGGAAAGCGACAGCGACGTCAACACACCGGCAAGCGCCAGATGTTTAGCAATTAGGGTTAATTTCATTGAATGGCCTCATAGATTAATTGCGCCGCCTGGATATTTACTGTTGGCGGATAATTTTAATGCGAACTCATTGACGACCATTCTAATCAGAATACTTTCTCATCATAGTCCCATATGGGACTGGTTATTTATCGGTTCGTAATCCGGGGGCTATTGCTGCTATACTCGCTACCACGGCAGACGTTGCGGGGAGAGGCTTAGCGTGAATTTTCAGGATATCCATACCTATTATCAGCAACTCAATATTGGGCAATTCTTTCCGCACATGCTTTGTAAAGGCGAGGCCTTAACCGTTGCCGCAAATAAAAAATTCACCGTCGAGCCTGGCTATATCTATTTTTGCACTGAAGGGTCGCTGACAATATTAATGCCTGATGATGGCCTAAATATTGGCAATACTATCGAGTATATGCCGATAGGGTTAATGGAAAGGTATTGTCCACTGGCGAAGTATGAATATCGCAGCAGTGCAAAGGTGAAGCTGGTGAGAATAGCCTGGGCCGACTTCGACCAGCTATTTTTCGAGGGCGGGTCTGAGCGCATGCAGGCGCTGGCCACCATACTGACCTACATGTCCATTTTCACCATCGACCTGCACAATGAACGCAGGCAGGTCACCAGCTACCAGACCATAAAACCGATGCTGTACCGCTATCTCTATCGGCAGGAGACCCACACGGGAGAGAATGAGGGCCTGGCGCTGTTTATCATTAAGCGCACTAACCTGTCACGCACGCATGTCTTTCGCGTGCTGGCAGATCTCAAAGCCGGGGGCTATATCACCATGAAGCGCGGAAAGCTGGTGTCGATTGACCGGCCCCTGCCGGAAGCGTATTAAGCTCATCTTCACGTCTTGAGCAACACGCGGGAACGAACGGCCTTATTTATCCCGGCCAGCCGACTTGGGCCGTAAATTCTCATCGAAGACCAGCCGTTTGCGTCCGGGCTCTTCTTCCCGCAGCGGCTCCACCTGATGCAGCGTCTGCTTACAGCGATCCACCAGTACCTGATACTCCCGCGTGCCCTGCTTTTTCCACTCTATTTCCTGCGCGCTTAACTCACGAATCGCTTTCGCCGGACTGCCAAGGATTAAGTGATTCGCAGGCATCTCCGCTTTGGCCTTCACAAACGCCGCCGCCCCGACGATGCTGTTTTCGCCGATCGTCGCGCCGTCCATCACGACCGCATTCATCCCCACCAGCGCATTACGGCGGATAATGCAGCCGTGCAGGATCGCGCTGTGGCCGATATGCCCGTCCTCTTCCACCACCGTGTCCTGCTCCGGAAAACCGTGCATCACGCAGTTATCCTGGATGTTCGCGCCGTCTTTCACCACGATCCGGCCAAAATCACCGCGCAGGCTGGCGTTAGGGCCCACGTAAACACCTTTTCCGAGGATCACGTCGCCAATCAGCACCGCGGTCGGGTGAACATAGCTCTCTTCAGGCACGACCGGCGTCAGACCATCAATTTGATAAACAGGCATACCCTCTCCTTATGTGATATTCAGACCACCAAAACGCTGGTGATAAAGCGTGCCGGGAGCGGGCAGCTCGCCCACGGAGGTTTCCCCCTTCTCACTGACAAACGCCAGGGCTCCCGCCGCCACGCGCTGATAGATGTTAATACACAGCTGTCGCGCGCTCTGTCCCGCCCAGTGCGCAGGAAGTAACTCCTCCGGCAACAGCGGATCTTTCAGCACCACGCGACGATAAAAATGAATGAGTAACAGCTGGATCTGGAAGCAGCGTTCCGGGGTCAAATCCTCAGGCGGTGCTTCTTTCAGCAGCGGCAGCAACGGACGGAACGAGTTGATAAACGTTTCGTACATCGCGTTTTGTTCGGTCAGCTGCCAGCACTCTTCCACCCGCGAACGCAGCGCCGCGCGGGACAGCGCCAGCGGCGAATGGGCCTCAAAGAAGATGACGTTTTCCGCCACGCCCGCGTCATGCAGCAGAGACTGCACGTCCGCCAGGTTCTGCGACGGCGAGGCCATCAGGCTCGGCGCAAGCGTGCCGAACCCTTGCCAGATGAGCTGTTTTTTCACGTCCGCGAGCGTGGTTTTATCCAGCCCCTCGGAAAGCAGCAGCAGCCATTTACCATCCCACGCCGGCAGTTCCGCTCGGTAGATTTTATTTTCCGCGCGGCGGGTCAAACGCAGCCCCTTGTCGCTGAGACGGTAAAAGCTGCGGCGGCCAATGCGGGACACGTCCAGCCAGCCCTCTTTGTTGAGGCGAAACAGCGCGGTGCGCACAAAGCGCTCCCCGAAACCCATCCCTTCCAGCAGAGCCGCCAGGCTGCCGAGCCAGATCTCTCCGCCGCGATGGGAAAGCGCATCGCCATACAGCGAGGAGATAAGCGACGTTCCGCTGACGGGAACAGAGCTGACTGCGTGCTGGATAAAGGCATCAAGTTTATTCATGTGATTCATTCTGTTGTTATTTTTTTCCTGGATGAATCATAGCATACGAATCTGGGGTGTACCCTCACCCTAACCCTCTCTCAAAGGGAAAGGGAACTTCATACACCCTCTCCCTTTGGGAGAGGGCTGGGGTGAGGGAAATTCAACCGTTGGCTGCCACTTTACGCAAATCAAACACCCGGCAGGCTTTACCCTCGGAGCGCGGGATGCTGCCGCAGTTCACGATCATCACGTCGGTCGAGATCCCCACCATCGATTTAATCCGATGACGCAGCTGATGGCAGACCTGACAGCGCTGTTCATGGGTCAGCGTTAAGCTGCTCTGTTTCAGCTCGACCTTCACCGAAAGTGAATCAAGATGCCCGCGGCGGTTCACCTCCAGCTGATAGTGCGGCGAAAGGTGTTCGAACTTAACGATCTCCTCTTCCAGCTGTGACGGGAAGACGTTAACCCCGCGAATGATGAGCATGTCGTCGCTGCGCCCGCTGATGCGATCCATCCGGCGCATGGTGCGTGCGGTGCCCGGCAGCAGGCGCGTCAGGTCGCGGGTGCGGTAGCGGATCACCGGCAGCGCCTCTTTGGTCAGCGTGGTGAACAGCAGCTCACCCTGCTCGCCGTCGGCCAGCGGCGTGCCGTCATTCGGGTTGACGATCTCCGGGTAGAAGTGATCTTCCCAGATGGTCGGGCCGTCAGCGGTTTCAAGACACTCCATCGCCACGCCCGGCCCCATCACTTCGGAGAGACCATAGATATCCAGCGCGGTAATGCCCAGCCGTTTTTCAATTTCGCGGCGCATCGCCTGCGTCCACGGCTCGGCGCCAAACACGCCGACGCGCAGGGAACAGGCGCTGGCATCACCGCCCATCTGACGCTCCAGCTCTTCAATCAGGTTCAGGCAGTAAGACGGCGTCACCATGATCATATCCGGCTGGAAATCGCGGATCAGCTGCGCCTGCTTCTCCGTCTGGCCGCCGGACATCGGGATCACCGTCGCTCCCAGACGCTCGGCACCGTAGTGCGCCCCCAGCCCGCCGGTGAAGAGCCCGTAACCGTAGGCGACGTGAATTTTATCCTTCGCGCTGCCCCCGGCGGCGCGCAGGGAACGGGCGACGATATTGGCCCAGTTGTCGATATCATTCTGGGTATACCCCACCACGGTCGGCTTTCCGGTGGTGCCCGACGAAGCGTGGATGCGTACCACCTGCTCCATCGGCACCGCAAAGGTATCAAACGGGTAGTTGTCGCGCAGATCCTGCTTGGTGGTGCACGGGAATTTTTGCAGGTCCGCCAGCTCGGTGAAGTCGTCAGGGTGAACGCCCGCGGCATCAAACTTGCGTTTGTACATCGGAACGTTGTTGTAGGCGTGGTGCAGCGTCCACTTCAGGCGCGCGGTCTGCAACGCCTGCAATTCATCAATGGACGCGGTTTCGATCGGATCAAGCTTTGTTGTATTTATCATCGCAGGGTACTCACATTATTGTTCGCTCAAACACGCTCAAGGATCATGGCAATGCCCTGACCCACACCGATGCACATCGTACACAGCGCGTAGCGCCCGCCGCGTCGGTGCAATTCATTGCTTGCGGCCAGCGCCAGTCTGGCACCGCTCATTCCCAGCGGATGACCTAGCGCGATCGCCCCGCCGTTCGGGTTGACATGCTCCGCGTCATCCGGCAAGCCCAGCTGACGCAGCACGCCCAGCGCCTGTGCGGCGAAGGCTTCATTAAGCTCAATGACGTCCATATCGGTGATACTGAGTCCGGCACGCTCCAGCACCTTGCGGGTGGCGGGCACCGGGCCTAATCCCATCAGGCGCGGCTCGACGCCCGCTGTCGCCATGGCCACAATGCGGGTGCGCGGGGTTAACCCCTGGGCAAGCGCCATCGGCTCGCTGGCGATAATCAGCGCCGCCGCCCCGTCGTTGACGCCAGAGGCGTTCCCCGCCGTCACCACACCGTTCTTACGGAACGGGGCTTTCAGCGCGGCAAGCTGTTCCAGGGTGGTTTCGGCGCGCGGATGCTCGTCCACGCTCACTTCCGTTACCGCACCTTTTTTCCCCGCCACCTGTACCGGGATAATCTCCTGCGCCAGAACGCCATTCTGCTGCGCCCGCGCGGTGCGCTGCTGGCTGCGCAGGGCAAATGCGTCCTGATCGGCACGGCTTATATTTAACAATTCCGCTACATTCTCTGCCGTTTCCGGCATGCTGTCAGTTCCGTATTGCTGATGCATGAGCGGATTCACAAATCGCCAGCCGATGGTGGTGTCGAAGATCTCCGCCTGACGCTGAAACGCCGCCGTGGCTTTGCCCATCACGAACGGCGCACGGGACATGGATTCGACGCCACCTGCGATCAGCAGATCGCCATCCCCGGCCCTGATGGCGCGCGCCGCAAAGCCAATGGCATCCAGACCGGAGCCGCACAGGCGGTTAATGGTGGTGCCGGATACCGTCTGCGGCAGCCCGGCCAGCAGCGCCGACATGCGCGCCACGTTGCGGTTATCCTCCCCGGCCTGATTCGCGCAGCCGAAGATCACGTCATCTATGCGCTCCAGATCGAGCTGCGGGTAACGCGACAGCAGCGCACGCAGCGGCACGGCACCTAAGTCATCGGCGCGCACGCTGGATAATCCTCCGCCGTAGCGACCAACCGGGGTACGCACCCCCTCACAAATAAATGCGTCACGCATCAGGCTTCTCCTGTCACACTGCCGCCAGTGCGGTGCGATTTCCCGCGAAAAAGAGCGACGGTTTTCTGTTGTTGGTTCTGAATTTCAATGTCGTAGACGCCGGTAAGTTTGCCCTGATGCTTCACCCGCGCGGTGGCGGTGAGCTTATCTCCGGCAAAGCCCGGACGCAGAAAATCGATGGCGCAGCCTGAGGCCACCGCCGCCAGCCCCTGACTGTTGCAGGCGTAGGCAAAGGCCGTATCGGCCAGCGAGAACAGCTGTCCGCCGTGGCAGGTTTTATGCCCGTTGAGCATCTGCGGGGTGATGGTCATGGTCACCACCGCGTAGCCCTCGCCCATGTCGATAATGTCCATCCCCATCGCCTGCGCGCAGGCGTCCCGTTCATACATCGCGCGGGCGTTATGCCAGGCGTTATGACTCATAGCTACTCTCCAGAAGCGCACGCTGGCGCAGCAGTGAACAGGGGCGATAGCGTTCCTCGCCGTAGTGACGTTGCAGATTCTCCAGCAGCGTTAACAGACGCTGCCAGCCAAGGCGCTCGCCCCAGGCGATGGGCCCGCAGGGATAGTTGACCCCTAAGCGCATGGCGGTATCGATGTCTTGCTCGCTGGCGACCCCTTTTTGCAGGGCGTCCAGCGCTTCGTTGGCAATCATCGCTACCGTGCGCCAGACCAGCAGGCCGGGGTAATCGGCAATCTGTACCACCCGTTTCTCCTGATGCTGCAACCAGTAAATGGCTTTCTGCGTGGCGGCGTGCGGGTTGCCCGGTGCGGCGGCTATCACGGCCACATCCCGCTCGATGCGGTCGACCACCACCACCGGGCAGCCGTGGCGCAGCGCCAGCGACTGCGCGGTTTCACCCTGCGTTTCGATTAGCAACAGATCGTCAATTTCCGTGACACCGTCACTTCTTCGCTGTACGCGCATCGGGCTGAAGCTGTCGCTGACCGGGGCGAGCCAGCTGACGGCGGGTTTCTCCTCCAGCCAGCGGTAAACGCCCTGCCCGCTTTTCTTACCCAGACGCCCCGCCAGCACTAGCTCCTGCTGCACCAGCGACGGCAGAAAACGACGCTCCTGCCAGAAGGCGTTAAACACGGAGCAGGTCACGGCAAAGTTGACGTCCTGACCAATCATGTCCGTCAGCTCAAGCGGCCCCATCGGGAAGCCTCCGCCGTCTCGCAGGGCGGCGTCGATCACCTCGGGCGTTGCCACCTGCTCTTCCAGCGCGCGCCAGGCTTCCGAGTAGAACGGGCGCGCCACGCGGTTGACGATAAACCCCGGCGTGGACTGGCAGCGTACCGGCTGCTTTCCCCAGCTCAACGCCAGCTCGCACAGTGCATCGGCCACTTCGGGAGAGGTCGCCAGCCCGCTGACCACTTCCACCAGCTTCATCACCGGGGCAGGATTGAAGAAGTGCAGCCCGGCGACGCGTTCAGGGTGGTTTATCTCCGCTGCAATCGCGGTAACGGAAATGGACGAGGTATTGCTGGCAAGCAGCGTCTGCGGCGGGCAGATCTCTGCCAGCTGGGTAAACAGCGCTTTTTTTACCTCAAGCCGCTCAGAGGCCGCCTCGATCACCAGATCGGCTTTCGCCAGAGCACTGATAGTCGTCACCGGCGTCAGGCGGGCGAGGATCTGTTCCCCGGCGTCGGCAGAGAGTTTTCCGCGCGCAACGCGAGAGGAGAGCCGCTGACGAATGCCGTCGATGGCGCGGGAAATCGCCGCTGCATCAATGTCGTACACCAGAACCGGATGACCGTGGCTGGCTGCCACTTCGGCAATACCGGCGCCCATGGTGCCGCTGCCAATGACGGCGACCGTATGGATATTCACCATCTTATTTCCCCGTAAAGTTCGGCGCGCGTTTTGCCAGGAACGCGCTGACGCCTTCCCGGTAGTCGTCGCTGCGTCCGGCCAGACGTTGATAGTCGCGCTCCAGATCAAGCTGGGCGTCGAGGGTATTGGTTTCGGCGGCGTTAATCGCCTGCTTGATCAAGCCCAGGCCAAAGGTCGGCTGCGAGGCAAAATGCAGCGCCATCTGCTGTGCGGTGGCGGAGAGCTGATCGTCGTCCACCACCTGCCAGATCATTCCCCAGGCCTGTGCCTGCTCGGCGCTGAGCTTATCGCCCAGCAATGCCAGCCCCATGGCGCGGGCGCGTCCGGTCACGCGCGGCAGCAGCCAGGTTCCGCCGCAGTCCGGTACCAGCCCGAGCTTGCTGAAGGCCATCACAAAGCTGGCTGAACGGGCCGCAATCACCATGTCGCAGCCGAGGGCCAGCGTGGCCCCCGCGCCCGCCGCCACGCCGTTAACCGCGCAAATCACCGGCTTCGGCAGTTTTGCCAGGCGGCGCACCAGCGGGTTGTAAAAAGTCTCAACGGACATGCCCAGATCGGGCGCGGGGCCGCTCGGGTCGACGTTACGGTCGTTAAGATCCTGCCCGGCGCAGAAACCGCGACCTGCCCCGGTGATCAGCAGGCAGCGGATAGCGTCATCGCGCTCGGCCTGCTTCAGGCATTCGGAAAGCTGCTGGTGCATGACGTCGTTAAAGCTGTTCAGGCGCTCCGGGCGGTTCAGCGTAATGGTCATTACGCCCTGCTCAACATGGCTCAGAATAGATTCCACAATTAGCGTCCTTTAAAGTCTGGGGTGCGTTTTTGTAAAAAGGCGTTGATACCTTCCCGGCGATCGTCGGTGGCCGCGAGCAGCGCAAACAGCTGACGCTCCTGCGCCAGCCCGGCCTGAAGCGGGACTTCCTGCGACTGGCGAAGCGCCTGCTTCGCCGCCTGTAGCGCCAGCGGCGAGTGGCGCGCCATCAGCGCCGCCTGCTTCAGGGCGTACTCCAGCGCCAGCGAGTCCGGGTAGACGTCGCTGACCAGCCCGGCGCTGTGCGCCTGAACCGCCGTGATGCTTTCGCCCGTCAGCACCATTTTGCTGGCCAACGATTTGCCCACGCTGCGGATCAGCCGCTGGGTGCCGCCTGCGCCCGGCATGATCCCGAGGGTGATTTCCGGCAGACCAAAACGGGCGTTATCGCCAGCAATCACGACATCGCAGAGCAGCGCCAGCTCACAGCCTGCCCCCAGCGCGAAGCCGTTTACGGCGGCAATCAGCGGTTTGGTGAAGGCGTTGATCCGCGCCCACAGCTGCGGGCGGATATCGTTCAGGGTGGCGGGCAGGTCTTTCTCCGCCATTTCGTTGAGATCGGCCCCGGCGGCAAAGCAGCGTTCGTTGCCGGAAATCACGCAGACGGCGATCTCAGCATCCGCGGCGGCGGCCTCAAGCTGCTCCGCGATTTGCGTGAGCAGCGCATTGTTGAGCGCGTTGCGCGCCGCCGGACGGTTTAGCGTCAGCTGCAACACGCGGCCATGACGGGTGACAATCAGTTCGCTCATGCCATCCCCTTCGCATCAAAATCGACGATAACGTCGGCGGTTAACGGCAGCGCCTGACAGCTCAGCACATAGCCTGCGGCCAGCTCGTCCGGCTCCAGGCTGTAGTTGGTCGCCATATCGACTTTTCCGCGCAGCACTTTGCATTTGCAGGTGGCGCATACGCCGCCCTTGCAGGCGTAAGGCAGATCCGCCCCCTGACGCAGGGCCGCGTCAAGAATGCTTTCGTCGTCCGCCGTCAGGGTGATTTCACGGTCGCGCCCGTCCTGACGGACGGTGACCTTCTGCCCGTCGGCCTGCACGCTGGCTGTCCGTTTAACGGCGGTACCCGGCGTGTTAAAGCGCTCAAGATGGATCGCTTTTTCCGGCATACCCAGCGCTTGCAGCGCCGCTTCGGCCTCATCCATCATCGCCGACGGGCCGCAGATGAAGGCTTCATCGTACTGACGGAAATTCACCAGCGTTTTTGCCAGCGCCTGGAGCTTTTCCCCGTCAATGCGGCCATGGAGCAGATCGCTGTCGAGCGTCTCCTGGCTGAAGATGGCGATCAGCTGCAAACGCTGCGGGTATTTATCTTTCAGGTCCGCCAGCGCCCGGCGGAACATCATGCTCTGGCTGCTGCGGTTGCCGTAAATCAGGGTGAAGTGGCTGTGGGCTTCAGTGGCCAGCGTAGCGGACAGAATCGCCAGCATCGGGGTGATCCCGGACCCGGCGGCAATCGCCAGATAGTGGCCTTCGCGTTCGGCCTGCGGCTGATAGCCAAACTGCCCCTGGGGCACCATCACCTCCAGCGCCATGCCCGGTTTGATCTCGTCCCGGGCATAGCGGGAAAAACGTCCGCCCTCGATGGCTTTGACCGCCACGCTGATCTCACCGCACGCGGTGCTCCGGCAGATGGAGTAGCAGCGGCGCAGTTCATCCCCGCCAGGACTGGCTTTCAGGGTCAGATGCTGACCGGGACGGAAGCGGTACGCCTCCTGTAACGCCTGCGGCACCGCGAAGGTAATGGTCACCGCGTCGCGGGTTTCGGGTTCTACTTTTGCCACTGTTAATGAATGAAACGTTGTCATGGCAGCCTCAAATACATTTGAAATAGTCGAAGGGCTCACGGCAGGTATTGCAGCGATAGAGCGCTTTGCAGGCCGTAGAACCAAATTCACTGATAAGCGAGGTATCGGTGCTCGCACAGCGCGGGCAGCTCACCTCAGCGGGAAGGTGGGCATGGCAGCTATGGCCGACAGGCGGGCTGATGCCATATTCACGCAGGCGCCTGCGGGCATCGTCGGTCATCCAGTCGGTGGTCCAGGCGGGCTCCAGTTGCAGCACAATATGTACCGGGCTAAAGCCGTTTCCGGTCAGGGTTTCGCGGATCGCCCCCAGCAGATGCTCCGTTGCCGGACAGCCCGAATAGGTTGGCGTGAAGCCGATGACCCAGCCTTCCCCCTGCGCCTTCACGCTGCGCACCATGCCTAAGTCGGTGATGGTCAGCACCGGCACTTCCGGGTCGGGGATCTGGCTTAACAGCGCCCAAATCTGCGGGATTTGTGCAGGCGCGATGTCGACGAGGCGTTGCATGGCGTCCTCCTTTACCACTGCTGGCCGGGGTAAACGCGCTGGAGATACTGCATCTCTGCCAGCATCGGCCCGAGGTGTTCAGTATGTAGCCCCTTCTTGCCGCCCGTGCGATACGCCACCTCTTCGGGCACGCGGAGGGTGGCTTCCGCCAGGCCAGCAAACACTTCGCGCTCCCACGGGTCCCGCAGGTCGCGCGGATCAACCGCCACGCCGTCATCAATTAGCGCCAGCTCGAGGTCGTCGGCGTCGAACAGTTCAGCCGTAAAGCGCCACAGGCTATCCACCGCCTGCTGCATTTTTTGTGCGGAGGTCTCTGTTCCGTCCCCCAGCCGCACCAGCCAGCCGCGGCTAAAGCGCAGGTGATAGCGTGCCTCCTTAATGGCTTTTGCCGCGATGGCGGCAAGCTGACTGTCGCTGCTATGGATCAGCCGCTCGTAGAGCGCCACGTTCCACGCATCCATCAGATACTGACGGGCAATGGTGTCAGCGAAGCTGCCGTTTGGTTGTTCCACCAGCAGCAGATTGCGGAACTGACGCTCATCGCGGCCATAGGCCAGGGTGTCTTCATCGCCCTTACCCTCCCGTTCAGCGGCGTAGGTCAGGAAATTGCGCGCCTGCCCGAGCAGATCAAGGCCGATATTGGCGAGCGCCAGGTCAATTTCCAGCTCCGGCGCGTGGCCGCACCAGGCGCCCAGACGCTGTGAGAGCACCAGACCGTTGTCGCCCAGACGCAGGGCATAAGCAGATACGTTGTTCATCCCCAACCTCACATATGCTCGATGCCATCAGGGATGGTGTAAAACGTCGGATGGCGGTAGACCTTGCTTTCCGCCGGATCGAAAAATTCCCCGCTCTCTTCCGGCTGGGAAGCGACGATTTCACTCGCCTTCACCACCCAGATGGAACAGCCTTCGCTGCGGCGGGTATAGGCATCGCGCGCGTTTTCCAGCGCCATGCGGTCGTCGGCAGCGTGAAGGCTGCCCACATGCCGGTGCGACAGCCCCTGCTTCGAACGGACAAAAACTTCGTATAACGGCCAGTAAACATTGCTCATGGTTGATTCCTCTTATGCGGCCTGGCGGGCGCGTTGTTTTTCCGCGTGGGCCAGAGCGGCTTCACGCACCCATGCGCCGTCGTCCCAGGCTTTACGTTTTGCGGCCAGACGTTCGTGGTTGCAGATCCCGCGCCCGGTGATCACCTCGTCAAATTCCTGCCAGTCGATTTCGCCGAAGCGGTAGTGGCCGCTCGCTTCATCGAAACGCAGGTCGGGGTCCGGCACGGTCATACCGAGCATCTCCACCTGAGGCACCGTGTTGTCCACGAAGCGCTGGCGAAGCTCATCGTTGCCAAAGCGTTTGATCTTCCAGGCCAGACTGCGGGCGCTGTTTGGGGAGTTGTCGTCGTTGGGTCCAAACATCATCAGCGCGGGCCACCAGAAACGGTTGATGGCGTCCTGCAACATCTGCCGCTGGGCTTCGCTGCCCTGCGCCAGCGCCATGCAGGCCTCAAAACCCTGACGCTGGTGGAAGCTCTCTTCTTTACAGATTTTCACCATCGCCCGGGCATACGGACCGTAAGACGTACGACACAGCGCCACCTGGTTCACAATGGCCGCCCCGTCCACCAGCCAGCCAATGACGCCGATATCGGCCCAGCTCAGGGTCGGATAGTTGAAGATGGAGGAGTATTTCATCTTGCCGTCGAGCATCTTTTGATAGATGTCCTCCCGGGCGCAGCCCAGCGTTTCCGCCGCGCTGTAGAGGTACAGGCCGTGTCCGGCTTCGTCCTGCACCTTCGCCAGCAGAATGGCTTTCCGGCGCAGCGTCGGCGCGCGGGTGATCCAGTTTCCTTCCGGCAGCATGCCGACAATCTCAGAATGGGCGTGCTGTCCAATCTGGCGGATCAGCGTCTTGCGGTAGGCATCCGGCATCCAGTCCTGCGGCTCGATGGCCGTCTCCTGTGCGATGCGTTGCTCAAAGCGTTGTTCTTGCGTCACATAACCACCTTTGTGATTCGTTAAATCACCACAAATAGCAAAATGGTGAATCATTTGTTTCCTTAAAAGTTACACAAAGGTTAAATATAACCCCAAGAAGCGTTTGTTTATTTTGTGACGACGCTCGCAAGCCTTTTGATGAAAGGCCGATGACGCAAGGCTTCTGGGTGGTCAGGTTAAGCAATACAGATCACAGCGTTAACAATTCATTAAAACTCAGCTTGATTTTTATGATTCACGATCAAACTATTTATAGTGAAATCACGAAACATCTGGAGAGAAGAAATGCAGCAGTTAGCCAGCTTCTTGTCCGGCACCTGGCAATCAGGCCGGGGCCGCGAGCGCACCATCACCCACGCCATCAGCGGGGAAACGCTATTTGAAGTCACCAGCGAAGGGCTGGATATGGCGGCCGCGCGCCGTTACGCCATTGAACACGGCGGAGAAGCGCTCCACGCAATGAGCTTTATCGAGCGCGCCGCCATGCTGAAGGCGGTGGCCAAACATCTGCTGAGCCAGAAGGATCGCTTTTATGCCCTGTCAGCTCAGACCGGCGCGACGAAGGCCGACAGCTGGGTGGATATTGAAGGCGGTATCGGCACCCTCTTCACCTACGCAAGCCTCGGCAGCCGTGAGCTGCCGGACGATACCCTGTGGCCGGAGGATGAGCTGATCCCGCTGTCGAAGGAAGGCGGCTTTGCGGCACGTCACGTGTTAACGTCGAAATCCGGCGTGGCGGTGCATATCAACGCGTTCAACTTCCCGTGCTGGGGGATGCTGGAAAAGCTCGCGCCCACCTGGCTTGCCGGGATGCCCGCCATCATCAAGCCCGCCACCGCCACCGCGCAGGTGACTCAGGCGATGGTGAAAGCGATCGTCGAGAGCGGACTGGTGCCCGACGGCGCCATCAGCCTGATCTGCGGTGGCGCGGGCGATCTGCTGAACCAGCTCGACAGCCAGGACGTGGTGACGTTTACCGGATCGGCCAGCACCGGGCAGAGTCTGCGCGTCCACCCGAATATCGTCGCGCATTCCATTCCGTTTACCATGGAAGCAGATTCTCTCAACTGCTGCGTGCTGGGTGAGGACGTGACGCCGGAACACCCGGAGTTTGCGCTGTTTATCCGAGAAGTGGTGCGCGAGATGACCGCCAAAGCCGGACAAAAATGTACCGCCATCCGCCGCATCATCGTGCCGGAAGCGCAGGTTGACGCCGTCAGCCAGGCGCTGATTGCGCGGCTGGAGAAAGTGGTCGTCGGCGATCCGGCCCATGAAGGGGTGAAGATGGGGGCCCTCGTCAACGGTGAGCAACGTGCTGACGTGCAGGAAAAAGTCGATCATCTGCTTGCCGCGGGCTGCCAGATCCGTCTGGGTGGTAAAGCCGATTTGCAGGCGGCTGGCGCATTCTTCCCGCCCACCCTGCTGTTCTGCCCGCAGCCGGACGAAACCCCGGCCGTTCACGCCACCGAAGCCTTTGGTCCCGTCGCAACCCTGATGCCCTGCCGTAACACCGAACACGCCATGCAGCTGGCGCGGGCGGGCGGCGGCAGCCTGGCGGGAACGCTGGTTACGGCAGATACCCGCGTGGCGCGGCAGTTTATTGCCGGGGCAGCGCGCGCCCACGGACGTATTCAGATCCTCAACCAGGAATCCTCGAAAGAATCCACCGGCCACGGTTCACCGCTGCCGCAGCTGGTGCACGGTGGTCCGGGACGTGCGGGCGGCGGCGAAGAGCTGGGCGGCCTGCGCGCGGTGAAGCACTATCTTCAGCGCACGGCCATTCAGGGCAGCCCGTCCATGCTCGCCGCGATCGGTAAACAGTGGGTTCGTGGCGCGGAGGTGCAGGAAGATCGCGTTCATCCGTTCCGTAAATACTTCGAGGAGTTACAGCCGGGCGACAGCCTGCTGACCCCGCGTCGTACCCTGACGGAAGCGGATATCGTGAATTTTGCCTGCCTGAGCGGGGATCATTTCTACGCCCATATGGACAAAATTGGCGCGGCGGAGTCGATTTTTGGTGAGCGCGTGGTACACGGTTATTTCCTGATTTCCGCCGCGGCGGGGCTGTTTGTCGATGCCGGGGTTGGGCCGGTTATTGCCAACTACGGCATGGAAAACCTGCGCTTTATTGAGCCGGTCAAGCCGGGTGATACCATTCAGGTGCGCCTGACCTGTAAACGTAAAACGCTGAAGAAACAGCGCACTGCCGAGGAAAAACCCACCGGAGTGGTGGAATGGGCGGTGGAGATCTTCAACCAGCACCAGCAGGCCGTGGCGCTCTACTCCATCCTGACGCTGGTGGCGCGCCAGCAGGGTGACTTCTGACCCACCTCTTTCTTGCCGGGTGTCGCTCCGCTTACCCGGCCTACTACTACCTGACCGGGGTGTGATGCACCCCCGCTCTTTTTTTAACCTGGCAAGACTGACAAACAACCTGGCAGATGCAGGCAAACGCTTTTCGTGCGCGCCTGTCAGGATAAGGCTGACACAACACAATAAACACAACAAGATGAGGTCTGCGATGGGAAGCAATTCTTCTTTTTCTGCCCGTAGAACGGCACTGGCCATGGCCGTTGCGCTCTGTTGCGCCTGGCAATCCCCTGTTTACGCTCACGGCAGCGAGGCGCATATGGTCCCGATGGACAAAACGCTTCAGGCGTTTGGCGCGGACGTGCAGTGGGATGATTACGCCCAGATGTTCACCATCGTCAAAGACGGTGCCTTTGTGAAGGTCAAACCCGGCGCAAATACCGCCATCGTTAACGGCAAACCGCTGACGCTCCAGGTGCCCGTGGTGATGAAGAACAATAAGGCGTTTATCCCGGAGACCTTTATCAACGATGTCTTTCAGTCCGGTCTTGATCAGACATTCCAGGTTGAAAAAAGCCCCCACCCGTTAAACGCGCTGACGGCTGATGAAATCAACCAGGCCGTAGCCATTGTGAAAGCCTCTGCGGATTTTAAACCCAATACCCGCTTTACCCAGATTGCGCTGGCGGAGCCAGAAAAGGCCAAAGTCTGGGACTTTGTGCTTAACGGCACGGCGGTGGATGCGCCCCGCCAGGCCAATATCATCATGCTTGATGGTAAACACATCATCGAAAGCCGGGTGGATCTGAAGGAGAAAAAGATCCTCCGCTGGGAGCCGATCAAAGACGCGCACGGCATGGTGCTGCTGGATGACTTCAATACCGTGCAGCAGATCATCAATGAAAGCCCGGAGTTTGCCGCCGTGCTGAAAAAGCGCGGCATTACCGACCCGAAGAAAGTGATCACCACTCCGCTTACCGTCGGCTTTTTTGACGGCAAGGATGGGCTGAAACAGGAAGACCGCCTGCTGAAAGTGATCAGCTATCTCGACGTGGGCGACGGTAACTACTGGGCGCACCCGATCGAAAACCTGGTTGCGGTGGTGGATCTCGAGCAGAAGAAAATCCAGAAGATTGAGGAAGGCCCGGTCGTGCCGGTTCCGCTCACGCCGCGCCCTTATGATGGCCGCGACCGCGTTGAAACGGTGAAAAAACCGCTGGAGATTATCGAGCCGGAAGGCAAGAACTACACCATCACCGGGGATAGGGTGCACTGGCAGAACTGGGATTTTCATCTGAGCCTGGACTCACGCGTCGGCCCGATAATCTCCACCGTGACCTATAACGACAACGGCAAAAAGCGACAGGTGATGTATCAGGGATCGCTCGGCGGCATGATTGTGCCGTACGGCGACCCGGATATCGGCTGGTACTTTAAAGCCTACCTGGACTCCGGCGATTACGGCATGGGTACCCTGACCTCCCCGCTGGTGCGCGGCAAGGATGTTCCGTCTAACGCCGTGATGCTCAACGAAACCATCCCGGATTACACCGGCGCGCCAATGGAGATCCCCCGGGCGATCGCCATTTTCGAGCGTTACGCCGGGCCGGAATATAAGCATCAGGAGTTAGGTAAACCCAACGTCAGCACCGAACGCCGCGAGCTGGTGGTGCGCTGGGTCAGCACCGTGGGTAACTACGATTACATCTTCGACTGGGTATTCCACGAAAACGGCACTATCGGCATTGATGCAGGGGCTACGGGCATTGAAGCGGTGAAAGGCGTGCAGACGAAAACCATGCATGATGCCACCGCGAAGGATGACACCCGATACGGAACGCTGATCGACCATAATATTGTCGGAACCACCCACCAGCACATCTACAACTTCCGTCTGGATATGGACGTGGACGGCATCAACAATAAGCTGGTGGCCATGGATCCGGACGTCAAACCGAACACCGCTGGCGGACCGCGCACCAGCACCATGCAGGTTAATCAGTATGATATTGATACCGAAAAGCAGGCGGCGCAGAAGTTTGACCCGGGCACCATCCGCCTGCTGAGCAATACCAGCAAAGAGAACCGCATGGGCAACCCGGTCTCGTATCAAATCATCCCTTACGCGGGCGGTACACACCCGGTAGCGTCCGGCGCGAAGTTTGCCCCGGACGAGTGGATTTATCACCGCCTGAGCTTTATGGATAAACAGCTGTGGGTGACGCGTTACCATCCCGACGAGATGTACCCGGAGGGAAAATACCCGAACCGTTCCACGCACGATACCGGCCTCGGCCAGTACAGCAAAGATAACGAGTCGCTGAACGACCAGGATAACGTCATCTGGATGACCACCGGCACCACCCATGTCGCCCGTGCCGAGGAGTGGCCGATAATGCCGACGGAATGGGTGCACACGTTACTCAAGCCGTGGAATTTCTTTGACGAGACGCCAACGCTCGGCAAGAAAAAAGAGCAGAAATAACCCACCGACCGGGCGTAATGCCCGGTTTTTCATCCGCTTACTTGCTGAATTACTCTCCCCGATTATAGTTATTGTTACCTCGCTTAATCCTTTTGCATTTCTTGACACACTTTCACCAGGATTCGAAGTCCCCACAAACAACGTCACAGTTTACTGAGAGGTTTTAGGATGAGAATCAATGAGATCGTCAGGAGTCTCGCGCTGGCGGGATGTTTTATTTCTGCCAGTTCCGCCTGGGCCGCAGAAGCACCTAAGGATGCCACCGCAGCAACGCAACAGGCCAACAACGCACTCTTCAACCAGCTTCCTTTCTCCGATAACACCGATTTTACCAACGCCCACAAAGGGTTTATTGCCCCGCTGCCTCAGGACATTATCAAAGGTGAGCAAGGCAACACCGTCTGGGATCCGCAGCAGTACGCTTTTATCAAAGAAGGCGATAAGGCGCCCGACTCGGTTAACCCGAGCTTATGGCGTCAGTCCCAGCTGATTAACATCAGCGGTCTGTTTGAAGTGACCGAAGGCGTCTACCAGATACGTAACCTCGACCTGTCAAACATGACCATTATTGAAGGTAAAGAAGGCATTACCGTGGTCGACCCGCTGGTGTCGGCGGAAACGGCCAAAGTCGGGATGGATCTTTACTATAAAAATCGCGGTAACAAGCCTGTTGTCGCCGTAATTTACACCCACAGCCACGTTGACCACTATGGCGGCGTGCGCGGCGTGGTGGACGAAGCAGATGTGAAGTCCGGCAAGGTGAAAGTCTACGCGCCCGCCGGATTTATGGAGGCCGCCGTCGCGGAGAATATCATGGCGGGTAACGTCATGAGCCGCCGCGCCAGCTATATGTACGGCAACCTGCTGAAGCCGGATGCGAAGGGCCAGGTCGGCGCGGGTCTCGGTACCACCACCTCCGCCGGGACGGTGACCCTGATCGCCCCGACCAATATCATCGAGAAAGATGGTCAGAAAGAGGTGATCGACGGCCTGACCTATGATTTTATGCTCGCGCCGGGATCGGAAGCGCCTTCCGAGATGCTCTGGTATATCGAAGAGAAAAAGCTGATCGAGTCTGCGGAAGATGTCACCCATACCCTGCACAACACCTACTCCCTGCGCGGCGCGAAAATTCGTGAGCCGTTGCCATGGTCGAAATACATCAACCAGGCGATTGTACGCTGGGGTGATAAAGCCGAAATCATTATGGCGCAGCACCACTGGCCGACATGGGGCAACGACAACGTGGTTAACCTGCTGAAAAGCCAGCGCGACCTGTATCGCTACATCAACGACCAGACCCTGCGCATGGCGAACGAAGGGCTGACCCGTGACGAGATTGCCGCCAACTTCAAACTGCCAAACTCCCTGGCCAATACCTGGGCAAACCGTGGCTATTACGGTTCTGTCAGCCATGACGTTAAAGCAACCTACGTGCTCTATTTAGGCTGGTTTGACGGCAACCCGGCGACCCTGGACGAACTGCCGCCTGAAGAAGCCGCGAAGAAATTTGTGGACTATATGGGCGGTGCGGATGCCATCCTGAGCAAAGCGAAAACTGACTTTGACCAGGGGAACTACCGCTGGGTGGCTCAGGTGGTCAGCAAGGTGGTCTTTGCCGATCCAAATAATCAGGCCGCGCGAAACCTGGAAGCGGATGCGCTGGAGCAGCTGGGTTATCAGGCTGAATCAGGCCCGTGGCGTAACTTCTACCTGACCGGCGCCCAGGAGCTGCGTAACGGCGTGGTGAAAGGACCGACCCCGAACACCGCCAGCCCGGATACCGTGCGCGCGATGACGCCAGAAATGTTCTTTGACTATCTGGCGGTGCACATTAACGGTGAAAAAGCGGCCGATGCAAAATCGGTGTTTAACATCGACCTCGGCAGCGACGGCGGCAAATACAAGCTGGAGCTGGAAAATGGCGTGCTGAACCACACGGCGAACGCCGAAGCGAAAGACGCTGACGCGACCGTGACCCTCAACCGCGATACGCTGAATAAAATCATCCTGAAAGAAGTGACGCTTAAACAGGCGCAGGATAACGGCGATATCAAAGTGACCGGCGATGCCGGAAAACTTGATGCCATGCTCGGTTACATGGATAAATTTGAATTCTGGTTTAACATTGTGACCCCGTAAAGGCAGCACTCGCGGGCGGACGTTCCGCCCGCTCAAGGAAAATTCTCTTCAATGGAAAAAAGACATCCAGCCACACCCGAACCCGCGATATGGCCTACCCGTAAATCAATGGTTGTTCACGGGCTGGCCGTGAACCTGCCGTGGCTCGCCTTTGTGAATGCCAGCTTTGCCCTTATGGTCCTGCTGCGCAATTCGTTGTTCGGCCATATCGATGCCCTCCTGCACATCAGCCCCCCTCTGCGGCAGATGATTGACGCCTCCATGCTGGGCGTGGCGATCCTTTCCGTGGCGCTGGTGATCATGGCCTGGCGCCACATCCGCGGCGTCAGCGCCGTTTTGTTTATGTGCAGCCTGCTGTGGTCGATAAGTTGTTACTGGTTTATCAACGTGTTACAGCTTCCTCATCCCTGGCCTATATTCGTTACCCTGCTGATGGCCGGTGTGACCGCGCTCTATTTTCACCCGGTGGCACTGCTCTGCTTCACCGTTCCGCTATGGGTAAGCCTGCCCGTTGCCAGCATGCTGCTGAATCAGGAAATTAATTATCGCTTTGCCGGGCTGTGGGTGGTGTTCACGTTCATTCTCGTGTGCGGGCGCTATATCCTGTTGAGCTGGTTTGAAGAGGCGTGGCGTCGCAACCAGCAGAATCAGCGTTTAATTTCGCGGCTGGATGCGCTGGCCCATCAGGATCCACTGACGAAAACGGCCAACCGCCGGGCGATGGAGCTGGTGCTGGAAAATGCCGTAGAGCAAGGCAAACGCTTCGCGGTGCTGATGCTGGATGTCGATTACTTCAAACTGTATAACGATACCTACGGTCACCAGGCGGGAGATGCGTGCCTCGCGCGGGTGGCAGAGGTGCTGAACACCTCGGTGCGCACGCCAGAGGATGTGGTTTCGCGCTACGGTGGCGAGGAGTTTGTGGTGATCCTCTTTGACTGCGAAGAAAGCATTGCTGAGAAAGTCGCCGCGCGGATCCAGGCTGGCCTTTGCAACGCAGCCATTCCGCACAGCGCGTCGAAGGTGAGTGAATGTGTGACGGCGAGTATGGGCATTGCAGGCTATACCGCAGGGCTGGCCGGCCCGGAAATCATCGCCCGCGCCGATGCGGCGCTGTACAGGGCAAAGGAGGCCGGGCGGAATCGGTGGTCGCTGTAAGTTACGCCGGGTGGCGC
>NZ_JBMKIP010000003.1:0-592498 GCF_049236825.1 Enterobacter cloacae complex sp. SHL001
TTGCTTTTCTCTGCTGACCCGGCGGCTTGCGTGCCGTTGTTCCGTGTCAGTGGAGGCGCATTATAGGGAGTAATTCCGAACCTGCAAGGATAAAGTGAAAATTATTTACTGACCGCTCATTTTCCAGGCAAATCACATCCCAGACCTCAATTTTCGCCTGGTTTTTAAACAAAAACGAGCCGCAAGCGGCCCGTTTTTGCGTTTTGTGACTTACTGCACTGCCACAATGCGATCGTCGTTGGCTTCCAGACGAATAACTTTGCCCGGAACCAGCTCCCCAGAGAGGATTTGCTGTGCCAGCGGGTTTTCGATCTGCTGCTGGATAGCACGTTTTAACGGACGCGCACCATAAACAGGATCGTAACCATTCTCGCTCAGCAGTTTCAGCGCATCGTCGGAAATGTGGATTTCATACCCACGCTCTTCCAGACGTTTGTACAGACGCTGCAACTGGATCTGCGCAATCGACGCGATGTGTTTCTCGCCCAGCGGATGGAACACGACCACTTCATCAATACGGTTGATGAACTCCGGACGGAAGTTTTGGCTGACCACACCCAGCACAAGATCTTTCATATGGCTGTAATCCAGCTCACCGAAGCGTTCCTGAATCAAATCGGAACCCAGGTTCGAGGTCATGATCACCACCGTGTTACGGAAGTCGACCGTTCTTCCCTGCCCGTCCGTCAGACGCCCATCATCCAGCACCTGCAACAGAATGTTAAACACGTCAGGATGAGCCTTTTCCACTTCATCCAGCAGGATGACGGAATAAGGACGACGACGAACCGCTTCCGTCAGGTAACCGCCCTCTTCATAACCGACATATCCCGGAGGCGCACCGACCAGACGCGAGACGGAGTGTTTCTCCATAAACTCGGACATATCGATACGCACCATTGCGTCATCGCTGTCGAACATAAAGTTAGCCAGCGCTTTACACAGCTCGGTTTTACCGACACCGGTTGGCCCCAGGAAAAGGAACGAGCCGATTGGACGATTCGGATCGGACAGCCCCGCACGGCTACGACGAATGGCGTTAGATACCGCTTCGACCGCTTCGTTCTGTCCAATGACGCGCTGATGCAGATCCTGCTCCATACGCAGCAGTTTCTCACGTTCGCTTTCCATCATGCGAGCCACAGGAATGCCCGTCCAGCGCGCCAGCACTTCGGCAATCTCGGCATCCGTCACTTTATTACGCAACAGACGCATGGTTTTGCCTTCCGACTGCGTGGCGATCTCAAGCTGTTTTTCCAGCTCAGGGATCTTGCCGTACTGTAGCTCGGACATCCGCGCCAGATCTCCTACGCGACGGGCCTGCTCAATGGCAATTTTCGCCTGCTCCAGCTCCGCCTTGATTGTCTGGGTGCCAGAGAGGGAGGCTTTCTCAGCTTTCCACTCTTCTTCCAGCTCAGAATACTGACGCTCTTTCTCGTCCAGTTCTTCGTTAAGCATATCGAGGCGTTTCTTACTCGCTTCGTCAGACTCTTTGTTCAGCGCCTGCTGTTCCAGCTTGAGCTGGATAATACGGCGATCGAGTCGGTCCAGCTCTTCCGGTTTCGAGTCAATCTGCATACGGATGCTGGACGCCGCTTCATCGATAAGGTCGATGGCTTTATCCGGCAACTGACGGTCGGCAATGTAACGATGCGAAAGCGTCGCCGCCGCAACGATGGCCGGGTCAGTGATCTGCACGTGATGGTGCAGCTCATAACGCTCTTTCAGACCACGCAAAATAGCGATGGTATCTTCAACGCTTGGTTCAGCGACAAACACCTTCTGGAAGCGACGCTCCAGCGCGGCATCTTTTTCAATGTACTGACGATACTCGTCCAGCGTAGTGGCGCCAACGCAGTGAAGTTCACCACGCGCCAGCGCAGGTTTCAGCATGTTCCCGGCATCCATTGCGCCGTCAGCTTTACCCGCGCCCACCATGGTGTGCAGTTCGTCGATAAACAGGATGACGTTACCTTCCTGTTTCGCCAGATCGTTCAGCACGCCTTTCAGACGCTCTTCAAATTCACCGCGGTATTTCGCCCCGGCCACCAGCGCGCCCATATCCAGCGCCAGTACGCGACGGCCTTTCAGCCCTTCGGGCACTTCGCCATTAACGATACGCTGCGCCAGCCCTTCAACGATGGCGGTTTTACCGACGCCAGGCTCACCAATCAGCACCGGGTTGTTTTTGGTACGACGTTGCAGTACCTGGATAGTCCGACGAATTTCTTCGTCACGGCCGATCACCGGGTCAAGTTTGCCCTGCTCGGCACGTTCGGTCAGGTCGACCGTAAATTTCTTCAAAGCCTGACGTTGGTCTTCGGCTCCCTGGTCGTTCACGCTTTCACCTCCGCGCATTTTCTCAATCGCCTGGGTCACATTAGCGGTGGTTGCACCGGCGGATTTCAGCAGGTCGGTTAAGGTACCGCGTGATTCAAGCGCCGCCAGAACAAACAGCTCTGACGAAATAAAGTTGTCCCCACGTTTTTGCGCCAGCTTGTCGCAAAGGTTCAGCACGCGCACCAGATCCTGCGACGGCTGCACGTCGCCGCCGGTACCTTCTACCTGCGGTAAACGGCTCAGCGCCTGATCGATGGCGGTGCGTAACTGGCCAGCATTAATGCCAGCGGACGTTAATAAAGGACGTACCGATCCCCCTTCCTGATTCAGCAAGGCGCTCATTAAATGAAGAGGTTCGATAAATTGGTTGTCGTGCCCCAGTGCAAGGGACTGGGCATCGGCGAGAGCAAGCTGGAATTTATTAGTAAGACGATCCAGACGCATAACTCCTCCCATAACAGGTCAAATTTGCTACTGGAGATTAAATGAGGTCATCCCTCAATTATTCAAGGTTAATAACCTGAATTATGTGAAAAGAAAACGGCGCGTACCGGATCGTCTTGATTCTTTAGGTTATATCAGCCAAATGAAACTTGCCATACGACCTGTCGTCTTGTCGCGGCGATAGGAGAAAAAATCACCCTTTTCGCTGAAGGTACAGCGATCTCCGCCGAAGATTTGGGTCACGCCGACGTTATTCAGGCGCTGGCGGGCAAGCTGATAAATATCGGCCAGATATTTATCTCCGGAAGCCACAAACGCTTCGACCGCTTGCGGATCTTTTTCCATAAAGGCATCGCGCACTTCGGGCCCGACCTCAAACGCCTGCGGGCCAATCGCCGGGCCAAGCCAGGCGATGAGATTTGCAGAATCGTCATGGAAGCAGGCAACGGTCTCTTCCAGCACGCCTTCGCACAGGCCTCGCCATCCGGCGTGGGCAGCAGCCACTTCAGTTCCTGCCTTATTGCAGAACAACACCGGCAGGCAATCAGCAGTCATCACCGCGCAAACCGTTCCCGGCGTATTGCTGTACGAAGCATCGGCGCGCTTAGACGCATAGGGCTCCCCCGTCAGCTTCAGCACCGCTTTACCGTGCACCTGCTCAAGCCAGACCGGTTTTGAAGGAAGGTTTCCCGCAGCAAAGAGGCGTTTACGGTTCTCTTCAACGTGCTCCAGGTTATCACCACAGTGCGCACCGAGGTTCAGAGACTCCCACGCGCCCTGGCTCACGCCACCTATACGGGTTGAACTACAGGCGGCCACGCCTTCAGGCAGTGGCCATTCCGGGACAATCAGTTTGGTCATAACCAGTCCACGTGATCCTTATGTTCTTCGAAATCTGCGCGCATCGCGTCGATAAGTTCCACCATATCCTGTGGGATCGGCGCATGCCATTCCATCTGAATTCCGGTGATTGGGTGGTAAAGACGTAGCATCGTCGCATGCAGCGCCTGGCGATCGAATTTACGCAGCACGGAGATGAATTCATCCGATGCGCCCTTTGGTGGACGCGGACGACCGCCGTAAACCGGGTCACCCACCAGCGGATGGGTAATATGCGCCATGTGTACGCGGATCTGGTGAGTACGCCCGGTTTCCAGACGCAAACGCAGGCGCGTATGAATACGGAAATGTTCCATGATGCGGTAATGGGTCACCGCCGGTTTGCCCATCGGGTGTACGGACATATGCGTACGCTTGGTTGGGTGACGGCTGATAGGCTCTTCCACCGTGCCGCCAGAGGTCATATGACCAATCGCCACCGCTTCATACTCACGGGTGATTTCGCGCAGTTGCAACGATTCCACCAGGCGAGTCTGGGCGGGAACCGTCTTCGCCACCACCATCAGACCCGTGGTGTCTTTATCCAGACGGTGAACAATACCGGCACGCGGTACGTCGGCAATCGGCGGATAATAATGAAGGAGTGCGTTAAGTACCGTACCGTCAGGATTGCCCGCGCCCGGGTGAACAACAAAGTCGCGCGGCTTGTTGATGACCAGAATATCGTCATCTTCGTAGACGATATCCAGCGGGATATCCTGGGGCTCGAAGCGGATTTCCTCTTCGATTTCAGCATTGATGGCGACAGCTTCCCCACCAAACACTTTCTCTTTTGGTTTGTCCCAGATCTTGCCGTTTACCAGCACGCGCTGGTCAAGGATCCATTCTTTTATGCGTGAACGCGAATAATCAGGGAACAATTCGGCCAAAGCCTGATCTAAGCGTTGACCGAGCTGATTTTCGGAGACTGTTGCGGTGAGTTCTACTCGTTGTGCCATAAACTGCTTCTTCGTTTAACGTTGGGTTTTACGGCTTTGCCGTTTAATATAGTGTGCTATTGTAGCTGGTCTTAATCGGGAGCAGGAACTGAGTTTCTCCCGGACAAACATTTGAGGAAAGTCAAAACGTCATGACGCGCATGAAATATCTGGTGGCAGCGGCCACGTTGAGCCTGGCTTTGGTGGGCTGCTCCGGTTCGAATGAACAGGTCCCTGACAATCCGCCGAATGAAATCTATGCGACTGCACAACAAAAGTTGCAGGACGGTAACTGGAAACAGGCGATAACGCAACTGGAAGCGTTGGATAATCGCTATCCGTTTGGTCCGTATTCGCAGCAGGTACAGTTAGATCTCATCTACGCCTACTACAAAAATGCCGATCTGCCGCTGGCTCAGGCAACGATCGATCGTTTCATGCGTCTGAATCCTACCCATCCTAACATCGATTACGTGATGTACATGCGCGGCCTGACTAACATGGCGCTGGATGACAGTGCATTGCAGGGCTTCTTCGGGGTGGATCGTTCCGACCGTGACCCGCAACATGCGCGTGATGCTTTCAATGACTTCTCCAAACTGGTGCGTAGCTACCCGAACAGCCAGTACATTACCGATGCCACTAAGCGTCTGGTGTTCCTGAAAGATCGTCTGGCGAAATACGAGTACTCCGTTGCGGAATACTACACCCGCCGTGGCGCATGGGTTGCCGTGGTTAACCGTGTAGAAGGCATGCTGCGTGATTATCCGGATACGCAGGCCACGCGTGATGGCCTGAAACTGATGGAGAATGCGTATCGCCAGATGCAGATGACGGCTCAGGCGGACAAAGTGGCGAAAATCATCGCCGCGAACAGCAGCAACACCTGATACCGCTACAACGCATAACGGCAGCCTGCGGGCTGCCGTTTTTTTATTCTTTCAGACTTACGCTGAAGCGGTTTAGCTTCAACACATCCATTCAACTATGACCGCAATTGTTGGCTTCGACAAGGTAAATCTCACCTCTTCCTGCCCTGCCTCACAAAAAAGATTCCCTGACAAAAACCGACAAAATAACGTGATCTAAATCACACATTTTGACATTAGGTCGGGTATGCTGGAATCACCAAGACGGAAAGACAAGAGGTAAAATTTATGACAATGAACATTACCAGTAAACAAATGGAAATTACTCCGGCAATCCGCCAGCACGTCGCAGACCGTCTCGCCAAACTGGATAAATGGCAAACACATTTGATTAATCCACATATCATCCTGTCCAAGGAGCCGCAGGGTTTCATCGCTGATGCAACTATCAATACTCCAAACGGCCATCTGGTCGCCAGCGCAAAACACGAGGATATGTACACCGCAATTAACGATTTGATCAACAAGCTGGAACGGCAGCTCAATAAAGTGCAACACAAAGGTGAAGCACGTCGCGCCGCAACCTCGGTGAAAGACGCCAGCTTCGCGGAAGAAGTTGAAGAAGAGTAATCCTCTAAAATTGAGTGTACCGACAACGCGCCTTCGGGCGCGTTTTTTATTGACAGGATCAAAACAGTGCAGGTACTTTAACCCTATCAATTTCAGGATGACTTTATGAAACAGACGCCGTTTTTCTTCGCATTCTTTTTTACCTTCCCCTGACCGGGAGGCGTTTCGTCGTGTGATAAAGAATGCGAAGACGAACAAAAAGGCCTCCCACACCGGGAGGCCTTTTTTATTGATAACGATAAAATGAGACAGACAACACTATGACACCGGAAAACCCGCTCCTGGATTTACGCGTAAAAATCAGTGCACTCGACGAAAAATTACTGGCCCTGCTGGCAGAACGCCGCGCGCTCGCCGTTGAAGTGGGCAAAGCCAAGCTCGAGTCCCATCGGCCGGTGCGCGATATCGATCGCGAACGTGATTTACTGGAACGGTTGATTCAACTCGGCAAAGCGCATCATCTGGATGCGCACTACATCACCCGCCTGTTCCAGCTCATCATCGAAGACTCCGTTCTGACGCAACAAGCCCTGCTCCAGCAGCATCTTAACAAAACCAACCCGCACTCTGCTCGTATCGCTTTCCTCGGCCCGAAAGGCTCCTATTCTCACCTGGCGGCTCGCCAGTACGCAGCCCGACATTTCGAAGAGTTTATTGAGAGCGGCTGCGCGAAATTTGCAGACATCTTCAACCAGGTCGAAACCGGCCAGGCAGATTACGCCGTGGTGCCTATTGAGAACACCAGTTCCGGCGCCATCAACGATGTTTACGATCTGCTCCAGCACACCAGCCTGTCGTTAGTCGGCGAGTTGACTATCCCTATCGAT
Organism: Enterobacter cloacae complex sp. SHL001; assembly: GCF_049236825.1. Lineage (NCBI taxonomy): Bacteria > Pseudomonadati > Pseudomonadota > Gammaproteobacteria > Enterobacterales > Enterobacteriaceae > Enterobacter > Enterobacter cloacae complex sp. SHL001. Next base: position 6,928 of record NZ_JBMKIP010000003.1, read on the forward strand.
CACTGCGTGCTGGTCTCTGGCTCAACCGATCTGAGTCAGATCGAAACGGTGTACAGCCACCCGCAGCCGTTCCAGCAGTGCAGCCAGTTCCTGAACCGTTATCCGCACTGGAAAATTGAATACACCGAAAGCACCTCGGCGGCGATGGAAAAAGTGGCGCAGGCAAACTCTTCTGCCATCGCGGCTCTCGGTAGCGAAGCGGGCGGCGCGCTGTATGGCTTACAGGTGCTGGAACGCAATCTGGCCAACCAGACGCAGAATATCACCCGTTTCGTGGTTCTGGCCCGCAAGGCCATCAACGTGTCGGACCAGGTCCCGGCGAAAACCACCCTGCTGATGGCGACCGGCCAGCAGGCGGGTGCGCTGGTTGAAGCGCTGCTGGTGCTGCGTAATCACAACCTGATCATGACGAAGCTGGAATCCCGCCCAATACATGGCAACCCGTGGGAAGAAATGTTTTATCTCGACGTTCAGGCCAACCTGGAGTCTGCGTCCATGCAGAAAGCCCTGCGCGAACTGGGCGAGATCACACGCTCCATGAAAGTGCTGGGCTGCTATCCGAGCGAAAACGTGGTCCCGGTCGATCCGGCTTAACGTTCGATAAAGCGGCTTTTCTTCATCCCTGCCACATTTACAGGCAGGGTGAAGATGGCACCGGAAAGCGGATATTTCGCCAGCTCCTCCGCCTCCATATTTTCCCGCGTGGTGGTGATAAACAGCGTTTTCATATCGTCGCCGCCAAAGCACACCATTGTCGGGCAGCGTACCGGCAGCCGATACTCTTCCAGCTGTTCGCCTTGCGGTGAAAACCGTGCGATACGCCAGCCGTCAAACAGTGCGCTCCAGTAGCAGCCTTCCTCATCCATTGCCGCTCCATCGGGTATACCTTCTCCCTCGCTAAACCGGCGAAACTCTTTGCGCTTACCGGGTTCCCCCTGCTCATCAAGCGGCGTACGGTAGATTACACCGTTCGGCGTATCAGAAGTAAACATCCATCGTTTGTCAGGACTAAACGCTAAACCGTTATGCCCGTGAATATCGCACTGGATCACTTTCGGCGTCAGGTCGTTGTCGATACGCATCAGCATGGCGCCGTTATAATCCCCCGGCCCCCAGAAGGTGCCCGCATAAAACCGTCCCTGATGATCGGTACCGCCATCGTTAAAGCGTGCAAGCTGCGGGTTGGACGGGTTATCGCAAACCTTCCGCTGGAGCAGGCCGTGTTTATCGGTCAGCCAGATGGCGTTTCGCATCGCGACGATAAATCCGCCGCGTTCACGCAGGGCAAAACACCCAACTTCTTCATGGAATGAGAGCACCGAGTGTTCCGCGGTGGGCAGATGGTACCGATGGATCTCCCCTTCCAGGATATCCGCCCAGTAGAGCGCCTTCTCGTCTGCACTCCACGTCGGGCATTCGGGCAGATGCCCGGTATAGTTCAACAGCAGCTGCGGTTCGGCCATGACAGTTCCCCAAAATGAAAAAAGCCAGCAATGCTGGCTTTCAGTATATACATCATCGCATTACTGGCGACTGTCATTTGCCTGGCGCAACAGCGTACGGCTTTCACTCTGGAATCGCGTGGCGTAATCACCGAACCAGTGCTCCACTTTACGGAAACTGTCGATAAAGGCTTGTTTATCGCCGTGTTCCAGCAAGGTGATCGCTTCGCCAAAACGCTGATAATAGCGCTTGATCAGCGCCAGATTATTTTCAGACGACATGATGATGTCGGCGTAAAGCTGCGGATCCTGGGCAAACAGTCGCCCGACCATCGCCAGCTCCAGACGATAGATTGGCGAGGAAAGCGCCAGCAATTGTTCAAGCTGAACGTTCTCTTCCGCCAGGTGCAGCCCATAGGCGAAGGTTGCAAAGTGGCGCAGCGCCTGAATAAACGCCATGTTCTGGTCATGCTCTACCGCGCTAATGCGGTGCAAACGTGCTCCCCAGACCTGGATCTGTTCCAGGAACCACTGGTAGGCTTCCGGCTGCCGTCCGTCACAGTAAACCACTACCTGCTTCGCCAGGCTTCCGCTGTCCGGGCCAAACATCGGGTGTAACCCAAGCACGGGGCCAGTGTGCGCCGCCAGCATTGCCTGTAGCGGACCATTTTTAACGGAGGCCAGGTCCACCAGTATGCAATCTTCCGGCAGCGGAGGAAGTTTCGCGATTATTTGCTCCGTCACATGGATCGGCACGCTGACGATAACCATTCCGGCGTCTTTCATCAGCTCCGGCGCGTGCGACCAGTCCTCTTTCTCCAGAATACGCACCTGATAGCCAGAAAGCGTCAGCATTTTCTCAAACAGACGCCCCATCTGCCCGCCACCACCGACGATAACCACCGGGCGCAGCGACGGACAGAGGGTTTTGAAGCCCTTGTCGTTTTCGCTGGAATAGGACTCGCGCATCACGCGACGCAGGACGTCCTCAATCAAATCAGGTGATACGCCCAGGGCCTGCGCCTCTTTACGGCGGGAGGCGAGCATAGAGGCCTCGCGCTCCGGAACGTAAATCGGCAGTCCGTATTTACTTTTAACCTCGCCGACCTCAGCAACCAGTGCCATGCGGCGCGCCAGAAGATCCAACAACGCCTTATCCACTTCATCAATTTGATCGCGTAATGCGGTCAATTCAGCAACCATAACTACCCTCTTATGCCAGACGCGTCGCCAGCTGGCCGTTCAAATCTTTGTGGATCTCACGCAGCAGCGCATCGGTGGTTTCCCAGCTAATGCAGGCATCGGTGACCGAGACGCCGGGCTTCATCGCGCTACGCGGCTGTTCCGATGACTGATTGCCTTCATGAATATTACTTTCAATCATCAGGCCGATAATTGAACGGTTGCCATCTTTAATCTGAGCAATCACAGATTCTGCAACCGCAGGCTGGCGACGGTAATCTTTATTCGAATTACCATGACTGCAATCTACCATCAGCGCCGGATGCAGTCCCGCCTGTTCCATCTCTTTTTCACACTGCGCGACATCCGCCGGGCTGTAGTTTGGCGCTTTACCACCGCGCAGGATCACATGCCCGTCCGGGTTGCCCTGCGTTTGCAGCAGGCATACCTGGCCCGCCTGGTTGATCCCGACAAAACGATGGGGCATGGCGGCGGCGCGCATGGCGTTAATCGCCGTGGCCAGGCTGCCGTCGGTACCGTTTTTAAAACCAACCGGCATAGACAGGCCAGACGCCATCTCGCGGTGGGTTTGTGACTCGGTGGTGCGCGCCCCAATCGCAGACCAGCTAAACAGATCGCCGAGGTACTGCGGGCTGTTCGGATCCAGCGCCTCGGTTGCCAGCGGCAGCCCCATGCTGACCAGCTCTACCAGCAGGCGACGCGCAATCTTCAGGCCGGCTTCCACATCAAACGAGCCATCCATGTGCGGATCGTTGATCAACCCTTTCCAGCCAACGGTCGTACGTGGCTTCTCAAAATAGACGCGCATCACCAGATAGAGGCTATCGCTGACCTCCTCCGCTAATGCTTTAAATCGACGAGCGTACTCAATGGCGGTTTCAGGATCGTGAATAGAGCAAGGACCACATACCACCAGCAGGCGCGGATCGCGGCCAGCGATAATGTCAGAAATGGTCTGGCGCGAGTGCTCAATCTGAGCTTCCTGCGCGACGCTTAGCGGGAATTCCGCCTTCAGTTGATCCGGGGTGATTAACACCTGTTCGTCAGTGATATGTACGTTGTTCAGCGCGTCTTTTTGCATGATTGCGATCCTGTCAAACTCGTTTGCGATAGTGGTTTTCCTCGAAGAGGTGACACAACGATATCACATTAAGTAAAGATTTCAATCCAAAATACGTACACATTACTTTACACCAGCCCTTTAATTGCAAAAATCATTGCCTAAAATCGTAAAGTTAAAATTACACACGCACACCTGTAACCCAAGCTATGCTCACAAACAAGGAGAATAGCCATGCGTTCAATTGCTTTTATGTTGTTGTCGCTGATTTTGTCGGGTTGCCAGATCAATCCTTATACTTTTCAGCCTGACTGGACCAGCCCGGACTGGTTCACGGCCGGTAAAGAAGACGCTATGAATGGTGTTCCGGTTAAAGATAACCAGGCTCTGGCCGATAGTTTTAATGACCCTCAGGTTGATCGAGCGGAATATCTTCGTGGCTACGCTAACGGACAGAAAAAAATATGCGAAGAGGGCTTTATTCACGCCTGGGGATTAGCGGGCAAATCATTTCCTGCCAGCTGCGATGCAACTGAAAATGCAGTAAAACTGCATGAATCCTGGCAACAAGGATTGGATGAAAGTATGCGTTCCAGCAGGCTTAATTGAGCCTGCCTTAATTCCTCTGAATATAGCTCACTGTAAGATTTAGCTTAGGTCAAAACAGGGATATTTCTGACATAATGACGGCTTTGATAAACAATGGTATTCTGCCGACAATTCTTAAGGACATCTATTTCCGGGGCGGTTTGGCGGATTCTGATGAGAAATGCAATCTTGATCGCTTTGCTCCGACTCCCCCTGGTGCTAATACTGTTCATTTTAGTAGCCCCTGCAACGGCAGGCTCGTTCACGGAAACGGATAAATCAGTACGTTCGATTGTTTCTGGCATTGTGAGCTACACCCGATGGCCAGCACTGTCCGGCCAGCCTAAGCTCTGTATTTATGCCTCTTCCCATTACAGACAGGCGCTCAGCAGTGAAGATGAACACAACCCGTTGCCCTATAGTCCTGTCATTGTGCATAGCGATCGGGAAGCACTCGCAGCAAGGTGTGATGCCCTCTATTTCGGGAGCGAGTCGCCGGCAAAACAACAGGAAATAATAAATCAATATCAGGGCCAGGCGTTGCTATTAATGTCAGAACAAAATCCTGAATGCGTTATTGGCAGCGCATTTTGTCTGATAATAGAGCACAACCTCGTCAGGTTTTCCGTAAATCTGGATGCGCTGGCGCGCAGTGGCGTAAGAGTCAATCCGGATGTATTAATGCTCGCACGGAATAAGAAGCATGAATAAGGAAGTCGCACCAACACCGCGTCCGACGTTTAAAAGAACGTTGCGACGAATCAGCATGATAAGCGTCATTATAACGATGACGTTTATATGGTTGCTGCTGTGTTTCGCTTCCGTGGTGACATTAAAGCAATACGCGCAAAAAAACCTCGAACTTACCGGCGCCACCATGAGCCACAGCCTTGAAGCCTCTCTGGTGTTCAACGATGCCGTGGCGGCAAATGAAACGCTGGCGACCCTCGGCAAGCAGGGGCAGTTCGCCGTGGCGGAAGTGCTTAACGCACATCATAAACGGTTTGCCTGGTGGTCATGGAACCCGGCGGATAATACCGACACGCTGGGCGCGCTGGTCAACCGGTGGTTGTTCCCTGTTCCTGTCGCACAGCCCATCATACATAACGGCAATGTGATTGGCGAAATTCGTCTGACCGCGCGAGACAGCCTGATTAGCCACTTTATCTGGCTCTCATTTGCGGTCCTCACCGGCTGCATTCTTTTTGCCTCTGCCGTCGCATTGACCATCACCCGCTCGCTACATCATGGCATGGTTGTTGAAATGCAAAACATCACTGACGTTGTGCATGACGTTCGCACTAACCGCAACTTCTCTCGCCGGGTAACGGAAGGCCGCATTGAAGAGTTCCACCAGTTTGGTGAAGACTTCAACAGCCTGCTGGATGAAATGGAAGAGTGGCAGCTCAAGCTACAGGCGAAAAACGCTCAACTGTTGCGTACCGCCATGCACGATCCGCTCACGGGGCTTGCAAACCGCGCCGCGTTTCGCAACAACATTGCGGCATTAATGAACGACGCTTCAGCAAAAACCAATTCTGCCCTGCTCTTCCTGGACGGTGATAACTTTAAGGTTATCAATGACACCTGGGGTCATGCCGCGGGTGACTGCGTACTGATCGAAGCCGCCAAAAGGATGGTCGAGTTTGGCGAAAAACGTCATCAGTCTTACCGTCTTGGCGGCGATGAATTTGCCATGATCCTTTACGGCGTCCACACCGCACGTGAGGTCGAATTTATTTGCGCTGCGCTGTCGCAGCAATTTATCCGTCCGTTTGATCTGCATAACGGGCACACAGCATCAATGTCCCTCAGCATTGGCTTTGCTCTGGCGTGGGAAAATGCCTCCGTTGAAGCATTACTGGAGCAAGCCGATCGCAATATGTATCTGGTCAAAAACCAGCGTTCGAAAACAATATCCTGAAAGGAAGACGATATGTTAAAGCGATACTTTGCGCCGTTAATACTGGCATCACTGGTAATGTCCGGATGCCAGTCATCCCCTGAAGGGAAATTCACGCCAGAGCAAATTGCGGCCATGAAATCCTACGGCTTTAACGAACTGAATGGCGACTGGTCTCTGGGCCTGTCGGATAAGATCCTGTTTGATAAAAATGACGCCAGGCTGCGCCCGGAAAGTGAAACGCAGATCCAGACTATGGCCTCACGCCTGGCGGCAACCGGTCTGAACCACGCCAGGATGGATGGCCATACGGATAACTATGGCGAAGAGAGCTACAACGAAGCGCTTTCGTTAAAACGTGCCAATGTTGTGGCGGATGCCTGGGCGAAGGGCGCGAACATCCCGCGCAGCAATCTCACTACGCGGGGCTTAGGCAAAAAATACCCTGTCAGCAGCAACCGCACTGCGCAGGGGCGCGCTGAAAACCGCCGGGTTGCGGTAGTCATCAGCACGCCTTAAGGCTATTTAACGGATGTTCCGGCGAGCGACACGCCTGAAACCGCTCGCCAGCGCAGCCAGTCAATCACAATAAAGACCGCCAGACTGACGCCCATTACCGGCAACGCCAGCCCCAGCAGGAGGCTTATCAGGAACGTCACTCCCCTTCCCCACAGCGGCAATGCCAGCCAGCTTTGACAGAGCGTCTGTACCGGGTTCGCGGCTAACGTTGCAGGGCGACGCATCCACCACATCCGGTACCCCCAGATAATTAACACACACAGCGCAACGCCAAACGCGATGAGCAGCAGCTGATTTGCCAGACCAAACAGGATCCCCATATGGAAATCCACGCCCCAGCGGGTGAGTTTAGCCATCAGCGGGAAATCCCCGAAGCGAGTGCTGTCCAGCACCTTCAGTGAGTGGGGATCCACGGCAACGGCATCAACCTGCGTAGGCCAGCGGCGATCGATTTCCGTCACCGTCCAGGCCTGGTCGACCCTGCTTGCCGGACGGATCTCAACGTTGTTCGCATCAATCCCTGACTGGCGGGCGACCTGCAATACGTTGTCAAAAAGCGACAGTTTGACTGGCATTTCAGGCATCGTCATTCCCCCGTGATGACCACGATGTTCGGCGTGTTCATCCCTCATTTCCGGCGCACCGGAAAGGGTGGTGTTTACCTGCGGCGTCAGCCAGTTCATCTCTGCACGCAGCTTATCGACGTTGCCACCGGCCCATTGTGACCAGGTTAACCCGGTGACTGAGAACAGCAGCATTCCCGCCAGTAACGTCCAGCCTAAGATCACATGCAGGCGGCGACGATTCTGGAAACGATTGTTAATACGGCGCTTAGGTCGGGTGTAGAACCACAGCGCGATCCCGCCCAGGGCAGCAACCCACATCCACGAGGCGGCTAACTCGCTATAGAGGCGCCCGATGTTGCCCAGCATCAGCGAGGTATGCAGATAATCGATAGTCTGACGCAGCGGTAAAATCCCGCTGGTGCCGTACACGGTCATATCCCCTCGAATCTCAAGGCTGGTGGGATCAATAAAAATAGCCCGATGCTCGGAGGGACCCAGCGCCGGGTCGGCAAACATCACGCGGGTCGTTTCGCCCTCTTCCAGCCCCGGACGTACAGCATGTAAACGCAGCGCTGAACCCACGGCCTTTTCCGCCACGGCAATTTGTTCAGCAAGAGGCTGCGCCTCACCCACGGCATCCGTGTGGAGTGCATGATGGTACAGCGCCTTTTCAAGCTGCGGCGTGGCGACATACAGCGTTCCGGTCAGCGCTGCGAAGAAGATAAACGGACCGACAAACAGCCCGATATAGAAATGGAGGCGACGCAGCAGGTTTCCCCATGCCGCGCGCGGAGTGCAGGTAGTCATACTTTTCCTTTTTAAGGCAAAAAGTGAGTGATTTTGTTTTAAAGGGAGAAAGCAGACCGACGCGGCGGCGCGCGGGTATCGGGGTAAAGCCAGGGGAAAAAGTGCCAGTGGCTGACCGCCTGACGAGGCGGTTTCACGCGCAGCCGCTGCAACACCACGCTGAGCAGAACGATAAGCGCCAGCATCACGCCCGGCACATGCGCTAACAGCACGCAGTAGCCGCATGCTTCCGCATGGTCAACTGGCATAGAATGCGGCATATCACTATGTTGCTCGTCCATCGACATCATGCTCATGTCATGGTGCATACCCGGCATGGCGCTCATGGGATCTTTTTGCAGCGAGACGGAGATCAGCGGCGCCACGACGATCAGCAGGATCGCAAACAGCGCGGTCAATGCCGCTGCGCGTTTCCAGTTACGCTGATGCAGTACGTTATCCACTTACCCTCCACCCAAGAGGCGAACATTGTAAATGATTTATGACGGAAGGGTTAACGCGAGAGGTGCGATGGGATAAAAAAAGGGCCAGCCTTTCGGCCAGCCCTTTCTAACAGGATGTCGCTTAAGCGAATCTTAGTTCAGACGCTCTTTAATACGAGCAGACTTACCAGTACGCTCACGCAGGTAGTACAGTTTAGCTTTACGTACAGCACCACGACGTTTAACAGCAATGCTGTCAACTACCGGAGAGTGAGTCTGGAAGACACGCTCAACGCCTTCGCCGTTGGAAATTTTACGAACAGTGAATGCAGAGTGCAGACCGCGGTTACGAATAGCGATAACCACGCCCTCGAATGCCTGCAGACGTTTTTTGGAACCTTCAACAACCCATACTTTCACTTCCACGGTGTCACCTGGACGGAAGGAAGGTACGTCCTGCTTCATCTGCTCTTGTTCAAGTTGCTTAATAATGTTGCTCATAATTTAATCTCTTATCCTGGGTAAACTGATATTCGGGAGCGTATTACGCATTCCCATCATGTTCATGCTGCTGGTGCGCGTGTTCAGTTTTGAACTCGGCCAGCAACTTTGCTTGCTCTTCAGTCAGAGCCAGGTTTTCCAGAAGTTCAGGTCTTCTAAGCCAGGTTCGGCCCAGCGACTGCTTCAAACGCCAGCGACGTATCTCGGCATGGTTTCCAGACAGTAATACTGCCGGGACTTCCATCCCTTCTAACACTTCAGGACGAGTATAGTGTGGACAGTCCAGCAATCCATCGGCAAACGAATCTTCTGTCGCCGAAGCTTCATGGCCCAGTACACCCGGAATGAACCGGGCAACGGAGTCAATCAGCGTCATTGCTGGTAACTCACCACCGCTGAGAACGTAATCGCCGATAGACCATTCTTCGTCAATCTCGGTTTGAATTACGCGCTCATCTATCCCTTCGTAGCGACCACAGACCAGAATCAGCTTTTGATTCGTCGCCAGTTCGCTCACGCCCGCTTGATCAAGCTTGCGTCCCTGAGGTGACAGATAAATCACCTTCGCGCCTTCACCTGCCGCGGCTTTTGCTGTGTGAATGGCGTCCCGTAAGGGTTGCACCATCATCAACATCCCCGGTCCGCCGCCGTAAGGACGATCGTCCACGGTACGGTGCCGGTCGTGCGTGAAGTCACGAGGACTCCAGCTCTGGATGCTCAGCAGGCCATTCTTTACTGCCCGGCCAGTTACCCCGTAATCGGTAATCGCGCGGAACATTTCAGGAAACAGGCTAATTATGCCAATCCACATAGCGCCGTCTTTTACCGTTTATCCGGAGAATTTAAAAACCAGGATCCCAATCTACTTCAATGGTTTGAGTAGTGAGATCGACTTTCTTGATAACCTGTCCATCGAGGAACGGAACCAACCGCTCCTTGATGCCAAATGCATCTTTCAGGTTTGCCTTAATGACGAGAACGTCATTTGACCCGGTTTCCATCATGTCGATGACTTTCCCCAGGCTGTAGCCTTCAGTGGTCACTACCTGGCAACCCATAAGGTCTTTCCAGTAGTAGTCACCCTCTTCCAGCTGTGGCAACTGCGACGAATCCACGACAATTTCACAATTAGTCAGCGCATTCGCGGCATCACGATCGTCAATGCCTTTCAGCTTGATGATGATGTCCTGATTGTGGTGACGCCAGCTTTCCAGCTCGACCTCTTCCCACTTACCGGCTTTCTGGATAAACCAGGGCTGGTAATTAAAAATGCTATCAGCGTCTTCAGTGGAGGAAAACACTCTGAGCCAACCACGGATACCGTAGCAAGAACCCATTTTTCCCAATACGATCGGTTCAACAGGTGCTTTATTGCTCATCATGACCACCGTGACAGATTAAGCTGCTTTGTTTGCTGCTTTGATCAGCGTAGCAACGCGATCGGAAACAGTAGCGCCCTGGCCAACCCAGTGAGCGATACGATCCAGATCCAGACGGGTTTCTTCTTCTGCGCCAGCGGCCAGTGGGTTGAAGAAACCAACGCGCTCGATGAAGCGACCGTTGCGTGCATTACGGCTGTCAGTCACAACAACCTGGTAGAACGGACGCTTTTTAGCGCCGTGACGAGCTAAACGAATAGTTACCATAACATCCTCTTGTGTGAATAAAACAACCGGGCCCCATCGAGGAACGGAGCCCGGGTGTCATATTAAAAGCCCGAAAATTTTACTCATTTTCGGGCAAAAAGCAATCTCAAAAGCGATTAACGCCCAGGAAAACCGGGAGGCATCATGCCTTTCATGCCGCGCATCATCTTCGCCATGCCGCCTTTCTTCATTTTCTTCATCATGCGCTGCATGTCGTCGAACTGTTTCAGAAGGCGGTTAACGTCCTGCACCTGCATGCCGCAACCGGCTGCGATACGGCGTTTACGGGAACCTTTGATGATTTCTGGCTTCGCGCGCTCTTTCAGCGTCATCGAGTTGATGATGGCCTCCATACGCACCAGCACTTTGTCATCCATCTGGGATTTGACGTTGTCCGGGATCTGGCCCATGCCTGGCAGTTTGCCCATCAGGCTTGCCATGCCGCCCATGTTTTTCATCTGACGCAACTGCTCAAGGAAGTCGGTGAGATCGAAACCGTCGCCTTTTTTCAGCTTGCTGGCCAACTTCTCGGCCTGCGCGCGGTCAACCTTGCTCTCGATATCTTCGATCAGCGACAGCACGTCGCCCATGCCGAGAATACGGGAGGCAATACGGTCCGGATGGAACGGCTCCAGCGCTTCGGTTTTCTCGCCCACGCCGAGGAACTTAATTGGCTTACCGGTGATATGACGAATAGACAGCGCCGCACCGCCGCGGGCATCGCCGTCGACTTTGGTCAGCACCACACCGGTTAACGGCAGGGCTTCGTTAAACGCTTTCGCGGTGTTTGCCGCATCCTGACCGGTCATGGCGTCAACAACAAACAGGGTCTCTACCGGATTGATAGAGGCATGCACCTGCTTAATTTCGTCCATCATCGCTTCGTCAACGTGCAGACGACCGGCGGTATCCACCAGCAGCACGTCGTAGAATTTCAGCTTCGCCTCTTTCAGCGCCGCGTTAACGATATCGACAGGCTTCTGCGCCACGTCGGACGGGAAGAAGTCTACGCCAACCTGCTCGGCCAGCGTTTCCAGCTGTTTGATCGCCGCCGGGCGATACACGTCCGCCGACACCACCAGCACCTTTTTCTTGTGCTTTTCACGCAGGAATTTCCCCAGCTTACCGACACTGGTGGTTTTACCCGCACCTTGCAGACCCGCCATCAGCACGACGGCCGGCGGCTGAGCCGCCAGGTTTAGCACCTGGTTCTCTTCGCCCATCGCCGAAACCAGCTCGTTACGGACGATTTTGACGAACTCCTGACCCGGAGTCAGGCTCTTGTTCACTTCATGGCCAACCGCTTTCTCTTTCACGCGGTTGATAAAATCACGTACGACCGGCAACGCGACGTCTGCTTCCAGCAGCGCCATGCGCACTTCGCGCAGCGTTTCCTTGATGTTCTCTTCGGTGAGGCGTCCACGGCCGCTGATGTTGCGCAGCGTGCGCGACAAACGATCGGTTAAATTATCAAACATTGTCTCTCGCCTGGGGTAGAAACGTTAGGTCGCCTGGGCGACACATACACAGAATTTTGCCGGAGTATAACATGAAGGCGCCTTTGTTGTTATGCAACGGTTGGAGCAGGCGTCACGTAACGTTATACTGCTTCTCTTTCTTATTAAGACAACTGTCGACGCCTATATGCCTGTTTTCGCACTGATCGCCCTTGTTGCCTACTCTGTCAGCCTCGCGCTGATCATTCCTGGCCTGCTGCAAAAAAACAGCGGCTGGCGGCGCATGGCTATTCTTTCGGCAGTGATCGCACTGATTAGCCACGCGTTTGCGCTGGAATCACGCATCATTCCCGGCGACGGCAGCGTGCAAAATCTGAGCGTACTGAACGTCGGCTCGCTGGTCAGCCTGATGATCTGTACGGTCATGACCATTGTCGCGTCTAAAAACCGTGGCTGGCTGCTGCTGCCGATAGTCTACGCCTTTGCGCTGATCAACCTGGCGTTAGCCACGTTCATGCCCAATGAGTTTATTACTCACCTGGAAGCCACGCCGGGGATGCTGGTGCATATTGGCCTGTCGCTGTTCTCCTACGCGACGCTGATCATCGCCGCCCTTTACGCCATGCAACTCGCCTGGATTGACTACCAGCTGAAAAATAAAAAGCTGGCGTTTAACCACGAAATGCCGCCGCTGATGGTGATTGAGCGTAAGATGTTCCACATCACCCAGGTCGGTGTGGTTCTGCTGACGCTGACGCTGTGCACGGGCTTGTTTTATATGAAGAACCTGTTCAGCGTGGAGAATATCGATAAAGCGGTCCTCTCCATCATCGCGTGGTTTGTCTATATTGTCCTGTTATGGGGCCATTATCATGAAGGCTGGCGCGGTCGTCGCGTGGTCTGGTTCAACGTAGCGGGTGCGGGCATTCTCACGCTTGCCTATTTTGGTAGCCGCTTCATACAGCAATTTGCTGGCTAAGTAACAAAAGGAGTTCCCCCTGGAACACATCTCTACCACCACGCTGATCGTCATTCTGGTCATCATGGTGGTCATCTCCGCTTATTTCTCTGGCTCTGAAACCGGCATGATGACGCTGAACCGCTACCGGTTACGTCATCGCGCCAAGCAGGGTAACCGTGCCGCGCGTCGTGTCGAAAAGCTTCTGCGTAAGCCGGACCGGCTGATTAGCCTGGTGCTTATCGGTAACAACCTGGTCAATATTCTCGCTTCTGCGTTGGGCACCATCGTCGGGATGCGTCTGTACGGCAACGCAGGCGTGGCGATTGCCACAGGTGTGCTCACGTTTGTGGTGCTGGTGTTTGCGGAAGTGCTGCCCAAAACCATCGCCGCTCTTTACCCGGAAAAAGTCGCCTACCCGAGCAGCTTCCTGTTAGCACCGCTGCTTATTCTGATGATGCCGCTGGTCTGGCTGCTGAATATGGTGACACGGGTGCTGATGCGCATGGTCGGTATAAAGGCAGACGTCACCATTAGTAGCGCGCTCAGCAAAGACGAACTGCGTACCATCGTGAATGAATCCCGCTCGCAGATCTCCCGCCGCAATCAGGACATGCTCCTGTCGGTGCTGGATCTGGAAAAGGTCAGCGTTGACGACATCATGGTGCCGCGCAATGAAATCGTCGGGATTGATATCAACGACGACTGGAAGGCCATTGTCCGCCAGCTGACACACTCCCCGCACGGGCGTATCGTCCTCTATCGCGATTCCCTCGACGATGCCATCAGCATGCTGCGCGTGCGCGAGGCCTATCGTCTGATGACTGAGAAAAACGAGTTCACCAAAGAGGTGATGCTGCGCGCCGCCGACGAAATTTACTACGTGCCGGAAGGCACCCCACTCAGCACGCAACTGGTGAAGTTCCAGCGAAACAAGAAGAAAGTCGGCCTGGTGGTGGATGAATACGGCGATATACAGGGGCTGGTGACGGTCGAAGATATTCTGGAAGAGATTGTCGGGGACTTTACCACGTCAATGTCGCCTTCCCTTGCGGAAGAAGTCACCCCGCAAAACGACGGGTCAGTGCTTATCGACGGCAGCGCCAACATTCGTGAAATCAATAAAGCGTTCAACTGGCATTTGCCGGAAGACGAAGCGCGGACGATGAACGGAATGATCCTGGAAGCGCTGGAAGAGATCCCGGCGGCAGGCACGCGCGTGCGCATTGAACAGTATGATATTGATATTCTGGACGTTCAGGACAACATGATTAAGCAGGTGAAGGTCCTGCCCGTTAAACCTTTACGCGAAAGTATCGCCGAATAAAATGTAGGCCGGGTAAGGCGAACGCCGCCACCCGGCACTACAGGCAGCACGTTATGCTTTCGCTTTCGCCACGGTCACCATCGCAGCGCGAATAGTACGACCGTTCAGGGTATACCCTTTCTGCATCACGCCCAGCACGTTACCCGCGGCAACGTCTTCGGATTCCACCATCGCAATGGCCTGGTGAACGTTTGGATCCAGCGGTACATCCGTATCGGCAATCACTTCAACACCGAACTTACGCACCACATCCAGCATGGATTTCAGCGTCAGCTCAATGCCTTCAATCATCGCCGCGTTATCCGGGTTAGCTTTATCCGCCACTTCTAGCGCGCGATCCAGGCTGTCGATCACCGGAAGCAGTTCGTTGACGAATTTCTCCAGCGCAAATTTGTGCGCCTTTTCAACGTCCAGCTCGGTACGACGGCGCAGGTTTTCCATTTCCGCTTTGATACGCAGTACGCCATCGCGTTCGCGATTCTGCGCTTCTACCAACTGAGCTTCCAGGTTGGCAATTTTTTCATCGCGCGGGTCCACCTGCTCAGCAGACGTGTCTGGCTCTACTGCCTCAACTTCATCGTGCTGTTCCGTGATAATTTCTTCAGGGGCTTGCCCCTCAGGCGTTTTCTGTTCTTTACTACTCATGAATTTCTCCGCGTTTTTCTGCATTCATCTCGCTAACTTCGCTTATTATGGGGATCAGTTTCCTGGATTCAAGGGAACAAGGCAGATTGTCATCATTCATCAGGCACAAGGACCTCCAGAAAATGAATAATCATTTCAGGTGTATTGGGATCGTCGGCCATCCGCGTCACCCTACCGCATTGACGACACATGAAATGTTGTATCGCTGGCTGTGTGGTAAAGGCTATGAAGTGATGGTCGAGCAGCAGATCGCCCAGGAGTTGCAGCTTAAAAGCGTCAGAACCGGCACGCTGGCGGAAATTGGCCAGCAGGCGGATCTCGCCGTGGTGGTCGGTGGCGACGGCAATATGCTGGGCGCGGCGCGAACGCTGGCTCGCTATGATATTAAGGTTATTGGTATTAACCGTGGCAATCTCGGTTTCCTGACCGACCTCGACCCGGACAATGCGCAGCAGCAGCTGGCGGACGTGCTGGAAGGCCACTATATCAGTGAAAAACGGTTTTTACTGGAAGCCCAGGTGTGTCAGCAGGACTGCCAGAAGCGCATCAGCACCGCCATTAACGAGGTGGTTCTCCATCCCGGTAAAGTGGCGCACATGATCGAGTTCGAAGTCTATATCGACGAAATCTTCGCTTTCTCGCAGCGTTCTGACGGGCTGATTATTTCAACCCCGACGGGGTCAACTGCCTACTCGCTTTCAGCCGGAGGCCCAATCCTGACGCCATCGCTGGATGCCATTACCCTGGTGCCGATGTTCCCGCATACGCTCTCGGCGCGTCCGCTGGTGATCAACGGCGACAGCACCATCCGCCTGCGTTTTTCCCATCGCCGTAACGACCTGGAGATCAGCTGCGACAGTCAGATTGCGCTCCCCATTCAGGAAGGTGAAGATGTCCTCATTCGCCGCTGCGATTACCATCTGAACCTGATTCACCCGAAAGATTACAGCTATTTCAACACATTAAGCTCCAAGCTCGGCTGGTCAAAAAAATTGTTCTGATTTTGCATCCAGCACTTTACTGTATATAAAACCAGTTTATACTGTATACAAACACAGTTATGGTTTTTCATACAGGAAAACAATTATGCTGGCACAACTGACCATCAGCAACTTTGCCATTGTTCGTGAGCTTGAGATCGACTTCCATAGCGGAATGACGGCGATTACCGGAGAAACCGGTGCAGGTAAATCCATTGCCATTGATGCCCTCGGCTTGTGCCTCGGCGGTCGTGCTGAGGGGGATATGGTGCGCACAGGCGCCGCCCGTGCCGATCTCTGCGCCCGCTTCTCGTTGAAAGACACACCTGCCGCCCTGCGCTGGCTGGAAGCGAACCAGCTCGAAGACGGACGTGAGTGTTTACTTCGCCGCGTCATCAGCAGCGATGGCCGCTCCCGCGGTTTTATCAATGGTACAGCGGTTCCCCTTTCCCAGCTTCGCGAGCTGGGCCAGCTGCTCATCCAGATCCATGGTCAGCATGCGCACCAGCAGTTAATCAAACCCGAACAGCAGAAAGCCCTGCTTGATGGCTACGCAGGTGAGTACGCGCTTACTCAACTCATGGCGGAGCACTATCGTCAGTGGCATCAAAGCTGCCGCGAACTTGCGCAGCATCAGCAGCAAAGCCAGGAGCGTACCGCGCGCGCCGAGCTGCTGGAATATCAGCTGAAAGAGCTGAACGAATTTAACCCGCAGGCGGGTGAATTTGAGCAAATCGACGAAGAGTACAAACGTCTGGCCAACAGCGGTCAGCTGCTTTCCACCAGCCAGACTGCCCTTAATATGCTGGCGGATGGCGAAGACGTGAATTTGCAGAGCCAGCTGTATAACGTGCGTCAGCTTGTGACCGAACTGACCGGCATGGACAATAAGCTTTCTGGCGTACTGGAAATGCTGGAAGAGGCCGCGATTCAGATTTCAGAAGCCGGGGATGAACTGCGCCACTACTGTGAACGTCTGGATCTCGACCCGAACCGTCTGTTCGAACTTGAGCAACGCATCTCCCGTCAGATTTCACTGGCGCGTAAGCATCACGTAACCCCGGAAGAGCTGCCGAATTACTATCAGTCTCTGCTGGAGGAACAGCAGCAGCTGGACGATCAGGCCGATTCCCTTGAAACCTTGTCTCTGGCGGTTAATCTGCATCATCAGCAGGCGCTGGAAACGGCGAAACGGCTGCATGACGTGCGGCAACACTATGCGCTGGAGCTTAGCCAGCACATTACCGACAGCATGCATACGCTGGCGATGCCGCATGGGGTGTTCACCATAGATGTTCGCTTTGAAGAGAATCACCTGACGGCGGAAGGCGCAGATCGCGTAGAATTCCGCGTCACCACCAACCCGGGCCAGCCTTTGCAGGCGATTTCGAAAGTGGCTTCCGGCGGTGAACTGTCGCGTATCGCCCTGGCCATTCAGGTGATTACCGCCCGTAAAATGGAAACCCCGGCGTTGATTTTCGACGAAGTGGATGTGGGTATCAGCGGCCCGACCGCGGCCGTTGTCGGCAAACTGCTGCGTCAGTTAGGTGAATCGACGCAGGTCATGTGTGTGACTCACCTGCCGCAGGTCGCCGGTTGTGGTCATCACCACTTTATCGTCAGCAAGGAAACCGATGGCGAAATGACGGAAACGCACATGAAGCAGCTGGATAAACGCTCACGCTTGCAGGAGCTGGCACGCCTGCTCGGCGGCAGTGAAGTCACCCGCAATACGCTTGCGAATGCGAAAGAACTGCTGGCGGCATAAACTTTTTCGGGATCTCAGGGTCATACAGAACAACAAAAACGCCGCCAGACCGGTTTCAAAGTGGGGCAAGGTCTATTATCATCGGCATATTACATATGAGCCGCGTACTGCTCGGGCCCGAAAAGGAATCAAATCACTATGCGCTGTAAAACGCTGACCGCTGCCGCAGCGGTTCTTCTGATGTTGACCGCAGGCTGTTCCACTCTGGAGAAAGTGGTTTACCGTCCTGACATCAACCAGGGGAACTACCTTACCCCTAACGATGTGTCCAAAATCCGCGTGGGTATGACACAACAGCAGGTCGCTTATGCCCTGGGAACCCCGATGATGTCCGATCCGTTCGGCACAAACACCTGGTTCTATGTATTCCGCCAGCAGCCTGGTCATGAAGATGTGACCCAGCAAACCCTGACGCTGACCTTCAGCAGTGCCGGCGTGCTGACCAACATCGACAACAAGCCTGCCCTGACCAAATAATCAGGCGTCAGCAACGCAAAAAGGTGCTCATTGAGCACCTTTTTTGTATCTGAATTCTTACGCAGAATCGTAGTCCCGGTAAGCGAAGCGCCACCGGGGGAGAAAGCGTTACTTACCCGATTTCTCCGCTCGCTGACGGCGCAGCTCTTTCGGGTCAGCAATCAGCGGGCGATAAATCTCAACCCGATCGCCATCCTTCAGCGTATCAGCAAGCTTTACCGGACGGCTATAAATGCCGACTTTATTCTTCGCCAGGTCAATATCACGGCGAAGTTCAAGGATGCCGGAGGCCCGGATAGCCGCCTCAACGGTGGCACCCTCTTCAAGCATCATGCGCTGCAAATACTGCTTCTCCGGCAGCGCATACACCACCTCAACAGCAATCTTATGCGACACTGTAAACCTCTTTGGCGCGCGTGGTGAACGCCTGAACCATATTCGAGGCCAGCTCTTTAAAGATACGGCCAAACGCCAGTTCGATCAGCTTATTGGTAAATTCAAAATCCAGATGAAACTCAATGCGGCAGGCGTCAGCGCTCAGCGGCGTAAACTTCCACCCCCCCATCAGTTTTTTAAACGGACCATCCACCAGATGCATCAAAATACTCTGATTGCTCGTCAGGGTATTGCGCGTGGTGAACGTTTTGCTGATCCCCGCTTTGGAGACATCCACGGCCGCAGTCATCTGCGTCGGGCCGGATTCCAGCACCCGGCTACCGGTGCATCCCGGAATAAATTCCGGATAGGACTGAACGTCGTTCACTAACTGATACATTTGTTCCGCGCTGTAGGGAACAAGCGCGGTACGGCTAATCTGAGGCATAGCATTTTCCATGGTCACACAACAGACAAATAATAACATTTATCACCTGTTAAAAAAACGCTAAGCCTTATCTCGTGCTAAGATAGCGCGTTAGACCTCACAGGACGCAATGAGGTGACTTTTTAAAATCAGATTACCGACGGCTTTACGACACTTATGACGAAGAAAAAAGCACATAAACCTGGTTCGGCGACCATTGCGCTTAACAAGCGTGCTCGCCACGAGTATTTCATCGAAGAAGAATTCGAGGCCGGCCTTGCGTTGCAGGGCTGGGAAGTAAAATCGCTGCGTGCCGGGAAAGCCAATATCGGCGACAGCTACGTGATCCTGAAAGACGGTGAGGCCTTCCTGTTCGGCGCGAACTTTACGCCGCTGACCGTCGCCTCTTCACATTACGTCTGCGATCCTACCCGCACCCGGAAGCTGCTGCTGAACAAGCGCGAACTGGAATCCCTCTACGGACGCATCAACCGCGAAGGCTTCACCGTGGTGGCGCTCTCTTTGTACTGGAAAAATGCCTGGTGCAAAGTGAAAATCGGCGTGGCGAAAGGTAAGAAACAGCACGACAAACGTACTGACCTGAAAGCACGCGAGTGGCAGCTCGACAAAGCACGTATCATGAAAAACGCAGGACGTTGATTCTGCGCACTTATTGTACTATTCAATAAGTTAGCGTTTCGGGCTGGTGTCGAGGAAGTAAAATCTGGTATACTGAGTTCAACACTATTGGGGCTGATTCTGGATTCGACGGGATTTGCGAAACCCAAGGTGCATGCCGAGGGGCGGTTTGCCTCGTTAAAAGCCGCAAAAAAATAGTCGCAAACGACGAAAACTACGCTTTAGCAGCTTAATAACCTGCTAAGAGCCCTCTCTCCCTAGCTTCCGCTCTTAAGACGGGGATCAAAGAGAGGTCAAACCCAAAAGAGATCGCGTGGAAACCCTGCCTGGGGTTGAAGCGTTAAAACTAATCAGGCTAGTTCGTCAGTGGCGTGTTTGTCCGCAGCTGGCGTGCGAATGTAAAGACAAACTAAGCATGTAGTACCGAGGATGTAGAAATTTCGGACGCGGGTTCAACTCCCGCCAGCTCCACCAAAATTCTCCATCGGTGATTACCAGAGTCATCCGATGAAGTCCTGAAAGCCCGCACGGCGCAAGCCCTGCGGGCTTTTTTGTGCCTTGAATTTGTCCCGCGAAGTCTGATGCCAACTAATTAAATCCGAACCTTTTAGGCACCTTGTTAGGCACCTTATAAAGCTTTATTGTTTTTGAGGTGCCTAAAACTATGGAAACCCGGCAATGGCAAGACAAACCAAACCCCTATCCGTTAAAGAAATCGAATCTGCTAAACCCAAGGAAGCGGACTACGTTCTCTATGATGGCGATGGCCTTGAGCTACTGATCAAATCCAGCGGGAGTAAAATCTGGCAATTCCGCTACATTCGCCCCGTCACCAAGAAACGAGCGAAAAAGAGCATTGGCCCCTACCCGTCAGTTACGCTTGCCGATGCCAGAAACTATCGCGCAGAGTCTCGTTCTCTTCTGGCGAAACAAATCGACCCTCAGGAACATCAGCAAGAACAACTACGCAGCTCACTGGAAGCTAAAACCAATACTTTCCAACTCGTAGCTGAACGTTGGTGGAATGTGAAGAAAGCCAGTGTGACAGAGGACTATGCCGACGATATCTGGCGCTCTCTTGAAAGAGATGTCTTTCCTGCAATTGGCGACGTTAGCGTTACAGATATTAAAGCTCACACGCTGGTTCAGGCCGTCCAACCGGTTCAGGCCAGAGGAGCACTGGAAACCGTTCGTCGCCTGTGCCAACGCATTAATGAGGTCATGATCTATGCACAAAACACAGGGCTGATTGATGCTGTTCCCAGCGTTAATATCGGTAAAGCCTTCGAGAAGCCTCAGAAAAAGAACATGCCCAGCATTCGACCGGATGAGCTACCTCAACTGATGCAGACAATGCGAACAGCCAGCATTAGCCTTTCCACACGCTGCCTATTCATGTGGCAACTTCTTACTATTACCCGCCCTGCCGAAGCGGCTGAAGCTCGCTGGGAAGAAGTAGACATAGAAGCGCGGGAGTGGAAGATTCCTGCAGCACGCATGAAAATGAACCGCGACCATACTGTTCCATTGTCAGATGAAGCAATTGCAATACTGGAGATGATGAAGCCGTTGAGTGGAAATCGAGAATTTATCTTTCCCAGCCGCATCAAGCCTAACCAGCCGATGAACAGCCAGACAGTTAACGCATCGCTCAAACGCGCAGGTTTTGGTGGGGTGCTCGTTTCACACGGTCTTAGATCTATTGCCAGTACAGCCCTCAACGAGCAAGGCTTTCCGCCTGATGTTATTGAAGCTGCACTGGCCCACGTGGATAAGAATGAGGTTCGTCGCGCTTATAATCGCAGCGATTATCTGGAACAGCGGCGACCTATGATGCAATGGTGGGCTGACTTCGTGATGGCTGCAGATCGCGGAACTATCATTGAGGTGGGGATAAAAGGAATGCGGCTCGTTGGGTAGAAAACATACGATGATGTTAAATTATAGTTTAGTTAAAATGCCGCCTTCTGTGAAGGCGGCATTGATTCCATCTTTTAAAAGCGAGTTGCTTATAGGTGGATACTTACCGGTTTCGGCTGTTTAAATGTACTCCTTCACCACAATGCCAATGTCCATATGGGTAAAATCAATCCACGCGGTTATTTTTCATGTTCTTTTTTAAAGAACTCTCCAATACGTCTCGTAAATCATCATATCTCTTACACCATGTTAATATGGCATTATCAAGATTATCGGTTTTCAAATTTATTTTTTGTTTTTTAACAAAAACCTCAAGTTGATCTACAACGGCACCGATTGCTGCAGTTTTAGTTTTCCATCCTTCTGCCGGGCAGTTTATTTTAAGCAACCGCTTCAACTCATCCCGTGCGGGTGCTAAAGCCGAGCCTGTAGCCTCTCCTCCCTTCTTTCCATGATCTTGCTTTTTCTTTAACGCCAATTCAGCAGTCTCTACACGGTCAGCGTATAGCCCAGCCCCCTGCCAGACTCCACCACAACCAGCTGCTCTTGCCATAAATAGCAATCCTTCACGCCGGTGCCCAGAGGAATAACAATACTGCCCCCAGTGGTAAAAGAAGAATGCAATGGCAAGATACGTTCCAAACTTTCCATTCCATTGTGCAGAAAAATTAGCATCGTAAAGCATGCATTCAAAATCATCATCCATGATGTGGCAGCCTTCCTCCTTGAATTTATTAATTTTTTCTTTTGCTTTTCTCTCGCACCGGTCACGGAGTTCATTGTAACTACTGACATCATCATCATCACTACCGCTGTAGCACGATATAAAACGCTCAGCTTCGCTCTTTAGTGAATCAAAAATGCCATCCAGAACACTATCGTCTGTCATCCCAACCTCGCTTAAAACGTCACATTCCACAGTTTTTTTTTACTTTTGGTACATATCTGGATCCCATTTTGCCCTCTCGGTAAAGTTAGCCCCATCCATACAGGGCCAACAAGGAACAAATCGGTATGAAAACTCAACACATTAAAATCCTGCGTATGTCTAGTGTTGTCAACAAGATAGGCGTAGCCCGTTCTACCATCTACGACTGGATTAACCCCAAGTCACCACGATACGACGCCACATTCCCTAAACAACGTCGCCTAGGCATGCAATCTGTCGGCTGGCTTGAGTCTGAACTGGATGATTGGTTGCTGAAACGTCATCTGGCATCATCAACTACTATTGCCGAACGACCATAAATGCAGCGTTATCTGCTGTCCACTTAGCAATGACACGTGATAAAAAGAGCACTAACAATTAATTTATTATTACACCACTAGTATATTTCAGCTTCATTTGAGACATAAACACCTTAATTACTAACAATATATTAAAAAATGCCATCAATTATGATCATGATTAATGAGTGGCTATTTATTTATCATGCAACATGATTAACTGTGATAAGAGTCTTATTATGGCTATTTGTAAAAGAAATAACTGTACGCTCTCAATTGGTGAATTACCTGATGAGCGTAAATTCCGCTTATGTTCTGTACATTATCAGGGTAAGCTTTCTAAAGCAGCTAAAAGAGCGCAAAGGTGGAATCTGACGTGTCAGTACCCGCCCTGTGGTATTAGCCTGTCTGGTACTCGCAATCAACGGTATTGTTGTATTGGGCATCGTAATAAAGATAGAAGGCTCATAGATGACGATGCCATTGTCAGTCTGGTAAAACATTCTTACTGGATCAACGTAGAGTCCAAGCTAAAGAATAATCCCCTCGGGCTGGGAAGTATCACCAGCCCTGATGACATTGCTGATCTCATCCGGTTGTACCAGCGCAAAGCAGACTACCAGAAAGCTTACAATACTCTAAATGGGCAAAGGGTTATTGATTCACAGGGGCAGGTTATTAAACGCCTGATACCCTGGCTGGAGCTGGAGTTATGTCACATATATCCGAATTCCAAAGGGGGGGCCAATACAGCGGATAACATCATTATTGCCCCTGCGTTGATTAACAGGATGATGAAGGACACTATTCCCGTGAGCAAAACCCGAGGAACGTTCAGCGGCATAAAAGCGGCAGGTTCTCCCCTGCCTGTAAAATCGACGTTATTAAAGGCGCTCACTATGCAATATGGTCAGGATAAAATACAGGAAGCGCTAGCCTCTGTAAAACATGTGACCTTTGCAGATCTGAGTGTACCACGCAGGCTGTTTGGTACGGACATTTATGCTTACCCACCATTACTGAAACTTTTAAACGATCAGGCAATGCGCTTGGGTCTCTGGCGTTTGAGGGAGTCCATTAATTCTATTGAAAGCAGTCACTGGCTGTCTGCAGGTCCTGCAAATGAGTTATTTGCTGCTGCTGCTTTTCATGCCATGTTAAATGGGGATAAGGATGACTTAATTGAGGTATTTTCAAGTCTGCACGAAGACATAATTGAACGAGCCAGGAACAAAGAAAAATTAAACCATAATTATTATCAAAACATTCTGGAACGGTATGTATCCCGCTATTTCCAAATAGACTTACACAATCAGGAGTCGTGTATTTTATTTTACAATTCATTTTTCACAGTGCCGCCTTTGGACAAACATGGGGTTTTAATCATACCACATCACTTCTAATGGTAAGTTGCGCACTAGCATCTGGCACCTTACCTGGGACAGCTAAAGTCAGCTAAATCCGGCTTTCTTTCAACTAAAAAATGGAAAAAACCGGCCTATTGTTAACGCAAAGAGGTCAGATTTAACATATTAGAAAGGTGGCACCATCATACACTTTGCCACCTTACCTATTACGTTCCAAACGGATACCTTCCTGAAGCCTTACTCAGCAAGACCTCTCTTTTATACTTCAATCACTCCTCCACAAATAATCTATAGTACTAAAATTAAAATTGTCGTTAGCCATCAAAGTGGAAGACATCGATTACCAAACACTACGAAACAACACGCTACAAAAGAAAAAATGTAAGCTCATTAATATTTGGGAAATATATAATCACTCTAAAGCAGCAAAAAAAACAAACTCACTAGCCATTATCATTATATTGATAACACTCAGGCACGATAAAAATCGTTATGGCTGTTTGGTTCCTCCCATATTTTTCCAGCCACACCCTGTCCGTATATCTTTCTATAGAGCATATATTAACCATTTTTGACGACACATCCGTGCAATAGCCCCTTTTACAGTGTGACCTCACATCACACTGACTGAGGATAGATAATGGCTGTCTACCGTAATGACCCTGATTTGAATCTGCTGGGCCAATGCAGCAATGAAGAACTGCAATTGCTGATTTCCATCCTGACCACTGACCCACGAGACGGCGACACTCGTTGGACAGAGAGTCTTACCGGAACCCCGGAGTTTCGTCTGCTGGCACCAGACCATCGCCGCTACTGGCAACTGATAGCCGCTGAGCTTCAGCGCTACGGCGCGAATACCCTGGCGAGTCTGGTCCGGCTGGGGCAAGGCGTGACCTATCGGGAAATTCTCGTTGATGTCTGTGACAAGCTTGATGTGAATTACAACCAGAAAAGTACTACCGAAACCATTGAGCTTGCTCTGTTGATGAAGGTTCTGGAAAAAAGCTTGGATCAGATGTCACCGGAAGAGCTGGCTGCTTTCTCCCACAATATGCATCTGGATCTGACAAACCCCACGCCACAACTCATTCTTATCGCCGTTCAGGCCGCCATCCGGACTTCCTCGCTGGCTGCGCTCGAGCTGGCAACGATGTTGTCTGCTAGTGTCATCACCTCCCTAGGCGGTATTGCCACTTGGGGAACTGTTGTGGTTGCTTCACGTGCTCTTTCCGTTCTGGCTGGTCCTCTTGCCATCGCCCTGAGTTCAGCGTGGATGATTTCCGACATCGCCGGTCCGGCTTATCGGGTCACGATACCCGCATGCATCATCGTGTCCTGGCTGAGACAGCAGCACCTTTCCCGTTAACATCTTTTTACTTAACCACCAGCCCGACAGGGCTGCTATTTGCGCAGGAAGCATCCCTCATGTCTGAACAGGAACAACGCTATGACCGCCTGGCAAGCCGTCTCGCCATACTGGTCAGCCGCCTCTTTATGGGAGAAACGCTCAGTGTCAGGCAACTTGCTCAGGAGTTTGGCGTCTCTGAGCGTACCGTGCAGCGCGACCTGCGTGAACGACTGCGCTATATCGACACGGAATATTCCGGGGGTAATTTTCGCCTGCGGGATGCACGGGGCCCCTTTCGCACTAACTGCGACATTATCCGCTTTGCCCAGATAACCCAGGTGGCACATTACTTTCCGGCACTTGACCCTAAATTGTTGTCTGTCTTGCTCGACAGCGGCCAAGACTCCCCCTGCATTATCTGGAATACGCCACCCCGTCAGGCTCCGGCGTTGTTTGGCGGTTTTCAGGTCATTATCCAGGCCATCATCAGCAGTCGCCGCATTCATTTTCTGCACCACGGACACCATCAGTCCGCCGTTGCCCCTTACCGGCTTATCTGTCTGGAAGGCGAGTGGTACCTGACGGCAATAACTGGCGAGCGGATTCAGGTATTTACCCTTTCAGCCATCACCGATGTGGTTATGACCATCGGGGGCTTCACCAGAAGCAATCATATCCGGCGAATTTTTGAAGACCCGCGATTTATTCAGGCCCTGCCGCATTTTCAGTACATCAGCAGGCTCATCCGGGAATGAACCCGCATGTTCATTCGTCTGCACCGCAGTTTTACTAACAGAAGGAGTTTGTCTTGAAAAATGTATCACTCAGCATCCTGGTATTGGCTGGCAGTCTGCTGCCGGTTATGGCGCTGGCATCTGGCAGTCAGGGGACCTGGACCCGGGGTTGGGGACAGGGTGTATCAGAGTTTGTTATCAAAGGGAAAGGTCAGTCACAACTGTCTCTGAGTTGCGAGGATTATGGCTCGCAACCGGCCACGGTCATATTTACTGACGCAAGCGGACATCAGGTCAGTATGGATGAAGATAAAAGCCTTCAGGTCAGTATCGATGGTGGGGCACTTATTGATATCAGCGAATCTGGCAGTCGCGTGGGCGGTAATAACCTGGCGCTGGCCTGGGCTCAGTTACGTAATGGCAAACAGGTCTCAGTGACAGGAGACGGTGTTAAGCCTGCCGCATTCACGCTGGCCGGTGCGGCTAAGGTACTACCGGCATTCGGGACACACGGCTGCGTGGGTAAAGATGCACTCTAGCCTGTATCTAAATTTAACGGCTGTTGATGACGTTATTTTTAAAAGGAATAGATTATGAAATTTAAATATATGCTGGTATCCGCACTGCTTACATTGTCAGCCCAGGCGCTGGCAGAGCCAGCGCCGCCCATCAAAGTAGAGACCAGTAATCAGGTTCATCCTGCCGGAACACGCTATGTCACGGTCGTAGTCACCTCGCTGGATGACAGTATCAAAGTTGAAAATATAGATGTGAACCGGGGTAACTGTCGTATTGATAACCAGAAGTACCTATATTCCAGCAATAAGGAAACTATTCTGCCCGCCTCCTTGCGCTACGGGGAGTCCGTCAAAGTAAATTTTTATAATAACTGCGTTGCTTCAGAAGTCGTCGTCACCACTGATAAGGGGGGATGGCGTTACACCTACCACTGAGCCACTTTCCTGTATCAGCTTCCTCAAAGAAATCTTCACTCCACCAGAGGGCTGCCGCCAGGCAGCCCGGAGCAAACCCTATGACCTTTCTGAAAATGCTGGTGACGGCCCTGAGCCAGGCACTGGCTTGGTGCGGCGGACATCAGGCCCGGCAGTTTATTGAAATTCGCCTGCGTCAGGCAGGCTACGATGACAGCAGTATTGATACAGCCCGGGAAGCGGTCACGTTGCTGGTCACTGCACTTATCACCGCCCTGATGGCGCAGATACTGAAGATTCTGGATACGCTGTAGTCCTGTCCGCCATATCCCTCCCACTGTGAACAACATATCTGCCCCTGCCTCCTCACGGAGCAGGGGCTTTTGCTTTTATGCCTTCAGATTAATCAGATGAGGAATCAACTATGCGATTAGCCAGCCGTTTTGGTCGGGTGAACCAGATTCGCCGTGACCGTCCCTTAACCCGCGAAGAACTGATGCAGCATGTACCCAGCGTCTTTGGGGAAGACAAGCACGACTCCAGAAGCGAAAAGTACACCTACATACCCACCATTACCCTGCTGGATAACCTTAAACGTGAAGGGTTCCAGCCATTCTTTGCCTGTCAGTCACGAGTGCGCGACCAGAGCCGACTGGAACATACAAAGCATATGCTGCGCCTGCGTCGTGCCGGTCAGATAAACGGTCAGCAGGTACCGGAAATCATAATTCTGAATTCGCACGATGGCGCATCAAGTTTTCAGTTACTACCAGGGATATTCCGAAGCGTTTGCACCAATTCGCTCGTTTGCGGACAGTCGTTTGGCGAGATCCGCGTGCCACATAGGGGCGACGTTGTCGGTAAGGTGATTGAGGGGGCCTATGAGGTTCTCAGCGTCTTTGAGCGGGTGGAAGAGAAACGTGACGCCATGCAGTCCGTGCAACTCCCGTCACCCGCACAACATGCACTGGCTAAAGCGGCGCTCACATATCGTTTTGGGGAAGAGTGCCAGCCAGTGACTGAATCGCAAATTCTTGCACCTCGCCGCTGGCAGGACGAGAGCGATGACCTGTGGACCACTTACCAGCGCATCCAGGAAAACCTGCTGAAAGGCGGGCTACGTGGCCGTACCGCGCAGGGTAAACGCACCCATACACGCGCAGTAAACGGGATAGATGGCGACGTTAAGTTAAACCGTGCGCTCTGGGTGATGGCGGAGAACATGATGGACCTGTTGGGCAGGTAATCACCCGCGCCCCGCCACCGAAATCAATCCCCGGCCCGACAGCTCCATTCAACATATTCATGCATAGGGAAAAATTAACATGACCGACATTATTAATATTAACGACAACCATCAACGACCTCTGCAGGCTGGCGATAACGGTTCTGCACCGGCACTGACAGCCACGCCCGTAACCACCTGCATTACCTTGCTGACTGCTCAAGCATTGCTGGGACATTCAGCGACACAGATTTACGCCATCTGTACCAGGTATTTCCGGTACTGATGAAGCAGATGGAGCTTATGCTGACCAGCAACGAACTCACGCCCCACATTCAGCGCTGCATCACGCTCCACGCAAAAGGGCTGATAACGCCCAGATGAGGGCGTTTGCTGATGCCGTACGAACAAATTGCGAATGGGGCGATTTGGACATCCCCCTGACAGATGCCTTGGCTGCAGTTAATACTTAAATTGAGTTCAAGGCATCATTCTTGGCACATCAGAGGTGGTCAAAAATAGACCCTTTACGTGGAATAAGGATTTTCTCATAAAGCTTGGTCGCATAGTCATCCGTCATCCCGGAAACATAGTCGCAAATGACTCGCATTCCTTCCTGCTGACCTAAGCTACTCTGGCGCTCGTAAACTTCTCTTGTTGAGGTAGGTAAAAACCGACACGGATCGCTAGCAAGCACACTGAACAGCTCGACAATCAATTTTTGTCCTTTAAATTCAAGTAACTGTACATTTTCATGCTTAATCACTTTGTCCTTGACCAGCATGAAAATTTTCAACCGTAGTGCTTCGAGTGCTTCCGGAAGGACCGCATTATATTTGAGCATGCCACATTCGAATGCTCCATCTTTTACATTGAGCTCAACGCTTGTGATCATCAGGTGAACCAGCATGCCGATGCACTCTTTTCGCCTGTAACTTTCACCAAATAGGCTGTCCGAGACAGATTCGCATGTTCCGGAGAATGTAATGCCGTGGCAATCAGTAAATAATTTTTCATGTCCACTAAAATGCTCCATCCACATCGCTCGTGTCACCATTCCGAGAGAAATAGCGTCTTCCAAGTCGTGCAGTGAATAGGAAATCTCATCGGCAAGATCCATGATGGTTGTATCGAGCGCTTTATAAGAAGCTATTTTATGATCGGATTCTGTTTTACCAAGTTTAAAGGAAGTAAACAGCTCCCGATCCTCTTTAGTAAATGGTGAGAGAGCAAATTCTACGATGTCTCTCTCTGAATCTAAGTAGCATTTTGGAGGTTTAAAATCCGATGACTTAAAGAGCCAGTTCGGCTCTTTGGCAGGGGGCTGACTACTGGCTTTTTTACCCATGAGAGCTGAGTAATTAACCGGATATTTCAGCACGCCCAGCAGAAGTCTGCGGGTAGGATCTAAGCCGTGTTCCTGAGTGTACTTATCTAGTTTCGAGAGAATGCGCAGCGTCTGACCATTTCCTTCAAAGCCACCATGATTCAGCATGCAGTAGTTAAGAGCTACCTCACCGCCGTGACCAAATGGGGGATGGCCAATATCATGCGCGAGGCATATTGCCTGCATCAGATCCTTATCTGGTAAATACTGCTCTTCCTCTTTACCTTTATATTTGATTTTAAGCTTAGCAAGAAGACCTGAACCGATTTGCGCGACTTCCATTGAGTGGGTCAGTCGTGTGCGGTAGAAGTCACTTTCTCCCAGACCAAGAACTTGCGTTTTGGATTGCAAACGTCGGAAAGGAGAAGAGTGAATCAACCGGGAAAGGTCGCGCTGAGCTTCAGATCGGATCTCTTCCTCTCGAGGATTATTGGAGCCTCGTCTCTCATCCCAGGTGTTTATTTTACTCTGAGTCATATTTCTCCTTATGTTTTTGCTTTGTGCAGTACAGTGTTCTGACGTAACTTTGTCACCCAACTGGGTTTGTGCCGTTTAAAAATAAAGTGAACCGGAAGATTCAATCCTTTATTTCTCTCGACTGATGGAAGTTTCAAATTAACTAGGGCAAATTTTATTAAAGATGTATGTTTCGGTTCTCAACCTGTTAGAGGGTTACAACTCAACAATCTGATTTTACTTTAAATTCTCGGATAAGTGATATGCCCAATGATCGCACAAATCAGCCTGTAATCGGCTACGTAGAAGACCTCATGGTCCTCAGTACTTTGCTTACCGATGAAGAAAATCTGAGCCCTGTCTTTTAGCTTTTTCTTCCCCGCATCCTTCGCTTCTTCCAGGGCGGTCTCCAACTCGTTTCTAAGTGCTGTGCGTTTAGCTTGGGACCAGCCGCTCCATTCCACATGGAGTTTGTAACTTCGAGAAGGCTTGAGCTTTCCAGATTCATCTTTAACCCATTCTCCCGAAAGCGGAATGACAATCCGATTCTCATCTTGCTCAAATTTCTGCCACAACAACTGTGAGTAGAAAACTCGCAGTTCCGGATAGGGCTGAATCGGATCTTTAAGTTTTTTAAAGACAGTCATGTAAGTATCGGCATCAATATCCGGTATATGAAGTGACATACCTCGATCATACGGGAAGTGAATAAACGCTCTACAAATCTGACGAATAGCATTAACCGGACGACGCGATTGCCGTGTTGGTGCATTGTCTTTCCTGGATGTTGATGATGCAGAACGTGTTGTGCTCGAATTGTTTTCACTACCCGTTGCGTCAGGATCAACAACTGGACGTTTTTCAACCAACTTTAACCCTGCTGGCATCAAGCCCGGTGCACTGTCCAAGAGATGGCGGACACTTTTCTTCTTGCCCTGCTTAACAACAGTGCTCTCAGCATCAGCATCGCAGTTAATGTGTTCTTTTCCTGGCATTTTATTAAACGACGGTCTTTTCTTACTGCCTTTTTGCCAGGCGGAAGGATACATTTCGATTCCGCATCCCCAGCAGATATAACCACTGGTATCAACGATATCCAACAACCAGAGCTCTTCAGCATCCACTTTTTCTCCGGTGCGTTTGTCTCGAGCAGATTCCATCCTTTCCTCCGAAAATGAACAGCCCTCGAGTTTTCACAGGTTGAGAGCCCAACAGCCCGGCTTTATCACCTGGCCCAGCGCTATATAGGTTACCTTGTTATCCGCATCTCAGATGCCGTCACCCCTTCAGGTGTTGGAACGAGTGACCACAAACGTGCATCAATGCCATCATTTTGCAGTTTGCGCATGAAATAACGCGCCTGAAGGGCATCATGCGTTGCGATGACAACCTGAAAACCATGGTCAACGATGTAATCACGCAGCAAGTCGAATACGGACGCGGCGTGGACTAGATCATGATGCTGCGTAGGATCGTCCAGCAGCAGGCCGCGCCATGAGGACCACTGATGTTCAAGCGCCATTGAAAGCAGAAATGTCAACTGCAGATCTGTCAACTGAGCTTCGCTTGCAATCGCCGGGACCGGAGCAACTCCTCCATGTAAAGGCACGGACACTTCAGCATGCCCCTTTTTGTAAATACTGCGAAAACCTAGTTTGGTACCCGTAAAACGCTGCTCTCTGACGACGCGCTTCAGGAGCGACTGCCACCTTGGAATGACCGACAGTACATGTTTTTGCACATTCGATATTTCGGCAGACAGTTTGGTATTGAGCGTCTCCATTGCTTGAGATAATTGCAACAACTGCATTCGGCTCGAATTTTCGTTTTCAATGCGCTGCCGCAGGCTGGCAACAAACTCTTCCTCTGATAAGGAGCCACGACGACGATCTATGATGCCTTGCGCTATACGTTTCTGCTCCAGCTTAAACCAGGCTCCAATTTCGACTTTGAGCGTTTGTAACTGTTCTGTTTGGCGTGATAGCTCGGCAACAGATGATTGTAATTGAGTCTCTTTACTCTTCGCCACGTCGACCGCGGGATCGCCGGAGAAAGACAGCTGTCGCCATGAGAAGCGGATCGCTGCCAGCTTAGCCTGGGCGTCAGTAAACTGTTCTTCGACGCCAGTCAGTCGGTCATTAGTTTCGGTTAACTGAATTTGTTGTCGGTTTAAAGCAGATTGCTCTGCCGCAGCTTTCGTTTCGAGTTCACTGAGCTGGGCTATATTTTTGCTTTGCGCCGCCGACAATTCATCCAGTGTCCTCAAGGGACGCGCATCTGCAATGATTGCTGCTAATGCGGCTGTTGATTGCTCAAGGCTTGCCAGGGCCCCCGCTCGAGCCTCCCGAGCCGTATCCACAGAATGGATCGCCGATTGGTGAGTTGCTTTTGACGCTTCAAGCATTTCAGGTGTAGGAGGAGATGCAAGGTTATGCTGTTTTTCGTCGAGCTGAAGCTTGGCTGAAGCATTTGACTCGTCACGACGCTGAATAGCTGCTTTTGCTAATTCAATCGTATCACCTTCTAAAAGTATGTCCGTTTTGATTTGGTTGATTTCGGATGTTAAAAGAGATTGTCGGGAGCTCAATTCAGTCATGTTACGCTGGCACGTATCTAGTTCAGCTTTGGCATTAGTAACTGCCTCCGCGTACTGGCGTAACTGATCCAATGCAATCTTAACGCGTCGTTCAGCCTCGACAACTTTCGGATCGATAGCCTCCAATGATTTGGTAATTCTTTCATGGAGACTTGCAGCACCGTGATCTACGCCACAGACAGGACAGTCCCCTCGATCTTTAGGCAAATATGCCGCAATGGATGCAACAGATTGCCTTATGGTATCAGCCGTTGACGTTAACGTTTCGTGAGCCTGCTTCAACGTCAGTAGCTCTGCTTCAGCGTTGGTCTTTAATACAGTTGCTTGCCCAACTCGCTCCTGCAGTAATTTTTCTTGTGATTCTTCCTGTGTAATGGCTGAGGTAATGGAGATAAGGTGCTGAAGGTTATCCTCCCAGCGCCTGATGAGCTGTCGAGCGGCCAAAAGCTCAGTATCAATGATCTGCAGTGCCTTACGCTGTTTATTGATGAGTTCATGCTCGGCACTGAGCCGTTCACTCCCTTCATGTATATTCCGGAAGGTTGAGGCTAGAGATTCGGCATCGCTTAACGCTTTATCAGCCACTTCCAAGGCCTGCTTGCGTTGTTTAAGGGCCTCTTTGGTTTGCGCCTCCCGGTCAAGCCGGTTAAGCTGCTGGATAATTAAATCCCGCTCGCCTTCTGCCTGCAGCAACTCACGCTGAAGTCGCTCTTGTGTCCCGACGATAAGTGCTCGTTCCTGCTGTTTTTGCGTTAAAGCCTGTCTGGCCGCTATAAGTTCATGACCAAGCTGTTCTGATCGCGTCTGCTCAGCAATGAAACGGCCAATCAGTCCATCCACCTCCACAAGCCCTTCAATTTGCTCCCTGAGTCTTTTCAGACTGACTTGTACTGTTTGCTCTAACGCATCGCGCATGGTTTCCAGGCTATCCACTCCCACTGGCGGCACCAATAGTCCTGCAGGTAATGCCTCTGAGCCCTGAGTTTGCTTCGCGATGTTCGAGATGGATTCTGCGATGCTTTCTTTACTGCGCAGACCGCCCTGAGATTGGGTTGCGGCCATATCCCGTTCAAGCACTAGGCTTTGCCATTCCGCATATTCTGTT
Organism: Enterobacter cloacae complex sp. SHL001; assembly: GCF_049236825.1. NCBI lineage: Bacteria > Pseudomonadati > Pseudomonadota > Gammaproteobacteria > Enterobacterales > Enterobacteriaceae > Enterobacter > Enterobacter cloacae complex sp. SHL001. The sequence continues at coordinate 40,938 of NZ_JBMKIP010000003.1, forward strand.
TCGAGAAGCTCAACTGCCTCCTTTGCATGCTTAAGCTTATCATTCAGGACTCGGCGAATACTGCCCAGAGCCGTGCTGACCTGGGATCCGTCCTTACCGATTGGTAAACGTTCCAGCTGCGAGCCCGCAATTTTGGCCTCTGCTTTGACAAGCCATTCTCCCTCGCGCTGATCCAATAAATGGGTCAGTCTCAGTAAAAAAGGGATATCTTCCGCGTTCGTTTCCGGGAAAATGGGGCTGAGATCACCCGCCCTTTCTACATTTCCTTGGGGAGTTACCTGGGCAGAGGCGCTTACATCACCGAAATCCAGAATAACTTTAGCCAAGGACTGATTGTCCCTGATGATGGGTGAAAGATTTGCCCCCAGTCTCGAGATACCACCTGTTAGGCTAAATTCAATCGCTTCGAAGAACGCGGTTTTCCCTGTGCCATTTGGGGCAAGAAGAATTGTTGCTCCCGGGCTGAGTTCGATTTTGGTGTTGGCACCATAACGGCGGATATTGGAGAGGGTAATAGATTTGAGCTGTTTCATTGGCGGCCCTTGTCTCCAAACGTCACAGTTTTCAGGGATTGAACTACTTCATCGCCTGTTTTTTCAGAGAGCAGCAGCTCACGCCATTGTTCAATATGAGGTTTAACCCAAGAGTGCACCTGACACAACGAGCTCAGGGATGCCAGCAGCGGATCGTTGATTTCATTCCCCACACTCACGGGTGTTAACGACGCCAGAAAGCTCCGGTCAAGGAAGGAGTCGATATCTTCCCCCTCTCTGAGCACTATCTTCCTGCAGAAACGATCGTCTGTTTCGAAGCGGGATGCATCTTCAGATTCAATACCTTTGATGAGCATAAACATATAAAGATCTACCGTTTGCGGCTCTGCGAGCATGTCTCGGACATCCGCAGCCCATCGGAAGGCGCTCTGGATATATTCCACACCATATGGACACTCTGTAATCAACACAGTCCGCCAACCGGCTTTGACTAGTTTGAGACGTTTGAGCCGTACTGCAGCCGTGCCGAAATCAATGGAGGGTGAAACCATGTCGTTCATATCTGGTACATGAACTTCATAGCGACCTTCAGCGCGCTGAGTTATCGCGGTAATGAGTTCTTGAATTGTCGGCATGTCAGGCTCCCTTTGTCGTCTTATCAATTGCCGCTTCACGCGCGCGTTGCCTTTCTATCCTTTGCTGGCCGAAGTATTTGCGTACGGACTCAAGCGTCCCCCTACTCAAATGGCGATACATTTCAGATCGGGTCACGAGCAGATGTGGCTGACGCTCAGCCGCCATGCTAGTCGCTGTCTCAGCGTCGTCAGCCATTCCTGCATTTAATAACATTGATGATGGTGCCCGCACGCCAGACAGGATGATGATAGGATCAGGGTCAGGACCGATCACGTCGATTAACGGATCATCAGACAACTCACGGACCCCAGTTCGACCGCTAGCTGGGCCAGACCAGTATTGAAGAGCGATACTCATTACTGTCCCTCCATCCTCAAAGAATTCCCAGTGGTTGTTGCGAGTTGAAAAACCCACAGATACCAACAACAAAATTTCCACTGCATCAACGAGCAGGCTTAAGGTTCGGGGTCCCAAGCGAAGCGCATGTTTTTCATTTTTATTCTCCGTTTTCGGATACAAAAGCCTGTCCAGAAATCTGCGGCGGCTTTCAGGTACAGCCGTGAATCCAACTAACCATGAATTCCAGACTGCGTCCATAGCATCGGCGAGTGCTGGATCGGAGATAGTGCCGAGTTTGTCCGCCACATGCTGAAGCAGACGCTGCCATAGCACATCGTCCATAGCTCTGGCGAGTGCTTCAGCTTCTTCCCTGACAGTGCGCAACGTATTGAATTCATGATCCTGCGCGCATGTTAGACATTCTGTATTCTCAATCCATGGCAAGCCGCTGAAATCATCCTCGGCCCCACCAAGTGTGTGACCGATTTCCTGGGCAATGCTGCTTCGCCATATGGATTCACCTAACATCAGGACCTGAATGCCATTTGGCAGATGCAAAGCCATACGCACAATCGCTGAGGAAAGAGAGAGATTAGCTACGGGAGGTTGGGAATATGCAGCATACACTCTGAGTGTTCGGGGGGCAGAATTAATCCCCCACATGTGTTCGACAATGGCCTTTGCTGGACTGACTGTAGTATTGGCAAGATCGAGCGTACCAGCTAATGACCAAGGGCCGCTGGCCGCTGAAGAACCGTCACTTAACTGATACTGAGCCCAAGTTACGGTATCAGGCCGAAGTTCGCTTCGCAGTGCATTGACAACGTCATGGCATCTTATCGCCGAAACGTCAGTTGTCTCGGTAGCAATGTAGTTAATCAGACGCTGCAGTGTGCGTTCCGGATTGCTAAAGTTACGCCCAAGCGAATGAAGCGTTCGTTCTTTTAGTGTTGCATCGTTACCTACACAAACGATCTCAACTCGGCGAAGCACATCTCTTATCTGGTCCCAGTCTTTAAATCCACACCAGGTCGTTAGCCATAAGTACGCATTCTGAGTTGGAATATCCTGTCTGCTGGCAAGATCATCAAGACTCAGCCCTGGGCGACGGCAAAGTTCACAAAGTTCTTCGAGGTGATTAACGGAGAGACTGTTTTTTATAAAAAGGTGTAGACCGACGAGGATTAGTTTGAACTTGCGGTCTGGTGTTTCGTCAAGTTTACCCGATGCAGCGTTGCGGGCTAGGCTCGAGAATGCAGTGTCTAGAACAGAGGGGGTTGGTTCGGTGTCTACAGAGCCGTTTCTGGGTTTCCTTTTGGGCTGTTTAGTCTGATCAGGATTTTTAGTACAAAAGTCAGTTGACTGACGTTTAATCTGTAAATGCTCGTAGTGGTCTGTTGAGTACATAATCACCACATCGTCCCACTCCTCAATGCTTCCCTGTTCGGCACCGATTGCAAGAGGTGTAAGCCTGCCGATCAAGAAATTTTCAAGCATATCTGCCAGACGTTGAGCAATCACCAGCTTCTCATAATCAGACTTCCGCTCTAACCGGAACCTTCTGAGCATTCAGATTTTCCTTATTGCATTTCTACCCCTAAAAAAATATCGGATATGCTAACTGAATTAGCAAGGGTTTTATAGGGAGCTTGATTTCATCTTGCAGTAAGAAATAAACGTTTTTTATGATTATTTGTGGCTTACAGCGCTGCTAACCTCTTGATAAAATATAAATTGAGTAGCATACCCGTGGTCAGCGCTACCTTTCTGTAAGGTGTGATAGAAGTTATGCAGGTGTCTGCATTCTCGGGTTCAATGACTTTAAACTTTTGGGGATACCCTGAATCACTTCAAAGAGTAATTCTCAGGGTTCGAATGACTCTACATCGCTCATAGCAGCCCCCTCATTCCTTCAGACGGTCCGCTTCGTGCTGTGAGTTCAACGAGTGGAAACGCACACCAGCATTATAAAAAATTTTAGACAGATATCATCTTCCTGAACATCCCCCTTAACGGCGGAGCCTCACGGTTCTGCTTTTTTGTATTCCTTTTCAGAGGAGCAGTAATGAAACAATTTGACGGTTTGAAGTGACTGTAGCAATCGCTTTCCGGTCTACCACTCTGGGCATCAGATAGTATTCTGCAACAGATAAACCAGCTTACTTCCTACGAGCCAATAATCGGCATTATGGATAAAACCGGAGCAAAAAAATCGTCGTTGTGCAATGCCCTCTGCCAGTATGGTTTCACACGTTAGCGATGTGGTCGCGTGCACACGCGTCCTCTTGCGACCTAGCCTGCATGTGGGAGCGCGCGTTATGACCCTTGTTCATCTCCCCCATACGCCAGCCATCGCCGCTGGCGCTTTTTATTGACGGAGAAAATTCATCACGACTCAAACTCAGTATGAGCTGGTAGACATTTTAAAAGCCAGACGAACTATGAGGGAAACGAGAACTTAAGCTGTGTCAGTCTTCTTCACACTCCCCATCTCTAAACTGGGCAAAAAGGGTAAAAATATTTTTAGGCACTACATTAGGCACCATCACAAAGTTGAATCAGAGATTAGATCAAATATTTCAGATAATTACAGCACCAATTCAGACTCCGCCAGCCCACCAAAATTCTCCATCGGTGAATACCAGAGTCATCCGATGAAGTCCTGAAAGCCCGCACGGCGCAAGCCCTGCGGGCTTTTTTGTGTCTGTCGTTGTCCGAGCCATTCGACTTAGTCCGGCGATTATCGCTATACGTTCAGGTATTCCGGTTCATGCCGGATCAGCCACAGCCCCCCAGACCTACACCAATGTTCTGCGTGCTAAAGCGCCCGAGAAAAATCTAACGTTGCGTCATGGCCCATGCCATCATTGAAATCCCCGCACTGCAAATCAAAGCCCGCCCCCCCTTCACGCAATCAACATAACCAATTGATATTAAATAGTTATCACCTCATATATTTCCGTTTCCTTTTGTTTTATCGAACGATCTGTGAACAACACCAAAACATTAACAACAAGGAAACAATAATATAACTACAGAGGTGACCTTATGCTCAATAAAGAACGGCATTATGCAATTTTGACCTGGCTTAACAGGTACGAACGGGCGACGGTGAATCAGCTTGCGAAAGTATTTAACGTCACCAGGGAAACGATTCGCAGCGACCTGAACTTATTAGCGCAGGAAGGCGGCATTGAGCGATGCCACGGTGGGGCAATTATCAAACGCCGTATTTTTCATACCCAATCAGTCAATAATTTAGATAGCAATATCATTCATTTTTTTGACTCCGCGCAGTCAAGAAAAACGATCAAATCCCGACATAAAGGGCGAAAGATGAAAGGTAAAGTCTGTATTCTGGGTTCATTCAACGTTGATATTATTGCTAATGTCGATCGTTTCCCGCAAAGCGGAGAATCTATTTTCTCCGAAAATACCATTATTGGACCCGTCGGCAAAGGCGCCAATCAGGCGCTGGCCGTAAGCAAATGCAATGTTAAAACCCATTTTGTCGGTAAGGTGGGTAACGATCAGTTTAGTCAGATGGCCTTTGAACATCTTTCATCTTCTGCTATCGACAGCTTCACGCTTTATCAGGATAAAGATCAGAAAACCGGCACCGCGCTTATTTATGTTTGTCAAAGTGATGGTGAAAATATGATTGCCATCAGCCCTGGGGCCAATCGGTCCATTACAGCCGATGAAGTTGAAGCGATTACCCCTGAAGTGAAAAACGCAGATATTTTTTTAACCCAGCTGGAAAATAATCTACCCGCTACCTTTCGGGCCATTGAAATTGCCCGCCGTAACGGGATTAAGGTGGTTTTGAACCCTGCCCCCTGGTCATCTGATGTGGTTAGCTGCCTGAAGAACGTGGACTTTCTGACCCCAAACGAGACTGAGGCCTCATTGCTGTCCGGCATTCATATCGTGGACCTTGCCAGCGCGAAGGAAGCCGCCAGAGCCATTAAAGCGAAAGGGGTAGGACACGTCATCATCACCATGGGAGCGAAAGGCGCGCTTATTTATGACGGTGAGCAATTTATTCATATCCCGGCGCTGAAAGCCGTATGTGTGGATACCACCGGTGCTGGCGATGCCTTCAACGGCGCATTCGCCGCCGCGATGGCGAAAGGGGAATCCATTATTCAGGCAGCAAAATTTGCCTGTGCTTTCGCCTCTTTGGCCGTCGAAAAAGAAGGCGCATCAAATATGCCCGAATATAAAGATGTCCTGACCCGCCTCGCGCAATATAACGATAAAAAAATTCTCACCGAGAAAATTTAACGCACGCATATTTCTGCAAACACAGATTATATTCACGACAACCATTTCAGTAATGGGAGTATGTCCGATGAAAGCCCTGACAGAATCTAAACCCGGCGGCGCGATACCGCAGGTAAATAACATGCCTCACCAGCAAACACTATCCCGCATGGCACGTTGCCGCCAGACGTTACGCCGGTGGTGGCCGTTCTACGTGATGGCCCTGCCTGGAGTTATCTATTTTTTTATCTGGCACTATTTACCCATTTGGGAAACCAAAATTGCGTTTGAGCAGTACCGTATTATCCCGCCGAATATCTGGGTCGGGATGCAGTATTTTGCCACGCTGATGTCATCCCCTGTTTTCTGGCAGGTGATACAGAACACCGTGATTATCGGCGCAATGAAGCTGATTTTTATTTTTCCGGTTCCCATTATCGTGGCGCTCTTGCTCAATGAAGTGCGCTCATCCGGTTACCGTAAATTTGTCCAGTCGGTGATTTATCTGCCGCATTATCTTTCCTGGGTGGTGATCGCCAGTATCGCGATTGCCACGCTCTCGCCGGTTGATGGCGCGGTTAACGACATCATTAAATCGATGGGCTACGATCCGATCCCCTTTATGACCGACAGCGGCTCTATCCGCTGGGTACTGGTGTTCACTGAAATGTGGCGCAGCGCGGGCTGGGATTCATTACTTTACATCGCGGCGATCCTCGCCATCGATCCACAGCTGTATGAAGCGGCGGAAATGGATGGTGCCGGGCGCTAGCGCAAAATCTGGCACATCACCCTGCCCGCTATCACCCCGACCATCGCCACGCTGTTTATCCTCAACGTCGGGCTGTTCCTGAGCCAGGGTTTTGATCAGGTCTTCAACATGACCAACGACGTGGTGAACGGTCAGATAGACATCATCGACACCTACGTCTACCGCATGGGCCTGCGCACCGGGGAGTTCTCGCTGGCGACCGCCGCAGGGTTATTCAAAGGCGTGATCGGCATGATCCTTATCGTGCTGGCACATAACGTTTCAAAACGCCTGACGGGTAAAGGAGTCTGGTAATGCGCATCTCATCACGAAGCACCCCTTTTGAGCGCATCGAATACGTGCTCATTCTCTCGGTACTGATGCTGCTGGTTGTCGTGACGCTACAACCGATCCTCAACCTGGTGGCGATATCCTTCTCCAGCCCGGCAAACGTGCCCGGCATGAGCGGCCTGGAAATTATTCCGCAGGGCTTTTCGCTGGACGTCTGGAAGCTGCTGCTGACCAACGAAGCCGTGCTGCGCGGGTTTGGCAATGCAATGCTGATTACCGTGGTGGGCACCATCATCAACGTAGTTTTCACCGTGCTGCTGGCCTGGGCGCTGGCGCAAAAACGCCTGCCGGGACGCCGCTGGCTGTTTATGTTTGTCCTGTTCACCATCGTCTTTGAGCCGGGCATCATCCCCGATTTTCTGGTGATGAAAAAGCTGGGGCTACTGAACAGCTACTGGTCCGTCATCCTGTATCGCGCCGTCTTCGCCTGGTACCTGATTATTCTGGTTCGCCTGTTCGAAGAGATCCCGGAGGAGCTGCTGGAAGCCGCCGAACTCGATGGCGCGAACCCGTTCCAGACGCTGTGGTACGTCATTATGCCGGTCGCCAAATCGTCCATTGCCATGATCACGTTATTTTACATGGTGCTGCACTGGAACGAGTTTTTCCGCGCCATGGTGTACCTCAACGACCCGGACAAATGGCCGTTGCAGGTGGTGCTGCGTCAGTTTGTCGTCGAGGGCGATAAGCTGGCGATGGTAGGCGTCGAAAGCATGTCGAACTACACCGATGCCAGCCAGATCAGCATCAAGGCGCTGAAAGCCGGGATGATCACCTTAACCATCGCCCCGCTGATTGCCATCTACCCGATTATTTTGCGCTTCTTCACCAAAGGGACCATGTCCGGCGCGGTGAAGGGTTAACAGGAGCGATGACGATGAAATTATTCACAGCAATCGCCTGCGGCCTGCTGTTATGCCAGGCCGCCTGGGCCGAGCCGGTCACTATCCGGATTGTGGAAAAAGATCTGCTGACCACCAACCGCGAAGATGTCGCGCATATTCAGCGAATCGAGCAGGCGCTGGCACGCCAGGGACACGATATCCACATTGAGATCGTCAACCTGTCGTCTTCCGGCTACTCCGACGTGCTGAACGTGATGCTGCTCTCCGGCACCATCCCTGATCTGATCTATTTCAACGGCAGCGACCAGAAGATGGTCGAACAGGGCATACTTGAAGACTGGCGTCCGTGGATTGCGCAAACCCGCTATCTGAAAGAGGCGTTGTGGCCGCACAACCAGCTTCGCCTGCAAAACCATCCGACCCTGCTGTATGTCTTTCCCCTGCGCGCGCGCCAGCCGGTGATCCGTGAGGACTGGTTACAGAAGAGCGGATTCAGCGCATCACCCAAAACGCTGGCGGAGTACGTCACGCTGTTCAATGCGATCCACGCCGGTGACTACAACGGCGACGGTAAGACGGATAGCTGGGGGATCACCTCCGAGAAAGACCTGCGCGATCTCGACGGTTTTATGAACCCGGCGTTTGGCATTCACGCCACCTGGCTCAAGGACGATCAGGGCAAGCTGATCAACGCCCAGATAAGCCCGCAGGAGCGGAGCAAGCTGGAGTTCTACCATTCGCTGTATCAGAAAGGATTGCTCTCCTCCCAGTACATCACCACCAACTGGGAGCTAAAAGAGGATGAGTTTTATACCGGCAAGGTTGGCGTGGTATCCGTCTCATCGCCGGGCAACGTCGGCGTGTACCAGGAAAAGATGCGCCAGATCCATCCTGACGCCACCCTCACCCTGCTCGACCCACCCGAAGGCCCGGCAGGTAAAGGGCTGGCGGCGACAGATGTTTCCATGGAAACGCGCGGCTTTGCCATGTCCTCGCTCTCGAAACATAAAAAGGAAGTGATGATCCTGCTCGATTTTCTGGCAAGCCCGGAAGGGCAAATGATGGAGCAGATGGGCTTCGAGAACACGCACTACGTTCGTAAGGGCAACACGATAAACGTGACGCCAAAAATTAATGCCTGGTATCCGCGGTTTATCCAGGCCGCCAACTGGAAGCCGCCGGTGGAGTGGCGGACGCCTGCGATGCTGCGCTATATCGACAATTCACAACGTTATTTTACGGCGGATAACGCCTTTATCTTCCCGGCGTCGTTTGCCGCCGCCATCGACTCAACCAGCAGTATTTATAACCAGTGGGCGTACCAGTTTGTCTCTGGCAAAGCGTCATTTGATCAGTGGGATCAGTATGTCAGCGCCTGGAAAGCCGCAGGTGGAAACGCCATGACCGAATATGCAGAGGAAAAATTAAAATGACCGTTACTCAAGCCGCTGATTTATCGTTCACGTCCCGCATTCTGGGCATGCTGTATGGCGTGGCGTTCGGTGATGCCTTAGGCGGACCGGTTGAGAAACTCTCCGCCCGGCAAATCGCGGAGAAATATGGCCGCGTCACCTCCATCCACCAGCGCTGGCACCGGATGGACGAGCCGTCCGCACGGCGCAACAACCGCGTACGCGGCAACGGTATCATCACCGACGATACGCTGATGACGCTCTGCCTGATGGAGGTTTACAGCGAGCTGGGCCGTCACGTTGATGCGTGGGATATGGGGGAGTCTTTTGTGCGGAAGATTGCCTGGGAACCGCGCTGGGTGCCGGAACTGGATCGGGAAGCGCTGGTTATTGAGCGCCTGTTTTATCCGGAAAAATGGATCTTCCATCGTCTGCAACTGGCCGCCTGCGATCCGCGCCAGGGCGGCGTGGGCAATATGGTGAACTGCGGCGCAGCCATGTATGCCGCCCCCATCGGAGCTATTAATGCCTGCAACCCTGAGGCAGCTTACCAGGAAGCCATTAATTTCACCCAGGGGCATCAGCAGAGCTATGGGCTGGAGGCCGCCGGGGTCTTCGCCGCCTGCGTTGCAGCGGCATTTATTCCTGGCATCACCATTGAGGCTATCACCAACATCGCATTGAAACTGGCTAAAGACGGCACCCGCCAGGCCATCGCGGCAACGCTTGAGGTCGCGCATCGCTACCGTGGAACCGCATGGGATTATCAACAGGTCGTTGACGCCCTGCACGATACGCTTTTGCCCTTCTCACCGATGGGAGATGACCTGATGCACGGCCCGGAAAAAGCGGGCGTCCCGACCATGGCCTACCAGCCCTCGCGCCTGATGTCGATTGAGGAACTGCCAATGGCGCTGGCCTTCTGCCTGCTGCGCGAAGGCGAGTTTCGCGGGGCGGTGGAAGACGCCATCAATTCAGGCCGTGATACCGACTCTATCGGGGTGATGAGCGGCGCGATTTTAGGCGCGCTGCACGGGGAAGCCATTGTCGAACCTGAGGTGCTGGCGGGTATTGATAGCGCCAACCGCCTGGATCTGCGTACGGCCGCGCTGCGCTTCAGCGAATCAGCACAAAGCATTATCCAGCAGGATCTCGCTGCGGCGGCGCTTTACCGCCAGCACGTCATGCCATTATTGCAGCCAGGCCACACCGCCGGGCGAGGAGAGTAACATGAGCCAAATCGTTTTAAATAATCTCGGTAAATCCTACGGCAACGTCAGCATCATTAAAGGGATCTCGCTGAGCATTCACGAAGGCGAATTTATTGTGCTGGTCGGCCCGTCCGGGTGTGGGAAATCCACCCTGCTGCGCATGATTGCGGGTCTGGAAGATATCACCTCCGGTGAACTGCTGATGCACGGCGAGGTGGTCAATACTCTGCCCGCCAAAAAACGCGATATCGCCATGGTGTTCCAGAGCTATGCGCTCTATCCACACATGAAGGTGCGGGACAACATGAGTTTTGCCCTGAAGCTTGCCAGCGTCTCAAAAGCGGAACGGATGGCGCGCGTGGAAGAGGCAGCGGAAATCCTCGGCCTGACGCATCTGCTCGATCGCCTCCCGCGGGATCTTTCCGGCGGCCAGCGTCAGCGCGTGGCGATGGGACGCGCGCTGGTGCGTGACCCGAAGGCCTTTTTGTTTGATGAACCGCTCTCCAACCTGGACGCCAAACTGCGCCATAAAATGCGCGGAGAAATTCGTAAGATCCACCAGCGGATGGGTCGCACCACCATCTACGTGACGCACGATCAGACGGAAGCGATGACCATGGCGGACAGGATTGTGGTGCTGAATGCCGGACATATTGAGCAGGTCGGCACCCCGGAAGAGCTGTACCGTAACCCGGATAACCTGTTTGTCGCGGGCTTTATCGGCACGCCGGAAATTAACACCCTTAAAGGCGTGATTCAGCACGGCGAGATTGTGCTCAACAACGGCTACCGCTTCCCCTGCCCCCTCCGCTCACATATTGAAGGGATGGAGATCATCTGCGCCACCCGACCGCACTATATCCGGCTCGGCGAGTCAGGGATGCCAGCGGAAATCGTGCTGATAGAAATGACCGGGGAAGGACAGGAGATCCGGGTGCGTATCAACGATCAGGAGCTGATCGTGGTGTCCCATGAAAAGCTGGATATCAACGTGGGTCAGAAGGTCTTCCTCACCGTAGACGCGGAAAAAATGTTCTTGTTTTATGCCCAGACCGGTAAGCGCCTGCGGTCATAGAATGCTTAATCAATCCCTCCTGCAATCGCAGGGGGATTTTATAATGGCGGTGGGTATATATCAGGCTAGGCCAGGCTAGTTTCCAGCATCGAATCCACCATATCCATCTCTTCACGGCTGAGCAGCATTTCGATATTGACCAGGATGATCATTCTGTTTTCCATCACGCCAAGCCCAAGAAGATAGCGGCTTGATAGCATGGACGCGAAGTCCGGCGTCGGTTTAATCTGATCCATGTCCATCGACAGCACGTCAACCACACCGTCTACCACGATTCCTACAACGCGATTATTGAGGTTAAGGATGATCACTACCGTACTGTCATCCTGCTGAACGTCAGGAAGACTGAAGCGCACGCGAAGGTCAACTATTGGCACTATCACACCGCGCAGGTTGGTCACGCCGGTGATAAAACCTGGCGCGTTCGGGATACGAGTAACGCTATCGCATCCACGTATCTCTTGTACCTTCAGAATGTCGATCCCATATTCTTCGTTACCGAGACGAAAAACCAGATACTCCTGCGCAATGGCGTCCGCGCCCGCAGGCTTTGTCGTTGTTTGGGTCATGCTGTTACTCCTTGCTTGCCGAACGTCGGCCTGACATGGTTTTCCTTTTGTCCGTTCATCGTCGACAGTTCAACCACGTCGAGGATTAGCGCAACGCTGCCATCACCGAGAATGGTCGCGGCTGAAACGCCCGGTACTTTGCGATAGTTCTGTTCGAGGTTTTTTACCACAACCTGTTGCTGACCAATGAGCTGATCGACCCACAGGGCGTAGCGGCATCCAGCGCTTTGGACGATCACCACAATGCCATCTTCAGGTGCGGTCTCGCCGGGCACCGATAGGCGCTGACGCAGCATCACCAGCGGAAGATATTCGCCACGAATTTGCAGCAGACGTTCCTCCCCGACGAAGCGGCAGAGCATATCCTCGCCGGGCCTCAGCGATTCCATTACCGCGCCGAGCGGCAGAACATAGATCTCCTGTCCAACTTTCACCAGCATGCCATCAAGGATTGCCAGCGTCAGCGGCAGAATAATGCGTATCGTCGTGCCTTCTCCCGGCTTTGAAAGGACTTCGACATGGCCGCCCATGGACATAATGTTACGACGGACCACGTCCATACCCACGCCGCGCCCGGAAACATCCGTCACGCTTTCTGCGGTGGAAAATCCCGCGGCGAAAATCAGCATCCATACGTCCTCATCGCTGAGGGTGTCGCTGATATTCATTCCCTGGGAGCGGGCTTTCGCGAGGATTTTCTCCCGGTTCAGTCCGGCACCATCATCAGTCACCTCAATGATGATATTGCCGCCATGATGTTCCGCCGAGAGGATAAGATTGCCCACTACCGACTTCCCCTTACGGGCACGTTCTTCTTTCTGCTCAATGCCGTGATCGAGACTGTTACGCACCAGATGAGTCAGTGGGTCGATAATGCGTTCGATCAGGCTCTTATCCAGCTCGGCCGAGCCGCCACGAAGAGTTAGCTCTACCTCTTTGTTCAGGCGAGAACCCAGATCGTGCACCAGCCGCGGGAAGCGGCTAAACACATAATCCATTGGCATCATTCGAATCGACATGACTGATGACTGAAGCTCGCGTGTATTACGCTCCATTTGCGCCACGCAGCTGGAGAGCATGTCGTAGCTCGCTGGATCAAGTTTTTTGGAAAGCTGAGATAGCATCGCCTGGGTGATGATGAGCTCACCCACCTGGTTAATGATCTGATCGACTTTACTGACCGCCACGCGGATGCTGCCCGATTCCTGACTATTACTGCGGGCTGGCACCGGCACGGCAGGTCGTGAAGGCGGTTCTGAATGGTCCGCGACTACAGAAGCCTTGTCCGTAACAGGAGAAGTCACTTCAACCGACGCTGGTTGAACGACATGCTCGATAAGGATTTGCGACTCTTCAAGCACAAAACACAGCACCGCGGAGATATCATCGGCAGAGGCGCTCGTGCGCAGCTGAACCACCATGCCATCATCAGCCTTCTCCGTAGCGACAATCTCTCCCATGTGGGATAACTCTTCCTGAAGCATTGCCCGCTCGCTTTCAGGAATTTTCTTCAACGTCACGCAGAGTAAAGGCTCACCATCAGCTGCCCCCTGCTGCGTCGCGGCTTTGTCTTGCAACTCGACTGCCGTCTGGGCATGTTTGTCTTCCAGAGCAATCTTGCGCAGGGCTTCACAAATATAGCGATAACTCGCTTCATCAGGTTCCTGCGAAGACTGATAGGCTTCCAGTTGCGCTTGCATAATGTCTTTACATTCCAGAAATAGATTAACGGTCGTTCGGTTAAGCGAGCGTTCTCCGGCTCGCACCTGGTCAAACAGGTTCTCAAGTAGATGCGTGGTCTCTTGCAGGGCATTAAAGCCAAAAGTCCCTGCCCCGCCTTTCAAAGAATGCGCTGCGCGAAAAATGGCATTTACCTGTTCAGGATTCGGCGATGCGGCATCAATCTCCAGCAAATGCTTCTCCATCTCGGCCAGCAGCTCTTCCGCTTCGGTAAAAAAGATCTCGGTGAAATCATTCATGTCCATCGCTATACCCCCTTACCTCCTGCTGCGTAGTGTTGTTCAGGACGTTTTCTGGGCGATGCATGCGCGTGTCTTCCAGACGGATATCCTGTTCTTTGGTTTTACTTAATACCAAAATGCTAATACGGCGATTCGCCGGACTTGAGGGATCACTGTTTTCTAAAGGCATACGGCTTCCCGTGCCGATCACGCGAAGAAAACGCTCATCGTCAAGACCTGCTTTAACCAGCACGCGGCGCGCGGCGTTGGCGCGTCCGGAAGAAAGTTCCCAGTTACTGTATCCGGAGGTGCCGCCCGCATAGGGAAGCGAGTCGGTATGGCCGGTGAGACTGATTTTATTGGGCAACTCCTGCAACAGCGGCACAAGCGCCTGCAAAATGCCGTTCATATAGGATTCCGGCAGCTCGCTGCCTACTCTAAACATCGGGCGATCCTGGCTGTCGGTGATCTGAATGAGCAGGCCGTCGTTGGTAAGACGCAGCATAATGTTGGATTTAAAGTTATTGAGCCGGGGATCGGTTTCGATCATCTGCTGCAATTTATCTCTGGCCTGTTTCAGGCTCTCCATCCAGCGCTGCCGCTCGCTCTGTACCCGCTTATGATTCGCCACTTCTCCGTCCTGCTTCATCAGATCGTCACCGCCGCCGGGGATGATGCTGTCGCTCAGGCTGGTTTTGTCGCCATTGGCCATAGATGGCTTAAGCGGCATGCGGAAGTAATCGGCGATCATCTCCCGCTGCACCGTGCTGGACTGAGAAATCAGCCACATTACCAGGAAGAACGCCATCATCGCGGTCATAAAATCGGCGTAGGCGATTTTCCACGTACCACCGTGATGAGCATGCTTTTTCTTCTTTCGCTTGCGCGAAATGATTATCGGGGAATCGTTTTTCATGCCGTGGCATCCGCAGACTTAGACTTAAGGCTGGCGCTGGATTTCACTTCCCGCACATGCTCTTCAAGCTCCTCAAAGGAAGGCCGTTCGCTGGTAAAAATGGTTTTTCGGCCAAACTCCACGGCAATTTGTGGCGCATAGCCGTTTAGACTGGAGAGCAGCGTGACTTTTATACACTGAAGGATTTTGACCTGATCGGAACTCATCTGACGCAGCAGGGTTGCGAGCGGTAAAACAAACCCGTAGGCAATCAAAATTCCGAGGAACGTGCCCACCAGCGCGTGGCCAATCAGCATTCCGAGCTCGGCTGCGGGTCGGTCCGCGGCACCGAGCGCGTTCACTACCCCCATGACGGCAGCCACAATACCAAAGGCCGGAAAGGCATCGCCGACGGTATTCAGACTGTGGGCCGGAACCTCAAGCTCCTCTTCGCAGGTTTCAATTTCTTCATCCATTAACGCTTCGATTTCATGCGAGTTCATACTTCCGCCAATCATCAGGCGGAAGTAATCGAGGATAAAGTTGCTTAACATCGGATCGCTCATCAGACGAGGATAAGCGCTGAAAATTTCGCTGCCCGCCGGATCTTCAATGTCTTTCTCAAGTGACATGAGTCCCTGAACACGACTTTTTGACAGCAGCAAAAACATAAGCGCCATCAGGTCCATATAAACCGTTTTGTTGTAGCGTTTCCCCACGAACAGCTTCACGATAGCTTTACCCGTCGCCTTAAGGGATTTCATGTTATTACCAACAATAAAAGCGCCGACCCCGGCACCGCCGATAATTAACAATTCCAAAGGCTGGAACAGCGCGAGCAGATTACCACCAGACAGTACGAACCCACCAAATACGGTAGCAATAACAACAAGATAGCCAAAGATAACTAACACACTCTCTCCTTTTTACTCGCTGACCGATGTCGAGTGCCGTGGCATCGAATAAAACGCCATCCTGTGCATTGCCATCGAACATCCGTCAGGCTGTCATAATTTCCGGCGTGGCATAATTGCCTGCGATTCCGCTGAGGTTGACCTGCGATTTCTTAAATGCCCGCGAAGGAGGGCTACACAAACTACAGGTGAACGGGTTTTTGATGAATTCCGTCGTGACCACAAAACCACCGGAACAAACGCTACAGGCCTTACGGGAAATAATACCGCAGTCGATAAAGCGTAATAATGTCCAGGCACGCGTTAGCCCCAGGACAGGTTTATCGTCGCAGCAAGAACCACACTGCTCCAGATAAAGACGGTAGGTTTTCATCAATATTTCAATAGGGCGCCCGCCCCCAGTTTTCTGAAGATAAAGGTAAATGTTATAGAACATGGAAGAGTGAATATTCTGCTCCCATGACATGAACCAGTCTTCAGAAAAAGGGAGCATCCCTTTTGGAGGCGGACAGCCGCGTAACTCTTTATACAAGCGCAGTAAACGCCGACGACTTAAAGAAGTTTCAGATTCCAGAACCTGCATTCTTGCCCCAAGGTTAATTAACCCCATGGCAATATTTACCTCTTCAATTTCTTGCAATAAACTTTTCTCGCACATTTTATGCATCTCCCGTCACAGCAGCATCGGACTCGCTTAATGAATTAAGTAAGTTTGTCGATAAAATGATGCCGGTATGAATTTGCTGAAGAGCTTCAATACGCGAATCTTTCGTCAAATTTTCGATGACCACTTCGTCATCGACGCGTAAACGACAAATCAACTGATTGGTCGCAGCCAGTTTCATCAACTGTGGTAAAGACAACTCTTTTAAATTATCAATCGTGCCTTCGGATAAGCCGAGACGAAAACTTGCAGCAAACTTGTCCTGTCTGATCAGCTGCTGCGCCAGTAATAAATAAGAAAGATTAATATCGTGAATGTTTTGCAGATACTCGTCAAAATTGGACACAAAAAGCTCCCACTGTTTTTCAACCACAAACAAGGCTAAATAGTTAAGGCAAAATGTTTACCCGGTCGATGCAGAGAGTCTTTTGGCATTGATAATCGCTGAATTCAGTCAAGCTGATTCAATAAATTATCGAAAAACTTTTCAATGCCAAAGGATGGCTACATCACAAATCTGACGAAATCATATTCATTAAGAATTTTCCTAGCAAGCTTTAAGAAAACAACGCGCACCAGAAAACTATCATAACTAAATGATTTACCTATAAAAATACACATTGTTAAACATTCTTAATTATCACGCAACGTAATTAACTTTACTTAGGAAATATTGTTAATCTTGTTAATGTTATCGCTATGTTATTCTTTCCTTAACCGATCCATTCTGCTTCGTAAGCGTTTTATCGCTAAACTGTGCAACTGGCTAACGCGCGTTTCGGTAACGCCCAAAATTAATCCAATCTCTTTCATGTTCAGATCCTGCTGATAATAAAACTGCAATATCTGCTGTTCACGCTTGGGGATCATTCGGATATGCTCAGCAATGTTGGCTATCAAGTTTTCCTGAATGGCCTCATTTAACGGATTAAGCTGTGCATTTTCGCCGTCATTACTCTCCCAACTGTCTGAATAGTTTTCCTGAAGTTCATCAATAGAGTACATCTGGCTGCTATTATTATCAGCCAGCATTTGCTGAAATTCCTTTAGCGAAACGCCCATCCGTTCAGCAATATCAGCTTCGGTCGCTTCTCCCCCCTTTTCCTGTTCGATCTGCTGAATAAGTGACACAATTTCCCGCGAATGCGATCGCACGCGCCGTGGAACCCAATCACTTTCCCGAAGCTCATCCATTAATGCCCATTTCACACGCTGTGAGATCCAGGCATTAAGGGCCACCCCTTTTTTAGGGTCAAAGCTATCAATGGCACTCAAAAAACCCATGGAGCCCGCCTGAATGAGATCGTCTAATTCGACATTGGCAGGCAGTCTCTTATGCAAACGCAGCGCTTCTTGCCTGACGATAAAATGGTATTTTGACCACAATGCCGTTTTATTCTCCAGCCCTTCAGCTGTGTATATACCGTCCACGCATTTCTTCCACCTAATCTTCACATTCTCAATTATCAGTTGAAACCACATAATCAAAAAGTGCGATAAGCTTTTATAAAAATGCGCATTCTGTTAATTTAATCATCGCGCTGCCTGACAGGAATAATTGGCGGCACTATTGACGCCAATTATTCTCTTTCCGCAGATGTCAGAACGTTTCCCACTGCGCATTATCATTTTCAACGTGACGCAACGTCATTTTTTCCGGCGCGGGCGTATGGCGTTTTTCAACTTTTTCATCTCGCAGGGTAAACTGGGCAACAAGTTGCTCAAGCTCGTCCGACTGAGATTCCAGTTTGCCTGCCGCCATGGCCGCTTCTTCCACCATCGCCGCGTTCTGCTGAGTCACCAGATCCATCTCGTTCACGGCCTGCGAAATCTGATTGATACCCGCACTTTGCTCGTCAGAGGCCGAACTGATTTCGCCCATAATCTGCGTCACCTCAGCAACCGAAGTCACGATGTCCTGCATGACGCCGCTCGCCTGGCTTACCTGGCGCGAACCTGTATCAATATTGTTAACGCTGGTATTAATCAGCTGATTAATCTCTTTCGCTGCATCGGCGCTGCGCTTGGCGAGGTTACGCACTTCTTCCGCAACTACCGCAAAACCACGCCCCTGCTCTCCCGCTCGAGCGGCTTCAACCGCTGCGTTCAAGGCCAGAATGTTGGTCTGATTGGCGATACTGTCGATGACGCCGTTAATATCAGCAATCTGACGGGAGCTTTCGGTAATCTGCGCCATGATAGCTTCCAGGTTTACCATCACCTCACCGCCATTTTGGGCATTCATGCTTGCCCCTTCTGCCAGACTGCGCGCCGCATGTGCGTTATCCGCATTCTGGCGTACGGTGGTTTTAATTTGCTCCATGCTGGCAGCCGTCTCCTGAAGGGCCGCAGCCTGTTCTTCGGTACGGGAGGAAAGGTCGCTGTTGCCCTGAGCAATCTCCTGGGCGTTAGAATGGATATTCACTACCCCTTCACGGATACCGGTAATGGTGTTGGTCAGGGAGACACGCATCTTCTCAAGCTCCCTGAGCATTTTGCCAATTTCGTTATCAGCGCCAGTCTCTATGGCATGACTCAGATCGCCTGCCGCTACGCGCTGAAGCATCTCAACGGTAGTTTCCATCCGGCGCACCAGCGCAATACGCAACCAGTAACGAACGGCTAACAATACGCAAATCGCGATAGCCATCATAACCACGCTTACCCAAATCATCATCTTGTAGCTGCTTTCAGCTACTGATACATATTCGTACCCCCGGTCAGATGAGATTTCTGAATACTTCTCAATTTTTTGACGCAGCTCGGTACGCAGTTCCATATCACCGTTCATCGAGCCCGGGTATCCTTCCGGTCGCTCAAGATAGCCGAGCTTGGTTTGGACGGTGTTATAAACCAGGTCAAATTTGGCGCGAAGCTCCTCAGCAGCCCTTGTCTCTGCCAGGCTGTTGAATTTCACCTGCGCGAAAGCATCCATCTCCTTGCGCGCCTCTTTCAGCAGGTTGTGGGTGTGTTTGATCATCTCTGGCGACAGCGGTTTATGCAGCGACGTCTGAAGCATCATCCCGTTCGTATTCGCCACCACCGAGTTAATGTTATATGCGGCGTTAGTCATATAGGCGTTGCTGTCATTAACGTCCACAACGCGTTTAAAATTTTTATTAATCGTCACCGAGTTATAAACGGAAAAAGCCGTAACGCCAAACAGCATGCAAGAGATCATGCCGATAATCAGGCTGATTACGGTATAGATTTTTAGTTTATTTAACATAGGTCCTCATAAGCCGCACATAAATATACGGCTAAAACTTTCATAAATAAGATGGAAAGATAATGTTATTTATTAAATAAATTCATTTTTTGCATTGACTGAAATACCATCATGGATGCGTTCAGCGCAAATTCTGACATTTTAGAATCCATTATGAGCGAGGTCATCGTGCTATAGTCAGCGCCAATGGCCGTCTGAACCTTGGTTATGGTGTCGTTGATCATGACGTCGCCACTCATATCAAGCGCGTCCAGTTGCTGAAGGTTGGTCCCCAGTTCCGCCTGCGCCTTACCCAGACGATCGATGCCGCCTGAAACCGCTTCGCTGGCGGCGCTCAACGCAGCATTCAGCGCATCACGGTCGATGGGATCGCGAGAAAGTTCTTCTACCGCTTTATCAAGAACAGAGAATATATCCCCGAAAACATCGCTGCCCAGGTGGCCCGTCTGCATATCCGTACCATCGGCAACGGTTTGTCGACGAGCGGTATCACCGCCGACATAGTTACCCGCATCGTCAAACGGCGCCGTATCGCTTTTAAATCCGCCAAAAATATAGCGCCCGCTCCCGTCGCGATTATTCGCGAGATCCATCAGATTGCCGCGAATACCTTTAATCTCTGCACCCAGCGCCCGACGATCTTCATCAGAGTAGCTTTCCGTTTTCGCCGCTACGATTTTTTCGGTGAGGGTGGTGGTCAGCAAATTGCCCACACCGTTCAGGATATTATCTTCATGCTCAAGTGAACTCCGCACCGTTGAACGTACGTTGCTGTAAAGCTCAAGCTTCGCCAGTGCGTCCTGATAATTTACCGCATCGGTAGCGGACTTTGGATCATCCGAGGCTCGCAGCAACGATTTTCCAGCAGAGAGTTGAAGATAAATATTATTATTATCACTCACGCGCTTTGACATGCTCTCGGCGCTCTGTTTAAACATATACAGCGTACTTAATCGCATCGGATAGCTCCTTATTTAATCGAAAGCAGCGAATCAAACATGGTGGTTGCGGTCTGTAGAATTTGCGCATTGGCCTGGTAATATTGAATAAACATCTGCATATTGACGGTTTCTTCGTTCATATCCACACCTGAAAGCGCCTGCTTCGCATCATATTTAGTTTGCAGGTCGATCTCAGCCGAGGAAATGCCCGATTTTACCGCCCGCGCGTTAGAACCAATGGTGCCCACCAGGCTTGAATAAGCCTCCGTCAGCGTGCTGCCGCCAATCAGTTTCTCATTCTGGATCTTAAGCATCTCTTCCAGATTAAGATTATTTCCCACCCCGCCCCCGGAGGCATCCGCTGCGGCAAAATCCTGTGCGCTGTTGATCGCGCGGCCAATACCCTCCGCAGCCCCAGCCATAGGATTAAAGGAAAAACTGTCGCCGGCGCTTGCGGTCACACCGGAGAGATCAATCTCAATGCCGTCAAACTCAAGCGTGGCGGAACCGGCCGGCACCTGCTTCACCAGGCGTCCGTCCTCCCCCATTACGTTCCAGTTTGTTCCATCAAAGTCGATGCTGTAATTTTCAGATTTTACGTTGGTGTAGTCCGTCACGCTGATAGCGTCGAGCGTTCCCCCACCGGCATTGCCTGCATTTGCCACCGCCTTCATAGGTGGCAGAGAGAAAAGATCGCCCCCCGGCACACCCGCTGGCGTCTCACCCAAACGGTGCTGCTCGTTCATGCGGCTCGCCATCATAAAGGCGATCTGGTTTAGCTCGTTTTTAGCGATCTCAAGATCTTCGCTGCGGAACTTAAACAACCCGGCCAGGCGGCCTTTGGTAATGCTCGCTTCGTTAACTGGCGTGGTAGTGCCGTTGCTATCAACGTAAGAGACAACGATTCTGTCAGGATCGCTTTCAGACGCTGTGGCCTGTAGCTTGCTGGCGTTTTCGCCAAAGACAAGGGGGCGACCATCCTGAAGCGTTACGTCGACGCGGCCAGATACGCTATTCTCGGTTACATCAATACCGATCTGCTCACTCAGTTTTTCCAGTAATGCATCACGTTGATCCAGCAGGTCCGCAGGCGGCGTACCGTTCTGCGCCTGTACGCGTTCCAGCTGTTTATTCACTTCTGCCAGCTGGTCGCTGATGCTATTAATTTCTTTAACGCTGGTTTCGATATTGGTGTTGGTGCTCTTTTCCAGCGCGGTGAGGCGCTTGCCGCTGTCATTGAAGCGCTGGGTCAATACGCCGAGTGAGCTGAATACTGCGGAACGGGCCGGGCCGTCATCTGGGGTTGCGCTCAGCGTCGCCATCGACTTGAACAGGTTATTGATGGAGACAGAGACGTTGTCGGATTCATCGCCCAACATATTATCAATATCGCTCAATTGCTCCATGCGGCCGTTAAGCGAGGCCCAGTTTGAGACGGAGCCGCGTAGCTGCTTGTTGGCAAAAGCATCGTAAGCGCGATCGACACCAGTTACCGTCGCACCGTAGCCATAAAATCCGTTTCCCGTGGTCATGCCACCGAGCTCACCAATCACAAGGCTGCGGCGGCTATAGGTATCGCTCATGCCATTGGTCAGGTTGCTGCCTACCACACTAAGAGCGGATTGCGCTACGCTAAGGCCACTTTTCGCGAGACTAAAGAGGTTGTTCATAAGGCACCTGGATATTCCGTTATTTCCAGCCCGATATTCGGGCAGGGTCAAAATTATTGCTCTGCTTTATTCATCGGTGATTGCGAATTTATCTAAAAACTTTTTTAAAATATTTTCGCGAGGTCGTTTTTATAGGCTTCTACACCCTGCTTAATATCACCTTTTACTTTCTGAATAATGGCGATCAGTTTTTTCGCATAGGCAGGATCGGTTGCGTATCCCCCCGCCTGAAGCGCTTTGGCCGCCTGCTCCGGCGAACGGGAATGCGCAACGCCCGCATAGCGCGGGTTCTTAGTGAGTAGCTTCGTATAATCGGCGAGGGCATGTTCATAGGAATCGTAAACGCGAAACGAGGCCTTTATCTTTTGCTTCACGCCGTTGATGTATTCGGTGGTCATCACCTCTGTGGTCTTGCCTTGCCAGTCACCTCCGGCCTTAATGCCGAACAGGTTATGGCTGGGGCGGCCGTCAGCGGTGGGGATTTCACGCTGCCCCCATCCTGACTCCAGCGCCGCCTGCGCGAGGATCAGTTGCGGATGAACCCCGCTCTGCCTGGCAGCGATCTGTGCTGGACGCAGCAGACGAGAAATAAAGGATTGAGCCCCCTGCGCTACTTTGCCGAAGGAGACCGACGCAGACGGCGCCAGCGGACCGGTGGCGGATCTGACGGAGGAGGAAAGTCCCGGCAAATTAAGCGGACCGCTGCCGGGCGTCGACACCGATGGGCTATCGATCTCCCCGCCTGACTGGCGCACAATCATATCCGCAAACCCAAGCTGTCCGCTCCCGGCAATATTTTGCGCCACCTGCTGGTCGTGCATCGCGGTAAACATATCGGTGGACTGGCTGTGCATGAGGTCATCTTTGATGGTGGCATCGCGCATGCTCTTCATCATCATCTGCACGAAGATCCCCTCCATCTGCTGCGCCGCCGCCCTGAGCGCCCCGGGTTCAGCGCGGCGTGCATCGCGCTTAAGCGCGTCGAGAGAGCGAACGTCAAAGGCTGGCTTATCCAGGCGATCGAAAGCGTTCATCACTCCACCTCCAGCTTCGCACGCAGGCAGCCTGCATTTTTCATTGACTGCAAAATGGACATCAGCTCATTTGGCGTCGCGCCAAGCGTATTGAGTGCCCTGATCACCGCGTTCAGATCCGTGCTGCTGCGCACGCTTTGCAGCGAGCCGCCGCGGTCGCGTACTGAGATATCGGTTTGTGGCACCACGACGGTCTGCCCTCCCCCGAGGGGAGTATCCGGCTGGCTCACAACATTATTCTGTGTAACCTCTACCGTCAGCGATCCATAAGCTACGGCACAGGCATCGAGGGAAACATGGCGGTTCATCACCACGGCGCCGGTACGAGAGTTAACAATGACCTTCGCATCCTGTATCCCCACCCGCAGCGGAATATCCTGGATATTGGCGAGGAAACGCACCCGGGAAGGACCATCCGGCGGTGCAAACAAACGTACAGTACGGGCATCTTCAGGGATTGCCGCCCCACCGCTATAGCGACGATTAATCTCGTCGCTGATCTGCTGCGCCAGCGAGAAATCTGACTCGTTAAGCTGTAGGCGCAGCGTGTTTTGCGTGGCGAAGTCATTCGGGACTTCGCGTTCAACCGTCGCCCCACCGCTAATGCGACCGCCGTTAAGCTGGTTAACCTGCACGCGACTGCCGCCAGCCTGCGCGCCAGCCCCGGAGATCAGCACATTGCCCTGCGCCATCGCGTAGATCTGGTTGTCCGCCCCTTTAAGTGGCGTCATCAGCAGCGTACCGCCACGCAGGCTCTTCGCATTCCCCAGAGAAGAGACCACGATGTCGATCTTATCCCCTGAGCGGGCGAACGGCGGCAGTTCGGCCGTCACCATCACCGCGGCAATATTTTTCAGCTGCATGTTGGTGCCCGCCGGTACGGTGATCCCAAGCTGGGACAACATATTATTGAGGCTCTGGCCCGTAAACGGCGCCTGCATCGTCTGGTCGCCCGTGCCATCAAGCCCCACCACCAGCCCATAGCCCATTAGCGAGTTGGAGCGTACCCCCTGCACCGTGGCCAGATCGCGAATTCGCTCGGCCTGCGCCGGCGTGTACAGCATCGGAATGCTGAGCAGCAGGCCGAGAAATAACAGAATGGATTTTGTATTCATCGTCGTATCAAAAAGGAGAAAGGTTCAGGAACAGGCGTTGCAGCCAGCCCATCGTCTGCGCTTCGTTGATGTAGCCGTTGCCGACATACTCAATGCGCGCATCCGCCACCTGAGTTGAGGGCACGGTGTTGGCCCCGCTGATGGTGCGAGGGTTCACCACACCCGAGAAGCGTATAAACTCGGTCCCCTGGTTTATGGCTATCTGCTTCTCACCGACCACCTGTAAATTGCCGTTCGGCAGGAGTTTATTTACCGTCACCGTGATGGTGCCGGTAAAGGTGTTGCGCGCTGCCGCCCCGCCCTTGCCGGAGAAGTCGCTTTTGCCCTCCGCGTTAAAGTCAGCTTTGCCGTTACCCAGCCAGCTGTTCGAGCTGCCCGGCATGGCCAGTAATCCCATTCCGGCCGATCCATTACGGTTGGCACTGGCGGAGGAGCTCTTGCTGGCGCTAACGTTTTCCTGAAGCAGGATCGTCAACGTGTCGCCCACGCTGCGCGGCCTGCGGTCTTCAAACATCGGCTGATAGCCATAGTTCATGGCCTGTCCTGCCTGGAACAGCGAGCCGCCGGTTGTGACCGGTGCCATCGGTAATGGTTCTGCCGACGTTGGTCCGTCCACGAGCGGTTTTTGCAAAATATGCGCGCAGCCGCTTAGCAGCAGCACGCCCGCCAGCAGTGCAGGACGCGATAGCCCTGTTGGACTGTATGTAAAAAGTGTTTTCATTTACGTGTCGATAAACCATCTATCCGCCCGAGCCTGCGCCCGGAGCGGTAAGAGAGAGGAAATTAAAGCTGGGTAAGCCTCTGCAACATCTGATCGGATGCAGAAACGGCCTTACTGTTGATCTCGTAGGCGCGCTGGACCTGGATCATATTGACCAGCTCCTCAGCCACGTTGACGTTAGACGTCTCAATGTACTTCTGCTTGAGCGTACCCGCATCTTCAAGGCCCGGATTCAGTTCATTCGGTGCGCCGGAGGATTGCGTTTCACGATAGAGGTTGCCGCCAATGCTTTCGAGACCGGCATCGTTGACAAAGGTCGCCAGGGTCAACTGCCCCACCTGCTGCGGCTGAGCCTGACCCGGGAGCGTCACGCTGACGATACCATCAGGGCTTATCTGCATCTCTTTGGCGTCCTGCGGTACTACGACGCCCGGCAGAATGGGATGGCCTTCTGCGTTTACCAACTGACCGTTTTCATTTTTATCGAAATGTCCGTCACGGGTGTACGCGGTGCTGCCGTCAGGCAACTGCACCTGGAAGAAGCCTTTGCCTTCGATAGCGACATCGGTATCGTTGCCGGTCATGTTCAGGCCGCCCTGAGTATGCACGCGCTGGGTAGAGACCGGACGCACGCCGGTACCCAGCTGGAGGCCGCTTGGCAGCGTTGTCTGTTCGGAAGCCTGTGCACCGGGCTGGCGCATGGTTTGATAAAGCAAATCCTGGAACACCGCTCGCTGGCGCTTAAAGCCGTTGGTATTGACGTTCGCCAGGTTGTTTGAAATCACGTCCATATTGGTCTGCTGTGCTTCCAGACCGGTTTTTGCGATCCATAATGACCGAATCATCTGTACTCCTTGCGCGGGTTAGCCCACGCTTAATAGCTGGTTGGCCTTTTGCGCGTTTTCATCCGCGGTGCGGATCACCTTCATGTTCATCTCGAAGCTGCGTGCGGTGGCGATCATCTCCGTCATGGCCTTCACCGGGCTCACGTTACTTCCCTCAAGGGATTCAGGACTCAGACGCATGGCGTCATCCTGGGGCAACGCATTGCCCGCCGCCGGGCGAAACAGCCCATCGTCGCCGTGGATCAGGGTGCTCATGGGAGCATTAACCATTTTCAGTCTTCCGACCGGCACGACGGCCGTTGGCTCATCACCCGCGCCAAGTGCAGAGACGGTACCGTCCTCCGCAATGGTGATCTGCGAATGGGGAGGAACCACCAGCGGTGCGCCATCGCCCATCAGCGGCTTCCCGCCAACCTGCAATGCGCCGTCCCGATCGATCTCAATGCCGCCGTTACGGGTGTACCCTTCACTACCGTCTGGCAAGGCTACCGCCAGCCAGCCGTTCTGCGGAAGTGCAACGTCGAGACTGCGTCCGGTGTGGGTAATCGGTCCCATGGTGTCGTCGTTATACGGCGTCGATTCCGCTACCAGCGCGCGAGTTTTCAGGGTCTGCCCCTCAACCGGCACAGCGCGAAACGCGGCCAGTTGAGCACGAAAGCCCGCCGTGGCGCTGTTAGCCATATTGTTCGACGTCACGGCCTGGCGGTTGAGCGCCGCGTTGGCAGCACTCAATGCGGTATATATTGCGCGATCCATCCGCCGCCCTTATCGCAGGTTAACCAGCGTCTGGAGTAGCTCAGACTGGGTTTTGATGGTTTGCGAATTCGACTGGTAGTTACGCTGGTAGACAATCATATTGACCATCTCCTGACCCAGATCGACGTTAGACTGCTCAAGCATATTCCCGTTAATCGTACCGAAGCTGCCGGAGCCGGAAGTACCAAGGAAAGGCTGGCCGGACTGCGGCGTTTCGCTCCAGACGTTATTACCTTCAGCCGCCAGCCCACCGCTGTTGGCGAAATCAGCCAGTACGATTTGTGCCACGGTCTGACGCTGACCGTTACTGTAGGTCGCGACCACTTCTCCGCTGTCGCCAATAACAAAGCTCTGATATTTACCCGGGGCCTGACCGTCGATGGTGTCAACTTTCACGAGGCTATCGGTGGCCCGGCGGGTCAAGCTGGAAAGATCCATGTCGATACTCAGCGGCGCGGAGCCATTAAACGCGGCCCCGTTAATGGTCATTTTGGTACTGGCCATCGCCGCCGTGTCCATATTGCCGTTGCTATCGAACTTTAAATCCAGGGAGGTCACATCAGGCGTGCCGGGCGCGGTTTCATCGCGCGCGTAAGCTTTCCACTCGCCTGCCGCGGTCTGCACGAAGTAGACCTTTACGGTGTGTTTATTGCCCAGCGTGTCGGTCGCCTCAATCTGGCTCTGGTAGTTGTAGGTTTTCGGATCGCTATAATCGAACGAGTCGGTGATGATGGTGGTGTCATCTGACTTCAGGTTACCCGTAAGGGATCCGGCGGTGGACGCCGCGGGGGGCATGTCTTCCGTCGGTATACGAATGGGTCCTACCGGTGCGCCAGGGGCGATTGTCGGCGGCGTACCGGTCGCCTGGTAGCCGGTCAGGTACAATCCATTGGTGCTGTTGATGATATTGCCGTTCTGATCCTGCTTAAACTGGCCGTTACGTCCGTAATAGACGGCGCCACCTTCGCTTACCATGCGGAAAAATCCTTTTCCCTGTAAGCCCATATCCAGCGAGCTATTGCCCGCCGTGAGGCCACCGTCGCCGAAGTTCTGGGTCACGCCCGCAACCTGAACCCCGAGACCCGTCGTTCCGGCGAAGATGTCGGCGAAGGCCACGGAGCCTGCTTTAAAACCTGCTGTCTGGGAGTTGGCGATATTGTTTCCAACCACGTCCAGCGCTTTGGCGGCTGCATTGAGGCCGCTAAGACCTTGTGAAAAGCTCATATTGAAGTTCCAGAGAGTAAATTATTCGCTATTTTTGGATAACAACCACGTCGCCCATGGTGATGGGGTCATGATTGAGCAGGTGCAGTACCGCGCCGTTGGCCGTCATCGTGACGCCAGACACCTGCTCCTGAATCAGGCCGGATATTTCCGGGTTATCGCCTTCCGGATTTTTCGCCTCAAAGGAGAGCGTGTATTCCCTGTCCTGAGGCGGCCCCGGCTCCGGCTGGAAGTTTTCCAGATCGTCGAGGGTGTAAGTCTTCACACCGGATTTCACGTCCTTCAGCTGCGCCGTATAGGCATTGCCTTCATCATCCGTCAGCGTGACGGTGACCGTTTCTGCATCCCCCGATAACAGGAAACTAAAGCTGTCTGATGGCTTCTCCTCCCCGTCCAGTGGCTGCGTGGCGTCACCAAAGGCGACTTTCGGATCGCCCTCGATCAGTACCCCACGGCCAACCCAGGAGGCGGCGCTCATACTGCCCAACTGCGCCATAAGCGCCTGAACGTTGCCGACAGATGCGTTGAGTTTTTCCACTCCCGCGGCGGTATTGAACTGTGCCAGCTGGGAGGTCAGCTGGTTGTTATCCATCGGGTTAGTCGGGTCCTGGTTTTGCATCTGTGCAACCAGCAGCTTCATAAACTGCTCGGAGAGGTCGGCTGCACTGCTGCCCGTGCCGTAGGTGCTGGTATTGCCGCTGGTGTCGTTTACCGTTGAAACTGTCATATCCTGCCTTACTGACCGAGGGTTAAGGTTTTCTGCATCAGGGCCCTGGCGGAGTTCATCACCTCCACATTTGCCTGATAACTGCGTGAGGCGGAAATGGTATTGACCATCTCATTGACCACGTTGACGTTAGGCATACGTACATATCCCTGTTCGTCCGCCAGCGGATTACCGGGCTCATAGACCAGGCGATCGGGCGCTGTACTTTCCACTACGTCGCTGACTCTGACGCCGCCGATGCCCTGGCCGGCAGAGGTGTCCGCTTCAAACATGACCTGACGGGCGCGGTAAGGCTGTCCGTCCGGTCCGGCAACGCTGTCTGCGTTCGCCATATTGCTGGCACTCACGTTGAGACGTTTTGACTGCGCGGCCATCGCCGAGCCTGAAATATCAAATACGCTAAATAACGACATTTATTTACCCCTGACTGACTACCGTCATCATTTTCTTAATATCTGCACCGAGGAATGTCAGGCTCGATTGATATTTCATGGCGTTATCCGCGAAATTAACTCGCTCGCGGTCCATATCCACGGTGTTACCATCAGCACTTGGTTGATCCGGTACGCGATATAGCAACTGAGCATCATCAAAAGGCATTTTTTTACCCTGCATATGCTTGCTGGACGTTAAAGCCATTGTGACAGGCCCTGATGCAGGTTTATTCCCTAACGCATTTTTAAGTTGCTGAGAAAAATCAATATCTCGCGCCTGATAGCCTGGCGTATCGGCATTCGCAATATTCGATGCCAGGACTTCCTGCCGACGCGAGAGCAGACCTAACGCTTGCTGTTGGAAGCGAAACGCATCGTCAAGTTTATTCATCATGCACTCTGGCCTCTGCCTTGCTTTATATAAACCGCGATAGTGTAGACAGCGCTGATGAAATATCACACTGCAAAGACCTGACAGAAATAGGCGCTATTAGCGAAATTAAGATAGATATTTAAAACATGCGGAACTGATTCATGAAAACGGCAGCAGAAGTGTCGTTATTTAACGCAATAAAAGCGTTTCTATCACGTATATAATTTAGTCAGAATAAGCATACCCGTTTACTTTACTGGTTTTACAATAAGGCAACAAGATGAAGCTTCCATTATTACGCGTAACGCTGGTAACGCTCCTTTTCGCGAGCCCGCTGTATGCCAGCGTGCCATCCGCGACAACGGCGAAACTTCGATTAGTGCAGAAACTGGAGGCGCTGGTTAAGCTCACGGAAAATCCAGGCAATATCGTTCGTACCGTTACGCTGCTGGCCTCGCCCGGACAGCTATCAGCGGTGTGCGAAAATCCTGACCTGAGCCTGGCCGGGCATGATGACCGCCTCACCGGCAAACGCACCGCAGTGGCGCGCTGCGGCATGCGTAAGTTCTATCTGCCGTTTAGCATTAGCGCCCAGGGAACCTTCTGGGTCGCCAGTCATAGTCTGAAGGGCGGGGAAATTGTGCAGCAGGGCGATATTACTCCCATGACCGGCAGCATAGACGATTTGCCCGTTGGTCTAATGTTTGAGGCGAGGGACATTGTCGGCCAACGCCTTTTGCGCCCCCTTTCCGCGGGCAAACCGGTGCTGCAAAACCAGCTGCGCCAGCAGTGGCGTCTTCGCGCCGGGCAGACGGTAGAACTGGTCATGTCGGGACCGGGTTTCTTTATCCGCAGCCAGGGCAAAGCGCTAAACAACGCTGCGGTTGACGATACGTTGCGCGTGAAAACCACGGGTGGACGTAACGTTACGGGAAAAGTGGGTCGTGACGGAGCCGTGACAATTTTTTTAGAACAATAATTTTAGTTTTTTCGTGTATTTCCGAAGACTAGTGTATAGGCAAGAGCAGTAACGATTACTGGCGAGGATAAACATGAGCATCGAAAGCACCCAACCCACCGCACCGATTGGCAATCTGGCTGGCGGACAGGAACTGCGTACACGCGGCACTACTCAGGAAAATAGTGTCGCGACGGGCGAAGCGCGCGGAAACAAAACCGAAGTGACCCTGAGCGCGCTGACAAAAAAAATTCAGACCGATGACAGCCGTGACGTGGATTATGCACGGGTGGATAAAATCCGTGCCGCAATGGCCTCCGGGGAACTCACTATCGAGCCAGAGAAAATTGCTCAGGCGCTGGTGCGACATATTTTTGAGTATTAATAACGGCAGGATTTTTTAACATTATGGATAAGCTGTACCCGATACTGACGCAAATGAAAACGTCCCTGGACGAGCTGGAAGCCATCATGATTGAAGAGGTCAATCAGCTCAGCCGCGTACAAATAAATCCCGTTTCGCTACAGGTATTATCGGATAATAAAAGCCAATTGCTTTCGTCGATTCAGTACTATGATGAAATGCGTCTCCAGCAGGAACAGCTTTCCGCCCTTCAGGCGCCCTATCACCATCACAGCAGGCTGTTCACCAGCTGGAAGCTGATCAGAGAACGGGTGCAAAGCACCAAAACGCTGAACGCGCAGGTCGAAACGCTTCTGCAAAACCATATGAAGAAGAATCAATATATGCAGAAGGTGGTAGACCGCGTGGGTCACGCCAACACGCTCTACGGCCCCGCCGGGGAATCCAGCCAGGCACCTGCGGGTCGTAAATACAATATCAGCATCTGATTCGCCTCTTGCTTACCCGTAACCGAGCTCGCCCATGGCGGGCTTTTTTTACGCGCTAACGTCATCTTGCAGAGGGATTGAGGCGGGACACGCTCCCGCCTTCAGGGGCGGGAGCGTCAGACAGTGTGGTATGCCTGGGCAGACGCGTTTGATTTAAGTAGAGCAGAAATGTTATTGCTGAGATGACCTAGCCGGACAGACATCCGCTGGCGCAGACGTTCGTCCTGGGCAAGAAGCTGCGCAAGCTGTGCGCGGGCGTCTTCAGCAAGCGGCGAGAGATCGAACTCACAGAGCGCCTGCATACCCCGGGCGTAGGCTGCAACCTCTTCGGTAAAGCACTCCCACGCCTCCTCGTCTGCTAACTGCTGTAGACGTTCGTTACTCTGCAACATCAGGGCGATTTGCCGCGTGAGTTTATCAGCCATGCTTCACCTGACGCGCCTGTGGGTCGATGGCTTTCCACGTCTCGGCCATATCCACCATCAGTGAGATAAGATGCGGGAGCATTTCCCCGGACTTATTAAGGTTCGCTTCCAGCAGAGAGCGCGAAATATACTCGTACAGTCGCTCCAGATCGGCGGCAATCTGTCCCCCAACCTCATGGTTAAGCCCGGCGCGCAGGCCATTATCAATAATGTTGATTGCACGGGAGATCATCTCACCCCGGCGAGCGATGTTTCCAGACTGGAAGTAGATCTCGGCGCGACGCATGGCATTGATTGCTCCGTCGTAGAGCAAAACGATGAGCTGGTGCGGGGTGGCGCCAGCAATCTGGCTGTCCAGAGAGACGGAGGAATAGGCGCTGTTGCCCGTTTTGGTGTACATCTTCGGTTCCTGCCGGGCAGTTGGCCTGCCCGGATGCGTTAAGTTTAACCCATGATCCCAAGCAGCGCGGACTGAAGCTGCTGGCTCGTACTGTTCATTTGCGTCAGGGCCTGGTCGAGACGCTGGAATTCCTTACGGCTGCGGTCAAGGCTGTCCTGAATGCGTTCCTGCATGCGGGCAATCTGTTTTTCAACGCGGGTATTTTGTTCCTTTACCCCCTTGAGAGCGGTAGAGATCGCCCCTTCAACCTTCGGGATCGAATCGTTATCGCCCAGATAGGTGGTGAACACCTCCTCCATGCGATCCTTGATCCCGCCCGTTGAGCCGGTGCCTAAAAACAGAGCTTCCACTTCCTTTGGATTTTTCTTCAGCGCTTCGTCGAGCTTTTTATTGTCGATGGTGAGTATGCCCAGGGTCCCGGTACGCTCCTCGCCGGGCTTGGTTTCGTTGAACTTCACCTCAATACCGAGCGCACCCAGAGATTTGTACAGATCGTCGGCATCGCCATAGCTCCCGGCGACAGCGGACTTCATCTGGCTGGTCAAACGGCGCAGGGTACCGTCACCGAAAAGCGCGCCGTTTGACGCATTGGCCTGCGGCAGTTCATCGCCGGTCGTCTTTTCCGGTTCGTTGTATGCACTGGCGCTGGATGCCGCGCTAAGATAGGCGTTATAGACATTCACAAACTCTTCAATCAGGCTTTTAACCTTAGAGGTATCGGCGGTGATCGACAGTGTTTCTGATTTCAGTTTTGATGCGTCGTCAGGATCTTTTTCTGAGACCTCGCGCAGATCGAGGGTGATCCCGTCAATGGCGTCAGAAATGGTATTGGAGCTGCGTTCAATCTTCGTACCATCAACGTAGACAATGGCATTCTGCGCCGGCGTAATCTCCCGGGCATTATCTGCCCCCGGCGTGACTGCCGGGTCGTAATCCAGCACTTTTGCCAGCTTACTGTCGCCGCTTACGCTGATGCTAATTTCGCCATCTTCGCCGGTCTTTTTCGACGTCACGACCAGCTGATATTTGCCATCTTCGGCAGGCATTACCGTCGCGGTAACATCGCCATTTTTAGCATTAATTTTTTTAGCAATCTGTACCAGAGAGGTTTCATCATCTTTCAGCTCCACCTCCATCGGCTTGCCTTTGCCTGCGGTGATGGTCACCGTACGCGGACCGGCGCCGTCACCCAGCTGGGTGTCGTTCGCATTTTGCGGTGCCGTCCCCACTTTATTGGCTTTTGCTAGCTGCTCAACCTGGACCGAGTAACTATTCGGGATCGCTCCCTTACCTGCCGTTGCGTTAAATGCCTTGTTGGTGCCAATGCTGACCCCGTTGAACCCTTCATCCTCCAGTTTTTTCAGCGCCGTTTTCACCGCATCCAGACTGCTGGAGATTTTACCCCAGGAGGAAGTTTGTCCTTCATAATTGCTCTGCTTCTGCAAATAGGGGTTTAATTTTTTATTCTCAGCTACCTGGAGCTGCGAAATCATACTTTCAATATCTAACCCGGAGCCGCCGAGGCCTGACATAGAGAACGAAGCCATGATTTGTATTCCTGTTACAGTGAAGATAGATATAGCGATATCATCGGGGTTTCGGCCATAAAGTTTAATTTTTTACAGTTCAGGCGACAACGAAACCACCACATTAATACACTCTTACACGCTTATCAGGCTATTGACTGTGGTAATCGGGAGAATTGCCATCACTTGTGAATGCTTTTCCTGGAATATAAAAAATTATGAAAAAATAATTTAGTCATTTCTTTTTCATCCGATTAATTCAGTATGCGCAACAGACATCGCATATTTAACTGGCGAATGCCGTCGTTACTTTATTTAAAAGGATATTGATATGGCCCAGGTCATTAATACTAACGCATTGAGCTTGATGGCTCAGAACAACCTGAACAAATCTCAGACTTCTCTGGGTACTGCAATTCAGCGTCTCTCTTCCGGTCTGCGTATCAACAGTGCGAAAGACGATGCAGCAGGTATGGCGATCTCTAACCGCTTCACCTCTTCTATCCGCGGCCTGACCCAGGCAGCACGTAACGCCAACGATGGTATCTCCCTGGCGCAGACCACCGAGGGCGCGCTGGAAGAAGTAACCGAGAACTTACAGCGTATCCGTGAACTGACCGTTCAGGCAAAAAACGGTACTAACTCCTCTGACGACCGTGACTCCATTAAAAAAGAGATCTCTGCACGTCTGGACGAAATCAAACGTATTTCTGAAA
The DNA here is from genome assembly GCF_049236825.1 of Enterobacter cloacae complex sp. SHL001. NCBI lineage: Bacteria > Pseudomonadati > Pseudomonadota > Gammaproteobacteria > Enterobacterales > Enterobacteriaceae > Enterobacter > Enterobacter cloacae complex sp. SHL001. The sequence continues at coordinate 75,267 of NZ_JBMKIP010000003.1, forward strand.
CCACCAACTTCAACGGCGTTAACGTTCTCGATGGCTCCAAAGATAAACTGACCATCCAGATTGGCGACAAAGATGGCCAGACCATCGACATCGATCTGAAGAAACTGGACATCGACTCTCTGGGTCTGGACGGCTTCACTGCTGCATTCGATAAAATTGCCGGCTCTGCGGGCGCCACCAGCCAGTACACCAAGGCAGCCACTGCGAAAGCAGCGGGCGACGATACGGGTATCAGCACTGCTGCCGGTAACTGGAAAGTTGCCGCAGCTGACATCACCGCAATTGAAACGGCAGTGGGCGCAGCAGCAGGCGACGTCAAGCTGTACGTAGCTGATGGTGAAGCTTTCGCTTACGATAAAACTGCCGACAAAATGTTTAAACTGGACACCTCTGCCATCACCTTCAAGGATGATGGTGCTGGCAATGCGATCATTGACGGTGCTGTACCTGCTGGCGCCGTAACGGAAGTCAACGCGCTGGATGCCGATATCCTGTTGAACGGTCCATCTACGCTGAGCGATGCCACCAAGCTGAAAGAAGGCGCGACCTTCAAAGCTCAGGATGGTTCTGAAGTGACGCTGGATCAGGCTAAACTGGACGAGATCTCCAACGCGGCCTTTGGCGCTGACGCTGCTGACAGCAACATGCAGCTGTTCTCCGTGAAAGACGGTGCAAACACCAAATACTTCGCGCAGAGCACCGACGCAAGCGGTAACACCGTGGTGAAAGAGCTGACCTTCGCAGATAACGCAACTGCCCCTACCGTTGCGGATGCAGGCGCAGCGAACTCCGCGTTCATCAACACCGCCGCTAACGCTGCCGCAGCCGACGACCTGCTGGGTAACCTGGATGCAGCCCTGACTGAAGTGACTAACTTCCAGGCTGACCTGGGTGCGATTCAGAACCGTTTCAGCTCTATCATCGCGAACCTGAACACCACTGTTATCAACACCACCGAAGCCCGCTCCCGTATCCAGGATGCTGACTTCTCCGTGGAAGTGTCCGCAATGAGCCGTTCTAACATCCTGCAACAGGCCGGCGTATCCGTTCTGAGCCAGGCTAACCAGGTACCTCAGAACGTTCTGAGCCTGCTGCGCTAATCCCGAAAAGCCTCAACATTTTACGCGTATTTATTGCGCGTTAGCCCTCCCTGTCGGAGGGCTTTTTTCGTTTTGAACCTCGCTAATCGTCCTCAATCCTTCTCCCCTGCCCTGACCGTCTGTCAGGTAAGTCACAACCAACCAAAAACATTACAAATAATATGGTTAAAAAGGTCTCGCAAAACAATATAAAAACGCGTTTACCCTATTTGGAGACAATCGGTAATCGACCATAAATAGCATGCGTAAAGTGCCATTGAATACGAAATGAAAGAACGAACGCATCTCGTTTATTTATTATGAACGCAACCTTCCGCTAAACAGCTCATCTCAACATTGTTTAAATGATATGACCAGTGAGATAAAATTAACCAACTCATTTATAGCGACTGCCGATATTTAATGTTAAAATCGTTTTCGCTGCACAGCGTGCAAAAGGAGAAATTCCCTCCTGTTACTTATACATTTTTAAGCGTTTAGCTTATCTAACTTGAGCAGTCAGCAAATGCCCGTCAGTCATTGCCCTTCACGTACTAAGCCTCAGAAAAATAGGAATATAAGCGTCACCCCACTGCTATCGTGCCGCCAGGTTCAGCGAGAGGAATCACCGCATGCGCATCAAAATGGGAGGGCATTTACTTTATTTATCACACAAATACGCCAACCGAGGCCTGGCCATTTTTAACATCGGCATTAATAACATTAATATCGTTGAAATTTACCTTTAGCGATCCGCGAATAGTTGCGATATAAGCCTTAGGTAGCCCGAAATTGTTGCGCATTGTTAACGAAAAGACTTTACCCAATTAACATAAATACCCATTCAATTCACCTTATCTTTCATTACGAAGTATCAAGATATTATGGTCAATTACATTGCGATTGGATCGTTAGTGACGCTGGATTTACACACGAGGTTACTAACACGAACGCGCGACGGCGAGTGCGTGACGCTGCCTGCCAGCGCCTGCCTCTGCCTTGCCGCCCTGGTGGAAGCGCAGGGACAAATTTTGTCTCAGGAACAGTTAATGGATATCGGCTGGCGTAGCGCTGGCGTTGAGGTCACGGATAATAGCGTGCGCGTTATGGTGAACAAGCTTCGACGAGCGCTGGCCTCGCTAGAGATGCAGGATGCTATTGCGCTGGTTGCCGTAACGCGAAGCGGCTATCGCCTGATTATTCGTGAAGAGAGCCCGCCGGAACCCTCGGCTGAAAGCGTTGAGATCCTCCCCCCACCACAGTCGCCTGAAATGCCGGTGGAGGTTACGCCTTCTCCCCCCTCCGCTACGCCAGCACCGCGTCGAAAAAGGCTTTTACGAAGCGCTGCGTTCGCGGTCTGCGGCATGCTGATCGGTATTCTTATTGCCTTGTCCGTCAAAAATGCGTTTGTCCCCAGCCCGCAGAGTATCGAGTTTATCCTCTGGCAGGGAGAAGGGATCCCCCCCGGCCATATCGTGATGGTGCAAAAAAACCGAATAAGCCAAACAGAACTTATCCAGGCAACGCTGCACACCTATAGCGAATATGTGCTGGAAAGACGCGTCCATTACAGACCGGGTAAAATTTTATACATCACTACCGGCACGGGAAAGATAGATAAATATCAGGCAGTTATTGCCTGTCAAAAACCCATTCAGGAGCAAAAGAATGACTGTGAATCGTTCTATTTTCATCTTTATTAAACGCCCGCAGATCCTCTTTGCTGGCGGTCTGATGACAGGTTTAGCGTTAACAATCGGGTACACGATCGCCACGTCGCCGCTGAGACAGACGTGCTTTGCCCCAGCCTCGTTTTACACTATCAAGGACGAAAACAACGTGACGCTGGCGCGAGGAATTTATCGCTCATACCGCGATGGACTTCATGAGGGACACACGACCTATATCGGTAATATCCGCCATTTTCAGGACGGAAAACGCGTAGGGCAAGCTTCACCCGTACAGCGCAGCGTGAATTATACCATGTCCTTCTCCGGCAACCTGCTGCATCTGACGATGCTTAGCCACGCCCGTCGGCTGGGCGATCAAAGCAACGAAAAAGAGGTGACGGATTATATTTTTCCGCAGCTTAAGAGCGGCGAAACCTCCACCAGTTCCCTCTATTTGCTGGAAAACAGCATCCTGGCATCGGGAACGGAGACGGTAGTACGGATAGCCTGCACGAATTAAGCCCTCAAACCAGCGCCTGTAGTAACCCGCTCAGGATCTCGAAGCCGTGGCTCATAAGACGTTCAAAAAATGGAGCCAGCGTTTCGTCGATGAGCAACAGTGCCAGCATGCCAAAGGTCAGCGTGAGCGGGAACCCTACTACAAAGATCGAGAGCTGCGGGGTAAGTCGGTTTAGCAGCGCAAGCACCATGTTTATACTCAGCAGCAGGGCTATCACCGGGAGGCCCAGGATCAGTCCCTGACTGAAGATGAGTCCGGCATGATTAACGAGGTAAAACATCCCGCCAGCATGCAGCGGTTCTGAGTTAATGGGGAGAGCCTCGAATGTCTCTGCAAGCAGCGAAAGCAACCACAGATGGCCGTTAAACACCAGAAAGAGCAGCATCGCCAGCATGTTTAGCAGGCGAGCGATCACCGGGCTGTTACCGCTGCCCGGGTCGAAGAAGGTGGCAAACGAGAGTCCCATCTGCATCCCAATGATCTCGCCCGCCAGGCGAACGGCGGCAAACAGCAGTTGCATCGTCAGCCCCATCGCGGCGCCGATGAGCACCTGCTTAGCCATCGTCCAGACGCCCGCCCAGGAGTAAAGTCCTATATCCGCTTCAGAAACCAGCCCGCCCAGCAGCAGCGCGAGGGTTAAGGCCAATGCCGCACGCAGGCGGGCGCTTATCGCTTTTTCGCTAAATACTGGCGCAACATGCAGAAGCGCCGAGATACGCACCATGACCAAAAAGTAATGGCTTATCAGGGCGTAAAGCTGCTCAAGGGGAAGATTAAAAATCATTAGCCGATGGCGTAAGGAATGCTGGCGAACAACATGCGCGTGTATTCAATAAAGATTTTCATCATCCACGGACCGAGCAGTACGCCGACACCCACGATCATCAGGATTTTAGGGATAAAGGTCATGGTCATTTCGTTCACCTGCGTCGCGGCCTGAAGAATACTGATAATCAGACCGGTTGCCAGCGCGACCAGCAAAAGCGGCCCCGCAATCATTAGCCCAACCTTGATAGCTTCCATGCCCAATACCATGACGCTTTCGGGGGTCATATCAGGCTCCTATGAGTAAAAGCTTTGTGCAAGCGAACCGACCAGCAGCTGCCAGCCATCCACGAGTACGAACAGCATCAGCTTAAAAGGCAGCGCAATTGTCGCTGGCGGAACCATCATCATCCCCAGCGCCATCAGAATGCTGGCCACCACCAAATCAATAATCAAAAACGGAATAAAGATGGTAAAACCAATCTGGAAGGCGGTTTTCAGCTCGCTGGTGACGAAGGAAGGCACCAGAATACTCAACGGCACGTCCTCCGGGCCGGTAAGGGTCGGCGTTTTAGCAATGCGGGCAAACATCGCCAGATCGGCTTCACGCGTCTGCTCAAGCATAAAGGCCCGCAGCGGTTTTACGCCTTCCTTCAGGGCCGTTTCCATGGTGATTTTATTGGCCTGCAACGGCTGCCATGCCTGTTCATAGATCTGGTTGAGCACTGGCGACATCACAAAAAAGGTCAAAAATAGGGCCAGTCCCACTAATACCTGATTTGGCGGTGCGGTCGGCGTACCAAGCGCGTTGCGCATCAATCCCAGCACGATAACGATACGCGTAAAGCCAGTCATCATCAGCAGTACCGCAGGGATGAACGTGAATCCACTGAGCAACAATAGCGTCTGGATGGGTAGCGTCCAGCCAGCGCTCCCCGGCGAACTGGCCAGCGTAATGTCGCCGTTAGCGGCGAGCGCAGAGGCGACGGGCAGCAGCAGACCAACGCCCGCCGCAGCACGGGCAATCAACAGACGGTTCATTTTTGCTCACCACCCGAACGGTATTTATGAAGAAAGTTATCCAGCATGGCGGGGAAAGCCGCTGAAGGAGTCGCCTGCTCAGGCACCTCTGGCCTAACCTGTACGGTAAGACAGCTAATGTGGGTTGGGGTAACACCCAGCACCAGCCGCTGTTCGCCCACGTCAACCACCACCAGCCGTTCGCGCGAGCCGAGAGGTTTACTTGCCACCAGCGATACCGCAGCCTGGCTTTCGCGGGTGCAACGCGCCAACCCGCTGCGGCGAGCGATCCACGCCAGCAGTACCATCAGCATAATAATGAGCATGAGCGTACCGATAACCGATAGCGCGATTGCGCCGCCAGAGAGCACGTTCGTGCTCCCTGCGGCAAAAGGAGGTTGTGCTGCGTTCATTAGCGGCTCAGGCGATGCATTCGCTCGGATGGGGTAATGATATCGGTAATACGAATCCCGAATTTATCGGACACGACCACCACTTCGCCCTGGGCAATAAGGTAACCATTGATCAGAATATCAAGCGGCTCACCCGCCAGACCGTCAAGCGAAACCACCGAGCCCTGGCTTAAGCGCAGCAGCTCCTTGATAGTCATTTTTGTGCGGCCCAGCTCAACGGTCATTTTGACAGGGATATCCAGAATCAGGTTCATCTCTTCAGAAAACTGAGGAACCGCCGTTTGCTCTGTACTTCCCGCAGCGTTCTGCTCGTTCAGCGCCTCACCCCAAAGATTGTCCATAGACTTATCTTCAGATCCCGACGAGTTATTCATGTCGCTCATGGGGAAATCACTCCTTATTGAAAGATTTTAATGCTGGCTGATTCATCCGATCGACCTTCAGAGCATATTGATTATTTACAGAGCCATATTTCGCGGTAAATACCGGCACGCTGCCGACGTTCGCTTCTATAAACTCCTGCTTATCCAGTGGGATAATGTCGCCTTTTTTCATCTTCATGACGTTTGACAACCGCGTGTTGATGTCGGCAAATTGCGCCACCAGCTCCAGCTCGGTTTCACGCATCTGGCTTGCCAGCATGCTGCGCCACTCAGAATCCTCATGGCGCGAATTATCCATTGGCGGATTGCTTAACAGTTCACGCAGAGGCTCTATCGTGCTGAAGGGAATACAAATATTGAACTCCCCGCGATGCGAGCCGATTTCCACGGAGAAAGGCGTGGTGACAACAACATCGTTTGGTGAAGAGGTAATATTGGTAAATTTCACCTGTATCTCTGAACGGATGTATTCCGTCTTAATTTTATAAATAGAGCCCCAGGCAAACTCATACGCCTCGCGTGCCATTGTCAGCATACGGTGGATCACCCGCTGCTCGGTCGGGGTAAATTCCCGCCCGTCTGCCTTCGTCGGGAAACGCCCGTCTCCGCCGAACAGGTTATCCACGGCCATAAATACCAGACCGGAGGAGAATGCCATCAGCGCGGTCCCACGCAGGGGATTAAGGTGCAGCAGGTTCAGGTTAGTTGGCACCGGTAAATTGCGGGCAAACTCATGATACGGCTGGATCTTGATATTTCCCGCCGTAATATCTGAACTGCGGCGCAGCAGGTTAAATAGCCCCATCCTGAACTGACGGGCAAAGCGTTCGTTAATAATTTCCAGAGAATGAAGCCGCTCGCGAATCACGCGTCGCTGAGTATTTGGATCGTAAGGTTTTATCCCCGCATCTCCCATGCTTCCATGGAGGTCATCGGGACTCTCCGTATCAGCATTGAGCAGGCGATCGATCTCATCCTGTGATAAAAAACTATCAGCCATTGTGTTTACCGCAGAATAAATTCATTAATCAAAACGTCAGTGACGTTAATCTTTTTGTTGAACGCCAGCGGTTTTTTAAGCTCATTATTGATGTTGCTAATCAGCTGGCGTTTACCTTCATCCGTTGAGAGCGTTTCATACGTTTGCTGAGAAAGCAGCATAAACAATCGGCTGCGATATTCCGGCAGGAATTTCTCAAGCACCTGTACGGACGACGTATCGCCAAGTCGTACGGACAGACCAATGTAGAGCACGCGATCCGACTCGTGCTGCGTCGGGGTCAGGCTAACGGTAAAGGTATTCATCGACACGTATAACGGTTCAACTTGCTGTACCGCCGGGGCTTCGTGCTCACTTCTCGAATTGTTGTCCGTCTGCACGTGTGCATATTTCATCGACCAGAACAGATAGCCTGAAAAACAGCAGGCTGCGAGGGCAATCAGAAACATTAGTATTAACAGAAGCGAGCGCGCCCCTCCGCGAGCCGCAGCATTTTTATTTTTGTTACCCATTACGTAAACCCAATAAAATAAGAGAGGCAGCAACCTGCCCCTCGATAAATACGGCGGACATTGTAGTCCATTTAATCAGCAGAATAATCAGGAGATAAAATTTCATTCCTGTCGGCAATTCAGCAATTCAGGCAAAAGTGTTAATGCCGTATATATTTCCTTGCGTCGATGTTAATAATTCCGCCACAGCGTCTTCGTCCACGAACACGTTATCTGCACCTTGAGCGGTATGCTGCTCTCCGGAAGGATGACGTCCCTGCTCGCCACCGCCAGTATGTGGTCGATCGGGGCTCACGCTCGCCTGGCCCAACTGAAGCCCGGTTTCCGCTAAAGCCGCCCGCAGGTGCGGTAGAGCAGTCTCCATCATCTGCCGCACCTGGGCATGTTCGCTGACGATATGGATCTGCGCCTGGTCCTGCTGCACGCGCAAAGAGATATGCAATGAGCCCAGCTCCTGAGGATGCAGGCGGATCTCCGCATTGTGCAAATTGTCGCGGCTGAACAGGGCAATATGTTGGCTCACCGACTGTTTCCATTCGGGCGACTCCAGCGGATAACGGACGTTGACCACCTGCTGTGAGACAGGCTGACTGACCAGTCGCGCCGTTGATGGCTCCATCACGACGCTCTGAACCGTGGGATCGCACGTAGCGTGCTGCGATGCGTCTCCCTGATGAGCCGTTAAGCCTGGCATAACGGCGCTGGCGTCCGGGGCTTTCCCCCCTAACGCCTGTGCCTGCATCTGGAGAGGGGTATCTTCGCGTCGGGCGGGCTTCAGCTTAATATCGTCAACAGGGATCGTTAAAGGCGCCTTTTCGCCAGCTACCTCTTCACGTGGCAGAGTCGCATCAGCAAGGGTCGAAGCCTCTGTAGCGCCCCTCGCCTGGCGGGTGACTATCTGCTGAAGCTGCCACTGCGGGCTTTCATCACCGGGAGAGGTGCTGATTCTGACCTCCGCCAGCGTGTCGTCACTCTCCCCCGGCTCAGCTACCGGCGGCAAAACCGGCTGCGGAAGAGGGTATCCTTCATGACTCAACAGCTGCGCCGGAACGTCCAGCCCAGGTAACAACAGTCCCATCTGCGCCAACCTGTCGTCGAGCGTGAGAGCAAAATCCTCGCCGATGAGTTTTCCTTTGCCTGCTCTCGTCGGCGCTCCGCCGGACAGCAGAGCCGTAATATCAATATTCATAGCCTTTCTCTTTTCTGTCCGGCACGCTGGGCGAATTCGTCCATCATTTTTTGCTCCTGGCGGCTCTGTGCCATAGCCAGTGCCGCTTCGCGGCGATCGATGAGCGTCTCAAACGCATTAAGGCGCTGCTTTTTCTGTAGCCACTTCTCTTTGACCCGATCCACGGCTTGTTCGCAGGTGGAAACATGTGATTCGTGCTGCTTCACCACCTGGTTAAGTGACAAAATGAAAGACTGTTGATTAACCAGATCCGCCATCGACATACCGCTGCCCAGCAGGCCCTGACGCAAAGATTGCTGGTACTCGCGCTCATAGTGCTGAAGCTGTTCATGCTGGGCCACGGCTGCCATAAGCGTCTGCTGGACGCTGCCGAGGGCGCGAGTGGTCTCCGTAAGCTTTTCCTGAGCCATGTCACGCAGCATGACCATTGGATTATTCACTTTCACGTTTTATCCCGCCTGTTCAACGATGTCTGGGAAAAGTTGGCTCAGTGCGGCAATAGCCTCGTCGTAACCGCTCCGCTCGTGTATTGCCTGATGCAGGAAGGCTTCCAGCGCAGGATACTGGTCTATCGCTCTGTCGAGCAGCGGATCGCTGCCCTTCACGTAAGCGCCTACGCTGACCAGATCCCGGTTACGCTGATAGGTCGACAACAGCTGCTTAAAACGCTGAACCTTGCGGTACTGGACATGCGGAATTAGCTCCGTCATCGCGCGGCTAATAGAGGCTTCAATATCAATAGCAGGATAATGGCCCGCCTCAGCCAGGCGACGAGAAAGCACGATATGGCCATCGAGGATCGCCCGCGCCGAATCGGCGATCGGATCCTGCTGATCGTCCCCTTCGGTCAGAACCGTATAAAAGGCGGTTATCGATCCGCCGCCGCGCATACCGTTACCCGCACGCTCTACCAGTGCGGGCAGACGCGCGAAGACGGACGGTGGATAACCTTTCGTTGCCGGCGGTTCACCGATAGCCAGCGCCACTTCACGCTGCGCCATGGCATAGCGCGTAAGAGAGTCCATTATCAGCAGGACATTCATCCCACGATCGCGGTAATCCTCAGCAATTCGGGTGGCGTAAACCGCACCCTGCATACGCAGGATCGGCGAAACGTCAGCAGGTGCGGCGATCACGACCGCGCGTGAGAGCCCCTCTTCGCCAAGAATGTTCTCGATAAAATCTTTTACTTCACGTCCGCGCTCGCCAATCAGCCCGACGACGATGACGTCGGCGGTGGTGAAACGGGCCATCATGCCGAGCAGCACCGACTTACCGACGCCCGAGCCGGCAAAAAGGCCCATACGCTGTCCCCTGCCAACCGTCAGCAGGCCATTTATTGCCCTCACGCCCACATCGAGCACGGACTTGATGGGATCGCGGTGAAGCGGGTTAAACGAGGGGGTAAACAGGCCGGCTACGGGTTTTCCCGCCGGTGGACGACCATCCAGGGGGCGGCCCTGAGCGTCAAGCACGCGCCCCAGCAGGTGTAACCCCACCGGCAGCTGTTTACCCGCTCCCTTATCGGCCTCTGGCGCGTACACGCGCGCGCCGGGAAGAATACCGTCAACATGTTCAAGCGGCATAAGATAGAGCGTCTGACCGTTAAACCCGACCACCTCACACTCGACCGGTAAAATAGCCTGCCCGGTCTGACGTTCAACAATGCACAACGCGCCTATCGGCAGCTTCAGGCCAACGGCCTCCATCACCAGCCCGGTAGCACGCGTCAGCTTGCCGTACTGACGAAAGCGCGGGAGCTCTCCGAGCTTCTCTTCCACCCGATCCATGACCGAGAGCCAGTTTTTTAACTGCTGGCTCATTGGGACAATTCCTCTCGGGCGAGCTGACAGAGAGACTGCCAGCGCGTTTCCATGGTGGCGTCATACTCCACGTCCGGCGTGACCACACGACATCCCCCTGCGGCCAATTGGGGATCGCTTTGTAAGGACCACCCCATTGAGGAGAGCGTCTCACCGATCGCCTGGGAGACCATGGGCAGATCCTGCGGGTTCACATGCAGTTCTGTCGGGCCGTTGAGCAGGGTATCCTGCTTCATTAACTGGCGGATCTGCGCAAGCAGAGCATGGTTATCCGCCACGCTCAGGGTGCCGTACAGCTGCTGTACCGCCGTCAGCGCCAGCTGAACCAGACGTCCGGGAATAAGGCTATCGAGATTCGAAAGCGCAAGCTTGCACTGCGTCACCCATTCTCCAGCCTGGAGCAGTAAAGCCTGCCGTTCGTCACGAGCCTGTTCCAGCCCCTGCGCCAGACCCGCCTCACGCCCCTCCTTCAGCCCGGCCTCATAGCCTTCGCGACGGCCTTCCTCTTTGCCTTGCGCCAATCCCTGAGCAATACCCTGCTGCTCAGCCTGCTTACGCAGGCGTGCCAGCTCGGCCTTAAACTGCGCGTCAGAATGGCCGGTATCCTGCGTCTGCAACGGTACTTCAACCGTTTCGTTTAACAGATCCTCAGGCTGCCAGCTGCGCCACTGAGCGGCGCTATTGGCATCAAACGTAGGCATCGTCGCTGCCTCCAATGATGATTTCCCCAGTCTCCGCAAGGCGACGAACGATGTTCAGAATAGTCTTCTGCTCGGCTTCCACCTGTGACAAACGAACCGGGCCGCGCGATGCCAGATCTTCGGTCATCAGATCCGACTGACGGCGCGACATGTTACGGAAGAACTTGGCCCGCAGCGCTTCGTCTGCTCCTTTGAGGGCGATGATAAGGGTTTCACTTTCCACCTCCTGCAACAGACGCTGAATGCTGCGATCCTCGACATCTACCAGGTTTTCGAACAAGAACATTTCGTCGATAATTTTCTGTGCCAGCTCACTGTCGAAATCGCGAACCGCCTCAATGGCGGCCTCTTCCTGCTGGGATTTCATCAGGTTTAAAATCTCCGCAGCCGGGCGCACCCCACCCATTTTGCTGCGCTTAAGATTCTGACCGTGGAGCAGGCCGTTGAGTACCTCCGTCAGTTCCTGCAACGCGGCGGGCTGAACCCCGCCGAAGGTGGCGATACGCAGCATAATGTCGTTACGTTCACGATCGTCGAATTTGCTCAGGACGTCCGCCGCCTGGTTACGCTTTAAGTGGACCAGGATCGTGGCGATAATTTGCGGGTGTTCTTCACGAATCAGATCGAATACCGCCAGCGGATCCATAAAGTTGAGCGTTTCGATCCCGTTTCCACCCTGGTGGGTATCCAGCAAATCCTCAAGCAGCGTTGACGCACGCTCTTCACCCAGCGCCTTGACCAGCACGCTGCGCAGATACTCGTTCGTGTTAAGGCTCAGCGCGGCATACTCGCTTGAGTCATTTTTAAAGTCGCGCAGCACGGAGGCCATTTGATCGTGGGTAAACCCCGCCATGTTGACCATAGAACTGCTGATGGTCTTCACCTCATGCGCGTTTAGGTGCTTAAAGACTTCGGCGGCCAGGACGTCGCCCAGCGTCAACATAACGATGGCGCTTTTCTCTGCGGCATTCATGATTTGAGCTCCTGATTCATCCACTGACGAATAACCAGCGCAATAACCCGCGGCTCTTGTTCCGCCAGTTCGCGCAGCTGCTGACTGTTAAGTTCCGTATCCACACGCTGCTGAGCGCGGTCACGCGCATCCTTTTCGGACGCTTTCTTGCGGGCGGCCAGCTCTTCCTGACGCGCCTCTTTTTCCATTTCCATGCGGCGCAGGCTGGTTTCCTGATGGCGGATCCAGGCCGGATGAACAAGCTTACGCCACATAACCCAGGCGATAATCGCAATAACCAGATAACGCGCAATCGCCATCATCAACTGATAAAACTTATCCTGTTTCCAGAATGGCGGGAGTTCCTCTTCCTCAACCCCGTTAAACGGCGAGTTCAAAATATTGACGCTATCGCCGCGTGAGGCCGTATAGCCGACAGCCTCCTTAACCAGAGCATTAATACGGTTCAGTTCAGCCTCACTCAGCGGACCCGGCTTGCCCTCAGCGCCTTGCGGCAGATGGTTTATCACCACCGCGACTGAAAGACGATCGATGCGCCCCATGGCATTTTTAATGTGGGTTAGCGTGCGATCGACCTCAAAATTGGTGGTCTCATCGTTGTGATTGTTGTAGGGCTGTGAACGGTCATTTCCGGTACCAGCGGTACTGGTTTGAGCGGCAGGCTTGTTAAGCGGCTGCGTAAGTGGCGCAGTGGCAGGCGCTGGCGGCTGATTCGTCAGCGCGCCCGGTACGCCGCCATTGCCGCGTCCATTACCCTGCTCGGACTGGCTCGTCTGGCGGCTTCGAATCACCATTTTTTGCGGATCGGCGTTGGGCTGATACTGCTCCTGCGTCTGCTCCTGCTGGGTAAAATCAATCTGCGCCGTGACCTGGGCGCGAATATTTTTGCTGCCCACCAGCGGCGCCAGGATTCGCTGGATGCGCTGCTGGTAATCACTTTCGATCTCACTGGTGTACTTCAGCTGTGACGTTTGCAGGCCGCGCAAACCACTTTGGGTGAGCAGCTCACCCCGCTGATCGACGATAGTGACATTTTCTGCCGTCAGCCCCGTCACGGCGCTGGAAATCAGATGGGTAATGGCAATGACCTGTCCTTCATCCAGGGTACGCCCCTGAATCAGGTTGACGGTAACGGAAGCCGTTGGCTGTTTTTGCTCACGCACAAACATCGTCTGCTTGGGTGTGGCAAGATGAACGCGCGCCGATCTGATCGGCCCCAGGTTTTCAATAGTACGCGCCAGCTCTCCCTCAAGCGCCCGCTGATAATTAACCTGTTCGCTAAACTGGCTAATACCAAACTTTTCCTTATCCAGCAGTTCAAACCCTACGGAGCCGCCTTTTGGCAACCCCTGTTGGGCCAGCTTCATACGCACTTCATGGACCTGTCCTTCAGGAACCAGAATAGCGCCACCCGGCGCGTCGATGCGGTAAGGGACATTCATCTGCGACAGCTGGGCAACAATGGCCCCACCGTCTTCATCACTGATATTGCTAAACAACACGCGATAGCCTGGCTCTTTTGCCCAGAACATAAGCGCAATTAATACCGATACGGCAGCCGCGGCGCAAATGACCAGCGATAGCTTCGGGCTGGCGCGAAGCCATGACAGAGCCGATTTAATTCGGTCAGCCGGATTATTCGTTAAATCATTTAATGTGGCACTCATGCCGTGATCCTGTAAGAAATAGCACGCACAATAATGCGCGTCAGCGCCTGTGATATCGCAGGGCTGATAACGACGATTTCAAATTAAGAGAAATTTTCAGGCGGGCATTATCGTCTGAAAGGCCGATTTTTTAAGGATAAATAAGCTTAAAGTAATGTTCGCTTATTGGATTTTATGGCCATTTTGCCTACGTGTTAAACTATCAACGTTTAAAAGATATGTAATAAATGTGTGCTTTTCCCTTATTAATTCAGGAAGTCAACAATGTCAGCAACTTTAATGCGTGGCGTACTCGATCAAATTAACACTCAGTCACAGCAAATAGCCGGCATGAGCCGAAACCAGCCTGCCGCGCTGAAAAACACGCCGTCGTTCTCTGACATTTTATTCAATAGTATCAATGAAATTAATGAAACTCAGGTTAACGCGAAAGAAATGACGCAGCAGTGGATGTCTGGCAGTAGCGATATTGGATTAAATGACGTAATGCTGGCAATGCAGAAGTCCTCAATTTCTTTTAGCTTCGGTGTGCAAGCGCGCAATAAAATGCTCAGTGCCTACCAGGAAATCATGAATACCCCGGTATAAGGCCTCGCCCTGTCTATGAGTGAATTTAAAGACATTCCCGTGCGCTTATCGCCAAATAAGCTTACGTTATCCGATTCTGAATTACAGCGTATTGGGCAACTGATCTATCGCCGCGCCGGGATTGTAGTCAACGCACAAAAACGAGAGATGATTTTTAATCGTTTATCACGGCGGCTACGGGCGCTGGGGATTGACACATTTCTTGAGTACATCAGCATTCTGGAATCCCACAGCGAGCATCCGGAATGGCAGAACTTTGTCAACGCGCTGACAACCAATCTGACCTCTTTCTTTCGCGAAACCTACCACTTCCCGGTGCTCGCAGAACACGCCCGTCAGCGGCCCAACGGCTACCGCGTCTGGTGTACCGCCGCTTCCACCGGGGAAGAACCTTGCTCCATCGCCATGACGCTGGACGAGACTCTGGGGAGCGCGACGGGAGGGCCACGCGTCTGGGCCTCTGACATCGATACCGAGGTGCTGGCCAAAGCGGAGGCAGGGGTATACCGCATGTCCGACCTACACTCGCTGACCCTGGTGCAAAAACGCCACTATTTTTTGCGCGGCTCGGGTGAGAACAGCGATCGGGTGAAGGTAAAGCCAGAACTGCTGGCCGCTATTCACTATCAGCGGCTCAACTTGCTGGACAACAGCTGGCCGCTGCCCGGACCGTTTGACGCCATCTTTTGCCGCAACGTGATGATCTATTTCGATGCGCCGACGCAGAAGCGTCTGCTTGAGCGCTTTGCCCGCATGCTGAAGCCAGACGGCCTGCTGTTTGTTGGTCACTCTGAACATTTTAATCATCCGCACATTCCACTCAGGCTTCGCGGCCAGTCGGTGTATGAACTTACGGAGGCCTTACGGTGAAACGGATACGGGTGCTGACAGTTGATGATTCTGCGCTCATGCGCAACATCCTGAGCGCAGTGATCAATCAACAGCCAGATATGGAGATGGTCGGCACCGCGCCAGACCCGCTGATCGCACGCGAGATGATTAAGCAGTTGAACCCCGACGTGCTGACGCTGGATATCGACATGCCGAAAATGGATGGGCTGGAGTTTCTCTCCCGTTTGATGCGCCTTCGTCCAATGCCGGTGGTGATGATCTCCTCGATGACCACCCGAGGCTCGAAGGCGACAATGGCCGCGCTGGAACACGGCGCCGTCGATTTTTTGGCCAAACCCGATCAGCGTATCGCCGGAAATCTGGAACTGTGGGGTGTGCAGGTCGCAGAGAAGATCCGCATTGCCGCGAAGGCAAAACTGGGACGTCAGGCTGAAGTGGCCTCGCCGATACTGCGGGGCATTACCGTGGATCCGCAAAGCATTGTGGCGATTGGCTCCTCGACCGGCGGGACGGAGGCGCTGCGCCAGGTATTAACGCCGCTGCCAGCCAGCGTCCCCGGCATCGTCATCGCCCAGCATATGCCTGCTGGATTTACCCGCTCCTTCGCCCAGCGTCTTGATTCACTTTGCCAGATAAAGGTGCATGAAGCGGATGATGGCGAACCGGTACTTCCGGGTACGGCATTGATCGCCCCCGGCGACAAGCATATGGAGATCGTCCGTCACGGAAAAGGGTACGCCGTCAGGCTGACCGACGCGCCCCCCGTCAACCGTCATCGCCCGTCTGTAGACGTTCTCTTTAACTCCGTTGCACAGCTGGTGGGCGCACATGCCAGCGCCGCCATCCTTACCGGAATGGGAGCCGACGGCGCACGTGGGTTGCTGGCGTTGCGGGAGTCGGGCGCGTTTACCCTCGCTCAGAGCGAAGCGAGCTGCGTGGTGTTCGGTATGCCTCGCGAAGCGATTGCCCTTGGCGCTGCCCGAGAAATCGTCGATCTCAATAAAATTAGCCAGCGTCTGCTGGAAAGTTTCAGCCATAAACCACGACGTTCAGGAGAGAACACACATGTCGGATAAAAACCTGCGTTTTTTGGTGGTGGACGATTTTGCCACCATGAGACGTATCGTACGTAACCTGCTTCAGGATCTGGGCTATTCAAATATTGAAGAGGCGGAAGATGGCCAGGACGCGCTGAACAAGCTGCGCGCCGGTGAGTTTGATTTCGTTGTGAGCGACTGGAATATGCCCAACCTTGATGGCCTTGAGCTGCTGAAAACCATTCGCCTCGACCCGGCGATGTCAAAGCTGCCGGTACTGATGGTTACTGCGGAAGCAAAGCGCGAAAACATTATCGCCGCCGCGCAGGCGGGTGCCAACGGTTACATCGTTAAACCGTTTACTGCCGCCACGCTGGAAGAAAAGCTTGGCAAAATTTTTGAAAAACTCGGGTGAATACTATGACCACTCAGCCTGGCGAGATCGCGGAACCGCCAAAGGATCTCTTTTTGCGTATCGGTCAATTAACCCGGCTGCTGCGCGACAGTATGGCAAATCTTGGCCTGGAGCAGGCCATTAAAGAAGTCGCGGACGCGTTCCCCAACACGCGTGACCGTCTCAACTACGTTGTTGGCAAAACGTCTCAGGCCGCCGATCGCGCGCTGACGGCCGTCGAGGTGGCACGACCGCTCCAGGAAAGATTAGGTGAAAATGCCGGTAAGCTTACTGAACGGTGGGACGCCTGGTTTGAAGAGCCACAGCCGCTTGACGAGGCGCGAGAACTGGTGAAAGAGACACGTACCTTTCTGCTGGACGTGCCGGCCACCGCTCAGCAAACCAACCAACAGCTCACCGAAATAATGATGGCGCAAGACTTCCAGGATCTCACCGGCCAGGTGCTACAAAGCCTGATGCAGGTGATTCAGACCGTCGAAACCGAGCTGATCAGCGTGCTGGTTGAAAACATGCGCGAACGTGACGCGGGTATCGAACAGAGCGGTGACGCCCATCTCAAGAACGGCCCGCAGATTGATACCAGCGTCGCCGGGATTGTCGCCTCTCAGGAACAGGTGGATGACCTGCTGGAGTCGCTGGGCTTTTGATGACCCCAGGCCAACACTATGTCTGAAGAGAGCGAGAGCGACAAAACAGAAGACCCCACACCCCACCGAAAACAGAAAGCGCGGGAGGAAGGTCAGGTTCCGCGTTCGCGCGAGCTGACCACCCTTGCCATGCTTCTGGTGGGCTGGGGGCTTATCGTCGGCGCAGGTAGCCATCTGGCGACGCAGCTTGAATCTATTCTGCACAACGGGTTGACCTTTGATCGACTGCTGATCCGCGACCCGCAGAATATGTTACATCGTGCAGCCTCGCTGTTGAGCATGGCTTTTCTCGCCATTCTGCCCTTCGCCGGCGGGCTGTACGTGACCGCAATAACGGCACCGTCGATTATCGGCGGCCTGAACGCAAGCAGTAAGGCGCTAAAGGTTAATCTTAAAAAACTTAATCCCGTCACCGGTATCAAGCGTCTTTTCTCTGCCCAAATGGTATCAGAGATGATCAAAAGCATCCTCAAGGTGCTGTTGGCCGCCACGGGGGGAGGACTGTTTTTACTGCTCAATAAAAGCAGGTTCATCAATCTAATGTATGAACCGTTGGGCGGCGCGCTAAACGACATCAGCAACCTGCTGATTGGCTGCATGCTGTACGTGATTTTGTCACTGATCCCCATGGTGGCCTTCGACGTGATTTATCAGCTCTGGAGCAACTTTAAGAAGCTGAGAATGAGCCGCCAGGAGATAAAGGATGAATTTAAAAACCAGGAAGGTGACCCGCACATTAAGGGTCGCGTCAGGCAGATTCAGCGCCAGATGGCACAAAGCCGCATGATGGCCGAGGTGCCCACCGCCGATGTGGTCGTCAACAACCCGACCCACTATTCCGTGGCGCTGAAGTACCAGGAAGGCACCATGGGCGCACCGATCGTCGTCGCAAGCGGCAGTGGACTTATTGCCCTGCGCATCCGCGAGATGGCTGAAGAAAATCGGGTTCCGATGCTGGAAGCGCCACCGCTGGCGCGTGCGCTTTACCGGCACTGCGAGCCGGGTCAGCCGGTGCCCGGTGAATTATATAACGCTGTTGCCGAAGTCCTGGCCTGGGTATATAGCCTGCGCCGGTGGCGTAAAGGCTTTGGCTTGCGCCCAACAGAACCTAAAGATTTGCCGGTTCCCCCGGCGCTCGATTTTGCACAAGAGAGTAAAGAGTAATGGCTAATATCGCCACCAAATTACGTTTGCCCGGCATCAAGGAGACCCAGTGGCAGGTACTGGCCGGTCCAGTCCTGATCATGACGATCCTTGCGATGATGATCCTGCCGCTGCCAACCTTCGTGTTGGACTTGCTGTTTACCTTTAATATTGTACTGGCGATCATGATCCTTCTGGTCGCCATGTTTACCCAGAATACGCTGGAGTTTTCCGCCTTCCCGACGGTACTGCTCTTCTCAACGCTGCTTCGCCTGGCGCTAAACGTCGCCTCAACGCGCGTTATCCTGATGCACGGCCATAACGGCGCTGACGCCGCGGGCCAGGTCATCGAAGCGTTCGGCCACTTCCTGGTAGGCGGCAACTTTGCCATCGGCATCGTCGTTTTTATCATATTGATAATTATAAACTTTATGGTCATCACCAAGGGGGCCGGGCGTATTGCAGAAGTGGGCGCTCGCTTTACCCTTGACGGTATGCCCGGTAAACAAATGGCAATCGATGCCGACCTGAACGCCGGTCTGATCGGCGAGGAGGAGGCCAAACGCCGTCGAAAAGAGGTGACTCAGGAGGCAGATTTTTACGGCTCCATGGACGGTGCGAGCAAATTTGTGCGTGGCGATGCCATCGCAGGCCTGCTGATCATGGCAATAAACATTATCGGTGGCCTGATTATCGGCGTAATGCAGCATGATATGACCCTCAGCGCAGCGGGAGAGGCCTACACGCTGTTGACCATCGGTGACGGCCTGGTTGCGCAGATCCCTGGTCTTGTGATCTCCACCGCGGCAGGTGTCGTTGTAACGCGTGTGGTCAACGAGCAGGACGTAGGCGAGCAGATGGTCGGCCAGCTGTTTACCTCACCTCGCGTGCTTGCCCTCTCTGCGGCCGTAATTGGTTTGCTGGGGCTAATCCCAGGCATGCCCAATCTGGTCTTTTTACTCTTTACCTCCTCACTTTTAGGCATTGCATGGTGGCTGCGGGGCCAGGAAGGTAAGGCGAAAAAAACGGGCGCCGCCCCCTCCGCCCCTACCCGAGCTGAAGCTGACGTGGCGCAGGTTAATGAAGCGACATGGTCTGACGTACAGATGGAAGATGTACTGGGGCTGGAGGTTGGCTATCGACTGATCCCTATGGTCGATCATGAACAGCAGGGCCAGCTGTTAACCCGCGTACGGGGTATTCGTAAGAAGTTCGCGCAGCAGATGGGCTTTCTGCCGCCAGCAGTTCATATTCGCGATAATCTCGACCTGCCGCCGACTCACTATCGTATTCTGCTAAAAGGGGTGACGATTGGTAAAGGCGAGGTCCAGCCCGATCGCTGGATGGCGATCGATCCAGGCTGTGCAGAGGGAGAAGTGCCCGGTACGCCCTGTAAAGAACCAACCTTTGGACTTCCCGCTCTATGGATCGATGAAGTCCATCGCGAGCTGGCGCAGACGCTGGGCTATACCGTAGTCGATCCATGTTCCGTCGTCGCTACGCACCTGAACCACCTTATCAGCACCCACACGGACGAACTTTTCGGTCGCCAGGAGGCGCAGCAGCTGCTTGACCAGCTCACCAAACAGTCGCCGAAGCTGATAGAGGATTTGATCCCCGGGGTAATCAGCCTGACCACGCTGCACAAAGTACTGCAAAATCTGCTCTCCGAGCGCGTGCCGATCCGCGATATGCGGACCATCATCGACACGCTGGCTGAGTATGCCACTCCTCAGTCTGACGCTGACGAGCTGACGGCCCGCGTGCGCGCTCGCCTCTCCCGGGCGATTACGCAGCAGTGGTTCCCTGGCGACGACGATATCCAAATAATCGGCCTTGATATGTCACTT
Source organism: Enterobacter cloacae complex sp. SHL001 (assembly GCF_049236825.1). Taxonomy (NCBI): domain Bacteria; kingdom Pseudomonadati; phylum Pseudomonadota; class Gammaproteobacteria; order Enterobacterales; family Enterobacteriaceae; genus Enterobacter; species Enterobacter cloacae complex sp. SHL001. The sequence goes on from NZ_JBMKIP010000003.1 coordinate 95,514, forward strand.
GAGCAGTTGCTGGTACAGGCAACCCAGAGCGGAAGCGCTATCGAGCCGGGAATTGCCGAGAATTTAATGAAACAGACCGAGCAGGCGTTGCAGCATCAGGAAGCGCTGGGTGCGCCGCCGGTTCTGCTGGTGAACCCGGCGCTGCGTTTGATGCTGTCCCGCTATCTTCGTCGCATCTTCCCTCAGCTTGCAGTGCTCTCCAGCCAGGAGATAAACACTCAGCGCAACGTGAGAATGACGTATCTCATTGGAGGTAAATCGTGATAAGAGCCGCCTTGCTTGTTCTGCTGCTTGCGCCACCGGCGTTTGCTGCGGACGGTTCATGGAGCAGCCATAGTTTTGGCGGCACGCTGTCGCGCGGCAAGCAGGTACTGAAAAGTCGTCCAGTTCAGCCCGCCACGCCCCTTCCGAAAGGGGTTACGCCGACGCATCTGCTGTGGAAGATTACACCGGACGGCCCCACGCCGCCGGGCTTTCGCATTCGCGTCTGTAACAACCTGCGCTGTCTGATGCTCAGGGAACTGGCGGGCGAAATCCCGTTGCCAGCGGGTTTCCCGGCCGCGGGCCCCTTTCGCTTTGAGTATCAGTCGGTAGCGCGCGGCGAAATGACGCCGCCGCTGACAATACTGAAAAATGAAATCACAATAAGGTATCGCGGCAAGGGGCCATCGGCGCCTTAAGAGAGGTTCTGACAAACGGTACCGCTCTGGCGATATCCTGCCTTAAACCTCAGCACCTCATTTATCCCGCCCAGCGCCCCCTCACATGCCAGCGCCAGCGTCATCAGCATCGTCTCATCCTCCTGCGCCGATAACATCTCCATCCCTACCGGCAGCCCGATACGGCTTACGCCACAGGGCAACGTAATGGCAGGCAGGCCGCTGATGGCGGCCAGTTCCGGCGCGCAGCCTGGCGGCATCTTCGCCATACTTTCTGGTAATCGTTGTACGGTGGGATACACAAATCCGTCGATGCGCTGCACCTCCGCCACCTGGCAAAGGTTCTGCCGCAACAGGCGCTGAAAGCGACGCCCCGCCAGCCAGAGCGGGGTTTTCAGCGTGTTACTCGCCAGCATCTGACGTAGAAACGGCGCAAACTCTGGCAGGAAAGCGCCGGAGTCCACAATGCTTGTCAGTCCGGAGGGAGCGCCAGGCTGTTTGCTAAGCCAGTCGTCAATCGCCACGCGAAATTCATACAGACTGAGGCAGGTGGCCTGCCTCACCTCTTCAAGGAAGGGGAGTGAAACCTCCACCAGCGTCGCTCCGGCACGGCGCAACGTGTGCAGCGCCGACTGCCAGACCTCCAGCTGTACCTCATCCTCTCCCTGTAACGCGGTCACCACGCCAAAGCGAACGCCTTTCAGCGAACGCACAGGAAGCGCAACCGGCGGCAGGCCATGGATCACCGCATGCAGCAAGGCGGCATCCTCAACGCTATGTACCATTGGCCCAACGGTATCTTTGCTGGGCGAGAGCGGCGCCACGCCGTCCAGCTGTGAACGGCGAAAGGCAGGCCGTAGCCCCACCAGCCCGGTATAGCTACAGGGAATGCGGATAGAGCCGCCGGTATCGGTACCCAATGCGCCATCCGCCATTCCAGCCGCCACCGCCGCGGCGCATCCTCCGCTGGAACCTCCGGCGGTGAGTGTCGGGCAAAGTGGATTCGCCACATCACCCCCCAGCGAGCTACGCGAGCGCACATCGAACGCGAACTCGGACATATTGGCCCTGGCAAGAATAATCGCCCCCGCTCTGCGCAATCGCTGCACGACCCGAGCATCCGCTGTCGCGTTAAGTGAGGCCAGCGCACGGCAGCCAAGGGTGATCGGCATCGGCGCGCAGGCAATATTATCTTTGACGATCAGCGGCACGCCGTGCAGGGGGCCGATCGGCTCTCCACGCCGACGCTGCTGCTGATGCTGTTCCGCCTGAGACATGGCGTCAGGGTTAACCCCGAGGATCGCGTTGAGCGCCCGGTGCTGCTGTATGACGTCGAGACGGCGGGCAATTTCCTCCGGACAGTCGTCTGGCGGTATCAGGCGCTTCATAGTCTCAGGCTCCCCGTGCTGAAAACCGGGCAGAAGGCTGCCCGGGATACGTTTTAGTCCCGCATGCCGGTAGTAATGGCATCAATGTCCTGCGGACGCAGACGAATTTCCGCCGCCCGTCGGTGCCCCTGCATCCCCTCGGTACGGCTCTGGCGGATCGCCGGTTGTGCGATTGCCGGGATACCCTGCTCGTCAATCCACTGATGGGTACAGATTTTGACGTATGCCCCTACCCACAGACCGCCGGTATAGCGTGCCGCCGCCATCGTCGGTAACGTATGGTTGGTGCCGCAGCATTTATCGGAGAACACCACGCTGGCGTTCTGACCAATAAACAGCGAGCCATAGTTGCGGATCTTCGCTGCCGTCGCGTGCGGATCGCGGGTATGCACCTGCAAATGCTCCGTCGCCATATGGTCAGCAAACGCAATCAGCTGCGCTTCATCTTCGCAGAGCACAATTTCACCCTGCCGACGCCACGCCTCGCCCGCCGTGGCGGCCGTTGGCAGGCTGGCAAGCTGACGCTCAACCTCCGCCAGGGTACGCTCAGCGATATCCCGGCTGGTTGTCGCCAGCCCGACGCGGGTATGAATATCGTGCTCTGCCTGCGCCAGCATATCGGCGGCCAGAATGCGCGGGTCGGCGCTGTCGTCGGCGATAGTAAAAATCTCGCTCGGCCCGGCGAGGGCATCAATGCCGACTCGACCAAACACCTGGCGTTTCGCTTCGTTAACGAAGGCGTTGCCTGGCCCAACGATTTTGTCCACCGACGGAATACTCTCCGTTCCCCAGGCCATAGCCGCAATGGCCTGCGCGCCGCCAACTTTGAAAATGCGGTGCGCGCCCGCCAGATGGCAAACGGCAATCATCGCCGGATGGGCGCCCGGGGGCAGACAGGCGATAATCTGTTCACAGCCCGCCACCGTCGCAGGAACAATCGACATCACGGGTGCGGAGAGAATCGGATACCGTCCGCCCGGCACGTAGCAGCCCACCGTCTGCACCGGGATGATCCGGTGACCGAGATGCACGCCAGGCAGCGTCTCTACCTCCAGCGGCAGCATGGTCGCCAGCTGCGCCTGCGCAAAACGACGCACCTGATTAATGGCAAACTCACTGTCGCGGCGCGTCTGGGCATCCATCCCCTCCAGTGCTTCGGCAATCTCCTGCTCGCTCACCTCAAACTGCGCCGGTACGACCTGATCAAACTGCTGCGAAAAGGCTCTTAGCGCCGTATCGCCCTCGGTTTTCACGCGCTCGATAATGGCGCTGACCTTCTCCGTCAGGGAACGATCGGCCTGCGCATCCTGCCCCTGCGGACGCTTAATCCAGCTCACCTGATTTAACATTTACGCGTCCTCCATCTGGCCGAGTTTGATCTGCGCCAGCAGCGCCAGATGGTCATAAACCACCCACTCATCAACAATTTTTCCGTTGACGATGTGGTAGTGCGACATGCCCATCACGAACAGTCGTTCTCCGGTCGGCTTGCCGAGTTCGCCGTAACCCAGGTGATGTCCTTCGATAATCCAGCGTACGGCCACTTTGACGCCGCCTTCATCGCATGGGTTGGAACAAATATGCTGCGGCAGCCACGCGCCGTCAGGGATCATCCCCACCAGCGCCAGCGTCTGATGGGTTACCGCCGCGGTGCCGTACAGCTCTTTCATCAGCGGACCGTGCCACTGTACGTTAGGCGCATACACTTCTTTGATCTTGCCAAACATCCGGCGGTTGTAGATCTCATGCAGCCAGCGCAGGCACTGCTCCTCCGTATCGGTGTGCGCAATGGAAACATCGCACTCCATCTCCGGCGGATATTGCCCCAGCATGCGGCCGTTTTCGCCGATGTCCATCACGCGGAAGCCTTTATCGAACTGCTCCTTTGCCATATTAAATGCGATTTGATCGGTATTCAGGCCAAGCTGTTTCATCAGTGACATATTGTCGCTGACTACCCACTCCCGATAAATTTTATTCTCGTGGATCATGCAATCCGCCACGGTACGCGTCACAAACGTACGGTTCGTCGGTTTGCCTAAATGGCTGTACTGTGTATGCCGCCCGCTTCCCGTCACCAGGTGAGAGGTATAAAAACCGTCAACATCATTTCCGTTCCAGATAACCTGGGTTGCCATTCCGCGCCGTTCCGGGAAGGCAATTAAGCGTTGCAGCGTATCCTGCACCACCTGTTCGCGGTTATAGAGTGTCCCCAGCGCGTTATACAGCACGCAGTTATGGGTATAGTGAGAATAAATTAAACCGACATCGCGCTCGTCCCATATTTTATGGGTGCAGCGAACGATATAATCGACAATATCGGTATAGCAGTCATCAAAGCCGCGTAATGATTGCACGCGCGGTCTTTTTTCCGGTACCAGATCGACAAAATCACGACGCTCCACCTGTAATACAGGTTCCTCTTTCAGCGATTTCACGCTGCTTTTTTCGGGTACGGCTGGTGCTTTATTTGTTGCTTCGGTGGAAGACATATAAACTCCTGCTCTGTTTTCAGACAATAAGAACCCGCACCCGTAAGTGAGGGTGAATTAAACACGGTTATTTTTTGCAGCCGGAATAAGGGGGCTGCCGCCCCATTAATTAAATATTTGCGACCAAATCGCTAATTCATCGATCCCCAGATATTCACGGAAAATTAAACCATCACGTAATTCAAGCTGGCTGATACCGGTAATTGATATGGGTTTACGGGTCGGCGCACCAAATTTGCCGTAACCGTCATGCCAGGTTAACAACGACCAGCGCAATGAAAGTCGAATCGGCTCATTAGGATCTTTACGCACAATCAGGTGATGAAGCTGCGTTTCGCTGTCGGCAAATGAAGCGCGATAACCGGAAAGCTGTGCGCCAATTTCCTGTTCGCCGGTGCAAAGGCAGTGCCCCGGCGCGTACAGCGTCGCCGCCGGGTGATAGAGACCGGGCACCACGCCGCTGTTACCGCCCGCCCACATCGTTAAGTAGCGCTCAACGACCCCGGCCAGCGCCCCTTCCACGTCGTCGCCCTCAGGCCCACCCGCCCAGCGGGCGTCAAGCGTCTCAGCAGACACAGATTCCAGCCCAAGCTGCTGGCGCATGGTCGCCAGGTTAAAAGCAAAGTCGCGGACATCCAGCCCCAGTTGCGCCACAATCGCGGCACGATCCTGAAGCAGCCACTCCTGGCGTACGGCACCATCAACACAGATGCGATCGGCCCAGGTGCGGACCCAGACATTTTTCCCGGTCGGCGGGCCAAAAAATCCCTCCCCCTGGTGCTGAATGCGGGCTACGGTACGCTGCGCCGCATAGTACTCGTCCCCCGGGTTCTGGCTGCACAGAATATCCTCCGTCAGCACCGCTCGCTGCGGGAAGCTGTGCATCGCCTCAAGCGTCAGGCGCATAAACTGGGAAAGCTCATGCAGCTGTTTTTCGGGTGTAGTGAAAACCACCGGCGTGGCGTAAAAATCCGCCAGCTGGCCGATATCTTTCTGCTCCCACACCACGTGCGTCAGCGTCAAAATGAACTGCTGGATAGAGTCGAATTGAGGGCTGAAGCCCCGCAATCTGGTCATGTGCGCTCCTTAGACTGGAATAGCGTTAAACCATTGGTTTCGATAACGCCGCTGCGTGGGCGACGCGCCGAGTGGCGTATCACCAGCGTACCGGGCACCGTAATCTGTTCAGGCTCTATGGTTCCGCTGTCAATTTGCTTCATTAACAGTTCCACCGTGGCATCCACCATCGCGCCGACCGGCTGCGACGCCGAGGTCAACGCATAAGAGGGCCAGCCGGAAGGGCCGATGTCGTCATAGCCGACAACGGAGACCTCCTCCGGAATGCGCAAACCAAACTCATAGCGCGCCACATCCATTACCGTGACGGCCATATGATCGTTGGCGACAAAGACCGCATCCGGCGCTGGCGACGTCGAAAACAGGGTATAGGCTGCCCGGGTGGTTTGCTGAGCGTCGTAATTCCCGTGCACCACCCGGACATCGGTGATGCCATGTTCTTCCAGCGTGGAAATGAACCCGCGCTGGCGGGCGATATTGACCGGGGAATCGGCCACGCCGCCCACGTAGGCAAAACGCTTGTGCTCCCCCGCCAGCAGAAACTCGGCAATCTGCCGCGCGGCCGCTTCGTTATTACTGTTGACGCTGGAGGCCATGCCACTCTCTTCGCTGCGGTTAAACAGCACTACCGGGATCCCGGCGGCAAGGCACTCCTCGGATAACTCCAGCGACAGCGTCACCGAGGCCAGCACAATGCCATCCACCCGGTACTGCATAATCTGGTCAAAAATACGGTCTACGTTACCTTCCCGGTCGCCAACGAACAGCAGCAGGTGATAGTTCAGCGTATCCAGCTTTTGCGCCAGCGCCTCCAGCACCTGCGAGTAAAAGGGGTTATCAAAGTAAGAAATGACGACACCGATAATGCGCGAACGAGCCGTGTTGAGCGAACGGGCGATCGCATTCGGGCGATAGCCCAGCTCGCGCGCTGCCTTCAGCACTTTTTCACGCGTTGCCGGTGAAATGCTGGCCCCCGGCGTGAACGTTCGCGACACCGCAGATTGCGATACCCCCGCCAGCTGAGCGACCTGTTGGGATGTGACTGCTGCAAAAGTCTTACGTTTCATTACCCCTGATTCCTTATCAACGTCCTGCCCATTTGCACGTGCTTCAAACGCCTCAGCAAGTGGGTGTTTTTTATACTTACACCACCTTTGCATGCGTATGCAACACAAAAAATTAAAATTATCACAACAAGATCGAGATCACTTTACAAATGTGAAACCTTTTCGTAACTTCAAATCTTGAATACGTATGCAAAGAGTTTTCATACCGTCAATGGTACCGGAGAGAACAGGAGTCGCCCAAAGGATTGAACCGGTAAACGTCGTCCCTGACTGGTTATAACCCATTAATTCTTAAGAGGTTCAAAACCATGTTTCAAGCACTGTTACGCCGTCGGGAAGCCCGGCTCTTTTTCATCATCAGCATCCTGTTCTTTATCTGCATTCATAGCATTGATGCATTCCTGGCCCCCATGATGATCAACCAGGGCATTGAGCCACAGATCATGGGCATCATCATGGGCGCGTCCGGTCTGGCAACCCTTCTGATACGCTTCCCGTTAGGCATTATTTCCGACGTGGTTAAAAGCCGCAGGATCTTCATCCAGATTGGCCTGCTGCTGCCAATTATCGCCTGGCCGATTGCCTGGCTTGAACCCAACGCCATTACGCTGTATCTGGCGAAAGCGGCAGACGGTGTCACGGCGGCGACCTGGGTGCTGTACAACATCCTGTTCATGCGTTACTTCGGTCGCAACGAAGCGCCTGCCGCCGTCGCGCTGCTGGCGCTGGCAGGGCCCATCGGCGTGTTTCTCGGTAACTGTATTGGCGCGGTGCTGATTCACTATTTCGCCAATAACATCGCCTTTTTTGTCTCCTGCATCTCCGCCCTGGTGGCGTTATTCCTGACGACCCGCATTCAGGACGTGCACGACCCGGTTCAGGCCCCCACGCTTAAAGCCTGCATTACCGGCGCGCGCCAGCAACTGGCCGACCGTTCCGTCTGGCTGATTGGCATCCTGGCGACCGTCGTCATTCTGGTGCCCTTCGCCACCCGCGACACGCTGACGCCGGTCTATGCCGAGCAGCTTGGCGCCCGGGCGGGGATCCTCGCGCTGCTGGGTAATATTCACCTTCTTTTTTACGGGCTGGCCATCGCCCTGTGCAGCTCGGTGTTTTATCAGCGCCTTGGGCTGGTAAAAACCGCCGTGCTCGGCATCGTTTTACAGGTGATCTCCACTTTCGGCATTCCCTTTACCAGCAATATGTATGTGATTTACCTGTGGCAGGCGCTGGCGGGGTTCTCGTTCGGTATGGCCTTTGCCGCATTCATGTCGCTCAGCGTAGTGAATACCTCGTCTGATGAACAATCCACGCGAATGGGACTATTCCAGACCATTTATTCCTGCGGCATGTTTGTCGGGCCGGTAATGATGGGCGTAATGATGCAACATATTAACCTGTCGTCCGGTTATATATTGATTGCCGCCCTTTCCGTTGTGGCCGCTATTGCCACGCCGCTGTCCGCTCGATGGGTATATGCCCGTAAAACGCAAACCTCAGCCCAATTATTAAAAAACGGTGCGTACGCTGCCGCGCCGGATCAATAACCCTTTCTGAAGTAAACACCCTTTCCCGGCTCGCCGGGAGGACAACTGACATCTGAAAAAGGTAAGGAGAAGCGAGTGTCCTGGAAATTAAAAACCGGTAAATCTACCGAAGAGCGCCAGCAAGCCAACCAGCAAATAAGGGAAACGGTTGAACAAATACTTGCGGATATTGAAAAACGCGGAAATAAAGCCATTCGCGAATTATCCATTAAATTCGATCGTTATGACCGTCAGGATTATCGTCTGACGTCCGCGGAGATTGACCGCTGCATAAAACAGTTAAGCCGCCAGGATATTCAGGATATTGAATTTGCCCAACAGCAGGTGGCAAATTTTGCCCGCGCGCAGAAAGAATGTCTGCGGGACCTGGAAATTGAAACGCGTCCCGGGGTAATCCTCGGACATAAAAATATTCCGATTAACGCCGTAGGATGTTACGTGCCTGGCGGAAAATATCCCCTGCTCGCCTCCGCGCACATGTCGATCATCACTGCCAGCGTGGCGGGATGTTCAAGAATCATCAGCTGTGCCCCGCCGTTTAACGGTCAGCCCGCCCCGGCGATTGTCGCGGCGCAAAAAATGGCTGGCGCAACGGAAATCTATGCCCTTGGCGGCATTCAGGCGATAGGCGCCATGGCGCTGGGCACGGACTCGCTGGCACCGGTCGACATGCTGGTCGGGCCCGGTAACGCCTTCGTTGCGGAGGCCAAACGCCAGCTGTTCGGCCGGGTAGGTATCGATCTGTTTGCCGGTCCGACGGAAACGCTGGTGATTGCCGATGACACTGTTGACGCGGAAATGTGCGCCACGGACCTGCTGGGCCAGGCCGAACACGGCGTCACCACCCCTGCCATCCTGCTGACGAACTCGCTTCAACTTGCCAAAGAGACGCTCAGCGAAGTGGAACGGCTGCTGGAAAAGCTCCCTACCGCCGACATTGCCCGCCAGTCGTGGCAGGACTACGGGGAAATCATCGTCTGCGACAGCCACGAAGAGATGCTGCAGGAGGCAGATCGTATCGCTTCCGAACATGTTCAGGTGATGACCGACCGGGACGACTGGTTCCTGGCTAACCTGACCAATTACGGCGCGCTGTTCCTTGGACCGCGTACTAACGTGGCCTACGGCGATAAGGTGATCGGCACCAACCACACCCTGCCCACGCAGAAAGCCGCACGTTATACCGGCGGCCTGTGGGTGGGCAAGTTCATGAAAACCTGCACCTTCCAGAAAGTCCTCAGCGACGAAGCCACCGCCGAAATCGGCAGCTATTGTTCCCGTCTGTCGCTGCTGGAAGGGTTCGCCGGACATGCCGAGCAGGCCAATATTCGCGTGCGCCGTTATGGCCAGACGGAAGTTCCCTACGCCACACCGGCCCCGGTCAGGGAAAAGGTGTAGTCATGACGCTTTTGCAAACGCCCTCTTTCACCCTGCACGGCAAACGCGCGCTGGTGACCGGCGGGTCAAGAGGGATTGGCTTCGCCGCCGCCGTCGCCCTCGCACAGGCGGGAGCAGAGGTATGGATCGCCGCCCGGGGCCGCGAGGCGCTGGCGCATGCCACAGGTCTGGCAGCGGAACACAGTCTCGCATTTCACCCGCTGGAACTGGATATTACCGACACTCAGGAGGTGGCGCGTGTGCTGGCGACGTTGCCCACGCCCGACATTCTGGTGAACAGTGCCGGGCTGGCCCGCCACCAGCCGTTTCTTGAGGTGAACGAGGAAAATTTCGATGCGGTGATGGCGCTTAACCTGCGCGCCACCTTTTTTATCAGCCAGCATGTGGCGCGCAGAATGCGGGTGGACGGTAAGGGGGGATCGATTATTCACATCTCATCGCAAATGGGACACGTTGGTGGCCCCGAGCGTAGCGTGTACTGTGCCTCCAAATTCGCGCTTGAAGGGTTAACCCGAACGATGGCGCTGGAGCTGGGCGATGCGGGGATCCGTGTCAATACGCTGTGCCCGACCTTCATTGAAACCGACCTGACGCGTTCGTCGCTCGCCGACCCGGCATTTCGCCGCTATGTGCTGGACAACATCAAACTGCGCCGGCCAGGCAGGCTGGAGGACATTATGGGGCCGGTAGTGTTCCTCGCCTCTGAGGCCGCCGGGCTGATCACCGGCAGCGCCCTGATGGTTGACGGCGGCTGGACGGCTACGTGAGGGATGCAATGGAATATCCGCTTCTGGACAATACCGATCTGCCGCTGGTGCTGCTTGGCGGCACGCTCTGTAACGCCCGGCTCTGGCAGCCCGTCATTGAACGGCTGAACGTCTCAGCGGTGCTGTGCATCACGCTGACGGGCGCAGAGTCCGCGCCGCAGGCGTCACGGCGGTTGTTAAAGGTTCTGCCACCGCGCTTTCTGCTGGCGGGCTTTTCGCTCGGCGCGATTGTCGCGCTGCAAATGGCCGCCGACGCGCCAGAAAGAGTGAACGGGCTGACGCTGATTTCCGTTAATCCGTTGCCCGTTGCGCCAGACACCCTTGCTTCACGCCGGGAAGCGGTACACACCGCACAGGCGCGGGGCCTGGCCGACTGGCTGGTCTCGTCGCTGTGGCAGAGCTATGTCGCCCCGTCACGTCTGTCCGATCGGATCCTGCAAGAGACTATTTGCCGAATGGCGCAAGAGTGCGGCATTGAGACCTTTGCGGAGCAAACGGAAATGGCCATTCACCGGCAGGACAACCGGGCTGCGTTTAACGCCCTCTCCTGCCCCACATTACTTCTAAACGGCGCGCAGGACGTTATCTGCACGCCCCATCATCATCAGCTACTGACAGCAGGCAACGCGAACGTGACCAGGCATACGGTGGAGGCTGGCGGGCATTTTATTCCGCTGGAAACCCCGGATGAGATCGCGCCGCTGCTGCGTCAGTGGATAACGGAGTGCATACAGTGCGCAAAAACAGTTTAAAGACCACATTTCTGGAAAATACCCCGATCGTTAACGGCTGGCTGGCGATCCCGTCCGGGTATAGCGCGGAAATTATGGGCCATCAGGGTTACGACGCCGTCACCGTCGATTTGCAGCACGGCATGATTGATTTTGCCAGCGCGTTGTCGATGCTACAGGCGCTATCGAGCACGCCTGCCGTGCCGCTGGTGAGGGTGGCAGATAACGATCCGGCGCAAATCATGCGCGTATTAGACGCCGGCGCGTATGGCGTAATCTGTCCGATGATCTCCAGCGCGGAACAGGCTCGCCGTTTTGTCGCTGCCTGTCGCTATCCACCGCTGGGTGTTCGCTCCTTTGGTCCGGCCAGAGGTCTACTCTACGGCGGCAGTGATTATCCACAGCACGCTAACGACGAGATCCTGACGCTGGCAATGATCGAAACCCGCGAAGGGCTGGCGGATCTTGACGCCATCCTTGATACCGAAGGACTAGACGGTGTGTTTATTGGCCCCAACGATCTCTCGCTGACGCTGACCGGCAGCGCCAGCGCCGAATCCCAACATCCCGAAATGCTTGCTGCTATTGAGCGGGTGATTCACTGCTGCCGCCAGCAGCAGAAGATTGCCGGTATTTTCTGCACTTCCGGCGCGGCCGCCGCAGCGCGTATTGCGCAGGGTTTCCAGTTTGTTACCCCTGCAAACGACGTTATGCAGCTGGGTCGCGCCTCACGTGAAGCAATTGCCCTCGCCCGCGGCAACGCCATCCCTACCACCGGTGCATCCGGGTATTAAAAGGAGAAATGATGAAAACTATCCATCTTAGCCAGAGCCAGGCACGAACACGGTTAATCGCCCCCGACGATATGGTTTCCTGCAATCTTGCTTTTATTGATTGCAAGCTGCCCGGTTCGCATCTCAAACAAAACTATTCCTTCATCGGCCCGGGTGTAACTCAGTCCAGCGAGCAGATTGTTAATATCCCCGAGCCGCACGGCTTTAACATTGGCGCGGCGGCTATGCCGAAAGGGGTAACCAATAACCTGCATCTGCATTTCACCGCAGAAGTGTTCCTGATCCATGAAGGGACATGGCGTTTTCGCTGGGGCGCCAACGGCGAGCATGAAGCGGAATTTAGCGCGCCCACCATCCTCTCAATACCGACCTGGATCTTCCGCGGTTTCACTAACGTCAGTAAAGAAGATACCTGCGGCATGGTATTTACCGTGCTCGGCGGGGACAACACGGGCGGCATCATCTGGCACCCGTCAGTGCTGGCGGCCGCCAGCGAGTACGGTATGTATCTCAGCAAGGATAATATGCTGATTGCGCAGGAGGCAGGTGAACCAACGCCCGATCCCGCCACGCTGCTGACGCCGCTGTCAGAGCAATATATTGCCGGTCTGCGTGACTACAGCGTTGAGGAGATGCGCCAGCGTGCGGTAACCGGCGATGATCGCTGCTGGTCAGCGCAGGGACTGCTGGACTCGGTGCTGCCGGGACACGGCGGCGAAATTGCGCCGGTTATCGGTTTCGGCATTTCACAGGATCGGGATTCCGCTCCCGCTATCCTGAGCCCGCACGGTTTTTCCGTCGAATGGCTGCGGCTTGCTGACGACCACATTGTCGGTCGCCATCTCTGCCCGGATATTCAGGTGATCATGGTCTTTAAAGGCCAGCTGGAGGTGACCTGGAACGAGGCGGGTAAGGAAGTCAGCATTATCGCCCCGGAACGTTCGGTGATCTCCATTCCGGCAAACAGCTGGCGCCGCTACCGCGCGGTTGATGGCAATGTGGAGTTTATTCTGACGACCCGGGGCGATCAGCGTAAGCGCCTGTACTGGGACGAAGCGATCCTGCACCAGGCGAGAGAACACAATCGCTGTCTCGATCCTGATGGCTACGTGGCGGATGCCGACATCCTGCCAGCCACGGCCCGTCGGGCCGGAGAAAAAGTAGAAAAAGTGCCAGCAGCTAACTGATTTTTACGGCAAAGTGGCGCAAAATAGGGGGGCAGGGATCGCCTGCACCATCATCAATAATGATGCACATAAAACGGATTGCATGATAAACATGGATGGAAAATCAAATGTACAGACCCATAGTCGTTATCCTTTTTATTCTTCTGACGCTCGCCGCACTGATTGAAATGGGGATTATCTCTTTCGGCTAAACCTCCCCCCTCAGAAAGGCCACATTTGCGGCCTTTTTATTTATGAAATATGTGAAGTCGACAGTTTATTTTTATGCGTAGCAGAATCCAAACCCAAACCGAAAATATATTACATTAATGCAATTCTTCGAAATATATCATACAGCAGATGATTCACCCTAACTTAAATCATTATTAAGCAGTCATTAATATTCGCTGTAATTATAAATAAAGCCTATGTATTCAGTATTATCCCCCTCTCATTTCTTCCACTACCTAATCCCGACCGCCTGTACGCCAACGCCTCTGTGGCGCGGCCCGCATAGCCAACAAAATATATTCGCGCTATCAATTAATTTTCTCTGCAATCACAGTGCAGGGTTTACAGACACTTAATTTGCACATTCAGATATTTATAGCTATATCATTTTTACAGCAAAACAAATAATACCTACACAAATAATAAGGTTTATAAATTACGAAAATATAAATAAATAACAGTTACTCATGTAAATAATTAGCTTCGCCCTGATGTTGCCACGTTGATTGCTGGCGGGTCTCGGTCGCTCTAAAGAAAGCAACGGTAAATACTGTTTTATTCACAGTATTTTCGCCGGGAGCGCCCTCATCCCTCCAGAAAATATGGCCACGTCTGACACGCCGTAAACAATAACTCTGCTGGAGTAATAACTGTATGAGCCAAATATCTGTTATATCGAAACTAACTGGCGTGGAAACGACCACGGAGGGAACACAGGTAACACTCGGCCATTCGTCTATTGTTAAACTTAACGTGGATCGCGCCGATATCTCAGGTTACTCCCGCAGCGGAAACGATCTGGTGATTACCCTCCACTCGGGCGAAGTGATTACCCTCAAGAATTTCTACGTCACCGACGCGCAGGGCGTGAGCCAGCTGGTGCTTGAGGAGAGCGACGGTGCGCTGTGGTGGATTGAAGATCCAACCGGTGCCGCCACCTATGAATCCATCGCCTCCACGGACGCCCTACTGGCGGCGTCAGGGAGTGATACCGGCGGCGCCGCAGCGTGGCCCTGGGTGCTGGGTGGCCTGGCCGTCGCAGGTGGGATTGCCATTGCGGCGGGGACCGGCGGTGGAGGTGGCGGGGATGACGATAACAACAGTCCGAATCCCGGCAATCCGGGAAATCCTTCCGAGCCAGATACCACGCCTCCGGATGCCCCCACCAATCTACAGGTCTCACCTGACGGCAAAACCGTTACCGGTACCGCTGAGCCGGGCAGCACGATTACCCTGAAAGATGCCGATGGCAACACCATCGGAACGGGCAAAGCGGGCAGCGACGGGAAATTTACGATTGATCTCGGTACGCCACTCACCAACGGGGAACAGATCACCGCCACCGCCACCGATCCGTCCGGCAATACCAGCCAGGGCGGTCAGGTTACGGCACCGGATCTCACCGCGCCGGATGCCCCGGCCAATCTGGAGGTCTCACCTGACGGCAAAACCGTTACCGGTACCGCTGAGCCGGGCAGCACGATAACCCTGAAAGATGCCGATGGCAACACCATCGGAACGGGCAAAGCGGGCAGCGACGGGAAATTTACGATTGATCTCGGTACGCCGCTTACCAACGGAGAACAGATCAACGCTACCGCCACCGATCCGTCCGGCAATACCAGCCCGGGCGTTCAGGTCACGGCACCGGATTTAACCGCGCCGGATGCACCCGAGATTGTCACCGTCAATGATAACGTGGGCGCCGAAACAGGCCCGCTGAGCAACGGACAACGCACGGACGATGCGCGTCCGACGTTCAGCGGCATCAGTGAAGCCGGCACCGTCATTACCTTCTATGACAACGGGAAACCGATTGGCACCGCCACAGCCGATGCCACCGGGAAATGGAGCTTTACCCCGTCGACCAACCTGTCTGAAGGCAGCCACGCCATTACCACCACCGCGACCGATGCCGCAGGCAATACCAGCCCGGCGTCCACGGCGGTAACCTTCGTGGTCGATACCGTCGCGCCTGGCGCGCCAGCGATCGTCAGCATCACCGATGATGTTGCGCCTGGCACCGGCACGCTCGGGAGTGGAAGCAGCACCAACGACCCGCGGCCACAGCTCACCGGCACGGCGGAAGCGGGCTCGACGGTCACCATCTATGATAACGGCATTGCCATTGGCACAGCGGTTGTGGGCAGTAACGGAAGCTGGAGCTTTACGCCGTCGGTGAATCTGAGCGAAGGCAGCCACCAGCTTACCGTGCGCGCCACCGACGTCGCCGGTAACACTGGCCCGGCCTCGCCGGTCTTTACCGTCACGGTAGATGTCACCGCGCCGCAAACGCCTTCCGGATTTATCATTAACGACGACACGGGCGTACTGAAAGGGGCGATCGGTGCCGGGCAGTTTACCGATGCCTCAGAGCCGCGCCTGACGGGCAGAGGCGAACCGGGCAGCACGATCACGGTTTACGATAACGGCGTTGTTATCGGCACCACCACCGTTCTGCCGAACGGTACCTGGAGCATCACGCCGACGAATCCACTGGCAGAAGGCGCACACTCGATTACCCTGCGGGAAACCGATGCGGCAGGCAACCAGAGCGGTCTGTCTCAGCCGATCAACTTTACCGTCGATCTTACGCCGCCAGACATGCCGGTTGCGACGCTCAACTCCGCAGGCACCCAGATCACCGGTACCGCCGAGCCGGGCAGTAAAATCGTCATCACCAACAATGCCGGGCTGCAAATCGGGACCGCCACTGCCGACAGCAACGGCAACTATGTCGCCAACCTGAACCCTGCGCAGACCTACGGTGAGATTATCTCCGTGGTCGCCTCCGATGCCGCAGGCAACCAGAGCTCACCGGCGCTGGTTAACGCAGCGGATATCACCCCGCCTGCCGCACCGGGCAACCTGGTGGTGGCGGAAGACGGGGCCAGCGTCAGCGGAACCGCCGAGCCAAACAGCACGATTATCATTAAAGCGCCGGACGGTACGATCATCGGCCAGGCCACCGCCGGTCCGGACGGCACATTTACCATCCCGATTTCGCCAGCCCAGACCAACGGCGAAGCCCTTGAAGTGACGGCCACCGACGGCAGCGGTAACACCAGCCCGTCTGGCTTTGCCGACGCGCCAGACAGCACCCCACCGCTGGCGCCGGAAAACGTGGTGATCTCTGCCGACGGCACCACCGTAACCGGTACAGCCGAGCCGGGCAGTACCGTCACCATTCGTGAAAATGGCGTGAAGGTCGGGGAAGCGGTCGCCGACGATCAGGGGAATTTCAGCGTAGATCTGATCCCGCCGAAAGCCAACGGCGAAGCCCTGACTGCCGATGCCACTGATACCGCCGGAAACACCGGTCCGACCGCGCCGTTTGACGCGCCGGACATCACCGCGGCACAAACCCCGGTCATCACGGGCGTGGTGGATGATGCCCCCGGCGTCACCGGTCCTGTCAGCCAGAACGGTCTCACCAACGACAGCACGCCTACCATCAACGGAACGGGCGAGCCTGGCACCACCATCACCCTCTACAGCGGTACTACCGAAATTGGCACCGCAGTCGTGTCGGCGAACGGTCAGTGGTCCATCACGCTGGAAACCGCGCTACCGGACGGCGGGCACGTACTGACGGCGACGGCGGTTGACGCCAACAATAACCTCAGCGGGACATCGAACACCTGGAGCATCACGGTGGATACCGCCGCCCCGGGCGCGCCGGCCATTACGCAGGTCATTGATGACGTACCGGGCCGCACGGGTGCGCTCGACACCAATGAAACCACCAACGACACGCTCCCGACGCTGAACGGTACCGGCGAGCCGGGCTCTACCGTGACGATCCGTCTGGACGGACAGGATATTGGTACTGCCGTTGTCAACAGCGGTGGCGCATGGACCTTCACGCCTACTACCCCATTAGTGAACGGGCAGCATACGTTCACCGTCGTCGCGAGCGATGCGGCCGGTAACGCCAGCGCACCATCAGCCGGCTTTACCTTTACCGTCGATACGACTCCGCCACCAGCGGCCACCATTGACACCGTTTCCGATAACGTGGGGCCCGTGCAGCTTCCGCTTAACAGCGGGGACACCACCGACGACACGCTGCCGCAGTTGCAGGGAACCGCACCGGACGGCACCACCATCACGATCTATGACGGAACCACCCTGCTCGGCACGGCCGTGCTCGACGGCAGCGGCGGCTGGAGCTTTACGCCAACCACGCCGCTGACGGACGGCCCGCACTCGCTGACGGTCCACGCAACGGATGAGGCGGGTAACACCACCATTTCGCCGCCGTTTGAACTGGCGATCGACACCACCGCGCCTGCAACGCCGGATATTCCTGAGATCACCGTCAACCCGGACGGCGGCACGCCGGGGACGGCCCTGAATCCTGGGGAGACCACCCGGGATACCACGCCAACCCTGAGCGGCTCGGGCACGCCGGGCGATACCGTCAACATTTACGATGGTGCCACCAAAATTGGTGAAGCCGAGATCGATGGCGACGGTAACTGGAGCTGGACACCCACCACTCCGCTGCCTGACGGCACCTACGATCTCTCCCTGACGGTGACCAACCAGGACAGCGCCGGGAACGAAAGCGCCCCGTCCACGCCGGTGACCATTACCATTGATACCGACGCGCCTGCCCAGCCGGGAACCCCAACGGTGACAGACAGCGTAAGCCAGATCACCGGCCCCGTGCTGGATGGCGAATCCACCAACGATCCGCGTCCGGTCCTGAGCGGCACCGGTACGCCGAATGACGTCATTACCATCTATGACCAGGTGGGTACAGGCGAGCCGCAGGCCGTGGGCAGCGTTACGGTGGACGGTAACGGTAACTGGAGCTGGCGTCCTGAGAACAACATTGGCGAAGGGACGCACGAATACACGGCGACCGCCACCGATGAAGCCGGGAACGAATCTGTGCCATCAGCCGGTATCACGATAACGGTCGATACCCTCGCCCCGGACACCCCTGTTATCAGCGACATCGCCGGCGCGCAGAACGGCGGGTCCACTAACGACACCACACCGACCCTGAGCGGAACCGGCACCACCGGCGAGACGGTGATCATCTACAACAACGGCGTGGAAGTGGATCGCGTTGAAGTCGTCAATGGCGGATGGTCCTATACCCTGCCGACGCAGACCGACGGCCCGCTGAATATCACCGTCGCCGCGGTGGACGATGCCGGTAACGTTAGCCCGGTAAGCCCGGTCTTTACGGTGGAGGTTGATACGCAGGCGCCAACCGTGCCGCAAATTGACGCCGTCTCTGACAGCCAGCTGACCAACAGCGTGCTTTACACCCGCGACGGTACGCCAACCCTCACCGGGATTGGCGAGCCGGGTTCGAGCGTCACCGTTTCTGTTGATGGTGTCGCCTCGCCGGTGGTCGTGGAGGTTCAGCCGAACGGGACATGGTCCTGGACCGCCGACCCTGCGCTTACCGAGGGGCCGCATACCTTCTCAGTGGCCGCGAGTGACGCGGCGGGGAATACCTCCGCCAGCTCCGGGGATCTCAGCGTGACGGTGGATACCCTGCCGCCTGCAACGCCAACTGATATCGCCATTGCCGCGGAGGGCACCCCGCTGACCGGGACGGCAGATGACGGAACCACGGTGACGGTTCGTGACGCCAACGGCAATGTCATCGGGACCGGGGTCGCGACGGGAGGCACCTTCTCCATTGCCCTCTCCCCGGCCCAGTTGGATGCCGCGACGCTGACGCTCACCGCCACGGACCCCGCAGGCAATGCCAGCCCGTCAACCACCTTTGACGTGCCGGACTCTCCGCTCGAGCTGCCTGCGGTACCGGTGATTACGGCGATCAACGATGACGTCGATCCCGTCACGGGTGATGTGAAAGATAAAACCACCAATGACACCACGCCTACCCTTACCGGCACCGCCGATCCGGACAGCGTGATCGCCATTTATCAGGATGGATCGCTGCTTCCGGTGACCACTGTCGTTGCGGATACAAACGGCAACTGGAGCTACACGCCACCGTTGCCGCTGACGGAAGGGCCACACACCTTCGCCGTCACCGCCACAAACATCACCACCGGCGCGACCAGCGGGCAGTCGCCGATCGCGACCGTGACCGTCGACCTTACCGCCCCGACAGCGCCAGCCATCGGTGCGGTGACTGATGACGTAGGTCCGATCACCGGCCCAATCGCCGACGGGCAGAGCACCAACGACAACCGTCCTACCCTGACCGGGACAGGCACGGCCGGGGACACTATTACGGTGTACGATGACGGCGACCCGCTGGGCACCGTTGTTGTCGGTCCGACCGGCACCTGGAGCTACACGCCGCCTGCGCTGGACGACGGCAGCCACACCCTGACCGTGACCGCCACCGACCCGGCGGGCAATGAGAGCACCCCGTCGGCCGGGATCACCATTGTGGTCGACACCGTCTCCACCACGCCGGTGATTACCAGCGTGACGGATAACGCAGGCAATGCGGCAACGCCTGTCCCAAGCGGCGATCCAACCAACGACACCACGCCAACCCTGACCGGTACCGCCGAGCCGAACAGCGTCGTCGCCATTTTTGATGGCGCCACGCAGATTGGTACGGTGTCGGCAGACGGTACCGGCGCCTGGACATTTACCCCTGAAACCGCCCTCGGGGAAGGAACGCATGACTTTACGGTCAGAGCGACGGATCCGCAGGGCAACGTCAGCCAGCCGTCCGGCGTCTGGAGCATCAATATCGATCTGACGGCGCCACAGGTGCCGACGATCGATACGGTCAGCGACAACGCTCCGGGTGGCGTAACCGGCCCGCTTACCGCCGGGCAGGTCACCAATGACACCACGCCAACCCTGAGCGGCACCGGCCAGGCGGGTACCACCATTCACGTTCTGAATAACGGCGTGGAGATTGGTACCACTACGGTCGACGGCAACGGTAACTGGACCTTTACGCCGGACCCGGTTCTGACGGACGGGACGTATAACCTGCGCGTCAACGCCAGCGATGATGTCGGAAACGTCTCCGCCAACTCGCCAGTATTCGCCTTTACGGTGGATACCACTGGCCCTGCGGCCCCGGTGGTTACCACGGTGATAGACGATGTCAGCCCGGGAACGGGAATCATCGCCAGCAACGGTTCCACCAACGACACCCGTCCAACCTTCAACGGTACGGGGGAAGTGGGCGCAACGGTGCACGTTATTGTCGATGATATGGAAATCGGCACGGCGGTCGTCAACGCCCAGGGTAACTGGACCTTCACGCCGACCACCGCGCTGGGTGAAGGGCCGCATACCATTACCTTCAACGCCACCGATGCCGCAGGCAATACCGGGGTCACCTCGCCACCGTTCAACCTGACGGTGGATACGTCGGTGCCCGACGCACCAGTCTTTACCCCTGCCACCGACAATGCCGGTCCCGTGCTGGGCCCGGTCGCCTCGGGACAAAGCACAGACGACACCACGCCAACGCTGAACGGCACCGCGGCAGCCAACGCGACCATCACCATCTATGAGAATGGTCAGCAGGTGGGCACCGCCGTGGCGGATGCCAACGGCGTATGGAGCTTCACCACCGGCACGCTGGCAAACGGCAGCCACACCTGGACCGCCACGGCAACCGATGCCGCGGGCAACGTCAGTCCTGCCTCACCAGGCTTTACGCTGGTTGTGGATACGACTGCGCCTGCCGCGCCGGTTATCACCCAGGCGATTGACGATGTTGGCACCATCACCGGGGCGATTGGCTCCGGCCAGACCACGAACGATCCTCTCCCGCGCCTGGTGGGGACCAGCGAGCCGCTGGCCACCGTGAATATCTACGAAGGCACTACGCTGGTGGGCACCGGTACTGCCGATGCTAACGGCAACTGGACCGTGGATATCACCGTGCCGCTGGGCACCGGGTCACACACCTTTACCGCAGAAGCAACGGATCAGGCGGGGAACACCGGCACGCCGTCCGCCGACTTCAGCCTGACCATTGACACCACGCCGCCAGCGCTACCGGTGCTGACCAGCATCACCGACGACGTCGGTAATGCTGCGACGCCTGTCGCCAACGGCGGGTTAACCAACGATGCACGTCCAACGCTCACCGGTACGGCAGAAGCCGGCGCGACGGTAACCATCTATGACAATGGGGTACAGATTGGCACCGCGGTCGCCACCGGCGGCGCGTGGAGCTTTACGCCGTCCACCCCGCTGGCTGACGGGCCGCATAATCTGACCTTCTCCGCCACCGACGCCGTGGGCAACGCCAGCGCGCAGACCGGGGGTTACACCATCAATGTGGATGCCACCGCCCCTGTCGCACCGGCAATCACCTCGATTGTGGATGATGTGGGAACCGTCACCGGCCCTGTCACCGGCACCAACCCAACCAACGACACCCGTCCGACCTTAAACGGTACGGCGGAAGCCAATGCCACCGTACGTATTTACGACGGCACGACGCTGGTAGGAACCGTCACTGCCGATGCCAACGGCAACTGGACGCTGCCGCAAACCAGCACCACGCTGACCGAAGGCGCGCATAACTTCACCGCCACCGCCACCGATGCCGCGGGCAATACCAGCGCGCCATCGCCGATTATCACGATCAACGTTGACCTGACGCCGCCACCAGCCCCAACCGGGCTGGCGGTGATCACCAACGGGACGCAGGTTACCGGTACGGCGGAAGCAGGAAGTACCGTCACCATTACCAGCAGCACCGGAACCGTGCTTGGAACGGCCGTCGCGGACGGCAGCGGAAACTTCAGCGCCACCCTCACCCCTCCACAGACCGGCGGGGAGTCACTGATTGTATTTGCTACCGATAAGGCCGGTAACGCAGGTATCACCACCTCAGTGATTGCCCCGATCACCACGATCCCGAACGCGCCGGTTATCGCTAACATCGACGATAACGTTGGCACGGTGACGGGCAACCTGACCAACGGGAAAACCACCGATGACACCACGCCAACCCTGAGCGGCACGGCGCAGCCAAACGCGACTATCACCCTCTATAACAACGGGGTGCTGATGGGCACAGTCACCGCAAATGCCAGCGGCAACTGGAGCTTCACCACGCCGGTGCTGAGCGAAGGGCCGCATGCCTTCACCGCCACGGCGAGCAACGGCTCGGGCACCAGCCCGATTTCCACCTCGACCACCGTCATTGTCGATCTCACTGCGCCAACGGCCCCGACCGGGACCTTCAACGCAGACGGCAGTGTACTGACCGGTAGCGCCGAAGCGGGCAGTACCGTCACCATCCGTCTGGCGGATAACTCAACGGTCACCGCCACGGCAGACAGCAACGGCTCCTGGAGCTACACCTTCCTCAATAAACAGACGGAAGGCCAGACGCTGCAAATCACCGCCACCGACGCGGCAGGCAACGTCTCGCTGCCCGGCTCAGCCCTTGCGCCGGTGGTGCCGCTCTCAGCCAGCACCAACGTTGAAGAGCTGGCGCTGACAACCACCGCAACGGTGACCAACTCACAGTACAGCGACTATGGTTTCCTGCTGGTGGGCGCCGTAGGTAACGTGCTGACGCTGCTCGGCAACGACACCGCGCAGGTAGGTTTCACCGTCGGCAGCGGCGGCAGTGCGGATATTGCCGTGAACGCCAACGCCACGGGGGCCGTACTCTCCCTGCTCAATACCCTTGAGCTGGTGGTACAGCGCTTTGACGCCGCCAACAACACCTGGACCACCGTGGTCGACACCGGACAGCCGCAGTTCGCTGACCTGCTGACCCTCGGCGCGACGGGGGTGTCGCTGAACCTGACCGGCCTGGCGGATGGTCAGTATCGCGTCCTGAGCTACAACACTAACCTGCTGGCAACCGGCTCTTACACCAGCCTCGATGTGGCGGTGAAAGAGACCAGCGCAGGCACCGTGTCCGGCGAGACCAGCGTTGTCGGGAACGTCATCACCGACGTGGATCCAACCGCAGGCAGCGACAACGCCCCGGCGGGCACCACCGTCACCGCGGTCACCAACGCCCAGGGCACCACCACCAGCGTCACGGCTGACGGCACGGTGATTCAGGGGCAGTACGGCACGCTGACCATCAACCTGGACGGCAGCTATACCTATAACCTGACCAACACCAGCGCCGCCGTCATTGGGCGCACGGAGAACTTTACCTACACCATCACCCACAACGGCACCAGCGCCTCGGCAAATCTGGTGCTGTCGCTGGGCGAAGGCACCAGCAGCAGCGGTATCGTGGCCGTGGACGATACCGCCTCGCTGACCTTCGATACCACCGTGGAGGCGATCAACAACGGCACCTCGTCGCAGGGCGGCTTTACCCTGGTGGGGATCAACCTTGGCAATACGCTGGGGCTGAACCTGCTGGACGATCTGGCCAACCCGATCATCTATAACGTGGAAGAAGGCACCACCCGCACCATGACCGTTCAGGCGTCCGTGGGCGGCGTGGCGCTGGCCTCGGTGTTCGACCTCTACATCTATAAGTTCAACAATGCGACGCAGACCTTCGAGCAGATGCGCGTTGAACCCGGCTGGCTGCGCGCGCCGCTGCTGGGGGGCACCTCCTCGCAGCTGACGCTGAATCTGCCTGCCGGTGAGTACCTGTTCCTGCTCAATACGGCGGCGGGGATCACCGCGCTGACGGCCTACACGCTGAACGTCTTGCAGGATCATGTCTACAGCGTGGCAAGCGTGAGCGAGAGCACCACCGGGGATGTGCTGGCGGATGATATTGCACCAGCGGGTACCGTGGTCTCTGACGTGAACGGCGTGGCGGTGAACAGCAGCGGCCTGACGGAGATCACCGGCGAGTACGGTACGCTGCGGATCAACGCGGCCGGGGAGTACACCTACACCCTGGACAGCGGGGTCGGCGCGGACCATATCAGCACGCCGGATACCTTCGTCT
Source organism: Enterobacter cloacae complex sp. SHL001 (assembly GCF_049236825.1). Taxonomy (NCBI): domain Bacteria; kingdom Pseudomonadati; phylum Pseudomonadota; class Gammaproteobacteria; order Enterobacterales; family Enterobacteriaceae; genus Enterobacter; species Enterobacter cloacae complex sp. SHL001. Next base: position 119,698 of record NZ_JBMKIP010000003.1, read on the forward strand.
ACACCATCACCGCGCCTGACGGCTCGAAGGACACGGCATCGCTGAACATCACCCCAACCGCGCGCCCAATGGATGCGGTAAACGATGTCAGCACCGCGATGGACGTCACGTCGGTTCACCATACGTCAACCTATACGGATACCTCCGTCGGCACCGCCAGCTGGACTACCGCCCTGTTGGGGTCAACGCAGGGCAGCGGAAGCGGGACCTTCGTGGTGGATGCAAACACCGCGCTGCATAACGCCTCGCTGCACTTTAACGTGGCCTCGCTGCTGGCACTGGGCGGGCTGACGGTGAACTGGTCAATCACTGACGGGACGAATGTGATTCGCAGCGGCTCCTTCAGCGGAGGCTCACTGCTGGGCGGCAGCATCGACGTTCCGCTGACCGGGCTGGATCTCAACGCCGGGACCTATACGCTGAACTTTACCGGCAGCGTACCGGGGCTGAGCGTGGGGAACATCACCATTACCCCAAGCGTAAACGGCACGACCTACTCCCTGTCGCAGTACGACGCGACGGGCACCCACACCGTTGACGGCAATATCTTCGACGGCACCGGCTCCGCAGGAGCAATGGACCAGCTGCACTCGGTTGATACCCGTGTGAGCATTACCGGCTACGACGGCGTTACCACCCCCCTGGATCCGTACACCGGCAGCACGATGTCAAACATCACGGGCCACTACGGGACGCTGGCGATTGCCGCTGACGGCAGTTACACCTATACCCTTAACCCGGGGATCTCGCTCTCTACCATTACCAGCAAGGAGGTCTTTAACTACACCCTGACCGACGCCAGCGGCACCACGGATACCGCGTCGCTGACCATTGACATGGCGCCGAAGTTTGTCAGTTCGGAGCATAACGATGTGATTAGCGGCACGGCCTACGGCGACACGCTGATTTATCAGGTGTTGAACAATACGGCGGGTAACGCTACCGCAGGTAACAGCACGGGCGACCACTGGACGAACTTCTCCCTCACGCAGGGAGACAAGATCGACATTGGCGATCTGCTGGTGGGCTGGAACGGTAGTGCGTCGACGCTGGGGAACTATGTGTCTGTTTCACAAAGCGGTAACAATACTGTGATCTCCATCGACCGTGACGGCACGGGAGCCGCCTACACTAAATCTGCGCTCGTTACGCTGGACAACGTTCAGACCACCTACGACGAGCTTGTAAACCAGCAACACATCATTACCTGATAGCACCTGCAAGAAATGACCCGGGCGCGAACAGCGCCCGGGCATAAACAAAAAAGCAGTACTTTTTTATTAGGGACAAGACATGGGAAAGAAGATGCCTTACTGGTGGCTCTCGTGCTGCCTGATATCTGTGCCCGCTATCGCGGCAAACCCTGCGGCGATGATTAATACCGGACAATTAAGCGAAACGCAGGAACTCCCCTCTTTAAATGGTCGCGTGGCGCCCGTAGCCAGCAAAGCCGCCCCCGGCACGCTACAGCTGAATGAAGCGGTTAACCGCGCCGTGACCTGGCATCCGGCCATCAGTGAAGCCGTCGGCAAACTTTATCAGCAGAGCGAAAATGTGGACGTCGCCAAATCGAAATATTATCCGCAAATTAACGCCGGCATGGATAACGGCTATAGCCACGACGGTGACGATAATGGCTTTACCCCTTCGCTGGTGCTTTCTCTTTCGCAAATGCTTTACGACTTCGGCAAAGTCGCAAGCCAGGTACGCGCGGAAAACGCGGGCGTCGCCCAGCAGCAGGCCAACGTGCTGGTGAGCATCGACACCATCGCCCACGATACCGCCATCGCCATGGTGCAGGTGCAGACCTGGCAGCAGATGGTCGAGACCGCCAAAGAACAGCTGGATGCCCTGTCCTCCATCGGCACCCTGACGAAACAACGTAATGATGAAGGCGCAACGTCACTCTCTGACGTGGTGCAGACCGACGCCCGCATCGAAGGGGCGCGTGCGCAGCTGATGCAGTATCAGGCCAGCCTCGACAGCTCGCGCGCCACGCTGATGAGCCTGCTGGGCTGGGACAGCCTGAACGCGGTCAGCAATGACTTTCCGCAGAGTCTGGCCCGCAGCTGCGACATCGCCGAGCCGGACGATCGTCTGGTGCCCTCGGTATTAGCGGCCTGGGCGCAGGCCAACGTCGCGCAGGCTAATCTCGACTATGCCAACGCGCAAATGACCCCTACCGTTTCGCTGGAGCCGGAAGTTCGTCACTACCTGAACGACCGCTACGCCGGCAACGAAACGCGGGACCGCACCCAGTACTCCGCGTGGGTAAAAGTGCAGATGCCGCTCTATCAGGGCGGCGGCCTCACCGCCCGGCGTAACGCCGCCGGACACGCGGTGGAATCCGCCCAGTCCACCATCCAGCGCACCCGTCTTGAGGTGCGGCAAAAACTGCTGGAAGCGCGCAGCCAGGTGATGAGCCTGATGAGCACGCTTCAGATCCAGGGCCGTCAGGAAGCGCTCAGCGCCCGCACCCGCGAGCTGTATCAGCAGCAGTATCTCGATCTCGGTTCCCGCCCGCTGCTCGACGTGCTCAACGCCGAGCAGGAGGTGTATCAGGCGCGCTTTACCCAACAGCAAACCGCCGGACAGCTGCATCAGCTTCAGCTCAACTGTCTGTACAACACCGGGCGCCTGCGTCACGCGTTCGATCTTGAAAACCGCACCATCCAGACCGTGGAGATCCAGCCATGAAGCAACGCGATATTCCGCAGGGTGAAAACATGACGGATGAGGCGCTGGAGCAGTGGGCGCAGGCGTTTGGCTATGTGGCGACGCGCTATCGCGTTGCCTGCTCGCCAGGCTCGCTGATCGCCGGCGCGCCGTGGCTGAAAGGCAAACCGATGGTGCCCGCGCTGACGCAGCTCGCCCGTGAAGCCGGGCTGACATTCCAGCTGCTGACGGCCGATCAGCACGCTATCAACAGCTGGCGTCTGCCGGTGGTGGTGGAGCTGAACGACGGTAAAATCGGCGTGATCGACAATTTCGACGGCGAGGATACGCTTGAGGTCAGCTTTTTCGACGACAGCACGCACACCAACCGCCTGTCGATGAGCGCGATGCTGCCTGCCATCCGCCACGTCATCGCCCTGCGTCCGCTGGCGGCGCTGAAGGACAGCCGCGTGGATGCCTATATCTCAAAATACCGCCCGGACTGGCTCTACCGGCTGGTGATGCGCGACCTTCGCCCTTACAGCTGGGTGATGCTGGCGGCACTGTTCATTAACGTGCTCTCCCTCTCGGGCATCGTCTTTTCCATGCAGGTGTATGACCGGGTGATCCCCGCCCAGTCCTATCCGACGCTCTATGTGCTGACCATCGGGGTGCTGATCGCCACGCTGTTTGGCTTTGTGCTGCGCGTGGCGCGCGGACACATTATGGATCTGCTGGGTAAACGCTCGGATCTGCGCGTCTCGGATCGGGTGTTCGGCCACGCGCTGCGGCTGCGCCACAGCGCCATTCCGCGATCCACCGGCAGCTTTATCTCCCAGCTGCGCGAGCTGGAGCAGATCCGCGAGATGGTCACCTCCTCCACCATCTCCACCATCGTCGATCTGCCGTTTTTTATCCTGTTTGTGATTGTGCTGGCGATCATCGCTCCGCAGCTGGCGTGGATCGCCCCGGTGGCGGCGGTGATCATGGTCCTGCCTGGCCTGCTGCTGCAAAAGAAGCTGGCGGAGCTGGCGAAGCAGTCGGCGCATGAATCAACCCTGCGCAACGCGGTGCTGGTGGAGAGCGTGCAGGGGCTGGAGGACATCAAGCTGATGCAGGCGGAGAACCGCTTTTTGCAGCAGTGGAACAGCTATATCCAGATCACCGCTGAATCCGGCCTGCGCACCCGCGAGCTGACCCAGAACCTGATCAGCTGGGGGATGACCATTCAGAGCCTGGTGTATGCCGGGGTGATCGTGGTGGGCGCGCCGATGGTGATCGACGGCACCTTAACCACCGGTTCAGTGGTGGCCGCCTCAATGCTCGCCTCACGGATGATCGCCCCGATGGCGACGCTGTGCGGCGTGCTGGCCCGCTGGCAGCAGGTGAAGGCGGCCAAAGAGGGGCTGGACAGCATTATGCAGCTGCCGACCGAGAATCAGCGCGAAGAGACGCCGATCCGTCAGGACGTGCTGCGCGGACATTACCTGTTCGAGCAGGCGCAGTTTCGCTATCACCCGGAAGATCCGCGTATGGCGCTGCGCATTAACCGTCTGGAGATCAAAGCGGGCGAGAAAGTGGCGATCCTCGGGCGCAACGGCGCGGGCAAATCAACCCTGTTGCAGGCGATGGCGGGCGGGATGGATCTGGCGGGCGGTGAACTGCGGCTCGACAACCTTAGCCTGCCGCATCTGGACGTGGCTGACGTGCGGCGAAACGTCGGCTTTATGACCCAGAACGCCCGGCTGTTTTACGGCACCCTGCGCGAGAACATCACGCTCGGCATGCCGCGCGCCACCGATAAAGAGATCTTCGAGGTGCTGGAGATGTGCGGCGCGGCCAGCTTTGTGCAGAAGCTGCCGAAGGGGCTGGATTACCCGATTATGGAGAACGGCGTCGGGCTGTCCGGCGGGCAGCGGCAGTCCATCCTGCTGGCACGGATGCTACTGCGCGATCCGAATATCGTGCTGATGGACGAACCGACCGCTTCCCTTGATGAGCATACCGAGCGGGAATTTATTCAGCGCCTCGGGGCGTGGCTTGGCAACCGCACGCTGATTGTCGCGACCCACCGCGTGCCGGTGCTGGAGCTGGTGGAGCGCGTGGTGGTACTCAAAGATGGCATGCTGGTGATGGACGCGCCAAAAGCCCAGGCGCTGAACAACAGCCGTATGCAGCAACAGCAGCAGGCAACCGGACGGGAGTGGAAAAATGAAAATCAGTCAGCGTGACGTTGCCGCAGTAGAAGATCTGGATAACGCGCTCGACTCAGAAAGCGGTTATACCGGTGCCCGGCGCATTGTTTTCTTCTCCCTGCTGATGTTTGTGGTGCTTGGCGTCTGGGCGTGGTTCGGGGTGCTGGACGAAGTCTCAACCGGCACCGGGAAAGTGATCCCCAGCTCACGCGAGCAGGTATTGCAGTCGCTGGATGGGGGGATCCTCACCGAGCTGAACGTGCACGAAGGGGATCAGGTGCAGGCCGGACAGGTGCTGGCGCGGCTGGATCCTACCCGCTCGGAATCCAACGTCGGCGAAAGCGCGGCGCGTTACCGGGCATCGCTGGCCTCCAGCGCGCGTCTGTATGCCGAGGTGAACGATCTGCCGCTCAAATTCCCGCCGTCCCTGGCGAAATGGACCGACCTGACCGCCGCTGAAACGCGGCTCTACAACTCGCGCCGCGCCCAGCTTGAGGATACCCAGCGGGAGTTGCGCGCCGCGTTAGATCTCGCGAACAAAGAGCTGGCGATCACCCAGCGGCTGGTGAAAACCGGGGCCGCCAGCCACGTGGAAGTGCTGCGCCTGCAACGGCAGAAAAGCGACCTGGAGCTGAAGCTCACCGACGTGCGTTCCCAGTATTACGTGCAGGCCCGTGAAGCGCTGTCGAAGGCCAACGCCGAGGTGGATATGGTGTCAGCGATCCTGAAAGGCCGCGAGGATTCCGTTACCCGTCTGACGGTGAAGTCTCCGGTGCGCGGGATCGTGAAAAACATCAAAGTGACAACGATTGGCGGTGTGATCCCGCCCAACGGTGAGCTGATGGAAATTGTGCCGGTGGACGATCACCTGCTGATTGAAACCCGCCTCTCGCCGCGGGATATCGCCTTTATCCACCCTAATCAGGAGGCGCTGGTGAAAATCACCGCCTACGATTACGCGATTTACGGTGGGCTACACGGGGTGGTGGAGACCATTTCGCCGGACACTATTCAGGACGAAGCGAAGCCGGAGGTGTTCTATTACCGGGTGTTTATCCGTACCAGCCAGGATTATCTGGTGAATAAGGCGGGCAGACACTTCTCGATCGTGCCAGGGATGATAGCGACGGTGGATATCAAGACCGGTGAGAAAACGGTGCTGGATTATATGATCAAACCGTTTAACCGGGCGAAGGAGGCGCTGAGGGAGCGGTAGTCAAACGCCGGGTGGCGGCTGCGCCTTACCCGGCCTACATTCTCGCAGGCCCGCGCAAGCGCAGCGCCGCCGGGCATTAATCCGCACGCAAGACGTGGAATCCGCCTCGAAGAATTAACCTTTAGTCATGCATCACACTTCCCTTCAGCCATGACCAGGGTAATATTACTCGAAGACAAAACGCACTTGCGCACAGTGCAGGAGTGCATTACTATCCACTCAGCTTCAAGGACTGGAGCTTACCAGCATTATGATTAATCATTTTCGGGATCAATGGCTTGAGGATTTTTTTCTCTACGGGAGATCGAGCAATGTTATCCCTTTGAATCTGGAAACAGCGCTTGCAAGAAAGCTCGACATCATCAATGCGGCCATGTCGCACCTGGATTTACGATCGCCACCGGGCGATATGTATGAAGCATTGAGTCCTCCGTTGAAGGGATATTCCTCTATCCGGGTAAACAGACAATACAGGCTTGTATTTCGCTGGTCAGAGGGAAAAGCAGACGATCTCTATCTCTCTCCACACAAGTACACGCAACACAAGTGAGGCATCACCTATGACACTTCAACAGGCACTCCGCAAACCCACCACGCCGGGCGAGGTGTTGCAGTATGAGTATCTTGAACCGCTCAATCTGAAAATCAACGATCTGGCAGAGATGCTAAATGTACACCGCAATACCGTAAGCGCATTGGTCAATAACAATCGCAAACTTACTGCCGATATGGCGATCAAACTGGCAAAAGCCTTTAATACCACTATTGAATTTTGGCTGAACTTACAGCTAAACGTTGATATCTGGGAAGCGCAATCTAACTCCCGCACGCAGGAGGAGTTAAGCCGGATAAAAACCGTGGCGGAAGTCATGGCGAAGCGAAAATCCGGCAAGCCAGACGTTACCCTGCACGGGAACAGCGCATAACGGCATCTGCCATTATGCGCACCCTGTTACAGGGAAATTTTGAGGCGTCGAACCGCTTCTTTAAGCTGCTCATCCGTTGGGGTAACGAAAGACATGCGCAGCGTGGTATGGTCCGGCTCGTTGCAGTAGAAGAACTCACCCGGCACAAACACGACGCCGTTGCTCAACGTTTTTTCCAGCCATTTCGTCGTATTGATGCCGTTGTTCATTTTCGCCCACAGGAACATGCCGCCCTTTGGCTTGTGGAACGACATCACATCGCCCAGCTCCGCTTCCAGTTCCGTTGCAAAGGTCTGGTATTTCTGGCGATAGGCTTCGCGGATCATTTTAATCTGATTCGCCAGACGACCGGTTTTCAGATACTCGTACGTCATCAGCTGCGACAGCGTGCTGGTGTGCAGATCGGTGGTTTGCTTGAGGTTCACCACCGCGCGCTTCAGCCACTCCGGCACCAGCACCCAGCCCACGCGGGTGCCCGGCGCGAGGATTTTAGAGAAGGTGGAGGTGTACACCACGTTATCCTCATTGCCGATATCTTTGGCATGAGCAATCAGCGGGCGGAACGCTTCGTCGGTGTAGTTGATCTCGCTGTACGGGTCGTCTTCGATAATCACGAAGTCATAGCGCTTCGATAATTCCACCAGCTGTTTACGACGCGCTTCGGAGAGCGTCACGCCGCCCGGGTTACCAAAGGTTGGCACGATATAAACCGCTTTGATGGTTTTGGTGGCTACCAGCGCTTCAAGTTCATCCACTTTCATGCCGTCACCGTCGGTGCCGACGGATTCAAAATTCGCCTGCGCCAGGCCAAAGACCTGCAACGCGGCGAGGTAGGTAGGCCGCTCCACGACGACCGTATCGCCCGGGTTAATTAACGCCCGCGCCAGCACGTCAAGCGATTGTTGCGAGCCGGAAGTAATGACCACGTCATCGGCTTTACAGGCGATGCCGCGACCTTCACAGATGCGTTGGATCTCTTCGCGCAGCCCCGGGACGCCTTCCGTCAGGCCATACTGGAACGCTTCGCCAAAATGCTGAGAAAGCACGGCATCAGCGGCGATTTTTAAACCCTCATGATCGAACAGGTCCGGATTTGGAATACCGCCACCCAGCGAAATCACGCCTGCCATTTTGCTATGTTTTAATAATTCACGGATGGCAGAGGATTGCAGGCCCTGCGCGCTGCTGGCGAGTTTGTTTGCAGACATTCTTTACTTACCTTCTTTTTTTATATTGTGCCCAATCTTAGCAGAATATGGGCAATAAATTCCGTTAGCTTAGGCAGCGGCCGCAAATCCTGACGCCACAGTAAATGCACCGGCCTCGGCGCGGGCGTAAACGCTTCCAGAACCCGAACCAGCCTGCCGCTCGCCAGCTCTTCCGCCACCAACACTTCCGGTTGCAGCAGGAGTCCCGCCCCGGCTCGCGCCGCCATGCGTAAGCCGTAGCCGTCATTGCATCGTAAGACGGCATCACGCTTCCAGCGCACTTCGCCTTCCACTCCCGGCAGCCGCCACTCGTTACGCGCCGTCCAGACCGTGTGCGACAGGCACAGGTGATCCACCAGATCGGCTGGCGTTTGCGGCGTACCGTGACGCGCCAGATAATCCGGCGCGGCGCAGATCACCATGTTGTAGGGACACAGGTATTTCGCCACCAGATCCTCATTACGGATCTCACCGATACGAATGGCCAGATCGACCCCTTCCTCTACCAGATCCACCATTCGGTTGGTGAGATCCAGTTCGATGCGCACTTCCGGGTAACGCTGCAAAAACGTGGCCGTCAGAGGCGCGATAACGCAGCCGCCAAACGAGGTAGGCGCCGTCACGCGCAGGGTGCCGGCGGGTGTGGCTCGCAGACGCTCAACCGCGTTTTCAGCAATCGAGACCTGCTCCAGCACGCGCCTGGCCTCTTCGAAATAAACGCGTCCGGCATCCGTCAGGCTCTGGCGACGGGTGTTGCGCTCCAGCAGCCGCGTACCGAGCTGCGATTCCAGCTGCGCAATATACTTCCCGACCATTACCGCCGACATCTCCAGCCGGGCCGCCGCGCCGGTAAAGCTGCCGCTTTCCACCACCGCGATGAACGTCTCCATGCCGCGAAGCTTATCCATATTACGAACCTCTGGTTAGTAATCTTCTAACATCATCCCAGTTTATCTGAATTTTTATTTATTAAAGAATGAAGGCTCACAACATAAGGAGTCTGCTATGAAAATCGTCATTATTGGTGCCAGCGGTACCGTCGGTCGTGCTGTGACAGAAGAGCTAAGCCGTCGCCACGAGGTGATCCGCGTGGGTCGCACGCAGGGCGATCATCAGGTGGATATCACCTCGCAGGCGAGCGTGCAGGCGCTGTTCAAAAAGATCGGTCCGGTGGATGCGATTGTCTCCGCCAGCGGAGGGTTGCACTTCGGCCCGCTCTCAACCATGACCGACGGCGAGTTCAACCAGGGTTTGCAGGATAAGCTGCTGGGGCAGGTTCGTCTGGCGCTGACCGGCCAGCACTACCTGAACGAAGGTGGCTCGATTACGCTGATAAGCGGGATTGTGGCGCACGAGCCGATTGCCCAGGGTGTGAATGCCACCACGGTTAACGCCGCGCTGGAAGGGTTTGTGCGCGCCGCGGCCTGTGAACTGCCGCGCGGTATTCGCATTAATCTGATCAGCCCGACGGTGCTGACCGAATCCGCCGAAGCGTACGACGGCTTCTTCCCGGGCTTTGAAAGCGTTCCCGCCGCGACCGTTGCGCAGGCTTACCGCCGCAGCGTCGAAGGGGTGCAGAGCGGGCGGGTGTATAAAGTCGGTTATTAAGCCTTACGGGCGGCGATCAGCACCAGCATCGGGCGCTCTGCCTCTTCTGCCAGCGCGGGCCAGGCGTCAATTTGCGCCTGCGTTGGTCCCCACTCATTGACTTCGCTTATTGTTAATCCGGCCTTGATCAGCGCGTTAAGCGTGGTGCCCAGCGTACGGTGGTATTTAATCACCCCGTCTGCCAGCCAGTTGCTGACGCGCTGGCTTTCGTCCTGATAATGGTTCACGCCCCAGAACCGCTCGCCGCGGTTGTCCGTCAGCCAGCCCTGACGGGAGGCGCAGGTGTAAATCGGGTGCTCCATTGAGAAGACCAGGCAACCGCCGGGTTTAAGCGCGCGTTGAACGTGGGCAAATAATGTGTTCAGTTCCGGCAGATAGTGCAGCGCCAGCGAGCTGTAGACCAGATCGAGGCTGTTCTCGTTGAGCTTGAGAGACTCCAGATCGCTACGCTGATAGTGAATCTGTGGATCGGCGGTGAGCTCCACTGCGCGAGCGAGCATCTTTTCGGAGATATCCACGCCCGTGACGTCAGACGCGCCCAGCTCACGCGCCGCGCGGCAGAACCAACCATAGCCGCAGCCAAGATCGATAACCGATTTGCCGGTTAAATCCGGCAGCATCGCCCTGAGCGCAGGCCACTCCGGCGCGCCGTCCAACCCCTGCACCGAGCGCGGAAGCTGAGCGTAGCCTTCGAAAAACGCCGGATTGTCGTAGATGTTTTGTGCCATGGCAGATCCCTCTTTAAGAATGTGCATAGCAGTATACTGCATTGTCGGGTGGCGGCTTCGCCTTACCCGACCTACAAAATCTCCGAACCGTAGGCCGGGTAAGCGCAGCGCCACCCGGCACCACATTAGCCCACAGAGCCCCAGACCAGATTCCCCTTATGGAACGTCGCGGTACGCGGAGAGATGCGTGCCACGGCCTCGGCGGAACAGGAGGCATCCACCAGCACAAAGCTGGCGTCATCCTGCGCTTTCGGCCACGCGCGCTCGCCTTTGTCGTTCAGCGGCAGTACGTCGCCGGTGGCGATGCCCAGCGCACGCGAAAGCGTCTGCTCATTCGGGCGAATATAGAGCTGTGCATAGAGGTTGGCTTTCTCCAGCATGTCCCCCAGACCGTACGGCGACCAGTGGTCGATCACGCTGTCGGTACCGGTCATGACAAACACGCCTTTATCACGCAGCTGCTTCAGCGGCATGTGCAGAGTGCCAATCGGCACGGTGGAGGCGATGGTCACCTGTTGTGCCGCCATGCGGGTGGCGATCTCATCCACCTCTTGCTCGTTAAGCGTCGCCAGGGCGAAGGCGTGGCTGATGGTCAGCTTCCCCTTCAGCGCCGGCGTTTTCTCCACGGTTTGTACCATGTAGTTCACCGCCGCCACGCCCGCCGGGCTGGTTTCATGCAGATGGATATCCACCCCTTTGTCATAATCCAGCGCAATCTGGAACATGGTGTCGAGGGATTTCTCCATCGCGCCGTCGACGTTGGTCGGGTCCAGCCCGCCCACGTAATGCGCCCCCGCCTGCATCGCCTCGCGCATCAGCTTTTCAGAATGAGACAGCAGCAGGCCGTGCTGCGGGAAGGCAACGATTTCGCAGTCAAAGCCTGCGCCCCGGCGCGCCAGTACCGCCTGCAAATTTTCCAGGTTTTTCAGGCCGGAAACCGGCTCTATGTTGCAGTGGCTGCGGGCGATGGTTGACCCTTTGGACTGGAGCAGGTCGATCAGCTTTTCGGCGCGTTCTTGCGTGTAGGGCTGTAACTCCGGCAGCAGCTTCTGCTCCAGGCGGATCATGTCCTGAATGGTGGTGCCCGCCGGACGGTTCAGGGAGCGCCACGGGCCGCCGTAGAAGGTTTTATCCAGATGGATGTGCATGTCGCGCATCGCCGGGAGCATCAGCTTTTTGCCCGCGTCGAAGTGCGGCAGGGTCGCGTCCGCGTGGCTGTTGTTGTCGCGCAGGGCGAAGATTTTCCCGTCTTTGATTTCCAGCGTTTTCAGCTCGGTGCGGGTACTTGTCGCCACGCTGCCGTCGAAGTTAAACCCGGCTTCCAGCAGCACGTTGTCGAGATAGTAATGTTTTGCGGTGATGTTCATCGGTTTACCCGTCTCGCAGGTTGCCTTTGCAGAATCGGCAGCATACGCGACGGAACCCGTGGCGCCAAACAGCGCGCAGGCGGTAGCCATTTTGCCGCTCTGGCTGATAAACTCGCGGCGGCTTTTATTCTCACTCATCTTATCTTCCTTCATTAATAATGTGGGTACCCGTTTCACCGCGCAGCGCCGCGGGCAGGCAGTCCGGCGAGGTAATGATCACCCGCCTGCCGCCATGGCGTAAAAATTCCAGCGAGGCGACGATTTTCGGCAACATGCTGCCCGCCGGAAAATGCCCTTCTTCCATATAGCGCGTCATCTGCGCCACGTTCACCGTGCTCAGCGCCTGTTGATTCGGCTTGCCGAAGTGGATGCACACTTTCTCCACGCCGGTGGTGATCACCAGCACGTCGGCGCGGATCTCGCGCGCCAGCAGCGCGGTGGAGAGATCTTTATCTATCACCGCGTCCACGCTCTGGTAATCGCCCTGTTCACTGCGCACCACAGGAATGCCTCCGCCCCCCGCGCCGATCACCACAAATCCTTTCTGCGTCAGCGCCTTGATGGCATCCGACTCAACGATGCGCCGCGGCTGCGGTGAAGCCACCACGCGGCGATACCCCCGGCCTGAATCCTCAACAAAATGCCAGTCCGGGTGCGCAAGTTGCAGTTCGTCGCGCTGCGCCTCGCTGAAGAACGCGCCGATGGGTTTCGTCGGGTGCGTAAAACCAGGATCGTTTTTATCCACCTCCACCTGGGTGACGACCGTGACCGCTTTTTGTTCCCCGCGCGCCGCCAGGCGGTTGTTGAGCGCCTGCTGGATCAGGTAGCCGATCCCGCCCTGGGTATCCGCCACGCAGTTTGCCAGCGGGGTCAGCGGCAGCCCTTCCCGCTCGTGGGCGATTTCGGCGCGGCGCAGATCCAGCCCCACCTGGGGGCCATTGCCGTGGGTGAGCACGATGTCATAGTCCGAGGACAGCATTTCGAGCACCGACTCTGCCACCGCTTTGACCGCCTGCGCCTGATGCTCAATCGACTGGCTGGCGTTGTCTTTGATAATGCTGTTGCCGCCGATGGCGACGACCATAAGCTCTTTCATTTTGTTTCCTTTAGAAGGTGCGTTCTGGTGCCCTCATCCCGGCCCTCTCCCACAGGGAGAGGGGGATTAACAGAGGTATCCAGCACATGCTTCACCACAAACATCCCGCCCATCATCAGGTAGGCCGTGACGAACATCAGGGAACTGCCCTCGGCAAAGCCCACCACCGGCGCGTGGATCACCCCAAACAGCGCCAGCAGCGCTCCACCGGCCGCCGCGACGGCCCCCCGCAGCGGTTTGTTGAGGATGGCGAAAATGGCGATACAGCCCCAAAGCATGCTGGCGAGCGGCGCGCCGTTGCCGAGATGCATCAGGCCTTCGTAGTAGATCCCCTTGCTGTGCAGCACGTCGGTGCCGATTTTCGCCGCGCTGGTCCCCGCCGCGCTCATCACGCTGTTCATCATGGTCAGCGCCCAGTTGGCGATCCACGGGAACAGGCAGATGAAGATGACGGGTACCTCCACTTTCGGGGTTTCCCTCACCACCTGGTTGGCGGTGACGACGCCGATAAACACCAGAATCGGCACGATGGCGGTCATCGGTATGATGGCGAGCATAAAGGCCCCCAGCCCGAACAGCGGCACGATGAACATGGTCACGCCGGACGCCAGGGTGTAGCCGATGCTGGCGCCCATCGCTTTCCAGCCAGGATGGCCGACGTAGACCGTGACCGGGAACGGATTGCCCATCAGGCAGCCGAGCATCGAGGCCAGACCGTTCGCCAGCATTACCTTGCGGGTCGGGTATTCATCCCCCGCCGCGTGGGCGCTTTCGATGTTCTCCAGGTCAAAGATGTAGTTCGCCAGCCCCAGCGGTACGGCGGACGCCAGATACGGCAGCGCGTGCGGCAGTCCTTGCATGAAGCTGTCCACGTGCACTTCTGGCGGGTTAAAGCCGAATGATGACATGGACGCTTTAATGGCATCCGGGCTTTGCAGGCCGGAGATCCACGCAAGCAGAGTACCGGCAATTAACAGCAGCAGGCCGGTCGGGATTTTGGCAAAAATCGGCTTTTTACCGAACCAGTTAATGAAGATCAGCAGCAGGACGATAAACGACACGGTCGGCGCTTCGAACGCCTGCAACATCGGGTTCATCGCCAGCAGCAGCAGGCCAAGACCGGACAGGCACGACAGCAGCACGGTACGCGGGATCATCTTGCGGATGGTTTCCCCCAGGAAGGAACCGCCCGCGAGGATCATCGCTTCCACAAAGCACCACACCAGGCCAATCTGAATCGCGAAATCCGCATCGCCGGTTTGCTGGTAAACCGGCATTAAGACCAGGAAGGTCACGGTAAAAATCGACGGCGCGCTTGGGCCGGACGGCAGCGCGGTGACGTCCGTTCGTCCGGTGGCGCGCGCCATTTGCAGGCCAAACCACGTATAGCAAAGACTCGCCACCAGCACCGCCAGCCCGAAGGCTGGCGCGATGCGTCCATAAACAATCTCCTTCGGGATGCCGACGACAAAAATGAGCAGCCCCATCATGGTCAGCAAATTGGTCAGGTTGTTGGTCATCAACCCGAAATAAGCTGCCCAGTCACCTCTTTTCCACTCCAGTTTCATGTTTTTCATGGATGCATACCTTATAGAACGTAGCGATCGCGGAAGGTTAACAGCGCCTTTTCAAAACAGCTAAACGGCGGGTGAACGATGCCCGCCCCAATCATGCCGATCCCGGCGTCCTTGTGGGCAATGGCGGTATTAATGACCGGCAGAATGCCGCTGCCCGCAACCTTCATGATGTCGATGGCGGTCGGGATGCCCATAAACGACAGCAGCGGAATGGTGACGTTCGGGTTTTCGCCGAGGGTGATTTCGCGCATCTGGCGAGAAAAATCGATGGCTTCCTCCACCGTGCCGCCCACCAGCGCAACGATGGCCGGGGCCGTCGCCATTGCAAAGCCGCCGATGCCGTAGGTTTCGGTAATCGCGCTGTCGCCGATATCCAGCCCGGAGTCTTCCGGCTTATAGCCCGCGAACATCGGGCCGATCACCTGCTGCGCCGGGCCGGTGAACCACTGCCCCGGCAGGCCGGAAACGCGCAGGCCGAACTCGTAGCCGTTGCGCGCCATGGTGGTGACGACGGTGCTGTACTCAATGCCGTGGGCGGCATCCAGCGCGGCCTTACACATCGCCATCCACGTCGGACCGGAGAAGTAGTCGCTGCTGGCGACAAACTCGAACACTTCACGCTGCTGCGCCACCGGATAGCCCGCCTGGATCAGCCCCGGCGTCAGCGCCTGAATAAGCAGCGTGGTGCCCGCGTTGTTGCGGTTGTGGCACTCGTCGCCCATGTGCAGCGCCTGGGCCAGCATCAGGCGCAGGTCGATTTCGCCGATAATCTTCATTGCGTCGCGCAGCATCGGGCCGAGCACGTCGCGCATCCAGTTCAGGCGCTCGATCACGCTCTGGTCGTTAGCCCCCATGCGCAGGATCTTCGCCATTTGCTCGCTGAGGTTGGTGAAGGCGCGGTTGCCGTAGGTTTTGTTCTCAACGATGTGCATAAACATCGACGCGGAGGTGACGCCCGCCATCGAGCCCACGCAGTCATGCTCGTGGCAAGGCGAGAACGTAATATCTCCGGAGGCGGCGATCCTTGCCGCATCGTCCAGATCTTTCGCCAGCCCTTCAAACACCAGCGCCCCGGTGACCGCACCCTTCATTGCCCCGCACATGTTCTCCCAGGTAACAGGCGGACCGGCGTGCAGAATGGTCGTGCGGGTCATGCCCGGCACCACGTTGATGGCCTGGTCATAGCCCACCAGCACCGGATGGGACTGAATAATCCGCTCAAGGGCAATTTTGTTCGCGGCGGCAATTTTCTCCGCCAGCGGTTTTTCCACCAGCCGATCCAGCGCGTCCACCACCTGCATATTGCCCTGCCCCGGCGGCGTCCAGTCGAGCTGGGTCACGGGAACGTGCTGTTTTTTGAGGTCGTTGCTGAACATCGCAATCCCGACGTTAATCACGTTCAGCGGCTGGTTGAATAAGGTCGTCATTATGCTCTCTCCCCTTTGCAGACAAATTCGCGTGCCAGTAATCCGGTATTGGTGCTGCTGCTGGCCCAGATGACGCCTGCGTCAGTCAGCAGCTGGCACTGCTGCGCCAACGACTGCGGATCCTGATCGGTGCCGAGCACGTAGCCGAGAATTTCCAGCGGACGGTTGTCGGCTTTCGCGATCGCCTGTGCCTCTTTGATCGCCTCGATCATCACCCCAACCGGATCGTCATGCGCGCCAAAGCCAAGCACGAAATCCATCACGATCACCCCCACCTGCGGATCGCGCGCCTCCTGTAGCAGGCGGCTGATGCGGTTGGTCGGGTCGATCATCGGGTGTGGCTTGCCGTTGGTGAAGTCATCGTCACCGAAATCAAGGAAGGTGTGGGTCTGGCTGACGCTGATGTCTTTCAGACGCCTGGCCGGGTCCGGCTGGATGTTGCTGTAAACATCGTCAAACTTCTCCAGCGCGGCAAACATCGCTTCGTCGCACAGGGTGCCGCCGCAGAACAGGCCGCGAATGTACTTCTGCTGCGGCGTCAGGCGGGCGCGTACCTCTTCGATTAGCGGCCAGTTGAGCGGATGTAAATCCAGGGTGTCTTTTTTAATGCCGGTAAGCAGCACCGCTTTCAGGGCCGCCTCTTTGGTGCCACGAGCAAACTGTAAACGGTCTTCATCGGCAGGCGGTTCGTTGCGGCCCAGGAAGCACACAACCACAGGCTTGCGGCAGGCGCGTGCCCGGGCCAGTACTTTCTCAGCCACCGCGGGTGCAGGCGGTTTGGAGATGAGCGCTATCACCCGGGTCGCGTCGTCCGCCTCCAGCATGTCGATGGCATCGAGCATCATCAGGCCGCCGATCTTCTCGCTGAGATCGCGTCCGCCGGTGCCAATCAGCTGCGACACGCCGCCGCCGAACTCGTGAATGCGCACGCTCAGCTCCTGGCTGCCGGTGCCGGAGGCACCAACGATGCCAATCTGCCCGCGACGCACCGCATTGGCGAAGCACAGCCCCGCGCCGTTGATAATGGCGGTGCCGCAGTCTGGCCCCATCATCAGCAGACCCTTTTCATGCGCCAGCTGCTTCAGCGCCAGCTCGTCGTCGAGCGATACGTTATCGGAGAACAGCATCACGTTAAGATCGTTTTCCAGCGCCTGGCGCGCTTCCCGTGCGGCGAAGGTGCCGTTGACGGAAATCACCGCAAGGTTGCTGTCCGGACGATGGGTTTTGGCGCTGGCAATCGTCGCGTAGCGTGCTTCATGGGAGCCAGTGCGCTCTTTACGCGTGAATAACGCTTCAATGGCGGCGAGGGTTTCCTCATTCGCCGCGTCGCCTTTAATAACGATCATCAGGTCGCCGTTTTTCGCGTCCGCTAATTCCGGCGTTAATAGCCCGAGGTTTTTTAATACCCCTTTGTTCATTTCCGTCGCCATCGCCACAAACGCCTGCTCGACGCCCGGCAATTTATTGGCTTTGGTGGAAACCGACATTAAGGAAACCGAATCGAAATACGTATTCTTTTTTATGACGATTTTGGTTGGCATTATTTTCACCTGTTTAAGATAAAAGGGGGCCGCCGTCGTGCTAAATGCACGTCGGTAACAATGCGTTTATTGATTAACGGCCAGCCAGGGGAAGGCTGACCGAATGCACTATGCGCCTGCCGCCAGCAGCAGGTCTGCGATCGCGTTGAAGCCTTTTTCCCGCGCCAGTTCGAGCGGGGTTTTGCCGTATTTATCGGTCATGTGCGGGTTCGCGCCGTGATCGAGCAGCAGCTTCACAATTTCCTGCTGCTTTGCGCCGCCGTCGTTTAATACGATGGCCTCCAGCAGCGGCGTCCAGCCGACAAAATTGGTGTGGTTGACGTTGATGTCGGTTTTTTCCAGCAGCTCACGCACGATTTCAACGTGCCCTTTTTCACTGGCAGGGGTAATGCCCACGCCGCCAAAGCGCGTCAGACGATCGAGATTCGGATTTGCCGGAAGGACAATGCGCAGCAGGGTTAAATCATTGGTCAGGCAGCCGATCAGGAAGGGGTTAAAACAGGTCTGGTCCTGTTTATCAATATCCGCCCCGGCGGCAATTAAAAACTCCACACAGGCGTAATGCCTTTTCAGACTGGCAATAATGATGGCGGTTCTTTTCTGGCGGTTGGTCGCGTTAATATCCACGCCTTTCTCCAGGCAGGCTTTTAGCGCGTCGATATTGCCCTCTTCTGCCGCCAGCAGAAATTCTGTAACCAGTGCAGTTGCAGACATATTCAGACTCCCTATGTTTCACTTCTGATGACCTGAGAATAGCAACAGCCTGGTCATAAAAGAATCCGCTTAAAAATGATTCATCGACACGCAATTCATTGTTGAGTTAAATTCAACAGTCCGGGAGAAATGTGCGTCTGTGCAACCTTTTTCTTATGTTTTACCGCTTTTACGCGCTTCAGGCTGCATTATCCTTATGGCTGAAAAAGCCTTACACAGCGCGGTTCTACGTAAAAATCCAGAACTGTGATCGACATCAACTATGATGTAACGCCGCTGTTAAAATATGTTCAAAACTGATGGTCACCAGGAGCCATAATATGAATTCCATCTTTACCGAAGAGAATTTGCTGGCCTTCACCACCGCGGCACGTTTTGGCAGTTTTAGCAAAGCGGCTGCCGAACTGGGCGTGACCACCTCCGCCATCAGTTACACCATCAAACGCATGGAGACCGGACTGGACGTGGTGCTGTTTGTACGCAACACGCGCAGCATTGAGCTGACCGAATCCGGTTTTTATTTTTATCGTAAAGCGACCGACCTGCTGAATGACTTTCATGCCATCAAGCGCGGGATTGATACCATTTCTCAGGGCATTGAGACGCGGGTGCGCATCTGCATAAATCAGCTTTTGTATACGCCACGCCATACCGCGCGTTTGCTCCAGGTGCTGAAAAAACAGTTTCCCACCTGCCAGATCACGGTGACGACCGAGGTGTATAACGGCGTCTGGGATTCCATCATTAATAATCAGGCCAACATCGCCATTGGCGCGCCGGATACGCTGCTGGACGGCGGCGGCATTGATTACACCGAGATAGGGGCGATCCGCTGGGTATTTGCCATCGCGCCCACGCATCCGCTGGCGTTCGCCCCGGAGCCCATTTCCGAAAGTCAGCTGCGTCTGTATCCCAATATCATGGTCGAGGACACCGCGCATACCATCAACAAGAAGGTGGGCTGGCTGCTTCACGGTCAGGAGGCGATTCTGGTGCCGGACTTCAACACGAAATGCCAGTGTCAGATCCTGGGGGAAGGTATTGGCTTTTTACCGGAATATATGACGCGTGAGGCGGTGGAGGAAGGGCTGCTGGTAACGCGGCGGATCAATAATCCACGTCAGGATTCGCGCATGCTGCTCGCCACGCAGCATGCGGCGACCGGTCAGGTCACGCGCTGGATCAAACAGCAGTTTGGCCCGGAAGGCGTGCTGACCCGGATCTACAGTGACTTACTGTGGCGTACCTAGCTCTTCGTCTGAACCCAAAACGCGTGGATAAGACCGGGGAAGTAGCCCAGGATGGTCAGAAGGATATTCAGAATAAACGCCCAGCCCAGCCCCTTGCCAAGCAGCACGCCCAGCGGCGGGAGAATAATCGTAAAAACAACGCGCCAAAAACCCATAAAAAACTCCGTGCAAGCTAACCAATTGAAAATTATAAAAGACACTTCTCTAAGCGTAGCCAGTTTACGGTTAACTGCCATGCGTCTCTCGCGCTTTTACCTGCCTTTACCCTCTTTACACTGGCTTAAACCCCCGCCTTAAATGCTCTACTGTTCTGAAATTGACCGTAAGGAAACGCAATGTCTCTTCCTCTTATGTCGCCGCAGCAGGCAAACGCGCTGATTGCTGAAAGTGATGCCGTGGAACCGACGTACCTGATAAGGAGTATCTGAAAGATTAGGCTGTACCCCGCCCCCGGACGTGGGCTATGGTGAAGATCATGACAATGATGAGGAGGTGCTATGTTTTCTGTCGGTGATTATGTCCAACCGCGTCAGGGCGGTCCGAAACTGAAAGTGCTCGAAGTGAATGGTGAAAACATTGTGGCTGTGCAGGCCAGCAATGAGCAGGGCGAGAAATATCACCTGAAATCGGCGGACGTGGTTCTGTACTCCGAAGACGGTGACTTTGGCGTCTGCTAAGTCAATAATCGGGCGGAATACACCGCCCGAATAATCATCAGATCAGGAAATCGTCCAGCGATTTACCGTTTGCCAGTGCGGTTGCAATTGGCTTTGGCGTACGCCCCTGGCCGGTCCAGGTTTTTTCTTCACCGTTCGCGTCAATAAAACGATATTTCGCCGCACGCGCTTTACGTTTTTTCGTCGGCTGACCCGCCTGCGCCAGATCACTGCCTAACAGATCGCTCGGAGAAATACCGTCAGCTTTCATCAGTTCCAGCAGAGCATTAATTTTATCCTGCTGTTCAGCGCGTTGACGCTCTAATTCAGCCTGCTCGCTGCGTTTTTCTTCAGTGACAATCCGGAATTTTTCCAGCACTTCTTCCAGAACATCCATGGATAATTCACGTGCCAGCGCCCGGAGGGTACGAATATTATTAAGATTCTGTAACGTTAAAGCCATAATAATGAAAAACCTTTCTTCGTGTGTATAACATAAATCAGGCAACAGAATAATTGATTTTGGTTCTGATATCTACCCACCCTGACGTTTTGACATTATTGTAAATGTTTTAGAATATCCCGTTAATATAACCCCGAAATATATGTCTGTTTTAATGTGTAATATACCGCCCTTCCCCTGACCACAAGCTCCTGTTTAAAACAGTTCAAAAAACCGCCTCCACTCTCCCACACAACAGAGGTTTCACACGCACACAGACAAACTAATCCATTGATATATTTCACTAAAATAGGCGCGAGGAGAGAAAATAACGAAGCGCGCAAAAAACGAACAATTTTAGAGAATTTTATGGCCAAAGCGCCTGTAAATAAAAATTAATCACTACTTGTTAGTTAAAAGCCAGAGAGATACGCTATACACTCATAGCAAACCAACCTAAAGCACTAAAGGCCGCAGGTAAAACGCCACTTTTTTGTCCTGTTCGAGGAGTTCAGACATGTTCTCACCGCAGTCTCGCCTGCGCCATGCGGTAGCGGATACGTTCGCGATGGTCGTTTACTGTTCCGTCGTGAATATGCTGATTGAAATTTTCCTGTCGGGAATGTCCTTTGAGCAATCCCTCTCGTCGCGCCTGGTGGCCATTCCGGTGAATATCATGATTGCCTGGCCGTACGGCCTGTATCGCGATGCAGTGATGCGTTTAGCCCGGCGTATTAGCCCGGCGGGTTGGGTAAAAAACCTGGCGGACGTGCTGGCTTACGTGACGTTCCAGTCCCCGGTGTATGTGGTTATTTTGCTGACGGTGGGCGCAGACTGGCATCAAATCGCCGCTGCGGTAAGTTCAAATATCGTGGTATCTATGCTGATGGGTGCGGTGTACGGTTACTTTCTTGACTACTGCCGCCGCCTGTTTAAAGTCAGTCCTTATAGCCAGGCAAAAGCGTAAGTTAAGGCGACTGGCTCAGGCCAGTCGCAGAGTTATTGTACGTCGCCAAACAGCCCTTTCAGGAACCGCTCCAGCGCCATACGCGAGCTGAAACCGTGCGGAATACCATAATGTTCATGCGTCTCGCCGCCTAAATAGAGCGGAAATTGCTGATAATGATCGCAGGTTTTAATATCCGAGGCGGGCTCAGCAAATGACAGGCTTCTGTCTTTGAGTGTCGGGTGAATAATGAGAGCAGTACGCCCCATTCTTGCTTCACGGTTGACGTAAACATAATTCTCACCACGGCGATATCCGTACGCTTTTGATGTTACCTCATCCATGGTGAACCCTTCTTTTTCAAGAACGCGCGCCACCTCATCGGGTCGTAAATACATATCTTTTCCTCATTATCATTCCTGCCCGGCAACCTTACAGTATTCAGCATTAGCAGGGCTTTCAGAATATTCCATAAACTGCCCGATAAGCCGTGACTCGCTTCAGATATTACATTTCTGGACTAAACTAAACGGGAACACAAATTATGGAGGATCGTATGTTTAACAGACCGAACCGAAACGATATTAATGACGACACACAGGATATTCGTAACGATGTCAGCCAATTAGCGGACACACTGGAAGCCGTATTGAAATCCTGGGGCTCTGACGCGAAGGACGAAGCAGATGCCGCGAAACGTAAGGCTCAGTCTCTGCTGCGTGAAACGCGGGCAAGGATGAATGGCCGCTCACGTACCACTCAGGCGGCCTGCGACATGGCCAGCTGCGCCACCACCTTCGTACGTGAAAAACCACTTTGTACGCTGGGAACGGTCGCGGCGGTCGGGATTTTTGTCGGCGCCCTGCTTAGCCTGCGTAAGTAAGCGCGCGTTCTCAGCCCCGGTCGCCTCAGGCGCCGGGGCTTTTCTTTGCCTGACAGCCTGAAAAACCCGCACAGCCCGCCCTGCCCCGCCAGGCTCATCATTGGGGCCTTATTAATCTGTATTTCCCATATCTTGTGTGGTTGAAACTTATCGCAACTACATCTAGTATTCCCTTTAGAAAGACACACACAACATGACGCGTTTACTCGCGCCGTTCTCTCATTCTAAATGGAAATACGAATCATGAGCATTATTATTTACACTCGTAACGATTGTGTTCAGTGCCACGCCACGAAACGGGCGATGGAGAGCCGCGGCGTGGCATTTGAGATGGTCAATATTGATCAGGTGCCCGACGCGGCAGACACCCTGCGGGCGCAGGGGTTTCGTCAGCTTCCGGTTGTCGTTGCCGGCGACACCAGCTGGTCTGGCTTCCGTCCGGACATGATCAACCGCCTTGCCGCTCAGGGCGTCAGTGCATGAGCACGCTGGTCTACTTTTCCAGCAGCTCGGAAAACACGCTTCGGTTTATGGAGCGTCTCGGGCTGCCCGCGATACGCATTCCGCTGAACGAGCGGGAGCGTATTCAGGTAGACGAACCCTACATTCTGGTGGTGCCCAGCTATGGAGGTGGCGGCACCGCAGGGGCTGTGCCTCGTCAGGTGATCCGCTTTCTGAACGATCCCCATAACCGGCAGCTGATTCGCGGCGTGATCGCCGCAGGCAATCGCAACTTCGGCGAGGCCTTTGCCCGCGCCGGGGATGTCATCTCTCAAAAATGCGGCGTGCCGTATCTCTATCGTTTTGAACTGATGGGGACACAGCAGGACGTAGAGAACGTGCGTAAAGGAGTGAACGAATTTTGGCAACGACAACCGCAGAACGCGTGATTCAGGCGACGCCGGATTACCACGCATTAAACGCCATGCTAAACCTCTATGACCGCGAGGGGCGCATTCAGTTTGGCAAAGATCATGAGGCGGTGGACGCCTTTTTTGCCGCTCATGTACGCCCGAACAGCGTCGTCTTTGGCAGCCAGCAGGAACGTCTCGACTGGCTGGTAAAAGAGGGTTATTACGAAGAGCGTGTCCTCACCCGCTACGACCGCGCCTTCGTGGTGGCATTGTTCGAACGGGCGCACGCCAGCGGTTTTCGCTTCCAGACGTTTCTCGGCGCGTGGAAGTATTACACCAGCTACACCCTGAAAACCTTTGACGGCAAACGCTATTTAGAAAGCTTTGAAGATCGGGTGGTGATGGTGGCGCTGACGCTGGCGCAGGGCGATGAAGCGCTGGCCGAAAGACTCACGGAGGAGATCCTCTCCGGTCGCTTCCAGCCCGCCACGCCAACGTTCCTTAATTGCGGGAAAGCCCAGCGCGGCGAGCTGGTATCCTGCTTCCTGCTGCGTATTGAAGACAATATGGAGTCGATTGGCCGTGCGGTGAATTCGGCGCTACAGCTTTCGAAACGCGGCGGCGGCGTGGCGTTTCTGCTCTCGAACCTGCGGGAAGCGGGCGCGCCGATTAAGCGCATCGAAAACCAGTCTTCCGGCGTCATCCCGGTGATGAAGATGCTGGAAGATGCCTTCTCATACGCCAACCAGCTCGGCGCACGTCAGGGCGCGGGCGCGGTTTATCTGCACGCGCATCACCCGGACATTCTGCGTTTTCTGGATACCAAACGTGAAAACGCCGACGAAAAGATCCGCATCAAAACCCTGTCGCTTGGCGTGGTGATCCCGGATATCACGTTTAAGCTGGCTAAAGAGAATGCCGACATGGCGCTCTTCTCACCGTATGACGTTGAGCGGATTTACGGCAAAGCCTTTGGCGACGTGGCGATAAGCGAGCTGTACGACGAGCTGGTGGCCGACGATCGCATTCGCAAAAAAACCATCAACGCCCGCGATTTCTTCCAGACGCTGGCTGAAATTCAGTTTGAGTCCGGCTATCCGTACATCATGTACGAGGACACGGTGAACCGCGCTAACCCGATTGCCGGGCGCATCAACATGAGCAATCTGTGCTCGGAGATTTTGCAGGTCAACAGCGCGTCCAGCTACGACGAAAACCTCGACTACGCGGACGTGGGCAAGGATATCTCCTGTAACCTCGGGTCGCTGAATATTGCCCATACCATGGATTCACCCGATTTTGGCCGCACGGTACAGACCGCCATTCGCGGGCTGACGGCGGTATCGGACATGAGCCACATCCGCAGCGTACCGTCCATTGAGGCGGGCAACGCCGCGTCGCATGCCATCGGCCTTGGGCAGATGAACCTGCACGGCTATCTGGCGCGGGAGGGCATCGCCTACGGCAGCCCGGAAGGGCTGGATTTCACCAACCTTTATTTCTACACCATCACCTGGCATGCGCTGCATACCTCGATGATGCTGGCGCGCGAACGCCACCAGCGGTTCGCAGGCTTTGAGCAGTCCCGCTACGCCAGCGGAGAGTATTTCAGCCAGTATCTGGAAGGCGACTGGCAGCCGAAAACCGAAAAAGTACGCGCGCTGTTTGCCCGCGCTGGCATCACCCTGCCGACGCGTGAGATGTGGCAACAGCTGCGTGAAGAGGTGATGCGCTACGGCATTTATAACCAGAACCTTCAGGCGGTGCCGCCAACCGGCTCCATTTCCTATATCAATCACGCCACGTCGAGCATCCACCCCATCGTGTCGAAGATTGAAATCCGTAAGGAAGGCAAAACCGGGCGTGTCTACTACCCTGCCCCGTTTATGACCAACGAGAATCTGGCGCTGTACCAGGACGCCTATGAGATTGGCCCGGAAAAGATCATTGATACCTACGCCGAGGCGACTAAACATGTGGACCAGGGGCTGTCGCTGACGCTCTTCTTCCCGGACACCGCCACCACGCGGGATATCAACAAAGCGCAGATCTACGCCTGGAAGAAAGGCATCAAAACGCTGTACTACATTCGCCTGCGCCAGCTCGCGCTGGAAGGCACCGAAATTGAAGGCTGCGTGTCCTGCGCGCTGTAAGGAGAAAGGATGAAACTGTCACGCGTAAGTGCCGTTAACTGGAACAAAATTCAGGATGATAAAGACCTGGAGGTCTGGAACCGCCTGACCAGCAACTTCTGGCTGCCGGAAAAGGTCCCGCTCTCCAACGATATTCCGGCCTGGCAAACCCTGAGCCATGCCGAGCAGCAGCTGACAATCCGCGTCTTTACCGGCCTGACGCTGCTGGACACCATTCAGAATACCGTGGGTGCGCCCGCGCTGATGAGTGATGCGCTGACCCCGCACGAAGAGGCGGTAATGTCGAATATCAGCTTTATGGAGGCGGTGCATGCCCGCTCCTACAGCTCGATTTTCTCCACCCTGTGCCAGACCAGAGACGTGGACGCGGCCTACGCCTGGAGTGAAGAGAGCGCGTCATTGCAGCGCAAGGCAGATCTGGTGCTGGAATATTACCGGGCCGACGAGCCGCTGAAGAAGAAGATCGCCAGCGTGTTCCTGGAATCTTTCCTCTTCTATTCCGGCTTCTGGCTGCCTATGTACTGGTCGAGCCGGGGCAAGCTCACCAACACCGCCGATTTGATTCGCCTCATCATCCGCGATGAAGCGGTACACGGGTATTACATCGGCTATAAGTATCAGAAAGGGCTGGAGAAAGTCAGCGCGGAAAAACGCGAGGAACTCAAAGGTTTTGCCCTCGATTTACTGATGGATCTGTATGACAACGAGCTGAGCTATACCGAAGAGCTGTACGCCGGAACGGGCTGGGAAGAGGACGTAAAAGCTTTCCTCTGCTATAACGCCAACAAGGCGCTGATGAACCTGGGCTACGAAGCGTTATTCCCACCAGAAATGGCGGAGGTGAACCCGGCGATCCTCGCGGCGCTGTCGCCCAACGCCGATGAAAACCACGACTTCTTTTCCGGGTCCGGCTCGTCGTACGTGATGGGTAAAGCGGTGGAAACGCAAGACGAGGACTGGGATTTTTAATGAATGACTTAACGTTCATTAATTAACTCTGCATTTCATTATTTCCAGCCGAATATTCCACGACGTACTACACTGTAATTTCCCCGTCATATTCGCCTGAATCACACCGATTCAGGCGAAATTCTCCCATGCAACAGCAAAAAATTGAGAAAAATTCAAACCGCCCTCAGCCCTTTATTCATGGGAAATTCAGCCGTTTCGCTTGCGGCAAAATTCCGGCCTCAGGCCGGTCCAGGGTTGTCTCAGATTCTGAGTATGTTAGGGTAATGCCAGTTAACTATTTACCATGGTAATCATATCGACATAAACAAATAACAGGACACTCTCTATTGCATGGCAATTAAATTAGAAGTGAAAAATCTTTATAAAGTATTTGGCGAGCACCCGCAGCGCGCATTCAAATATATTGAGAAAGGCCTTACGAAAGAGCAAATTCTGGAAAAAACCGGGCTATCGCTTGGCGTTAAAGACGCCAGTCTGGCCATTGAAGAAGGCGAGATTTTTGTCATCATGGGATTATCCGGTTCGGGTAAATCCACTATGGTTCGCCTTCTCAATCGCCTGATTGAACCCACCCGCGGACAGGTGCTGATAGACGGCGTGGATATCGCCAGAATATCAGACGCAGATCTCCGTGAGGTGCGCAGAAAGAAAATTGCGATGGTGTTTCAGTCATTTGCACTGATGCCGCACATGACGGTACTCGATAATACCGCCTTTGGCATGGAGTTAGCCGGCACGCCCGCTCAGGAACGTCAGGAAAAAGCCCTTGATGCACTGCGTCAGGTCGGGCTGGAAAATTATGCTCATGCGTATCCGGATGAACTCTCCGGCGGTATGCGTCAGCGTGTGGGATTAGCGCGTGCATTAGCGATTAATCCGGACATTTTATTAATGGACGAAGCCTTCTCGGCGCTCGATCCCTTAATTCGCACCGAGATGCAGGATGAGCTGGTAAAATTACAGGCCAAACATCAGCGCACCATTGTTTTTATTTCTCACGATCTGGATGAAGCCATGCGTATTGGCGACCGTATCGCCATTATGCAAAATGGTGAAGTGGTGCAGGTCGGCACACCGGATGAAATTCTCAATAATCCGGCGAATGATTATGTGCGCACCTTCTTCCGCGGCGTGGATATTAGCCACGTATTCAGTGCGAAAGATATTGCCCGTCGAACACCAAACGGCATTATTCGTAAAACGCCAGGTTTTGGCCCGCGCTCCGCGCTGAAGCTGTTGCAGGACGAAGACCGTGAATACGGTTATCTGGTTGAACGCGGCAATAAATTGGTCGGCGTGGTCTCCATCGACTCTCTGAAAACCGCCCTGAGCGAAAACCAGGGAATCGATGCGGCGTTGATTGACGCTCCGCTTGCCGTGGACGCCGAAACGCCGCTCAGCGAGTTGCTCTCTCACGTGGGTCAGGCGCCGTGCGCCGTGCCGGTCGTCGGTGAAGAACAACAGTACGTTGGCATCATCTCAAAACGGATGCTGCTACAGGCTTTAGATCGCGAGGGGACAAACAATGGCTGATCAATCAAACCCATGGGGCACCACTGAAGCAGCGGACAGCGCGGCGCAATCTGCCGATGCGTGGGGGTCGACGCCTGCGCCTGCCGATGGCGGCGGCGCGGCAGACTGGCTCAACAGCGCACCAGCGCCTGCCCCAGAGCATTTCAATATTATGGATCCGTTCCACAAGACGCTGATCCCGCTGGATAGCTGGGTAACGGAGGGGATCGACTGGGTCGTTACCCACTTCCGTCCGGTGTTCCAGGGGATCCGCATCCCGGTGGATTACATCCTGAACGGCTTCCAGCAGCTGATGCTGGGCATGCCCGCGCCGGTGGCGATTATCCTGTTCTCGCTGATCGCATGGCAGTTCGGCAGCGCGGGTATGGGGATCGCCACGCTGATCTCCCTGATTGCCATCGGCGCGATTGGCGCGTGGTCTCAGGCGATGATCACCCTGGCGCTGGTGCTGACCGCCCTGCTGTTCTGCGTGGTGATCGGCCTGCCGATGGGGATCTGGCTGGCGCGCAGCCCCCGGGCCGCGAAGATTATCCGCCCGCTGCTGGATGCGATGCAGACCACGCCAGCGTTCGTTTACCTGGTGCCTATCGTGATGCTGTTCGGCATCGGTAACGTACCGGGGGTGGTCGTGACCATTATCTTCGCCCTGCCACCGATTATTCGCCTGACCATTCTGGGCATTAACCAGGTGCCTGCGGATCTGATAGAGGCATCGCGCTCGTTCGGCGCCAGCCCGCGTCAGATGCTGTTTAAGGTTCAGCTTCCGCTGGCGATGCCGACCATTATGGCAGGTGTTAACCAGACGCTGATGCTGGCGCTGTCGATGGTGGTGATCGCCTCGATGATTGCCGTTGGCGGGTTAGGTCAGATGGTACTGCGCGGCATTGGCCGTCTCGATATGGGGCTGGCGACCGTCGGCGGCGTCGGGATTGTGATCCTCGCCATCATTCTTGACCGCCTGACCCAGGCTGTCGGTCGTGATTCACGTAGTCGCGGCAACCGTCGCTGGTACACCACCGGCCCTGTCGGGTTACTCACCCGCCCATTTACAAAATAAGGAACAACGATGCGACATAACGTACTTTTTGCCACAGCGTTTGCGACCCTTGTCTCCACCAGCGCAGTTGCCGCTGACCTGCCGGGCAAAGGCATTACCGTGCAGCCGGTGCAGAGCACCATTTCGGAAGAGTCCTTCCAGACCCAGATTGTCAGCCGTGCGCTGGAGAAACTGGGCTATACGGTGAATACCGCCAGCGAAGTGGATTACAACGTGGGCTATACCTCCATTGCCTCCGGTGATGCCACCTTTACCGCCGTGAACTGGCAGCCGCTGCACGACGACATGTATGCCGCCGCAGGCGGTGACAAGAAATTCTACCGCGAAGGCACCTTTGTGACCGGCGCTGCGCAGGGATATCTGATCGACAAGAAAACCGCCGATAAATATCACATCACCAATATTGAACAGCTGAAAGATCCGAAGATCGCAAAACTGTTTGATACCAACGGTGACGGTAAAGCCGACATGATGGGCTGTTCGCCGGGCTGGGGCTGTGAAGCGGTGATTAACCACCAGAACAAAGCCTTCGATCTGGCGAAGACCGTCGACGTGAGCCACGGCAATTACTCTGCGATGATGGCCGACACCATCGCCCGCTTTAAAGAAGGCAAGCCGGTGATCTACTACACCTGGACGCCGTACTGGGTGAGCGACGTGCTGAAGCCGGGCAAAGACGTGGTGTGGTTGCAGGTGCCCTTCTCCTCCCTGCCAGGCGAGCAGAAAGATATCGACACCAAACTGCCAAACGGCATGAACTATGGCTTCCCGGTGAACACCATGCATATTGTGGCGAACAAAGCCTGGGCCGAGAAAAACCCGGCGGCGGCGAAGCTGTTCTCGGTGATGAAACTGCCGCTGGCAGACATTAACGCCCAGAACGCGATGATGCACGCGGGTAAATCATCCGAAGCTGATATCAAAGGCCACGTGGATGGCTGGATCAAAGCCCACCAGCAGCAGTTCGATGGCTGGGTGAAAGAGGCGCTTGAGGCGCAGAAGTAAAACATTTTCCCTCACCCTAACCTCTCCCAGGGGAAGAGGGAACGATGACCACCCTCTCCCCCTGGGAGAGGGTCGGGGTGAGGGGATCAAACCGCACCCAACCTTAACCGCACAATCCACCACGTAACAATTCCCCAACATTCACCATCATTGGTTATTATGTTTCCGGAAAAATAATCACTTAACTCACGATTCCTGAAACTAATGACAAAAACAACTCAAGGGCTTAGCCCCGCACTCATCCTTTTAATGTCCGTGGCAACGGGTCTGGCCGTCGCCAGCAACTATTACGCACAACCACTGCTCGACACCATCGCACGCGCCTTCGATCTTTCAGCCAGCTCCGCCGGGTTTATTGTCACCGCCGCACAGCTCGGCTATGCGGCCGGGCTGCTGTTCCTGGTGCCATTAGGCGATATGTTTGAGCGCCGGATGCTTATCGTCTCCATGACACTGCTGGCGGCGGGCGGGATGTTGATCACCGCCAGCAGCCAGTCGTTAACGATGATGATTATCGGCACCGCGCTGACGGGGCTGTTCTCGGTGGTGGCGCAAATTCTGGTTCCCCTCGCCGCGACGCTGGCTTCCCCGGAAAAACGCGGCAAAGTGGTCGGCACTATCATGAGCGGCCTGCTGCTGGGCATCCTGCTGGCGCGAACCGTTGCCGGGCTGCTGGCGAGCCTCGGTGGCTGGCGCACCGTTTACTGGGTGGCGAGCGTGCTGATGGTTATCATGGCGCTGGCCCTGTGGCGCGGCCTGCCA
Organism: Enterobacter cloacae complex sp. SHL001; assembly: GCF_049236825.1. Taxonomy (NCBI): domain Bacteria; kingdom Pseudomonadati; phylum Pseudomonadota; class Gammaproteobacteria; order Enterobacterales; family Enterobacteriaceae; genus Enterobacter; species Enterobacter cloacae complex sp. SHL001. Next base: position 150,469 of record NZ_JBMKIP010000003.1, read on the forward strand.
AAGGTGAAGCAGGAAAATCACCTGAACTATCCGCAGCTCCTCGCCTCCGTTTTCAGCCTCTTCACCCGGGATAAACTCCTGCGCACGCGCGCCGTTCTGGGGTGTCTCACCTTCGCTAACTTCAGCATCCTATGGACGTCGATGGCGTTTCTGCTCGCCGCACCGCCGTTTAACTACTCAGAAGGCGTGATTGGCCTGTTCGGGCTGGCAGGCGCGGCTGGCGCACTGGGCGCGCGCCCGGCGGGTGGGCTGGCCGACAAAGGCAAATCTCATATGACCACCTCCGCAGGGCTGGTTTTACTCCTGCTCTCCTGGGCGGCCATCTGGTACGGACACGTCTCCGTGCTGGCGCTGATTGTCGGTATTCTGGTGCTCGACCTCACCGTGCAGGGTGTACATATCACCAACCAGACCGTGATTTACCGCGTGAAGCCGGATGCCCGTAACCGTCTGACGGCCGGGTACATGACCAGCTACTTTATCGGCGGCGCGGCGGGCTCGCTCATCTCAGCCTCCGCCTGGCAGCATGCGGGCTGGACGGGCGTGTGCGCCATCGGCGCCATCGTCGCGGCGATAAATCTGCTGGTATGGTGGCGCGGCTATCACCGTCAGGAAGCAATTCACTAAGTTTTACATTGCTTTGGGCCCCCTGGGGTGTAAAGGGGGCCTGCATCTGTTAAGGTAACGGTAATCATTTATCCCAGAAATTTTACTGTGGGTGACATATTTACTACCGGCATGAATAGTTCAGACCCCTGTCCTCACATCCCCTCTTTCGCGGGTACACACCCCACGCTCTCTGTGCTCACCGGGTCACGGATTTACCCGGCGCTTTCTGATGGTGACATACGTTTGGCGGATATAACCGCACAAATAATTCATTTACATTATTTGTCACTGTCGTTACTATATCGGCTGTAATTAATGAGGTTATGCCCAAAATGGATAGTTCGTTTACGCCCATTGAACAAATGCTTAAGTTCCGCGCCAGTCGTCATGAGGACTTCCCGTATCAGGAAATTCTGCTGACCCGCCTGTGCATGCACATGCAGGGTAAGCTGCTGGAAAATCGTAACAAGATGCTGAAAGCGCAGGGGATTAACGAGACGTTGTTTATGGCGTTGATTACGCTGGAGTCTCAGGAAAATCACAGCATTCAGCCGTCGGAACTGAGCTGTGCGCTGGGGTCATCCCGTACCAATGCGACCCGTATCGCGGATGAACTGGAAAAGCGCGGCTGGATTGAACGCCGTGAAAGCGATAACGATCGCCGCTGCCTGCATCTGCAACTGACTGAAAAAGGTCACGAATTCTTGCGCGAAGTGCTGCCACCGCAGCACAACTGCCTGCACCAGCTCTGGTCTGCCCTCAGCACCGCCGAGCGCGACCAGCTTGAGCACATCACTCGCAAGCTGCTCACCCGTCTGGACCAGATGGATGAAGATGGCGTCATCCTTGAGGCGCTGCGCTAACGCGACGATCCGCTCAACATTCCAGATTGCTAAAAAGAAAAACTGACAGGCCAGCACGTGAAACTGCTGGCCTTTCTGACAACAGGTCGGCTCAGCCGATGTGAAAATAAAAAGATCGTGGAGAACAACAATGAGCGCAAATGCGGAGAACACCCTCCCGCAGCAACCGGCCAACAAAAAGGGCAAACGTAAGAGCGCCCTTATTCTGCTGACCTTGCTCTTTATTATTATTGCCGTGGCATATGGGATCTATTGGTTTTTAGTCTTGCGTCATGTTGAAGAGACAGACGATGCATACGTGGCAGGGAATCAGGTTCAAATCATGGCGCAGGTGTCAGGCAGCGTGACGAAAGTCTGGGCTGATAACACCGACTTTGTGAAAAAAGGCGATGTGCTGGTCACGCTCGACCCGACCGACGCCCAACAGGCGTTTGAAAAAGCACAAACGGCGCTGGCCTCCAGCGTTCGCCAGACCCGCCAGCTGATGATCAACAGCAAGCAGCTTCAGGCCAATATCGACGTGCAGAAAACGGCCCTGGCTCAGGCGCAGAGCGACCTCAATCGTCGTGTTCCTCTCGGCACCGCCAACCTGATTGGCCGTGAAGAGTTGCAGCACGCCCGCGACGCGGTGGCCAGCGCACAGGCGCAGCTGGACGTGGCGATCCAACAGTACAACGCCAACCAGGCGATGGTGTTGGGCACCTCTCTGGAAAACCAGCCAGCGGTGAAACAGGCAGCGACCGAAGTGCGTAACGCATGGCTTGCCCTGCAACGTACCAAAATCGTCAGCCCGATGACCGGCTACGTTTCCCGTCGTTCCGTACAGCCTGGGGCGCAGATTGGCACCACCACGCCGCTAATGGCGGTCGTTCCGGCGAACAATCTGTGGGTCGATGCGAACTTCAAAGAGACCCAGCTGGCGCATATGCGTATCGGCCAGACCGCGACCGTGGTCAGCGATATTTACGGCGATGACGTCAAGTACACCGGAAAAGTGGTCGGTCTGGACATGGGGACCGGCAGCGCGTTCAGCCTGCTGCCTGCACAGAACGCCACCGGCAACTGGATCAAAGTGGTACAGCGCTTGCCTGTGCGTATCGAGCTGGATCCTAAGCAGCTGGCAGACCATCCGCTGCGAATTGGCCTTTCCACGCTGGTGACGGTCGATACCGCTAACCGCGACGGTCAGATCCTCGCAAGCCAGGTGCGCAGTACGCCAGCTTATGAAAGTAACGCCCGTGAAATTAGCCTCGATCCGGTCAATAAGCTGATCGATGACATCGTGAAGGCAAACGCCGGTTAAGCCGAAGGTGAGCGTTATGCAACAGCAAAAGCCGCAAAAACCGCTGGAGGGGGCGCAGCTGGTCATTATGACCATTGCGCTGTCGCTGGCGACATTCATGCAGGTGCTGGACTCCACCATCGCAAACGTGGCGATCCCTACGATCGCCGGGAACCTTGGCTCATCGCTGAGCCAGGGGACCTGGGTCATTACCTCGTTCGGGGTGGCGAACGCCATCTCCATTCCCATCACCGGCTGGCTGGCGAAGCGCGTCGGTGAAGTGAAGCTGTTCCTCTGGTCGACGATCCTGTTCGTGCTGGCCTCCTGGGCCTGCGGCATGTCCAGCAGCCTGACGATGCTGATTTTCTTCCGCGTCATCCAGGGGATTGTCGCCGGGCCGTTGATTCCGCTGTCGCAGAGTTTGCTGCTGAACAACTATCCGCCCGCCAAGCGCTCCATCGCGCTCGCGCTGTGGTCGATGACGGTGATCGTCGCCCCAATTTGCGGGCCAATCCTCGGCGGCTATATCAGCGATAACTATCACTGGGGCTGGATCTTCTTCATCAACGTGCCCATCGGTGCGCTGGTGGTGCTGATGACGCTACAGTCTCTGCGTGGTCGCGAAACGCGGACCGAACAGCGGCGGATCGACGGCATCGGGCTGGCACTGCTGGTTGTCGGCATCGGCAGCCTGCAAATCATGCTCGACCGCGGCAAAGAGCTGGACTGGTTTGCCTCTACGGAAATCATTGTGCTGACGGTGGTCGCCGTGGTGGCCATCAGCTTCCTGATTGTCTGGGAGCTGACGGACGATAATCCGATAGTCGACCTCTCGCTGTTTAAATCGCGAAACTTCACCATCGGCTGCCTCTGTATCAGTCTCGCCTATATGCTCTACTTCGGCGCGATTGTTCTGCTGCCGCAGCTGTTGCAGGAGGTGTACGGCTATACCGCAACCTGGGCGGGGCTGGCCTCCGCGCCGGTGGGGTTAATTCCGGTTCTGCTGTCGCCGATTATTGGCCGTTTCGCCCATAAGCTCGACATGCGCAGGCTGGTGACGTTCAGCTTCATCATGTACGCCGTGTGCTTCTACTGGCGCGCGTATACGTTTGAACCGGGAATGGACTTTGGCGCCTCCGCGTGGCCGCAGTTTATTCAGGGCTTCGCCGTAGCGTGCTTCTTTATGCCGCTGACCACCATTACGCTTTCCGGCTTACCGCCTGAGCGGATGGCGGCGGCATCGAGCCTGTCGAACTTCACCCGTACGCTGGCGGGCTCCATCGGGACTTCGATCACCACCACGCTGTGGACCAACCGGGAATCGATGCACCATGCTCAACTCACCGAAGCGGTGAACCCGTTCAACCCTAACGCTCAGCAGATGTATAGCCAGCTTGAGGGGATGGGGATGACGGAGCAGCAGGCGTCCGGCTGGCTTGCCCAGCAGATCACCAACCAGGGGCTGATTATCTCGGCAAACGAGATTTTCTGGATATCGGCGGGGATCTTCATCGTCCTGCTGGGGCTGGTGTGGTTTGCCAAACCACCGTTTGGGGCCGGTAGCGGGGGCGGTGGGGCGCACTAGCCCTGTGCACGGGTTGCCGGGTGGCGGCTACGCCTTATCCGGCCTACGATCGTAGGCCCGGTAAGCGCAGCGCCACCGGGCAACAATCGCCCCCCTTGTCCAAAACGCGACAGCGATTGTCAGTTCCGATAAAGCAGCGCGCCTGAAATCGATTCACGATAGTGAAAAGACAACAGGAGCGCACCATGCTGAACACACCCGCCGACAAATACCAGCCTTACCCCACCCTTTCGTTGCCCGACCGCCGCTGGCCGGAGCAGATTATCACCCGCGCCCCGCGCTGGCTCTCGACCGACTTACGCGACGGTAACCAGGCGCTGGCCGAGCCGATGGACAGCGCGCGCAAGCTGCAATTCTGGGATCTGCTGCTGAGCTGCGGGTTTAAAGAAATCGAAGTCGCCTTCCCGTCCGCCTCGCAGACGGACTTCAATTTTGTGCGTCAGCTTATTGAGGAGAACCGCATCCCGGATGACGTCACCATTCAGGTGTTAACGCAGGCGCGGGACGATCTTATCCGTCGCACTTTCGACTCCCTGCGCGGTGCGAAACAGGCCACCGTCCATCTGTATAACGCCACCGCCCCGCTGTTCCGCCGTCTGGTATTCGGCATGGAGAAAGCGCAAATCGTCGAGCTGGCGACGCGCGCGACGCGCCTGATTCGTCAGCTGTGTGAAGAGAACCCTGACACCCGCTGGCAGTACGAGTACTCCCCGGAAACCTTCTGCTTTACCGAACCGGAGTTTGCGCTGGAGATTTGTGAAGCCGTAGCGGAGATCTGGCAGCCGTGCGCGGCGCGTCCGATGATCGTCAACCTGCCCGCTACCGTCGAAGTGAGCACGCCGAACGTCTATGCCGACCAGATCGAGTATTTCTGCCGCCACTTCAGCCGCCGCAGTGACGTCTGTATCAGCGTGCACCCGCATAACGATCGCGGTACCGGCGTCGCCAGCGCAGAGCTGGCCGTCATGGCCGGGGCTGACCGCGTGGAGGGCTGCCTGTTTGGTAACGGTGAACGCACGGGCAACGTCTGCCTGGTGACGCTGGCGATGAACCTCTACAGCCAGGGCATTAGCCCGAATCTGGATTTCAGTGATATGAATCGGGTGGTTGAAACGGTAGAAACCTGCAACCAGCTGCCCGTCCATCCGCGCCATCCGTGGGCGGGTCGTCTGGCTTACACCGCCTTCTCCGGCTCGCACCAGGATGCCATCAAGAAAGGTTTCGATGCCCGTAAGCCTGGCGAACGCTGGGAGATGCCCTATCTGCCCGTCGACCCGCAGGATATTGGCTGTACCTATGAAGCGGTGATCCGCGTGAACAGCCAGTCAGGAAAAAGCGGAAGCGCCTGGCTTATTGAGCAAAACCACGGCCTGAAATTGCCTCGCGCCCTGCAACAGGATTTTAGCCAGCACGTGCAGCAGGAAACGGATAACCATGGAAAAGAGATGACGCAGAATGCGCTCTGGCAGCTGTTCCGCGCCCGCTACGGCCTGGTGGCGAGCCCGCCATTAGCGCTGCAATCGTACCGCAGCGACAGCCAGCAGGACGGCCAGCTGCGGCTGACGGCAAGCGTCGCCACGCAAGGGGGCACCCGCCAGCTGGAAGGCCAGGGAAACGGTTTGCTCTCCGCCGCCGCTCACGGCTTAAGCCGCTGGATCAACGCACCGTTTGTGATCAAGGATTATCACGAACATACGTTAGGCGAACGCAGCGACAGCCGCTCGGTGGCCTATATCCGCTGCCTGTTCCAGGATGGGACCAGCCGCTGGGGCGTGGGCATCGACAGCGACGTAGCACGCGCGTCGATTCAGGCGCTTTTTAACGCGGTCAGTCATTCCTGAAGTAATCGCTGGGTGAGAGACCCATCACCCGACGAAACATTGCCGTAAAGGCGCTGTGGCTACCATACCCCAGATCCAGCGCCACGCGTAATACTGGCTGGCCCTGCGCCAGCCGCACCAAGGCTTCCAGCAGTCGCGCCCTTCTCACCCACTCGCCGTAGCTCAGGCCTGTCTGCTGCTGAAAATGGCGGTTCAGCGTGCGTTCGCTCATCCCCACAATACCTGCGGCCTGGGCGCTGCTCCAGCTTTCTCCCGGGGCCATTCGAATCTGCTGGCAGAGATGGCGCAGCGCTTCGCTTTCCGGCTCGGGCAGGTGAAACGGCAGTACCGGCATGAGGCGAATTTCATCGAGGATCAGCTCATAAACACGTTCATCGCGGCTTCCGGGTGCGTAAGATTCAGGAAGCGTAAGGGAGGTCAGGATCAGCTCGCGCAGCAGGGGCGAGATCTGCACGATCTGGCAGGTCGCCGGGAGATCGGCGCGCGCCAGCGGGTCGATAAACAGCGTGCGGGCAGCAACGTTGCCGGTGATGCGCAAGGCGTGCTGCGTACCCGCAGGTAGCCAGACGCCGCGACCGGGCGGCACCACCCAGCAGCCGGATGCGGTATCGACCCGCACGACGCCGGTGAGGCTGTGCAGGAGCTGCGCGCAGTCGTGCTGATGCCACGGCTCGCTGTCGCCATGAGCATAATCATGCGAAAACGGCACAAGCGGGCGATGGGTAAAGGAGAAGGTGGTGGTTGTCGTCATCAGAATTGTAGGCCCGGTCAGCGAAGCGCCACCGGGCATCCACAGGCACGATACTAAATGTGCAGTTCCTGAAGTTTTTCTTTTGGCAGGGCCAGCTCGTCATTGCTGTTTACACGAACATCACGTTCGATGATATGACGGGCAATCTCCTGAGCTTCTTCCAGAGAGTGCATCTGGTAAGTGCCGCACTGGTAAACGTTCAGCTCAGGGATCTGGTTCTGCTCTTTCACCTTCAGCACGTCTTCCATCGCCGCTTTCCACGCATCCGCGACGCGTTTCTCATCAGGCTGACCAATCAGGCTCATGTAGAAACCGGTGCGGCAGCCCATCGGAGAGATATCGATGATCTCCACGCCGTTGCCGTTCAGGTGGTCGCGCATGAATCCGGCGAACAGGTGTTCCAGCGTGTGAATGCCTTTCTCTGGCATCACTTCTTTATTGGGCACGCAGAAGCGCAGGTCGAAAACGGTGATCGTGTCGCCGTGCGGCGTGTTCATGGTCTTCGCCACGCGGACTGCTGGTGCTTCCATACGGGTATGGTCGACAGTAAAGCTATCTAATAACGGCATACGTCACCTCCGATAGTGATTTTTTTAAAATAAACTGAACTCTTCTACAGAATGCGCGTCTGAGTATATGAAAGACGCGCATTTGTTATCATCATCCCTGAATTCAGAGATGTATATTTTGGCCACAGCGATGTGGCCTTTTTCTTTTTGGTTCAGGCCTGCTTCGCCAGAAACGCCTCAAACGACTCCGTATCCGCCGCTTCGACCTCTTTCTGACGCACAACGGACGCATCACGCTCTGCCACAAAATCCGCTTCGCTCAGGATCTCTAACGGCTCCTGCATCAGCATCTCACGGTACTCCGCTGAGAGTGAACGCCCTGTGCCACCAATTCCCTGTTCAATCATAGAACGCAGAATTCGTGCTGAGAATGTCAGTTCCGGGTTATCAAAGCTTTCAACCAGTTCGTCGCAGACCTTCTGGTAAGCTTCGCCGCCGTACACGCTGTCCAGCGTCTGGGCTACGCGCTTCAGGTCATGGAACAGATCCTTCCCTACCTTAGACAGTGGGAACTGAGCCGTTTCACAGCCAATACCTAACGTCAGACCCGGCTTGCGCCCTTCCAGAATCACGCGATTCCAGTTGGCACGGGTACACAGCAGTTCGTCGGAACTCATTTCCGGCGCATCCGCCAGTACGCACCAGACCATAAACAGGTCAAGGAAGCGAACCTGCTGTTCGTCAACGCCAATCGGTGAGAACGGGTTGATATCCAGCGAGCGCACTTCAATGTATTCGATCCCGCCGCGCTGTAGCGCATCCGACGGCGTTTCACCGCTGCGCGTTACGCGCTTCGGACGAATAGGCGCATACAGCTCGTTTTCAATCTGCAATACGTTGGTGTTAATTTGCAGGCGCTTACCGTCTTTTTCGAGGCCGATTTTTTCGTACTCTTCCGACGGGGTTTTTATCGCCCGCTTCAAGCCTGCCACATATTCGTGCAGATCGTTAAACGTAATTCCGAGATTACTTTGCGATTTATTGGTATAGCCAAGGTCGCTCAGGCGCAGGGAGGTCGCATACGGCAGGTAATACATGCCACATTCGGTCTTCTCGAACGGCAGCGTGGTCGGTTTCCCTTGCAGGAACGAAGAACAGACGGCCGGTGACGCGCCGAACAGATACGGAATAACCCAGCCAAAGCGGTAGTAGTTGCGGATCAGGCGGAAATAGCCCGCGGAGATCGCTTCTTTATCCGTTTCACCGCACTTCGCCTGCCAGAACGCCATCGGCAGAGAGAAATTGTAGTGCACGCCAGAGATCGTCTGCATCAGTGCGCCGTAGCGATTTTTCAGTCCTTCGCGATACAGCGTTTTCAGCCGACCAATATTCGAGGTGCCGTACTGCGCCAGCTCGATATCCTGCCCCTGCTCGATATAGCACGGCATGCTGAGCGGCCACATACGCTCGTCGCCGAGGTTGCGGGCGGTGAAGCGATGCACGTCGCGCATGATCGTCAGCATATGATCAATATCACCGTCTACTGGCGTGATGAACTCCAGCAGCGCTTCGGCGAAATCGGTTGTGATCCATTTATGTGTCAGCGCCGAGCCTAACGCCTTCGGGTGTCCCGTAGTCGCTAAGCTACCATCCGCATTTACGCGCAGCGTTTCGCGCTCAAGCCCACGCTGAATACCCTTCAGTGCCTGAGGGTGATTTTCCAGCCAGGCCAGCGCCTGTGATACGTCCGGGATCAATTTGACCTCCCGCCTGTCAAAAAATTGTCACTCAGCATAATTGTAATGGTTGACGATTGAAGGTCGCGAATTCATTCCACCAATTAGTGCCACCACGTCATACCCTGTAGTGTTACCCATGCCAGTAAAACATAGCGTAACGCCTTGCCAAGGCACAAAAAAAAGAGCACCGGTCCCCAGGAAATGCGCATCCATCCCGCCAGCAGACACAGTAAATCGCCTATTACAGGCATCCAGCTTAATAACAGCGTGGCAGCGCCATAGCGTTTTAGCCAGCCGACTGCCTTTTCCTGCCAGCGAGATTTTTCGCGTAGCGGAAAGAAACGTCCAAGAATAACGTTAGTCAGCCCTCCAAGGCTATTACCCATTGTTGCTATTAAGACCAGCAACCAGGGCTGACTTACGCCGGACAACAGCATCGCCACCAGCACCACTTCCGAATTCCCCGGTAAGAGGGTGGAGCTTAAAAAACTGCTGGCGAATAATGAAGCGAGTGACAGCGCGTCACTCACAGTAAGCGAACGTCCACCGCCGCCATTCCGGCATCACGCGCGGCCTGAATGCCAAAATCAGCATCTTCAAACACCACGCATTTTGCAGGTGGAACACCCATTAATTCTGCACAGAGCAGGAAGGTATCCGGTGCGGGTTTGTGATGTTTAACATGATCGGCGGCAACGACGGCAGAAAAATAGTGGCGCAGGCCAAGGTGGTTGAGTAGCGCTTCAGCAATCGCGCTCTCGCTGCCCGTGCCGACAGACATAGGACGACGCCCGTGCCACTCCTTGACGACGTCAATGAGTGGTAAAGGCTGCACGGTGTCTAACAGTATGGCTTTTACCGCGTCGGTTTTTTCACGCGCGAGCTGATGCGGGTCGAGATCGGCCTGATTCAGCTCAATCACGGCCTGTGCGATACGCCAGGTGGGCGATCCATTGAGGGCAATCATCGCCTGTAAATCGAAACGCATACCGTAACGGCCCAGGACTTCGGTCCAGGCCTGACGATGCGTGGGTTCGGTATCCAGGAGGGTGCCGTCCATGTCGAAGATCAAACCGTCATACTGTGCGTACATCGTGCTCTCGCTAAACGATTAACAAAGCATTACTTTATCGTAAAAGGGGATTTTTGTCGCTGATTGCGAAGTGATAACAATGAGAGTGATTAAGAACTAAACATCGAAGGGGATCACAAGAAGAGATGGTGCATCCGGGAGGATTCGAACCTCCGACCGCTCGGTTCGTAGCCGAGTACTCTATCCAGCTGAGCTACGGATGCATCGGGATTTACTGCTGTACTTCTCGATACTCATATCACTTCAAAAGCAATATGAATTAAAAAATGGTGCATCCGGGAGGATTCGAACCTCCGACCGCTCGGTTCGTAGCCGAGTACTCTATCCAGCTGAGCTACGGATGCATCGGGATTTACTGCTGTACTTATCGATACTCATATCACTTCAAAAGCAATATAAAGTAAAAAATGGTGCATCCGGGAGGATTCGAACCTCCGACCGCTCGGTTCGTAGCCGAGTACTCTATCCAGCTGAGCTACGGATGCATCGGGATTTACTGCTGTACTTATCGATACTCATATCACTTCAAAAGCAATATAAAGTAAAAAATGGTGCATCCGGGAGGATTCGAACCTCCGACCGCTCGGTTCGTAGCCGAGTACTCTATCCAGCTGAGCTACGGATGCATCGGGATTTACTACTGTACTGCTCGATATTCATATCACTTCGAAAGCAATATGAAGTAATAGATGGTGCATCCGGGAGGATTCGAACCTCCGACCGCTCGGTTCGTAGCCGAGTACTCTATCCAGCTGAGCTACGGATGCAAAATGGCGGTGAGGCGGGGATTCGAACCCCGGATGCAGCTTTTGACCGCATACTCCCTTAGCAGGGGAGCGCCTTCAGCCTCTCGGCCACCTCACCACACAACGCCTCTTTCGAGTGCTTCGAGCAACTCGTTAAGAGCTTCTCGTCGCTGCGTGGCGCATATATTACTTTCTGGGACTTATAAGTCAAACAATTTTCCACATGCTTTTTTCGTTTGCACAATTCGCACCCAATTCGCATGTAAAAGCCGCAAAGAGAGTGTTTTATAAGCGGATTTTGCAGGCATCTTCACAGAATTGTGTTGAGAGAAGCGCGTCTTTTGGATGAGATAAGATTATGAGAGTGGTCAAAAACGAAGCGTTTGAAATAGAACGGTAACTTTATGCAGCAAAAATAGCAGGAGGGTTGCGTCTCGCCCGACAGCGAGACGCGACAATATCAGTAACTGGACTGCTGGGATTTTTCAGCCTGGATACGCTGGTAGATCTCTTCACGGTGGACAGATACTTCTTTAGGAGCGTTAACACCAATACGTACCTGGTTACCCTTTACCCCTAAAACTGTCACGGTGACCTCATCCCCAATCATGAGGGTCTCACCAACTCGACGAGTCAGAATCAGCATTCTTTGCTCCTTGAAAGATTAAAAGAGTCGGGTCTCTTGTATCCCGGCATTATCCATCATATAACGCCAAAAAGTAAGCGATGACAAACACGTAAAGTGTAAGCAGTCACGGCATCACATTCTGTTAAACGTAAGTTTAGCCGATATACACAAACTCAACCTGACTTTATCGTTATCGATAGCGCAGTGAGCAAGACGCCATAACGTTACCGCTATGGCGTCTGCTTGTGCTTTGTAGTTATTACAGTTTCGCGCTTACCCAGCTTTCAACGCTGGCTAATGCCGCGGGAAGTGCCGCCGCATCCGTACCACCGGCTTGCGCCATGTCCGGACGACCGCCACCTTTGCCACCCACCTGCTGGGCGACCATGCCAATCAGTTCCCCTGCTTTAACACGATCCGTCACATCCTTAGAGACGCCCGCAATCAGAGAAACCTTACCCTCTGCGACCGTTGCCAGCACGATAACCGTCGAACCAAGCTGGTTCTTCAGATCGTCGACCATGGTACGCAGCATCTTAGGCTCAACGCCCGCCAGATCGCTGACCAGCAGTTTGACGCCCTTAATGTCTACCGCTTTGCTGGAGAGGTTTGCGCTCTCCTGCGCCGCAGCCTGTTCTTTCAGCTGCTGGAGTTCTTTTTCCAGCTGACGGGTACGATCCAGCGCGACACGCACTTTTTCGCCCAGGTTTTGACTATCGCCTTTCAGCAGCTGCGCGATCTCGTGCAGCTGGTCGCTCTGCGCATGCAGGCTGGCAATTGCGCCTTCCCCGGTCACCGCCTCAATACGACGCACGCCTGCCGCCGTCCCCGACTCGGAAACGATGCGGAACAAGCCGATGTCACCGGTGCGGGATGCGTGAGTACCGCCACACAGTTCGGTAGAGAAGTCGCCCATGCTCAGCACGCGAACGCGGTCGTCATATTTCTCGCCAAACAGCGCCATCGCACCTTTCTTCTTCGCTGCCTCAAGATCCATGATGTGGGTTTCGATTGGCAGGTTACGACGGATCTGGGCATTCACCAGGTCTTCCACCGCACGAATTTCAGACGGCTTCATTGCTTCAAAATGCGAGAAGTCGAAACGCAGCACTTTGTCATTAACCAGAGAACCTTTCTGTGCAACGTGCGTACCCAGCACTTCGCGCAGGGCTGCGTGCATCAGGTGGGTTGCCGAGTGGTTCAGACGAATGCGCGCGCGGCGAGCTTCGTCAACGTTGGCCTGAACGCCCTCGCCCACTTTCAGAGAGCCGGAAACCAGTTTGCCCTGGTGACCAATTGCCTGACCGTATTTCTGGGTATCGCTTACGCTGAAGCTGAAGCCATTGCCTTTCAGTTCGCCTTTATCGCCAACCTGGCCGCCCGATTCCGCATAGAACGGCGTTTTATCCAGGATAACAACCGCTTCCTGGCCCGCGCTAATGCTGTCTACGGCTTTACCGTCAACAAACAGCGCGGTCACGTTGCTGGTCAGGGCCAGCTCTTCGTAGCCTTTAAATTCAGACGCGCTATCAACGCGGATCATCGCGTTGTAGTCCGCGCCAAAACCGCTGGATTCACGCGCACGACGACGCTGCTCTTCCATCGCGGCTTCAAAGCCTGCTTCGTCAACTTTGATGTCGCGCTCGCGGCAAACGTCAGCCGTCAGGTCAACCGGGAAGCCGTAGGTGTCGTACAGGCGGAAAGCGGTTTCGCCATCCAGCGTGTCGCCCTTGAGTTTCGCCAGCTCGTCGTCCAGCAGCGCCAGACCGCGCTCCAGCGTACGGGCAAACTGCTCCTCTTCGGTTTTCAGAACCTGTTCAACCTGCGCCTGCTGGCGTTTCAGCTCATCGCCGGCAGAGCCCATCACGCCAATCAGTGGCCCAACGAGTTTATAGAAGAAGGTGTCCTTCGCGCCCAGCATGTTGCCATGGCGGATCGCACGACGAATGATACGACGCAGCACATAGCCACGGTTTTCATTCGACGGGATAACGCCGTCAGCAATCAGGAACGCACAGGAACGAATATGGTCTGCGATAACGCGTAGTGATTTGTTGCTCAGATCGGTTGCGCCCGTTACCTCAGCAACGGCTTTGATCAGGGTGCTGAACAGGTCAATCTCATAGTTGGAGTTAACGTGTTGCAGAACGGCCGCGATACGCTCAAGGCCCATACCGGTATCTACGGACGGTTTTGGCAGCGGCTCCATGGTGCCGTCGGCCTGACGGTTGAACTGCATGAAGACGATGTTCCAGATCTCAATGTAGCGATCGCCATCTTCTTCCGCGCTTCCCGGAGGGCCGCCCCAGATGTGGTCGCCATGATCGTAGAAGATCTCGGTGCACGGACCGCAAGGGCCGGTGTCGCCCATCTGCCAGAAGTTATCAGACGCGTAAGGCGCGCCTTTGTTGTCACCGATACGGATGATACGTTCGCGCGGGATACCCACTTCTTTTTCCCAGATGTCGAACGCTTCGTCATCGGTCTCATACACGGTCACCCACAGACGCTCTTTCGGCAGATTGAACCAGTTTTCACCGGTCAGCAGTTCCCACGCGTATTGAATGGCATCGTGTTTGAAATAGTCGCCGAAGCTGAAGTTACCCAGCATTTCGAAGAAGGTGTGGTGGCGCGCGGTGTAACCGACGTTTTCCAGATCGTTGTGTTTACCGCCCGCACGCACGCAACGCTGTGAGGTTGTGGCGCGGGAATAATTACGCTTGTCGAGACCAAGGAACACATCCTTGAACTGGTTCATCCCGGCGTTGGTAAACAGCAGAGTCGGGTCATTGTTCGGTACCAGGGAGCTGCTGGCAACAACCTGGTGTCCCTTACTATGGAAAAAATCGAGAAACGCCTGACGGATCTCAGCGGTGCTCTTGCTCATAATTATCCTGAAATCAAGCTAACGAAATGTCGCAGCAGATCTGTATCTGTAAACAGTTGGACGGACCAGCTACTGGAAAAAGTGGGAATAAGATAAGTTTTCTTTAGTGGGAAGTAAAATCCCGCATGCGTTCAATCGGTAAAATTACGCCAGATATCCTGAATATCTTCCATCAGGAAGCCGCGGTAGAGCAAAAAGCGCTGGATTTTAACTTTTTCTGAAAATTCACGCGGCAGCGGCTCACCGTACTTTCGTACCGCCTGCTCACGCGCCAGTTCGCACCAGTCAATTTCACTTTCGCGCATGGCTTTTTCAATCGATTCACGGGCTACCCCTTTCTGGTTCAGCTCCTGGCGGATACGCGCTGGCCCATAGCCTTTACGACCACGGCTGGCAAGAAAGCGAGCGGCAAAACGGCCGTCATCCAGATAGTGATGCTCGTAGCACCAGGCAACCACGCGGTCATAATCTTCCGCGGTGGCATCAATGTCTTCCGGACCGTTTTTGCTCATGACGGGCGCTGACAGTTTCCGCCGCAGCTCCTGTTCGCTATGGTCACGCACGGCAAGAATACGCACGGCCCGATCCAGCAAGCGTGAGTAGGCTGGTCGGCGTGATGTCGGTTCACTCATAAAAAACCTGTCGATTCAGAAATGCAAAAAGGGCCGCATCAGCAGCCCTTCATTTTTATCCGAGAGGATTAAAAGTCTTCGTTGGTTTCTTCAGCATCCGCGCCGTCGACCACGAAATCAGGTTTAGAGTCCTGGTTGTTCAGCAGGAGTTCACGCACCTTCTTCTCAATCTCTTTCGCCGCCGCCGGGTTCTCTTTCAGCCAGGAGATAGCATTCGCTTTACCCTGACCAATCTTGTCACCGTTGTAGCTGTACCATGCGCCCGCTTTTTCAATCAGCTTCTCTTTCACGCCCAGGTCAACCAGCTCGCCGAGGAAGTTGATACCTTCGCCGTAGAGGATCTGGAACTCAGCCTGTTTGAACGGTGCTGCGATTTTGTTCTTCACAACCTTCACGCGGGTTTCGCTACCGACTACGTTATCCCCCTCTTTCACCGCGCCGATACGGCGGATATCCAGACGGACAGAAGCGTAGAATTTCAGTGCGTTACCGCCGGTGGTGGTTTCCGGGTTACCGAACATTACACCAATTTTCATACGGATCTGGTTGATGAAGATCAGCAGCGTATTGGACTGCTTCAGGTTACCCGCCAGCTTACGCATCGCCTGGCTCATCATACGTGCCGCGAGGCCCATGTGAGAGTCACCGATTTCACCTTCAATTTCCGCTTTTGGCGTCAGCGCCGCAACGGAGTCGACGATGATCACGTCAACCGCGCCTGAGCGCGCCAGCGCGTCACAAATTTCCAGTGCCTGCTCGCCGGTGTCCGGCTGGGAGCACAGCAGGTTGTCGATATCAACGCCCAGTTTACGGGCATAGACCGGGTCCAGCGCGTGCTCGGCATCGATAAACGCACAGGTTTTACCTTCGCGCTGTGCCGCCGCAACAACCTGCAACGTCAGGGTAGTTTTACCCGAGGATTCCGGACCGTAGATTTCTACGATACGGCCCATCGGCAAACCGCCAGCGCCCAGTGCGATATCAAGAGAAAGCGAACCAGTGGAGATAGTTTCCACATCCATGGAACGGTCTTCACCCAGGCGCATGATGGAGCCTTTACCGAATTGCTTTTCGATCTGGCCCAGTGCTGCCGCCAACGCTTTCTGTTTGTTTTCGTCGATAGCCATTATTACTCCTGTCATGCCGGGAGAAGCAACTGCGCTTCACCATGGACTTCTGTTCTGTTGAGGCAATTATACTGTATAGTCATACAGTATCAAGTATTTTGTAGAAATTGTTGCCAGAGCGTTTTTAACGCGTATTCCGTTGCCTGACGACGCACGCTTTCGCGGTCGCCGCTGAAGCATTCCCGGCGGGTGATCCCTTCACCTTTTGAGGTGGCAAAGCCAAACCAGACGGTGCCGACAGGCTTCACGTCGCTGCCGCCGTCCGGCCCCGCGATACCGCTGATGGAGATAGCGTAATCTGCGCGCGCCTCTTTCAGCGCGCCAATCGCCATCTCGATCACCACCGGCTCGCTGACCGCGCCATGCTGCTCAAGCGTGGCTTCACGCACGCCGATCATCTGCGCTTTCGCCTCGTTACTGTAGGTCACAAAGCCGCGTTCAAACCAGGCGGAACTGCCAGCAATATCGGTAATTGCTTTCGCCACCCAGCCGCCGGTGCAGGATTCTGCGGTCGTGAGAGTCGCGCCGCGCTGTTTCAGCGCCAGCCCCACCACTTCGCTTAGCTGCATCAATTCATGGTCAGTCATTCTCGCTCCAGGCCTTAGAAAAACATGCAGCACAAGATAGCACTTTCTCATCAAATATGGGGATGCGCGTCGGGTTTTACGAGGGGGCTTCAGAAAAAAGCCGATGCGGACGCATCGGCCAGAGAGACGCTTATTTCATGCTGTTAGCGAGGGTGTCCACATTGTGGCGAAACGCCTTGACGTAGGTGTCCGCCACGCCGCCCTTCGCGGACAGCGCTTCCGGGTAAAGTTCACCACCCGGCTGGGCGCCCGTGGCGGTCGCAATCTGCTTCACCAGGCGTGGGTCAAGCTGGTTTTCCATAAACCAGGTTTTCACGCCGTCAGCTTTAATCTGATTGATGATCTCCGCTACCTGCGCCGCGCTGGCTTCACTCTCAGACGACAGCCCCTGCGGCGCCATAAACGTCACGCCGTAGGCGCGGCTGAAATAGCCGAAGGCGTCGTGGCTGGTCAGCACTTTGCGCTTCGCCTGTGGGATGTCGCTGAAACGCTTTTTAGCCCAACCGTCCAGCTGAGAGAGCTGCGCAATATAGGGTTTACCGGTAGATTCAAGCGCCGCCGTATCTTCAGGATCGGCCTTCACCAGCCCTGAGAGAATATTTTGCGCATACAGCGCGCCGTTCGCCGCGCTGTTCCACGCGTGCGGATCGGTCACGGTTTTACCGTCCTCTTCCAGCGTGTGCGTTTTCACGCCGTCCGAAGCAACCACCAGCTGGCCTTTGAATCCGGAGGCTTTCACCAGACGGTCGAGCCAGCCCTCCAGCCCCAGCCCATTGACCACCACCACGTCAGCTTTACTCAGCGCCGCGCTGTCTTTGGGCGAGGGTTCGAAAGTATGGGGATCACCGTCCGGCCCCACCAGCGTCGTCACCTTCACACGATCGCCGCCAACCTGCTGCGTGATGTCTCCCAGGATGGAAAAGCTGGTCACCACATTAAGCGTTTTCGCCATTACGCCGTGCGTCATCATGCCGAGCGCGAGCGCCACGGCTAATCCTGTACGTTTCATCGTTTCCCCTTGCGTTAAAAAAGCGCCCGCAGGCTATCCGCCAGCCTGCTGCGCGTGCCAAATAAAACTGAAATAAAGAACAATGCGCTGGCGGTCAGCACAATGGAGGGCCCGGCGGGCAGACTCACTGCCCAGGAAAGGCTTAAGCCCAGCCACGCGCAAAAAATACCGCTGATACCCGCCATCAAAAGTAACCCTGGCAATGTGCGCACCCAGCAGCGTGCCGCCACGGCGGGTAACATCATCAGCCCGACGGCCATCAGCGTGCCGAGCACCTGAAAACCGGCTACCAGGTTGAGCACCAGCAGCGCCAGAAACAGACCGTGTAACATCCCGGGCAGCCAGCGCGCGTTCACCTGCAACCACGCGGTATCAAACGCTTCGCTGACCAGCCCCCGATAAAAAATCGCCAGCGTGAGGAGCGTGAACATGCAAACGCCCGTCACGAACAGGGCTGACGCGCTATCCACGGCGAGAATGGAGCCAAACAGAAGATGAAGCAGATCGACATTTGAACCGCGCAGCGACACCAGCGTGACGCCCAGCGCCAGCGAGCCCAGGTAAAACCCCGCGAAGCTGGCATCCTCTTTAAGCGGCGTGCGGCGGCTGACCAGCCCGGCCACCAGCGCAACGGCGATCCCGGCAATAAACCCGCCGACAGTCATTGCCAGCAGCGACATCCCGCTGAGCAGATAGCCCACCGCGACACCCGGCAAAATGGCGTGAGAAAGGGCATCCCCCATCAGGCTCATCCGACGCAGTTGAAGAAATACGCCCAGCGCAGTGGTGCTGACGGAGAGCGCCAGGCAAACCACCAGCGCGCGCCGCATAAAGCCGTACTCAATAAACGGCTGGAAGAAGAGATGCCAGATCATGCCACCCTCACCCGCTCGGTTTTCCAGTGCGGCGTATCAGCATCCAGCCGCAGCGTTTGTGGGAAGTGGCGCGAGACGCGTTCGCTGTCGTGCAGTACCGCCAGCAGGGTCTGCCCCTGCATATACATCTCCAGCATCAGATCCATCAGCACGTTGCAGGTCGCTTCATCGACGCCGGTGAAAGGCTCATCCAGCATCACCAGCGGCGCCTGCTGCACCAAAACGCGGGCAAACAGCATGCGCTGAAACTGGCCGCCGGAAAGTTCATCAATGGTGGAGAGCGCCATGGACTCCAGCCCCACGCGCTCCAGCGCGCCAGCAATGCGCATGCGGGTATCCCGACGAAAACCGGCAAACAGTGAGATTGCTGGCCAGCAGCCCATACTCACCACGTCCTGCACGGTCAGAGGAAATTGCGCCTCCAGCGCGTGACGCTGCGCCAGCCAGCCCACCACCGGACGTCTCCCCTGCCAGCGAAACGTACCGCTGACGGGCGGAATAAAGCCGGCGAGCGTTTTCAGCAGCGTGGATTTGCCGCAGCCGTTGGCCCCGACGATAGCGGTCATGCTCCCGCGTTCAATCACGCCGGACAGCGCGCGCGTAACGGGCTGGCGATCGTAACCCGCCACCAGGTCGTTCATCACGATCATGGCAACGCCACCGCCCAGCGCACGGCCAGGCCGAGAAACAGAATGATCACCAGCGCCAGCAGCAGCCGAACCGGGGATGAGAGAGAAAACAGGGACATGGAAATCTCAATTCAAAAATAATGTTATAACATAACAATAATGAAAGTCGATTAAGATGTAAACGGTGGGAGTGAAATGGGAGTGTGGCGAAATGTTTCTGCAAAATTCCCCTCTCCCGTGGGAGAGGGTCAGGGTGAGGGCATCAGGCCGCACCGTGCATGCAGCCATGCCGGGTGGCGGCGTTGCCTTACCCGGCCTACCCGTCAGGGTAACTTACTGGCTAAACGGTGACGCTGCCGGCACACGCGCCTGAGACACCGCCAGCCCCAGCTGCCACACCGCCATCGCATAGTGCGTGCTGTGGTTGTAGCGGGTAATGGTGTAGAAGTTCGGCAGCCCGAACCAGTACTGATAACCGGTTCCGACATCCAGGCGCAGCAGGCTCACCTGGTCAACATTGCCCAGCGGCTGCGACGGCGTTAAGCCTGCCGCTGCCAGCTGCGCCACGCTGTATTTGGTTTTAAATCCGTTTTCCAGACCAAACGCCTCGCCGTTCGCCTGCACCGCCACCTGGCCGCCCGGCGTCCAGCCATGCGCTTTGAAGTAATTGGCCACGCTGCCAATGGCGTCTTCGGGATCCCACAGGTTGATGTGACCATCCCCGTTAAAATCTACCGCGTACTGCTTATAGGAGGACGGCATAAACTGGCCGTAGCCCATTGCCCCGGCGAACGACCCTTTCAGATCGAGCGGATCGTCCTGTTCGTCTCGCGCCATCAGCAGGAAGGTTTCCAGCTCGGAAGAGAAATACTCGGCGCGGCGCGGGTAGTTGAAGGAGAGCGTCGCCAGCGCATCAAGGATGCGGGTTTTACCCATAATGCGTCCCCAGCGGGTCTCGACCCCAATAATACCGACGATGATCTCCGGCGGCACGCCATAGACCTGCCACGCACGGTTCAGGGCGTCTTCATACTGATTCCAGAACACCACGCCATTCTGCACGTTGTCCGGGGTAATAAACTGTTTGCGATAGCGCAGCCACGCGCCGTTTGGCCCGGTCGGCACCTGGGCTGTCGGCGCCTGCCTGTCCATCAGGCGCAGCACGTAGTCCAGACGCTTCGCCTGAGACAAAATGGCATGCAGCTGCTGGCGGTCAAAACCGTGCTTGCTCACCATTTTATCGATGAACTGTTCGGCCGCAGGGTTATTCGCGAAGTCGCCGCCCATCTGCATCATATTGTGCTGCGGCTCCAGCAGGAATCCTCCGGAAGGCGCGCCCGCCGTTGGCTGAGCGGCTTCGGTCTTGGGTTTGCTACTACAGGCGGACAGGAGAATAAGCGCAGGCAACAGCGCTGCATAACGACGCTTGAACATGTGGCATCCATTTAACGAGTTCGGTAAGAACCCAGTATGGTAAAGCATCCCCAACTCCTCAAGGAAGCGGTACGCACCTCCCCGACGCAAATCCGTGCTTTTTTCCACCAAAAATTATTCACCTCACCAATAAACTTTCAAAATAATACATTTTTCTTTCATTGTGAGATATGATTAACACCTTAAAACCTTTCAAAGTGATTATTATTAGCCGCAGATAGACAAAAACAAACGCCCTACAGGAGAGAAGAATGATAGAAACCATCACCCACGGCGCCGAGTGGTTCATCGGGCTGTTTCAGAAAGGCGGCGAGGTATTCACCGGCATGGTGACCGGGATCCTGCCCCTGCTGATCAGCCTGCTGGTGATCATGAACGCCCTGATTAACTTTATCGGCCAGCAGCGTATTGAACGCTTCGCCCAGCGCTGTGCCGGCAATCCGCTGTCCCGCTACCTGATCCTGCCCTTCATCGGCACCTTTGTGTTCTGCAACCCGATGACCTTAAGCCTCGGCCGCTTTATGCCAGAGAAGTACAAGCCGAGTTATTACGCCGCCGCCTCCTACAGCTGCCATTCAATGAACGGCCTGTTCCCGCACATTAACCCCGGCGAGCTGTTTGTTTACCTCGGGATTGCCAGCGGTCTCACTACGCTGGGACTGCCGCTCGGCCCGCTGGCGGTGAGCTATCTGCTGGTCGGCCTGGTGACCAACTTCTTCCGCGGCTGGGTAACGGACCTCACTACCGCCATTTTTGAGAAAAAAATGGGCATTCAGCTTGATGAGAAAGTCCAGCTTTCGGGAGCCACAGTATGAACCGGATCCGCATAGAGAAAGGCACGGGCGGCTGGGGCGGCCCGCTGGAGTTCGACGCCACCGAAGGCAAAAAGATCGTCTACATCACCGCGGGCACGCGCCCGGCGATCGTCGACACGCTGCGCGAGCTGACCGGCTGGGAAGCAGTCGACGGCTTCAAAGAGGGTGAGCCGCCGGAAGCGGAAATCGGCGTGGCGGTAATCGACTGCGGCGGCACGCTGCGCTGCGGCATCTACCCGAAGCGCCGCATTCCGACGGTGAATATTCACTCCACGGGCAAATCAGGCCCGCTGGCGCAGTACATCCTTGAGGACATTTATGTCTCGGGCGTGAAGGAGGACAACATCACGCTGGTAAATGGCACACCCGCGCCGCAAAAAGCAGCCCCGCGCGACTACGACACCAGCAAAAAAATCACCGAGCAGAGCGACGGCCTGCTGGCGAAGGTCGGGATGGGGATGGGGTCCGCCGTGGCGGTGCTGTTCCAGTCCGGGCGCGACACCATCGACACGGTGCTGAAAACCATTCTGCCGTTTATGGCGTTCGTCTCGGCGCTGATCGGCATCATCATGGCCTCCGGCCTCGGCGACTGGATTGCCCACGGCCTCGCCCCGCTCGCCAGCCACCCGCTCGGCCTGGTGACGCTGGCGCTGATCTGCTCCTTCCCGCTGCTGTCGCCGTTTCTCGGCCCGGGCGCGGTGATTGCCCAGGTCATTGGCGTGCTGATTGGCGTGCAGATTGGTCTGGGGAATATTCCCCCGCACCTCGCCCTGCCCGCCCTGTTTGCCATTAACGCTCAGGCGGCGTGCGACTTCATCCCCGTCGGGCTGTCACTGGCGGAAGCGCGCCAGGAGACCGTGCGCGTGGGCGTCCCCTCCGTGCTGGTGAGCCGCTTCCTGACGGGCGCGCCAACGGTGCTAATTGCCTGGTTTGTCTCCGGCTTTATTTATCAATAAGAGGTTCCTGCCATGACCGTGATTTACCAGACCACCATTACCCGCATCGGCCAGAGCGCGGCCGATGCGCTGAGCGACCAGATGCTGATCACCTTCCGCGAAGGCGCCCCGGCAGATATCGAAGAGTTTTGCTTTATCCACTGCCACGGCGAGTTAAACGGCGAGCTGAAGGCCGGTGGCCAGCTGGAGCTGGGCAAGGCGCGCTATGCCGTAACCGCCGTCGGTGACGTCGCCGAGCAAAACCTGCGCGAGCTGGGGCACATCACCTTGCGTTTCGACGGCCAGCCGCGGGCGGAGTATCCCGGCACGGTTCACGTTGAGGGGCCGGTTCCGCAGGCCGTCACCCCAGGCTGCACGTTAAAATTTATTTCGTAATAAAGGAGAGACACATGAGTCAGGTTGCCGTTGTCATTGGTGGGGGACAAACCTTAGGCGAGTTCCTCTGCCATGGGCTTGTCGCAGAGGGCTACCGCGTGGCGGTCGTGGATATTCAGAGTGAGAAAGCCGCCCGCGTAGCGGACGCCATCAACACCGAATTTGGCGAAGGGATGGCGTATGGATTTGGCGCCGACGCCACCAGCGAGCAGAGCGTGATGGCGCTGGCCCGCGGCGTGGATGAGATTTTTGGTCGCACCGATCTGCTGGTCTACAGCGCGGGGATTGCGAAAGCGGCCTTTATCAGCGATTTCGAACTGGGGGATTTTGATCGCTCGTTGCAGGTGAATCTGGTGGGCTATTTCCTCTGCGCCCGCGAATTTTCCCGTCTGATGATCCGCGACGGTATTCAGGGTCGCATCATTCAGATCAACTCAAAATCGGGGAAAGTGGGCAGCAAGCACAACTCCGGCTACAGCGCGGCGAAGTTTGGCGGCGTCGGGCTGACGCAGTCTCTGGCGCTGGATCTGGCCGAATACGGCATAACCGTGCACGCGCTGATGCTGGGTAATCTGCTGAAATCCCCGATGTTCCAGTCCCTGCTGCCGCAGTATGCCGCCAAACTTGGCATCAAAGCAGAGGACGTCGAACAGTACTACATCGACAAAGTGCCGCTGAAGCGCGGGTGCGATTATCAGGACGTGCTGAACATGCTGCTGTTTTACGCCAGCCCGAAAGCCTCGTACTGCACCGGGCAGTCGATTAACGTCACCGGTGGGCAGGTGATGTTCTGAGTTCATTCCCCGGTGGCGCTGCGCTTACCGGGGCTACAATCCCCGTAGGCCGGGTAAGGCGCAGCCGCCACCCGGCAGTTAAGGAGCCGATATGGTCACCGCACTCATCACCGTCGCCGCCCTCGCCTGGCTTTGCCAGATGGCGTTTGGCGGCTGGCAAATCCGTCAGTTTAACCGCGCCTTTGATGCCCTGTGTCAGAAGGGACGCGTGGGCGTCGGGCGTTCCGGGGGACGCTTCAAACCGCGGGTTGTCGTCGCTGTTGCGCTGGATGAAAACAATATGGTTTGCGATTCCCTCATCATGCGCGGCGTAACGGTGTTTGCCCGTCCGACCAAAATCCAGGCGATCGACGGCATTTCGCTGCATGAATTACAACCTGATGTGATCTTCCCCCATGATTCACTCTGTCAGAATGCACTATCATTAGCGCTTAATCTGAAACATGGATAATTTCGTTGTGAAAGTTATAAACTTGCGGAATTATCATTTCGCAACGTAAGGAACGAAGCGCCTATGAAACCACGTCAGCGGCAGGCGGCCATACTTGAGCATCTGCAAAAGCAGGGAAAGTGCTCGGTAGAGGATCTGGCCCACTACTTTGACACCACCGGCACGACAATACGCAAGGACCTGGTGTTGCTCGAAAACTCCGGCGCCGTCATTCGTACCTACGGCGGCGTGGTGCTCAATAAAGACGAAGCCGACCCGCCTATCGACCACAAAACGCTGATCAATACTCACCAGAAAGCGCTGATTGCCGAAGCCGCCGTCAAATTTATCCAGGACGGCGATTCCATTATCCTCGACGCAGGCAGTACCGTCCTACAGATGATCCCGCTGCTCAGCCGCTTTAATAACATCACCGTGATGACCAACAGCCTGCACATCGTCAATGCCCTGTCAGAGTTCGACAGCGAGCAGACCATCCTGATGCCCGGCGGCACCTTCCGTAAAAAATCCGCGTCGTTTCACGGGCAGCTGGCGGAGAATGCCTTCGACCACTTCAGCTTCGATAAGCTGTTTATGGGCACGGACGGCATCGACCTCAACGCGGGCGTGACCACCTTCAACGAGGTGTTCAGCGTCAGCAAAGCGATGTGCAACGCCGCGCGGGAAGTGATTTTGATGGCGGACTCGTCGAAGTTTGGCCGTAAAAGCCCCAACATTGTCTGTAGCCTTGAAAGCGTCGATAAGCTGATTACCGACGCAGGTATCGATCCGGCATTTAAAAAAGCGCTGGAAGCGAAGGGCATCGACGTGATCGTAACCGGAGAGAAAAATGAGTGATTTTCTGTTAAACGCAGGCCGTCAGACCCTGCTGCTGGAGCTACAGGAAGCCAGCCGCCTGCCGGAGCGTCTGGGTGAGGATTTTGTTCGTGCAGCCAACACCATTATCCACTGCGAGGGCAAAGTGATCGTGGCGGGTATCGGTAAATCCGGTCATATCGGCAAGAAGATTGCCGCGACGCTTGCCAGCACCGGCACCCCGGCGTTCTTCGTGCATCCTGCCGAAGCGCTGCACGGCGATCTGGGGATGATCGAAAGCCGCGACGTGATGCTGTTTATCTCCTACTCCGGTTCAGCCAAAGAGCTGGATCTCATCATCCCTCGCCTGCAAGAAAAATCGGTGGCCCTGTTAGCGATGACCGGCAAATCCCGTTCGCCGCTGGCGCTGGCCGCGAAAGCAACGCTGGATATTTCCGTTGAGCGCGAAGCCTGTCCGATGCACCTGGCACCGACCTCCAGCACCGTCAACACGCTGATGATGGGCGACGCCCTGGCGATGGCGGTGATGCAGGCGCGCGGTTTTAATGAGGAAGATTTCGCCCGCTCCCATCCTGCGGGCGCGCTTGGGGCTCGTCTGCTCAACAAGGTTCACCACCTGATGCGCACCGACGATGCCATTCCTCAGGTTAAACTCGACACCAGCGTGATGGACGCCATGCTGGAGCTGAGCCGCACCGGGCTGGGGCTGGTTGCGGTATGCGACAACGACCGTCAGGTGAAGGGCGTCTTCACCGACGGCGACCTGCGCCGCTGGCTGGTGGGAGGCGGCAGGCTGGAGGCGCGGGTATCCGAAGCAATGACCCGGGGCGGGCTGACGCTGAATGCCGACAGCCGCGCCATTGAAGCCAAAGAGGTGCTGATGAAGCGCAAAATCACCGCCGCACCGGTGGTGGACGAGCACGGCAGGCTGTGCGGCGCAATCAACCTGCAAGACTTCTACCAGGCGGGGATTATTTAACCCTTCAGCCCCAGACGTTTCGCCAGCCTGTGGAGGTTGGCGACGTCCATCTCCAGCGCCCGCGCGCACGCCGCCCAGCTGCGGTTATTCTGCTCCAGCGCGCGGGCGATCATCTGACGCTGGAACGCATCCGTCGCCTCGCGCAGGTTTTCGTTCACGCTCTCAGGTATCACCGGCTTCACGGGCGGCATCGTTTCCTCATGCAGCGCGAAATGGCGCGCATGAATAACCACTTCATCCCCCGAACGCGTTGCCCGCGCCAGCACCACCGCGCGGTGGATCGCATGTTCCAGCTCACGCACGTTACCCGGCCAGCCGTAGCTCAGCAGGTGCGTCCTCGCGCCGGGACTTAGCACCACGCGGGAAAGCCCCATTTTGAGCCGACACTGTTCGCAGAAAAAGCCCGCCAGCAGAACCACATCCTCGCCCCGCTCGCGCAGCGGCGGCACCGTGAGCGGGAACACGCTCAGACGGTGGAACAGATCGGCGCGGAAATTCCCCGCCAGCACCTCTTCGCGCAGATCGCGGTTCGTCGCCGCCAGCACGCGCACATCCACGCGTAAGCTGCGATCGTCTCCCACGCGTTGAATATCGCCATACTGCAACACCCGCAGCAGTTTGGCCTGAAGCGAAAGGGAGAGTTCGCCAATTTCATCGAGGAACAGCGTGCCGTTATCAGCCATTTCGAACTTGCCGCTGCGGTTGCTGATCGCCCCGGTAAAGGCCCCTTTGACGTGTCCGAACAGCTCGCTTTCCGCCACGCTTTCCGGCAACGCCGCGCAGTTGAGATAGACCAGCGGATTCACCGCACGGGGCGAGGCTTCGTGGATCGCTTTTGCCACCAGCTCTTTACCGGTGCCGGTCTCCCCGAAGATCAGCACGTTCAAATCAGACGCGGCGACAATCTCAATCTCCTTTTTGAGCTGCGCCATGCCTGGCGAAAGGCCGATCATTTCGGTGTGCGCCACCTGCTCAAACGCCGTCGGGCTACCCGGAAGAATATTCTGGCTCTCCAGCTGTTCTATCAGCAGGGCGTTGTTCAGCGCCCCGGCCGCCAGCGCGGCAATCAGCCGTAGCTCTTCGTCGCTGAAGGTATCGAACTGATCCGGCGACATGCCGTCGAGGGTTAACGCGCCAATCAGGTTCTGCCCGGCAAACAGCGGCAGGCCGATACAGGCGTGCACCTTCAGGCTCTCCTGTCCGGGGATCAGGCCGTCGTAAGGATCGGGCAGATCGCTGTCTGCCGGGAAACGCACCACGTCACCCGCGCGGGCGATGGTTTCCAGACGCGGGTGGCCCTCCAGGGTAAAGCGCCGCCCGAGTACGTCCTTCGCCAGACCGTCGATAGCCAGCGGAATAAACTGCCGCCCTTCGTAACGCAGCAGCGCCGACGCATCGCAATCCAGCACGTGGCGCAACGTGGAGATCAGCCGCTGAAAGCGGTCCTGATGACCAATACCGGTTTGCAGTTCTATGGCGATCTTCGCCAGCACATCTACGGAAAAGCTCATCTCTGCCTCACTGTCATTTTGACAATACATAGTGTCATATTGACAATTTTTAAGATAGTCAAAATGACTACCCACTAAGGAGCATCGAAACGAAAACACATTATTTTCAACAAGTTAAAAAGTTGGCACGCAACTTGATATATGACAGTCATCTTATTTGAAAACGCCGTATTAAGTTGAGGTTGCTATGTCTATTCTGGTTAAAAATAACATTCATTGGGTGGGTCAACGTGACTGGGAAGTACGTGATTTTCACGGGACGGAATACAAAACGCTGCGCGGCAGCAGCTACAACAGCTATCTCATTCGTGAAGGTAAAAACGTCCTGATCGATACCGTCGATCACAAATTCAGCCGCGAGTTCGTGCAGAACCTGCGCAGCGAAATCGATCTGAATGAGATCGACTACATTATCATCAACCACGCGGAAGAGGATCATGCCGGGGCGCTGACCGAGCTGATGTCCCACATTCCGGATACCCCGATCTACTGCACCACCAACGCCATTGACTCCATCAACGGCCACCACCACCATCCGGAGTGGAACTTCCACACCGTGAAAACCGGCGACACGCTGGATATCGGCAATGGCAAACAGCTGATCTTCGTGGAAACCCCAATGCTGCACTGGCCGGACAGCATGATGACCTACATGACCGGTGACGCGGTGCTGTTCAGTAACGACGCCTTCGGCCAGCACTACTGTGACGAACGTCTGTTCAACGACGAAGTGGATCAGACCGAGCTGTTCGAACAGTGCCAGCGCTACTACGCCAACATCCTGACCCCGTTCAGCCGTCTGGTCACGCCAAAAATCACCGAGATCCTCGGCTTCAACCTGCCGGTGGATATGATTGCCACCTCCCACGGCGTGGTATGGCGTGAAAATCCAACCCAGATTGTCGAACTGTACCTGAAGTGGGCGGCGGACTATCAGGAAGATCGCATCACCATCTTCTACGACACCATGTCCAACAACACCCGCATGATGGCGGACGCCATTGCCCAGGGCATCAACGAAGTTGACCCGAACGTGGCGGTGAAAATCTTCAATGTGGCGCGCAGCGATAAGAATGAGGTATTGACCAACGTCTTCCGCTCCAAAGGCGTGCTGGTGGGTACCTCCACCATGAATAACGTGATGATGCCGAAAATTGCCGGACTGGTGGAAGAGATGACCGGCCTGCGCTTTCGTAACAAACGCGCCAGCGCCTTTGGTTCACACGGCTGGAGCGGCGGCGCGGTAGACCGTCTCTCCACCCGTTTACAGGATGCCGGTTTTGAGATGTCCCTGAGCCTGAAGGCGAAATGGCGTCCGGATCTCGACGCGCTGGAAATCTGTCGTCAGCACGGTCGCGACATTGCCCGCCAGTGGGCGCTTGCGCCGCTGCCGGAAACCGCACCCGCCGCGGCGGTTACGCCGAAAGCTGTAGCAGAAGCTGCCGCTGCCGACCTTGGCCCTTGCATGCAGTGCAGCGTCTGCCAGTGGATTTACGATCCTGAGCTGGGCGAGCCGTTGCAGGATGTCGCGCCGGGTACGCCGTGGAGCGAGGTGCCGGACAACTTCCTCTGCCCGGAATGTTCCCTCGGGAAAGACGTCTTTGATGAACTGGCAACGGAGGCAAAATGAGCCACGGCATCGTCATTATCGGCTCGGGCTTTGCCGCCCGCCAGCTGGTGAAAAATATCCGCAAACAGGATGCTAACGTGCCGCTGACGGTGATCGCCGCCGACAGCATGGATGAGTACAACAAGCCTGATTTAAGCCACGTCATTAGCCAGAATCAGCGCGCCGACGATCTCACCCGCCAGACGGCGGGGGAGTTCGCAGAACAGTTTAACCTGCGTCTGTTTCCGTACACCTGGGTCACCGATATCGACGCCGACGCCCACGTGGTGAACGCGAAAGATAAAACCTGGCAGTACGACAAACTGGTGCTGGCGACGGGGGCATCGGCGTTTGTGCCGCCGGTTGAGGGCCGCGAGCTGATGGTCACGCTCAACAGCCAGCAGGAGTATCAGGCCAGCGAGACCCTGTTACGCGACGCCACGCGGGTGATGATTGTCGGCGGCGGACTGATTGGCACCGAGCTGGCGATGGACTTCTGCCGGGCGGGAAAATCCGTCACCCTGGTTGACCACGCGGCCAGCATTCTGTCAGGGCTGATGCCAGCAGAAGTAAGCAGTCGCTTACAGCATCGTCTGACCGACATGGGCGTGCATCTGCTGCTGAAATCGCAGTTACAGAGCCTGAGCAAAACCGAAACCGGCATTTGTGCGACGCTCGACCGCAACCGCAGCGTGGAAGTGGATGTGGTTATTGCGGCGACGGGGTTGCGCCCGGAAACCGCGCTGGCGCACCGCGCGGGCGCAGAGATCAATCGAGGCGTGAAGGTGGATAGCTACCTGCAAACCACCCGGCCGGACATTTATGCCCTGGGCGACTGCGCGGAAATTAACGGCCAGGTGCTGCCGTTCCTGCAACCGATTCAGTTAAGCGCCATGTTCCTGGCGAAAAACCTGCTCGGCGGCAACGCCCCGGTGAAATTACCCGCCATGCTGGTGAAGGTAAAAACGCCGGAACTACCGCTGCATCTCGCAGGTGAAACGCAGCGTCAGGATCTGGACTGGGAGATTGTCCTTTCGCCTCAGGGCATGGTGGCGCGCGGCACCGATACCGACGGTCAGATGCGCGCCTTTGTCGTCAGCGAAGACAGAATGAAGGAGGCCTTCGCGCTGCTGAAATCGCTACCAGCTTAACCCTCGTCATGCCGGGTGGCGCTCCGCTTACCCGGCCTACAGTACTGCCACGCTTACTTAACCTTTGGATTTTGTTGTCCACCGCCCCGATGTCCCGGGGCTTTTTTTATCGCTACACTTTCAGCGTCAGGAGCGCACCACCAGCGCGTCATAACCGCGCCAGCGATAGTTCGCCATCGAGATCAGCCAGCAGGCGACAAACAGCCCGACCACCACAAATCCGGCGTCGCCCAGGTTATCGTTCACCGCGCCAATCAGATCCCACACGCCGCCGCTGAGGGCGAACTTGTCCATCAGCAGACCCATCGCTTCCAGGCCGCCGATAAACAGCGCCACCACCACCGAAGTGCCGGTGATGGTCATGTTGTAGTAGAGCTTGCGCTGCGGCTTGTTAAACGCCCAGCCGTAGGCACCCACCATCAGCAGGTTATCGAGCGTATCCACCAGCGCCATGCCGCTGGCGAAGAGCGCCGGGAAGATCATGATCGACCACACCGACATCCCGCTGGAGGCGCTGGCGGCGGAGATCCCCAACACGCCGATTTCGGTGGCGGTGTCGAACCCCAGGCCGAACAGGAAACCGACCAGGTACATCTGCCAGCTTTTATTGACGAGGCGGAAGGTTTTGCCGAACAGCCAGTTCATGACGCCGCCCTGTGCAGGCAGCGTGATGTCGCCCTGCACGGGATTGCCGTGTTTCAGCGCCTGAAAACTGCGCCAGACGCCGCGCAGGATCACCATATTCACCAGCGCCATCGCCAGCAGGAAGGTGGCGGAGACGGCGGTGCCAATCAGGCTGCCGGTTTCGTGGAACCATGCCATGTTTTTCTGAAACGCCGTGGCGGTCGCGGCGATAGCAATGGAGGCCAGCACCACGATGGTGGAGTGTCCGAGGGAAAACCATGCGCCCACGCCGGACGGGCGCTTGCCCTGCTGCATCATTTTACGCGTCACGGTATCAATCGCGGCGATATGGTCGGCATCCACCGCATGACGCAGTCCGTAACACCAGGCCAGCAGGCTGGCCGCCATCAGCGCCGTACTGCCGCTAAAGGTGTGCCACGCCAGCCCCCAGGCCAGCAGGTTAGCCATCCCGAGAGCCAGCAGCAGGCACGCTGCACGAGGTTCATTGCGTAAAAGTCGTAACATTTTAAATCCCTTGTGAACATGATCGGGCGGCAGCAACCACCGCCTGCCCGAAGGAGATCGCTCCGTCGCCTGCGGGCAGGCGCGAAGGAAAAAGAAGCGTGAAATCAGAAAGGTAATGACGAAGGCGCGCGCGCAGCAGGCGGTTGTGAAGGACGCCTCCGCTGAAGCACACCGTCGTGAGCGACCGTCGGCGGGCATGCGTTGCCGCCAGTTCGCTCAGCCCTTTTGCCAGCGCATCGTGAAAAGCCCAGGCACGCTCGCCGGGTTCCGCCCGCCAGGTAAGCCACTGTTGCCAGAACAGCGCAAGGTTATCCGTCTGGAGCGTCACCGGATGATCAACCCCTGCGCAGCGTTCGGCCAGCGCCTCCAGCCGGCACGCGGCTTCGCCCTCATAGCGTTGCGTTTCAATGCCCAGCGCACAGGCCACGGCGTCGAACAGACGACCACAGGAGGAGGCCCGCGGCGCATTGATACCGCGCGACACAGCCGTTGCCAGCAGCGGCCAGTTTTGACGCTGTACCACCTCTGTTTCCGGGTACTGCTGCCAGTCAGGTACGAACGCCAGACAGTGGGCGAGCAAATTGCGCCACGGCTGTTTTGCCGCCAGATCGCCCCCCGGCAGCGCAACGGCTGGCAGACCGCCCAGCCGTTCGCAGTCGCGATAGTTCACCCGCAGGCACTCGCCGCCCCACAGCGCGCCGTTCTCGCCCATGCCGATCCCGTCCAGGGTCAGGGCAATAACATCCCCGCCGTCGAGCGGCCAGCCATTCTCCGCCAGACACGCTGCCGCATGCGCATGATGATGCAGCACGGTCTCAACGGGCAGCGCCTGCGCCCGGGCCCACTGTCGGGCGTGATATCCCGGATGGGCATCGCACACCACGCGCTCAGGCTGAAAGGCGTAGATGTCCTGCATCGTCGAGAGCGCACTGCGCCACTGCGCCTCTACCCCCTCGTCGCTCAGATCGCCAAAATGCTGGCTCAGCACCGCCTGGTTGCCACGCACCAGGCTGAAGGTGTTTTTCATCTCCGCGCCGGTGCATAACATGGGCGGGATGTCGCGGAATCCGGCGGGCAATGTGATGGCATCCGGCACAAAACCGCGTGCGCGACGCAGCATCGTGCCCTCCTGGTCCATCACTGAATCATCCATCCGTTGCAGGATGTCGCGGTTGTGCAGCAGGAAGCCGTCAGCGATGTCACTGAGTTCTTCCAGCGCCTGCTGGTTGCTTATGGCGGGTGGATGGCCGCTGAGGTTGCCGGAGGTCATCACCAGCGGGCGCTGGCAGTCCAGCATCAGCAAATGCTGGAGCGGGTTCGCAGGCAGCATCACGCCGACCGTATCCAGCCCCGGCGCAATCTCCTCAGGAAACGCAGGAAGGCAGGCTTTTGGCGTCAGCACAATCGGCGCAACGGGTGAACGTAACAGCGTCTGGATGGCCTCCGGCAGATCGTCCGCATGCGGGATCATCACCGCCAGCGGCCTGGTCGGGCGCTGCTTGCGTGCCCGTAATTTCCGAACCGCCTGCGGGTTAAGCGCGTCGCAGACCAGGTGAAAACCGCCCAGCCCTTTGACCGCCACAATCCCGCCGCCTTCCAGCATCGCCACCGCCGCGCTTAACGCCGATTCGCGGGTGGCAGCAGCCTCCCCGGCTCGCCACTCCAGCTGCGGTCCGCAATCCGGGCAGGCCACCGGCTGGGCGTGAAAACGCCGGTCAGCCGGGTTGAGGTACTCCGTTTCACAGGGCACACAGAGCGGGAATGGCGCCATTGACGTGGCCGGGCGGTCATAGGGCATGGCGCGGATAATGGTAAACCGCGGCCCACAGTGGGTGCAGTTGATAAACGGGTAGCGGTAGCGACGTTCGCGGGGATCGCGCATCTCCGCCAGGCATGCGGGACAGGTGGCGGCATCCGGGACGATTTGCGTGTCCATCGCCCCACTCTCGCTGTGGCGGATGACAAACTCGTCCGGCAGCGTCGTCCAGCTGAACGGCTGCGTTTCAACGCGATCGATGCGCGCCAGCGGTGGGCAGTCCTGGCGCAGTCTCGCGGTAAAGTCACCCCCACTGCCCGCGAGACGCACCAGGACACCCTCTCCGTCGTTGCAGACGTCGCCTGCCAGCCCCAGCTGGTGCGCAAGCTGCCAGACGAAAGGACGAAATCCTACCCCCTGCACCTTGCCGCGTACCCGAAGCTGTACGCCGTTAACGCTCATCGCAATTTAAAACAGCAGCGATGACGAGGTGTCGAACGCCGCGCGGCGGCGTTTTTCGGCACTCATCTGTTCGAGCTTGTCGCGATCGACGCAGACCAGCGCATGCGTCGGACAGGCTTCCATACACGCCGGACCGGCGTCGCGGTGGTAGCAGAGGTCACATTTATTGGCTTCGGCTTTCTCCGCGCGCACGCTCAGCCCGATACCGCTGTTGCGCACTACCGGGCGAACCACCACCTCCATCGCGCCATACGGGCACGCCACCACACAGGTTTTGCACCCGATGCAGCGCTCCTGCATCACATGCACGAAGCCTTTCTCGCGCTTAATCGCCCCGTTCGGACAGACGTTGGCGCACGGCGCGTCTTCGCACTGGCGACAGATAGCGGCGGTAGAAATATTCACGCCTTTAATGACGTGGATGCGCGGCAGGAAAGTATCAGGGGTGAGAGAGGCGCAATCCTGCTCTGCCTGATGGGACACCACGCACGCCACTTCACAGGTACGGCAACCAATGCATTTGCTGGCATCGGCCATAATAAAACGGTTCATCTGCTTCTCCGGCATTACTGTTATGCGCGAAGCTATTCATAAACCGTGCCAATATTTAATGCATTGATTTTATAGGGAAATTTAAAAGAGAAGGATCTGTCATCGTCATTAGTGACGATGACAGATGTCGACGTCAGCGATGCGGGCCGTCAATGACGGAGTCGCGCAGGATAAGCTCGCCGGAGAAGGTTTGCTGAGGCTTAAACTCACCGCCGTCGAGCATGAAAATCATACGGCTGATGGTCTCCTGAATCATCTCCGTTACCGGAATACGCACGCTGGAGAGGGACGGCACGATATAGGGCGCGATTGCCACGTCGTCAAAGCCTATGACGGACACTGCGCCCGGCGTGGCGACGCCGCTCTCGTGCAGCTGCCTGATGGCGCCAATCGCCATATCGTCGTTACTCGCCACCAGCGCGGTAAACGTTTCGCCGCGGGTGAGCAACTGAGAGACCGCCGCCGCGCCGCTGGCCGGGTTCCACTTCCCTTCGGCGATCAGCGCGTCGCGAACTGCAATCCCGTGCTGCGCCAGCGCGTCCTTGTAGCCGGAAAGACGCTCCACCCCGGTGGGGGAATCCAGCGAACCGGTGATAAACGCAATCTCCCGGTGGCCTTTCTCAATCAGCTGCGATACCGCGTCCTGACACGACGCTTTATGATCGGACCAGACGCTGTGACTGCTGTTTTTCCGCAAACGGCGGTTGAGCACCATGATCGGCTGCTCGCATTTCTCAATGATCTCGTCCAGCGCTTCCACGCTCAGAAAACGCGGATAGATGATTACCGCGTCGCAGCGCATGTCGAGCAGGTACTGGATCGCCTCGCGCTCCTCTTCGGCGCTGTGCTTGCCGTCCGCCAGGATCAGCTGACGCCCCTTCTCTTCCGTCATCCGCGCGGCGTTAAACAGCAGCTCGCTAAAGTAGACCCCATGGTACAGGGTGTTCGTCACTACCAGCCCCAGAGTCTGGGTGCGTTTGGTCGCCAGGTTTCGCGCCAGCAGATTGGGGCGATACCCGCTCTCTTCGATGGCCTGAAAAACCCGGTCTTTCGTCTCCTGGCTGACGTAACCGTTCCCCGACAGTACCCGGGAGACCGTCGCTTTTGATACGCCTGCCCGCTTCGCCACTTCCAGCATCGTGGTCATATTATTATTCCGTCTGAACCTGATGGGCGCAGTGTACTGCACCGCAGAAAAATTGTCGCAGCGGCGTTATCACGCTTTTTACGGCCACGAGTGATCGTCATCACGAAACGAAAAAATGCATAAAAAGTGGTCTTGTTTCATTAAAAGAAACTCATGATGATTGTGTGAAACCGGTTTCCTACACTTCTCACAACGATAACAGGATCACATCCGATGGCAAAAAATTACGCTGCGCTGGCGACCGACGTCGTTAGCGCGCTGGGCGGCAAAGAGAACATCGTCGCCGTCACCCACTGTATGACGCGACTGCGCTTCGTCCTGAAAGACGAAAGTCTCACCGACGCCGCACGCCTGAAAAGCATCAGCGGCGTGCTCGGCGTGGTGCGCAACGACAACCAGTGTCAGGTGATCATCGGCAACACCGTGTCCCAGGCATACCGTGAAGTGGTGAGCCTGCTGCCCGCTAACCTGCAACCTGCCGTAGCGGAAGGTCCACAGAAGCTCACGCTGCGCCGCATTGGTGCCGGGATCCTCGATGCGCTGATCGGCACCATGTCTCCGCTGATCCCGGCGATCATCGGCGGGTCAATGGTCAAGCTGCTGGCGATGATCCTTGAGATGACCGGCGTGCTGGGCAAAGGCGACCCGACGCTGACGATCCTGACCGTTATCGGCGATGGCGCGTTCTTCTTCCTGCCGCTGATGGTGGCGGCGTCCGCGGCGGTGAAGTTCAAAACCAACATGTCGCTGGCAATCGCCATCGCGGGCGTGTTGGTTCACCCGAGCTTTATCGAGCTGATGGCGAAAGCCGCGCAGGGCGAGCACGTTGAGTTCGCCTTCATTCCGGTGACGGCGGTGAAATACACCTACACGGTGATCCCCGCCCTGGTGATGACCTGGTGCCTGTCATACATCGAACGCTGGGTGGATCGCATTACCCCGGCGGTGACCAAAAACTTCCTCAAGCCGATGCTGATCGTGCTGATTGCCGCCCCGCTCGCCATCGTGCTGATTGGCCCGCTCGGGATCTGGATCGGCAGCGCCATCTCCGCGCTGGTCTACACCATTCACGGCTATCTGGGCTGGCTCTCCGTTGCCATTATGGGCGCGCTGTGGCCGCTGCTGGTGATGACCGGGATGCACCGCGTGTTTACGCCGACCATCATCCAGACCATTGCCGAAACGGGCAAAGAAGGGATGGTGATGCCGTCGGAGATCGGCGCCAACCTGTCGCTCGGCGGCTCGTCGCTGGCGGTGGCGTGGAAAACCAAAAACCCGGAGCTGCGCCAGACGGCGCTGGCCGCGGCGGCCTCCGCCATCATGGCGGGGATCTCTGAACCGGCCCTGTACGGCGTAGCGGTACGCCTGAAGCGTCCGCTGATTGCGAGCCTGATCAGCGGCTTTATCTGCGGCGCGGTGGCAGGCATGGCAGGCCTTGCCAGCCATTCGATGGCGGCGCCGGGGCTGTTTACCAGCGTGCAGTTCTTCGACCCAGCCAACCCGATGACCATCGTCTGGGTGTTTGGCGTGATGGGTCTGGCGGTAGTGCTGTCGTTTGTGCTAACCCTGCTGTTAGGGTTTGAGGATATCCCGGTAGAAGACGAAGCCGAAAAAGCACGCGCCCTGCAAACCGCACCGGTA
Organism: Enterobacter cloacae complex sp. SHL001; assembly: GCF_049236825.1. NCBI lineage: Bacteria > Pseudomonadati > Pseudomonadota > Gammaproteobacteria > Enterobacterales > Enterobacteriaceae > Enterobacter > Enterobacter cloacae complex sp. SHL001. Next base: position 187,459 of record NZ_JBMKIP010000003.1, read on the forward strand.
CAGAACAAAGCAGCAGAAGCATAAACTGAAAGCGAGGTAAGAATGTCTGTTTTTCCACAAGGATTTTTATGGGGCGGCGCGCTTGCCGCCAACCAGAGTGAAGGGGCTTACCGTGAAGGCGGCAAAGGACTGACGACGGTCGACATGATCCCCCACGGCGCAAACCGTCTGGCGGTAAAAGTCGGCAAGGAAAAACGGTTTTCGTTGCGGGACGACGAATTCTACCCGAGCCACGAGGCGATTGATTTTTACCATCGCTACAAAGAAGACATCGCCCTGATGGCGGAGATGGGCTTTACGGTGTTCCGCACCTCGATTGCCTGGAGCCGCCTCTACCCGAACGGCGACGAACCGCTGCCGAATCAGGAAGGCATTGCCTTCTACCGCGCGGTGTTCGAGGAGTGTAAAAAGTACAACATCGAGCCGCTGGTGACGCTCTGCCACTTCGACGTGCCGATGCACCTGGTGACGGAGTACGGCTCCTGGCGCAACCGTAAGATGGTGGATTTCTTCGCCCGCTACGCCCGCACCTGCTTCGAGGCGTTTAACGGGCTGGTGAAATACTGGCTGACCTTCAACGAAATCAACATCATGCTGCACAGCCCGTTCTCCGGCGCGGGGCTGGTATTTGAAGAAGGTGAAAACGAGGACCAGGTGAAGTACCAGGCCGCGCACCACGAGCTGGTGGCGAGCGCGCTGGCGACCAAAATTGCCCACGAGGTGAACCCGGAAAACCAGGTCGGTTGTATGCTGGCGGGCGGCAATTTTTACCCCTGGTCCTGCAAGCCGGAAGACGTGTGGATGGCGCTGGAAAAAGACCGCGAGAACCTGTTCTTTATCGACGTGCAGGCGCGCGGCAGCTATCCGGCTTACTCTGCCCGCGTGTTCCGCGAGAAAGGCGTGGTGATTGTGAAAGACCCGGGCGACGATGAACTGCTGAAAAACACCGTCGACTTTGTCTCGTTCAGCTATTACGCCTCGCGCTGCGCGTCGGCGGACATGAACGCGGGAAACACCAGCGCGGCGAACATCGTGAAGTCCCTGCGCAACCCGCATATTCAGGTGAGCGAATGGGGCTGGGGCATTGACCCGCTCGGCCTGCGCATCACCATGAACATGATGTACGACCGCTACCAGAAGCCGCTGTTCCTGGTGGAAAACGGCCTTGGAGCGAAGGACGTCATTGATGAAAACGGCGAGATCAACGACGACTACCGCATCAGCTACCTGCGCGAGCATATTCGCGCGATGGCTGATGCGATTGAGGACGGCGTACCGCTGCTGGGCTACACCACCTGGGGCTGCATTGACCTTGTCTCGGCCTCAACGGGGGAAATGAGCAAGCGCTACGGGTTTGTGTACGTCGACCGGGACGACGCCGGCAACGGCACGCTGGACCGCAGGCGCAAGAAATCGTTCTGGTGGTATAAGAAGGTGATTGCGAGTAACGGGGGGGATCTGGAGTAGCCTGTTGCCCTCACCCCAGCCCTCTCCCACAGGGAGAGGGAGATGGGTTTGGTAGGCCGGGTAAGGCGAAGCCGCCACCCGGCACTGCTCAGAGCTGAGAAAATCCCCCATCCCCAACCCACCCGGCAAGCCGTGAATAGACCACGTCCACCGCCTCTTTCACCGGCTGCGTCATCGGGTAATAGAACCCGACAATGTCCGGCTGAATCCCCAGAAACAGCACCTCACCCACGTCGTCTTTAATCTGATCGACCAGGTAGTTCAGCGGCATATTGTGCGTCGTCATCATAAACATTTCGGCGATGTCGTCCGGGTCAATCAGGCGGATCTCACCGGGGTTGAGCCCCATATCGGTGGCATCAACGATTAACAGCCTGTCCGGGCGCAGCTCGCGAATGGCCACCACGTCGTTTTCCGGCGCGCTGCCGCCGTCAATCACCACCCAGCTGCCCGGCGGGTTTGCGGCGCACAGTTCCGCCAGCAGCGGACCCGCGCCGTCGTCGCCCATCATGCTGTTGCCGACACACAGTAAAACGTCAGTCACGTAATCTCCTCACCATCAGGTAGATGGCACTCTCCTGATGAATATCGTGCAGCATGCTAAGCAGTGTTTTGCTCCACGCCTGCTGCTCGGGGGTTTGCCTGCTCAGCGCCTCGTCAAAGGCGTTGGCGAGCATCGCAATGTGGTTGGCATCGATGACGATCTCGCCGTATTTCGGCACGCCCTCCATCTTGCGCCGCGCCGTGCTGCCCTCCTCCAGCGTGGCGATCCACGCCAGGTAATCGGCCCACGGGCAGCTCAGCGCCGCCTCCAGGCAGTCGATCACCCCTAGGTGATGCCCAATCGCCAGGCTGTAATAGACCACCTGCTGCGCCGCAGCCGGCGTGGCATCGTTCTCATCAATAAACTTACGGCTCAGCTGGCTGAACACCACCGTTTCACTCATCGGATACGCGCCTCATCGACGATGCTGTTCAGGTTCGCCACGATCTCATTGAGACGCGGATCGTTTTCCGCCTCCAGCCAGCGCGCCACCTGATGGTCGCCCTGGCTCAGCAGGCGCAGATAATCGTCGGCAATCTGGCGTCCGTAGCGGTAGCCCGCCAGTTTCCGCGCCGTGCGGTCAACCTTCACCCGCAGCGGCTGCACCATATCCGGGTGCAGGATAGTGGCTGGCTGGTTGTCCAGCTCGCCCGGCTCGCGGGCGTGGATTTTCTGCTCCAGCAGGCCGAGCGCCATGGCAAAACCGTACAGCGTCGCGGCGGGCGTCGGCGGGCAGCCCGGAATGTAGACGTCCACCGGCACGATTTTGTCGGTGCCGCCCCAGACGCAGTACAGGTCGTGGAAGATGCCGCCGCTGTTGCCGCAGGCACCGTACGAGATGCAGATTTTCGGGTCCGGCGCGGACTGCCAGGCGCGCAGCGCGGGGGATCGCATGGCGCGGGTGACGGCCCCGGTAAACAGCAGAATGTCCGCATGGCGCGGAGACGGCACCACTTTGATGCCGAAGCGCTCGGCGTCAAACAGCGGTGACAGCGTGGCGAAGATCTCAATCTCGCAGCCGTTGCAGCCGCCGCAGTCCACGCGGTAGACGTAGGCCGAGCGTTTGATTTTTTTCAGCAGCGACGCCTTCATGCTGGCGATGGATTCGTCCACCGTCATCGGCACCGGAATGCCGTTAGCGTCGCGCGGGCCGAGTAAGTTTTCCATCAGCTGGCCTCTCTCATATGGCGGGTTAAATCGATGCGGTCAGACGGCAGCAGGCATTTCTGACGCTTGCACTCCGGGCAGGTTTCGAAGTTTTCGCGGTGATGCTCCGCGCGGACGTCGCCGTTGTGCTTCAGCAGCGCGATGGCGTAGTCGATCTCTTTTTGCACGGCGAACGGACGCTTGCAGACGCGGCAGTTGCACAGCGCAAAGCGCGACTGCTGGAGGAAGTCCTCTTTTTTCCACACCGCCAGCTCGTACTCCTGAGACAGGCGAATGGCCACCGTCGGGCAGACCTCCTCGCAGCGGCCGCAGAAGATGCAGCGCCCGAGGTTAAACTGCCAGGCCAGCTCGCCGGTTTTCAGGTCCGTTTCCACCGTTAAGGCATTCGACGGGCAGGCGTTGACGCAGGCCGCGCAGCCGATGCACTGCTGCGGGTTGTGCTCCGGCTTGCCGCGAAAGTTTTTATCCACCGGGATCGGCTCCAGCGGATAACTGCTGGTCTGCGCGCCGGTTTTGATCACTTTTTTGATGAAGGTAAACATGGCGAATCCTTATTTCAGCGGCGAGTTCTTACGCTCGATGCTGTAGCGCTCAAGCTCTTTGTACGGCACCACCTGGCTTTTCTTCTTGCGCACGTCCACGACGGTCATGCGGTCGGTGCAGGAGTAGCACGGGTCGAGGCTGCCGATGATCAGCGGCGCGTCAGAGACCGTATTGCCGCGCAGCATGTAGCGCAGGGTTGGCCAGTTGGCGTAGGTCGCCGCGCGGCAGCGCCAGCGGTAGAGCTTCTGGTTGTCGCCGGTCATGCTCCAGTGGATGTCGTCCCCGCGCGGCGCTTCGGCAAAGCCGAGGGCAAAGCGGTTTGGAATGTAGGTGAAGCCTTCCACCATCAGCGGGCCGCCCGGCAGATTATCGAGGCCGTAGTCGATCATGTTCAACGCGGTGAATACCTCGTTGATGCGCACCTTCAGACGGGAGATGACGTCGCAGCCCTGTTCGCTGTGCACGGTCATCGGCAGCAGGCCGTAGCCGACGAACGGGTGATCGGCGCGGGTATCGCGGGCGTGGCCGCTGGCGCGCACCATCGGACCAACATTACTGAAGTCGCGGGCGATTTCCGGGTCAAGACGGCCGATGCCCACGGTGCGCTGCTCGATGTTTGGCGTGCTGAGCAGCATGTCCACCAGCTCCTGCACGTCCCGCCGCATCTGCTGCGCCAGCTGGCGGGTCTGGATCATGTCGTCTTTCAGCAGGTCGCGGCGGATCCCGCCGATCAGGTTCAGGCCGTAGGTTTTACGCGCCCCGGTAAGGATCTCCGCCATCTTCATCGACGCCTCGCGCACGCGGAAGAACTGCATAAACCCGGAGTCAAAGCCGACGAAGTGGCAGGCCAGGCCGAGGTTGAGCAGGTGCGAGTGCAGGCGCTCCACCTCCAGCAGAATGGCGCGGATCATCTGCGCGCGTTCCGGCACCACGATCCCCATGCCGTTTTCCACCGAGGTGGTGTAGGCGGTGCTGTGGGCAAAGCCGCAGATGCCGCACACGCGGTCAGAGAGGAACGTGACTTCGTTGTAGCCCATGCGGGTCTCCGCCAGCTTCTCCATGCCGCGGTGGACGTAGAACAGGCGGTAGTCGGCGTCGATAATGTTCTCGCCGTCGACGAACAGGCGGAAGTGGCCCGGTTCGTCGGAGGTAACGTGCAGCGGGCCAATCGGCACCACGTTATTCTTCTTGCTGCCCAGCTCGTTGATGAACTCGTAGGTTTCGCTGTCGGTGGTCGGGGCCGGGCGCTGGCGATAGTCCATGCTGTCCTTGCGCAGCGGATAGAGTTCATCCGGCCAGTCGTCCGGCAGCACCAGGCGACGCTCGTCAGGCAGGCCAACCGGCACCAGACCATACATGTCGCGCACTTCGCGCTCGCCCCAGACGGCGGCAGGCACGCGCGGCGTGACGGAGGGGTATTCCGGTTTAGCCGGATCGACCTCTACGCGCACGGTGAGCCAGCACTTCTCCCCCTGCTCCATCGACATCACGTAGTACACCGCATAGTTGCCACACAGCTGACGCTCGTCGTTGCCGAACAGCACTGACAGCCAGCCGCCCTGCTGGTAATAGAGAAACTCCACCACTTCCGGCAGATAGTTCACCTTAATGGTGACGGTGATCTGGTCTTTGGTTTGCCAGGACTCCTCCAGCACCACGCCCGGGAAAGCCTGATGCAACGCGGCGAGATACTGCTGACCTTTCTTTTCTTCAGACATAAACACTCTCTTTAATCACGCCACCAGCAAGGAGACGAACGCTAAAAATGCAAAACCAAAACCGGCCCAGGTGATGCGTGACGTTTCGACAAAACGCAGGCGCGCCATGCTGTTTTCAAACAGGGCAATCACCAGCACGCCGATAAGCAGCTTGAGCGCAGCCACCACCACGGCCAGCAGCAGGCCGCCCGCAGAGAAGTGCGTCATCTGCCCCCACGGGAAGAAAACGCCGACGAACATCTGCAACACCACCAGCTGCTTGAGGCTGATGCCCCACTTCAGCACCGCAAAGCCGTAGCCGCTGTATTCGGTGAGCGGCCCCTCCTGTAATTCCTGCTCCGCTTCCGCGAGATCGAACGGCAGCTTGCCCATCTCGATAAAGGTGGCGAACGCGCAGGCGCAGAGCGCCAGCACCAGCGGGAGAGAACGTGAAACCGGCCAGTGGTAAACGGTGTCGGTGATGAAACTGATGTGGGTCGAGCCTGCAACCTGCGCGGCGACCCACAGCCCCAGCAGCAGAATTGGCTCAACCAGCACGCCGAGCATCGCCTCGCGGCTGGCGCCGATACCCGTAAACGGGCTGCCGGTATCCAGACCCGCAATCGCAAAGAAGAAACGCGCGATGGCGAAGAGGTAGATCAGCGTAATCAGATCGCCCAGCACCGGCAGCGGCGAGCCCACCGTCACCACCGGCAGCGCGGTGGCGATGGTCAGCATCACGCCCACCATCACAAACGGCGTCAGGCGGAACACCCAGCCTGCGGCGTCCGGCGCGACGCTCTGACGGGAAAGCAGTTTGAAGAGATCGCGGTACTCCTGGAGCACGCCAGGTCCGCGACGGTTGTGCAGCCGGGCGCGCGCCACGCGCGTGATGCCCGACAGCAGCGGCGCGGCGGCGAACAGCACCAGCGCCTGAAGAATTGCCAGTAACAGACTCATGTCAGGCTCCTCGTGAAATGACAATCACCACCAGCACCGCCAGCTCGATCAGCGCCAGGCGGCGGAACAGCACGGGCACGGCGGCACCCTGCCAGCCCGGCACCCAGCCCACCGGGTTCAGCCAGTGGCGCAGCTTCAGCACGGCGGCGAAGTTCTCCTTCACCGGCATAGCGAAACCGTGGGCGGTGATGACCATCGACTGCTCATGTTCGTAGCCGCAGGCCCACGCCGCGCCGCGCGAGCGGGAGGCGAGACGGTCGCGTCTGAAGAACAGCATCAGCACGAACGGCAGGAGCGGCGCGGCAATCAGCAGCAGCGCCATCATCGGCTGGGAAACGACGGTATGCGCAGTGACCAGCGGCAGCGGAATGGCGTGGCCCAGCAGCGGCAGCAACCACGGCGCGGCGACGCCGCCCGCGATGCAGCACAGCGCCAGTGCAACCACGCTTACGCCCATCAGTAGCGGTGCGCAGCAGGCGTTCTCAGCCTCACGCGTACGCGGTGCGCCCAGGAAGGTGACGCCGTAAACCTTCGCCATACACATCACCGCCAGCGCGCCGGTGATCGCCAGGCCCACCGCCAGCAGCGGGCCGAGTAAACGCCCGATAAACGCCTCGCTCTGGCCGAGGGCGAAGAAGGACTGATAAATCACCCACTCGCCGGCAAAGCCGTTCAGCGGCGGCAGCGCAGCCATCGCCATCAGCCCGACCAGCATCGCCAGCGAAATGACGGGCATTTTTTTGCCAATCCCGCCGAGCTTTTCAATATCGCGGTGCCCGGTGCGGAACCAGACGCTGCCCGCACCGAGGAACAGGGTGCTTTTAAACAGACTGTGGTTGATAAGGTGATACAGACCGCCAATAAACCCGGCGGCAATCAGCGCCGGCTGGTTGAGCGCCAGCCCGGTGACGCCCGCGCCCATGCCGAGCAGGATAATCCCGATGTTCTCCAGGGTGTGGTACGCCAGCAGACGCTGGATGTTGTGCTCCATCAGCGCGTACAGCCCGCCGACGAACGCGGTGATCATCCCCGCAATCAGCAGCGCCACGCCCCACCACAGCGGCGGCTGACCGCCCGTCAGGGTTATCATCAGGATGCCGAACAGACCGACCTTCATCACCACGGTGGAGAACAGCGCAGCGGCCGGGGCTGAGGCATTGGCATGCGCCTGCGGCACCCAGCCGTGCAGCGGGATAATCCCGGCCAGCAGGCCAAAACCGACTACGCCCAACAGCCAGACGCCGTTGCCCAGCGGCTGACCGTTAAGCGCGGCAAAATCCAGCGTGCCGAAACGCTGCCACACCAGCCAGCAGGCCAGCGCCAGCAGCAGCGTACCGAGACGTCCGAGCGCAAACCACAGCTTGCCGGAGGCGCTGCATCCGGTCAGGAACACGCCGCACAGGGCCATGATTTCTGCCATCACCACCAGCGCGCCGAGGTTGCTGGCGATAACGGTACAGACCGCGGCGGCCATCAACAGGTTAACCAGCAGGCCGTTGGCTTTGGTGTGCTGATGTCGGTGCCAGTCGATATTAAACAGGCTGATAAACAGCCCGCACAGGCCAAAGGTTATCAGCCAGATGGCGTTCAGCGGCGTAAGGTCAACGGCGTGGTGAATCAGCGGGATGAGGGTGTCAACAGACTGGCCGTCGATCAGGACAACCCCGCCCGCCGCCAGCGTCATCAGGCTGCCAACCGCCCCGCCGATACCGGCGATCACCCCGCTCAGCGTTTTATGGAAGGAGAGAAGCAGCGCCAGGACAGCGGCGGCGGCAAACCAGGCCACACCGCTGGTCATCATAACTATCGCGTTCATTTCGCCCCCTCGTTAAGCGCCCGCAGTAGCGAAAGATCGCCGACGTCGGTATTGATGGTCAGCTCGCGCTTGCGTTTGCTGGTGCGAGCGATGTCGCGGATGTTGACCAGGACCAGCGCCCGGGTCGGGCAGGTCCGCACGCAGGCCGGACCCTGCTCATCGAAGCTGCACAGATCGCACTTCACCGCAACGGCGCGAATGCCCGGCACCCAGTCCAGCAGCGTACTCACGCGTGCCGGAGCCGGTGGCGCAGGCGGCGCTTTCGCAGTATTAGCATTCGCCGGAATATGCAGCGGGCGGCTGCCTGAAAACTCAATGGCGCCGAACGGACAGGCGATGCCGCACAGCTTGCAGCTCACGCACAGGCTTTCGTTCAGCTGTACCGCGCCGTCAACGCGGGTGATGGCATTGACAGGACAGACGCCCGCGCACGGGGCGTCTTCACAGTGGTGACAGAGCTGCGGGGCAGACTCTTTCTCATTACGCATGACGCGCAGGCGCGGCATGGACTGTAGCCCGTGCAGGCGGTGCGTTTCCGAGCACGCCGCCTCACAGGTCCGACAGCCAATACAGACCGTCGAGTCAGCAATTACAAAACGGTTCACCGGGTCATCCTCTGGTGATGGTCATTTTTGACGAAAAAAAACTGTCTTATCGACACTTCTCGACACTCGTTTTTCAGGCCACGTTCGCGGAGGATTTTCCGTCGATCAGCTGTTTCAGGTTGACTGGGCTGTCATGCTCAACGGCGGCGTAGAGGCCGTTATAAACCGGCGCGATTTTCTCCAGATAGTGCTCCAGCACCTGCTGGCGATCGCGGTTGCTGACGTGACCGTCCACCATGCCGTCCGCCATCAGCTGCGCCCGGGCGATGCAGTGCCTGTCGCCCTCTTTCGTCTCGACGTAGTACTCAATCGTGTGGCTGTTGAAGGTCTCCGCCAGGGTGACGTAAATCGTAAAGTGACCGAACAGGACAAAACGCATATCCCCCTGCGCCGCACAGCTCATGGCGTGATGCAGATGGGCCTTCGACAGCGTGATCCCCTGGATCAGTGAATTGCAGTACAGGTGCCATTGCTCCTGGAGCTGCTGATGACGTTGTGCGATGTAATCCGCTTTTTCGCTAATTTCCCAAATAGTCATAAAAGGTATCCGGTTAATGGAGTTAGCGGCTGTTAAGCAGATTTCGTGCCAGTTTTTAATTTGTTGATTTAAATGGATTTTAAAGAGATGCGCACTGTCACCGCCGCGGTGTCGACGTGTCATTTCGACAGCGTTGACATCGTCACGCCGTAACGCAAATCAAGCTGGCACCGTTATTGCATTGAAGGGGCAATTCATTAAGGAGGCGTCATGCACGAAATCACCCTCTGCCAGCGGGCACTGGAACTTATCGAACAGCAGGCAGTGCAAAACCACGCGAAACGCGTCACCGCCGTCTGGCTGAAGGTCGGGGCGTTTTCCTGCGTCGAGACCAGCGCCCTCACCTTCTGTTTTGAGCTGGTGTGCCGCGGCACGCTGGCGGAAGGCTGCGCGCTGCATATCGACGAGCAGCAGGCAGAGTGCTGGTGCGAGCAGTGTCAGCAATACGTCACGCTGCTGTCATCGAAGGTACAGCGCTGTCCGCAGTGCCAGAGCAGCGGGCTGCGCATCGTGGCGGATGACGGTATGCAGATCCAACGCCTCGAAATCGAGAAGGAGTAATGTATGTGTAGTACCTGCGGTTGCGCTGAAGGCAACCTGTATATAGAAGGGGATGAACACCGTCCCCACTCCGCGTTTCGCTCCGCGCCCTTTTCTCCTGCCCCGCGTCCCGCGGCGGCCCTGACCGGCATCACCTTTGCCCCGCAGCGTTCCGACGCGGGCGACCTCCATTACGGCCACGGCGAAGCGGGTACGCACGCGCCGGGCATCAGCCAGCGCCAGATGCTGGAGGTGGAGATCAACGTGCTGGACAAGAATAACCAGCTCGCCGCCCGCAATCGCGCCCGCTTTGCCGCGCGCGAACAGCTGGTGCTGAACCTGGTCTCCAGCCCCGGCTCCGGTAAAACCACGCTGCTGACCGAAACACTTAAACGTCTGAACGAACACGTCTCCTGCGCCGTAATCGAAGGCGACCAGCAAACGGTAAACGACGCCGCGCGCATCCGCGAAACCGGTACGCCTGCGATTCAGGTCAACACCGGGAAAGGGTGCCACCTGGACGCGCAGATGATTGCCGACGCCGCCCCGCGCCTGCCGCTGGCGGATAACGGTATCCTGTTTATTGAAAACGTCGGCAACCTGGTCTGCCCGGCAAGCTTCGACCTCGGCGAGCGGCATAAAGTGGCGGTGCTCTCCGTGACCGAAGGGGAAGACAAGCCGCTGAAATATCCGCATATGTTTGCCGCCGCCTCCCTCATGCTGCTGAACAAGGTCGACCTGCTGCCGTACCTGAATTTCGACGTGGATAAGTGCCTGGCTTACGCCCGGGAAGTGAACCCGGACATTGAGATCCTGCTGGTTTCCGCCACGCGCGGCGACGGGATGGACGCCTGGCTGAACTGGCTGGAGAACGAACGATGTGCATAGGCGTCCCCGGACAAATTCATTCCCTCGACGGCAATCAGGCCAAAGTGGAGGTCTGCGGCATCCTGCGCGATGTCGACCTGACGCTGGTAGGCAGCCACGATGAGACCGGCGCAACGCGTCTCGGCCAGTGGGTGCTGGTCCACGTGGGTTTTGCCATGAGCGTGATTAATGAGGAAGAAGCCCGCGACACGCTGGATGCGCTACAGAATATGTTTGACGTCGAGCCGGACGTGGGCGCCCTGCTGTATGGCGAGGAGCGATAACACATGCGTTACGTTGATGAATATCGCGCGCCGGAGCAGGTGTTGCAGCTTATCGATCGCCTGAAAACCCGCGCCTCGCTGCTGGACTACACGAAAGAAAAACCGCTGCGGATCATGGAGGTGTGCGGCGGACACACCCACGCCATCTTTAAATTTGGCCTCGACCAGCTGCTGCCGGAGAACATCGAGTTTATCCACGGCCCCGGCTGCCCGGTGTGCGTGCTGCCGATGGGGCGCATCGACAGCTGTATCGACATCGCCAGCCGCCCCGGTGTGATTTTTTGCACCTTTGGCGACGCCATGCGTGTACCGGGAAAAAATGGCTCGCTGCTCCAGGCGAAGGCGCGCGGCGCAGACGTGCGGATCGTCTACTCACCGATGGATGCCCTGACGCTGGCGATGGCTAATCCTGAGCGTAAGGTCGTCTTTTTCGGGCTGGGTTTTGAAACCACCATGCCCGCCACCGCCATTACCCTCCAGCAGGCGAAAGCCCGCAACGTCACTAACTTTTACTTTTTCTGCCAGCACATCACGCTTATTCCCACGCTGCGCAGCCTGCTTGAAGCGCCGGATAACGGTATCGACGCGTTTCTGGCGCCGGGCCACGTCAGCATGGTGATCGGCACAGAAGCCTACGGTTTTATCGCTGAACAGTACAATCGTCCGTTAGTGGTGGCTGGTTTCGAGCCACTTGATCTACTGCAAGGCGTGACCATGCTGGTTGAGCAGAAAATAGCGGCCCTGAGTGCGGTGGAAAATCAGTATCGTCGCGTGGTGCCCGATGCAGGTAACAGACGGGCACAGCAGGCCATAGCCGACGTGTTTAGCGTCGAAGGCGACAGCGAGTGGCGCGGACTGGGGCTGATTGCCGAATCCGGCGTGCACCTGACGCCCACGTATCGCGCCTTCGACGCCGAAGCGCATTTCCGCCCGCAGCCGCAGCAGGTGTGCGACGATCCCCGCGCCCGCTGTGGCGACGTACTCACCGGCAAATGCAAACCTCATCACTGCCCGTTATTTGGCAACGCCTGTAACCCGCAAACCGCGTTTGGCGCGCTGATGGTCTCTTCCGAAGGGGCATGCGCCGCGTGGTATCACTATCGCAACCAGGAGTGTGAAGCATGAACACGGTGGAAATGGCGCACGGAAGCGGTGGACAGGCGATGCAGCAGCTGATTAACCGGCTGTTTATGGAAGCCTTTAATAACCCCTGGCTCGCCGAGCAGGAAGATCAGGCGCGTATTGACCTCGCGGCCCTGACCGCCCACGGTGACAGGCTGGCGTTCTCTACCGACAGCTACGTGATTGACCCGCTGTTCTTCCCGGGCGGCGATATCGGCAAGCTCGCCGTCTGCGGCACGGCAAACGACGTCGCCGTCAGCGGCGCGATCCCCCGCTACCTCTCCTGCGGGTTTATCCTCGAAGAAGGGTTACCGATGGAGACGCTCACGGCGGTGGTCAACAGCATGGCGCACACCGCCCGCGAGGCGGGGATCGCCATCGTCACCGGGGATACCAAGGTGGTGCAGCGCGGCGCGGCGGATAAGCTCTTCATCAACACCGCCGGGATGGGGGCGATCCCTGCCGACATTCACTGGAGCGCGCAGCAGCTTTGCGCAGGCGACGTGCTGATTGTCAGCGGCACGCTGGGCTGCCACGGGGCAACCATCCTGAACCTGCGCGAAGGCCTGGGGCTGGATGGCGAGCTGCGCAGTGACTGCGCGGTACTCACGCCGCTGATCCAGACGCTGCGCGACATGCCGGGCGTAAAAGCCCTGCGCGACGCCACGCGGGGCGGCGTGAATGCCGTGGTGCACGAGTTCGCGGCAAGCTGCGGCTGCGGGATTGAGCTGACCGAGCGCGGCCTGCCCGTTAAGCCCGCCGTGCGCGGGCTGTGCGAGCTATTAGGGCTAGACCCGCTTAACTTTGCCAACGAGGGCAAGCTGGTGATCGGCGTGGAACGCGCGGCGGCGGAAGCCGTACTTGCACAGCTGCGCGCGCATCCTTTAGGGAAAGACGCGGCCATCATCGGCGACGTGGTTGAGCGCAAAGGGGTGCGCCTGACCGGGCTTTACGGCGTGAAGCGCACGCTGGATCTGCCGCACGCTGAACCGTTACCCCGAATTTGCTAGACCGCGCCAAAAGCGGTCAGCGCTGAATTTCTCTTTTTGCCAGTTTCTATTGGAAAGCAACAATGCCGTATACACCGATGAGCGATCTTGGACAGCAGGGCCTGTTTGACATCACGCGCACACTTTTACAACAGCCCGATCTCGGCGCGCTGAGCGATGCCCTGACGCGGCTGGTCAGGCAATCAGCGCTGGCGGACAGCGCCGCCATTGTGCTCTGGCATAGCGCAACCCACCGCGCGAGCTATTTCTCTACGCGTGATAACGGCAAAATCTTCGAATATGAAGATGAAACGTTTCTGGCCCACGGCCCGGTGCGGCGTATCCTCTCCCGCCCGGAAGCGCTGCACTGCAATTTTGACCAGTTTCGCCAGGCCTGGCCGAAGCTGGCAGAGAGCAATCTTTACCACCCGTTCGGCCACTACAGCATGCTGCCGCTGGCGGTGGAAGGGCAAATTTTTGGCGGCTGCGAGTTTATCCGCGATACCGACCAGCCCTGGAGCGAGGCGGAGTACGAACGCCTGCACACCTTTACCCAAATTGTGGCCGTTGTCGCGGAGCAGATCCAAAGCCGCGTCACCAATAACGTGGATTACGACCTGCTGAGCCGCGAGCGCGATAACTTCCGCATTCTGGTTGCCATCACCAACGCCGTGCTCTCCCGCCTGGACATGGATGAGTTGGTCAGCGAAGTGTCAAAAGAGATCCATCACTATTTTAAAATCGATGCCATCAGCATTGCGCTACGCGGCAACCGGAAAGGCAAGCTGAACATCTACTCCACCCACTACCTTGATGAAGCCAACCCGGCGCACGAGCAGAGCGAAGTGGACGAAGCGGGAACGCTGTCCGAGCGGGTATTTAAAAGCAAAGAGATCCTGCTGCTCAATCTCAATGAACAGGATCCGGTAGCCCCCTACGAGCGGATGTTGTTCAACACCTGGGGCAACAAGATCCAGACCCTGTGCCTGCTGCCGCTGATGTCCGGCAACACCATGCTCGGCGTGCTTAAACTGGCGCAGTGCGATGAGGCCGTATTTACCACCGCCAACCTGAAGCTGCTGCGCCAGATCGCCGAGCGTATCTCCATTGCGCTGGATAACGCCCTCGCCTATCAGGAGATCCACCGCCTGAAGGAGAGGCTGGTGGACGAAAACCTGGCGCTGACCGAGCAGCTCAACAACGTGGACAGCGAGTTTGGCGAAATCATCGGACGCAGCGATGCCATGTACAGCGTCCTTAAGCAGGTGGAAATGGTGGCGCAGAGCGACAGCACGGTGCTGATCCTCGGTGAAACCGGCACCGGGAAAGAGCTGATTGCCCGGGCGATCCACAACCTGAGCAACCGCAACAGCCGCCGGATGGTGAAGATGAACTGCGCGGCGATGCCTGCGGGCTTACTGGAAAGCGACCTGTTCGGCCACGAGCGCGGCGCCTTTACCGGCGCCAGCAGCCAGCGGCTGGGCCGTTTTGAACTGGCGGATAAAAGCTCGTTGTTCCTCGACGAAGTGGGCGATATGCCGCTGGAGCTTCAGCCCAAGCTGCTGCGCGTTTTGCAGGAGCAGGAGTTCGAGCGCCTCGGCAGCAACAAGCTGATCCAGACCGACGTGCGTCTGATTGCCGCCACCAATCGCGATCTGAAAAAAATGGTCGCCGACCGCGAGTTTCGCAGCGATCTTTACTATCGCCTGAACGTCTTCCCGATCTGCCTGCCGCCGCTGCGCGAGCGCCCGGAAGATATTCCGCTGCTGGTAAAAGCCTTTACCGCGAAGATTGCCCGCCGGATGGGGCGAAATATCGACAGTATTCCTGCCGAAACGCTACGCACACTCTCGGCGATGGAGTGGCCGGGGAACGTGCGCGAGCTGGAAAACGTCATTGAGCGCGCGGTCCTGCTGACCCGCGGGAACGTGCTCCAGCTCTCCCTGCCAGAGGTTACTCTCTCTGAAACGACCGTGACCGCAACCGAGCTTGCGAAAGAGGGAGAAGATGAATATCAGCTCATTATGCGAGTGCTGAAGGAGACCAACGGCGTGGTAGCCGGACCGAAAGGTGCGGCGCAACGGCTGGGGCTGAAGCGTACCACCCTGCTCTCGCGCATGAAGCGTCTGGGAATCGATAAAGAGAGCCTGAATTAACCCGTCATTCCGGCGACGTCGCCCTGCGCGTAATTTGTCGCCCACTGCGGCGCGGAGCCGGTTATTTTTTGGGCCGATACTTTTCGGGTAATTCCGGAACCGGACGGCGATCGTCGATCAGATGACGGATGGTCAGAATCGGATGGCGCCATAACATACGTGGCCCTGCCCAGCGCATCACCTGCTTCATCTCTTCCCGTCGGGCGGGCTGATAACAGTGCACAGGGCACTGTTTGCAGGCAGGTTTTTCCTCACCAAACACGCATTTATCCAGCCGCTTATCGGCATAAGCCTTGAGCGCTGAATAGTGCCCCTCTTCTTTTATGGCGTGCGGACACCTGTTTTCGTACAGGGCGATCATTCTGGCGATCGTCTTTTTTTCTCGTGAAATACGTTTACCGGACATAACGTCGTCCTCAACAATAAAGTGCATTTATAATACCCTTTTATCCGCACATTTTCAGTCATTGCATTCCATTTTCTGAAGCGCCCTTCCAGAATTACCCCGCCCCCCGCTGCGTTTTACTGGTATTTTATACAGGCATAAATAACCACCTTTGACCGCATTCACCGGAGAGCTTATGCAAGAGATCGCGATCGCCAAACCCTATCGTCACTTGAAAGTGGGTTACTTCAGAAAACGTCATGAAGACCGTAAAACGAAAATTCCAAAACGCTACAGCGTACACGCAGCGCTGAGCCTGAAAGGCGACTGGCTTGAGCAAGCGGGATTTACCACCAACTCGCAGGTTCGGGTGGGCGTCGAGCACGGGAAAATCATCATTGAATTAATGGTGGAAGATGCCTCGTAAAGTCGTGACTTTTTTCTGCGCCGCACCTTTTTTTCATGCGACAATAGAAGGAACAATCGGCCATTGAGCCGCTCAAAGCGTAATATTTTCAAAGAAATGGATATCATAACTCCATGAGCACAATCGACAATTTCGACGCGCATACGCCAATGATGCAGCAGTACCTGAAGCTGAAAGCACAGCATCCGGAAATTTTGCTGTTTTACCGTATGGGCGATTTTTACGAGCTTTTTTATGACGATGCGAAACGTGCGTCTCAGCTGCTCGACATTTCCCTGACGAAACGTGGCGCGTCGGCAGGCGAGCCCATCCCGATGGCAGGTATCCCGCATCACGCGGTTGAAAACTATCTGGCGAAGCTGGTGAACCAGGGTGAGTCTGTCGCTATCTGCGAACAAATTGGCGACCCGGCCACGTCGAAAGGCCCCGTTGAGCGCAAGGTCGTACGCATCGTGACGCCGGGAACCATCAGCGATGAGGCCCTGCTTCAGGAGCGCCAGGATAACCTGCTGGCGGCGATCTGGCAGGACGGTAAAGGGTTTGGCTACGCCACGCTGGATATCAGCTCCGGTCGTTTTCGCCTGAGTGAACCGGCTGACCGTGAAACCATGGCGGCTGAACTACAGCGCACCAATCCGGCAGAACTGCTTTATGCAGAGGATTTCGCCGAGATGGCGCTGATTGAAGGTCGCCGCGGCCTGCGTCGTCGCCCACTGTGGGAGTTTGAAATTGATACCGCGCGCCAGCAGCTGAACCTGCAATTTGGCACGCGCGATTTGATTGGCTTTGGCGTAGAAAACGCCCCGCGCGGGCTGTGTGCCGCAGGCTGCCTGTTGCAGTACGTTAAGGATACGCAGCGTACCGCCCTGCCCCATATCCGCTCCATTACCATGGAGCGTCAGCAGGACAGCATCATCATGGATGCCGCCACCCGCCGCAACCTGGAGATCACTCAGAATCTCGCTGGCGGCATGGAAAATACGCTGGCGTCGGTTCTCGACAGCACGGTTACCCCCATGGGCAGCCGTATGCTCAAACGCTGGCTGCATATGCCGATCCGCAATACCGACACGCTTATCGGCCGCCAGCAAACCATTGCCGCATTGCAGGATCGTTACACCGAATTGCAGCCGGTGCTGCGTCAGGTGGGTGATCTTGAGCGTATCCTGGCGCGCCTGGCACTGCGTACCGCGCGTCCACGCGATCTCGCCCGTATGCGCCACGCGTTCCAGCAGTTGCCGGAACTGCGCGCCCAGCTGGGAGAGATCGACAGCGCGCCAGTGCAAAAGCTGCGCGAAACCATGGGCGAATTTACCGAGCTTCGCGAACTGCTGGAACGCGCCATCATTGATGCGCCGCCTGTTCTGGTGCGGGATGGCGGGGTTATTGCTCCGGGTTATAACGAAGAGCTGGACGAATGGCGTGCGCTGGCCGATGGCGCGACGGATTATCTGGATAAGCTGGAAATCCGCGAGCGTGAACGTCTGGGGCTCGACACCCTGAAAGTCGGCTACAATGCGGTACACGGTTACTATATCCAGATCAGCCGTGGGCAGAGCCACCTGGCACCGATTCACTACGTTCGCCGCCAGACGCTGAAAAATGCCGAGCGCTACATTATTCCCGAGCTGAAAGAGTACGAAGACAAAGTGCTCACGTCGAAAGGTAAAGCGCTGGCGCTGGAGAAACAGCTGTATGACGAGCTGTTCGACATCCTGTTGCCGCACCTGGCTGACCTGCAACTGAGCGCCGCTGCGCTGGCCGAGCTGGATGTCCTGGTTAACCTGGCCGAGCGCGCCGATACGCTGAACTACACCTGTCCGACCTTTACTGACAAACCCGGCATTCGCATTACCGAAGGCCGCCACCCGGTGGTTGAGCAGGTGCTGAACGAACCGTTTATTGCCAACCCGTTGAACCTGTCACCACAGCGAAGAATGCTGATCATTACCGGCCCCAACATGGGCGGTAAAAGCACCTATATGCGCCAGACAGCCCTTATCGCGCTGCTCGCCTACATCGGCAGCTACGTTCCGGCGCAGAAGGTTGAGATTGGCCCTATCGACCGTATCTTCACCCGTGTGGGTGCGGCGGACGATCTGGCGAGCGGTCGCTCTACCTTTATGGTCGAGATGACCGAAACCGCCAACATTCTGCATAACGCGACAGAGAACAGTCTGGTGTTGATGGACGAAGTAGGACGCGGTACCTCCACCTATGACGGCCTGTCCCTGGCCTGGGCGTGCGCGGAAAGTCTGGCAAATAAAATCAAGGCGCTGACGCTGTTCGCAACGCACTATTTCGAACTGACACAGCTGCCAGAGAAAATGGAAGGCGTGGCTAACGTCCACCTTGATGCGCTTGAGCACGGCGACACCATCGCCTTTATGCACACGGTGCAGGACGGCGCGGCAAGCAAGAGTTATGGCCTGGCCGTCGCGGCGCTGGCGGGCGTGCCGAAAGAGGTGATCAAGCGCGCGCGTCAGAAACTGCGTGAGCTGGAAAGTTTGTCACCGAATGCGGCGGCGACGCAGATAGATGGTACGCAGATGTCACTGCTGGCGGTCCCGGAAGAGACCTCTCCGGCCGTGGAAGCGCTGGAAAATCTCGACCCGGATTCCCTGACGCCGCGACAGGCGCTGGAGTGGATTTATCGGTTGAAGAGTCTGGTTTAGTTCTCTGCGGTCTTTTTTGCCGGGTGACGGCTTCGCCTTACCCGGCCTACAAAACCCGTAGGCCCGGTAAGCGTAGCGCCACCGGGCAAAGGACCGCACAATATTATCGCCCGGTAAGCGCAGCCGCCACCGGGCTTTTTTTACAGCAGCGGCGGGATCGTCGGCACCTGCGGCGCCTCATCAATATCCTTCTGCGTCATGCGGAACGCTTCCGGGTAATGCTCGCGGCTGGTACGGCGCAGCGGTTCGGTATCGCGCCAGGTATACAGACAGTGCTGACACTGGTATACCGTCCAGACACCTTTCACCGGTGATGTTGCCATCACTTCAATATGTTCATCGGCACAACGTGGACAAATCATTTTTTCCTCCTTATTGACGTGCCGCCAGCATCGCGGTCAGTTTTTCGGCCCAGGCTTTGGTTTCAGGGAGATCCTGTACCGGCTGGCTGTAGTGACCACGGTTGTCCGGGGCAACAGGGGTGGTGGCATCAATGATCAGCTTGTCAGTGATCCCCGCCGGGCTGGAGCCAGGGTCAAGCTCGAGCACAGACATATTCGGTAGCTGCACCAGATCGCCTGCCGGATTGACCTTCGATGACAGCGCCCACATCACCTGCGGCAGGTTAAACGGATCGACATCTTCATCCACCATAATCACCATCTTCACGTAACCCAGACCGTGTGGCGTGGTCATGGCGCGGAGCCCGACCGCACGGGCAAAACCGCCGTAACGCTTTTTAGTGGAGATAATCGCCAGCAGACCGTGGGTGTACATGGCGTTTACCGCCTGCACTTCCGGGAATTCAGCCTTCAGCTGCTGATAGAGCGGTACGCAGGTGGCGGGCCCCATCAGATAATCAATCTCGGTCCACGGCATGCCCAGGTAGAGAGATTCGAAAATCGGTTTAGTGCGGTAAGAAACTTTGTCGATACGCACAACCGTCATGTTGCGCCCGCCGGAGTAGTGACCGGTAAACTCACCGAAGGGCCCTTCAATTTCACGTTTCCGGCCTTCAATCACCCCTTCCAGGATCACTTCCGACCCCCACGGCACATCGAAACCGGTCAGCGGAGCCGTCGCAATCGGATACGGGCTTTCACGTAGCGCACCGGCCATCTCATACTCGGATTGATCGTATTTCAGCGGCGTGGCGCCCATCAGAGTGATGATCGGATCGTTACCCAGCGTAATGGCAATTGGCAGGTCTTCGCCGCGCTCTTCTGCCTTATGCAGATGCAACGCAATATCGTGCATCGGCACCGGTTGCAGGCCGAGCTTACGCTTGCCCTTCACTTCCATACGATAGATCCCGACGTTCTGCTTGCCGAAGTGATCGGGGTCGAGCGGATCGCGGGAGACAACGCATGCTTTATCGAGATAAAAGCCCCCGTCACCGTCGTTCAGGCGGAACAGCGGCAGAATGTCGAACAGGTTAATGTCTTCCCCGTCCACCGTGTTCTGCGCCCAGGCCGGGTTTGCACGACGCTCTGGCGCGACGGGAAATTTGTCCCAGCGACGAATAAACTCGTCGATCTGTTTTTTCACCGGGGTATTCGCCGGCAGCCCCATCGAAATAGCGTGGTTTTGCCACGAGCCGATAGTGTTCATCACCACACGGGCATCGGTGAAACCGCGAATATTATCGAACCACAGCGCAGGCGCGCCATCGCCAATGCGCCCGGTAGCGTTGGCGGCCGCCGCTAAATCCGGCTCAGCGTTTACCTCTTCCTCAATTTTCAGCAGCTGCCCTTGCTCATCGAGCGCCTGCAAGAAGCTTCTCAAATCATCAAATGCCATCTTTATTCTCCTGTGAAAAATGTTTCGCTGCCTGCAAACCTTCCCAGCGCCGGGCTTTTTTATGCTCCAGACCAAACTGGTCGAGAACGCGGGTCACGATATGCTGGGTAATGTCATCGGCGGTTTGCGGGTGGTTGTAGTACGCAGGCATAGGCGGCACCATCGCCACGCCCATGCGGGAAAGGGCAAGCATGTTCTCGAGATGGATGGTGCTGAGCGGCGTCTCACGGGGAACCAGCACCAGCTTGCGTCCCTCTTTCAGCACCACGTCTGCCGCACGCCCTACCAGCCCTTCGGCGTAGCCCGCGCGGATACCCGCAAGCGTTTTCATGCTGCACGGGATGACGATCATGCCGTCGGTGCGAAACGAGCCGGAGGAGATGGTGGCAGCCTGATCGGCCGGGCTATGGACGACATCCGCCAGGGCAGCAACGTCATGCGCAGTGAAGGGCGTTTCCAGCTCAATCGTGGTTTTTGCCCACTTCGACATCACCAGATGCGTTTCCACCTCCGGTATTTCCCGCAGCGCCTGCAACAACGCCACGCCTAATGGCGCACCCGTTGCGCCCGTCATTCCCACAATCAATCTCATTCAGCACCTCAATTAGTTTGTTCGTATACGAACATATTAATTAAACTACGCCTTGATCCTGCTGCTGACAAGATCGTTCGTATACGATCACACTAATCGCTAAAAAACTCTCGCGTTAAAATTCAGCCCGAGAGCGGCTATCATAGAGGGAGTATTTTTCCGTCGGAGTGTCCATGGAGTTAAGACAAGAAGCTTTCCACCTGCTACGTCAGCTTTTTCAACAGCATACAGCCCAGTGGCAGCACGCATTGCCGGAACTGACCAAGCCACAATATGCGGTGATGCGGTCAATTGCTGAAAATCCTGGCATTGAGCAGGTTGCCCTGACTGAAGTCGCGGTGAGCACCAAAGCGACGCTGGCAGAAATGCTGAGCCGCATGGAAGCACGCGGCCTGGTCAGGCGCGAGCACGATCCGGCGGACAAGCGCCGTCGGTTTGTCTTTCTGACGGCCGAAGGTGAGGCCCTGCTTGAGAGCAGTAAACCGATTGGAAATGAGGTGGATGAGGCGTTTTTAGGGCGCCTTAACGGCGCGGAACGAGAGCAATTTTCAGCGCTCATTAAAAAGATGATGCAGGATTAAGTAACCCTGACGCGCATAAAATCAATAAATGTTCGCACTTTCGCGGGCACATGCCGGGCATCAGGATAAACGGCATAGATGCCCTGCTGAGCGAACGTGTACGCCGGTAACAGCGAGACCAGTTCCCCTGCATCCAGTGCGTTTCGCACCAGCCACTCCGGCAGCAGCGCCACTCCACATCCCGCGAGGGCAAAAGCCATCAGCGTCTGGGCGCTGTCTGCATACAGGCGCGGCGCTCTCTTGATCTCAAAGGAAACCGACTGCCCATCAACGCCTCTCACCTGCCAGCGCAGCGGAGAGGTTAAACGCTCGTGAATGATCCAGTCCGCTTCCGCCAGCTGCTCCAGCGAGTTAACCGGATGGTTTGCCAGCCAGCCTGGCGTTGCCACGGGAAGGATGGTGAAGGAGGTCATCAACGCGGCGTGGTAGCGCGAATCTGCAAGCGTGCCGAGCCGGATAGCGACATCGAAGCGCTCGGCGATAAGATCGGCATGCAAAGAGGACGAGACATGCCGCACGCGGAGATCCGGGTGCAGCTGGCTAAATTCAGCCAGCAAAGGCACCACCACCTGCGAGCCATATTCGGGCGTGGTGGTGATCCGCAGTTCTCCCGTCAGCCCGGCGTGGTTGGCGCGAACATCATCCTGCAATCGCTCTGCATCCCGTAACAGCATCACGCTTCGTTGATGAAAGAGCTTCCCCGCCTCGGTCAGCGTCAGGCGTCGGGTGGTTCGCAGCAACAGGGTGACGCCCAGCTCCTCTTCAAGCTGACGAATATGAAAGCTGACCACCGCTTTTGTCAGCCCCATCGCCTCCGCTGCGGCGGTGAAACTGCCGGTGTCCGCTACGGCGATAAACATCGCCGTACGCTGTAAATTAAGCATCGCTTGCCTGGTTAACTGTCAAAATAATGTTGACAGTATATCGTGCTTTGTCGCGTTTATCCGTAACGCGCGGGCCGATACGATACGCCACCTCACCGGAGGAACTTCCATGACGTATCGCAGCAAAATCGCCGTCGTCTTTCTGCTCGGCTTTTTCCTTGATTTGATAAACATGTTTATTGCCAGTATCGCCTTTCCGGCGATGGCTCGTGCTTTCAATACCACACCTTCCGCGCTTGCCTGGGTAAGTAACGGATACATTGCCGGGCTGACGCTAGTCATCCCTTTCAGCAGTATCCTGACGCGCCGCGTCGGGCCGAAGCGCGTTATCCTGCTCTCACTGCTTCTCTTTAGCGCGGCCTCCGTTGCGGCGGGTCTCTCATCTTCGCTGGAAAGTCTGATTGCCTGGCGAGTCGTACAGGGCGCCGGAGGGGGTTTACTGATCCCGGTTGGTCAGGCGCTGACCTGGCAACAGTTTAAGCCTCATGAGCGGGCCAGACTCTCCTCGGCGGTGATGCTGGTCGCACTGCTTGCCCCCGCGTGCTCACCGGCTGTGGGCGGTATGCTGGTTCAGACATTCAGCTGGCGCTGGATATTTTTTGCCACCCTGCCCGTCGCCATTGTCACCTTTGCTTTGGCCTGCGCGTGGCTTAAAACAGAACCGTCGCCGATAAACACCACCAGGACAGTAAACCTGTCTTTGCTGACGGAACCGCTGTTGCGCTTATCCATGCTTATCTATGTGTGCGTACCCGGCATTTTTATCGGCGTGAACGTAACGGGCATGTATTACCTCCAGAGCGAGGCCAATATGACACCCGCCGCAACGGGCATGCTTATGCTGCCGTGGTCTGTGGCTTCGTTTGTGGCTATCACCGCGACAGGACGCTATTTCAACCGTATCGGCCCCCGGCCGCTGGTGGTCATCGGTTGCCTGTTGCAGGCGACGGGCATTCTGCTTTTAGTTAACGTCGGCCCGGCAATGCTGCTACCTGCCGTTGCGTTTGCGCTGATGGGCGCGGGGGGAAGCCTTTGCAGCAGTACGGCTCAGAGCAGCGCGTTTTTGACGATGCGACCGGAAGATATGCCCGATGCCAGCGCGCTATGGAATCTGAATCGTCAGTTGAGCTTTTTTGCGGGCGCTCTGCTGCTGGCGCAGGCGCTGAGCTTCATGCAGGATTATGTCGCGCCGCTGGCCGCCTGGCACGGGATGTTTGTTTTTGCCGCAGTCATCACCCTACTGCCCGTACTGTACGTCTACCGTCTTAACAACACGCAGTTACTTGCGCAACTGCAACAGGAGCAACCATGACCCATTTCGAACAAGAGATCCTCGACATTCACGTCGCCCTTGAAAACTGGTTAGGTGCAGGCGAAGGCGATCGGGACGCCCTGCTCGCCCGTTTCCGTCCGGATTTTCTGATGGTTCCACCGAGTGGCAACCCTTTAGATCATCACGCGCTTGCCCAATTTTTATATGCGCAGCGGGGAACCCGACCGGGGCTCAGGATCGACATTGATGCGTTAACAACGCTTCAGACATGGGACAACGGCGCAGTGCTCCATTACCGGGAGACGCAAACCCGGCCAGGCCAGCCCGTCAACGTGCGCTGGTCAACCGCAGTGCTTAATCAGGAAGGGGATAACATCACCTGGCGTTTGCTGCACGAAACGGCGCAGCCGTAAGGCATAAAAAAGGCCCGTCTCACGACGGGCCTTTTCTGACGAATGGTTGCTTACTCGCGGAACAGCGCTTCGATATTCAGACCTTGCCCTTGCAGGATTTCACGCAGGCGACGTAGTCCTTCAACCTGAATCTGACGAACACGTTCACGGGTCAGGCCAATCTCACGACCGACGTCTTCCAGTGTCGCAGCTTCATACCCCAGTAAACCGAAACGACGTGCCAGCACTTCACGCTGTTTGGCGTTCAGTTCGAACAGCCATTTGACGATGCTCTGTTTCATGTCATCGTCCTGCGTGGTGTCTTCCGGGCCGTTGTCTTTTTCATCGGCCAGGATGTCCAGCAGCGCTTTTTCGGAGTCGCCACCCAGCGGGGTGTCAACCGAGGTAATGCGCTCGTTGAGACGCAGCATACGGCTTACGTCATCAACCGGTTTGTCGAGTTGCTCTGCAATCTCTTCCGCACTTGGCTCGTGGTCCAGTTTATGGGACAACTCGCGCGCGGTACGCAGATAAACATTCAACTCTTTGACGATGTGGATCGGCAGTCGAATCGTACGGGTCTGGTTCATAATAGCCCGTTCGATGGTCTGACGAATCCACCAGGTCGCGTAGGTTGAGAAACGGAACCCGCGTTCCGGGTCAAACTTCTCAACTGCGCGGATGAGACCTAAGTTGCCCTCTTCAATCAGATCCAGCAGAGCCAGACCACGATTGCCGTAACGGCGGGCAATTTTCACGACCAGTCGCAGGTTACTTTCGATCATGCGACGACGCGAGGCAACATCACCACGCAAAGCACGACGTGCGAAATAGACTTCTTCTTCGGCCGTTAGCAGTGGGGAGTAACCAATCTCCCCAAGGTAAAGCTGAGTCGCGTCCAGCACACGCTGTGTGGCACCCTGCGATAACAGCTCTTCTTCAGCCAAATCGTTATCACTGGGTTCCTCTTCTACTAAGGCTTTTTCGTCAAAAGCCTCTGCTCCGTTCTCATCAAATTCCGCGTCTTCATTTAAATCATGAACTTTCAGCGTATTCTGACTCATAAGGTGGCTCCTACCCGTGATCCCTGGACGAGACACCCTGGCTGGCATGTCCCATCAATTTATCGCTGCGGTAAATATTGCAGCGGGTTTACGGATTTCCCCTTGTAACGAATTTCAAAATGCAAGCGTGTAGAACTGGTTCCGGTGCTACCCATGGTAGCGATTTTTTGCCCCGCCTTAACTTCTTGTTGTTCCCGGACCAGCATAGTGTCGTTATGGGCGTAGGCACTCAGGTAATCATCATTATGTTTGATGATAATAAGATTACCGTAACCGCGCAGTGCGTTACCGGCATAGACAACGCGCCCGTCTGCGGTCGCGATGATTGCCTGTCCTTTACTGCCTGCGATATCGATCCCTTTGTTGCCCCCCTCAGAGGTAGCAAAGTTCTCGATAATCTTGCCGTCAGTTGGCCAGCGCCAGGTGGTGATTGACGAGCTGGCATTCTGACTGCTTGCAGTCGGTACAGTAGAGCTAACCACAGGTGCCGTAGTCGGTGCTGTGACAACAGTCGCAGTACCTTTATTATTCGGCAACATTTTGTTAGCACTCTGATCACCTGAATCCTCAGAATACGTAATTACAGGTTGTGAAGCAACCACCGTGGTGGATTTTTGTGCAGGCTTAACGCTGTTATTTTGAGCCGTCACATCGGCCGCTGAAACCGTGTTGCCAGGCGTCAGTGGGGTACCCGTTGCATTGCCAACCTGAAGCGTTTGCCCGACTTCCAGACCATACGGGGCCTGGACGTTGTTTCGCTGTGCCAGATCGCGGAAATCGTTCCCGGTGATCCAGGCAATATAGAACAGCGTATCGCCGCGCTTCACGGTATAGGTGCTGCCGCCGGTATAGCTACCTTTCGGAATGTTCCCATACTTACGGTTATACACTATGCGGCCATTTTCGGTCTGAACAGGCTGATCCACTGGCTGAATCTGCGAAGGCTGCGTAACTGGACGCTGGACCGGCTGGATCTGCGGAGTTTGCTGCGCCGTGGACGTGCCCATTTTAGGCGGAGGGGTAATCAACATTCCGCTGGACGTGTTACCCGAGCCGCTGGTTCCATTGACGGAACTGACGGGCGCAGGTGCATTGTCAGAACTTGTACAGCCTGCCAGCCAGAGCGAAACCAGTGATAATGCCGCAACACGGCTGATGGTGAATTTTGGGCTTCCCGCGCTCATTTATCCCCCAGGAATGTGTTAACTACCAGTGACTTAAAAATAACCGTGATGGCACGAACCTATCGCGCCACACCATACGCTGAATTTGCCTCAATAACCCTGGAAAAATCCGAGTCTCAGGCCAGCTCGCCCTTAACCAGGGGCACAAAGCGCACGGCTTCCACGGTATCGATAATAAACTCGCCGCCGCGTCGACGAACGCGCTTTAAAAGCTGCTGCTCATCGCCGACGGGCAAAACTAGAATGCCGCCCTCGTCCAGCTGCGAGAGAAGTGCAGCGGGAATTTCAGGTGGCGCTGCCGTGACTATTATGGCGTCAAACGGGGCGCGAGCCTGCCAACCCTGCCATCCATCGCCGTGGCGTGTCGATACATTATGTAAATCAAGCTGTTTCAGACGACGGCGCGCCTGCCACTGCAAGCCTTTAATCCGTTCCACGGAACAAACATGGTGCACAAGGTGGGCCAGGATCGCGGTCTGATACCCTGAACCGGTGCCAATTTCCAGCACCCGGGAGTCTGGCGTTAACTCCAGAAGCTCCGTCATACGCGCCACCATGTAAGGCTGCGAAATCGTCTGGCCTTGCCCAATGGGCAGCGCCACGTTTTCCCACGCTTTGTGTTCAAACGCCTCATCTACAAACTTCTCACGGGGAACCTGGGCAAGCGCATCCAGCACCTGCTCGTTGGCGATCCCCTGTGCGCGTAATTGTTCCAGAAGAGTTTGTACACGTTTACTTACCATTGCGCGTTCACTCCGACCCGATCTAACCAGTCCGACACCACATCATGCGCGCTATAAGCGGTTAAATCTACGTGCAACGGCGTAACGGAAACGTAACCCTCATCCACCGCAGCGAAGTCGGTGTCTGGCCCGGCATCGCATTTATCTCCCGGCGGGCCGATCCAGTACAGGGTATTGCCGCGCGGATCCTGCTGGGGAATAACCTGATCGGCCGGATGGCGACTGCCGCAGCGCGTCACGCGGATCCCTCTAATCTCGTCCAGCGGGAGATCCGGCACGTTAATATTGAGGATACGTCCGGTACGCAGCGGCTCGCGGCCAAGCGCACGGAGAATGGAGCAGGTCACCGCGGCGGCAGTGTCATAGTGGGTGTGGCCGTTTAACGAGACCGCCAGCGCCGGGAAACCCAGGTGACGCCCCTCCATCGCCGCGGCCACGGTGCCGGAGTAAATCACATCATCGCCAAGATTCGGCCCGGCATTGATGCCGGAGACCACAACATCCGGCCGCGGGCGCATCAGCGCATTTACGCCCAGAAACACGCAGTCGGTCGGCGTCCCCATCTGGACGGCAATATCGCCATTCTCAAAGGTAAAGGTGCGAAGTGAAGACTCCAGCGTCAATGAGTTAGACGCGCCACTGCGGTTACGATCGGGAGCCACGACCTGCACATCCGCAAATTCGCGGAGGTGTTTCGCCAGCGTCTGAATACCTGGCGCATGGATCCCGTCATCGTTACTCAGCAATATTCGCATAATCACCCGACGTGTTGATAAGTTCCCTGACAACACTGGTGGCAAAGCTACCTGCCGGCAGCCAGAAGCGTAACTCGACGGTTACGTCATCCCACCAGTTCCAGCTCAGCTGTTGCGGGTAGAGGAGCATCGCACGGCGCGCCGCCTCGACTTTTTCCCGCACCAGCAATGATTGTAATTCTGGCGCATCCGCCACCGCTGACAGCTCAGCGGCCAGCGCCTCGCCCTGAGTTCCCCAGTCGCCTGAGCCCGGCAAGGCGGCGGTAATCATCAACGCTTTAGCGTCCACGCGCGACTGGGCATCGGCCATCTCATCGGCCGTTGCCACAAACCAGCTTCCGCGTCCCGCTAATTGTAGCGCATCGCCGACAACAACTTGATTCGCGTCCGGTTTTTTCAGCCGTTCGCTCACAATCTGATTAAACAACGCACTGCGGGCTGCCGACAACCAAAAACTGCGTTTATTCCTGTCGCGCACCGGCGCGCTGCTTTGCGCCCAGCGCAGCGCGCCCAGCAGGTTGCTGCCACCAATGCCAAAGCGCTGTGCGCCAAAATAGTTTGGCACGCCGCGTTCGGTAATGGCCTTCAGGCGTTTTTCAACGTCATCGCGGTCGGTCACTTCACGCAGCACCAGCGTGAAATCGTTGCCTTTCAACGCTCCCGGACGCAATTTGCGTTTGTGGCGGGCATACTCCAGTACCTTACAGCCCTCAAGCTCAAATTTGCTTAAATCGGGCATGGCATTGCCGGGCACGCGGGCGCAAAGCCACTGTTCGGTCACGGCATGCTTATCCTTTTGACCGGCAAAGCTCACTTCGCGGGCGTGAATTTTGAGGAATTTTGCCAGCGCGTCCGCCACGAAGCGGGTGTTGCAGCCGTTTTTCAGAATGCGCACCAGGATGTGCTCGCCTTCGCCGTCCGGCTCAAAACCCAGATCTTCCACCACCACGAAATCTTCAGGGTTGGCTTTCAGCAGACCCTTGCCCTGCGGTTTACCGTGCAGATACGTCAGGTTGTCGAAATCCGTCATTTGACCGCCTTCACCAGCAGCGCCACGGCTTCACAGGCAATGCCTTCGCCACGACCGGTAAAGCCCAGCTTCTCCGTGGTGGTCGCTTTGACGTTGACGTCGTCCATATGGCAGCCCAGATCTTCAGCGATAAACACGCGCATCTGAGGGATGTGCGGCAGCATCTTCGGTGCCTGAGCAATGATCGTCACATCAACGTTGCCGAGGGTGTAGCCTTTGGCCTGAATACGACGCCAGGCTTCGCGCAGCAGTTCGCGGCTGTCTGCGCCTTTAAAAGCAGGATCGGTGTCCGGGAACAGTTTGCCAATGTCGCCCAGCGCGGCGGCACCCAGCAGCGCGTCGGTCAGCGCATGCAGCGCCACGTCGCCATCAGAATGCGCCAGCAAACCTTTTTCGTATGGAATGCGCACGCCGCCAATGATAATTGGGCCAACGCCGCCAAAGGCGTGTACATCAAAACCGTGTCCAATACGCATTATGCCTTCTCCTGAGGGGTCGTACGGGTAAGATAAAATTCCGCGAGCTGTAAGTCTTCCGGGCGCGTCACTTTTATATTATCAGCGCGCCCTTCAACAAGCGTTGGGTGGAAACCGCAATACTCCAGCGCCGAGGCTTCGTCCGTAATGGTCGCACCTTCTTTAAGCGCACGCGTTAAGCAGTCGTGGAGTAATTCGCGGGGAAAAAATTGTGGCGTCAGCGCGTGCCATAAATCCACGCGCTCGACGGTGTGGGCAATCGCCGGTTTACCCGGTTCGGCACGCTTCATGGTGTCACGCACCGGGGCGGCCAGAATGCCGCCCACGTTACTGGTTTCACTCAGGGCCAGCAGACGTGACAGATCGTCGTGATGCAGACAGGGACGCGCGGCATCGTGCACCAGAACCCACTGCGCGTTCCCGGCAGCCTGAATGCCCGCCAGAACAGAGTCGGCCCGCTCGGCGCCGCCGTCAACAACGGTAATCTGAGGATGATTTGCCAGCGGGAGCTGCGCAAAACGCGCATCGCCGGGGCTGATGGCAATAACCACGCGTTTCACCCGGGCATGCGCCAGCAGCGCTGCCACGGCGTGCTCGAGGATCGTTTTATCACCAATTGAGAGGTACTGCTTGGGACACTCTGTCTGCATGCGCCGGCCAAAACCTGCGGCCGGCACCACGGCACAGACGTCCGAAAAAGTTGCTGCCATGTCGTAATCCTGGGCCTGATTATCGATTGTTTTGTGCGGAGCCCTGATTGCGTTTAGACGCATCCGGAACCAGGCGATAAAACGTTTCGCCCGGCTTAGTCATACTGAGTTCATTGCGTGCGCGTTCCTCAATCGCCTCCTGGCCGCCATTGAGGTCATCAATTTCAGCAAAAAGTTGATCGTTACGCGCTTTAAGTTTGGCGTTTGTAGCCTGCTGTGCCGCGACGTCATCGCTCACCCGGCTGTAGTCGTGCAGTCCGTTTTTGCCGAACCACAGCGAATATTGCAGCCAGACCAGCAAAGCCAGCAACAGCAGCGTTAGTTTACCCATCCTGCCCCCTGAAAAAACGGCATCATCATCCCATAACTTTCCGCTGGACTCTACTGCGGGGTTTTAATTATGCCGTAAGTTAGCCCATCAGCCATAAAAACAGCAGGCCAAAGATGACCACAACGGTGGCGATAGTGATGAGCGTACTATACAGGAGCTTGCCGTTGAAAAGGGAGTGCAGCGCCACGCCCACAACCACCGCAACGGGCATCAGCGCCAGAAAGAAAGGCCAGGTATAGAGGAAGAAAAAGAGGGTGTTACCACCGTAGATCAAAAACGGGATACCCAGCGCCAGTAGCCACGATACGAAGCCGACTATCGCCCCAGGGAAGGACCAGGTCGTCTCGTCGTCGGTCGTTAACGGTTCCGACCCGGTGGTAATCATGTAGTTTTCACTGTTGCGCATAGCTAATCCTGTGACCGTGACTCATCGCTCGGGAAGACAGCTCCCGAACGATACCGTCTCAGGATCTGATAATATCGTCCCGTCTGAGCAGGTCTAATAATTGGCTTACTAAATTTGTTACCAATTGTTGGCCTTCCAGATGAATCTCAGGGGATTCAGGCGCTTCGTAAACCGAGTCAATGCCGGTGAAGTTTCGCAGCTCTCCCGCGCGGGCTTTTTTGTACAGCCCTTTTGGATCGCGCGCTTCGCAGATTGCCAGCGGGGTATCCACAAACACTTCAATAAAGCGATTCTGCCCAACGCGCTCACGCACCATCTGACGTTCGGCGCGGTGCGGTGAGATAAACGCCGTTAGCACCACCAGCCCGGCATCCGCCATCAGGCTGGCGACTTCCCCTACCCGACGAATGTTCTCTTTACGGTCTTCATCGCTGAACCCTAAATCGCTGCACAGGCCGTGACGCACGTTGTCGCCGTCCAGCAGGTAGGTGCTCACCCCCTGCTGATGCAGCGCCTCTTCCAGTGCGCCTGCCACCGTGGATTTACCGGAGCCAGACAGCCCGGTAAACCACAGCACAACCCCACGGTGACCGTGGAGCTGTTCGCGCTGGGCGACGGTGACCGGATGAGGATGCCAGACGACGTTCTCATCATGGGCGGCCATCACTTGCCTCCCAGCAGATCGCGTGCGCCCCAGTGCGGGAAGTGCTTACGCACCAGCGCGTTCAGTTCCAGCTCGAAGGCGCTGAACTCAGACGTCACGCTCGCCTGTGCGTCAGGCTCGCGGACCATGCCGGCACCGACGGTGACGTTGGTCAGGCGGTCAATGAAGATCAGCCCGCCCGTCACCGGATTCTGCTGATACGGATCCAGCACCAGCGGCTCGTCGAAGGTCATATCCACCAGACCGATGCCGTTCAGCGGCAGCTCGCTCACGTCACGGTGGGTCAGGTTGTTGATGTCCACCTGGAACTGAATGCCGTCCACGCGGGCGCGGGTTTTCTTGCCGGCGATTTTAATGTCATAGCTCTGGCCTGCGGTCAGCGGCTGTTCGGCCATCCACACTACATCCACGGATGCGCCCTGCACCGCCGCCAGCGTTTCCTGCGCGTCGACCAGCAGGTCGCCGCGGCTGATATCAATTTCGTCTTTCAGTACCAGGGTTACCGCTTCACCTGCCCCGGCTTCGTCCAGTTCGCCATCAAAGGTGACGATACGGGCGATGGTCGATTCCACGCCGGATGGCAGCACCTTGACGCGCTGACCCACCTTCACGGAGCCTGAAGCGAGAGTACCGGAGAAGCCGCGGAAATCGAGGTTCGGACGGTTCACGTACTGCACCGGGAAGCGCATCGGCTGGGTATCGACCACGCGCTGAATTTCAACGGTTTCCAGCACTTCCAGCAGCGTCGGGCCGCTGTACCACGGCATGTTCGCGCTCTGAGAGGCGACGTTATCCCCTTCCAGCGCCGACAGCGGCACAAAGCGAATATCGAGGTTGCCCGGCAGCTGTTCAGCAAAGGTCAGGTAGCTCTGGCGGATCTCGTCGAAACGCGCTTCGCTGTAGTCCACCAGATCCATTTTGTTCACCGCCACCACCAGATGCTTGATCCCCAGCAGCGTAGAGATAAAGCTGTGACGACGAGTCTGATCCAGCACACCTTTACGGGCGTCGATCAGCAGGATCGCCAGGTCACAGGTGGACGCGCCGGTCGCCATGTTACGGGTGTACTGCTCGTGCCCCGGGGTATCGGCGATAATAAATTTGCGCTTTTCGGTAGAGAAGTAGCGATAGGCGACATCAATGGTAATGCCCTGCTCGCGCTCCGCCTGCAAGCCGTCCACCAGCAGCGCCAGGTCGAGTTTTTCGCCCTGGGTGCCGTGGCGTTTGCTGTCATTGTGCAGGGAAGAGAGCTGATCTTCGTAGATCTGGCGCGTGTCGTGCAGCAGACGACCAATCAGGGTACTTTTCCCGTCATCCACGCTGCCGCAGGTCAGGAAACGCAGCAGGCTTTTGTACTGTTGGGCGTGCAGATAAGCTTCTACGCCGCCTTCATCGGCAATTTGTTGGGCAATAGTCGTATTCATGGCGGCTCCTTAGAAATAACCCTGACGTTTCTTCAGCTCCATGGAGCCTGCCTGGTCGCGGTCAATCACGCGGCCCTGTCGCTCACTGGTGGTCGACACCAGCATCTCCTCGATGATCTCGGGCAGCGTCTGCGCACTGGATTCCACCGCGCCGGTCAACGGCCAGCAGCCGAGAGTACGGAAACGGACCATCTGTTTTTTGATCACTTCGCCCGGCTGTAAATCAATGCGATCGTCGTCGATCATCATCAGCATGCCGTCGCGCTCCAGCACCGGGCGCTCGGCCGCCAGATACAGCGGAACGATCTCAATATTTTCCAGGTAGATGTACTGCCAGATATCCAGCTCGGTCCAGTTGGAGAGCGGGAAAACGCGAATGCTTTCGCCCTTGTTGATCTGGCCGTTGTAGTTGTGCCACAGCTCCGGACGCTGGTTTTTCGGGTCCCAGCGGTGGAAGCGGTCGCGGAAAGAGTAGATACGCTCTTTGGCGCGGGATTTCTCTTCGTCACGTCGCGCGCCGCCGAAGGCCGCATCAAAACCGTATTTATTCAGCGCCTGCTTCAGCCCTTCGGTTTTCATGATGTCGGTATGCTTGGCGCTGCCGTGCACGAACGGGTTGATGCCCATCGCCACCCCTTCCGGGTTTTTGTGCACCAGCAGCTCGCAGCCGTAGGCTTTGGCGGTACGGTCACGAAACTCGTACATCTCGCGGAATTTCCAGCCGGTATCCACGTGTAACAGCGGGAACGGCAGCGTACCCGGATAAAACGCTTTACGCGCCAGGTGCAGCATGACGCTGGAATCTTTACCGATGGAGTACATCATCACCGGGTTAGAAAACTCGGCGGCCACTTCGCGGATAATGTGGATACTTTCCGCTTCGAGCTGCCGCAAGTGAGTAAGTCGTTTTTGGTCCATAACCGTTCCTTAAGCCAAATTTATAACAGAAGCGCCAAAGCCTTCTGTGTCGGTTGTATGTTGGAACCAGGCGAGCGTGCTGTGCAGCTGCACCACTTCTCCCACCACGATCAGGGCGGGCATTGGGGCGTCTTTCGCCAGGGTTGCAAGGTCTTGTAAGGTGCCGATGGCGACATGCTGATCGACGCGTGTCCCGCGGGAGATCACCGCTACCGGCGTCGTCGCATCGCGACCGTGCTGAATAAGCTGTTCGCTGATGTCAGCCGCTTTCATCGTGCCCATATAAATCGCCAGCGTTTGTCGGCTCTGGGCGAGATGCGACCAGTCAAACGGCGTGCTGTCGGCTTTATAGTGCCCGGTCACAAAGGTCACGCTCTGGGCGTAATCGCGATGGGTCAGCGGAATACCGGCGTAGGCCGTGACGGCAGACGCCGCCGTAATGCCGGGAACCACCTGGAACGGGACGCCCGCTTCAGCTGCCGCCTGCAACTCCTCGCCACCACGACCGAAGATAAACGGGTCGCCCCCTTTCAGGCGCACCACGGTCTTGCCCGCTTTCGCGGCGGCAATCAGCATCTGGTTGGTGTCGTGCTGGGGCACGGAGTGCTCGCCGGCACGTTTGCCGACGCAAATTTGCTCCGCGTCACGGCGGATCAGCTCGCGAATACCGTCGGTGACCAGGTGGTCATAGAACACGACATCCGCATCCTGAAGAACCTGGAGGCCACGCAGCGTGAGCAGCCCGGCATCGCCCGGCCCGGCGCCCACCAGAATGATCTCCCCACCCGTACTGCCGGGGTTATCCAGTTCGTCTTCGAGAATTTGTTGCGCTGCCGTCTCGTTACCGGTCTGCATCAGGCTGGCAAAGCGGCCGCGAAACACACGCTCCCAGAAGCGACGGCGTTCCGTCACGCTGGTCAGACGCGTTTTCAAATGGTTGCGCCAGTAGCTGGCCTTCTCCGCCATGCGTCCGAGGCTGGTCGGCAGCAGCGCTTCGATTTTTTCTCTCAGCACGCGCGCCAGCACCGGGGCGGTGCCGCCGGAGGAGATCGCTACCAGCAGCGGCGAGCGGTCGACAATCGACGGGAAGATAAATGAACATAACGGCTGGTCGTCTACCACGTTCACCAGACGGTGACGGGCCTGAGCTGCGTCGGAAATGCGGCGGTTGAGCGCCCGATCTTCGGTTGCCGCAATCACCAGCACCACGCTGTCGATCTGAGACTCTTCAAAATCCGCCTCTGCAACGATCTGCACCTGCGCCCCGGCGCGTTGCAGGAAGGCGATTTTGCGATCGGCAATTTCACCCGTCCCGACAACCAGTACCGGTCGGTCTTTTAAGGCAGCAAAAAGGGGGAGATAGTCCACAGGCAACAACTCACTAACAACCACGAATAAAGGGACTATAGGGGGCGGCTTAGATCGAATGAAATTACGAATTGGAATGAGTAGTTACTCAATGGAATAACGCCGTGGAAAAGCAAATATCAAAAAGTGCTTAACACGCGAAATTTCGGGCATTTAGGAGCAATTCAAATTGTGTCTACCCGATCACAGTTTCATACTATGCGGGTTAAAATTTTGCTCTGTTTTTAAGGACTCACTATGTTTTCCGCAATGCGCCACCGATTCGTTGCCCTGGCGCTCGGCGTTTGCTTTATCCTTCCGGCTCAGGCAAAAAATCAATCTTACGGTGAAATAGCCAGTATGCAGGCGCGGCATATTGCGACGGTCTTTCCGGGCCGTATGACCGGAACCCCAGCCGAGATGCTCTCGGCAGACTATATCCGTCAGCAATTTGCGGATATGGGCTATGAGAGCGACATTCGCGCTTTCCATAGCCGCTACATCTATACCACACGCAATAAAACGCAGAACTGGCATAACGTAACCGGCAGCACGGTCATTGCGGCGCACGAAGGAAAGGCGGCTGAGCAGATTATTATTATGGCGCACCTTGATACCTACACGCCGTTGAGCGACGCCGATGTCGATAATAACCTCGGCGGGCTGACGCTTCAGGGACTGGATGACAATGCGGCGGGTCTGGGCGTGATGCTTGAGCTGGCCGAACGCCTGAAGAATATTCCGACGAAATACAGCATTCGCTTTGTTGCGACCAGCGGCGAAGAAGAAGGAAAACTCGGAGCTGAGAATCTCCTTAAGCGCATGAGCGCTGAGGAGAAGAAAAATACGTTGCTGGTGATTAACCTCGATAATCTGATCGTGGGGGATAAGCTCTATTTTAACAGCGGACAGAGCACGCCGAGCAGCGTACGTAAACTCACCCGCGACCGTGCGCTGGCGCTTGCCCGCATGCATGGCGTCTATGCCGCGACAAATCCGGGCGGTAACCCGCAGTATCCTAAAGGCACAGGCTGCTGTAATGACGGTGAAGTGTTTGATAAGGCGGGCATTCCGGTGCTTTACGTCGAGGCGACGAACTGGGCGCTGGGCAAAAAAGATGGCTATCAGCAGCGCAGCAAATCGAAAGCCTTTCCGGACGGGACCAGCTGGCATGATGTGCGGCTGGATAATCAGCAGCACATTGATAAAGCGCTGCCGCAGCGGATTGAGCACCGCAGCCGGGATGTCGTGAAAGTGATGCTGCCGCTGGTGAAGGAGCTGGCGAAAGCGGGGAAAGCCTGATGTCGTTAAGCCCGGTGGCGGCTACGCCTTACCGGGCCTACGTTTTGTGCCGTTGTAGGCCCGGTAAGCGCAGCGCCACCGGGCGAAAAAACATTACCCTTCGTGCAGCCCGCACTCGCGCTTCAGCCCAAAGAATCGCGTCTCTTCTTCCGCCATTCCCGGTTCCCATTTACGCGTGGTGTGGGTGTCGCCTACCGACAGGTAGCCTTGATCCCACAGCGGATGGTACTTCAGCCCGTGCTTTTGCAGATACTGGTACACCGTGCGGTTATCCCAGTCGATGATCGGCAGCACTTTGAACACGCCGCGCTGCACCGCCAGCACCGGCAGCGTTGCCCGGCTCCCGGACTGCTCGCGGCGCAGGCCCGCGAACCAGGTCTGAGCGTTCAGCTCTTTCAGCGCCCGGTTCATCGGCTCGACCTTGTTGATCTCATTGTATTTCTCAATGCCCTCAACGCCCTGTTCCCACAGCTTGCCGTAGCGCGCCTCCTGCCAGGCCGCGCTTTCCGTCGCGCGGTAAACTTTGAGGTTCAGCTTGAGCTTGTCCGTCAGCTCGTCAATAAACTGGTAGGTCTCCGGGAACAGATAGCCGGTATCGGTGAGGATCACCGGAATGTCCGGGCGGATCCGATTCACCAGGTGCAGGCTGACCGCCGCCTGGATGCCAAAGCTTGACGACAGCACATAGTCACCCGGCAGGTTTTCCAGCGCCCACGCCACGCGCCCTTCGGCGTCGAGTTTTTCCAGCTGGGCGTTGGTTTCTGCCAGGGCCAGAATGCGTTCGACTTTTGGCAGGTCATTAAGGGCGTTTAGATCGAGTACGGACATAAGAACCTCGTTTGCCTGTTTTGCCGGGCGGCACTGCGTTTGCCCGGCCTACAAAACCCGTAGGCCCGGTAAGCGAAGCGCCACCGGGCAAAGGATGCGTTACTCCCAGAAATCCCTTGCGGGATCGAGCACCGGGCGAATGATGCCCGCACGCACCGTAAAGTCGCCGAAGCCTTCACCCGCTTCACGCTCTTTCGCCCAGCGCCCGACAAGCTCGTCGATGGAATCAAGAATTTCCGGTTCCGTAATATTTTCACGGTACATACGCGGAATGCGCGTCCCCATACGGTTGCCGCCAAGGTGCACGTTGTAACGACCCGGCGCTTTGCCCACCAGACCCAGCTCGGCCAGCATCGCGCGACCGCAGCCGTTCGGGCAGCCGGTGACGCGCATAACAATATGCTCGTCCGGAATACCGTGCTTTTCCAGAATCGCTTCCACTTTATCAGTGAAGGACGGCAGGAAACGTTCCGCTTCGGCCATCGCCAGCGGGCAGGTCGGGAACGACACGCAGGCCATCGAGTTTTCACGCTGCGGTTTAACCGCATTCATCAACCCATGATCGCGCGCCAGCTTCTCGATTTTAGCCTTCTGGCTTTCCGGCACGCCGGCAATAATCAGGTTCTGGTTGGCGGTAATGCGGAACTCGCCTTTATGGATCTTAGCAATTTCCAGCAGACCGGTTTTCAGCGGGCGGCCCGGATAATCCAGAATACGACCGTTTTCAATAAACAGCGTCAGGTGCCATTTATTATCGATACCTTTCACCCAGCCAATGCGATCGCCGCGACCGGTGAATTCGTAAGGGCGGATCGGCTCAAACTTGATCCCCGCGCGACGCTCCACTTCTTCTTTGAACGTCTCGACGCCCACGCGCTCCAGGGTGTATTTGGTTTTCGCGTTTTTACGGTCGGTACGGTTGCCCCAGTCTCGCTGGGTAGTAACCACCGCCTCAGCCACGGCCAGCGTGTGCTCCAGCGGCAGGAAGCCGAACTCGCTCGCGGTGCGGGCATAGGTTTTCTTGTTCCCATGCTCGATGGACAAACCGCCGCCCACCAGCAGGTTAAAGCCGACCAGCTTGCCATTTTCGGCAATCGCCACGAAGTTCATGTCGTTGGCGTGCAGGTCGATATCGTTCTGCGGCGGGATAACCACCGTGGTCTTGAATTTGCGCGGCAGGTAGGTCTGACCGAGGATCGGCTCTTCGTCCGTGGTCGCGACTTTCTCCTGATCGAGCCAGATCTCCGCATAGGCACGCGTGCGTGGCAGCAGGTGCTCGGAGATCTTCTTCGCCCACTCGTACGCTTCGGCGTGCAGCTCGGACTCATACGGGTTCGAGGTGCAAAGCACGTTACGGTTCATGTCGTTGGCGGTCGCCAGCGCGTCCAGCCCCACGGAGTGCAGCATCTGGTGCACCGGCTTGACGTTCTTCTTCAGAATGCCGTGGAACTGGAAGGTCTGACGGTTAGTCAGACGGATGCTGCCGTAAATCGTGTTTTCACCGGCAAACTTGTCGATCGCCTGCCACTGTTTGGTGGTGATGATGCCACCCGGCAGGCGGCAGCGCAGCAGCATCGCATGACGCGGCTCCAGCTTCTGTTCGGCACGTTCGGCGCGGATATCGCGGTCGTCCTGCTGGTACATACCGTGGAAACGGATCAGCAGGAAGTTGTCGCCTTTGAAACCGCCGGTCAGGCCGTCATTTAAATCTTCGGCAATGGTACCGCGCAGGTAGTTGCTCTCTACCTTCATGCGCTCGGCATCAGACAGTTTGCCTTCGACCACCAGTGGGCCAGGATGTTTTTCGCTCATTAGTAGACATCTCGCTGATAACGGCGCTCTACGCGCAGCTCACTTAAAAATTCATCCGCCGTTTCGGCATCCATACCGCCGAATTCGGCAATCACTTCCAGCAGTGCCTGCTCAACGTCTTTCGCCATGCGATTGGCGTCGCCGCAGACATAAATGTGGGCGCCGTCATTGATCCAGCGCCACAGCTCTGCGCCCTGTTCGCGCAGTTTGTCTTGTACGTATACTTTTTCTTTCTGATCGCGGGACCAGGCCAGATCGATGCGGGTCAGCACGCCCTCTTTGACGTAGCGCTGCCATTCAACCTGGTAGAGGAAATCTTCAGTAAAATGCGGGTTGCCGAAGAACAGCCAGTTTTTACCCGGCGCCTCGTCCGCTGCACGCTGCTGCATAAAGGCGCGGAACGGTGCGATGCCGGTGCCCGGGCCAATCATGATCACCGGCGTTTCCGGGTTTGCCGGCAGGCGGAAGTTGTCGTTGTGTTCGATAAAGACGCGCACCTCGCCCTCTTCTTCCACGCGGTCGGCCAGGAAGCCCGACGCCCCGCCCGCCCGCGCGCGGCCTTCGATGTCGTAACGCACCACGCCAACGGTGATGTGGACTTCGTTTTCCACTTCCGCCTGTGAAGAGGCGATGGAGTAAAGACGCGGCGTCAGCGGACGCAGCAGGCCGATCAGCGCGTCGGCATCCAGCTGTGCCGGGGAGAAACGCACCATGTCGACAATCGGCGTCGTCGCGGCGTAATGCTGTAACTTCGTCTTGTCCCCCACCAGCGGCAGAAGGGACTCGCTGCGCGTTAAGGTGGCGTAGTTTTCAACGATATTGGCGGTGTTCACCGTCAGCTCGAAATGCCACTGAAGCGCCTCAGAGAGCGGTAAGGTTTTACCTTCCACCTGGACCGGCTCCGTGCCTTTCAGCCACAGCAGCTCGACCAGCTCTTTCACCAGCGCCGGATCGTTCTGATACCAGACGCCCAGCGCATCGCCAGGCTGATAACGCAGGCCGGAGTCACCGAGGTCGATTTCGATATGGCGCACGTCTTTTTCCGAATCACGGCCCGTGATTTTCTGGTTTACCGACAGGCTCGCCGTCAGCGGCGCCTCTTTCGTGTAAGGGCTGGTGTGGATTTCGTTGACGGTGCCCGCTGCGGTAACGGCGGCCTGCGCTGGCGTCTCTTTCGGGACGCGGGCCTTCAGCACCTCAACGATGCGCGTCCGCCATTCGGCGGCGGCGGCCTGGTATTCGACATCAGCGTCTACGCGATCCAGCAGGCGCTCTGCACCCAGCTCCGCCAGCTTGCTGTCGAAGTCTTTACCGGACTGGCAGAAAAATTCATAGGACGTATCACCGAGGCCGAAGACGGCAAAGGCGGTGCCGTCCAGCTTCGGCGCTTTTTTCGAGAACAGGAACTTATGCAGCGCGACGGCTTCTTCCGCAGGCTCACCTTCCCCCTGCGTTGACGCCACCACCACCAGCAGTTTTTCTGACGCGATCTGTTTGAATTTATAATCCCCGGCGTTGACCAGGTTAACGTTCAACTTCGCGGCGAGCAGGTCATCACGCAGCGCTTCGGCCACACGACGGGCATTACCCGTTTGCGAAGCGGAGATAAGCGTGATGGCAGGAATTTCAACGGCCGTTGGCGGGACGCCAGCCACAGCACCCGGCTGCTGATTGAGCATTCCCCAGAAATAGCCGGAGACCCAGGCGAGCTGGGTGGGTGAAAAATCGGAAGTCGCGGCCTGGAGGCGCGCCAGTTGCTCCGGGTTAAGGGGAAGCAAATTTGAAGGTGGGGCCTGTGTTGTCATGCGTCGTTATGTTCCAGTAGCAAAGCGGACTTTAAGCGAATAAATCCAAACTGAAGATAAGGTTAACGGCGGGGATAATAACAATTAAAGAAGGGATGGAAATAATAAATAACCAAATGGACTAACCTGTTTTAGTTATCGTTCTTAACGATAAAAGCGATTAAATAACTATTTGAAATAAAACAATAAAGGCCGATAAACACCATGAATACGAGGCGGTGACCGTTCAGAGCCGTTTTAGTTAATGATAAAAATTGTGCTTTCCGGTACTATGCGGCGGTTTTTTCCGCATTCCTGAGAGCTATGATGTCCACCACACTGTTTAAAGATTTCACCTTCGAAGCCGCACACCACCTTCCACACGTTCCTGCCGGACACAAATGTGGCCGCCTGCATGGACACTCGTTTATGGTGCGTCTTGAAATCACCGGTGAAGTCGATCCCCATACGGGCTGGATCATGGACTTTGCCGAACTGAAGGCTGCGTTTAAGCCGACCTACGATCGTCTCGATCACTACTATCTGAATGATATTCCGGGCCTTGAAAACCCGACCAGCGAAGTGCTGGCGAAATGGATTTGGGATCAGATGAAACCGCTGGTTCCGCTGCTGAGCGCGGTGATGATCAAAGAGACCTGCACGGCAGGCTGCGTCTACCGCGGGGAGTGAATCTCCTCCGTTGCGGTCTCACGAGGCACGAGCGGCGTAAACTCGTAGAGCACCAGCGCATTACTCTCCAGTGATTCACTCAGTTGCCAGCCGTCATAAAGGCGTTCATCGCGTACGGAAAGCGTTGGACGCGCTTTATGCGCTATCCAGCGCCACATCTCTTCATCAGGGCCGCTTTCGCTGCCAACCCCTTCAAGCAACGGATAGAGCGCGCCGTTGTGCTGATCAAACAGATGGCATTTAATTCGCCATTTACCGCGCATTCCCTTCAGGTGTAAATGATACTGCTGGCGAAAACGCTGGATGAAGGCTTCTTCACTGGAAAGGAGCGGATTAAAAACCACCACATTACGCAGCAACAGCTGATAACCATTGCGATGGCGCGTAAGCAGGACACGCTTATCATTGACCAGCACCTCGCCCCGCAGACGTTGCCAGAGCCAGAGTACCCAATAAACCGGACGCGGCAGACCATGGTTATACTGTAGCGCCAGGCTTGAGGTATCGATGGTGTTGTTCGCACGGGCTTCTCCCTGAAGGCCCGAATTAAGCCAGAATCCCGCCAGCCAGACCTGCTCCGAAAGCCCGAGCAGGTTCTGCATCAGCAGCGCCCCACGAAAAAACCAGCCGTTTGTCGCCCGCGTGTTGCCGGTGAGGGTATTCCAGGAGAGAAGCCAGACGGGAAGCGAACATTTACGCAGGCGAAGGGCGGCGAGGATCTGGCGGACCTTCAGTATCGGATAATTTTCCGTTGAGGAGAGATGGGCTGGCTCCAGCTGCGCGGGATCGAGAAGCTCATTGGCATCGGCAGAACAGGCAAGAAAATCGGCCTGCATCAGGATGGCTGAACTGAACAGGGTATCGTCGCTTACGCCCGCGCTGACGGGGGCAAATCGGTGCCATAAACCAAACTTTGCCTGCGGAAGATAAGTTCGTATTGCCTTTTGCTGGGCCAGCCAGACCTGCTCCCGG
This sequence comes from Enterobacter cloacae complex sp. SHL001, assembly GCF_049236825.1. NCBI lineage: Bacteria > Pseudomonadati > Pseudomonadota > Gammaproteobacteria > Enterobacterales > Enterobacteriaceae > Enterobacter > Enterobacter cloacae complex sp. SHL001. The sequence continues at coordinate 230,203 of NZ_JBMKIP010000003.1, forward strand.
GTCTCCTCACTTGCCTGTGTTGACCAGTGCATGACGAAGTGCCAGCCCGCGGTGATCTCTGGCGAAAAATGATTAACCGACTGTTGTAAAAAACGGGTAAGAAGATCGCGACGGGTCGTTACGCCGGTGTGCAGTAGCACCGTCCACTGCTTTTTTGCCAGCCAGGTGAAGAGCTGATGCAGATTGTACCAGCAGGCGTAGCCCGCCATCTGGGGGTCATCCCACCCGGTGGCAAACAGACGACTGCTGAGAAAAGGTTCGGCGATATCAATTCCCTCAATGGGAATGGCCTCATTTATCGCCTCCAGATTTTGTCGGACGTCCTCACGCAGCAAATCGTCGAGCTCACGCAGGGTAATGACCACCCGCATACGGCGCAGCGAGGCAGAAAGAGGATTGAGCTGCTCAAGATCCAGGCTCTGCTCCTGCTGCGGATGAACGATGAGCGGCGAGGCTCCCCAACCGCGCGCCACCGGTTCATTGAGCAGGCTAAACAGCTTGTCCACGGCGACCGGATAGCGCTGCTCACGCCTGTCCGTCCGAATACGTGCCGCCTCCGGGTGCTGGCGCCGGGCCTTACGAAACTCACCCGGAGACATATTGTGAACACGCCTGAACCGATCGCTCATCATACGCGTGCTGGCGAAACCCTGCTCAAGCGCAATCTGGTGCAGCGGTCGGTTCGTCAGCCGGAGAGCGTCGGCCGCCTTTTCCAGCCGCAGGTGAGTGATGTACTGCATGAAACTGATCCCCACCTCCTTGCGAAAGAGACGAGAGAGCCAGGCTTCAGAGACATATTCACTCGCGGCGATTTCCGCAAGCGTAATACGGCGGGAATAACTGGCATTGATCCGCTCTATCACCCGGGCGATGCGTTTGCTGTGCGCTGAGGAAAATTCCCGTGACAGCATACGGGCGGGCTGTTGAAAGCGGCTGGTCAGCAACAGCAATATCTCGCTCAGCCAGCGGTACGCCTCCAGCCGGTAGCGGTGCGGGTCGTTGATGAGGGTGACCACAAGAAGCTGGCGCAGCAGATCGCGAAGCGCATCGCATTGGGGCCAGACGCCTCCGGCTTCTGCCGGTACAGCATAATCATGGGCAAAAAAATCATTGCAGAGCTGGACGACCCAGCGCCCGGAAAGGGTTACGCGCAGGGTGACATTTGCCGTTTCGCTCGTGAACTGCCAGCGCCGATGACGGTTGATGATAGCAAGGGTATTGGCCTCCAGGATGTCATGTCCCACATCGGTGTTCAGCTCTGCCCGCCCTTCCAGCACCCAGAGCAACGTTAGCGTATCGCCTTCATCCTCCACGCAGTGGCGAATGTCCTGAATCTCTATCCAAAATTCATCTCCCCGTTGCGCCATCTTACCCCTCACCAAAGACAAAAAATGACCTGATCTTTTTTGTTATAACTGAATTGTATGAAAAACAATCAAAATAAAGCCGTCGCTTTACAACAAAAAAATGCATTTTCAGGCGGGACGATCGTCATAGACTCGAAATTATCATCGTTTGGCAGAAAAAGGATAACAAAAATGACACATCCAATTATCGAAGCTCTGCGTGGCAACGAAGCCCGGTTCACTGAATTACGTCACTATTTTCATCAGCATCCTGAAATTGGTTTTGAGGAGCACAACACGAGCGATCGCGTTGCAGCGCTGCTTCAGGAATGGGGATATGAGGTTCATCGCGGCCTGGCGAAAACCGGTGTGGTCGGCACACTGAAGGTGGGTAACGGGCATAAACGCCTGGGTCTGCGCGCCGATATGGATGCGCTGCCAATGCAGGAAAACAACGGCAAGGCGTGGAGCAGTACCGTTGAGGGTAAATTCCACGGCTGCGGTCATGACGGCCACACCACAACGCTCCTGTATGCAGCGGAGTACCTGGCACGCACCCGTAATTTTAACGGCACGCTGCACCTTATTTTTCAGCCCGCGGAAGAACTTCTGTATGGCGGACGCGTTATGGTAGAGGACGGTTTGTTTGACCTGTTCCCCTGCGACCACATCTTTGGTCTGCACAATATGCCGTCACAGCCCCTCGGAAAAATTGGTCTGCGCGATGGCGCCATGATGGCCTCTTCCGACACCCTTCATATTGAGGTTAACGGCGTGGGTGGTCACGGCGCGGTGCCAGAACATACCGTTGACGCCACCCTGGTTGCCTGTCATATCACTATCGCGTTGCAGTCCATTGTTTCGCGCAACATTACCCCCTTCCAGCCAGCCGTCGTTACCGTAGGCAGCATTCAGGCCGGGCACGCCCCTAACATTATCAACGACAAAGTGTTGATGAAACTTACCGTACGCACGCTGGATGAACGCGTGCGGCAAACCGTGCTACAGCGTATCCATGATATCGCCGTTGCACAGGCGGAAAGTTTCAATGCGACGGCCACCATTCGACACATTAACGGCAGCCCGGTGCTGAAAAACAATCCGCAAGCCAACGAGATGGTGCGCAGCGTCGCCACCGATCTGTTCGGTCAGGATGCCGTCGCGGAGGTCAATGCGTTTATGGGCAGCGAGGACTTTGCTTTCATGCTCGAGAAAAATCCCAATGGATGCTATTTCACGCTTGGCGCCGGGGATGAGCCTGACCGCTGCATGGTGCATAACCCGGGCTACGACTTTAACGACAACATTCTCCTCACCGGCGCGGCGCTGTGGGCCGCACTGACCGAACACTATCTGCGCTGATTCGCACCTTCCCGGGAGGGCTGCACTATGAGTACCGTTTCCCTGACAGGCGCATCCGCCTACGCCGGTAACGATCGGCTGCTGGCGGGTATCGTCATGAGCGTTCTGACATTCTGGCTGTTTGCCCAGTCGGTTATCAACGTGGTTCCGGCCATGCAGAATAGCCTCGATATTGCCCTCGAAACCCTTACGCTGGCCGTCAGCCTGAGCGCGTTGTTCAGCGGCTGTTTTGTCGTCGCCTGCGGTGGGTTTGCCGATAAGTTTGGGCGCATGCGCCTGACCATGATTGGCCTGATCCTGAGCATGATCGGGAGTGGTCTGCTGTTCATTTCATGGGAGCCCGTCCTGTTTTTGTTGGGAAGAGCGATACAGGGGCTATCAGCGGCCTGCATCATGCCCGCCACGCTGGCGCTGATTAAAACCTGGTATGAAGGTAAAGCACGCCAGCGCGCAATCAGTTTCTGGGTTATCGGTTCATGGGGCGGGAGTGGCCTGAGCTCGTTTGTGGGAGGCGCCATCGCCACCACGCTGGGCTGGCGCTGGATTTTTATTCTGTCGATGGTGGTGGCTCTGGTCGCGCTATTGCTTATCCGCGCCACGCCGGAAAGCCGCAGCCCTGATGCGTGTCGACACAAACTGGATATCAGCGGCCTGGTGAGTTTTGTCCTTATGCTGGTGCTGTTCAATCTGTTTATCAGCAAAGGACACAGCTGGGGCTGGAGCAGCAGTTTATCGCTTCTTGTACTGTGTGGAGCCGTGATTGCACTGATGTGCTTTATCGTTACCGGGCGGCGGAAAGGCGATGCGGCGCTGATCGATTTCGCCCTGTTTAAAAACCGGGCCTATAGCGCCTCGGTATTCTCAAATTTCCTGCTCAACGGCTGCATTGGCACCATGATGATCGCCAGCATCTGGTTGCAGCAGGGCCATCATCTGTCACCGCTACAGACCGGCATGATGACGCTGGGGTATCTGGTTACCGTACTGGCGATGATCCGGGTGGGTGAAAAACTGCTTCAGCGCTATGGCGCCAGGCTACCGATGATGACCGGCCCGCTGCTGACCGCAACAGGTATTTCGCTGATTTCATGCACCTTCTTAAGCAAAGAGGTCTACATTGTTACCGTTTTTCTGAGCAATATTTTATTCGGGCTGGGGCTCGGATGTTACGCCACGCCCTCAACGGACACGGCGGTAATGAATGCCCCTGAAAACAAAGTGGGGGTGGCTTCTGGGATCTATAAGATGGGCAGTTCCCTGGGCGGCGCAATGGGTATCGCGGTCACCGCATCGCTGTACGCGCTATGGCTGCCGATGGGAACGGCCAGTGCCGCGCAGTATGCCTTGCTTTTCAACAGTGCGATTTGCCTTGGGTCGGCAGTCGTGACCTGGGCTTTACTGCCAACAACAAAAGCCCCGCGTTAAGCGGGGCCACAAAAGTATCAGGCAATGTTCAGATATTTGTGCGTCTGCATCGACAGCCGCCAGTTGCGGGCGATACAGGTTTCAATGCACAGACGGGTCGCATCGTCTTTCTGGCTGATAGGCTGTAGCGCGATCACGCGCTGCTTTTCGTCCGTCAGCGTCGCCAGCAGTTCATCCAGCGCTTCGATGTCACGCACGCGCCCCACCGGATGTTTGATCTCATCAGCACGCTCAAGCGCCTGCGACAGTACGTCATACCCGCCGCGCATATTCACTTTTGGTGAAACCGTAACCCACGTTGAATGGGAGCAGCGCACTTCATGGGTGCCGCTGGTTTCGATCTGACAGCTATAGCCGTTCTTCTCGAGCAGTTCGGTGAGCGGCATCAGATCGTGAATGCAGGGTTCCCCGCCGGTGATCACCACATGCCGCGCCGTCCAGCCCTGACGACTAATAATGGCAAGCAGATCTTCCGCGCTGCCCGCGCCCCATTTATCGCTCTCTTTGGTTTTCGCCAGAATGCTGAACAGCGACACTTCCCGATCTGCGAGCTTATCCCACGTATGTTTGGTATCACACCAGGCGCAGCCAACCGGGCATCCCTGTAAACGAATAAAGATAGCGGGAACGCCGGTAAAGTAACCCTCGCCTTGCAGGGTCTGGAACATCTCGTTAATCGGGTACTGCATAGTCAACTCTGTTAAGGGGATAAACGATAAGTATCGCAGATCCCCGCCAGATGATCATGCTCCATCGGTGCTTTGCGCGCCAATTGCCGCCATAAACCGTTCCGTAATTTGCTGTGGTCGGGTGATCGCCCCGCCGACGACAACCGTGTGCGCCCCCAGCGCCAGACACCTGGCCGCGCGTTCAGGCGTATCCACGTTACCTTCAGCAATCACGGGGATCGTGACGGCAGACAGCACCTCTTTCAAAAACGCGCAGTCATTTTCCGGTAGCGAATGGCCCGCAGTCTCCGCCGTATAACCGTAAAGGGTGGTTCCGACGCAATCAAACCCAAGCGCCTGCGCGGCCACGGCCTCCTGCACGGTGGCAATATCCGCCATCAGCAGCAGCGAAGGGTAACGGGTGCGGATCTGCGCGATCAGCATGTCCAGCGATCCGCCACCGGGCCGTTTCCGGGCGGTCGCATCCAGCGCAACGATCTCCGGGCCGACCGCCATCAACTCATCCACTTCTTTGAGCGTTGCGGTGATGAACACCTCGCTGTCCGGATAGTCTCGTTTGATGATGCCGATTACCGGCAGTGAGACCAGCCCTTTGATAGCCTCAATATCCACCACGCTATTGGCGCGGATCGCAGCGGCACCGCCCTGGGCCGCCGCCAGCGCCATTCGCGACATAATAAACGGGCTGTGCAGCGGTTCGTTTTCCAGCGCCTGGCAGGAGACGACCAGTTTTCCTTTCAGGTTATCCAGTACAGTTTTCATTACGATAAGATCTCTTCTACTTCGTTTTTGATAATGGTGACGTGCGGGCCATAGATGACCTGGACCCCGTTGCCGCGGACGATTACGCCGCGGGCGCCGGTCGCTTTCAGTGCAGATTCATTGACTTTGCTACCGTCTTTCACCGTGACGCGAAGGCGCGTGGCGCAGCAGTCAACGTCATCCAGATTGTCTTTTCCTCCCAGCCCGGCGATCACCGCCGCGGCGCGCTCGCTTTGCGGCAGGGTAGCCTCGTCAGCCAACGCCTCCTTTTCACGGCCCGGCGTGGCAAAATCAAAACGTTTGATCAGATAGCGGAAGGTACAGTAGTAAAGGAAGAACCACGGTACGCCCACCAGCGGGACGAACATCCAGTTAGTTTTCGCTTCCCCCTGCAAAATGCCGAACAGCACGAAATCAATAAACCCGCCGGAGAATGTTTGTCCGATGGTGATGTGCAGCATGTGCGCGAGCATGAACGCCAGCCCGTCAAACAGCGCATGAATGACGTACAGCACCGGGGCAATAAACAGGAATGAGAACTCTATGGGCTCGGTAATTCCCGTCAGGAATGAGGTTAACGCCGCAGAGAGCAGCAGCCCGGCAACCCGCTTTTTGTTCTCCGGCCTGGCCGTGTGGTACATCGCAAGGCAGGCGCCGAGCAGACCAAACATCATGGTAATAAAGCGCCCGGACATGAAGCGCGACGTGCCCTCATAGAAATGCTGCGTGTTCGGGTCGGCGAGCTGGGCGAAGAAGATCCGCTGCGTGCCCTCAACCAGGTGACCGTTAACAATTTCACTGCCGCCAAGCGCGGTGGTCCAGAACGGAAGATAGAAGATGTGGTGCAAACCAAACGGGCCAAGCATGCGCAGGATGAAGCCGTACAGCAAAGTCCCCAGATAGCCGGTGGCATCCACCAGCCCGCCGAGGCCAAAGATCAGCTTCTGAAAATGCGGCCAGACCACGGTCATCAGCGCGCCGACGAGTATCGCCGCCATTGAGCTGATAATGGGAACGAAGCGTGAGCCGCCAAAAAAGCCCAGGAATTGCGGAAGCGCGATTTTATTAAACCGATGATGCAGTGCGCAGGTCACCAGCCCAATAACTACCCCACCAAACACGCCCGTTTCAAGCGTCTGAATACCCAGCGTCATGCCCTGCCCTACGGCGCCCGGGTTCTCATGCGCCAGTTTTCCGGTCAGGATCAGCAGCGCATTGATAGTGGCATTCATCACCAGATAAGCGAGCAACGCCGCCAGCCCTGCCGTGCCTTTATCATTTTTCGCCAGCCCAACGGCGACCCCAACAGCAAACAGTACCGACAGGTTTGCAAACACAATCGAGCCTGCGCTGCTCATGATGGTAAAGATGGCCTGTAGCCAGCCAACGTCTAAAAATGGATACGCAGTAAGCGTATTTGGATTCGATAGCGCCCCGCCGATCCCCAGCAACAGACCTGCTGCGGGCAGTATGGCGATGGGTAACATAAAGGATTTGCCGAAGCGCTGCGCTTTTTCAAACCATCCGCCGGAAGACGCTCCGCTGAACATTTGCATCATTTTTTTATCCCCCTGGTTATTGATGAAAATTTTTACCACATATATTTTTAATTGTGAAAATTACCACCAAAAACCAGGATACCGATCATACTTTTTCGAAATGACTGGCATCTCTCCCCCGCTTTCCGCCACACTAGTTGGCAGAGAAACGCATTAAGGATCTAGCATGTCGGACCATGAAAACCTGCTGCTGAAGCTACGCCAGGAGGCTTCCGGGTACAGCCCAACGCAACAAAAACTGGGGGAGTTTGTCCTCAACGATCCTGCCAGGGTGCTCTACCTGACGATCACCGAGCTGGCGCGTGAAAGCGGCACCAGCGAGGCCAGCGTCACACGCCTTTGCCGCACGCTGGGCTGTAAGGGATATAACGAATTTAAAATGGCGCTTGCGCTGGATATTCAGCAGGGTTTGCCGGAGCGTCAGGCAGGAGATGCAATAGATAACGTGGTGGATGAGTCTGTCCAGGCGCTGCAAGATACCGCAAAACTCCTCGACCGGGCTCAGCTTGAACAGGCGACACTGGCCCTGCATCAGGCGCAGTCAGTGCAAATTTACGGGGTGGCGGCCAGCGCAATTCTGGGGGAGTATTTGCATTACAAGCTGCTGCGACTCGGCAAACCTGCACAGCTGTTTAGCGATATGCATCGCGCCGCCATGAATGCGACGACGCTCTCGAAAGAGACGCTGGTGGTGGCCATCTCAAGTTCCGGCTCTACACGGGATCTGCTTCACGTGGTGAAACTCGCCCGCAAGCGCGGCGTTAAGGTACTGGCGCTCAGCAATACGCCCCGCAGCCCGCTGGCCTCCCTGAGCGATTTACAGCTGGTTGCAGCCAAACCCGAGGGACCGCTGAGCGCGGGTGCGCTCAACGCCAAGGTTGGCGTGATGCTGCTGGTTGAACTGCTAACCACTTCCCTTATTGCAGTAGACAGCCATTACGGTGACGTTAGCCAGCAAACGGCAAGCGCCACGTTGCCGCTTCTGCTATAGAAAACAAAAAACCCGCCGAAGCGGGTTTTTTCATAAGAACGAAGGTTCAGGCTTATGCCTGGCCTTTGATCTCTTTACGACCGTTGTAAGGTGCTTTTTCGCCCAGCGCTTCTTCGATACGAATCAGCTGGTTGTATTTAGCAACACGGTCAGAACGGCTCATAGAACCGGTTTTGATCTGGCCAGCAGCGGTACCAACAGCCAGGTCAGCGATGGTAGCATCTTCAGTTTCGCCAGAACGGTGAGAGATAACCGCGGTGTAGCCAGCGTCTTTCGCCATTTTGATCGCAGCCAGCGTTTCGGTCAGAGAACCGATCTGGTTGAATTTGATCAGGATGGAGTTAACGATGCCTTTCTCGATGCCTTCTTTCAGGATCTTGGTGTTGGTTACGAACAGATCGTCACCAACCAACTGGATTTTGTCGCCCAGTACTTTGGTCTGGTATGCGAAACCATCCCAGTCAGACTCGTCCAGACCGTCTTCGATAGAAACGATTGGGTACTGTTTGGTCAGGTCTTCCAGGAAGTGGGTGAACTCTTCAGAGGTGAACGCTTTGTTGCCTTCGCCAGCCAGAACGTATTTACCGTCTTTGTAGAATTCAGATGCTGCGCAGTCCATCGCCAGGGTGATGTCTTTGCCCAGCTCGTAGCCTGCTGCTTTAACCGCTTCAGCGATAACAGCCAGTGCTTCTGCGTTAGAACCCAGGTTTGGCGCGTAGCCGCCTTCGTCACCAACAGCCGTGTTCATGCCTTTAGCTTTCAGAACTTTAGCCAGGTTGTGGAACACTTCAGAACCCATACGTACCGCTTCTTTCAGGGTTTTCGCGCCAACTGGCTGAATCATGAATTCCTGAATATCAACGTTGTTGTCTGCGTGCTCACCACCGTTGATGATGTTCATCATTGGTACAGGCATGGAGTATTTGCCTGGGGTGCCGTTCAGTTCAGCGATGTGCTCGAACAGTGGCATGCCTTTAGCTGCCGCTGCCGCTTTGGCGTTCGCCAGGGAAACGGCCAGGATTGCGTTCGCACCGAAGTTAGATTTGTTTTCAGTACCGTCCAGATCGATCATGATCTTGTCGATGCCAGCCTGATCTTTAGCATCTTTGCCAACGATAGCCTGAGCAATAGGACCGTTAACAGCGCCAACCGCTTTCAGTACGCCTTTGCCCATGAAACGGGATTTGTCGCCATCACGCAGTTCCAGCGCTTCGCGGGAACCTGTAGAAGCACCTGATGGAGCCGCTGCCATACCGACGAAACCACCTTCCAGATGAACTTCAGCTTCAACGGTCGGGTTACCACGGGAGTCGATGATTTCACGACCGATGACTTTAACGATTTTGGACATTAGATTTTCCTCAGTACAAGTTAAACTAAAACTCCAGACAAACAACGCGTACCAAAGGTACGCGTTGCCGTTCTAACTTTTTTTACTTCGCCTGACGCTTCTGGTACTCGCTGGCGGCTTTCACGAAGCCTGCAAACAGCGGATGCCCGTCACGCGGCGTTGAAGTAAATTCCGGGTGGAATTGGCAGGCCACGAACCACGGATGGTTAGGCACTTCGATGATCTCGACTAACTGATCATCCCCGGAACGGCCCGCAACACGCAGACCCGCAGCTTCAATTTGTTTCAACAACATGTTGTTGACTTCATAGCGGTGACGATGGCGCTCGGTGATGACCGGCTCGCCGTACAGCTTGCGTACCACGCTATCGTCGGACAGCTGGCAGGCCTGTGCGCCAAGACGCATGGTGCCACCCAGATCGCTCTTCTCGGTACGGACTTCGACGTTACCGTCTTCGTCGCGCCATTCCGTAATCAGCGCCACAACAGGGTACTTACAGTCTGGCACAAATTCCGTAGAGTTCGCGTTTTCCATTCCCGCTACGTTGCGCGCAAATTCAATCAGCGCAACCTGCATACCCAGGCAGATACCGAGGTATGGAATATTGTTTTCACGCGCATAGCGTGCAGTGGCGATCTTGCCTTCAACACCACGGTAGCCGAAGCCGCCAGGGATGAGGATAGCATCCAGATCTTTAAGAATTTCAACGCCGCGCGTCTCCACATCCTGTGAATCAATCAGCTTGATGTTCACAGAGACGCGATTCTTCAGACCACCGTGTTTCAGCGCTTCGATAACTGACTTGTAGGCATCCGGCAGTTCGATGTACTTGCCGACCATACCGATAGTCACTTCGCCGCCCGGATTGGCTTCTTCGTAAATCACCTGCTCCCATTCAGACAGGTTAGCTTCCGGACAGTTCAAGCTGAATCGTTTACAAATATAATCGTCCAGACCCTGTGATTTCAACAGGCCCGGGATTTTATAAATGGAATCGACATCTTTCATTGAAATAACGGCTTTTTCAGGCACGTTACAGAACAATGCAATTTTCGCGCGTTCGTTCGCCGGAATCGCGCGATCGGAACGGCAAACCAGGATGTCAGGCTGAATACCGATGGAGAGCAGCTCTTTAACAGAGTGCTGAGTCGGTTTGGTTTTCACTTCACCTGCTGCTGCCATGTAAGGCACCAGCGTCAGGTGCATGAACAGCGCGTGCTCACGACCAATATCTACCGCCAGCTGACGAATCGCTTCGAGGAACGGCAGGGATTCGATATCCCCTACGGTACCGCCGATTTCAACCAGCACAACGTCATGCCCTTCGCCACCGGCAAGGACACGTTCTTTGATGGCGTTAGTGATGTGTGGGATGACCTGCACGGTCGCGCCCAGGTAGTCACCACGGCGCTCTTTACGCAGAACGTCAGAGTAGATACGGCCAGTCGTAAAGTTGTTACGACGGGTCATTTTGGTACGGATGAAACGCTCGTAGTGGCCAAGATCCAGATCGGTTTCAGCGCCGTCTTCAGTAACGAACACTTCCCCGTGTTGGGTTGGGCTCATGGTGCCAGGATCGACGTTGATGTACGGATCCAGTTTCATCATGGTCACATTGAGGCCACGGGCTTCAAGAATGGCTGCGAGGGAGGCTGCGGCAATGCCTTTACCCAGAGAGGATACGACCCCGCCGGTCACAAAAATATAGTTCGTTGTCATGCTGAACCTGAGAAGTTAGGGTGAAACGATGGAATAACCAGGACGGGAAAGTAGTATACCCGAACACGACGAGCGCCACAAACTTTCATTCTCCGTCTCCACTCCAGGCCATGACAAACATAAGGAGTGAGAAAATAGCCCCTTTTGGGTAAATGTTTTTGACGCAAATCAAGCGCTTGTCATTTAAAAAATCACACAAATTGCGCTTGATCGCAAAATCTCGTTAGAGATCATGTTCCTGGCGTTTTACTTCCTGCCAGACTTCTTCCATCGCGTCGAGGTCAATCCCGCTCATTTCCAGGCCGCGCGAGGCCACAATCCGCTCAACTTCGCGAAAGCGTCGCTCGAATTTAATGTTCGCTTTTTGCAGGGCGGTTTCCGCTTTTACACCGAGGTGGCGCGAAAGGTTGACGGTCGCAAACAGCAGATCGCCCATCTCCTCTTCCAGCTTTGCTTCATCCACAACGGCCTGCTGCGCTTCATGCATCACTTCGTCGATCTCTTCGTGCACTTTTTCCAGCACCGGGCCGAGAGAGTTCCAGTCAAACCCTACCGCCGAGCAGCGCTTTTGAATTTTGTGCGCGCGCATCAGCGCGGGAAGGTTCAGGGGAATGTCGTCCAGCGCCGAGTGCTGGGATTTTTCAGCGCGTTCGGCGCTTTTTATCTGCTCCCAGCGCGCCAGCACTTCCGCACTGTTGCCTGCGGAGGCATCGCCAAAAATATGCGGATGACGACGCTCCAGCTTGTCGCTGATAGCGGCGCAGATATCGTCAAAGTTAAAGCGCCCCTCTTCCTGCGCCATCTGCGCGTAGAACACAACCTGGAACAGCAGGTCGCCCAGCTCACCGCGCAGGTCGTCGAAATCTTCGCGCGAAATCGCGTCCAGCACTTCGTAGGTCTCTTCCAGCGTGTAAGGCGCAATGGTGGCGAAAGTCTGCTCTTTATCCCACGGGCAGCCGTTTTCCGGGTCGCGCAGGCGTTTCATGATGCCAAGCAGGCGGTCGATTTGAGTCATAACAGATTCCATTAAATGCCTGAGCCGGGTGGCGGCGTTGCCTTACCCGGCCTACAGAAGAGGATGTTTAGCCGCCGTGCAGACGACGCGCGTCAATCACATCCGGCACCTGGTTCAGTTTGCCGAGTACGCGGCCCAGCACCTGAAGGTTATAGATTTCGATAGTCATATCGATGGTGGCAAGCTGCTCGCGGGTATCGCTGCGGCTGGCAACGCCCAGCACGTTGACCTTCTCGTTGGCGAGAATGGTGGTGATGTCGCGCAGCAGGCCGCTGCGGTCGTTGGCAGTGACGCGCACCACCAGCGAGTAACCCGCCGAGTAGCTCTCCCCCCAGACGGCTTCCACGATACGTTCCGGCGCATGCGATTGCAGCTCTGCAAGCTGATCGCAGTCGGAGCGGTGAATCGAGATCCCACGCCCCTGGGTGATAAAGCCGACAATATCGTCTCCCGGGATCGGCTGGCAGCAGCGGGCAATATGGTGCATGAGGTTACCCACCCCTTCAACCACCACGCGGCCATTGTCCTTGCTGCGCTGCTGCGGAGCGTAGGTTTTCTGCTGGAGTTGTTTCAGCGCTGCCGCATCCTGCTCCGCTGCGCTTGGCTTGTTGAACTGCGCTTGCAGGAAGTTCACCATCTGGTTCAGGCGGATATCGCCGCCACCAATCGCCGCTAACAGTTCGTCGAGCTCGTTGAAGTTGTAGCGCGGCAGCAGGAACTTCTCCGCCTCTTTCAGGCTTATCCCGATATGTTCCAGCTCGTCGTCCAGGATCTGACGACCGGCAAGGATGTTCTTGTCACGATCCTGCTTGCGGAACCAGGCGTGGATTTTAGAGCGCCCACGGCTTGTGGTAACGTAACCGAGGTTCGGATTCAGCCAGTCGCGGCTTGGGTTTGGCTGCTTCTGGGTGATGATTTCAATCTGATCGCCCATCTGGAGCTGGTAGGTAAACGGTACGATACGTCCGCCGATCTTCGCCCCGATGCAACGGTGCCCCACATCGCTGTGGATGTGGTAGGCGAAATCGAGCGGCGTGGAGCCTGCCGGCAAATCAACAACATCCCCTTTCGGGGTAAAGACGTAGACGCGATCGTCGAAGACCTGACTGCGCACTTCGTCGAGCATTTCGCCGGAGTCGGCCATCTCTTCCTGCCACGCAATCAGCTTACGCAGCCAGGCGATACGGTCCTCGTGACCGGAGCGACCGCCGCCGGAGGTACCCTCTTTGTATTTCCAGTGCGCCGCCACGCCCAGCTCGGCGTCTTCGTGCATCTGTTTGGTACGGATCTGAATTTCCACCGTTTTGCCGCCAGGGCCGAGCACCACGGTATGAATAGACTGATAGCCGTTTGGTTTGGGGTTGGCGACGTAGTCATCAAACTCATCCGGCAGATGGCGGAAGTGAGTATGCACTATCCCCAGCGCGGCATAGCAGTCCTGGAGACGCTCCGCCACGATACGTACGGCGCGCACGTCAAACAGCTCGTCAAAGGCGAGATGTTTCTTCTGCATTTTGCGCCAGATGCTGTAGATGTGCTTTGGACGCCCGTAGACCTCGGCGCGCACATTCTCCTCTTTCATCGACTGGCGCAGCCCGCTGACAAATTCCTCGATATAGTGCTCGCGGTCAATGCGGCGTTCGTGCAGCAATTTTGCAATGCGTTTGTATTCCGCCGGATGCAGATAGCGGAAGCAGTAATCTTCCAGCTCCCACTTCAGTTGCCCGATACCGAGACGGTTCGCCAGCGGCGCATAGATATTCGTACACTCTTTAGCAGCCAGGACGCGCTCGTCTTCCGGCGCATCCTTCACTTCACGCAGATGGGCAACCCGTTCGGCCAGCTTGATCACCACGCAGCGGAAATCATCTACCATCGCCAGCAGCATGCGACGGACGTTATCCACCTGCTCGGAAGAGACAGAGTCCGTTTGCGCGGCTTTAAGCTGACGAATGGCTGCCATGTCACGCACGCCGTGGATAAGCGCCACGACGGACTGGCCGACGCTTTCACGCAGGACGTCTTCCGTCACCACGTCGGCGTCCGCCAGGGGGAACAGCAGTGCGGCCTGTAGCGTTTCGATATCCATGTTCAGCATGGAGAGAATTTCAACCATCTCCACGCCGCGCCACAACAGCAGTTCAGCGTCCGGATGCCCCTGCGTTGTGCGTAAACAATAGGCCCAGGTTTCGGTTAAGCGTTCACACGACTGCTGGCTGGAAATCCCCAGACTTGCGATCCATTTTTGAGGGTCAAACTCACCAGCTTTATTTAAATGTGCACTTCTTACCGCAACCATCGTCCTCTCCTTTAGGGACAAGGGCCTGTCGAAGTCGACAAGCCAAACTCATTAGATGTGCTCGAACAACACCATCGATTCCAGATGACCAGTGTGCGGGAACATGTCCAGCATTGCCAGACGTCGAATCTGGTAACCCCCGCTCAATAATGCTTCGCTGTCACGGGCAAGCGTCGCCGGGTTACAGGAAACATAGACCACGCGTTCAGGCGCGAGTTTAATTATATGCTGCATCACGCCCGGCGCACCTCCGCGCGCCGGGTCGAGCAGGATCTTATCAAAGCCCTGCTTAGCCCACGGTTGCTGAGTAACATCATCCTCAAGATTTTGATGAAAGAATGTCACATTTTGCAAGCCGTTCTGTTGGGCGTTTTCCTGGCCTTTCACCACCAGCGCCTCAACGCCTTCCACCCCGACCACGCTTGCTGCTTTGCGGGCCAGCGGCAGGGTAAAGTTCCCCATACCGCAGAACAGATCGAGCACCCGGTCAGTGGGCTGTACGTCCAGCCACGCCAGCGCGTTCGCCACCATCTGCTGGTTCACGCCGTCGTTAACCTGGATAAAATCCCGCGGGCTGAACGTTAAGCGTAGCCCGTCTGACGCATACCAGGGCGCTTCTCCGCTGACCTGCTCAAGTATCTCGCTTTGCGGCGCGAGGAAAAGCGCAAGCTCATGAGAATGCGAAAAGCGTTCCAGTTTTTCGCGATCTGCCTTTGACAGCGGCGCGGTGTGGCGCAGTACCATCAGCGGGCCACTGTTGGCCAGCACCAGTTCGACATGGCCCAGCGAACGCACGCCATCCAGCGATGCAAGACAGTGGTGCACGTCCGGGAGCAACGCCTCAAGATGGGGCACCAAAACAGGGCACTGCGTGACAGAGACGATATCGCTGGAGCCGGCTTTGCGAAAACCCATCTCCAGCCGCTCGGTTTTGGGCTGGTAGCTGAGGCTCAGGCGAGCGCGGCGACGGTAGCCCCAGGGCCGATCGGCAATGATGTCATTCACGTCGTGTCCGACCAGGCGGGCCAGCGCGCTGCTTTTACTTTTTTGCTGTAATTCTGTGCTGGCATGCTGTTGCTGGCAGCCACCGCAGACGCCAAAATGGGGGCAGCGAGGCATCACGCGCTCCGGGCTATCATTAAGACGGCGCTTGACCTGACCGCGCGCATACTGACGTTTGTCTTCCGTCAGCGTAATATCTGCGCGTTCTCCTGGCAGCAAACCTGTGATAAACAGTGTCTTACCCTTGTGACGCGCCACCCCCTGTCCAAAAGGATCGAGGTCCGTGGCTTCAACAGTTATGATCTGACGCGTCGTCACGCGTCGTTTTGCAGAGTAGAATTGCGCCATCGCCGAGATTGTTCTCAAATAAACATAATTAGCCTGATTGTCCCATAACGGAACTCCATGACCAACTACAGCCTGCGCGCGCGCATGATGATTTTGATCCTCGCTCCTACCGTTCTCATCGGTTTGCTGCTGAGCATTTTCTTTGTGGTGCATCGCTATAACGATTTGCAGAGACAGCTTGAAGATGCCGGGGCCAGCATTATCGAACCGCTGGCCGTCTCCAGCGAGTACGGTATGAACCTGCAAAACCGTGAATCCATTGGTCAGTTAATCAGCGTGCTGCACCGCCGTCATTCAGAGATTGTGCGCGCCATTTCCGTTTACGATGAGCATAACCGTCTGTTCGTCACCTCGAATTTCCATCTGGATCCCACGTCGCTGAAAATCCCGGATGGTACCCCCTTCCCGCGTCACCTTACGGTGTTGCGGCGCGGCGATATCATGATCCTGCGCACGCCGATTATCTCCGAAAGCTATTCACCCGATGAATCCGCCCAGTCCGATGCGAAGTCCAGCAATAATATGCTGGGATATGTGGCGCTGGAGCTGGATCTTAAGTCGGTACGGCTCCAGCAGTACAAAGAAATATTCATCTCCGGCGTGATGATGCTGTTCTGTATCGGCATCGCGCTGATCTTCGGCTGGCGACTGATGCGCGACGTCACGGGGCCTATCCGCAACATGGTGAATACCGTTGACCGGATCCGCCGGGGTCAGCTCGACAGCCGCGTGGAAGGCTTTATGCTCGGCGAGCTGGATATGCTGAAAAATGGCATCAACTCAATGGCGATGTCGCTGGCGGCTTATCACGAAGAGATGCAGCACAACGTTGACCAGGCCACCTCTGACCTGCGCGAAACGCTGGAGCAGATGGAGATCCAGAACGTGGAGCTGGATCTGGCGAAAAAACGTGCGCAGGAGGCGGCACGAATTAAGTCTGAGTTCCTGGCGAACATGTCGCACGAGCTGCGCACGCCGCTGAACGGGGTGATTGGCTTCACCCGTCTGACGCTCAAAAGCGAGCTGAACCCGACCCAGCGTGACCATCTGCATACCATTGAACGCTCAGCCAACAACCTGCTGACCATTATTAACGACGTACTGGACTTCTCGAAGCTGGAAGCGGGCAAGCTGATTCTGGAGAGTATTCCCTTCCCGCTGCGCAGCACGCTGGATGACGTGGTCACGCTTCTTGCCCACTCATCGCATGATAAGGGTCTGGAACTGACGCTCAATATTAAAAATGATGTGCCGGATAACGTCATTGGCGACCCGCTGCGCCTGCAACAGGTCATTACCAATCTGGTGGGCAACGCGATTAAGTTCACCGAGAGCGGCAACATCGACATTCTGGTCGAAAAAAGGGCGCTCAGTAATAACAAAGTCCAGATTGAAGTGCAGATCCGGGATACCGGCATCGGTATTCCGGAGCGCGATCAGACGCGTCTGTTCCAGGCTTTCCGCCAGGCCGATGCGAGCATTTCCCGTCGTCACGGCGGAACGGGCCTGGGGCTGGTGATCACCCAAAAGCTGGTGAAAGAGATGGGAGGCGATATCTCCTTCCACAGCCAGCCTAACCGGGGCTCAACCTTCTGGTTCCATATCAACCTTGATCTTAACCCGAACGTGCAGACCGACGGCCCGGTCACCGGCTGCCTGAAAGGGATGCGTCTGGCCTATGTGGAACCGAACGCCGCGGCGGCGCAGTGTACGCTGGATGTATTAAGCAGCACGCCGCTGGAGGTCATCTACAGCCCGACCTTCTCCGCGCTGGCTAACGATCATTACGATATCCTGTTGTTGGGGATTCCGGTGACGTTTACCGGAGAACTGACCATGCAGCAGGAACGCCTGGCGAAGGCGGCCTCAATGACGGACTACCTGCTGCTGGCGCTGCCGTGCCACGCCCAAATCAACGCCGAAGAGCTGAAAAACGACGGAGCGGCGGCGTGTCTGCTGAAACCCCTCACCGCCACACGGCTGTTACCTGCGTTGACCGAATATTGCCGTCTGACGCATCAGTCCCTGCCGCTGGAAAGCGACGAACATAAGCTGCCGATGACGGTGATGGCCGTGGACGATAACCCGGCGAACCTGAAGCTGATTGGCGTGCTGCTTGAGGATCAGGTTCAGCATGTTGAGCTGTGTACCAGCGGCGCCGAAGCCGTGGAACAAGCCAAACAGATGCAGTTCGACCTGATCCTGATGGATATTCAGATGCCGGGCATGGACGGCATCCGCGCCTGCGAGTTGATTCGCCAGCTTCCGCACCAGCAGCAGACGCCGGTGATTGCCGTGACGGCGCACGCGATGGCGGGGCAAAAGGAGAAACTGCTGGGTGCGGGCATGAACGATTATCTGGCGAAACCGTTCGACGAAGAGAAGCTGCACAGCCTGCTGCTACGCTACAAGCCGGGGCACATTGGCGGGACATACACCATTACAGCTGAATCGCCGGAGATCAGCGTTAACCAGAATGCCACGTTTGACTGGCAACTGGCGCTGCGCCAGGCGGCGGGTAAACCGGATCTGGCCCGCGATATGCTGCAAATGCTGGTGGACTTCCTGCCTGAGATCCGTAACAAGGTTGAAGAACAGCTGGTGGGTGAAAACCCCGAAGGACTGCTGGAAGCCATTCATAAACTGCACGGCAGCTGCGGCTACAGCGGCGTACCGCGGTTGAAAAATCTCTGCCAGTTGCTTGAACAGCAGCTCCGCGCGGGTACGCCAGAATCCGATCTCGAACCGGAGTTCCTGGAGCTGCTGGACGAGATGGACAACGTGACGCGGGAAGCAATGAAGGTGTTGGGGAGCTAAGACCAAAGCCCGGTGGCGCTTCGCTTACCGGGCCTACAGGAGCACGAACGTTAACGCGACATCCCCTGCCCCATCTTTATCACCGCCGCAATATTCCTTGCGGCCAACTGTACATTCTGTTGCGCATTTTCCAGCGCATCCTCCAGCGAGCAGATGGTGTAAATCACGCTGAATACGGCATCCAGTCCATGCTCATGCACCACGCCAACATCCGCCGTCAGGCTGCCGGCAATGCCGATAACTGGCTTGTTATAGCGTTTCGCGACTCTCGCCACGCCAACGGGCACTTTACCGTGGATCGTCTGGCTGTCGATACGCCCTTCGCCCGTGATCACCAGATCGGCGTCCGCGACCTGTTCATCAAGATGCAGGGCATCGGTGACAATCTCAATCCCCTGACGGAGCTGTGCGCCGCAAAATGCATACAGCGCCGCCCCCATTCCGCCAGCCGCACCGCCGCCCGCCAGGTTTAAGACGTCAATATCCAGATCCCGGGCGATAATTTTTGCGTAATGCGCCAGCGCGTTGTCCAGCGTCCTGATCATCTCCGGCGTCGCCCCTTTCTGCGGACCAAATACCGCAGAAGCGCCTGTCTCGCCGATCAGAGGGTTGGTTACATCGCAGGCCACTTCAATTCGACAGTCTGCCAGCCGCTTATCCAGCCCGCTAAGATCGATATGTGCAAGGCTTGCCAGTTCGCCGCCGCCCGGCCCTACGGGCTGCGCTTTCGCATCCAGCAGTTTTACGCCCAGCGCCTGCACCATGCCTGCGCCACCGTCATTGGTCGCGCTGCCTCCAATGCCAATAATGATATGCTTAACGCCCGCATCCAGCGCATGACGGATCAGTTCCCCGGTTCCCCAGGAGGTGGTGATTAACGGGTTACGCTTTGCCGGAGCAACAAGCTCCAGACCGCTCGCTGCCGCCATCTCAATAAAGGCGCTTTTCCCGTCTCCGGATAACCCGAAAAACCCTTCCACGCGTTCACCCAAAGGCCCGGTAACGGGAACATGGACAAGACGCCCATGCGTGGCTGCCACCATCGCTTCCACCGTCCCTTCGCCACCATCGGCAACCGGTAATTTGACATAGTCCGCTGACGGGAAAATGTCGCGAAAACCGACCTCTATCGCTGTCGCCACCTCCAGCGCGCTCAAGCTTTCCTTATACGAGTCCGGAGCGATAACAATTTTCATAAGCCATCCTTACGCATGTTAGTTACGTTAAGCATACACCACGTAAGGGACCACTCATGGGAGCGGTCCCAATGCGCTTATCGTACCATGCACGGACGTTTATTGTCGAATGTCCACTCTGGGATCAGGTATTGCATCGCCAGCGCGTCATCACGCGCACCCAGGCCGTGTTTCTGGTACAGCTCATGCGCTTTCATGACCTGGTCCATATCCAGTTCTACGCCCAGACCCGGCGTAGCAGGAACCTGTACCATACCGCCTTTGATTTCAAACGGCTGTTTGGTCAGGCGCTGGTTGCCCTCCTGCCAGATCCAGTGGGTGTCGATGGCGGTAATGTTGCCCGGCGCGGCAGCCGCCACGTGGGTGAACATCGCCAGCGAGATGTCGAAGTGGTTGTTGGAGTGCGAGCCCCAGGTCAGGCCGAACTCATGGCACATCTGCGCCACGCGAACCGAGCCCTGCATCGTCCAGAAGTGCGGGTCTGCCAGCGGAATGTCCACCGATTGCAGCGAGAGCGTGTGCCCCATCTGACGCCAGTCGGTCGCGATCATGTTGGTGGCGGTTGGCAGCCCGGTGGCGCGACGGAACTCCGCCATCACTTCACGTCCGGAGAACCCCTGCTCTGCACCGCACGGATCTTCCGCATAGGCCAGCACGCCTTTAAGCTGCTTACCGATTTTTATCGCCTCATCAAGCGACCAGGCACCGTTCGGATCCAGCGTGACGCGCGCCTGCGGGAAGCGCTTCGCCAGCGCGGCGATCGCCTCTGCTTCTTCTTCACCCGCCAGTACACCGCCTTTCAGCTTGAAGTCATTAAAGCCATATTTTTCATACGCGGCTTCCGCCAGGCGCACCACCGCGTCCGGGGTCATCGCTTCATCGTGACGCACACGATACCAGTCGCATTTTTCGTCCGGCTGGCTCTGGTACGGCAGCGGGGTGAGTTTGCGGTTGCCGATAAAGAACAGGTAGCCGAGCATTTCCACTTCGCTGCGCTGTTGGCCGTCGCCCAGCAGGGAGGCGACATTGACGCCAAGATGCTGGCCCAGCAGATCCAGCATCGCGGCTTCAATGCCCGTGACCACATGGATAGTGGTGCGCAGATCAAACGTTTGCAGACCACGGCCACCCGCATCACGATCGGCAAAGGTCGTACGCACGCGAGTCAGCACATTTTTGTACTCGCCCAGCGTTTTACCCACCACCAGCGGAATGGCGTCCTCCAGCGTTTTACGGATCTTCTCCCCGCCCGGGATTTCACCGACACCGGTATGCCCTGAGTTGTCCTTGATCACCACAATATTACGGGTGAAGAACGGCGCATGGGCGCCGCTCAGGTTCATCAGCATGCTGTCATGTCCCGCGACAGGAATGATCTGCATGGAGGTGACTACAGGGGTAGAAAATGTGCTCATCGTTCGATCCTTTTATCAGTGACGTCCAAATACAGGGCGCTTACGGTCAAATGTCCAGCCGGGGATAAGGTACTGCATCGGGCCTGCGTCGTTGCGCGCGCCGCCCGGCAGTTTTTTATACGCTTCATGCGCCTTGTGGATCTGATCCCAGTCAAGCTCCACGCCCAGCCCCGGCGCATCCGGTACGGCAATTGTGCCGTTTTTGATTTCAAGTGGATTTTTGGTCAGGCGCGCTTCGCCTTCCTGCCAGATCCAGTGCGTATCGATGGCGGTCGGGTTGCCCGGCGCCGCCGCGCCAACGTGGGTAAACATCGCCAGCGAAATGTCGAAATGGTTATTGGAGTGGCAGCCCCAGGTGAGCCCCCAGTCATCGCACAGCTGCGCCACGCGCACCGCGCCGGAAAGGGTCCAGAAGTGTGGGTCCGCCAGCGGTATGTCCACCGCATTCAGCATCACCGCATGGCCCATTTCACGCCAGTTGGTGGCGATCATGTTGGTCGCAACCGGCAGCCCGGTAGCGCGGCGGAATTCGGCCATCACCTCGCGGCCAGAAAATCCCTGCTCGGCGCCGCACGGATCTTCCGCGTAGGTCAGCACGTCGCCCAGCCCTTTGCACAGCGCGATAGCTTCATCCAGCAGCCAGGCGCCGTTCGGATCGACGGTGATGCGTGCCTCCGGGAAGCGTTTTTTCAACGCGCGCACGCTGTCAATCTCCTGCTCACCCGGCAGAACGCCGCCTTTCAGCTTGAAGTCTTTGAAGCCGTAGCGATCCTGCGCCGCCTCTGCAAGGCGTACCACCGCCTCGCCAGAGAGCGCCTCCTGATGACGCAGGTGATACCACTCGTGGCTGCCCGGCGAGCGTTCCAGATACGGCAGATCGGTTTTCGTCCGGTCGCCAACGTAGAACAGATAGCCCAGCACCGTTACCGCATTACGCTGTTTGCCTGGCCCCAGCAGTTCGCAGACCGGCACGTTCAGCGCCTTGCCCAGTAAATCGAGGAGGGCCGCCTCCAGCGCCGCCACCGCGTTAACGCGCAGTTCAAACGTCCAGGCGCCTTTGCCGAAGGTATCAAAATCCGCCGACTGGTTACCCTTATGCACCCGCTGAACCACCTTGTTCAGGCGGGCGACCTCCTGCCCAACCACCTGCGGGATGGCGTCGACCAGCGTCTGGTAAATCACCTCTCCGCCAGGCGCTTCCCCGACGCCGGTATTCCCTGCGCTGTCGGTCAGCACCACAATGTTGCGGGTGAACCAGGCGTTATGCGCGCCACCAATGTTGAGCAGCATGCTGTCCTGCCCCGCCACCGGAATGACCTTCATCTCCGTCACGATCGGGCTTGATTGCGTTGTCATCATCCGCGCTCCCCAACAGGTTTCAGTTCGATTCGTTTGATGTCACCCACCAGCACCAGATAACTGAGTACCGCCACCAGCGCATGGACGCCTACATAAATCAGCGCGCCGTTGAAGGAGCCAGTGGTGCCGACGATGTAACCGATAGCGATTGGGGTGACAATGCCGGAAATGTTGCCAAACATGTTGAACAGACCGCCGCTCAGGCCGCTGATCTCTTTCGGCGCGGTATCTGCCATCACCGCCCAGCCCAGTGCGCCAATGCCTTTACCGAAGAAGGCCATCGCCATAAAGCCGATAATCATCCACTCCGCGCTGACATAGTTACAGAACACCATGGTCATGGAGAGCAGCATGCCGAGTACGATTGGCGTTTTACGCGCAATATTCAGCGAACCGGTACGACGCATCAGCCAGTCGGAGATGACCCCGCCAAGCACCCCGCCCACGAAGCCACAGATGGCCGGCACGGAGGCGACAAACCCCGCCTTCAGAATCGACATCCCGCGCGCCTGCACCAGGTAAACCGGGAACCAGGTGATAAAGAAGTAGGTTAAGGCGTTAATGCAGTACTGGCCGAGATAGATACCGATCATCATTCGTGAGCCGACGAGCTGTTTGATCTGCCCCCATTTCTGGCTGAACGGAACTTTAGCTTTCTGGGTTTTCTGATCCATGTTGATCAGCGCCCCACCTTCAGCAATGTAGTCCAGCTCTTTCTTGTTCACGCCCGGATGCTGGTTTGGTTCGTGGATCACTTTCAGCCAGATGAAGCTGATGACGATCCCCAGCCCGCCCATGAAGAAGAAGACGTGCGACCAGCCCACTTCGTGCGTCAGCCAGCCCATGATTGGCGCGAAAATAACCGTCGCAAAGTATTGCGCCGAGTTAAAGATGGCTACCGCCGTTCCCCTCTCCTGCGCCGGGAACCAGGCGGCCACAATACGGCTGTTGCCAGGGAATGATGGCGCTTCCGCTAAGCCCACCAGGAAGCGGAGGGTAAAGAGCGCAATGATAATGCCGAAGCCGCTGAAGATATCCACGAAGCCCTGTAACAGGGTAAACATCGACCAGATGAAAATGGACCAGAAATAGACCCGTTTTGAACCAAAGCGGTCCAGCAGCCAGCCGCCAGGGATTTGGCCGATTACGTAGGCCCATGAAAATGCGGAGAAAACATAACCCATACCTACCGGATCAAGTCCGATGTCCTTTGCCATCTCAGAGCCGGCAATGGATAACGTGGCACGGTCGCCGTAGTTGAAAGAGGTGACGATAAACAGCATCACCACTATCCAGTAGCGGGCGTTGGTGCGCTTCTCAGCGCTGCTCGCCGCGTGGCTTAATGTACTCATTGTTGCACTCCTGAAACATAGCTTTCGCCTGGTTCATTCTGTACAGCACCTGTAGGGTAATCAGAATGAGAGATTTGTGTTTGGTTTTGGTACGGCCAGAAGCCGTTTTATAGTGACGGGAAAAGTATATGAAGGAGTGCCTCTTCACCTCACCGTGCAAAAACACAGTATTGAAGGGCGTGAGGGAGGTTGTTTAGGGCATAAGCCCAGAGGAGTGGAAGGTGGTTCACGGAAATGGCGTTTGGGGCGGGGTGTAATGCCGGGAGGCGGCTACGCCTGACCCGGCCTGGCATTGGTATAGCGCAGGGTTATTTAAGCAGCGTTGCCCAGTGTTCAACCCAGGGATTTGACTCGCTTTCTGGCTCAGGGTGTTCACCCGCATCAATCAGCAACATCTCTCCGACGCGCTGAGCGCTCTGTTCCTGCAACAGCGCGTCGAACTGTTTACCGCCGCCGCAGAAATTAGCGTAAGAGCTATCGCCGAGGGCGATGATGCCATAGTGAACATCTGGCTGATAGCCGAGCTGGTCTTTAATGCCCTGGAAAAGCGGGACGATGCTGTCCGGCAGATCGCCCTGCCCGGTGGTGGAGGTCACCACCAGGATGTATTTATCTTTATACTTTTCCCAGTCCGCCAGCTCCGGATCTTCATAGACCGTTGCTTTATGGCCCTGGTTTACAAGGATTGCTTCCGCTTCCTCCGCCACCAGCAGCGAGTTGCCGTACATCGTGCCGACAAAAATGCCTACTTCAGCCATGCTTTGCTCCCGTAATTATTGCGCTTGCTGTTCATCCTGAACGTTGCCTGCGGCAAACTCAACCCTTTCATTTTCGGGGAGTTGTCCCAGCCAGCCAAACTGTGACAACGCCTGCATCCAGACCTCGTCCAGCCCCGCGCGAATAGTCAGCGGTTCGCCGGTAAACGGGTGCGTCAGGCGTAGCTCGCTGGCGTGCAGCATCAGCCGGTTACAGCCAAAGTGCTCGGCCGCGCTGCGGTTCTGGCGCAGATCGCCGTGCTTGCTGTCGCCGATAATTGGGTGGCGCAGATGTGCAAGATGGCGGCGAAGCTGGTGCTTGCGCCCGGTTTTGGGCAAAAGCTCAACCAGACTGTATCGCGTGGTCGGAAATTTGCTGGTCGCCACCGGCAGTTCTGTGGTCGCCATACCGCGATAGTCGGTCACCGCAGGCTGCGGGCCTTTATCTTCGCGGGCAAATTTATCGGCAATTTTATCCAGTTCCTCCACCAGCGGATAATCAAGCGTGGCGGAATCCGTCAGCCAGCCACGCACGATGGCGTGGTAGCGCTTTTGCATCTGGTGCTGCTCAAACTGCTGCGAAAGCAGTCGACCCGCCTCACTGGAAAGCCCCATCAGCAGAACGCCAGAGGTTGGCCGATCCAGACGATGAGCAGTAAAGACGTGCTGACCGATCTGATCGCGCACGGTTTGCATGACCACGACTTTCTCATCGCGATCGAGCCAGCTACGGTGCACCAGCCAGCCGGACGGTTTATTCACCGCCACTAACCACTCATCCTGATAAAGGATCTCAAGCGTCATGCATCGTCACCGGCGAAAAGCGCATCGAGCTTTTCCAGCTCCACCAGCATCATGGCACGCGCCGGGTGGGTCGCTTCCAGCGCCATTTCGTAATAGGGAGAGACGGCAAAAGACGCGGGCAACGCGTGACCACCTTCCAGTAGCGCGTGCATACGCGGAATTAAGACCCACTGGAGCCACTCGAACGGGGCCAGCGTATCCAGACAAAACGGTTGGGTGCTGGCGAACGCGTCTGGCTGCGGCGCGTTATCCTGCCACAGCTGATGGTGGCGCATAAGGGCTTCGATGGCGTGCAACTGCGCACGAACGTTGTCATGATGCGACATATATACCTCAACTGAAAAACGGAATGGCGCGAAGCATAGCATTGCGGACGACAGAAATAAAAAAAGGGAGCACTGTAAAAACAGTGCTCCCGGTTCGTTTCGCAGCATTCCAGCTACAATACGTGCTCCCTGCTCATCCGTGACAACTTTTCCTGATGCCCGAAGGCCTGGTCATCCATTTACCTTTTGCTTCCTGCTCACATCGTCCTGATGTGTAGGTTTCATCCTGAAACGTCCTGGCCATCCTGACCCACCGACCATACTGACCGGCTCTCGTTCTCCTTCCTGGAGGTGTCCCTTACGCATCCTGCGTGATCCACTTTGCTTCATCCTGAAGCCTTCCTGCGGCGTCATCCTGACGTGTCCCTGGTAAGAAACGCCATCATCCTGATGTTCGTTTCTCGTGTCGGCATCCTGTCGACACAGATAGAATCCGCTATTCTGCTTCGTCTTACAACCCACCTTGTAAGCAATGTAAGCCAGGCGAAACGGGGGATTTCCTTTCAGAAAAACACTAACCTGTTGAAAGAAAAGTTAATATTAATCTGAAATTCCTAAGGCAACGCTAACTGTTTCGGCGATGTCTCACAGAGCGTGTAAGAGATCTCTCACACGTCCAGTAGCATCATGGATTACAGAAGCGGCTTAATTTGGGTAAGAAAATCCGCAAGTGAAGGCGCGAGAACGTCGCGATTGCGGGTGCCGAGCGTCTCTTTGATGACCTCGCCAGACAGGTTGCAGACAGAAATGACGTCCAGTTCACTGTCGAGCGTCGCAATAAAAAGAGTCGGAGAGAGCTTAAGGCGTTTTTGCGTGACCAGGTGACCAATGAGGTTTTCCTGAACGCGTTGCAGATCGTCTTCGCTCCAGGTTTGCAGCAGCGTCAACGGCTGTCCTGCAAAACATGCAGTCATATCCCCGGCAAACTGCGTGGTATAAAATGCATGAAGCGCAGGTTGTATCACAATGTCTATCGCGCGTTCAACCGCATTTACATTCTGCTCGCCCGTGAACGGTTTCGGTTGCCAGATAACGTAATCATCCTGCGAAGCGATAATGCACGGTGACGGCACGCCATATAAGTCAGTACTTTGCGGCCACGTCCCCCGCTTTTCATGCCAGGCATCGCAATAGCGGGTCGTGAAGGACGTCAGGGCATTTGCAGTTTCGATATCCACCGATTTCTCTCTTCTTGTAAGACAGGATAAACTCAGCCCATAAGTGTACCTGTAAAGTGGCTATGAAACATGTCTTACGAAAATCATCAGGCGTTAACGGGCTTAACGCTGGGTAAATCGACCGATTACCGCGACACCTACGATGCAAGCCTGTTGCAGGGCGTGCCGCGCAGTCTGAACCGCGATCCGCTCGGGCTGCACGCTGACGCGCTGCCGTTTGTCGGCGGCGACATCTGGACGCTGTACGAACTCTCCTGGCTGAATGCGCGCGGTCTGCCGCAGGTGGCCGTGGGCCACGTCGAGCTGGATTACGCCAGCGTAAACCTGGTCGAATCCAAGAGCTTTAAGCTCTATCTCAACAGCTTTAACCAGACCAAATTCAACAGCTGGGACGAGGTACAACAGACGCTTGAACGTGATTTAAGCGCGTGCGCGCAGGGCAACGTAACCGTCTCGTTATACCGTCTGCATGAGCTGGAAGGACAGCCCATTGCCCATTTCCACGGCACCTGCATCGACGATCAGGACATTGAGGTGGAAAGCTATGAATTTAGCACCGACTACCTGGAAAACGCGGCGGGCGGAAAAGTGGTCAGCGAGACGCTGGTCAGCCATCTGCTGAAATCCAACTGCCTTATCACCCATCAGCCGGACTGGGGCTCGGTACAGATCCAGTACCGCGGCCCGCAGATTGACCGTGAAAAGCTGCTGCGTTACCTGGTGTCATTCCGTCATCACAACGAATTCCACGAGCAGTGCGTGGAGCGCATCTTCAACGACATCCAGCGTTTCTGCCAGCCCGAAAAGCTGAGCGTTTACGCCCGCTACACCCGTCGCGGCGGCCTGGATATCAATCCGTGGCGCACCAATACCGATTTTGTGCCTGCCACCGGACGGCTGGTGCGCCAGTAAGATAAATATTTTCACAATATGCGGGCGGTATTCCGCCCGAAGTGTTGTGAAACGTCATAAGCCAGGGCTATTGTAATCAACAGGGAAAGACGATAATCGTCCCATAAGGAGCTCACTTGATTACACATATTAGCCCGCTTGGCTCTATGGATATGTTGTCGCAGCTGGAAGTGGACATGCTTAAACGCACCGCCAGTAGCGACCTTTATCAACTGTTTCGTAACTGTTCACTTGCCGTACTGAACTCCGGAAGCCTGACCGACAACAGTAAAGAGCTGCTGTCCCGCTTCGAAAGTTTTGATATCAACGTGCTGCGCCGCGAGCGCGGGGTGAAGCTGGAAGTGATCAACCCGCCGGAAGACGCTTTTGTCGACGGGCGTATTATTCGCTCACTTCAGGCCAACCTGTTTGCCGTGCTGCGCGACATTCTGTTTGTTAACGGACAGATCAGCAACGCCGGACGTTTCCAGCATCTTGACCTGGAAAGTTCCGTTCATATCACCAACCTGGTCTTCTCCATTCTGCGTAACGCCCGCGCCCTGCACGTGGGCGAAGCGCCGAACATGGTCGTCTGCTGGGGTGGTCACTCTATTAACGAAACCGAATACCTGTATGCCCGCCGCGTGGGGACGCAGCTCGGCCTGCGCGAACTGAATATCTGTACCGGTTGCGGTCCTGGCGCGATGGAAGCACCAATGAAAGGCGCGGCAGTAGGTCACGCGCAGCAACGCTATAAAGAAGGCCGTTTTATCGGCATGACCGAGCCGTCGATCATCGCCGCTGAGCCACCTAACCCGCTGGTTAACGAACTGATTATTATGCCGGATATCGAAAAACGTCTTGAGGCGTTTGTCCGTATCGCGCACGGCATTATTATCTTCCCGGGCGGCGTAGGTACGGCGGAAGAGCTGCTTTATCTGCTCGGGATCTTGATGAACCCGGCCAACAAAGATCAGGTTCTGCCGCTGATCCTGACCGGCCCGAAAGAGAGCGCCGACTACTTCCGCGTGCTGGACGAGTTTATCGTGCATACGCTGGGCGAAGACGCGCGCCGTCACTACCGCATTATTATTGACGATGCCGCAGAAGTGGCCCGTCAGATGAAAAAAGCAATGCCGCTGGTGAAAGAGAATCGTCGTGATACCGGGGATGCCTACAGCTTTAACTGGTCCATCCGTATCGCACCGGATCTTCAGATCCCCTTCGAGCCGTCGCATGAGAACATGGCGAACCTCAAACTCTATCCGGATCAGCCGGTGGAAGTGCTGGCTGCCGACCTGCGTCGCGCCTTCTCTGGCATCGTGGCGGGGAACGTGAAAGAGGTGGGGATACGCGCAATTGAAGAGTTTGGCCCGTATAAGATCCACGGTGATCCGGAGATGATGCGCCGCATGGATGATATGTTGCAGGGCTTTGTCGCTCAGCACCGCATGAAGCTTCCAGGCTCTGCCTATATTCCGTGTTACGAAATCATCAAGTAAAGCGACATTCCTCTCCTCTCAAGCCGGATCGTCATCCGGCTTTTTTATTCGTGATGCGATTCATAGCGATCTTCAATGTTATTAACAAATCTGACGTCTGCGCAAACGATTACCTCGTTTTTGAAACCATAAATAATCAGCCTTAATCGAAATTACCCGCCAGAAAATCCTAAAATCCCATTTCTTTACAGCGAAAGACACCTATCTCGCGGGTCGACCTTTTCGAAAACATGTCGTTAATGGTAGCCTTCGCGCCCGTAAATTCTCTTTGATGTTTTTTTAACAGATAAATGGTCTAAAGATACCCACATCACAAGTGGATTATTGCATTTGGGATCGCGATCACTGATAGATTCATAACTAGAATGTATCTTTCCGCCCGCCAATAGTTACGGGCAAAAATTATTAAAAAACCGTCACTGAACGAATTTCATATTACCGTCAGGCGCTTTTTCATCGGATTTGACTAAAAACCTGACAATTTGCTTCCTCCAGGAGATACAGATGGAAACCACTCAAACCAGCACCGTTGCTTCGATTGAATCCCGAAGCGGTTGGCGCAAAACGGATACCATGTGGATGCTTGGCCTGTACGGCACAGCAATCGGCGCTGGTGTACTGTTCCTTCCTATCAACGCAGGTGTCGGCGGTATGATCCCGCTGATCATCATGGCCCTCATTGCCTTCCCGATGACCTTCTTTGCGCACCGAGGCCTGACCCGCTTCGTGCTGTCCGGTAAAAACCCGGGCGAAGACATCACTGAAGTCGTCGAAGAACACTTCGGCGTCGGCGCAGGTAAGCTGATTACCCTGCTCTACTTCTTCGCGATTTACCCGATTCTGCTGGTGTACAGCGTTGCTATCACCAACACCGTAGAAAGCTTTATGATGCACCAGCTTCAGATGACCCCGCCGCCGCGTGCGATTCTGTCCCTGATCCTGATCGTTGGTATGATGACCATCGTGCGCTTCGGCGAGCAGATGATTGTGAAAGCGATGAGCGTGCTGGTGTTCCCGTTTGTTGCGGCTCTGATGGTGCTGGCTCTGTACCTGATCCCACAGTGGAACGGCGCTGCGCTGGAAACCCTGTCTCTGAGCAGCGCATCCACGACCGGCAACGGTCTGCTGCTGACCCTGTGGCTGGCGATCCCGGTTATGGTGTTCTCCTTCAACCACTCGCCAATCATCTCTTCCTTCGCAGTAGCGAAGCGTGAAGAGTACGGCAATGGCGCAGAGAAGAAGTGCTCCAGCATCCTGGCTCGCGCGCACATCATGATGGTACTGACCGTAATGTTCTTCGTGTTCAGCTGCGTGCTGAGCCTCTCCCCGGCGGATCTGGCGGCGGCGAAAGAGCAGAACATCTCTATTCTGTCTTACCTGGCAAACCACTTTAACGCACCGCTGATTGCGTGGATGGCGCCGATCATCGCAATTATAGCCATCACCAAATCCTTCCTGGGCCACTACCTGGGCGCACGTGAAGGCTTCAACGGCATGGTGATTAAATCTCTGCGTGGTAAAGGCAAGACCATTGAAATCAACCGTCTGAACAAAATCACTGCGCTGTTCATGCTGGTGACCACCTGGGCGGTAGCCACCCTGAACCCAAGCATTCTGGGCATGATTGAAACCCTGGGCGGCCCAATTATCGCGATGATCCTGTTCCTGATGCCGATGTACGCGATTCAGAAAGTGCCTGCGATGCGTAAATACAGCGGCCATATCAGCAACGTGTTCGTTGTTGTGATGGGCCTGATTGCCATCTCCGCTATTTTCTACTCGCTGTTCAGCTAATACCTCCTGCGCCGTCTGCGGACGGCGCACTTCTCCCCTCTGACTGAAGCAATGGACGCATCATGATTAGCGTATTCGATATCTTCAAAATCGGTATTGGTCCTTCCAGCTCTCACACCGTCGGACCAATGAAAGCCGGTAAACAATTCACGGATGACTTGATTGCACGCGGCATTTTGCACGACATCACCCGCGTGGTTGTCGATGTATATGGTTCCCTTTCCCTGACCGGTAAAGGCCACCATACCGATATTGCCATTATCATGGGGCTGGCGGGTAATCTGCCGGATACCGTTGATATTGATGCAATACCTGGCTTTATCCAGGACGTGAACACCCACGGTCGTTTGCTGCTGGCGAACGGCGAGCATGAGGTTGAATTCCCGGTTGATCACTGCATGAATTTCCATGCGGATAACCTGTCGCTTCACGAAAACGGCATGCGCATTACCGCGCTGGCCGGCGACAAAGCGGTTTACAGCCAGACGTATTACTCCATCGGCGGCGGGTTTATCGTCGACGAGGACCATTTTGGTCAAAGCACCAATTCTGCCGTTGATGTGCCGTACCCTTACAAAAACGCGGCCGACTTACAGCGTCACTGCCAGGAGACAGGGCTTTCTCTCTCCGGCCTGATGATGAAAAACGAGCTGGCCCTGCACAGCAAAGAGGAGCTGGAACAGCACTTCGCTAACGTCTGGGAAGTGATGCGCAGCGGCATTGAGCGCGGGATCACCACCGAAGGCGTGCTGCCGGGTAAACTGCGTGTTCCGCGTCGTGCGGCTGCGCTGCGCCGCATGCTGGTCAGCACCGACAAAACCACCACCGACCCGATGGCCGTCGTCGACTGGATCAACATGTTCGCGCTGGCGGTGAACGAAGAGAACGCCGCGGGTGGCCGCGTCGTCACCGCGCCAACCAACGGGGCGTGCGGAATTGTTCCGGCGGTTCTGGCGTATTACGACAAGTTTATCCGTGAAGTGAATGCAAACTCACTCGCGCGGTATATGCTGGTCGCCAGTGCGATTGGCTCACTGTACAAGATGAACGCCTCGATTTCCGGCGCGGAAGTGGGCTGTCAGGGTGAAGTGGGCGTCGCCTGCTCTATGGCGGCGGCGGGTCTGGCCGAACTACTGGGCGCAAGTCCTGCGCAGGTTTGTATTGCGGCGGAAATCGGCATGGAACATAACCTGGGGCTGACCTGCGATCCGGTCGGCGGACAGGTCCAGGTGCCATGCATCGAGCGTAACGCCATCGCCTCTGTGAAAGCGGTGAACGCGGCCCGTATGGCGCTGCGTCGTACCAGCGAACCGCGCGTCTGCCTCGACAAGGTTATCGAAACCATGTACGAAACCGGTAAAGATATGAACGCCAAATACCGCGAAACTTCCCGCGGTGGCCTGGCGATGAAGATCGTCACCTGCGATTAAGCCTCTCAGGAAGCCTCGTTTTGCGAGGCTTCTTCCTGTTTTCCCCACCATTCATAGTTTCATGCTGCGCTCAGTGTTACCCTTCACCCATTAGACAGAAGGGAGATTATCTGTGGCCGTTCATTTGCTTATCGTCGATGCACTTAACCTGATTCGCCGTATTCATGCAGTACAGGGCACCCCCTGCAAGGACACCTGTTTACACGCGCTGGAGCAGCTCATTCGCCATAGCGAACCCACCCACGCTGTTGCCGTATTCGACGATGAAGCACGCAATACCGGCTGGCGGCACCAGCGCCTGCCGGACTACAAAGCCGGACGTGCGCCAATGCCGGACGATCTGCACGCAGAAATGCCCGCTATCCGCGCGGCCTTTGAGCAGCGCGGCGTTCCGTGCTGGGGCGCCCACGGTAATGAGGCTGACGATTTAGCCGCAACGCTGGCGGTTAAAGTCGCGAGCGCCGGGCATCAGGCAACTATCGTTTCAACCGACAAAGGCTACTGCCAGCTGCTCTCACCAACGATCCGCATCCGGGACTACTTTCAAAAACGCTGGCTGGACGCGCCATTCATTGCCAGCGAGTTTGGGGTATCGCCTGAGCAACTGCCGGAATACTGGGGGCTGGCGGGGATCAGCAGCTCTAAAGTGCCGGGTGTCGCCGGTATTGGACCCAAAAGCGCCGCACAGCTGCTGACGGAGTTTCAGAGTCTGGAAGGAATTTACGCCAGGCTTGATGAAGTGCCGGAAAAATGGCGCAAAAAGCTGGAGGCGCATAAAGAGATGGCGTTTATCTGCCGGGAGGTGGCGACGCTACAGACGGATTTACAGCTGGACGGGAATTTACAGCAGTTAAGGTTAGAACGTTAAAACAACTACACGATTTTGTAGGCCCGGTAAGCGCAGCGCCACCGGGCGTTACAAACGTTATCGCTCGTCGCGACGCCCACCCACTGCCGCCCACCAGCGACGGATATGGACCGTCACTTCTTCGCGGTCGTGATAAAGCTGACGCGCCTGGATTTCCGCGTTAATCCCGTGTTCGTCCAGCTGCTGCTGAATATAGGCCAGGTTCTGCGACACCTCTTCGTAGCGCTTTTTCATCGGCAGCTTGAGGTTGAAAATCGTCTCACGACACCAGCCGTTCACCAGCCAGGAGGCCATCAGCGCCGCGACTTTCGCCGGTTTTTCTACCATGTCGCACACCATCCAGGAGATGTTGTTGCGGTTCGGGCGATAGCGGAAGCCGTCCTCACGCAGCCAGGTGACCTGCCCGGTATCCATCAGGCTTTGCGCCATCGGGCCGTTATCCACAGACGAAACCCACATATTGCGTTTCACCAGCTGATAGGTCCAGCCGCCCGGGCACGCGCCAAGGTCGACGGCATACATGCCGTTTGCCAGACGTTCGTCCCACTCGTCCGCCGGGATAAAGACGTGAAACGCCTCTTCCAGCTTCAGGGTTGAACGGCTCGGCGCATCTGCCGGGAAGCGCAGACGCGGGATCCCCATAAAGAACGGCGAATTATTGGTGGTATACGAGTAGCCGGCGTAGCAACATCCTGGCGCAATAAAGAAGATATGCACGACCGGGCGCTTTGGCGTTTCGTAGTTTGTCAGCACACCCGCATCACGCAGCGCCGCGCGCAGCGGCACGGTGAACTTACGGCAGA
Source organism: Enterobacter cloacae complex sp. SHL001 (assembly GCF_049236825.1). Lineage (NCBI taxonomy): Bacteria > Pseudomonadati > Pseudomonadota > Gammaproteobacteria > Enterobacterales > Enterobacteriaceae > Enterobacter > Enterobacter cloacae complex sp. SHL001. Next base: position 264,562 of record NZ_JBMKIP010000003.1, read on the forward strand.
ACTTCATCAGCTCTTTGCTTTCGTTGGTGTCGGCCACTTCCACGCGCAAATCGCCGCCCTTCTCCACCACACCCTGCAACAGGCCAACAATCGGCGTGATGCGATCTTCCGGCGGAAGATCTTTCAGCAGTTCGCCCGCGACAAACATCTGACGGGCGAAAATCAATGAGCTGAACGGCAGTTCGCGCGCCAGCTTGTCGGCATCATCAGGCTGATAGCATTCAAATACCACATAGCCCGCGTTCTCTTTGACGCGAGCGAATCCAAAGACTTCACGCTTCGCCGCTTTATCGGTGATTTCCGCGGCGCACTCTTTCTCAAACCCCGGGCGACAATATAAAACAACCTTATTCATGAACAACGCCCTTGCGTTTCAGACGGATAGCTCCGATAAACATTAACACCCAACCCGCCAGGAAGCTGACGCCGCCGACAGGTGTAACAAACGCCCACAGGCGTAAATGCGACAGCGCCAGACAGTAAAGACTGCCGCTGAACAGTACGGTACCCAGCGCCAGAAAGACGCTGCTCCAGTAAAACCAGATGCTGATGCGGCGCTGCATCGCCACCGCCAGCCCAAAAATTGCCAGCGTGTGGAACGCCTGATATTCAAGGCCGGTCTGGATCCAACCCATCTCCACAACGCCCAGAGATTTGCTTAAGACATGCGCGCCAAACGCGCCCAGAGCTACAAAAATAAAGCCACTCACCGCGGCGAAAATCAGCATGAATCGGCTGGTCATGTTTAAGTCCTGAATTGATGCGTGCCCGGCACACAAACGTTATTGTTCATACCTGAAGCGGAATTTTTCTTGCTCGCTTGCCGCTTTCGCCAGTATCCACTGCCGGAAAGCGGCTATTTTACCCAGTTCTGCCTGACTGTCATGACAAACCAGATAAAATGCATTCTTGCTGACCAGTACATCGTTAAATGGGCAAACCAGACGGCCTGCCTCAATTTCGGACTGCGCCATAACGTTGTTTGCCAACGCCACGCCCTGCCCGTGAATGGCAGCCTGTAGCACCATCGCGCTGTGGCTAAAAATGGGCCCCTGCTGCACGTTTATATGATTAAGACCTAACTGGCGGGTATAAGTTTGCCAGTCGCGACGCGAAGCATCGTGCAAAAGCGTATGTTGCGCCAGATCGGCGGGCGTTTTGAGCGCTTTATCCCCCGTCAGCAGCAGCGGTGAACAGACCGGCAACAGATATTCTGCGTATAATTTTTCCACACGCAAGCCCGGCCAGTTACCGCGACCGTAAAAAATCGCCACGTCCACATCATCTGCCAGCTTGTCTTCCTGACGGTCCACCGCCTGGATTCGGACATCGATTCCCGGATAAGTTGAGTTAAAGCTTGAGAGTCGCGGCACCAGCCACTGAATGGCAAAACTGGGCAATAAACTCACAGTCAGAGCGCCTTTTGCGCTCCGGGCCTGAAGCTTGCGAGTGGCTTCCGTCAGCTGGGAAAAAATCTCTTTAATATCCTGAAAATAGCTCTGCCCCTCTTCGGTCAACAGCAACGAACGGTTGCGTCGACGGAACAGCTTAAGCCCCAGAAAATCCTCCAGAGACTTGATTTGATGACTTACTGCGGCCTGTGTCACAAAAAGCTCATCGGCTGCGCGGGTGAAGCTGAGGTGGCGTGCTGCTGCATCAAAAACACGTAATGCATTTAGGGGTGGCAATCGCTTGGACATGGTTATCTGGCTTAGATGTTAACGAGATTTAACATATAGGAAACAACGTTTAACCTATTAGTTTTTTTTATCTGAGCCATTATAATTTGTCCGTTGAGGAACTACCAGCAAATACCTATAGTGGCGGCACTTCCTGAGCCGGAACGAAAAGCTTTTTTTGGAATGCGTGTTCTGAAGGGCTTTTGGCTTACGGTTGTGATGTTGTGTTGTTGTGTTTGCAATTGGTCTGCGATTCAGACCACGGTAGCAACGCTACCAATTTTTCACTTCCTGTACATTTACCCTGTCTGTCCATAGTGATTAATGTAGCACCGCCAACTTGCGGTGCTTTTTTTTCGCTTATCTAACTGTTAATGCTCGATTTCCTTCATCTCTTTCACGTCACTGCGGTTGATCTGCTGTTTGTTCCCGTTAGCATCTTTGTAAGAAATCATCCCGGTATCATTATCGGTTGTCGGTTTCCCTTCAGAGACGATAGATCGACCATCGTTGGTATGCATTACGTAGTTATTACCAGAACAGGCGCTCAGGGCAAAGGTCAACGCACAGGCAGAAATGATTGCAGCTGTCTTTTTCATGATTATCTCCTTTAGCAATTAATGCTATTCAAACCTCGATTTATAACAGGCTAAAACATCCGCCTAACACTATTTAGCATAACCTGCTTTTTCAGACTCGCCAGGATAAGCAGACAAATCTGATAGATATCAACTTCCTTGCCCTGCCGATGAATTTGCGCGACGATCGTAGAATCGATATGAGGAATTCCATGAACGCTTTCAGTCCTGCGCAGTTTCGCGCACAGTTTCCTGCGCTGGCCGATGCCGGCATTTATCTTGATAGCGCCGCCACGGCCCTTAAACCGCAGGCGGTGATTGAGGCAACCCGCCAGTTTTACAGCCTGAGCGCCGGGAACGTGCACCGCAGCCAGTATGCCGACGCGCAGCGCTTAACGGCGCAATACGAAGCCGCACGGGATCAGGTCGCGCGCCTGATCAATGCTGACAGCGGTAAGAACATCGTCTGGACGCGGGGCACCACAGAGGCCATTAACATGGTGGCGCAATGTTACGCGCGTCCGCTGTTGCAGCCCGGGGATGAGATCATCGTCAGCGAGGCGGAACACCACGCCAACCTGGTACCCTGGCTGATGGTGGCCGAACAAACCGGGGCACGGGTTGTAAAGCTCCCGTTGGGTGCGGACTTCCTGCCTGACGTGGCGCGTCTGCCTGAGCTGATTACGCCGCGCAGCCGTATTCTGGCGCTGGGGCAGATGTCCAACGTCACCGGCGGCTGCCCGGATCTGGCGCGTGCCATTGAGATTGCCCATGCCAGCGGCGTGGTGGTGATGGTCGACGGTGCGCAGGGTGTGGTGCATTTTCCGGCTGACGTTCAGGCGCTGGATATCGACTTCTATGCCTTCTCAGGACACAAATTGTACGGGCCAACCGGTATCGGCGCGCTGTACGGCAAACCTGAACTGCTGGCCCGGATGACGCCGTGGCTCGGCGGCGGCAAGATGATTACCGAAGTCACCTTCGACGGTTTTAAAACGCAGGATGTACCCTACCGCCTGGAAGCCGGTACCCCAAACGTGGCCGGGGTTATCGGCCTGAGCGCGGCGCTCGAATGGCTGGCAGAAACGGACGTGGTTCAGGCTGAAAGCTGGAGCCGGGGTCTGGCGACGCTGGCGGAAGAAGAACTGAAAAAACGTCCGGGTTTTCGCTCGTTCCGCGTCCAGGACTCCAGCCTGCTCGCCTTTGATTTCGCGGGCGTGCACCATAGCGACATGGTGACGTTGCTTGCCGGATACGGCATTGCCCTGCGTGCCGGACAGCACTGCGCCCAGCCGCTGCTGGCGGCTATTGGCGTGAGCGGTACCCTGCGCGCCTCGTTTGCACCGTACAATACAAAAAGCGACGTCGATGCGCTGGTTTCCGCCGTCGACCGCGCCCTGGAATTACTGGTGGATTAATGACAAGTTCAGCTTTAGCCGGACACCCGTTCGGCACCGTTATTACTGAAGAGACGTTAAAACAGACCTTCGTCCCGCTCACGCAGTGGGAAGATAAATATCGTCAGCTGATCCTGCTGGGTAAACAGTTGCCCACGCTGTCAGACGAGCTGAAATCACAGGCGAAGGAGATCGCAGGCTGCGAGAACCGCGTCTGGCTTGGGTTTAGCGTATCCGGTGAGAAACTGCATTTCTTCGGCGACAGCGAGGGACGCATTGTTCGCGGTCTGCTGGCGGTGCTGTTGACCGCAATCGAAGGGAAAAGCGCCGCAGAGCTGCTGGCGCATTCTCCGCTGGCGCTGTTTGATGAGCTGGGACTTCGCGCGCAGCTTAGCGCCTCGCGCGGTCAGGGACTGATTGCGCTAAACGACGCGGTGCTGGATGCCGCCCGTCAGGCTCAGGCCTGACGTTCCGCCTTCGCCATCATCTTCTTCAGGGCGTGAGAGACCGCCACAAAGCCGAAGGAGGCGGTCACCATGGTGGCCGCTCCAAACCCTGAGGCACAATCCATCCGCTTTGGCCCTTCCGCCGTGCTTTTCATTGCACAGACCGAACCATCCGCCTGCGGATAAACCAGCGCTTCTGTCGAGAACACACAGTCCACGCCCAGCTTGCCTTTGCTATTTTTCACCACGTTGAAGTCGCTTTTTAAGCGCTCGCGCAGCTTAGCGGCCAGCGGATCCTGAATGGTTTTCGCCAGATCCGCCACCTGGATCTGCGTCGGATCAATTTGTCCACCCGCGCCGCCCGTTGTCACCAGCGGCACCTTGTAACGACGACAGTAAGCGATCAGCGCCGCTTTTGGCCGCACGCTGTCGATGGCATCAATCACATAGCTGTAGCCTTTGCTCATGTACTCCGCAACGTTATCTGCCGTCACAAAGTCGTCGATCACCGTCACCCTACACTCCGGGTTGATGAGACGAATACGCTCCGCCATCACCTCGGACTTCGCCAGACCGACGTTATCACGCAGGGCGTGGATCTGACGGTTAGTGTTAGTGACGCAGACGTCATCCATATCAATCAACGTAATTGCGCCAATGCCGGTTCTCGCCAGCGCTTCTGCCGCCCACGAACCCACACCACCAATGCCTACCACGCAGACATGCGCATCCGCGAACAGTTGCAGGGCTTTTTCACCATATAACCGTGCCGTGCCGCCGAAACGCTGGCGCCAGGCATCGCTGATTACCACAGACATAAAACCTCAGATGTAAAAAGGGTGAGGTATTCCTCACCCTGAACCGTAATCCGTCTTGCCCTCAGAATACCACAATCAGCCGCTGAATACGTTTCCGGTACCCGGCGCTGCCTTCAGCACCCACACGCGTCCGTAGTGGTTATACCAGCCTGCACGATGGCCGGCATCCGGGCCGATGCCCTGATAAATGTCGAAGTGCTGGCCTTTGATCGCCCCACCCACGTCCAGCGCCACCATCAGGCGTAATTCATACTTGCCGTTGAATTTGCCGTTGTTGTCGAGGAGTGGAACTTCCGCCAGCAGCGTAGTACCTGCCGGGATAATCGAACGATCCGATGCCACAGAAGCGCGGCCAATCAGCGGGACGGCGCTCGCCCCTTTCACCGGCGCAAAGTTCTGCGGTTTGAAGAAGACAAACGATGGGTTCTGCTCAAGCAGCTCACGCACTTCCGCTTCGCTGTGTTTTTCGCCCCACTCGCGGATCGCCTGCATCGACATATCTTCTCGTTTCACTTCGCCACGGTCGATGAGCACCTTACCGATGCTGCGATAGGCATGGCCATTTTTCCCGGCGTAGCTAAAGAAGTTCAGCGGCGAGCCGTCGCCAAAATCAATATAGCCGCTGCCCTGCACGTCCATAATGAAGTTGTCCATCAGCGAGTTGCTGTAGGCCAGCACGTAATTTTCGCTCAGCGCGCCAGCGTAGATCTCGGCGCGGGACGGCAGACGACCGCGTTTCGGCGGCATACGGTAAATGGGATACTGGAACTCGCCCTGGCGTGTGTGTCGCGCCTGGACAACCGGAGTGTAGTAACCGGTAAACTGGACGTTACCGTAGTTATCCGCCCCCTCCATCTGCCAGGCATCGATACCAAACTGGCGCATATTGCGGGTATCACCGCCTGCACGCAGCCAGTCCTGGACGGCGCTATAGACGTTGTTCTGCGAACCGTATAAACGCGGAGAAGCAGTGCGGATCTGGTAGACCTGCTCGGAGAAGTCTCCGGCATTGATCGGAGCGCCCACGGCGTCTGGCTGGTTAACTAAAGAGAAAGGCTGGGATAACTTCCCGTCTTTATACTGTTGACCGCGATCGGTCGGTTTGGAAGAGCAGGCCGCAAGAATCGCCACCATTGCGCCTGTCATCAGATACTTCGCCCAACGTCCTTTCATTATATCTCGTCTTTTAGTTGCCCAATTCCGCGAGATGAAGATAACAAACCCACCGTGTTAATGAAATGCAATCACCTTCCCTTTGGCAAATTCTGCACAAAAAATAGTCCAAAGTGGCTTTTGCCGTTCATTTTGCATACAAAATAATGAATTATGTGAAAAAGGGGTTGCATCACAAACCTATCCGAGTATAGTGCGCTTCCACGGACGCGGGGTGGAGCAGCCTGGTAGCTCGTCGGGCTCATAACCCGAAGGTCGTCGGTTCAAATCCGGCCCCCGCAACCAATCAAATTTGAAGAAGTAAGTTTCTACAAGTGTAGAAAGACGGACGCGGGGTGGAGCAGCCTGGTAGCTCGTCGGGCTCATAACCCGAAGGTCGTCGGTTCAAATCCGGCCCCCGCAACCAATCAAATTTGAAGAAGTAAGTTTCTACAAGTGTAGAAAGACGGACGCGGGGTGGAGCAGCCTGGTAGCTCGTCGGGCTCATAACCCGAAGGTCGTCGGTTCAAATCCGGCCCCCGCAACCAACACTTCTTAAAACAATAAACACCCTGAAGGGTGTTTTTTTGTATCTGGCGTTTGTGAAAATGCCGGGCATGATACCCGGCTTAATGCCCTACCCCCGCCGCGCCAGCGTTTCCCCGTCTGAGAAGTAGGCCCGGATCCCCGCCAGAATCGACTCCGCCACTTCCTGCTGGAATTTAGCCGTCTTGAGCTTACGTTCCTCTTCCACGTTACTGATAAACGCGGTTTCGACCAGAATGGATGGAATATCTGGCGCTTTCAGGACCGCAAATCCGGCCTGCTCGACGCTGTTTTTGTGCAGCTTGTTGACCCGGCCCAGCTTGCCCAGCACCGCTTTACCAAACTTCAGGCTGTCGGTAATGGTCAGCGACTGCACCATATCAAACATCGTATGGTCGACGTAACGGTCGCCACTTTTGCTCACGCCACCAATTAAATCCGAGGCGTTCTGCGTGTCCGCCAGGTATCTCGCGGCGGTACTGGTCGCCCCTTTCGTTGACAGGGCAAACACTGAAGATCCGCTCGGCTGGCGGCTGGTGAAGGCATCCGCGTGAATAGAGACAAACAGATCCGCGCGCTGCTTTTGCGCTTTTGCCACGCGGACCTTCAGCGGGATAAAGACATCTTCGTTGCGCGTCATGTAGGCGCGCATATTGCCCTCTTTGTCGATCAAGGCCTTCAGACGACGGGCAATTTGCAGCACCACATCTTTTTCGCGGGTGCGATATTTCCCGACGGCGCCGGAATCTTCTCCGCCGTGGCCAGGATCGAGCATGATCACAATCGGGCGATCGCGCCCCGCCTTACCCGGCTGTGGGCCACTTTGCGCTGGCGGAACCTGGCTGTCGAGATCGCCTTTGTTGTAATCCTCAAGTAATGCCAGGAGCGGATCCTGAATATCCGTCGCATTCGCCGGATAGAGATCCATCACCAGACGCTCCTTAAAGGCGGCTACAGGCGCAAGGGCAAAGAGCTGAGGTTTCACGTTCTGCTTCAGCTCAAACACCATACGCACGGTTTGCGGATCGAACTGCCCGACGCGCGCCGATTTGATAAACGGATCGTCGCCACGGATCTGAGCTGCCATGCCTTTAAGCACGGAGTTGAGGTTTACACCTTCGAGATCAACCACCACACGTTCAGGATTGCTGAGGGCAAATTGCTTGTATTTCAGCACGCGATTGGACTCGACCGTCACGCGCGTATAGGTCGACGACGGCCAGACGCGCACCGCGACTACCTGGCTTGTGGCGGCAAGACCCACCTGGCTGACGCTAAGCAACCACATCGCCCCGGCCCCTTTTAACAGGCGGCGGCGGCTTATTGCTGAATTGGATCCCGACATGCTTCTCCCGAGCAAGAAATCTGATTGATGAACAAAACGCCCAAATTGACCGAAAACTTTAACGAATGACGCATAAACTGTCATCTATAAAAGGGTAAACAATCATACGTTAACGCACGGATTACTTATTATTTTCTGTGGGTCGCAGAAAATTTAGGCTTGCACACGCGGCCACAATCGAATAAAAATACAGAAATTACGAATAAACATTCACTAAGGGTTGTGTCATGGTTAAGGAACGCAGAACCGAACTGGTCCAGGGATTCCGCCATTCTGTTCCCTATATCAACACCCATCGGGGAAAAACGTTTGTCATCATGCTTGGCGGCGAAGCCATTGAGCATGAAAACTTTTCCAGCATCGTCAATGATATCGGCCTGCTGCACAGCCTCGGCATCCGTCTGGTGGTGGTGTATGGCGCACGTCCGCAAATTGAAGCCAACCTGGCCGCCCATCACCATGAGCCGATCTACCACAAACACACGCGCGTGACGGATGCGAAAACCCTCGAGTTGGTCAAACAGGCGGCGGGTCTGTTGCAGCTCGATATCACCGCCCGCCTGTCGATGAGCCTGAATAATACGCCGTTGCAGGGCGCGCACATCAACGTGGTGAGCGGCAACTTTATCATCGCTCAGCCGCTCGGCGTGGACGATGGCGTGGATTACTGCCACAGCGGCCGCATCCGCCGTATTGATGAAGAAGCCATTCACCGCCAGTTAGACAATGGCGCGATCGTTCTGATGGGCCCTGTTGCCGTCTCCGTAACGGGTGAAAGTTTTAATCTGACCTCAGAAGAGATTGCCACCCAGCTGGCCATCAAGCTGAAAGCGGAAAAAATGATCGGCTTTTGCTCCTCACAGGGTGTCGTGAACGATGAGGGCGTGATTGTGCCAGAACTTTTTCCGAATGAAGCCCAGGCGCGCGTCGAAGCGCTGGAAGCAGAAGGCGATTACTATTCCGGTACCGTGCGTTTTCTGCGCGGCGCCGTTAAAGCGTGCCGTAGCGGGGTGCGCCGCAGCCACCTGATCAGCTATCAGGAAGACGGCGCGCTGTTGCAGGAGCTGTTCTCCCGTGACGGGATCGGTACGCAGATCGTCATGGAGAGCGCCGAGCAGATCCGCCGTGCCACCATCAACGATATCGGCGGCATTCTGGAGCTGATCCGTCCGCTGGAACAACAGGGAATTCTGGTTCGCCGATCCCGCGAGCAGCTGGAGATGGAGATCGACAAGTTCACCATCATTCAGCGGGATAACCTGACCATTGCCTGTGCGGCGCTTTATCCGTTCCCGGAAGAGCAGATTGGCGAAATGGCGTGCGTCGCCGTGCATCCTGATTACCGTAGCTCCTCACGGGGGGAACTGCTGCTTGAACGCGTGGCGGCACAGGCGCGCCAGATGGGTCTGAGCAAGCTGTTCGTGCTTACCACGCGCAGCATTCACTGGTTCCAGGAGCGCGGCTTCACGCCGGTGGATATTGATTCCCTGCCGGAAAGTAAGAAAGAGATGTACAACTACCAGCGCCGCTCGAAGGTGTTAATGGCGGACCTGGGATAACAGTCACCCTCTCCTGCTGGAGAGGGCGTTCACTCAGACAGATTCAAATATCGCGCTTAATCCGCTTCTGCGCTCGGTACGGGTGGCAATCGCCTGACTCAACACGCGCTCATCCGCATACAGCGACAGAAGCTGGCGCGCACGGGTAATGGCGGTGTAGACCAGCTCGCGGGTCACAACCGGCGACAGCTGGGTAGGCAGGATCAGCGCCGCATGGTTGAACTCGGAGCCCTGAGATTTGTGTACCGTCATCGCCCATGCCGTTTCATGCTCTGGCAGGCGGCTGGGCTGGACGGACTTCACGCTGCCGTCCGGCAGCTGGAACCAGACGCGCAGTCCGTTACCGCGATCGAGCGCAATGCCGATATCGCCGTTGAACAGCCCCAGCGCACTGTCGTTGCGGGAGATCATCACTGGCCGGCCTTCATACCATCGCGAATGCTGTTGACGGTTAATTTTGCGTTTCTGCACCAGCAGTTGCTCCAGCCTGTCGTTCAGGCCCGTGACGCCAAACGGCCCTTCCCGCAATGCGCACAGAAGCTGGTATTCGCCAAATGCGGCGATGACCTGCCCGGGCTGACTGCGCTGCTGCACGCAGCTCAGAAAATGCTGGTATCCCTGAAGAGCCTCCTCAAGCATAGCCTGATACTCTTCCCCGCTTTGCAGCGATTTCTTTTCAATGTCAGTGAAGGAACCGTCAAACACCGTGCGCGTGGCGTGCCTGTCGCCACGGTTGACCGCCGCAGCCAGCTGGCCGATGCCGGAGTCGCTACCGAAACGGTAGCTTTTTTGCAGCAGGCACAGGCTGTCACGCAGTGCGCCCGCGATCGGCGTGTGATCGGGTTCAAGCGAGCAACCGGTCAGACGGGCGAGCTCCTGCGCCCGCGCGGGGGTATAACCGTAACTGGCGTAGGTACAGATATCCCCCAGCACCGCCCCGGCTTCTACAGAGGCGAGCTGATCGCGATCGCCCAGGAAAACCACGCGCGCATGGGGTGGCAGCGCATCGATCAGGCGCGACATCATGGTCAGGTCGATCATGGAGGCTTCATCCACCACCAGCACGTCCAGATGCAGCGGATTGCCCGCATGGTAGCGCAGCCGCTGGCTACCCGGCTGCGCGCCGAGCAGACGGTGCAGAGTACTTGCTTCACCCGGGAAAAGCGCAAGCTGCTCCTGGGTGAGCGGCAGCCGTTGCATCGCACCGCCCAGTGATTCGGTCAGACGCGCCGCGGCCTTCCCGGTGGGCGCCGCCAGACGAATACGGCATCGCTGCTCGCCTGAAAGCTGTATCAGGGCTGCCAGCAGCTTTGCGACGGTCGTTGTTTTCCCGGTTCCCGGGCCGCCGGATATCACCGAGATCCGCCGCGTAAGGGCGACGGCTGCCGCCACTTTCTGCCAGTCTGTGGCCTCACCGGAGTCAAACAGCCTGTCCAGCGTCTGGCGAAGCTGTGCTTCGTCGCAGGGAAGCGGCGCATTGGTCTCACTAAAGAAACGCGCTACCGTCAGTTCGTTTCGCCACAGGCGGTTCAGGTATAAGCGCTCCCCCGTAAGGATCAGCGGTGCCTGGTTGTCTCCCGGCCCGACGGCTGACGATTCACGCAAGATTTTCTGCCAGTCCACCTTATCTCCCAGCAGCGCAAAGCAGGACTGGAGGACAGGCGGCATTTTCTCGTCAACCACCAGACGCGAGAGCGGCAGACACACATGCCCCTCTCCGGCATCTTTACTCAACAGGGCAGCGGCAAGCATCACGGCGGGCTGGTCAGCGGCAATCATCATGGCAAACTGCACGTCCAGCTGACGCAGCACGCGTTGCTCTACCGCATCCAGCAATAAGTCCTGCATCGTCATGCCATCTCCTCCGTGTTTGCTGCAAACAGGTTATCCATTTTATTAATCAATTCCGCATCCGGACGAGTGCTGAAGATCCCGGAGCGCGGATCGGCAGCATCAACCCCGCGCAGGAACAGATAGATGACACCGCCAAAATGATCGTCGTAGCGATAATCCGCAATACGGTGGCGCAAATAGCGGTGCAGCGCCAGGGTATAGAGCTGATATTGCAGATCGTAGCGATGCATTTGCATGGCTGCCGCCATCGCCTGCTGGGTATAGGCTTCGCTGTTCTCGCCCAGCCAGTTCGATTTGTAATCCAGCAGGTAGTACCGTCCTTCGTGACGGAAGACCAGGTCGATAAACCCTTTCAGCATGCCCTGCACCTGACGGAAGTTCAGCGGCGGGCAACCGGCTGACAGCGGATCGTACTGACGGATGAGCGCATCGAGCGCGTCGGCCTTAAGCGGGCCTGCGACGGGCAGATAAAACTCCATCTCAACCTGCTTATTTTTGGCCGTTAACTGGCGAAGAGAGAAGCCCTGCGTCGTCAGCGGCGCCTGCAAAATGGCGTTGATCCAGTCAGTGAGAACGGGCTGCCAGTGCGCGTCATAGCCTCCGCTCTGCAACATCTTCAGCACCCACTCCTCACTGACAGGCTGGGTGAAATCAAGCTCTTCAAAGAGGCTGTGCAAAAAGGTGCCCGGTGACGCGCCGCGTGGGAACTGATGTGGAGTTAACGTCGGTTCAACCGGAACATCGCCCACCCCTGCGGCATCCACGTCCAGCTTCGGCATGAGATCCTGCGCAATACTTTGCCCGTGCTGTTGCAGGCCAGAATAGCTGGTGACGCGCCAGTCGTCGGCAAGCACCCGTGTAATCTGGCGCGCGTTAAGATCGGTCGCGGGCTCTTGCGCCATTTCCCAGCGGCTGTTGTCTGGCAGAGAAGGGATATGCAGGGCGATATCGTCTCCGCAAAGCGACTCAATACAGAGGCGCAACCCCGCCGCATCTTTCGGCTCACCACGCTGAACAAGCCGCCCTAAGGCGCTTAAATGGAAATCGCTCTCCCCTGTTTTCTCCCCGCGACGGCGGAAAACCGGCGCGACGCCCAGGCTGCAATGCCAGACAGAACGGGTCAGCGCCACGTAAAGCAGGCGCAAATCCTCCGCCAGACGCTCCGCTTCCGCCAGCTCAACGCTGGTTTCCGCCTTGCTGAGATCGAGCACCGCATCGAAAGTCTCGCGGTCATGATAATAGGCCTGATCCTGAACGCGGTAGTTGGCGATAAAGGGCAGCCAGACCAGCGGATACTCGAGACCTTTCGATTTGTGAATGGTGACGATTTGCACCAGATGCTTATCGCTCTCAAGACGCATCTGCTGGCTTGCGGCGTTACTGTTTGGATCCGCGATTTGCTGCGCCAGCCAGCGCACGAGGGCATGTTCACTTTCAAGCTGGGTGCCGGCTTCCTGCAACAGTTCGCTGATGTGTAAAATATCGGTAAGACGCCTTTCACCGCCCGATGACGCCAGCATATTTTCGGCAATCTGGCGCCGCGTCATCAATTCGCGCAGCATCGCCATGACGCCGCGTTTTTGCCAGCGTTCACGGTAATGGACAAACTCTTCCACCACCGCATCCCATGCGTTTTCGTCATGGTTGAGCTCATCTATATCGCGCGCGTTCAACCCCAGCATAGAGCAGGCCAGCGCGCTTCGAAGCGTATTTTCGCGCTCCGGGGCCAGCACCGCCTGAAGCAGCCAGAGCATTTCCTGGGCTTCCAGCGTGTCGAACACGCTGTCGCGGTTAGAGAGATACACTGACGGAATATCCAGCAGCGTTAGCGCATCGCGGATTAGCGCCGCTTCCTGACGACTGCGCACCAGCACGGTAATATCAGAGGCTTTAACAGGATTCGCCTGTTCCCCCTTCCACAGCAGCGCCTCGCCGCGCGCGCCTGCGCTCAGCCAGTCACGGATTTGCGCGGCGCAGTGCTGCGCCATCGCCGCCTGATAGTCGGCAACCCCATAGCCTTCCCCTTCCAGCAGCCAGAAGGTCATGGCGGGTTGCACCGCGCCACTGACTTCGAAGCGCAGGGATGCGTTTTTTGGGGCGGATTTCACCGGCAGGAAAGGGATTTCATTGAACATGAACGCCGTCTCCATACGGCTGAACAGCGCATTGACGCTCTTAACCATCCCCGGCGCGGAACGCCAGTTAGTGTCTAACGTGTAATGCGCGACAACCTCACTACGGGCTTTCATATAGGTGAAGATATCTGCCCCACGGAAGGCGTAAATCGCCTGTTTAGGGTCGCCAATCAACAACAGAGCAGTGTCGGGCTGCTGTCGCCAGATGCGGCGAAAAATGCGGTACTGCTGAGGGTCAGTGTCCTGAAATTCGTCAATCATCGCCACCGGAAAACGGGTACGGATCGCGCTGGCGAGCGCTTCACCATTCTCGCTGGACAGCGCCTCGTCCAGGCGGCTCAGCATGTCATCAAACCCCAGCTCTCCCCGGCGACGTTTTTCGCGCGCGACGGCCTGGCGGATCTCCGTCATAGCGCGGGTGATCATCAGGTCATTGAGCGTTAATGGCTCCGCAAGCAGCGCATCAATCGCCACAAACAGGGAATGCTCAGGCACAATGCCGTCGGCTTTGGTTCGCTCGGTCAAAAAGCGCTGCGAAAATTTTTCCAGCGCGTCCGGAAGCTGGTAGCCCCGCGTCTCCTCCTGGGCCCAGACGCTGATCTTTTCGATCCACTTCCCCTGGTTCCCACGGTTGAACTTGCGTCTGTCGATGCCTGAGTTTTCGATGATTGCATCAATTTCACCAACCGACTCATTCCACTTATGCTTAAGCGCCGCAATTTTGGCGACGATCTTTTCATGGCGCGAGGCCAGCGTTTCATCGGCAGGCGGCGGAGATTTAATGACCGGCGCTTCGCCTTGCAGGTAACGGTCGATGGCGCGAAGAAGCTCTTCCGGACCTTTCCACAGGGCGTGAACCGCTTCGGCAATGTCGCGCTGCAATGGATAACAGTGACGACGCCAGAAATCCGCACAGGCCTGATAGCGAAGCTCGGATTCATCTTCAATAAGCTGCTGCTCAAAGAGCATGCCGGATTCAAACGCATTCAGGCTTAACATGCGCTGACAAAAACCGTGAATGGTGAAGACGGACGCTTCATCCATTTGCCGCTCGGCCAGCAGCAGCCATTGCGCAGCCTGTTGCTTATCCGCAATCTCGTCCAGCAGGCTCGCGTAGAGGGGGTTATCCGTTGTCTGACGCAAACAGGCGATGCGCAGCTCATGAATGTTGCTGCGAATACGGCCACGCAGCTCGGCAGTGGCCGCTTCGGTGAAGGTTACCACCAGCAGCTCTTCCACGCTTAACGGGCGCGAAAAAGCGGCGTTGCCGCCGAGCCCCAACAGCAGACGCAGATAGAGCGCGGCGATGGTATAGGTTTTTCCCGTTCCCGCTGAGGCTTCAATCAGTCGCTCACCCTGTAGAGGTAAACTTAGGGGATCAAGCGGCTCAGCGGTATGGGTCATTCTTTCTTACTCCAGGGCATAGTTTGTTGCAGCGCGCTGACGCTCTTCCAGACGGTCCACTCTTTTGATTTTACGTAGTCCGTTTTCCTGTTCTGGCTGCCAGAAACCTGAGACAGGATGGCCATACCCTGCGGTTTTACTACCGCCTGATGGAAGAAATCGGCAACCTTTTGTGGCGTCAGCTGTTTTATTTCGGCCACTATTTTATCACGCGAATCAAATTTCATATTACCGCGATCAAAATCTTTGCTCAGCTGCGAGGCCTCTTCACCCAGCGTCTGCGGCGGCTGCATCACCTGGGCGATAACCGCCTGCTGGATCTGGGCAAACTCTTCCGGCTTCATGGCGCGCAGTTTTGCTTCCGCCTGCGGGAAGAACGCCTGATAACGCTGCCACAGGTAAGCGGGTTGCTTGTCGCTGCTTTGCAGAAGGAAGCCCAGCCCCCACTGACGGCCCACATTCATAGAGAAAGCGAATACCGCATAGCCCAGCTGCTCCTCGGTGCGCAGCTGGTTGTAAAACCACGGCTGAATAATTTGACCGAGAACAGCACTCTGGGCAGAGCTGGTAAATTCGTCATAACCGACAGGGACAAACACCGCGGCCAGCGCGGAATCCGTGCTGCTTCCCGCTTTTTCGAAGATCACGTTCTGCTTTTTCTCTACCAGCACATCCTGGTTACGGCACCACTCATCGCCTTTTGAACCCAGTTGCGCACGGACGTTTTGCGCCAGCGTTTTAGCCTGATCTTCGCTCATATTCCCTACAACCAGGAACTCCGGACGGGTATTGGTTTTCAGCGCATCACGGTAAGCCAGCACCTCTTTTAAGGTGACTGAGGGCAATAACGCGCGGCGATCTTCGCGCTGGAAGTACGGAATTTGCGACAGCATCTGTGCTGGCATAATCGCCTGATCGTAGGCTTTACCCTTCTCGGCAGAATCCATCATCTGGGCATACCAGGACTTAGCCTGCTCGAGCTGTTCTTCCGTAGGCGTATAGCTGAAATAACCGTCCAGCAGCGCCTGGAACAGCTGCGGCAAACGCTGGGTATAGCCGTTGGCATTCACCATCAGGCCGTTATTGGCGTTGGTGGAGAAACTGATACCACCAACGGCAGCCTGGTTGCTGAGCTGATCGAGAGCAATACCGGCCAGATAATCGTTAAGCGCAAACAGCACCTGGTTTCTGGCGCTGTCCATAGCTTTGGGGTTACGCAGCACCACGCTAACATCCGCTTTTGGCTCGTCGGCGAAATAGCGGCTTGGGGTGTAGACCACGCGCAGCGTCGGCTCATCAACAATCAGCTCCGGGTGCGGATACGCCTTTGCGGGTTTGATCAGCGAGAAATCGTCCGGGATGTAGGGGTTAAGTTCCGGTAACGTCAGCGCAATTTCCCCCGCCTTTTTCTGCCAGCCCGCGAAGGTCTGTTCGCTGATTTTTTCAACCTGATACGGGGCATCAACGAAGTAGGCCATTTTGTTATGCGGTTCGTTCGGGCTGATATACCAGACGCGGGCATTCTGCGGAGTCATCATCGCCAGTCGCGCTTTGAGCGCTCCGGCGTCATACTGGTCGGCAATATTTACCGCATCCAGCGTATGTTCCACCGGCACGCGGATCATGGTATCTGCCAGCCACTCAACGTAGTCCATATCACGCGTGATAGAGGGATAGCGGAAATCGAGATCCAGCACGTGCGCCAGCTCGTCAAAGTAGCGTTTATCGACCCCTTTATCGCGCAGCAGAGAGAGGTAACTGAAAATGGCCGCAACGACGTCGTCCCGGTGAGCCAGCCCTTTATCGGTCAGCGTCGCGGAGATGGCCAGCACGCCGCTATTCCCGTTTACAACGGGATCGGAGTCAGCGCGAATACCTTCCACCAGCCCCTGCTTTTGCAGCCAGTCGGAGAGCGTACCCGGGCTGCGGTTGCCGATAAGATACGTCACCAGCTCGTCGGTTTTGCTGCGGAACTGCGCCGTGTTGTTATCAATACGGAATTCAACGCGTAACACCTTGCGCGGCAAGGCCGGCACATAATGAATAACAATGCCTTTTTGCGCGTCCGTGACAACCGGCACGTTAATCTGCGGCAGATCGATATTTTTATTTGGCACCCTGCCGTAGGTCTGCGCGGCCATGTTTGCCAGCGTCGGCAACGGTTTATTGCTGTAGATAACCGCTTTCATCAGATTGGCGGAATAGTATTTTTCACGAAACGCATGCAGCGCATCGAGCACCGGGCTACCTGGCTTGTCGCTCAGCGTTTCAAGGTTGCCGCCTGAGAAGCGCGAACCCGGGTGCGCCGGATTGATGGTTTCAGCGCTAACCTGCGCCATGCGCATACCGTCTCGCGTGCGCGCCATCGTCAGTTCGGCGTTCACGGCATTACGTTCACGGTCAGCGTATTTTTTATCCAGCAGCGGTGCGGCGATGGCATCCGCCAGACGGTCCACCGCCCCATCAAGCGCATCATTTTCCACTTCCAGGTAAAACGCGGTGCGATACGGCGCGGTACTGGCGTTGTGGCTGCCGCCATGCATTTTCAGAAATTCGGACAGGCTGTCAGGCTGTGGGTATTTTTTAGAGCCCATCAGCGTCATGTGCTCAAGGTAGTGCGCCAGTCCAGGGTGGGCGTCAGGATCTTCCAGCGAACCCACCGGCACAACCAGCGCGGAGAGCGATTTCACCGCCTGAGGATCGGAAACCAGCAGCACGGTCATCCCGTTATCAAGACGAATCGCCTGATACTCACGGGTGTCCTTATCGCTCTTACGGATTGTTTCCTTGACAGGTTGCCAACCGGAATCGGCCTGAGTGACGGGAGCCCAAAGGGCGATAAACAAAACAAACGCTTTGAACAAGGTGCTGCCTGGCATTACGACCTCTTTTTCACGGCTACATCATTAACAACGTGCGTGCTGGACACGCCAGCATCTCTTTCTTTGGGTACATCAGTCCGTGATAAGAGGTGCATCATAAATGAACACCTCATACTGCGCAATTTTTATACAGCACTCAGGACTGATTAAATTTGAACAACGGTAACAGGTAGCGTTGCGCCTCCAGGGTGATAATGTCGAAATATTCTGGCTCCAGCGTTCGCCATAAACGTTGATACCAGACATCGTCACCTTCGCCACGTACCATCATGTTCCCTTCGTAGGCCTGCAAAAACTTGCTGCGCGCTTTCTGGAGCGAAGCCTCATCCGTTAACATGGCATCATTCTGCGCGTCGTAACAGGCTTTTATCCACGCCCCCCCACTTTCAGGCAGCAAAAGCAGAGGTTTGTTCATGCCCTGACGGTAACCTTCAATATAAAGCGACAGATACGTCAACGCCTGCTCAGGCTCCATCGGCGGGAAACGCCATTCGCCGTCCTTACGTACAAACAACCGGCTTTCACCTTCGTGACCACTCGCACTGTAGACAAGATGTTCGAGCCAGAGTTGCAGGCCATGTGAAACGCTGAGCATGGATGGCCGCCAGCGCAGCAGCCCGTCAGACTGCACGTGCGTGAGCCAGCCGCTGAGGTGCATACCGTTACAATCGAGATCGATTTCAATGCTGCTCGCCGGCTGCCGACACGCGATAACGCGGTCAGCAAGCGCTCGCATCTCCTCGCACTGGGCATCCCAGACGATTTCGCCGAATGCACCATACGGAAGTAATCCCGACGCCCTGTAACGTCGGAACAGTTTACTGGCGTCTTCTTCGTCAACCAGCGCATTCAGAAGCTGGGAATTAAGCTTAAAACGCTCCAGCCCATCAAGAATAAACGGTTC
This sequence comes from Enterobacter cloacae complex sp. SHL001, assembly GCF_049236825.1. Taxonomy (NCBI): domain Bacteria; kingdom Pseudomonadati; phylum Pseudomonadota; class Gammaproteobacteria; order Enterobacterales; family Enterobacteriaceae; genus Enterobacter; species Enterobacter cloacae complex sp. SHL001. The sequence goes on from NZ_JBMKIP010000003.1 coordinate 283,261, forward strand.
CGCATCGGGGATTTCGCTCTCTTCAGAGCGGAAATTCACCTGCAAGCGTTGCTGGAAAAAAGCCCGGACCGGGTGTGCCCAAAAACGCTGTAGCTGCTCAAACGAGAGGGTATCTATGACGCGCGGTTCGAGCGTCTGAATAAAATCGGTTTGCGGCGTCCCCGCTTTCTTCGCTGCGGGAAGCCACTCGCGGGCGTAGCTTTGCAGTTCATCAGGAACGTAATTGACAGGATCAAACGGCATACGGCTATGGTGACAGGTGATATGCGCTTTCACCCGACGTTCGCTTTCGTCGCAGTTGCAGGCTTCATCGCCCGGCAGATAGTGGCTCTGTCCAATGTAGTCCACCAGCTCCTGCACCAGCACAGACGGGAAACGCTCGCTGTTATCCTGAATTGAACGTCCGATATAGCTGATATACAGCCTGCTTTGCGCAGACATCAGCGCCTCAAGAAAGAGATAACGGTCATCATCGCGGCGGCTGCGGTCGCCCCGCTTCGGTTGTGCGCTCATGAGATCAAAACCCAGAGGTGGAAGCGCACGCGGATAAATACCGTCGTTCATGCCAAGCAGACAGACCACTTTGAACGGGATTGAACGCATTGGCATCAGGGTACAAATATTCACCGGCCCCGCAAGGAAGCGCTGGCTGATGCGCTCCTGATCGAGACGTTGCGTCAGCTCATCACGAAGAAGCGAAAGAGGAACCGCCTCGTGATAGTGCGAATTAACCCCCTCATCAACGATGGCCTGCCACTGCTTCTCGATAAGCGCCATGGCGGCTTCAGTTTCGCTGTCCGGCAGAAAGAAATCATTCAGCATTTCGCGGCAAATCGGCAGCCACTCTTCGAGCGGGCGGGGCTGCATCAACGCACGGCGCCAGCGGTTGAGCTGCATAAGCAGCGAGGCTAAGTGACCAACCAGTTCCGCGATCAACCCACTGGATTCATCGTACGGCAGCACGTCATTCCATTCGCCGTGGATGCTCTCCATAGCATACCCCAGCAGCATGCGCGTCAGGCCAAACTGCCAGGTATGCTGGCCGGTCGCAGGCAGTTCGAACTCCTGGACGTTATCATCGTCGATACCCCAGCGGACACCAGATTCGTTGACCCACTGGCGCAGATAGCGCAACCCCTCTTCGTTAATGTTGAAACGTGCGGCCAGAACAGGCACATCCAGCAGTGCCAGCACATCCTCAGAGATAAACCGGCTATCAGGCAGCGAAAGCAGGCTGATAAAGGCCTGTAGCGCCGGGTGTGACTGACGAGCGCGACGGTCAGAGATTGCGTAGGGCAGATAGCGGTCGCCCGTTGCGCTGCCAAATACCGCCTGAATAAACGGGCTGTAGCTGTCGATATCCGCCACCATCACCACGATATCGCGCGGTGTCAGGGTTGGATCGTCCTGTAACATGGCCAGCAGGCGGTCATGAAGAATTTCAACTTCACGCTGTGGGCTGTGGCAAACGTGGATCGCGATACTGCGATCGTCAGGATCCAGTTTTCGCTTCTTGTCGCTTCGCGCAAACTCTTCGGCAGTGATCCCGGCAACGGCACGGTTTTCCAAATCCAGAATATCAAGCTGAATATTGTGCAGCAGGCTGTCCGGCGTAATATCCGCAAACGCATCCACATCCCCTTCTCCCGAAGAGGTGATTTCAGAAAGCAGATAAATATAGTCGCGTCCGAGCTTGCCCCACGAGGCAAGCAGCGGGTTCGGCAGGTTCTGAATCCCTTCTTCATCAAAAAGCTGCGCCGCGTTTTCACTGTCTTTAAACAGCGGCACGGCGCGCTCTTCAAAGAGGCGCTTTCTCTGGCGGGTGACCAGTCGTGAAAGCCAGCGCGGATCCTGAATATCCCCCCAATAGTGTCGACACGGGTTGGTAAAGAGGATATGGATATCAGTGTGCTTACCGAGCGCTTTTAGCGCGTTCAGGTAGACAGGCGGCAGCGCGGAGATACCGCAAATGAACACGCGTGACGGCAAACGGGCTGGCCGTTCTGCGCTGTTCTCAAGTATTGAGATAAAGCGATCGTACAGGTTAGCACGGTGCCACTTAGGCTGACCGAGTTTCCCGGTATGCTCGACCAGCGCTTTCCAGAGCGGCGCCTGCCAGATTTGCGCTTCCGGTAACCCATCGACTAATTCTCCCGCTTCCCAGCGAATCAGCCATTCTGCACGGTAAACCAGATACTGGTCATAAAGGTCGGCAGTACGTGAGGCAAGCTGGAAAAGTTTACGCTTGTCGGTGTCGTCATTCAGGTAGTGGCGCAGCATGGCAAACTCATCATGCGCCAGCATGTCCGGCAGCAGCGTCATCAGTTTCCAGGCCATGCTTTGTTTGTTGAAGGCGCTCTGCTCAGGAATATCCGGCAGGACGCGAACAAACATCTCCCAGATAAAGCTCGCGGGCAGCGGAAAATCGATGTTCGCCGCAATGCCAAATTTCTGCGAAAGGGACATTTGCAGCCACTGCGCCATACCGGTGCTCTGCACCAGCACCATTTCTGGCTCAAACGGATCGTCAAGACGCTCTTGCTCAACGATATACTCCATCAGTGCTTCCAGCACATCCAGACGATTTGAGTGGTAAACCCTTAGCATAAACGCTCCCGACTAGCGGCTAACCGGGCAATGCAGACGCGTCAACGCGCCCTGCCGCCCCATAGGAGAAATAAGTGTGACCGTGATGCTGACACATCCGGACTGTGTTGTCTGCCCCCGACTGACCTGCCAGCCCGGCGGGAGCGTTAATGTTGAGATCTGCGACTGATTCCACGCATGATGCCATAGCTGACGATACTGGCTAAGCGCCGCATACCGGGCTGCCAGCGCGCGATGATAGCCGGATAACGCCATCACAACCACAACCAGCAACATCATTGCCAGCAAAACCTCAACCATGCTAAATCCTTTTTGTCTGCTCAGGGTAACTGACATAGCGTACTTTCCTTAAGGGGGCAGAAATCACTCCAGCCGTGGGCGGAAAAGCGTATCTGCCCCTCCGAGATGTCCCCGCCTCGCCATAGCAATAGATTGTCATTGCCGGCAATAAGCAACACACGCGCCCCAAACAGCCTTATACAGACCCGCAAACGTTGTGTCTGTTTGCACTGAACCTCTGGCTGTAAAACCCATTCCTGAACGCGCCCCCACTCCAGTGCAGATTGCACGGCAGCCTGCTGGCGAACAGACAAACTCTCGCCACTTACCAGCGTGCTAAAGGTTTGCAGCTGCTGATTTAATCCGGTGAGGATCAGCGTGCCGAGCACCAGCAACAGCAGGACCAGCGCCAGCGATGACATGCCCCGCTGACGATTCACAGATTAAACCCCGTTACGGTATGGCGAGCCGAAAAGGGTGCGGTCAGTTCACCTTTACGGCGGGCACGCAGCTCGATACTGATGACCGGCGCAAAGCCATCATGATCGGTTTTAGTGACCATAAATTGCTCTATCAGGACCCGATCCGGGTCGGTGAGCTTATCCCATCCCTTACCGTCACAGGATGTGGCGCCCCGCAGAGTTTCAAGCGATCCGGACTCAAGCCGGAATCCCGTACTGTCGTTTTCTGACGCGGTGCTATCCCACTGGCCGTTGCTGTTCGCATCCCATAGCACAATCGCACATCGTCCTTGCCTGCCGATGATCATCCCCTGCCCCTGGCAATGCCCTGCACAATATCCTGCCCTCTGAAACTGTTTACCGATCGCGAACAGACGTTGCCAGACCTCATCCTCCAGCTCCTGCTGTCCGGATTGCAGTAAAACACCCCGCTGTAGCCCCGGTAAAAAACGTGACGTGCTGAGTAACAGAATGCTGCTTATCGTCATCGCAATAAGCACTTCCAGCAGGGAAAACCCTTTTCGATTTACTGGCATGCACCTTCTCCTGCGGCATTACACAGCCTGATACGTCCGCCATTTGAGACAATAACCCACCACCCACCAGCGCGGCTCTGCACGCGGATATGTCCGGCCCATGCGGTATCCCTTAAACCGTAAAATCCCAGCGCAGGGGTTATGTCGCTTATCGTGACCTCGGGCCACATCGGCTTCATCACGAACGGTCCGCCGCTGTCACAACCGGTCACCGCTGAACTGGCCAGACACTCCTTTTCACCGTCGTTATGCAGCGCGATCCTGTGCTCGCTGTTGTGACGGTTGGCGTCATTGCGCAAAAACACCAGGTAATCCCGCACCTGGCAGGCGGTTTGCCAAAGCCGCTGCCGCTGCTGCCAGCTGTCCCAGCCATAGAGCCCTGTGGCGCTGAGGATCACTGTCAGCGAAACGGCGATAAGGGTTTCGATAAGCGTAAAGCCTTGTTCGTTTTTCATGGCGGGAGTGTGGCGGAATAGCAAAAACGGTGCGAGCGTCAAACCAGAACTTTACGAGCCGCTTTCAGGAGATTTTCACCCGTTGCAACGCGTTGCATCGTCTCTGGAAACAGGCTCGAAAAACAAAACGGGCGTGAAAAAAAACCGGCGCTAAAGAGCACCGGTTGTGTCAGGATTTGCCGTATCAGATGGCGACAGGAGCTTTAATGCCGGGATGCGGGTCGTAACCCTCAATCTCGAAATCATCAAAACGGTAATCGAAGATCGATTCCGGTTTACGTTTGATCACCAGCTTCGGCAATGCACGCGGTTCGCGCGTCAGCTGGAGATGTGTCTGTTCCATATGATTGCTGTAGAGGTGGGTATCACCGCCCGTCCAGACAAAATCGCCCACTTCAAGATCGCACTGCTGCGCCATCATGTGCACCAACAGCGCGTAGCTGGCGATGTTAAACGGCAAGCCGAGGAACACGTCGCAGGAGCGTTGATAGAGCTGGCAGGAGAGCTTGCCGTCCGCCACATAGAACTGGAAAAACGCGTGGCAAGGCGCCAGCGCCATTTTATCCAGTTCCCCCACGTTCCAGGCAGAGACAATGATACGGCGCGAGTCCGGGTCATTTTTCAGCTGGTTCATGACGGTCGTGATCTGGTCAATATGGCGGCCGTCCGGGGTAGGCCACGCGCGCCATTGCTTGCCGTAGACCGGCCCCAGGTCGCCGTTCTCATCTGCCCACTCGTCCCAGATGGAGACATTGTTTTCATGCAGATAAGCAACGTTGGTATCGCCTTGCAGGAACCAGAGCAGTTCATGAATGATCGAGCGCAGATGGCAGCGCTTCGTTGTCACCAGAGGAAAGCCTTCTTGCAGATTGAAGCGCATCTGGTGGCCAAAAATGGAGAGCGTACCGGTGCCGGTACGGTCGTTTTTCGGCGTGCCCTCGTCGAGCACTTTTTTCATCAATTCAAGATACTGTTTCATGATTCCTCAGGAAAGTTGTTGCTGTGGACGACGACGATACGCCCAAATCATCATAATGGCACCCGCGACAATCATCGGGATGGAGAGGATCTGCCCCATGCTGATGTACTGTACCCATTCCCCGGTAAACTGCGCATCCGGCTGGCGGAAGAACTCGACGATGATACGAAACGCGCCGTAGCCAATCAGGAACAGACCGGAGACAGCCCCCATTGGGCGCGGTTTGCGGATATACAGATTCAGGATGATGAACAGCACCACGCCTTCCAGCGCCAGCTCATAGAGCTGTGACATATGGCGCGGCAGAACGCCGTAGGTATCGAAAATGGACTGCCACTCAGGATGCGAAGGCAGCAGCGCGATGTCCTCCGCGCGGGAACCCGGGAACAGCATGGTAAACGGCACGCTCGGATCGACACGCCCCCACAGTTCACCGTTGATGAAGTTGCCAAGACGCCCTGCGCCCAGCCCAAACGGGATTAACGGCGCAATAAAATCAGCCACCTGGAAGAAGTTGCGTTTGGTGCGTCTGGCGAAGATCACCATGACCAGGATCACACCAATCAGCCCGCCGTGGAAAGACATGCCACCGTCCCAGACGCGGAACAGATAGAGCGGGTCGTTCAGGAATACCGGGAAATTATAGAACAGGACATAACCGATGCGACCGCCCAGGAACACGCCGAGGAAGCCGGCATAAAGCAGGTTTTCCACTTCGTTCTTCGTCCAGCCGCTGCCTGGACGACTGGCGCGACGGCCAGCAAGCCACATGGCAAAGACGAAGCCCACCAGGTACATCAGACCGTACCAGTGCAGCGCTACAGGTCCTATTGAGAAAATAACCGGATCGAATTCCGGAAAATGCAGATAACCACTGTTCATCTGTCACCACAAGATGTTGTTATTCCGCTGAAAGTGGACAGCGGGTGAATTGCATTCCCGCCGTTGGCAGGTGCTCCAAAGTTGCGAATCATAGCATAAGGCAGGCGTGGAGGATGCGCCTGAGATGTAAAAGATGTGTATAGGGTTTCATGCGCGCTGTTCCCCCTCACCCCATCCCTCTCCCTCAAGGGAGAGGGGGTCGTCAGAGCCGTCATTATTTTGTGGGGATCAGCGGCCGCCCCGGATCAAACCGCCCATGCCGCGTCGCTCCATAAACGCAGCCACCTGATGGCGCACTTCGGCTGCCAGCTGTGCTTCCAGGCTACGCGCAGCCAGTTCGCGCGCCTCATCTTGTTCGATGTGACGTAACAGGTATTTCACACGCGCAACGGAACGTCCGTTCATTGACAGGTGACGGAAACCGAGACCAATCAGGATCGCCACGCACATCGGATCGCCGGCCATTTCACCGCACAGGCGCAGGTCGATATTATGCTGCTCGGCTTCGCGGGCGATCATCGCCAGGGCACGAAGCATCGCCGGATGCAGGCTGTCGTAGATGCTGGCAACGCGCGTATTGTTGCGATCGACCGCCAGAATGTATTGCGTTAAGTCGTTGGTGCCAACGGAGATAAAATCAACGCGGGTCGCCAGCTGCGGCAACATAAAGACCATCGAAGGCACTTCAAGCATCACGCCAATACGGGGTTTAGGGATCGCATAGCCGATCATCTCTTCCACTTCGCGCCCTGCACGTTCTATCAACCGCCGCGCTTCGTCGATCTCGTCAATACTGGTGACCATCGGCAGCAAAATGCTGAGATTCCCCGTGGCCGCGTTGGCACGCAGCATCGCACGAACCTGGATAAGGAAGATTTCCGGCTGATCGAGGGTTATGCGGATCCCACGCCAGCCGAGGCAGGGATTCTCTTCACTGATGGGCATATAGGGCAGTTGCTTATCCGCGCCGACGTCCAGGGTGCGCAACGTGACGGGTTTATCGTTAAACATCTGCAACATGCCCTGATACTGCGCCACCTGCTCCTCTTCTGACGGGAAGCCGCTTTGCAGCATAAACGGTATTTCGGTGCGGTAGAGGCCGATGCCATCGATGCGGCTGCCGAGCTTCTCTTCATGCTCAGGGCTTAAGCCAGCATTGAGCATCACCTTCACACGCTCACCGCTCTTGAGCTGCGCGGGCAGGTTGACGTCATCTTCCGCCAGCTTGCTTAATTCATTCTCTTCGCTGATAAGACGCTGGTACTCCTGAAGGAGAACCGGCTCAGGATCCACCAGCAACTCACCGCGGTATCCGTCCACCACCAGCGTACGGCGGTGCAGTACGGAGGGCTGAATATCCGCCCCCATCACGGTCGGAATACCGAGCGCGCGCACCATAATGGCGGCATGGGAGTTAGCTGCGCCATCGCGCACCACTACGCCCGCCAGCCTGTCCTGCGGTAATTCCGCCAGCGTCGTCGCCGAGAGTTCATCGGCCACCAGTACAAACCGGCTCGGCCAGGCATTCGCCCCCTGAATAGTATCATCAAGGTGGAACAGCAGACGTTGCCCAAGCGCGCGTAAATCGCCGGCGCGCTCTTTCAGATAACCGTCAGTCAGCACCGCAAACTGCTCGGCAAATTTTTCAATGACCTTTTTAACCGCCCACTCTGCCACCGAACCTTTATCGACCTCGGCAAATAACTCACGACGCAAACGCGCATCGGAAAGCAGGTGTGAGTAGAGGTCGAAAATGGCCGCCGTCTCTTTTTGCGCGCCAGCGGCAAAGCGTTTGCTGTAGCGACGAAACTCATTCGCCGCCTCTTCCAGCGCAGCGGTAAGCCGTTCGCGCTCAAGCGCTTCATCCAGCGTCGAGGCTTCATAGACCTGCTCCATCAGGGGGAGCGTGGCATCCATCCAGCCTTCGGCAATCGCGACGCCCGGCGAGGCCGGAAGCGCGCGGATGCGGGTATGACGATACTGCCCAAAAAGGGCTGCCAGCTGAGACTGGGAGAGGATCGCAGCCATCTGCGTTGCCAGCGTGACGAGGAAAGACTCCTCGCTTTCGTCGTACTGCCGCAACTCTCGTTGCTGGACAACAAGCACGCCAAGCAGTTGACGGCGCTGAATAATCGGCACGCCAAGGAAAGCGCGGAACCGCTCCTCTTTGACGGAAGGGATATATTTGAAGCTGGGATGTTTTTGCGCATCGGCAAGGTTGATTGGCTCCGCCAGTCGCCCGACCAGGCCAACAATACCTTCATCAAACGCGAGCGTGACGGTGCGTCCCCGTGGTTTTTTTAAACCGCGGGTTGCCATCAGGTAGTAGCAACGTCGGTCATGGTCGGCCAGGTAGACCGAACAGACCTCGGTTTCCATCGCAAGACAGATGTCCGTCACCAGAATATTCAGCGCCTCGTTGAGGCGAGGCGCACTGGCAACCTTTTCAACTATTTCTCGCAAGCGGGTGAGCATGATTTGCGTAGCTTAACCTCTTTTACGTCGCCAGGCAGGTGCGCTCTGTGGCTTCGGAGGCGTCTCCTGAAGCTGCATCACGACACTTGCGAACTCTTTCATCACCCTACGATATACATCGCGCTTAAATGACACGACCTGACGAACCGGATACCAGTAGCTTACCCAGCGCCAGCCATCAAACTCTGGCGTGCTGCTGGTTTGCATATTGATATCTGAATCGTTGCCCACCAACTGCAAAAGAAACCACTTCTGTTTCTGGCCGATACAAACCGGCTTTGTGTCCCAACGCACCAAACGTTTCGGTAACTTGTAACGCAACCAGTTGCGGGTCGAAGCCAGGATGCGAACATCTTTTCGGCTTAAACCAACCTCTTCAAACAGCTCCCGGTACATCGCTTGTTCTGGGGACTCTCCGGGATTGATCCCGCCTTGCGGGAACTGCCAGGAGTGCTGACCATATCGCCGGGCCCACATCACCTGGCCCTGACGATTACAAATTACTATTCCTACGTTTGGGCGGTAGCCATCGTCATCAATCACCGGACTACCCCAAACTAAATCTGATATATGAATGATTGTTTCACACTACAGGGAGGCGGTAAACCACTCTCTTACAGGCCTGCAACCTAATAACATTTGAATAACTCACAATTTAGTGCGGAGTTATAAACAGATGCGGCCGACAGAGACCATTTTTATTCACCTTTTCTGTGGATATAGTTGTGAAGAAGTGCGGAATTACCGATGAACAACCTTGTAGCCCGACGAGCCGCCAATTTACCCCGCTTATAATAAATCATTTAAATTCATATGATTATATTGAAATTAAGGGTATCCAGTGCGATAAACGTGACGATCATCACATCAAAGATCCTCCTGCTGATGAAAGATCGAACAGCGTCGGTTTTATCCACAGTTTGTGCCAATAAGTTAGGCACAATTTGTGTGAAAATTCGATTTTCATCGCACGTCAAGGCTGTAAATTGAAACAGTAGTGGCAGTTATTCCCAGTTATCCCATTTTTCTGTGGATAACATGGTGTAAGATCCTGTTTATTGTCAGTGACCAGAATTGCACAACCTGTTTTTTAGCCGCCGCGGGACGGATTATATTCTAAAAAAGATGATATAAATCATCCACATGGAATAGGTGCACAGAAAAAGGTAAACTCTGTCCACAAGGGATAAAATATCAGCTCACTTTTTAATCAAAAGGTCGTTAGCATGCAATCTCTCGCCCCACTGCTCTCTCCTCCCGTCAGTGAAGCCCAGTTGCTCCAGCAGGCGCAACGTCTGGCAGGCTATTCACTGGGCGAGCTGGCCGTGATGGCGGGGTTGACGATACCCAACGATCTAAAGCGTGATAAGGGCTGGATCGGCGTGTTGCTGGAACGCTGGCTGGGCGCAAGCGCGGGCAGTAAACCCGAGCAAGATTTTGCGGCGCTGGGGGTGGAACTGAAGACGATCCCCATCGATAGCCAGGGACGGCCGCTGGAAACCACCTTTGTCTGCGTTGCGCCGCTCACAGGTAACAGCGGAGTGACCTGGGAAACCAGCCACGTCAGGCATAAGCTGAAGCGGGTGTTGTGGGTACCCGTTGAGGGCGACAGGCAGATCCCGCTGGCTGAGCGTCGCGTTGGCGCCCCGCTGCTCTGGAGCCCGAATGAAGAAGAGGAGAGACAGCTTTCCCAGGACTGGGAAGAGCTGATGGACATGATTGTGCTGGGACAGGTTGAGCGTATCACCGCCCGGCATGGCGAAGTGCTGCAACTTCGTCCCAAAGCCGCCAACAGCAAAGCGCTCACTGAAGCGGTAGGCGCACAGGGCGAACCGATCCTGACGCTGCCGCGCGGTTTCTATCTTAAAAAGAATTTCACCGGGGCGCTGCTGGCACGCCACTTCCTGTTGAAAACATAGTTTTTTACCAATTTTGCGCTCCGGCTAACATAATCTCCTCCTTTTTAAGATTTCCCCCCTTTCACCTGTCGTAATATCAGGTTATTACTACACTATGATTTGATACGAGCCAGGTGAGGATGAGAACGATGAAAAAATGGGCAGTAATTATCTCAGCAGTCGGTTTAGCGTTTGCGGTATCGGGTTGCAGCAGCGACTATGTCATGTCAACGAAAGATGGTCGTATGATCCTGACCGATGGCAAACCCGAAGTCGACGACGATACCGGTCTGGTGAGTTACCGCGATCGCGAAGGCAATCAAATGCAGATTAATCGCGACGAAGTCTCCCAGATCATCGAGCGTTAAACAGATAAAGGTCAGTAGCTTGCTGGCCTTTTTGATTTTTTCCTTCCCCTTTTGCCTTCCCTCTGCCATGTTTATATTCCTTTGTCGGGAGGTTCCTGACGCAGTCTGTATGTCTAAAAAAGGAAACCGGCTATGCATTATCACCGTATCCCCCACAGCGCTCTGGAGATCAGCCAACTGGGGTTGGGCACCATGACATTTGGTGAACAAAACAGCGAAGCCGATGCCCATGCACAACTCGATTACGCCGTCAGCCAGGGCATTAACCTGATTGACGTGGCGGAGATGTACCCCGTTCCTCCCCGCCCGGAAACACAAGGTCTTACTGAAACGTATGTCGGCAACTGGCTGGCGAAACGCGGCAATCGCGAAAAGCTGGTCATCGCCTCCAAAGTCAGCGGCCCTTCCCGTAATAACGATGCCGGGATCCGCCCTAACCAGATCCTTGATCGCAAGAATATCCGTGCCGCGCTGGATGCCAGCCTCAAGCGCCTGCAAACCGACTATCTCGATCTTTATCAGGTGCACTGGCCGCAGCGTCCGACGAACTGCTTCGGTAAGCTTGGCTACACCTGGAACGAAAGTGCTCCGGCAGTTACCCTGCTGGAAACGCTGGAAGCGCTCACGGAGTGCCAGCGGGCGGGTAAGATCCGCTACATTGGCGTTTCCAACGAGACGGCGTTTGGCGTGATGCGCTATCTGCATCTGGCCGATAAACACGACCTGCCGCGCATCGTGACCATTCAGAACCCGTACAGCCTGCTGAACCGCAGTTATGAAGTGGGTCTGGCGGAGGTGACGCAGTACGAAGAGGTGGAACTGCTCGCCTACTCTTGCCTGGGCTTCGGTACCCTGACGGGCAAATACCTGAACGGCGCGAAACCGGCTGGTGCGCGTAACACGCTTTTCAGCCGCTTCACCCGCTATAGCGGCGAGCAGACGCAAAAAGCCGTTGCGGCCTACGTGGATATCGCGAAACGCCACGGACTCGATCCGGCGCAGATGGCGCTGGCCTTCGTGCGTCGTCAGCCGTTTGTGGCGAGTTCCCTGCTCGGCGCAACGACGATGGATCAGTTGAAAACCAATATTGAGAGTTTCCATCTGAACCTGAGTGAAGAGGTATTAGCGGAGATTGAAGCGGTGCATCAGGTTTATACCTACCCGGCACCGTAATAAAAGCAAAACGGCAACGTGCGTTGCCGTTTTTAGGGTTTTCACCCTCTCCCCGTGGGAGAGGGCCGGGGTGAGGGCATCAGGCCGCACAATTCAACGACGACGCTGCCAGACCCACAGACCGCTAATCGCCAGCGCGAACAGCGCGCCGAATCCTACCCCGATTGCCACGACCGGCGCACCTGCTTTTACCGCCAGCGAGTAAATCCCCAGCATCAGTAACATCGCCATGTTTTCACCAAGGTTTTGCACCGCAATGGCGTTACCCGCTCCAACGGTCTGCTTGCCGCGCTCCTGCAACAGCGCGTTTAGCGGCACCACAAAGAAACCGCCTAACATGCCGATCAGCAACAGCAGGGCATAGGCAGGCAATAGGGCATGTTGCAGGGAGAAGAACAGAACGCCGACGCCAATCAGGATCCCCGCAGGCATGCAGCGCGCGACGGTTTCCAGCGTCACCAGTTTTGCCGCAGCCCCGGCCCCGACAACAATCCCGACGGCGACCATGGCATTCAGATAAGTCGGCGTGGCGTTGTCAGTAATGCCCAGCGCCACCGGCACCCACAGCACCAGCAGGAAACGCAGCGTAACGCCGGCCCCCCAGAACATGCTGGTGCCCATCAGCGAGAAGCGTGTTTCACCGTTACGCCACAGTACGCGGCAGGCGTTGAAGAAGCTGCCGGTCATTGGCCCGAAGCGCCAGGATTGCCCCGGACGCGCCACGGCCAGTTTGGGGATAAACAGGTTGGCGATCACCGCGCCACCGTACATCAGGGCGCAGATGCCAAGCGCGGCGAGCACATGCCAGTCTGCCAGTACGCCACCCGCCACCGAACCCAGCAGAATAGCCGCAATGGTGGAGGACTCCATCAGGCCGTTGGCCTTCACCAGCTTATCACCGGTGGTGAGCTCACCCAGAATACCGTACTTCGCCGGGGAGTAGGCTGCCGCACCAATGCCCACCAGCGTGTAGCCGACAAACGGGTTGATACCAAAGCAGATACTTGCCGCGCCCAGAAGCTTAAGGCTGTTGGCAAACATCATGACCCGACCTTTCGGGAAGCTGTCCGCCACCTGGCCGACAAACGGCGCAAATACGATGTAAGCACCCACAAACACCATCTGTAGGATCGGCTGGCTCCAGTCGGGGTAAAACTCAGCTTTCAGCAATGCCAGCGTGGCAAACAGCAACGCGTTATCGCCGAACGCGGAAAGAAACTGGGCGGCGATAACCGCCATCATGCCTTTCGACCAGATTGAAGTGTTAGTGTGCACTGACTCACGCATTTTGCTGTTCTGCCTCTTCAACCATGCCCTTCAGGGTCACGAAATCGGGTTTACCGCTGCCCAGCACCGGTAACTGTTTGAGGTAACGAATATCGCGGGGGACCGCTAGCTCGGGGATACCGTGTTCGCGTGCATACCTGAGCAGCGCATCACGCTTCAGTTCACCGTCTGTCGTGAAGAGCACCAGCGCCTCGCCTTTACTGGCATCACTTTTCACCACGGTCGCATGCATTTTCTCCGCCGAGACTGCGGTCGCCAGCGTTTCGACCATTTCAAGAGAGACCATTTCCCCGGCGATTTTGGCGAAGCGTTTTGCACGTCCCTGGATCTGCACGAAGCCCTGATCGTCGAAGCGCACGATATCGCCCGTGTCGTACCAGCCCGTTTCAACCTCGCCATTGACGTTCTCGGCCGTCGGCGCCTCAAGCACGCCCGGGTTTTCCACACGCAGATAGCCGTTCATGACGTTCGGCCCTTTCAGCTGAAGACGTCCGCCGTCTTCAATACCCGGCACCGCCAGCAGACGTGCGTCCAGCCCCGGCAGAATGCGGCCAACCGTTCCCGGTTTTGCCGCCATCGGAACGTTGATGGAGACCACCGGCGCGCACTCCGTCACGCCATAGCCTTCCAGAATGCGCAGGCCAAACTTGTCCTGCCAGATCTGGCGCGTGCTGTCCTGGAGTTTTTCCGCGCCCGCCACCACGTAGCGTACGCGGAAGAAATCATACGGGTTGGCGAAGCGCGCGTAGTTACCGAGGAAGGTGGACGTCCCGAACAGCACCGTGCAGTTACGGTCATAAACCAGTTCCGGCACAATGCGGTAGTGCAGCGGGCTTGGGTAGAGGAACACCTCGGCACCGGTCAGCAGCGGCGTAAAGAGACCCACGGTCAGACCAAATGAGTGGAACAGCGGCAGCGCCGACATAAAGCGATCGTTGGCGGTAAAGTCAGCAATAGTTTTAATCTGTTCGACGTTCGCCAGAATGCTTTTGTGGCTGTGAACCACACCTTTCGGGTTACCTTCAGAGCCAGAGGTAAAGAGGATAATGGCATCATCTTCCGGCTGCTGCTTAACCTGCGCCAGACGCGGCATCAGCAGGTGCGCGAAAATCCACAGCTTGTCAGCGGTCGTGACGTCTGCTTTCAGATCTTCCAGGAACACCCAGCGCACCTGCGTCAGCTGTTCCGGCAGGTGCCACAGCTTGCCTTTATCCAGGAACTGGCGGGAGGTAAAGATGGTGTTGATTTGTGCGGCGGTAATCGCGCTGGAGAGCCCTTTCACGCCCGCCGTGTAGTTCATCATCGCCGGAATGCGGCCCCGGGAGACGGCACCAAAGATTACCGCCGCGCTGATACCCGCGTTTGGCAGCATCAGGCCGATCTTTTCGCCCTGTTTGCTGTACTTTTCCAGAATACGCCCGACAAACAGCGTTTTGGTCAACAGCTTACGGTAGGTATCCGGCGTAAAACTGATGTCTTCGATGCAGTTTTTCTTCGCACCGTAGCGATACTGCGCCGACAGCAACGATTCATACAGCGTTTCGCGCGGGCGAACGGCCATGCGCGCTTCCATCATAATCTGGTGCAGCATTTCCCCGGCGATTTTACGGCGGTCGCGCGCGCGCGGCGCCTCGGGCATCGGCAGTGACGTCGGCGGTAATATATGCAGGGTAATTTTCGGGAACAGACGCTGCTTCACCAGCCCTTTCAGACGGCTGAAAAAGGTCAGCTCAGCCCCGTCGATGCGTAGCGGCACGACGGTGGCCTGAGACTTCGCCGCGACAAAACCGGCCCCGTCGTAAATTTTCATCAGGGAGCCCGTCACTGAAATACGCCCTTCCGGGAAGATAACCACCGGGCGCCCCTGCCCAACCAGACGCACCAGATGTTTAATCATCATCGGTTTGGTTGGGTCGAGCGGGACAAAATCAATCAGCGGTTTGAGCCAGCGCATGTACCATTTTTCACTGATGGAGCTGTAAACCGCGAAGACGGGGCGCACGGGCAAAAACAGCGCCAGCAATACGCCATCAAGAAAAGAGACGTGATTCGGTGTGATAAGCACACGCTCGCCATAGAGTGCCTGCGTATCGCCAGTCACGCGGATGCGAAACAGGACACGAAACAGTGTGCGGAAGAACCCAAAAAGCATTTCAACTCCCTTTGCCAGCCAGTGTGAAAGGTATAAATGGTGGCAGATTACACGAGAAGTAGTGAGGGAGCGATAGCAAAAACAGAGGCGAAAAAAAACCTGCGCATCCGCGCAGGTTGGTGCAAGAGAAGAGTACGAAAACGTACCAGGAATTCTCACCAATCAATACCTCTGGGATCTTGATTGTGGCCTCCGGCGACAGGCTTCGCCAGCGGGAAAACGCAAGGGAATGAGCCGAAGTGCAACCAGGTGTGAATATTCTCTTTTGCTGTTACAGGTTGAACTTACAGGCAAAAAAAAACCTGCATAAAACGCAGGTTGGTGTAAATCGTGTTAATCAACCGAAGTTGATTCCACCTATCAATACCTCTGGGATCTCGACTCTAGCAATTCACTACGCATCGTTGCTAACGGACAATCGCAACAGCCTGAGGCAAAGTGTAACTAAAGGTTCAGATTGACATTATTCAGACATGACTGGCCGTGTAACGATTACACCGTGAGGGATGTTCTGCTTCACGTTTGCAGAGGACGCCCACTCGCTCCCCTTGAATGCGCGCTGCTTTTCCGCAACACTAGTTAGTGTGTAAACGCTTACCCCTATAAGAAGGTATTGAATGGCGACAATTAAGGATGTGGCTCGTCTGGCCGGTGTTTCCGTCGCGACCGTCTCCCGCGTGATCAACAACTCCCCTAAAGCGAGTGATGCATCGCGCCAGGCCGTGCAGGACGCCATGGAAAACCTGAATTATCACCCTAACGCCAACGCGCGCGCCCTTGCCCAGCAGTCGACAGAAACCATCGGGCTGGTGGTCGGGGATGTATCCGATCCGTTTTTCGGTGCAATGGTCAAAGCCGTAGAACAAGTCTCTTATCACACCGGTAATTTCCTGCTGATTGGTAATGGCTACCACAATGAACAGAAAGAGCGCCAGGCCATTGAGCAGCTGATCCGTCATCGCTGTGCGGCGCTGGTGGTCCATGCAAAAATGATCCCCGACGCCGAGCTGATCCATCTGATGAAACAGATGCCGGGGATGGTGATTATCAACCGTATTATTCCCGGTTTTGAAACCCGCTGCGTGGCGCTCGACGACCGTTACGGCGCATGGCTCGCAACCCGTCATCTGATCCAGCAGGGCCATACCCGAATTGGTTATCTGTGCTCCAACCACCCAATTTCCGATGCGGAAGATCGCCTTCAGGGCTATTACGACGCGCTGCGCGAAGCCGGTCTGCCGTGCAACGATCGTCTTGTGGCGTACGGAGAACCGGATGAGAGTGGCGGCGAGCAGGCGATGACGGAGCTGCTGGGCCGCGGGCGGAATTTCACCGCCGTGGCCAGCTATAACGACTCCATGGCCGCCGGCGCAATGGGCGTGCTGAATGATAACGGGATTGACGTCCCGGCAGAAATTTCGCTGATTGGCTTTGATGATGTGCTGGTGTCGCGCTACGTGCGCCCTCGCCTGACCACCGTGCGCTACCCGATTGTGACCATGGCAACGCAGGCGGCAGAACTGGCGTTAGCGCTGGCCGAGCATCGCCCGCCACCGGAAATTACCCACCTGTTCAGCCCAACCTTAGTGCGCCGTCACTCGGTGGTATCGCCCGCGGAAGCCGTGAGCGAACAGCGATAGAGATGGACGGTTTTATCCGGGTATTCCAGCGCATCGCCAATGTAGTGCCAGCCGTAACGTTCGTAGAAGTCGCGGCAGGCAGACCAGAGATGAAGCTCGTGATATCCGGCGCGTCGCGCGTAGCCGATAACATGCCGCTGAAGTTTTCCCGCCAGCCCGTTTCCCCGGGCGGCTTCATCGACATACAGCGCAGCCAGCCAGGGGTGGAGATCCTGTCGGGAAATTAAATCGCAACGCCACAACCCAACGGTGCCCAGCAGCTGGTCATCCTCAACGGCAATAAAGGTGAGCGGTAACTTGCCCGGCGTCAGGCTGTGCTCAACAATGCTCTGGAAAAAGGCACGCGGCATACCTTCACCAAACGCGTTCCAGATCCAGTCGATCACCCGCTGTGTAAACTGCGGCGCAGCGTGAAGCGGCAGTATATTCACACCAGCTTCCCCTGGAAAAGGGGGACCGATTCAAAGAGATAGCCGTCAAAATCGGGCGCGTCTTCGTCTGACAGCTCAAGCAGGCTCTTTTTGACGTTTTCAAGATGCTGGAACATCGCCTGCCACGCCCCCATCACGTCGCGGCGGCGGAGCGCAGCGAGAATGGTTTGCCTGTCGCCGAGCCATTTCAGCCGCCATGCGCGGCTGGCGATGTGGCCATTAAACTGCTGCCACAGCGGGCTGCTGTCCATGTGATGCCAGACGCTTTCAACGGTCGCCAGCAGCATCTGGTTTTGTGTGGCTCCCGCCAGCACCAGGTGGAACATTTTGTTGTTGTCCTGGCTGCGATCGTCGGCGGCAATAGCCCGTTGCTCCTGCTCGATGATGCGGCGCAGGTTGTCGATATCCGCCCGCGTCGCCATTTTTGCGGCAAAGGCGGCAATGTTGCTTTCAAGCAGCTGACGCGCCTGGAGAATTTCAAACGGACCCACGTCACTGTTCAGAAAACGCTCTTCCTCATTTTCATGCTCCTCCGGAATGCGCATCACGTACACGCCAGACCCCTGGCGAATATCCACCGTCCCCTGTAGCTCAAGCATCAGCAGCGCCTCGCGCACGATAGTGCGGCTCACGCCATACGTCTCGGCAATGTTGCGCTCCGGCGGCAGACGCGATCCCACGGGATAATGCCCCTGGATAATCTGCGCCCGTAAATCCTCGCCAATCTCCTGGTACTGTTTTTTTTCCGGCAGGATGACAGCCTTATCCACGTTTTCACCTGTGTTTATCAGTTAATGCGCGGGCCGGACGTCCTCCCGGCCAGTTTGTGCGCTATTTTACCAGAAGGCTTACTTCCATTCATCGTCAACCCTGAGCGTCAGCACACGCTCATCGCGCAGCTGGCGAAACCAGGATGCCGATTTCTTTGCCCGCCGTGCGCGATGGTTTTCAAGGTCGATCTCAATAAGCCCGTAGCGGTTTTTAAACGCGTTCATCGGGGAGACGTTGTCGGTGAAGGCCCACAGCATATAGCCGTGGCAGTTAGCCCCCGCCTCCCGCGCCAGCAGCGTGTAATAAAGATGTTCGCTGAGAAACGCAATGCGGTACGCGTCATCGATAATGCCGTCGCGATTGCGAAACTGCGCTTCGTTCTCCACGCCCATCCCGCTTTCCGCTACAAACCAGTCAATGTTGCGATAGTCGTTTTTAATCCGCATCGCCATGTCGTAAATAATGCGCGGGAAGATCTCCCAGCCGCGGGAGGTGTTCATCCTCCGCCCCGGCAGCTCGAACGGCTCGTAGTAGTACGCCGGGTGGAACGGCGTCTCCGGGTGCCAGGCGCGGGACGGGGCTTTGACGCGATGCGGGTAATAGAGGTTAATGCCCAGCTCGTCGACGGTGTTGTCGGCAATCAGCGCCAGCTCGTCAGCCGTGTATTCCCACTGCACCTGATGCTGCGCCAGCAGGGTAAAAAGCGCCTGCGGATAGCGCCCGTGCACCAGCGGGTCAAGAAAGACGCGGTTATAGAACAGATCGTACATCTCTGCCGCCCGCACGTCATGCGACGCGCGCGAGCGCGGGTAGGTCACCTCCGGGTTGAGAATACAACCCACCGTGCCGTCATACCCTTTCTCGCGAAACAGCTTCACCACTTTCGCCGTCGCCAGCACCTTATGGTGGTTCCACTGCATCCAGGTGCTGGTGTTCTGCTCATAGGGCCAGCGCAGTGCGTCAAGGTAGACGCGCGTCTGGACCACAATCGGCTCGTTGAAGGTAAACCAGCGGGTGACTTTGCCGTGAAAGCGCTCAAACACCTTTTCCGCATAGCGAACGAACAGCTCGACGACGTGCTTCGACGCCCAGCCGCCGTAGGTCTCCAGCAGCACGCCCGGCAATTCGTAGTGTTCCAGGCAGATCATCGGCTCAATGCCCTGACGGTGCATTTCATCGAACAGCGCGTCGTAATAGGCGGCGTACTCTTCATCTACGGTGGCGTTTTCATAGTCGGTCAAAAAGCGCGACCAGTTGATCGAGGTGCGATAGTGCGTCAGTCCCGCCTGCTTCATCAGCGCCACGTCTTCGCGAAAGCGATTGATAAAGTCGGTTGCCACCGCCGGGCCGTAGCCGTTGTGCCAGACGTGACGATCGTTCTTGTACCAGAGATCGATCCACGAATCCTGCCCCGGCTTTTTGCCGCTCCAGCCCTCGGTCTGCCAGGCCGATGCCGCCGCGCCCAGCATAAAATCTGGCGGTATGGTTATCTGTTTTATGCTCATCCTGCCCTCATGCGTTATCGGTGGCTTGTTGCAGTGCGGCCTGATCTGCGCGGCGTGAGGCAATTTTCACAAACGGCAGATAGATAATCACCGCGGTCACGATGCAGATAAACTGGGTGATCACCGCCCCCATGGAGCCCGCGGTTGACAGCCAGGCGTTGATCAGCGGCGGCGTGGTCCAGGGCACCATCACCACGGCTTTCCCGGCAAATCCGGTCACGGTGGCAAAGTAGCCAATCGAGCCCGTCACCAGCGGCGTGATGATGAACGGGATAGCCAGGATCGGGTTGAGCATGACTGGCATCCCGAAGATCACCGGCTCGTTGATGTTAAAAATACCCGGGCCGATGGAGAGCTTAGCGATCTCCTTCATCTCTTTACGTTTGGTGGCAATCATGACGGCTATCAGCAGGCCGATGGTCAGGCCGGAGCCGCCGATGCTCATATAGACGTCCCAGAACGGCATGGTGATGATGTTTGGCACCTCTTTGCCCTGCTCGAACGCGCTCATGTTAACGGTGATTGCCCCCAGCAGCAGCGGCTCGCGGATCGGCTTGATCATCTGGTTGCCGTGAATACCAATCACCCAGAACAGCTGGGCGACAAACATCAGCAGCAGGATCCCCGGCAGGCTTTGCACCACGCGCTCCAGCGGCTGTTGCACCACCTGGTAAACCGCGTCGTAGAGATACATTCCGGTAACCTGATGAAACACGAAGCCAAAGGTGGCGATGGCGGTGGTGGTGATAATGGCCGGGATCAGCGCAGAGAACGACGCGGCGACGTTCGGCGGCACCGTGTCTGGCATCCTGATTTTCAGCCCCTTGCGGTTTTCCAGCCAGCAGTAAATCTCCACTGACAGGATGGCGATAAACATGCCGAGGAACAGGCTGCGGGTATCCGAGAACTGGCGCAGCAGCACGTCTTTCACCACGTGCATCTCGCCGTCCACCAGCATTTCCACCGTGGTCGGCGTCACGCAGATAAAGCAGATCACCGCCAGCAGGCCGGGGAACAGGGACTTAATGCCGTTAATACGCCCCAGCTCAATGCCGATTAAAAACACCGCGCCGATGTTGAGAAAGTTGAGCGTGGCATAGTTCAGCGCACTGGTGATCGGCTTTAACGCCGCCAGAAACGACAGCGACTGAAAGCTCGCCAGGCCGTTTTTCGGATCCAGCACCATATTGGAGATCAGTACCGAGAACGCCCCCACAATGATGACCGGCATTAAGGTAATAAACGCAGACTTGATCGCCTGGATGTAGCGATAGCTGTTGAAGGTGGTGGCAAAACTGCCCAGAGCGTCGATCAGTTTTTCCTGAAATGCCATAGGGTAATACCTCAGTAAAAGGGCTTTTATTGAATAAGATGGACAGCCGGATACTATTGGTATGCCAAAAATAGCGTCCACAGGCGCTTTGTTCTGTGATTAAGCTCTCAATGAGGTAAGAGGTATTCCAGATTGCGATTTATCACCATTTTGGCATGCCAATGACAGGCATTTATCCCGCGGGCGAGGATCGTTACCGAAAAGCGTGATCGTTATGGGGTTTTGCCCTTCCCACGTCGCTTATGCGCCGGATGGTCTGTGTTAAACTGCAAACCATTACGTGGAAACAGGAATTTCGAATGGCAACAATGCTGGATGTCTCACTGCGTGCGGGCGTGTCGAAGGCCACCGTTTCGCGCGTGCTGAACGGCACAGGTCAGGTTAAAGAGAGCACGCGTCAGCAGGTATTTCGCGCGATGGAGGAGCTGGGCTATCGTCCGAACTTTCTCGCGCGTTCGCTGGCTAACCAGACCAGCAACAGCATTGGTCTGGTCGTCTCGACGTTCGACGGTTTTTACTTTGGTCGTTTGCTACAGCAGGCGTCACGGCAGACCGAAAAGCACGGAAAACAGCTGATTGTTACCGACGGTCACGACGCCCCTGAGCAGGAAGAACAGGCGGTCCAGATGCTCGCCGATCGCAAGTGCGACGCCATCGTGCTGTATACGCGTTACATGAGCGAAAAGACGATCCTGAAGCTGATCAACAGCGTGCAGACGCCGCTGGTGATCATTAACCGTGAAGTGAGCCAGGCGGCGGATCGCTGCGTGTTCTTTGAACAGCAGGACGCAGCCTTCAAAGCGGTGGATTACCTGATAAGCCAGGGCCACCGGGAGATCGCCTGTATCACCGTCCCGATCCACACGCCAACGGGTAAAGCGCGACTGATGGGCTACCGTAAGGCGCTGGAGAAGCACGGTATTCGTCTCGACGAGCGGCGGATTAAATACGGCGATGCAGGCATGACGCGGGGTTACGAGCTGTGCAAGGAGCTGATTGCGGAAAAGACATCGTTCAGCGCCCTGTTTGCCTGTAACGATGATATGGCCCTGGGCGCCTCCAAAGCATTACACCAGGCCGGGCTGAAGATCCCGCAGGATATTTCGCTGTTTGGTTTTGACGATGCCCCCAGCGCAAAGTGGCTGGAGCCTGCCCTGTCGTCGGTGTATCTGCCGATCGACAACATGATCGTCACGGCGATCGACCAGGCGATCCGGCTGGCAAAAAACCAGCCGGTTGAAGCGATCCCGCCGTTCACCGGCACGCTGGTGTTACGCGATTCGGTGACGACGGGGCCCTGGTTTAATCAGACCAGCTCTAACGCCAGCAGCTCCTGAATGGTCTGGCGACGGCGAATCAGCTGCGCCACGCCGTTATCAAACAATACTTCCGGCAGCAGCGGGCGGCTATTGTAGTTGGAAGACATAGACGCCCCGTACGCGCCAGTATCATGCAGCACCAGATAATCTCCCGGTTTTACCTCTGGCAGCGAACGGGTTTCGACTTTCCCGCCTTCCTGCTGAGTAAAGACGTCACCGGATTCACACAGCGGGCCGGCAACAACGGTCTCGATGCGCGGGGCGTTGACCAGATCGCGGCCATCGGCGGCAAGCGCGGTGATGTGATGATAACTGCCGTACATGGACGGGCGCATCAGATCGTTGAAGCCAGCATCAATCAGCACAAAGTGACGGCTTCCCATCTCCTTCACGCTCCGCACCTGCGCCACCAGCACGCCGGCCTCGGCAACCAGGAAACGACCCGGCTCAATCTCCAGCTTCACCGCATGGCCCAGATGGGCGGCGATGCTGTCACGCGCGGCGCTCCACAGGCCGTAATAGTGATCCGTGTCGATCGCCTCTTCCCCTTCGCGGTAAGGAATCGAAAGCCCTCCCCCGGCGGAGATCGCCTCCAGATCCTGACCAAAATCGATAACCTGACGCACCATGGCGCCACAGACCTGCTCAAGATGGCCGTAATCCACGCCGGACCCGATATGCATGTGAATGCCCACCAGCTTGAGGTTGTAGCGTTGTAAAACCTCCAGCGCCGCAGGCATATCGGCATACCAGATCCCGTGCTTGCTGTTTTCGCCCCCGGTGTTGGTTTTCTGACTGTGACCGTGACCAAAGCCCGGGTTGATGCGCAGCCAGACGCGATGGCCAGGAGAGACCTGCCCAAGCTGTTCCAGCATATCCACCGAACCGGCATTGACCGGGATTTGCAGCTCGTGCACGCGCGCCAGCGTGGCGTCGTCAATCAGGTCAGCGGTGAAGACGATCGCGTCGCTGTCGGCTTTCGGATCAAACCCGGCCGCCAGTGCACGTTCGATCTCACCCAGCGATACGGAGTCAACCTTCACGCCCTGCTCGCGCATCAGGCGCAGAATATGAATATTGGAGCAGGCCTTCTGCGCAAAACGCACCACATCAAACTGATGCAGCGCGGCGATCTTCTCGCGCACAATCTGCGCATCGTAGACCCACACCGGGCAGCCGAATTCGGCAGGCAGGCGCAGCAGGTTATCGGCGTTTAAATCGGTCTCAGTCTGGTTGAGTGGGCGTGGCATGGTCGTCTCCGGAAATCTGTTTTTTATCATTACGCCATAGCCTGAAGAGAATAAAAAATATCGTTTTATCTTGAGTCTATGCAAAAATGATATGGACTACGCTCAGCCATCAGGTGCCCTATGCCCGCCGTTAACCTACGCCATATCGAGATTTTTCATGCGGTAATGACCACCGGCAATCTCACTGAAGCCGCGCACATGCTGCACACCTCGCAGCCGACGGTCAGCCGCGAGCTGGCGCGTTTTGAGAAAGTGCTGGGGCTGAAGCTGTTTGAACGCACCCGCGGCCGGCTACATCCAACGGTGCAGGGTTTACGCCTGTTTGAGGAGGTTCAGCGCTCCTGGTACGGGCTGGACAGGATCGTGAGCGCGGCAGAGAGCCTGAGGGAGTTCCGCCAGGGCGAGCTGTCCATCGTCTGCCTGCCGGTCTTTTCCCAGTCATTCCTGCCGGTACTGTTACAGCCGTTTCTGGCCCGCTATCCGGAGGTCAGCCTGACCATCGTGCCGCAGGAGTCGCCGCTGCTGGAGGAGTGGCTTTCGGCCCAGCGCCACGATCTGGGTCTGACCGAAACCCTCGTCACGCCAGCGGGAACGGAACGCACGGAGCTGCTGTCGCTGGATGAGGTCTGCGTACTACCTGCCAGCCACCCGCTTGCCCACAAAGCGGAGCTGACGCCGGCGGATTTTCACGGTGAGAACTATATCAGCCTGTCGCAGACCGACAGCTACCGGCAGCTTCTGGATGGCCTGTTTGCCGAACATCAGGTGAAGCGGCGGATGGTGATGGAAACGCACAGTGCGGCGTCTATTTGCGCGATGGTGCGCGCGGGCGTGGGTATTTCGGTGGTGAACCCGCTCACGGCCATGGACTACGCCAGCAGCGGCGTGGTTCTGCGCCGTTTTAGCGTTTCCGTTCCCTTTACCGTGAGCCTGATCCGCCCGCTGCACCGGCCCGCCTCAGCGTTGGTTGATGCGTTTAGTGAACACCTGATTGCGCACGCGCGTCAGGTGGCGCTTCGCTTACCTGACCTGCAAAAACCACTATGACAGCATGAACTCCACCGCATCCGCGGCATGGATGGCGGCGGTATCGAAGACCGTTATCGGGCTTTGGTCTGCCGGCACCAGCAGGCCAATTTCGGTACAGCCGAAGATAACCCCTTCCGCCCCCTGCTGCGCCAGTTTCTCAATCACGCTGATGTACCATGCGCGCGACGTTTCGCTGAAGGTGCCCAGACACAGCTCATCAAAAATAATCTGGTTAATGCGCGCCCGGTCAGCCTCTTCAGGGATCAGGCTTTCAATCCCGAACTGGCTGTTCAGCCGCCCGCGGTAAAAATCCTGCTCCATGGTGTAGCGCGTCCCCAGCAGCGCCACGCGCGTCATGCCGGCGGCACGTATGGCACGTCCGGTGGCATCCGCGATATGTAAGAACGGCAGCGAACAGCGGTCTTCAATGTGCGACGCCACCTTATGCATGGTGTTGGTACACAGCAGAATACCCTGCGCGCCCGCACGCTCCAGCCCGAGCGCGGCGTCCGCCAGCATCTGCCCGGCTTTGTCCCACTCCCCGCTCGACTGGCAGGCTTCTATTTCATGGAAATCCACGCTGTGCAGCAGCAGGCTAGCCGAATGCAGACCGCCCAGACGCTGTTTGACACCTTCATTAATCAGGCGGTAGTACGGGATCGTTGATTCCCAGCTCATGCCCCCTAACAGACCGATCGTTTTCATCTTTCCTCCTGTGCGTTTCACCCAGTGAAGCAAACTTGTGATCGCCTTTCCAGTTATTTGGCTAAACGTTTCCTTTTCGCCGCGGGTGAGATAAATTAATTGAAACAATGTTTCATTACATAACAGGGCGAAAATATGTTTATTTTCCATAAAGAGACCACGCTTGAGGATCTGGGCAACGGCGTGACGCGTCGTATTCTGGCGCACGACGGCAGGATGATGGCGGTGGAAGTGAATTTCGAGCAAGGCGCGATTGGCCCGATGCATAACCATCCGCATGAGCAGCTCACCTACGTTCTCTCGGGGGAATTTGAGTTCACCATTGGCGAGGAGAAGCATGTGGTGATGGCGGGCGACACCCTCTATAAAGCGCCGCACGTGATGCACGGCTGCGTTTGCCTGAAACCCGGCACCCTGCTGGATACCTTTACTCCGGTTCGCGAAGATTTCCTGAAATAAAAAAAGGCGCTCAGTTGAGCGCCTTTTTTGATGTTATTCCGTAACCGGCTCAGGAAGTTGTTCCGGCAGCGGGTTGCGGGTGCTCATTGCCTCGCGCAGCAGCACGCTGCCACAGGCGAACAGTCCACCCAGAATACACGCCAGCAGCACGATCAGGGCTTTGCCCGGGCCATCTTTTTTCACCGGCATAGAAGGTGAAAGCTGGTATTTGAACGGCTCCAGGCTCACATCTTCGAAGGAAAGTTTTTGCAGCTGTGCCAGATAGTATTCGCGGTTCTGGAAATCGGCGTTCAACTCAGAAACGTCCTTCAGATTTTTTTCAATCTGCAATTTCTGCGCAATCCCGTCCGCACCGAGGGCGACGGAATAATCCGGATCGTCTTTCACCGCCTGTCCATTGCTGTAGACCGGCTTTTTGATCCCTGCCGCGTTCGCCACTTCCAGCGAGTAGTTCAGGCGTTGCAGGTTGGTATTATGGATATTTGTCAGACGGACCCGATCCAGCTCCAGCTGCTGCTGAACCGTTTTGGTTCTCAGGATCAGCTGATCGCGAATGTTTTGCATGGTCTCCTGCTCGACGATGCGGGAGATGTACTGAATGTAACCATTCAACACTTTCTGCGCGTCCTCTGCCGTTGGGGCAGTGAAGCTTAACGTCCAGGAGAGGTACGGTGCTTTATCGGCATTTTTTTCCTGCGTGTTATCAACGGCTTTCATCTTTTCGGCAATATTGACCACCGCGCGGTGCAGCTCCAGCGGGTCAACCTGAGCGCCATCGAGCTGAGCCATCACGTAAGGTGAGCTCTTCATGTACTCTTCAAGCAGAGACTGGGACTGAAACTTTTTAACAAACAGATTAAACACATCCGCACGGGTAATTTTCACGTCGACATCAAGCACCTGGAGCGCCACCATCATCTGGCGTAGCGAACTCCACTGCGTCTGTTCCGCGGGCGTAATGACCGCTTTACTGGTCCATTTTTGCGGTATCAGAAAGGCGATTGCCAGGCCGACCAGTGCAAATGCAAAGACAATGGTGATGATGCGTTTTTTTGCTGCCAGCAGGACGTCCAGCAGACCCAGAAGATCTATTTCTTTAGCGCTGACCGCCGGGGGAGCATAGTGAGGAAAGTTGAGATCCGTATGTTTTTTGAAATCCATCGCTGACATAACTGTTCTTCTTTTAAGGATGCAGTGAAATTCTGCCTGACTGGTTCCGGTGTAACAAATCATACAAGAATGTAAGAATTATCTGAATGACGAATTGGTACATCTGTAGACCTGCTATCAGATCTGGTAGTTAGCCACGCTGCGTGACTATTCTTATTCCCGCTCCCTTTTTGCTTCGTTATCTCTTCCTCATGGCCGGCGGCAAAGCTTCGTGAAAAGTCAAAAATGCCACCTCCCTCACTATATTGAAACAGCGTTTCGACGCCGATCACATTTCCACCATTAAGCGAATGACGCAGAAATAAATCGCAATAATATAAAATAAAACGATGTTTTAGTATCCAAGAACGCCGGTTCAGCTCTTTTGAAACCAGAAGCGCTTACAGCACAAAGAAAGACAAAAAAGCGTTAAAAAACAAACGTAGATTTCGCCGTTGCCAGACGTTGCACCCTGAATTTCAGCTCTCATGCCGCGCATCGCAGGCCTGAAAAATGTAACAAAGCAGATTTCGTATTAAACCATTGATTGCCAGGTAGGTATGTATGAATGAAAACAAGCTGCTGGGGCTCGCATGGATATCACCCTACATCATCGGGCTGATACTCTTTACGGCATTCCCCTTCGTCTCATCGTTTTTCCTCAGCTTTACGGATTACGATTTGATGAGTCCGCCGGTGTTTAACGGCATTGAAAACTATCGCTACATGTTTACCGAAGACACGCTCTTCTGGAAATCCATGGGCGTGACCTTTGCCTATGTATTTTTAACCATCCCGTTAAAGCTCGCCTTTGCATTAGGAATTGCCTTTGTCCTGAACTTTAAATTACGCGGCATCGGCTTTTTCCGAACGGCCTACTATATTCCGTCGATCCTCGGCAGCTCCGTCGCCATTGCCGTATTGTGGCGCGCCTTATTTGCCATTGATGGTCTGCTGAACAGCTTTATCGGTGTATTTGGCTTTGATCCGGTGAACTGGCTGGGCGAGCCGTCGCTGGCGCTGATGTCCGTTACCCTGCTGCGCGTCTGGCAGTTCGGTTCCGCGATGGTCATCTTCCTGGCCGCGCTGCAAAACGTACCGCAGTCCCAGTATGAAGCGGCAATGATCGATGGCGCATCGAAATGGCAGATGTTCATGAAGGTGACCGTGCCGCTGATTACGCCGGTGATCTTCTTCAACTTCATCATGCAGACCACGCAGGCGTTCCAGGAATTTACCGGGCCGTACGTGATTACCGGCGGCGGGCCAACCTATTCGACCTATCTGTTCTCGCTCTACATCTACGACACCGCGTTCAAGTATTTCGATATGGGCTATGGCGCGGCGCTGGCGTGGATCCTGTTCCTGGTGGTGGCCGTCTTCGCCGGTATCGCCTTTAAGTCGTCGAAATACTGGGTGTTCTACTCCGCCGATAAAGGAGGCAAAAATGGCTGATATTCAACAACTCTCCACGGCAAGAAGCGTCGCCGAACGCGAAGTGGCCCGCACGCTGCGCAGAGAGAAAATCAACGCCTCCGTTCGCTATGTGATCCTGCTGGTTGTCGGCCTGCTGATGCTTTACCCGCTGGTGTGGATGTTCTCCGCGTCGTTCAAACCGAACCACGAGATCTTCACCACCCTGAGCCTGTGGCCAGCCCACGCCACCTGGGATGGTTTCGTGAACGGCTGGAAAACCGGCACCGAGTACAACTTCGGCCATTACATGCTGAATACCTTTAAGTATGTGATCCCGAAAGTGATCCTGACCATTATCTCCTCCACCATCGTGGCGTACGGCTTTGCCCGCTTCGAGATCCCGTGGAAGAAGTTCTGGTTCGCCACGCTCATCACCACCATGCTGCTGCCCAGCACCGTGCTGCTGATCCCGCAGTACCTCATGTTCCGTGAAATGGGCATGCTCAACAGCTATATGCCGCTGTACCTGCCGCTGGCCTTCGCCACTCAGGGGTTCTTCGTCTTCATGCTGATCCAGTTCCTGCGCGGCGTCCCGCGTGACATGGAAGAGGCGGCGCAGATTGACGGCTGTAACTCCTTCCAGGTGCTGTGGTACGTGGTGGTACCGATCCTGAAACCGGCCATTATCTCCGTCGCCCTGTTCCAGTTCATGTGGTCCATGAACGACTTTATCGGGCCGCTGATTTACGTCTACAGCGTGGATAAATACCCCATCGCACTGGCGCTGAAAATGTCCATCGACGTCACCGAAGGCGCGCCGTGGAACGAAATTCTGGCAATGGCGAGCATCTCCATTCTGCCATCCATCATTGTTTTCTTCCTGGCACAGCGCTACTTCGTACAGGGCGTCACCAGCAGCGGAATTAAAGGTTAAGAGGGAAATACCATGGCTGAAGTTATTTTCAACAAGCTGGAAAAGGTCTACTCCAACGGCTTTAAAGCGGTACACGCTATCGATCTTAAAATTGCTGAAGGGGAATTCATGGTGATTGTCGGGCCGTCCGGCTGCGCCAAATCCACGACCCTGCGCATGCTGGCGGGGCTGGAAACCATCAGCGGCGGCGAGGTGCGCATCGGCGACAAGATCGTGAACAACCTCGCGCCGAAGGAGCGCGGTATTGCAATGGTGTTCCAGAACTACGCCCTCTATCCGCACATGACGGTGCGCGAGAATCTGGCCTTTGGTCTCAAGCTGAGCAAACTGCCGAAAGATCAGATTGAGTCTCAGGTGAATGATGCCGCCAAAATTCTTGAGCTGGAAGAGCTGCTCGACCGCCTGCCGCGCCAGCTTTCCGGCGGCCAGGCGCAGCGCGTGGCGGTAGGCCGTGCGATTGTGAAAAAGCCGGATGTGTTCCTGTTCGATGAGCCGCTTTCAAACCTCGACGCCAAACTGCGCGCTTCGATGCGTATCCGTATTTCTGACCTGCACAAGCAGCTGAAGAAGTCAGGAAAACCGGCGACCACCGTTTACGTGACCCAC
The DNA here is from genome assembly GCF_049236825.1 of Enterobacter cloacae complex sp. SHL001. Classification (NCBI taxonomy): domain Bacteria; kingdom Pseudomonadati; phylum Pseudomonadota; class Gammaproteobacteria; order Enterobacterales; family Enterobacteriaceae; genus Enterobacter; species Enterobacter cloacae complex sp. SHL001. The sequence goes on from NZ_JBMKIP010000003.1 coordinate 313,360, forward strand.
GACCAGACCGAAGCGATGACCATGGGCGACCGCATCTGCGTGATGAAGCTCGGCCATATCATGCAGGTGGACACGCCGGACAACCTCTACCACAAGCCGAAGAACATGTTCGTAGCGGGCTTTATCGGCGCGCCGGAGATGAATATACGCAAAAGCGTGCTGGTCGAAAAAGCGGGCCAGCTGCACATCGCCATTGGCGATGAAACCATGCCGCTGAACGCGGAGAAGCAGGAGAAAGTCGCGGCTTACGCGGGTCAGGAGATCTTCTACGGCGTGCGCCCGGAATTTGTGTCGCTCTCTGATGAGCCCTTCCCGAATGGCGGCTGTAGCGGGGAGATGGTGCGCGTGGAGAACATGGGCCATGAATTCTTTGTGTACCTGAAGGTCGCGGACTACGAACTGACCGCCCGAATCCCGTCCGATGAAGCTAAGCCAATGATTGATAAAGGGCTTCATCGTAAGGTGTATTTCACGTTTGAGATGAACAAGTGTCATATTTTTGACGCAAAAACTGAACAGAACCTCTCTCTCTGATGGAGTGATAAAAATGAAAAAAGTGCTTTTAAGCGCAGCAATCTCCGCGACCCTGGGCCTTACCGCTTTGCCATCGATGGCGCAGAATGTGGATTTACGGATGTCCTGGTGGGGCGGCAATGGCCGTCACCAGGTCACTCTGAAAGCGCTGGAAGAGTTCCATAAGCAGAACCCGGACATCAACGTAAAAGCGGAATACACCGGCTGGGACGGTCACCTCTCCCGTCTGACCACCCAGATTGCGGGCGGCACCGAGCCGGACGTGATGCAGACCAACTGGAACTGGCTGCCGATCTTCTCCAAAACCGGTGACGGCTTCTACGATCTGAACAAGATGAAGGACGTGATCGACCTGTCGCAGTTCGATCCCAAAGAGCTGCAAACCACCACCGTGGACGGCAAGCTGAACGGCATTCCGATCTCGGTGACGGCGCGCGTGTTCTACTTCAATGACGAAACCTGGAAAAAAGCGGGTATTGCGTACCCGAAAACCTGGGACGAGCTGATGGCGGCCGGTAAAACCTTCGAGAGCAAGCTCGGCAAGCAATACTATCCGGTGATCCTGGAGCACCAGGATACGCTGGCGCTGCTGAATTCGTACATGATCCAGAAGTACAACATTCCTGCGGTGGATGAGAAAACCAAAAAGTTCAGCTACACAAAGGAACAGTGGGTGGAGTTTTTCCAGACCTACAAAAAGCTGATCGACAGCCACGTCATGCCGGACACCAAATACTATGCCTCGTTCGGTAAGAGCAACATGTATGAGATGAAGCCGTGGATCCAGGGTGAATGGGGCGGCACCTACATGTGGAACTCCACCATCAACAAATATTCCGACAACCTGAAGCCACCGGCGAAACTGGAGCTGGGCAGCTACCCAATGCTGCCGGGCGCCACCGACGCGGGTCTGTTCTTCAAACCGGCGCAGATGCTGTCGATTGGTAAGACGACCAAAAACCCGGAAGCGGCAGCGAAGCTGATTAACTTCCTGCTCAACAGCAAAGAAGGGGTTGATACGCTGGGTCTTGAGCGCGGCGTGCCGTTGAGCAAAGTGGCGGTGCAGTATCTGACCGAAGACGGCACCATTAAAGAGGACGATCCATCCGTGGCGGGCCTGCGCCTGGCGCAGTCGCTGCCGGCGAAACTCACCGTCTCGCCATACTTTGACGACCCACAGATTGTGGCGCAGTTCGGTACCTCTTTGCAGTATATCGACTACGGGCAGAAAACCGTGGAAGAGACGGCCGCTGACTTCCAGCGTCAGGCGGAGCGTATTTTGAGACGTGCGATGCGGTAAACACAAAGCCGGGTGGCGGCTACGCCTTACCCGGCCTACAGGCTATCGTAGGCCCGGTAAGCGAAGCGCCACCGGGCAATGACATTACACGCCGATATTACGTAGTTTCTCCCCTCTCATCAGCTTGCGTTCAATATGCTCCAGGGTCACGCCTTTGGTTTCCGGAATCAGCCAGAAGGTCACGCCGATAAATGCCACGTTCAGCACCGTATAGAGCCAGAAGGTGCCTGCCACGCCAATCGCATCCAGCAGCGTCAGGAAGGTCGCGCCAATGATCATGTTCGACACCCAGTTGGTGGTGGTGGAACAGGTGATACCAAAGTCACGGCATTTCAGCGGCTGAATTTCAGAGCACAGGATCCACACCACCGGCGCGGCGCTCATCGCGTAACCGGCGATGCACATCATGGTCATGCCGACGGAGAGCCAAGAGAGGCCGCTTGACGCCGTGCCGTTATCGAACTGCATCAGGCAGTAGCCGAGTATTAAGGTGCCGAGCGCCATCACGCTAAAGCCAATTTTCAGGGCCGGTTTACGTCCGGCCTTATCAACGGTGAACACCGCGATAAAGGTGGCGAACATAAAGGTCAGCCCTACCACCAGCGTGGCGATCATCTGCTGTTCGGTGGTGGTAAAACCGGCCATTTTAAAGATGCGTGGGGCGTAATACATGATGATGTTCATCCCCGTGAACTGCTGCATCGCCTGTAACAGCATGCCGAGGAACACCGCGCGGCGCACGTTGCGGTTTGCCTTAAACAGCGACCAGCCGCCCTGCTTCAGCTTCAGGCTCTCGCGGATTTCGTTCAGCTCTTCACGCGCTTTTTCAGACGTGTCGCGCAGCATGCGGAGCACCTCTTCCGCCTCCACGTGACGCCCTTTTTGCGCCAGCCAGCGCGGGCTGTTCGGCAGGAAAATGACTAACACAATCAGCAGCACCGCAGGCAGCGCCAACACGCCAAGCATTGCCCGCCAGTTGCCGCTGTAGCTGAAGTATGTATCCGACAGGAACGCCAGCACGATACCGAGCGTCACCATCAGCTGGTACATGCTGATCATCTTCCCGCGCACGTTTTCGCTCGCCATTTCGGAGAGGTAAAGCGGCGCGGTGTAGGACGCGATACCCACCGCCACGCCCAGCAGCACGCGGGAGAGCAGCAGCACCTCAACGTTGATGGCAAACGCCGAGCCAATGGAACCGGCAACAAACAGGATCGCCCCAACCATCAGGCTGTATTTGCGCCCGAGACGGAACGACAGCCAGCCATTAAACAGTGCGCCGATGGCCGCACCCAGCATCATGCTGCTCACCACCCACTCTTGCAGGCGGTTGCTTAACGTAAAGTGGTCGGTAATAAAGGGCAGTGCGCCAGCGATAACGCCGATATCCAGACCAAACAGTAAACCGGCTACGGCGGCCGCAACAGAAACAAACTGGTTCATGCGTCGGGTATCGCGCAGCGCAGCGGGCATAAGGGTAGAGTCATTTACAGATGTCATAGTTTCCTGCCTCAACAGCGAAATTCGTTAAGTGAAATTACGAGATACCGGAAGAAAGTGTCAGGCCGGAACTGGTGAAGATATGGATTATTTCGCTACGACATACCGATCTGTGATGGACATTACAATTTCAAATCAGGGTGGTTTAACCTTATTTTTTATTAATTAGTTAATATTTAAGCAATAAATGTGTGATGCCTGTCATTCATTCCTTTTCAGTATGGATTTTTCATCTTTAAGGATATGGATAAAGCCAATTTTGGCGCAAAAAAAACCTCTACCCGAGGGCAGAGGTTCTTGATTCGGGGTGAATTATCGTGCCAGCCAGCCGCCGTCGACGGCCACGGTGTAGCCGTTAATATAATCCGAAGCCGGGGATGCCAGGAACACGATCGGCCCCATCAGATCGCTCGGCAGACCCCAGCGACCCGCTGGAATACGCTCCAGGATTGCCGCGCTGCGCTCTTCATCCGCACGCAGCTGCTGGGTATTGTTGGTGGCCATGTAGCCCGGCGCAATCGCGTTGACGTTGATGTTGTGCTGCGCCCACTCGTTCGCCAGCAGACGGGTCACGCCCATCACGGCACTCTTCGATGCGGTGTAAGACGGCACGCGGATGCCGCCCTGGAAAGAGAGCATGGAGGCAATATTGATGATCTTGCCCCCTTTCCCCTGGGCGATGAAGTGCTTCGCAGCCGCCTGGGACATAAAGAACACGCTCTTGATGTTCAGATTCATCACGTCGTCCCAGTCCGTTTCGCTGAAGTTAATCGCGTCTTCACGACGGATCAGGCCGGCGTTGTTGACCAGAATATCGATATGCCCAAACTCCGCCACCGCGCGATCCAGCAGCTCAGGGATCGCATCGATTTTGCGCAGGTCCGCGGTCAGGCTCAGGAAACGGCGGCCCAGTGCGGTAACGCGCTCGATGGTTTCCGTTGGCTCAACGATGTTAATCCCGACGATATCGCAGCCCGCTTCAGCCAGACCTAACGCCATACCCTGCCCCAGCCCGGTGTCACAACCGGAAACCACAGCCACTTTACCTTGCAGAGAAAATGCATCCAGAATCATGTTTATTCCTTAATCGTTCAGCGCCTGTCAGCAACAGGCAGATATATACTTAACTGCCTGCGACTAGCGCAGATCCTTAACAGCGACGTGGTCCATGTCATCGAAGACCTGGTTTTCACCGACCATACCCCAGATAAAGGTATAGGCTTTCGTTCCCACGCCAGAGTGGATAGACCAGCTCGGCGAAATGACCGCCTGCTCGTTGTGCATAACGATATGGCGCGTCTCCTGCGGCTGTCCCATCATGTGGAACACGCAGGCGTCTTCATCCATGTTGAAATAGAAGTAGACCTCCATGCGGCGCTCGTGGGTATGGCACGGCATGGTGTTCCACAGGTTGCCCGGCGCAAGCTCGGTCAGCCCCATGCTGAGCTGACAGGTTTCCAGCACATCCGGAACAAAGTATTTGTTGATGGTGCGACGGTTGCTTGTGAGGTTATCGCCAAGGGTCACCGGGGCAACATCCGCTGGCGTGACTTTTTTGGTGGGGTAAGTCGTATGAGCCGGGGCGCAGTTGTAGTAAAACTTCGCCGGTTTGCTGCCATCAATGCTGGCGAACACCACTTCTTTCGCCCCTTTGCCGACGTACAGCGCGTCGCGGTGACCAATTTCGTAGCACTGGCCATCAACGGTAATGGTGCCCGGCCCGCCGATGTTAATCACGCCCAGTTCACGGCGTTCGAGGAAGTAGCTCACGCCCAGCTGTTTGCCCACTTCACCGCCCACGGAGACGGTTTTCGCCACCGGCATAATCCCGCCCACAATAATGCGGTCAATATGGCTGTAGACCATGGTGTACTTGTCGGCTTCGAACACTTGCTCAACTAAAAACTCACTGCGCAGCCCCTGAGTATCCAGCGTTTTAGCGTGCGCACTGTGGATGCTTTGTCTGACGTCCACGTAAACCTCCAGAATTGATCGTGCCCGAAGGCAAAGATAATTAACGAAACAACGTTCCGTTTTCGTGATGAACACATATTATCCCCTGACCACGGGGTTTTCAATTGCATTTAAAACAACGTTTCATTTTTTCTGCTTGTTTATGCCAGAAATGGTGTTTCGATCACGATAAATTTTTAAGACCCTCAATCTGGTTAATCAAACTGAGAAAGTGCGCTGTCAGTCACACATAATGAAACAACGTTTTGATAATTTATCACCTAGTTTTCAACCTACATTACGCGTTCAAAGGAGTGCATTATGGCTAAAGGTATGCGGGTCAAGCTGAACTATGAGGTCAGCCGCGATCCGGATACAGGCGTGGAAGTCACCCGCCTGACCCCACCGGAAGTAACCTGTCATCGCAACTACTTTTACCAGAAGTGCTTCTTTAACGATGGCAGCCACCTGCTGTTCGCCGGGGAGTTCGACGGTCACTGGAACTATTACCTGTTGGATCTGAAAAACGCCGAAGCGGTACAGTTGACCGAAGGCGCGGGCGATAACACCTTTGGCGGGTTCCTCTCTCCGGACGATAAATCCCTCTACTATGTGAAGAACGATCGCACCCTGCTGGAGGTGGATTTACAGACGCTGGCAGAGCGCGAAGTGTACCGCGTCCCGGAAGAGTGGGTCGGCTACGGCACCTGGGTCGCGAACAGCGACTGCACCAAACTGGTGGGTATTGAGATTGCCAGACGTGACTGGACGCCACTCAACGACTGGAAAATTTTCCACGACTTCTTCCACAAAGGGCCGCACTGCCGCCTGCTGCGCGTTGATCTGAAAACGGGTGAAAGCACCACCATTCATGACGAGAAGATCTGGCTGGGACATCCAATATATCGCCCGTTCGATGACAATACCGTGGCCTTCTGTCATGAAGGGCCGCACGACCTGGTCGACGCCCGCATGTGGCTGGTGAACGAAGATGGCAGCAACGTGCGGAAAGTGAAAACGCACGCGGAAGGTGAAAGCTGTACACATGAATTTTGGGTGCCGGACGGGTCCGCGCTGATCTACGTTTCTTACCTGAAAGGTCAGCAAGGGCGCACCATCTCCCGCTTCAACCCGGACACCGGCGTGAATGAAGCGGTAATGAATATGCCCGCCTGTTCGCACCTGATGAGCAACGTCGACGGCACCCTGCTGGTTGGCGACGGCTCCGGTACGCCTGTCGATGTGAAAGACACCGGCGGCTACACCATTGATAACGATCCTTATCTGTATGCCTTTGACGTGGCGAAAAAAGCCTGTTACCGCATCGCCCGTCATGACACCTCATGGGCTACGGTGGCGAACAGCCGCCAGGTAACCCACCCGCATCCGTCCTTCACGCCGGACGAAAAAGCGGTGCTGTACAGTTCCGATAAAGACGGCAAACCGGCCCTCTATATCGCGAAACTCCCTGAGCAACCTGAAATGTTGCATGCCTGACTTGAGTTAGTGTTTCTGTAACTGGCCTTGCCCTCCGATTCGGAGGGCTTTTTTTTGGGTGATTGCGCGGCGCTTTTTGCCGGGTGGCGCTTCGCTTACCCGGCCTACGAAACGACGGATTGGAAGGAAGGTGTAGGACGGATAAGAAGGTGTAGGCCGGGTAAGCGAAGCGCCACCCGGCGGTTTTAGCGAAGAAGATAAATTATCAGAAGGAGTACGCCACGCCTAAACGGAAACGGGTCTGGCGTTCGTCCGTGTCTTTAACCCCCACGTTGCCCACCTCCACATACGGCGCCCAGTTTTTATCCCATTTGTAGGCCAGCTTGGCGTTATATTCGTTGGAATAATCTTTATTGTTATTTCGGGCCACGCCTTCAGAACTTTTCGCGTAAACATAGTTCAGCTCGGTACGCCAGTCACCTAATACCCAACCGACCCACGCATCGCCACGGTTAACTTTATCGTCGTCCTTATTTGAGCTTGACGGGTAGCGGGTATATTCGTAACGGTAACGCGCAGCCACGTAGAAGCCATTATCGAAGCTATATTGCACATGCAGATTCGGTTTATAAATGGTGCGACTGTCTGTGCTTTCAATCGTAAACGCAGGGGTCAGGGCGATATTGTCTGTCGCTTTCCAGCGCCAGCTAATCTGATCTTCGTGACCGTTCCCCACTACATCCGCGAATGGCTGATCTGCCTTGTCCCCGCCTGATTTCCACTTCGCCTCGACTGAAAAACCGAAGCCATTATCAAAGCGGTGCGAGACGGCAACACGGTCGGCATTCGAGCCGCTGTCAATATATTCGTGACGCAGATCGACGGTAACGGCGCTAGCCGCAAAAGAGGCACTAATAAGGGAAGCAAGGAGCAGAGATTTCTTAAACATGAAAAAACCCTCAATTAAAATAACGTTTCTTTTTTATGAAACTTGAGTTTATTTTTTATGCACCGTTATTTTAGTGACAAGGATCGAAATTATTTGTTTCATTTTTTTTGGCAAAGATTGACGTGAACCCCATCAACAAAAAAAGGGTATTAACCGTAAATTTCAGGCGTGAGATCACATTAAGCACTTCACAAAGCAAATAATTAACCGCGCAATAATTATTGCGGGCTTCAGAAAGAACGCATAAGTGTTAAAAAAGGATTCTGCGGACACAAAAAAACCTCCCGTGGGAGGTTTTCTGTGCGCAGAGGGAGAAATTACCGTTCGATAGCCAGGGCCACCCCCTGCCCCCCGCCAATACAGAGCGTTGCGATCCCTTTTCGGGCGTTACGCTTTTTCATTTCGTGGACCAGCGACACCAGAATGCGGCAGCCGGAGGCGCCAATGGGATGGCCCAGCGCGATGGCTCCGCCGTTGACGTTGACCCGCAGCGGATCCCATTCCAGCATTTTCCCGACCGAGATCGCCTGTGCAGCAAAAGCTTCGTTGACCTCAATCAGATCCACATCGTTCAGCTCCCAGCCCGCCCGCTCCAGGCAGCGGCGCGTGGCATAGACCGGGGCGATCCCCATTAACGCGGGATCAACGCCCACGCTGGCAAACGCTTTGATCCGCGCCAGCACCGGCAGCGCCAGCTCCTGGGCTTTGCTTTCACTCATCATCATCACCGCCGCCGCACCGTCGTTAATGGATGAGGCGTTGCCTGCCGTTACGGAACCGAGCGTTTCAAAGGCCGGATCGAGTTTTGCCAGCCCTTCTGCGCTGGCATCGGTGCGCGGCTGCTCGTCGGTATCGACGATGAGCGCTTCGCCGTTCTGGCGCTGGGTACTGACCGGGACAATTTCATCGCGAAAACGCCCGGAGTCGATCGCTGCACGCGCTTTTTGCTGTGAGCTGAGGGCATATGCATCCTGAAGCTCGCGGCTGATACCGTATTCCCGCGCCAGGTTTTCCGCCGTTACGCCCATATGGTAGTCGTTGAAGGCGTCCCACAGCCCGTCGTGAACCAGGCTGTCAAGCAGCTGACTGTTCCCGAGCTGCGCGCCGGTCCGGCTGTCGGTCAGGACATGCGGGGCGCGGCTCATATTCTCCTGCCCGCCGGCAATGACCACATCCGCTTCACCACACTGGATGGCCTGCGTTGCAAGATGGAGCGCTTTCAAACCTGAACCACAGACGTCGTTAATGGTAATTGCCGAAACGGTATTAGGCAGGCCGCCCTTCAGCGCCGCCTGGCGCGCAGGGTTTTGTCCCGCGCCAGCGGTCAGCACCTGGCCCAGGATCACCTCATCAATTTCATGTGCGGCAATCCCGCTGCGTTCCACCAGCGCTCTTACCACCACGCTGCCAAGATCAACCGCAGAGTGACGCGCAAGCGCTCCCTGAAAACAGCCGATAGCCGTACGTAACGCACCCACTATAACGACATCTTTCATCACGACCTCTGTGCAAAATGACATGACGATAGTAGAGGATTGTTATCAACAATTGACGCAAATGTTTAAAATTAGTGAGTTTAGTCACAGGATTATCGTGCGTCCTGCAAGTACTGGCGCAGCCAGCTTCCGGCGACGCCGGGCGGGGTTCGTTTGTTCCATACCAGATCGATGGCAATCGACCTCGGCCAGCCCGGCACGTTCAGCTGCACCAGCGATTTCGACGCGGCAAATTCGTCGACCAGCGCGCAGGGTAACGCGCACCAGCCAAAGCCCTGTACCGCCATGCTCAGCAGTAACAGATAATTCGGCGCAGACCAGACCGGCCCGCGCGAAAGGGGCGCTTCCCGTTCAAGATAGGTGCTCAGCCGCAGCTCGCGCCAGCCATGCAGCTCGTCCGCCTGCGTCTCATGTTGCCCTGCCAGAGGATGTCCGGCAGAAACGTAGATGGCCATCCGCGTCTGCATAGGCAGACGGGTCGCGCCAATATCGGTCGGGTAGCTGTCGCGCGCTTCCGTCAGGCCAATTTGCGCCCGCTCCTTTTGCAGCAGATCGATCACGTCCTCCTCTTCTCCAATCAGGCACTCAAATTCCGTGTGCGGAAAACGCTGGTCGAACTGGCTCATCATCTCTTCCAGCACGGCCGGGTTAAGCGTATCGGAGAGAACAAAGGTAAAACGCGCCTCCGTTTGCGCGGTTAACGATACGGCCAGCTCATCCAGGCGCGCGCTGGCGGCGAGTATCGACTGGACATAGCCCAGCACCTGTTCACCCTGGGCGGTTAATACCGGGTGACGCGCCGAGCGATCGAACAGCTCAAAGCCAAGGTCAGCTTCAAGGTTGGCAATGGAGGTGCTGATGGTGGACTGGCTTTTACGCAGCCGCCGTGCCGCAGCAGAAAACGAACCTGCGGCGACAGTTTCAACAAACGCGGTCAGTGCTTCGGGAGAGTAACGCATGATGTATCTACTTTATCGATGGATACCATCTTTTATATATCACCTTAAACGATAAGAATAGGCGGCATCAACGCCCATACTGGCGTCTATATGAGGTAAATATGCAATATCAGGATGCACTCCAACGTAAATTGCCGGAGCGGATCTTCCATGCCGTCTGTTTTGAAGGCATTGCTACGGCGATCCTCGCCCCGACGGCCGCGTGGCTAATGCAGCGCTCGGTGGTTGAAATGGGGGGGCTCACCATTATTCTGGCGACCACGGCAATGCTCTGGAACATTATCTATAACTTTGGCTTCGACCGTTTCTGGCCCGTCCAGCGGGTGAAGCGCACGGCGAAAGTGCGCGCCCTGCATGCCCTGGGTTTTGAATGCGGCTTTATTGTGATTGGCGTAACCATCGTTGCCGCCGTGCTGGGCGTGACGCTGCTCCAGGCTTTTACCCTGGAAATTGGTTTCTTTCTGTTCTTCCTGCCGTACACCATGCTTTACAACTGGGCGTACGACACCCTGCGGGAGAAAATCATCAAGCGCCGCCAGCAACGACGCGCCCTGGCAAGCGAATAACCTTCCGGCCGGAGACCTGCTCCGGCCCACCCCCTGCGAAGCAACGGCGACCTCAACGCATAATTATGGTAAATTGCACTCCTTTTTGTTCGTTTTATAGTTGATACGTTGCTCTAATGTCGAAAATTTGGTCAAAAGAAGAGACTCTCTGGAGTTTCGCCCTCTACGGCACTGCCGTGGGCGCAGGAACCCTGTTCTTGCCCATTCAGCTCGGCTCTGCTGGCGCGATTGTCCTGCTGATCACCGCCCTTGTGGCGTATCCCTTAACCTACTGGCCGCATAAAGCGCTGGCGCAATTTATTCTGTCGTCGAAGACGAAAGGCAACGAAGGGATCACCGGTGCCGTTTCGCATTACTACGGCAAAAAGATCGGCAACCTGATCACCACACTCTATTTTGTGGCCTTCTTTGTGGTAGTTCTGATTTACGCGGTGGCGATAACCAACTCACTCACTGAACAGCTGGCGAAACGGATGACGGTGGATACCGGCATGCGGATGCTGGTGAGCTTTGGCGTAGTGCTGATTTTGAATCTGATCTTCCTGATGGGGCGGCACATCACCATTAAGGTGATGGGTTTCCTTGTCTTTCCGCTGATCGCCTATTTCCTGTTTGTCTCGCTGTATCTGACGGGCAGCTGGCAGCCGTCGCTGCTGACCAGCCAGATGGCCTTCGACCAGCATACGCTGCACCAGGTGTGGATTTCGATCCCGGTGATGGTTTTCGCTTTTAGCCATACTCCGATCATCTCGACCTTCGCCGTAGACCGTCGCGAGAAATACGGTGAAGAGGCGATGGGTAAATGCAAAAAAATCATGAAAGTGGCGTACCTGATCATCTGCCTCAGCGTGCTGTTCTTTGTGTTCAGCTGCCTGCTTTCGATTCCACCGTCGTATATCGTGGCGGCAAAAGAGGAAGGGGTGACGATCCTGTCCGCGCTGTCGATGATGCCATCGTCCCCGGCATGGCTGGGCATTTCCGGCATTATCGTGGCGATTATTGCGATGTCGAAATCGTTCCTCGGCACCTATTTTGGCGTGATTGAAGGGGCAACGGAAATTGTGAAATCGTCGCTGAATCAGGTGGGTGTGAAGAAAAGCCGCGCCTTTAACCGCGCGATTTCGATTCTCGGCGTGTCGCTGATTACCTTTGCGGTCTGCTGCATCAACCCGAATGCGATCTCAATGATTTATGCCATCAGCGGTCCGCTTATCGCCATGATCCTGTTCATCATGCCGACGCTGTCGACGTACCTGATCCCGTCATTAAAACCGTACCGCTCCATCGGTAACCTGCTGACGCTGATTGTGGGTGTGCTGTGTGTGTCGGTGATGTTTGTGGGTTGAGTATGCTGCCCGGCGCAATGCCGGGCATCTGTTTTACGCCCGAATATCGTCATACTCCCGCGTATTATCAAACTCATGCTTCGCAAATGGACACAGCGGGATAATTTTACGATTCTCACCGCGCATCTTCTCTACCACCTTCGCCACCAGCTGTTTACCCACACCCTGCCCTTTCAGGCTCGGATCCACATCGGTGTGCTCAATGATGCTCAGATGCTCGCCGGTCGGGACAAAGACGATCTCCGCTACCTGATTGCCTTCGGCGTCGTTGACGTAAAACTTGTTATGGCCTTCAAGAATTTCCATGGTTCCTCGCTTATTTTTGGCGGTACTTCAGCGCACCGCTCGGGCAGGTATCAATTACGCGCATAACCGTTTCTGCATCTACTTCATCCGGCGCGATCCATGGTTTACGCTTCAGATCGAACAGCTTCGCGCTGCCGCGCACGCAGTTGCCCGAGTGTTTGCAGATCCCGGTGTTGAAATAGACATCGATTTTCTCACCGGTATAGGCCCGGTACCCCGCATCCAGTAGCTCCTGATCCATGACATTGCCTCTGTAATTATTGTGGTGACAAAAGAAGCATACCCTCACCCGATCCGCCTGACCACGTCAAAAACGAGGTTTAGCCACACTCTTTTCAGCGCATGACTTCGTCACGTTCATAGGATTATTCCGAATACAAAAACACCCGTTGCGAAGATATATTTTTGCGCTGTGTCAATTCTTGTAATAATTCCCGCCACGTTCACATTAGGATTATTAGCTAAGCGCAATCTTAACCTCCGGTTTTATTTTCATCTAACTGATGGATTTCCCATTCGTTTTTAAAACTCGTAACGAAGCGGTATTTCTTCATTCCCTGCAAAATTACCGTAAAACAACCCAGACAAGAAATTTGACTCTTCTCACATAACGACTAATGTTAATTTCTGAACGACAACTGATACGAATTACTTATCGTATCTCCTGACATAAACGCAACATGAGGGTTGATATATGGCAGAGCAACATCGTGGTGGTTCCGGTAATTTCGCTGAAGACCGTGAAAAGGCATCAGAAGCTGGACGTAAAGGCGGCCAGCACAGCGGCGGTAATTTCAAAAACGATCCGCAACGCGCATCTGAAGCGGGTAAGAAAGGGGGACAGAGCAGTCACGGCGGAGGCCGTAAATCTGATAACTCCTGATCTTATTTAAAGCTCTTATAAATATACCGAGAGCATGCTGCGGGCCCGTCGGCTCGCAGTACCTTCCCTTTATTTCACTGGAGCGAAAATATGAATATGAAAACTGTTGAAGATGTATTTATTCACCTGTTATCCGACACCTACAGCGCTGAGAAGCAGCTGACCCGCGCGCTAAGCAAATTAGCTCGCGCCGCATCCAGCGAGAAGCTGAGTGCCGCGTTCACGGCTCACCTCGAAGAGACGCAGGGACAGATCGAACGTATCGATCAGATTATTGAGCAGGAATCCGGCCTCAAACTGAAGCGCATGAAATGCGTTGCGATGGAAGGCTTAATTGAAGAAGCCAACGAAGTTATTGAGAGCACTGAGAAAAATGAAGTACGTGACGCTGCATTAATTGCCGCAGCTCAGAAAGTTGAACACTACGAAATTGCCAGCTACGGCACCCTGGCCACCCTGGCTGAACAATTAGGCTATAAAAAAGCCGTTAAACTTCTTGCCGAAACGCTGGAAGAAGAAAAAGAAACCGATCTCAAATTAACCGATCTGGCTGTCGGTAATATTAATCAAAAAGCCCAGAAAGGATAATTAATATCTGATGAGCATCAGCACCAAAAATTAACCAGAAAATAAATCACAGGAGTTAATTATGAATCATGTAGAACACTACCATGATTGGCTACGCGATGCCCATGCGATGGAAAAGCAAGCCGAATCCATGCTGGAATCAATGGCCAGCCGTATTGATAATTATCCCGACTTACGTGCACGAATTGAACAACACGTTAATGAAACTAAACACCAAATTACCGTGCTGGAAGAAATTCTCGACCGCAATGATATTTCCCGTTCGGTCATAAAAGATTCCATGAGCAAAATGGCGGCGCTCGGCCAGTCCATTGGCGGCATGTTCCCTTCCGACGAAATTGTTAAAGGCTCCATCAGCGGCTACGTTTTTGAGCAGTTTGAAATTGCCTGCTACACCTCTCTGCTGGCTGCGGCCAAACAAGCAGGCGATACCGCCTCCATTCCAGCCCTTGAATCCATTCTGGAAGAAGAGCGCCAGATGGCAGACTGGCTGCTCCAGCATATTCCACAGACGACGGAACAGTTCCTGCTGCGCTCCGACGCGGACGGCGTTGAAGCGAAAAAATAACGAAATAGGGAGAATGTATGTTTCGACACGTAAAACAGCTGCAATACACGGTACGCGTAGCCGAACCGAATCCGGGCCTGGCCAATCTTCTGCTTGAGCAGTTTGGCGGGCCACAGGGCGAACTTGCCGCGGCATGTCGTTACTTTACGCAAGGATTAAGCGACGACGATCCCGGTCGTAAAGATATGCTGATGGATATCGCGACCGAGGAGTTAAGTCACCTGGAAATTATCGGCACCCTGGTGGGTATGCTCAATAAGGGTGCGAAAGGCGAACTGGCGGAAGGCGTTGAAAATGAAGCGGAACTGTACCGCTCCATGACCGAGAACGGCAACGACAGTCATATCACCTCCCTGCTCTACGGCGGCGGTACTCCGCTTACTAACTCCGCAGGCGTACCGTGGACGGCGGCGTACGTGGATACCATTGGCGAACCGACCGCGGATCTGCGCTCTAACATAGCGGCCGAGGCGCGCGCCAAAATTATCTACGAACGGCTTATTAACGTAACGGACGATCCGGGTGTTAAAGATGCGCTGGCGTTTTTAATGACGCGTGAGGCAGCACACCAGCTCTCGTTTGAGAAGGCGCTCCAGTCGATCCGTAACAATTTCCCACCAGGTAAATTGCCGCCAATCGAAGAGTACACCAACAAGTACTACAATATGTCTGAGGGGGGAGAAGTTCGCGGCAGCTGGAACAGCGATAAGCACTTCGACTACGTGGAATCTCCTCAGCCAGCGGTCGATGGCGGTGACGGCGGCGCAAGCGTAACGCTCACTACAGAGCAGGAAACGCTGGTCAAAGCGATGTGCGCACGCACGAAATCCGACCCCAATGCCGATCCGCTTACCGGTGCCGAGCTTGGCGCAGGTAAGAAAAAACCGTAACCGGTTTTGCCAGGCAGCCTGAGGCTGTCTGGCAATGCCTTGTGCGTTATCAGTTCCAGAGGTACGGAGCATGTTCGAGCTTGATGCGTTTCATCTGGCCAGGATACAGTTCGCCTTTACCGTCTCTTTTCATATTCTCTTCCCGGCGATCACCATCGGGCTTGCGAGCTATCTGGTGGTTCTCGAAGGCATGTGGCTTCGCACCAAAAATGATGTCTGGCGCTCGCTATACCATTTCTGGCTGAAAATTTTCGCCGTCAACTTTGGTATGGGCGTGGTTTCCGGGCTGGTCATGGCTTACCAGTTTGGGACTAACTGGAGCGGCTTTTCCCAGTTCGCAGGCAGCATAACCGGCCCTCTGCTCACCTATGAAGTACTAACCGCCTTCTTCCTGGAAGCTGGTTTCTTAGGCGTAATGCTGTTCGGCTGGAATAAGGTCGGCCCCGGCCTGCACTTCTTTGCCACCTGCATGGTGGCGCTGGGCACGCTGATGTCCACCTTCTGGATCCTCGCCTCCAACAGCTGGATGCACACCCCGCAGGGCTTCAGTATTCAGAACGGTCAGGTCATTCCCGAAGACTGGCTGGCCATTATCTTTAACCCCTCATTCCCTTACCGCCTGATCCATATGTCCATCGCCGCCTTCCTGTGCAGCGCCTTGTTTGTGGGCGCATCCGGGGCATGGCATCTGCTGCGGGGTAACGATACGCCCGCTATTCGCACAATGTTCTCCATGGCCATGTGGATGGCGCTGCTGGTCGCGCCCATTCAGGCCGTGGTTGGGGATATGCACGGCCTGAATACGCTTGAGCACCAGCCTGCCAAAATCGCCGCGATTGAAGGCCACTGGGAAAACCCGCCCGGCGAGGCCACCCCGCTGCTGTTGTTTGGCGTACCGGATATGGAAGAGGAACGCACCAAATACGGGCTTGAAATTCCCGCGCTCGGCAGCCTGATCCTGACGCACAGCCTGGATAAACAGGTCCCGGCGCTGAAGGATTTCCCGAAAGAGGACCGCCCTAACTCGCTCATCGTCTTCTGGTCCTTCCGCATTATGGTCGGCATGGGGCTGCTGATGATTACCCTTGGCGTGCTGAGCGTCTGGCTGCGCTATCGCCGTCGACTCTATCACTCGCGGCCATTCCACTGGTTTGCCCTCTGTATGGGGCCTGCCGGACTGCTCGCGCTGCTCGCCGGGTGGGTCACCACCGAAGTGGGCCGCCAGCCGTGGGTCGTTTACGGCTATCTGCGCACGATAGATGCGGTGTCTCTGCACAGCACGTTGCAGATGAGCATCAGCCTGCTGGCCTTTATCGTGGTCTACTGTTCGGTGTTTGGCGTGGGTTATGTGTATCTCGCCCGGTTGATTAAGAAAGGTCCGCAGCCTGTGGGCACGCTAACGTCTAATACGTCGGGCACTCCTGCCCGTCCGCTGTCCGCCGCCGAGTCCGTTCCGGAAGAGGAGAAGATCTGATGGGCGTCGATATCCCGGTCATCTGGTTTGCCATTATTGTCTTCGCCACGCTGATGTACATCATCATGGACGGTTTCGATCTCGGTATCGGCATGCTGTTCAGCTTTGTGGGCGATGCCAAAGAGCGCGACGTGATGGTGAACAGCGTCGCCCCGGTCTGGGACGGAAATGAAACCTGGCTGGTTCTCGGCGGTGCAGGGTTGTTCGGCGCGTTTCCGCTGGCCTACGCAGTGATTATCGATGCCCTGACCATCCCGCTGACGGCCATGCTGATCGGGCTAATTTTCCGCGGGGTGGCGTTTGAGTTTCGCTTTAAGGCGACCCCTTCACACCGCAAATTCTGGGACTACTCCTTTGCCGGCGGTTCCCTGCTGGCAACCTTCAGCCAGGGGATCGTGGTTGGCGCGATGATCAACGGCTTTGACGTGGAAGGGCGTCGCTTTGTGGGCTCCTCGCTGGACTGGTTCACCCCGTTTAATCTGTTCTGCGGGCTGGGCTTAATTGTCGCCTATACCCTGCTGGCTACCACGTGGCTGATCATGAAAAGCGAAGGCGCGCTGCAAAACCGGATGCGCGAGCTGACCCGCCACGTGCTGCTGGCGCTGATTGCCGTTATTGCGGTGGTAAGTATCTGGACCCCGCTCGGCTGGCAGTTTGTCGCCGAGCGCTGGTTTACTCTGCCTAACTTCTTCTGGTTCCTGCCAGTTCCGGTTCTGGTCGCGGTATTCAGCCTGTGGATCTGGCGGCTGACGCGCAATCCTTACAGCCATGCCCGTCCGTTCCTGTTAACGCTGGGCCTGATCTTCCTCGGCTTTAGCGGCCTGGGCATCAGCCTGTGGCCACACATTATTCCGCCGCACATCACCCTGTGGGAAGCCGCCGCGCCGCCTGCCAGCCAGCTGTTTATGCTGATTGGTACGCTGTTAATCATCCCGGTGATCCTGGTTTATACCGCCTGGAGCTATTACGTCTTCCGGGGCAAAGTGTCTGATACCGAAGGTTATCATTAAGGATTGCTATGGCAGGCTGGCATACACGCGCCATTATTTACCAGATTGATACCGCCCTGTTTTACGATCTTAACGGCGATGGCTGTGGCGACATCGCCGGAATCACCGCGAAGCTGCGCTACATCCGTCGGATGGGCGCGACGGTTATCTGGATCACCCCGTTTTACCTCACGCCTTTTCTCGATGAAGGCTATGACGTGAGCGACCATTTGCAGGTCGATCCCCGCTTCGGCAAGCTCAACGATATCATCGCCTTTATTGAACAGGCGCGGGAGCTGGGGATGCAGGTCATTATTGAGCTGCTGATCCAGCATACCTCGGATGCGCATCCCTGGTTTCAACAGGCCCGCCGCAACCCCCAGTCACCCTACCGTGACTATTACCTGTGGTCCGACACGGATGACGACGATACGCCACCGATGTTCCCCGGCGTGGAGAAGAGCATCTGGACATGGGACGACGAGGCGGGGCAATACTACCGGCATATGTTTTATCACCACGAGCCGGATCTCAATCTGGCCTCCCCTGCGGTGCTAAAGGAGATTGAGAACATCATCATCTTCTGGCTAAAGCTCGGGGTGTCGGGCTTTCGCCTGGATGCGGCATCGCACCTGACAAAACAGGCCGGACGTGGGGATGAAAAACGCGGCCTGTGGATCCTGGAGCATCTGCGCCGTCTTATCGGGCAGCGTAACCCGGACGCGATCCTGCTCGGCGAAGTCGACGTGGAGGTCGAGGCCTACAAAGATTATTTTGGTCAGAACGACCGGCTCAACCTGGTGCTGAATTTCTGGCTCAATAAGTACTTTTACGTCAGCCTGGCAGAGAAGAGCGCACGACCGCTGCGCAACGCGGTGAAGAAGATGATTGTGCCGCCGGACTCCTGCTGCTTCGCCAACTGGCTGCGCAATCATGATGAGCTGGATCTGGAAGGGATAGGAAAAAAAGCGAAGCAGACCGTCATCGATACCTTTGCCCCTGACGAAGAGATGAGTGTGTATCAGCGAGGTATCCGCCGCCGTCTGGCGCCGATGCTTAATGGCGATCGAAAGCGGCTGGCCTTTTGCCATGCGGTCTTGTTTTCGCTGCCGGGCGTACCGGTCATGCGCTACGGGGATGAGATTGGCATGGGGGATGATTTGGATCTGGAGGAGCGTTACGCCGTACGCACCCCGATGCAGTGGGCCGGATCGCAAGGCGGCGGTTTCTCAGATGCCGACCCGGAAACTTTTGTCGCCCCGATGATTGACCACGGCCCGTACCGCTATCAAAAAATCAACGTGGCGGATTCGCTGTTGCACCGCAACTCACTCCTGCACTGCATTATCGATATCGCCAATACGCGCTCGGAGTTCCCTGAGATCGGCGTCGCGCCGTTTCGTCTTATTAATATCGACAGCGATGCGGTACTGGGGCTCTATTACGAAACCGACACGCGCAGCATTCTGACCTTCGTTAACTTCAGCGATAAGCCCGTTAATTTTACCGCCAGAGGGATCCGGCATGCGACCTGGACCGCCTGCCTGGCGGACAAACGCTACGACGACGCGCTGGTGTGCGGCAAAACCGTCGCGCTTAACCTCAGCGGCTATGGCTACCGCTGGTTCTGGACCGATCGTACCGCACTGCGCTGATTATCGTCTCCGCGAGAGCAGCAGACGGGCCACGATCGCGCCCGTGACGGCAAGGGAGCCGAGCAGCACTTTCCCCGGCATGCCGGAGGTGACGCTGATAGCGCGCTCTTTTGCTTCGTCGGTGAAGTGCCCGTGGATTTTATGCAGGTCGTTAACCGGCTGATCCAGATAGTCCTGACGGTCATCCGCATTTAACGTATCGGTCATCTGCCCTTCCCAGGCCTTTTTAACCATCAGCCGATCCAGAAAGCCGGGGAAAAGAAATTGCCCGACAATCGACTGGACGGTGCTGCTGCCCACCCACAGTTCCCGCACCGGTTTCTGCGCCACCTTAAAAATAGCGCTGGCAGCTACTTCCGGCTGAAAAACGGGAGGAACCGGGCGCATCGCCCAGGCAAATTTATTCCTCGCCCACTCGAACTGCGGCGTATTGAGGCCCGGCATCTGTACCATTGCGATCTGCACCCGGCTGTTTTCATGCATCAGTTCGGTGCGCACGGCATCGGTAAATCCGCGGATTGCGGCTTTCGCCCCGCAGTAGGCTGACTGCAAGGGAATGGAACGGTAGGCCAGCGCGGAGCCAACCTGAATAATCGTTCCGCGATCGCGTGGGGTCATTAACTCCAGCGCGGCGCGGGTGCCGTTAACATACCCCAGATAGGTCACCTCGGTGACGCGGCGAAACTCCTCAGGCGACATGGTGCGAAACGGCGCCAGCATCCCGCCCATAGCGTTATTCACCCAGACATCGATGGCCCCAAGCCGGTATTCAATCTCGTTAGCAGCATCGGTCACCGCCTTGCTGTCGGCCACGTCGGCCTGAACGGCACGGGCGTTGATCCCAAAACGGCGCAACTCCTCTTCTGTGGAGCGCAGGCTCTGCTCGTCGCGGGCAATGATGCCCACATCGTAGCCCGCTTTGGCAAAGTGCAGCGCCGTGGCTTTCCCCACGCCCGCCGTACCGCCGGTAATAACGATCACAGCCATAGCCTTTCCCCTTGTTTCAGACGTTATCCCAGCCGGAGAGTATTTCGATCAGTTCAGACAGGGAATAACGCACCGCTTTATCCACCACATCCTGACATTCACCGGAAAACAGCACGGTGCGGGTTTCCGTCTTTCCGCGAATATTCCAGCCGAAGCAGACCGTACCGGCTGCGGTGCCATCGTCTCCGCCTTCCGGTCCCGCATAGCCGCTGATGGCAAGGCCGATATCCGCCTCGGCAATTTCGCGAATTTTAGCGGCCATCTCGGTCACCGTTTGTTCACTGACGGCGGTGAAGCGCTCAATGGTTTCGTGCCGCACGCCGAGGATCCTCTCCTTCGCCGCATCGCTGAACACCACCATGCCAACGTCATAAAATTCCGCCGTGTTCTCTTCGGCACAAAGCGCAACCGCGAGATTGCCGCCGGTACAGGACTCTGCGGTGGTTAACCGCAAACCTCTGTCCGTAAGCTGAGTGGCGAGCTTTTTCGTCAGCTCGCTGATGGTGCTGTTGCTGTCGTGAATAAGGTTGCTCATCGCGTTGCCCCTTAATTTTCGTCAGGAATAATAGAAATATGACCATTACGCTCAAGAATAGCGTATTTAATCTCCTTCAATTCTGTAATACCGTGATTCTGGCGGGCTGATACCAATATATCATCACAGGACACATTGACCTTTTTCAGTTTATCGGCAAGGGGAACACCGTTCTCCACCAATATCACCGGCGTGCCATCAAGAATATTCTCAACAGTGGAAAAATATTTTTTCAGCAGGCCAAAAATAATATCAACCACCACCAGTGTTGTTATTGTAATCATCGCGCCGGTGACGGAAAAATCTTCGCCAAGCAGCGCCTGTTGTGTCGCTTCACTGATAATTAAGAGCAAAATAAGGTCAAAACTGGTCATTTGTAGCAGAGCGCGTCGCCCGGCAACTTTAAACACAATGACCAGAAACAGGTAAATTGCCAGGGCACGAAAAACCATGTCCATATTCGACTCCTAGGGGTAAATAAACTGCCAGAAATGGATATCTGGCTCGTTGTTTACGCGGATGCTGTTTGTCCACTTCCCTGCTTTTGACGGCGTGGTAAATAACAAAACGGTAAATTTATCGGTCTGTTGTAAACGATCGTAGACGAGAAACAGGGTATTCCCCCGGCTGTACATGCTGTCCGGCTGTGGCCAAACGCTGCCTGGCTCATACGCGTCGCTGCTTTCGCTGGTCATGCTGAGGGTATATTTCCCCTCAGACGTCACCGGAAACGTCAGTGCCATCCGCGATTCGGTCTGGCGGCGACCGAAGCGCTCATAGCTCAGGGTCAGGGATTTTGCTTCGTTTGTTTTCTCCACGTCGCTGACCGCGCCGCTGGAAAACAGGCCGGCTATCGCGGCCACGATAATAGCTAACAGCACAATAAAACCCACCTGGCGAAATGCATACTCAAACGTCAGTAAACGGCTACTCTCTTTTATCCCAGGCACTTTTTCATTTTTTGGTTCCATGGCTGTGGTCACCGTTTCGCTTAATTGCCGAAATTTTTGATTTTTCTGTGCAAATGCTTTTAAGACTTATCACATTTGCCACATAAAGGAATAGCAACAATACTTAATAAGTCAAGACATCCAAAATGAAGGGTATCAGATGAAATTATCAGTGATTTCAGCCTTGTTTATATTAATTATCCCTACTGCATGGGCAGATAATAACGGCGGGTTACAAAAGGGTGATGCGCCGCCACCGCCGCATGCGCTGGACAGCGGTTATCGTGGTACCGATGATGCGCGCATTATGACTATTACTCAGGCGAAAGAGATGCATGATGGTGCCTCTATTTCATTGCGCGGCAATCTTATTGATGGCAATGGCGATAAATACGTATTCCAGGATAAAACCGGGAAAATCGACGTTATTATCCCGAAAGCCGTATTTGACGACAGAACCGTGGAACCTGACAACATGATCAGTATTAGCGGCTCGCTCGATAAAAAATCATCCCCACCCGTAGTGCGGGTCAGCCACTTGCAAAAATAATTCAGCGAAGCGTTAACGCTGTAACTATCCATCAAATCTCACCCCTAACAAGGAGTTAGCTATGAGTGATAATGAACAACGTACGAACGCTTACCCAACGCCACCTTTCCCGGAGCAGCCTCAGACGCCACCGGGCCTGGCCTCAGAGATGAAACCCGTACCCGACCACGGCGAGAAGAGCTACAAAGGGCATGGTCGTCTTGCCGGTAAGAAGGCGCTAATTACTGGGGGCGATTCCGGCATTGGACGCGCGGTAGCCATTGCCTATGCCCGCGAAGGGGCAGATGTCGCGATTAACTATTTGCCGGAAGAGGAAGAAGACGCAGCGGAAGTCATCGCCCTGATTAAAGCGGAAGGGCGGAATGCCGTCGCGCTTCGGGGCGATGTGCGGGACGAAACTTTTTGTCAGAACCTGGTGGAGCAGGCCGTCTCAAAACTGGGCGGGCTGGATATCCTGGTGAATAACGCAGGCCGCCAGCAGTACCGTGAGTCGCTGGAAGAACTGACCACGGAAGATTTTGACGCGACCTTTAAGACCAACGTCTATGCGCCTTTCTGGATCACAAAGGCGGCGTTGCGCCATATGAAAGCCCCTGCTTCCATCATTAACACCTCCTCCGTTCAGGCGGTTAAACCGAGCGCCGTACTGCTTGACTATGCGCAGACCAAAGCCTGTCTCGCGGTGTTCACCAAAGCGCTGGCGAAACAGCTGGGACCGAAGGGGATCCGCGTGAACGCGGTAGCGCCGGGACCTTACTGGACCGTGCTTCAGCCCAGCGGTGGGCAGCCACAGGAAAAAGTGAAACATTTTGGCGAGAGTACCCCTCTGGGACGCCCGGGACAGCCCGTGGAGATCGCACCGCTGTATGTCACCCTGGCCTCGGATGAGTGTTCATACACCTCCGGGCAGGTGTGGTGTTCAGACGGCGGGGATGGCGTCATCTAGCGCTCAAGGCGCGCAGAGTGTAGGCCGGGTAAGGCGAAGCCGCCACCCGGCAAATTGTTGCAGGCGAATGCTAAAGGGCTGCGAAAGCAGCCCTTTTTACGTTTAAGGGGTGACGACAGGAAACCAGAAGCTGAAGCTCTCCATGCAGCGCAGCATTTCGTTTACCTTCGCGGCATTGCCGACGATCGTCACCTCTCCTGCCTGTTGCGCCTTTTTCAACGTGGTCTCTTTGAGGATGATTTTATTCAGCGTTTCGCGGCTGAGCGTGATGGTTGCATCCGGATCTTCTGCCTGAGCGTTGGCGATATGGTTCAGC
This sequence comes from Enterobacter cloacae complex sp. SHL001, assembly GCF_049236825.1. Classification (NCBI taxonomy): domain Bacteria; kingdom Pseudomonadati; phylum Pseudomonadota; class Gammaproteobacteria; order Enterobacterales; family Enterobacteriaceae; genus Enterobacter; species Enterobacter cloacae complex sp. SHL001. The sequence continues at coordinate 337,037 of NZ_JBMKIP010000003.1, forward strand.
ACGCCATTCTCCAGCTCCAGCTTGTACCTGCCGCCCTCGCGACCCAGATCAACGTTAAAAATCCCTCTGGCATTCGCAGCTCTGACGCCGTTAAGGTGAACGCCGAAGTAGTCAAAAATCATCTCAGTCGACATGGCACGAACCGCATCCGGGCTGGCGGTATTGGGCGTCGGCATCCTCTCCACGCCGTTACGCAACTCCTGCGCACCGGTGAGGTAGGCGTTACGCCAGGGTCCTGACTCGGCCTGGTATCCCAGCTGTTCAACCGCGTCCGCTTCCAGTTCGCGCGCCGCCTTATTATTTGGATCGGCAAAAACGACTTTATTCATCACCTGCGCCACCCAGCGGTAATTTCCCCGGGCATAATCAACCCGGGCTTTTTCAAGGATCGCGCGGGCTCCGCCCATGTAATCGACATATTTTTTCGCTGCCTCGACCGGAGGCAGTTCATTGAGCGTCGCCGGATTTCCGTCGAACCAGCCAAGATAGTAGACATAGGTAGCTTTGACATTGTTGCTTACCGAGCCGTAATAGCCACGGCCTGCCCAGGATTTTGCCAGCCCGTAAGGCAGGGCGAAATTAGCGGCTATCTCATCCCTCGTCAGCCCTTTATTCGCCAGCCTCAGCGTCTGGTCGTTGATATAGCGGTAGATATCACGCTGGCTTTTCATCAGCTTCACCACTTTCTTATTACCCCATGTGGGCCAGTGGTGCTGCGCGATAATAATTTCCGCTTTATCCCCCCAACGATCGAGGGCGTTATTGATGTATTTTGACCATGCCAGCGGATCGTGTATTTTCGCCCCGCGCAGCGAGTAAGTATTGTGCAGGGTGTGAGTGACATTCTCCGCTGCTTCAATCAGCTTTTTCTCTTCCACATACCAGAGCATTTCAGACGGCGCTTCCGACCCCGGCGCCAGCATAAAATCATAGGTGAGACCGTCGATGATCTCTTTCTGCCCGTCTTCGGTAATGGCGTGAGTGGGCGCGATAAGCGTGACCGTCCCGGCTGAGGTGGTAGTCCCCAGACCCGCCCCTACCTGACCTTTTACATTGGCCTTTAACAGGTTTCCGTAGATATAACTGGCACGGCGGCTCATGGCATTTCCGGCCATGATATTTTCCGATATCGCCTCTTCCATAAAACCTGCTGGAGCATAGACTTTCACTTTGCCGGTTATCACTCCCGCTTCATCGACTACACCACGCACGCCGCCATAATGATCGACATGACTATGGGTATAAATAACGGCAACAACCGGGCGTTTGCCACGATGTTGAACGTAAAGATCCATGCCCGCTTTGGCCGTTTCCGCAGACACCAGCGGATCGATAACCGTGATCCCCTCTTTGCCCTCTATAATCGTCATATTCGACAGATCGAGGTTGCGGATCTGGTAGACGCCTTCCGTGACCTCAAACAGACCGCCAATATTATTCAGCTGCGCCTGACGCCACAGGCTCGGGTTGACGGTATCCGGCGCTTTTTGCCCTTCTTTGATAAAAGCGTATTTCTGGGGGTTCCAGATAACGGCGCCTTTTTCGCCTTTAATCACCGCGGGTGGCAGCGGGGCAATAAAGCCTTTGTGCGCATTTCGGAAATCGGTCTTATCAAAGAAGGGCAGTTGACCATAAAGTGCATCATTCATCTCTTTCGTATGGGCAGTGGCTCCCTTCCCTTCCTTTTGTGCCAGGACAGGCAATGAGGTCAACGACACTAATAGCAGACCAGCAACGGCCATCGCACTAACGAGAGTTTTAAATTTCATACTTCCTCGAGGAGTTATATTCACGCTGGCGGTACATGGGGGGAAAGGAGGCTATCACCAGGCTTATCTTTAACCTATGGAAATAACGTTTATAAATAAATTAGTTTATTCTTTCGTCGCTGCATCCTTAAGGGATAATGCTGAGTCCAGTTATTTCCCCGGAGTGATTCGATGAAGAGCCTGCCGTTCTTTTTCGCTGTATTAACCCTCAGCACATTAACAGCCTGTAGTTCTCCCCAACCAGACAATGTTGAAAAAATTAATCATCTGCAAATTCCACTGGTGTTGCCGGGGGAAAAACCGCCGCAGGCACAGATATCGCATATCGCGTCTCTTTATCAGGAAAATAAACAGCAGATCGAGACCTTAACGCGCAGCGTAAAATCACAGTATCTACAGGACACCACCGCAAAAGAAATTTTTGTTGCGGACAGTGACGTTCAACGCGTCTATGCCTCGCTGACCAAACTGGAACAGTTAGATATGGTTAATCAGCAATACCTGAAAGATAATAATGTCACGGGCCTGCAAAATATTCATATCATTCTTGAACCGTTATTCACCAGCTGAAAATAAAAAACCCGGCAACATAAGCAGCCGGGTTTTTATTAATGGGCATATCACGGGCATCAGTCGTACTGACCAAAGCGATAGCTAAGCCCTGCGGTGACGGAACTCAGGTCGCTGCTCACGCCGATCTGGTTAACATTGCCCACGTTGCTTACCCACTGATACTCCAGGCGGCCCGCCCAGTTTTTATTGAAAGCGTATTCAGTACCCACGGCTGCAAGCGGGCGCACACCGGTTTCAAAACGATTGTGACCACTTACATCGGATTCAGCGCGATAGCCCATTGCGCCGGCACGGCCGTAAATATCCCAGTCACTGGTCAGGGCATAACTGGCCTTCAGAGACATTTGCAGCCCCTGCGTCTTCATTTGCGCCCCGGCGCCATGCTGACCTTTAATCTGCATGTTGCCTAAATAATCATAACCACCTTCTACCGCAAGCCATGGGGTAATCTGATAACCCGTATAAACACCCCCGCCGACATTATCATGGTTAAAATCGAAGTGATCGGAATGTGTGTTCTCAAACGCTTTTGAACCCATATTGGTATCAAAATAGTGAGACCAGCCGAATTTAGCCCCGCTATACCAGGTGCCCGCATCAGCGGCGGCGAACGCGGAAGTGGCGGTAAATGCATTAGCCATAATCAATGCGATAACTGTCTTTTTCATAAATATACCGTTTACTTGATAATGTTAAATCTGAGAAAGCAAACGATATAGAAAATTAACGGTAGCGTTAATTGCATTTCTGTTTAATTTTAAACTTCCGCTAGAATGACTCGGGTAAATGTCTGACCTCAAGCAGATATCCACCGCGCTTAAAGGCGATATATTCCCCCTGCTTAAGGGCAGATAATACATTGAGTATACTGCTGCGAGAGAGCAGCGTACGATCCTGGATATATTCCAGAATCGTGGTACGCAAACGCGTCTCTTCCGGGAGCAAAATCATTTCCTGAAGGTGGTTACGAATAACGGAATAGGTACGCTGCTGGAGTACCTGGGCATCACGGAATATTAAATAGGCCGTATGGTATGAGAGCAGCGCGGCGACATCCTCCCAGACGCCCTCGGCACGAAACAACTCAGCCGCCTTGTCCGCATCGAGACGTAAAATAGTCGACTCTCTTTCAGCACGGAGAAGGTGCCCCTGCGTAGGCTGGATCATCTCTGCAATACCAAACAAATGCGGCTCGTAAACGGTCACTACCACCAGTCCATCCGAAGCCCGCAGCAGGGACAGCTCTCCTTCCAGAAAGAGGTACATCTGCTGTTTCCCCTTCCGTAACCAGGTGAGTCGCTTACGCGGAACAACGTGCACTTTCTCCGCTATCGGCTCAAGGATGGCGGTCAGTCTTTCGATGGATTTTTCGGGTCGAACAGGCGGTAAAATATGCATGGTACAACCTTCTGACATTCAATATCTGCCATTATAGACCATATATTTTAAGCGGTTAGCCGATCAAAACTGATAGCTGTAGTTGACGCTGGCAAACCAAAGATAAGGATGATCGTAACTTCCGGCAAACGCCGTCGGGGATTTCACATGCGACGACTGCATATGAAGATACGACACGGCAATACCAATATTGCTGGCCGGGGTGATCTGATACTGGGCTCCCGTGCCAAATCGCCACTCATCCCCGGTGGGTAAAGTTAAGGCCACATCACTCTGACTCTCATACGGCGAGCTGTCGAACGCCACACCGATATTCAGTCGCCACTGAGGTGTTGGACGATACTGCACGCCCACCGCGCCGTGCCACGTATCCTTCAGGCGGCTGACGTTGTTCAGTTGCCGATCCCCAACGACGATTTGCGGGGCACCGAACTGGCTCCAGTCCTGCCAGCCGAGATCGCCCATAACCGACCACCGAGGGTTAATATCATGCACAAGACTGAGCATGATTTGCTGCGGCGCGCTGATTTGTGCCGACACCGGGAGGTCGTAGGCACCATTCTGTACTCGAGCTTTGCCGTTAACAGAGTAGCGATAGTTCGTCTCGCTGTTCCATGTAATACCGGCTCGCGTCTGGTCGGTCAGTTGCATGAGTAGCCCAAGCCGATAGCTCATGGCCCAGTCCTCATCATGCTGCCGATAGTCATTATCATTAACGTTGCGGGTCAGCGAGAAATAACCGTAATTAACGTTGGCGGACGCCCCTATTGAGAGTCGGTCGTTGAGCTTGTATGCCAGTGACGGACTGAGCGTCATTGCAACCAGGGTACTCTTTTTAATCAGCCTGTCGCCCGCCCAGCTACCGTAATCGATCCCCAGACCGTAATTACCGTAAAGCCCGATCCCGGCATAAAGATCGTCGTTTATCTTCTGGCTATAAAAGGCGCTGGCATTCGGGATGGTTTTCATCACGTCGCCGGGGCTTTGATGGGCATGGTTATCCAGCTGGTTGTCGATGGAGCCATCCATAACCTGTAACCCGCCAGTGACCATATGATCCGGCAGGCGCGTCATGCCAGCAGGGTTGGTCATGATTGTCGAGGCGTCCTGCGCACGAGCCGCCTGCCCTGCTCCGGCAAGCGCGGTATCTTCGGTGCCGGCTTCATAAAAATAGAGGGCGCTGGCATGGGCACTGGAGGCGGCAAATAAGCCCGCGCACAGGAGGAGTCGTGTTTTCATCTGCGATCCGGGAAATAAAAAATTTGCCGACAGATATAACAGGGGCGCCTGATGACGTAAAAAGGAAGAGGGTTTAATTTTAAATTATGCGCGGTTCAGCCCCTCTTAATATCTCTGACAATTCAGCGACGTCCGGAATAAGGCGCCGCTACGTCCTGCACCTGTAATACGTTCAGGTACAGGACGATAAAATCCAGGAATTTTGTTCAGGTTTATCCGGCCTTACTTATAATGCTCCAGATTGGTTTCCGGGCCCGTTCTGGCAATTTCCTGAGCTTTGCCGAAACTTTCAATCAGGCACTTATATTCCGGACAGACATGCTCTGCCAGGATCTCAGCAAAGCGAGAACCTTCCGCGCGGTTCCAGGTTCTCATTAATTCAGCGACAATGGCAAACGTATCGGTAGGGATCGCCCCCGCCTGAGCCACGCGCGCGATGGTGGTATCGGTCGCGATTTTGGACCAGTTCCCCGAGGCATCCACAACACAGTAAACCTTATACCCCTCCTGGACAGCGCTAACCGCAGGGAACGCCATGCAGACGCTGGTAAGCGTGCCGGCAATAATCAGGGTCTTTCTGCCCGTCTTTTCCACTTCCTTCACAAACGCCGGATTATCCCAGGTATTAATCTGCCCGGTGCGTGGAACATACACGGCATGGGGTGCATATTTGTGAATTTCCGGGATGAGCGGGCCATTGGGACCGTCAGGAACAGAGGCCGTGGTGATCACCGGGATATTTAAAAGCGTGGCAACTTTGGCTATCGCTGTCACATAATTACGAAGGTCTGGTACAGACACATCACGTACCGTGTTGAATAAGCCACTCTGATGGTCGATGAGTAAAATTACAGCGTCATCAGTATCAATCATACCGTTTGTAGCAGCCATATTTCTTTCCTCATGATTTCTTTTACATTGCCGTCAACTCTCCCGGCTCCGCGATTTTACATGCACATGGTCAGGGTATAATGCATTGATAAATCCTAATGAATAGTAGTCCGATCCGGTCTGAATACCGCATCATTTCAGGACAATTTCTGGCACGGTACGCTGAGCCATCGACGCTGACGGAAAGCCCTCGTGAGGAGAAGAGATCTTTACAATGCCGTTACGCGGCCATTCGTATTCGCTCGGCTGAAGGCAAGCGTTACTCACTACTGGGATCGCCCTTATCCTCCCGCATGGATTCGATAAACTCCCGTTGCTCCTCTGTGAGTTCAAGCTCATTCAGCAAGCGATCTAACTCTTCTTCAGGTGATTCCTTTTGGTTCTTTCTCTTCCCGGTAGCCATACTCACCCTTGAGTTATTAGGATTAATCTCAGGGTATCCAGGGTACAGGAAATGTGCAACTTAGCGTGTTATGCCATGGGTGATTCGTCGTTTAGCAGAAGAAGATTAAAAGCATAGCAAATCACCCTTTACGCATAAAAATTCAGTGTTAGCATGGAGGTGCTTAATTTTTTCCGGAGATAGCTATGCTGGACATAACTCATTTTGGGCTTTTCGCCCTGTCTGTATTTCTCCTTTCCGTTACACCTGGGCCTGATATAGCCTACGTGGTAGGTCAAAGCGTGGTTAATGGAAGACGAGCGGGAATTATCTCTGCCGCTGGAGTAGCATTAGGTAGTTGCACACATGCAATTGCAAGCGCTGTGGGATTAACCGCGTTGATAACAGCATCTCCGATGATGTTCACCATCATTAAGTCTCTCGGTGCGGCTTATCTGATGTATCTCGGTAGTAAGATGATTTGGGGAACGCTGACAAAGCAAACCACTAATCACAACGAAGCTGAAAGCGTTAAGGCAAAAGCGACTCTGACGAGTCTACTTACTAAAGGTTTCATAACTACCTTAACCAACCCGAAGGTACTGTTATTCTTCATCTCCTTTTTCCCTCAATTCGTTGCGCCTGGAAGCGAGCACCAGACAGCTTCTTTTCTACTCCTGGGTATGACCTACGCATTGATCGCTTTTATGACTGATTTAACGTTCGCCGTACTTGCAGGTAGTGCAGCTGGAACCGTTTCGCAAAACAGAAGGTTGCAGAAAATACTGGATAGAATTGTTGGTGTAACATTCATTGGATTAGGGCTCAGGTTGGCGTTTACACGCCGTTAAGAATATGGGGCGTTCAGCCCCTTATTCTTTGGGATAAGAAAATTCAGCAGTGACTAAATGTGACCCTGATTTATCAGATTGGACGTCATACGCGAAGTTATACCGCTCTCCAGGTGTAAACTTAAATCCGAACACAGGAAGACACCCGCCCTTTTGAACATACACGGGCTTATCATCAAAAATCTTGTGAAGAGAGTCGCTATTATCACTGTTGATTTGGATAGCAGTGATCCGTTCCTGTGGCTCCAGTGGTGACACCACACAAACTTGATTATCTTTGATAAATGCCGTTGTAGATTCACGATCTACCATTCGATCACCAGGCCCAGGGCATCCCGTCAAGAGGAATACAACACCCAGCAACATTTTGTTCTTCATGTTTAACACCCTTTCCCTGTTACGATTTTTTGGTAAAGCGAAGGGACATCCTGCAACTTATCTACGCCTCTGTACATCCCCATGCGCCCAGGCCTTTGATAATAAGACCACTTACTAATCCCATAAACCAGCAGTAACCAGTAATCAGCTAAAATAGAGGCTTGCTGCTCAAGAGAGTAATCAGTGAGCTTTTCTTTATCCAGCCTGTAGGTATATTCAGCAGCCCAGCTAAACGCACCCCGCATTCTCACCCATTGCCCGTGTTGGTGTTGCCAGACATGCCCCAATTCATGGATGAAAACATATTTATCTTCAACAAAAACCGAGTTTGCGGAAAAGTCTTCCCTGTACATCTGTTTTCTGTACCACAACTCCCCGTTGGGAGTCATCGCGTAGTTCTGTTTCTGGAGGCCGAACGGTAAATAGCTGTCGCAATGAATCCAGACACGGCTATACACTATCGAATCACCGAACACTCTGCGAGCCATTGCAATCTCGCCTAAGGTCATCCGGCGCAATGTTCCTTCCTCTGCATATGCGCTCATAAACTATCCTCCTTGTATGATTTATCTACATCGTAAAAACATAAGTCGAAATAGTCTATACGCGAACATTAGCCATTTATTAAACACAGTGACGGTGCAAACACTACTCCCCGTTGGTGATACAGCAACAAGCGGAGCCGTTAGGCGACAACATCAGACCGTCAGAGGGATCATACTTTACGTGTACCCTTGCGGGAGCGTGGCTGAAACGTTGATAAAGCCTACATGTCGTTTGTAGTTATGGTTATTACGTGGCTCATATGGCCGCACATCGGTCTTAAATGCGTCTGAGCAGTCTGTCGATGACATAACAATACCAGTGTGGCTTTTTCTTCACGTTTTGCTATCGCGGAGTGAGGATGCAACTGACACCAACGCTGAGTTATCTTGTTTTCTCACCATGTAACTTAGCGTGACAGTTACCAAGGGCGGATCACGATGGCATAACTCATAGGCGGCTAAAACAGATAATTATTTAAGCTGCTGATAGAGAATGATTTTAAGGCGTTCGTACGAGGGGAGAGATCTGGAGCGGGCGAAGGGAATCGAACCCTCGTATAGAGCTTGGGAAGCTCTCGTTCTACCATTGAACTACGCCCGCTTTGAGGTGCGTAAGGCATTATAGACCTTACGCCTCTTCATACAAGCCTTTCCCCCACTAAGTGGCGATTAAATAATCACTTAGCACTTCGGCTTACTGCCCTGCGCCGGAAGATAACGCTGCGGATCGATGGCCGTGGCCTTATAGCGGATCTGGAAGTGCAGCTTCACCGTATCCGTCCCGGTACTGCCCATGGTCGCAATCTTCTGCCCCGCCTTCACGTTCTGCCCATTATTGACCAGCATCGTGTCGTTATGCGCATACGCCGTAATGTAGTCCTCACCATGCTTAATCATGATCAGGTTACCGTATCCACGAAGCTGGTTACCGACATAGACCACCTTCCCGGCCCCTGAAGCGTAAACCGGTGTGCCGCGTGCGGCAGCGATATCAATACCTTTATTGCCACCTTCCGAGAGCGAGTACGGCGCAACCACTTTTCCGCTTGCAGGCCAGATCCAGCAGCGCTGACCGACCGGCGGCCAGGATGATTTAGGCACCTGATAGGATGGCGTGACTTTGGCTGTTTTACGCGTTGAGGACTTTTTCCCTGAGGAGGAACCGCCGTTAACCTTGAGCTTCTGCCCTACCTCAATAGTATACGGTGGAGAGATTTTATTCAGGCGCGCCAGCTCCTTCACGCTGGTTCCCGTGGCGCGTGAGATGCGGTAGAGCGTGTCCCCGCGCTTAACGGTATAGACTGCACCGGAATAACTGCCCATATCCGAAGATTTACTCCCCGAGCATCCTGCTACAAGTAGCGTCAGCGTCAGGCAGAAAACGGCAATGATCGGGTTTCTCGTCAGGCTTCCTGCAAACAAAACAGCTCCTCGGTCAGCGTGAATGGCGCACTATGATAGCAGCCCAAACTGATGCGGGTCATGCCCTTTTCCGCTCTGTGGGCCAAACCGTTCGCATAAGAATGCAGTATAATAATTCCGCTGATGGTGCTGAACCATTAAGCATTTTGGCACTGGAGCATCAATGAGTATTCAAGAACACGTTATTTTGGTAAATGACCAGGGAAAGGTGATTGGCACTCAGGAGAAGTACGCCGCGCACACGTCACACACCCCGCTACACCTGGCCTTCTCTTCATGGCTGTTTAACGCTAATGGAGAATGTCTGATCACCCGGCGCGCATTAAGTAAAAAAGCCTGGCCCGGCGTATGGACCAACTCCGTTTGCGGCCATCCACAGGCCGACGAAGCGACAGAGCAGGCGATTATCCGCCGCTGCCGCTTTGAAGTCGGCGCCGAAATCACAGACATCACCCCCATTGCCCCGGAGTTCCGCTACCGTGAAGCCGACCCGTCAGGGATCGTTGAAAACGAAATCTGCCCGGTCTATGCCGCCCGCGTAACGAATACCCTCGCAATCAATGACGATGAAGTGATGGAGTATCAGTGGGTGGAGCTGGACGCGCTATTCCGCGCGCTGGACGCCACACCGTGGGCATTTAGCCCGTGGATGGTGCAGGAAGCGAACACCGCGCGTGAAAAACTCAGCGCCTTCGCGGCGCAATAAAAAAGCCCCGGCGATAAACGCACGGGGCTTTTTTTACGTCTTAACGGCTTATTTCACCGGACGCATCGCCGGGAACAGGATCACGTCGCGGATGGTGTGGCTGTTGGTGAACAGCATCACCATACGGTCGATACCAATACCCAGGCCAGCCGTCGGCGGCAGACCGTGCTCCAGCGCGGTCACGTAGTCTTCGTCGAAGAACATCGCTTCGTCGTCGCCTGCCGCTTTCGCGTTAACCTGATCCTGGAAGCGCTGCGCCTGATCTTCTGCATCGTTCAGCTCGCTAAAGCCGTTACCGATTTCGCGGCCACCGATGAAGAATTCGAAGCGGTCAGTGATTTCCGGGTTCTCGTCATTACGACGCGCCAGGGGAGACACCTCCGCCGGGTATTCAGTGATGAAGGTCGGCTGAATCAGGTGCGCTTCGGCCACTTCTTCGAAGATCTCGGTCACGATACGGCCCAGACCCCAGCTCTTCTCAACCTTGATACCGATGCTTTCAGCGATCGCTTTCGCAGAGTCGAAGTTATCCAGATCCGCCATGTTGGTTTCCGGACGGTATTTCTTGATCGCTTCGCGCATGGTCAGTTTTTCGAACGGCTTGCCGAAGTCGAACACCTCTTCACCGTAAGGCACCTGGGTGGTGCCCAGAATGTCCTGCGCCAGGGTGCGGAACAGGGATTCGGTCAGCTCGATCAGATCTTTGTAATCCGCATACGCCATATAGAGTTCCATCATGGTGAACTCTGGGTTATGACGTACGGAGATACCTTCGTTACGGAAGTTACGGTTGATCTCAAACACACGGTCGAAACCGCCGACCACCAGACGCTTCAGATACAGTTCCGGCGCGATACGCAGGTACATGTCCAGGTCCAGGGCGTTGTGATGGGTGATGAACGGACGGGCAGAGGCACCGCCTGGGATCACCTGCATCATCGGGGTTTCTACTTCCATAAAGTCGCGGTTAACCATGAACTGGCGAATACCGGCCATGATCTGGGAGCGAATTTTGAAGGTCTTACGGGATTCATCGTTAGAGATGAGATCCAGGTAACGCTGACGATAGCGCGCTTCCTGATCCTGCAAACCGTGGAACTTGTCCGGCAGCGGGCGCAGGGCTTTGGTCAGCAGACGCAGTTCGGTGCAGTGGATAGACAGTTCACCGGTCTTGGTTTTGAACAGTTTACCTTTAGCGCCCAGGATATCGCCGAGGTCCCACTTTTTGAACTGCTCGTTGTAGATGCCTTCCGGCAGGTCGTCACGAGAGACGTACAGCTGAATGCGGCCGCCAACGTCCTGTAAGGTCACGAAGGACGCTTTACCCATGATACGACGGGTCATCATGCGGCCCGCCACGGACACTTCAACGTTCAGCGCTTCCAGCTCTTCGTTCTCTTTACCGTCGAAGTCTGCGTGCAGTTGGTCTGAGGTGTGGTCACGACGAAAATCGTTCGGGAACGGCACGCCCTGCTCGCGCAGCGCTGCCAGCTTCTCGCGGCGGGTTTTCAGTTCGTTGTTAAGATCGACTACCGCGTCAGCGCCCTGTGCTTGTTGTTCAGACATGTTGGTTCCTCATAACCCTGCTTTCAAACTTGCTTCGATAAATTGGTCCAGGCTGCCGTCCAGCACCGCCTGCGTGTTGCGGGTTTCAACCCCGGTACGCAGGTCTTTGATGCGGGAGTCATCAAGGACGTAAGAACGGATCTGGCTGCCCCAGCCGATATCGGACTTGTTGTCTTCCATCGCCTGCTTCTCAGCATTTTTCTTCTGCATCTCCAGCTCATAAAGCTTCGCTTTCATCTGCTTCATGGCCTGGTCTTTGTTCTTATGCTGGGAACGGTCGTTCTGGCACTGTGTTACCAGCCCGGTTGGAATGTGGGTAATACGCACCGCAGATTCCGTACGGTTAACGTGCTGACCACCCGCGCCGGATGCGCGGTAAACGTCGATACGCAGGTCCGCCGGGTTGATGTCGATATCGATATCTTCATCGACTTCCGGGTAGACAAACGCGGAGCTGAAGGAGGTGTGACGACGGCCGCCGGAATCGAACGGGCTCTTACGCACCAGGCGGTGAACGCCGGTCTCGGTACGCAGCCAGCCGTAAGCGTAATCGCCAATAATCTTGATGGTGACGGATTTGATACCCGCCACTTCACCTTCGGACTCTTCGATAATCTCGGTTTTGAAACCGCGCGCTTCCGCCCAGCGCAGGTACATGCGCATCAGCATGCTCGCCCAGTCCTGCGCTTCGGTACCGCCAGAACCTGCCTGAATATCGAGATAGCAGTCAGCGCTATCGTATTCGCCGGAGAACATGCGACGGAATTCCAGCTGCGCCAGCTTCTCTTCCAGCACGTCGAGCTCTGCCACGGCTTCGTTAAAGGTTTCTTCGTCGTCGGCTTCGACAGCCAGCTCCAGCAGCCCAGAAACATCTTCCAGACCCTGCGCCATTTGATCCAGCGTATCTACGATGGCTTCGAGGGAGGAACGCTCTTTACCCAGCGCCTGAGCGCGCTCAGGTTCGTTCCAGACGTCCGGCTGTTCCAGCTCGGCGTTTACTTCTTCGAGACGCTCTTTCTTGGCATCGTAGTCAAAGATACCCCCTAAGAACGTCAGAGCGCTCCGTGAGGTCCTGAATGCGGTTTTTTACCGGATTAATTTCAAACATGGTCTGTTTTCTTTTATGAGCTTGTCAAAATGCGGTGATAAGAGCGGGATTGTACCGAATCCACGCCCTTTTTTATAGAGATTACTGACGCTAAATTGGCCAGATATTGTCGATGATGATCTGAAGGGAGCGGTTACCGCGGAACTCGTTAATATCCAGCTTATAGGCCAGCTCAACCTCGCGCACGCCGTTGTCCGGCCAGATGGAGGTATCAACGTTAAAGGCGATGCCGTCGAGCAGCGGTCCGCCGCCGACCGGTTCCACCATCACTTTGAGATGGCGTTCGCCCACGATGCGCTGTTGCAGCAAACGAAAACGTCCGTCGAAAAGCGGCTCCGGGAACATCTGCCCCCACGGGCCGGCATCGCGCAGCATCTGCGCCACCTCCATGGTCATTTCAGCCGGTGAAAGCTCACCGTCAGAAACCACTTCACCCTGCAACAGAGCCGGATCGATCCACTCGGTGACCAGTTCGCCAAACAGACGCTGGAATTCGTCGAACTTCGCCTCTTCCAGCGACAGGCCTGCCGCCATCGCGTGACCGCCGAACTTAATCATCAGGTTCGGATGCAGCGTATCCAGACGCTCCAGCGCATCGCGCATATGCAGACCCTGAATGGAACGACCGGAGCCTTTCAGCGTGCCGTCCCCGGCGGGGGCGAACGCGATCACCGGGCGGTGGAAACGCTCTTTAATGCGCGACGCCAGAATGCCCACCACGCCCTGGTGCCATTCGGGGTGATACATCGCCAGCCCGCCCGGCAGGGTATCGCCGCTGCGCTCCAGCTTTTCGCACAGGGTCAGCGCTTCGGCCTGCATGCCCTGCTCAATCTCTTTACGGGTCTGGTTGAGTGCGTCCAGCTCACTGGCCAGCACGCGCGCTTCGCCGATGTTGTCGCACAGCAGCAGCGCAACGCCAACCGACATATCATCCAGCCGCCCCGCCGCGTTCAGGCGCGGGCCGAGGGCAAAGCCTAAATCGCTTGCCGCAAGCTTCAGCGGATCGCGGTTGGCAATTTCCAGCAGCGCCTTAATCCCCGGACGGCATTTACCTGCCCGAATGCGGCTTAAGCCCTGCCAGGTGAGAATACGGTTATTGGTATCGAGTGGCACCACGTCCGCCACGGTTCCCAGCGCCACCAGATCGAGATACTCCGCGAGGTTCGGCACGGCAATTCCGCGCGATTCGAACCAGCCCTTATCTCGCAGCAACGTGCGTAACGCCAGCATCAGATAAAACGCCACCCCTACTCCGGCCAGCGATTTCGACGGGAAATCGCAGTCGCGCAGGTTCGGGTTAATGATGGCTTCGGCGGCAGGCAGAGTTTCTCCTGGCAGGTGGTGATCGGTGACCAGTACCGGGATCCCCAGCGCATGGGCATGATCGACCCCCGCATGAGAAGAAATCCCGTTATCCACGGTCATGATCATCTGTGCGCCACGGGCGTGGGCCTGATCGACCACTTCCGGGCTGAGGCCGTAGCCGTCTTCAAACCGGTTCGGCACCAGGTAAGTCACGTTATCGCAGCCCAGCGCACGCAGGCTGAGCACGCTCAGCGCGGTACTGGTTGCGCCGTCGGCATCGAAATCGCCCACCACGACAATCCGCGTGCCTTCCCGGAACGCGTCGTAGAGCATTTCAGTCGCTTTTTCGATGCCACTCAGCGCTTGCCAGGGCAGCATGCCTTTGACGCTGCGCTCAAGATCGCTTGCCGTACGCACGCCACGGCTGGCGTACAGCCGCTTTAACAGCAGCGGAAGCGTGTCTGGTAAATCCGCGGTTTCACCTGCATCGCGGCGGCGCAGTTTTATCGGGGCTTTCACGCGAATTATTTACCACCCATCTGTTTCTGGTGCTCGTCGAGGAACGCCTTCATCTCTTTTGGCCCCTGGTAGCCCGGCACCACGTAGCCGTTACTCAGCACAATGGCTGGCGTACCGCTCACGCCAAACTGTACGCCCAGCGCGTAGTGGTTAGCGATGTCGATATCGCAGGACGCGGGCTTCACGCCTTTGCCGTTCATCGCGTCATCAAAGGCCTTGTTGCGGTCTTTCGCACACCAGATCGCTTTCATATCCTGCTCAGGCTGGCTCTGCACGCCGGCGCGTGGGAAAGCCAGGTAACGCACGGTAATGCCCAGCGCGTTGTAGTCTTTCATCTCTTCATGCAGCTTGTGGCAGTAGCCGCAGGTGATGTCGGTGTAGACGGTAATAACGTGCTTTTCCTGCGCCGCTTTGTAGACAATCATCTCTTTTTCGAGCGCGTTCAGGTTTTTCATCAGCAGCTGGTTAGTGACGTTCACCGGCTGCGCGCCGCTCACGTCGTACATAGGCCCCTGAATGATGTGCTTGCCGTCTTCGGTCACGTACAGCACGCCGCTGTTGGTCAGCACCGTTTTCATGCCAGCCACCGGCGCTGGCTGGATCTCGCTGCTGGCGACGCCGAGTTTCGTCAGAGACTGTTTAATGGCGGCATCGTCCGCATGGGCAAAACCGGAAACCGAAGCTGCCAGCAGTGTGAGCAGCGCTAAAGACTTTTTCATATTTGTTCCTGTAACAATTCGTCGGCACTCACGCGCGAGGGTGGTGCTGTTGGTGTAGCTGCCGCAGGCGTTCCGTCGCGACATGGGTGTATATTTGCGTCGTTGAAAGATCGCTGTGTCCAAGCAACATCTGCACCACGCGTAAATCAGCGCCGTGGTTTAACAGATGCGTCGCGAAGGCGTGACGCAAAACGTGCGGCGACAGCTTCTCACTGTCAATACCCGCCAGTGTGGCGTAATGTTTTATGCGATGCCAGAACGTTTGTCGCGTCATCTGCTGCGCGCGCTGGCTCGGGAACAATACATCTATGGAGACGCCGTTCAGCAGCCACGGACGCCCGTGTTCCAGATACGTCTCCAGCCAGTAGACCGCCTCTTCACCCAGCGGCACCAGCCGTTCTTTGTTCCCTTTACCGATAACGCGCACCACGCCCTGACGCAGGCTGATATCGCTCATCGTCAGGCCCACCAGCTCGGAAACGCGCAAGCCCGTGGCATACAATAGTTCAAGCATGGCTTTATCGCGTAACTCCAGCGGAAGGTCAACTGCGGGCGACTGTAATAATCTCTCAACTTGTGCTTCGCTGAGATCTTTTGGCAGCCGCTGAGGCAGTTTAGGCGATGCCAGCAGTGCGCTGGGGTCATCCGCGCGGATCTTCTCGCGGTACAGGTGCTGGAACAGGCGGCGCATGGCGCTCAGCAGACGTGCAGAGCTGGTGGCTTTGTACCCCCCTTCCATCCGCTCAGCCAGTAACCCTTGCAGGTCATCGCTTTGCGCGCTTTCAAGCGTCAGCCCACGATGTGCCAGCCACTCGACCAGCAGCGTGAGATCCCGACGATAGGCGCTGAGCGTATTTTCAGCGAGGTTTTTCTCCAGCCACAGCGCGTCGAGAAACTGTTCGATGAGTGCGAGATCCTTTTCCACATCAGCCCCTTTGGTTCTGCAATCTGGCCATTATGCCTGAATGCCATCGGTTTCTGGTACACTACGCGTAAAGTCATAGCAAGAATTGAGATAGTTACGCGATGAATATTGGTCTGTTCTATGGTTCCAGCACCTGCTACACCGAAATGGCGGCGGAGAAAATTCGTGACATCATTGGCCCGGAACTGGTGACGCTGCATAACCTGAAAGATGACGCGGTTGCCTTGATGGAGCAGTACGATGTGCTCATTCTGGGTATCCCTACCTGGGACTTTGGTGAGATTCAGGAAGACTGGGAAGCCATCTGGGATCAGCTCGATTCAGTCAATTTTGAAGGCAAAATCATTGCGATGTACGGCATGGGCGACCAGTTGGGCTACGGGGAGTGGTTCCTTGACGCACTCGGCATGCTGCACGACAAACTGGCGCCAAAGGGCGCGACCTTTATCGGCTACTGGCCTACGGAAGGCTATGAGTTCACCAGTCAAAAACCGATTATTGCCGACGGTCAGCTGTTTGTCGGGCTCGCGCTGGATGAAACCAACCAGTACGATCTTAGCGACGAGCGCCTCCAGAGCTGGTGCGAGCAGATTCTGGGTGAGATGGCCGAGCAATTCAGCTGATTTACTCCTGCGTCGGCTGTTGCACGATCAACCGGCGCAGATCTCGCCACTCCGAAGGATCCATACTGTCTGCGGCCAGCCACAGGTGCTGGCGACGGTTATCCTCGACCCGACGCAGCCGTAGCATCATCCCGGTGTTAAGCATCCACGGCGTCCCCATCATCTCCCACTCTTTTCCCTGCCAGCGCAGGCGAGAATCCATCAGCAGCTTAATTTCACCCTGACGGGCGTTGATTCGACGCTGGCTGCGCACGCTGTCAAACACCACAAACGACAGCAATAGCAACCACAGAGGGGTATAGCTAAGCGGCCACGGCACCAATAACACCAGTGCCGCCACCAGCCCGTGGAGCAGTAAGGACATCCACTGTGAGCGCCACGAGACGCGAAGATCAGATTGCCACAGGACCACGTTCCTGATTCCGTGTTTGAATTAATTGCACCATCCGTTGCAACTCGGTGTCGGCGGGCTTGCCGTGATTCATCAGCCAGTTGAATAAATCCGGATCGTCAGACTCAAGCAGACGGACAAACAGGCGCTTATCGTCATCGCTTAAGCTGTCGTACTCATACTCGAAGAAAGGCATGATGGAGATATCAAGTTCACGCATGCCGCGACGGCACGCCCAGTGAATACGGGCCTTGTTGTTAATATCCATGTTCTGTTTCCTGCATTACGTTTGGCACAGTCGGTATCCCGTTTGGTATTCATTATTGCTCTCCGGGAACACCTGCTAGTGTAACGTGTTTTTGACCGTTTCTTTACTGGAATATTGCGAACCTCGAGCAGGCTCCCTGAATAATCCTTATAAAGACAGCGGATTACTCTATTTTGCGTAGCGCCACGCATAACCGCGTAATGGCACGAATGGCCTGCTGAAAGCGCTTGCATTGAATACAGTCTCTTTTACCATTAGGTATTATCAAAGCGTTAAGCAATTCAGGACATCACTATGGCATTTACACCATTTTCTCCTCGCCAGCCCGCCGCCTCTGCGCGTCTGCCGCTGACGCTGATTACTCTTGATGACTGGGCACTGGCGACACTGACTGGTGCGGACAGTGAAAAATACCTGCAAGGCCAGGTCACGGCGGACGTGGCGCAGTTGACTGAGCACCAGCATCTGCTGGCCGCGCATTGCGATCCAAAAGGCAAAATGTGGAGCAACCTGCGTCTGTTCCGCCGTCAGGACGGATTCGCCTTTATTGAGCGCCGCAGCCTGCGTGACGCCCAGCTTAAAGAGCTGAAAAAATACGCGGTCTTTTCTAAAGTCACCATCGCCCCGGACGATGAACACGTTCTGCTGGGGGTCGCGGGTTTCCAGGCGCGTGCAGCGCTGAAAAACCTGTTTGCCGAGCTGCCGGATGCTGAAAAACAGCTGGTCAGCGAGGGAGCGACCTCCATTCTGTGGTTCGAACACCCGGCGGAGCGCTTCCTGCTGGTAACCGACGAAGCAACGGCGGAACGCGTCACTGACGCCCTGCGCGGTGAAGCACAGCTCAACAACAGCCAGCAGTGGCTGGCGCTGAACATCGAAGCGGGCCTGCCGGTGATTGACGCGGCAAACAGCGCGCAGTTTATCCCGCAGGCGACAAACATCCAGGCGCTGGGTGGTATCAGCTTTAAGAAGGGCTGCTACACCGGTCAGGAAATGGTGGCGCGTGCGAAATTCCGCGGCGCGAACAAACGCGCCCTGTGGACACTGGCTGGTCACGCCAGCCGTGTGCCGGAAGCGGGTGAAGATCTTGAGATGAAGATGGGCGAAAACTGGCGCCGTACCGGCACCGTGTTAGCCGCCGTCCAGCTCGATGATGGCCGCCTGCTGGTGCAGGTTGTCATGAATAATGATATGGAGCCCGACAGCGTGTTCCGCGTGCGGGATGATGCAAACACGCTCAGCATTGAGCCGCTACCGTATTCTCTGGAAGATTGATGCTGTATCGCCCGGTGGCGCTGCGCTTACCGGGCCTACGGTGTTGATATTCTCCCTCTCCCTGTGGGAGAGGGTCGGGGTGAGGGCATCAGACCGCACCTTACAAAAAAACTACACCTGCCCTACATACAGATAAATTGCCAGGAAGTGACACACGCTGCCGCCCAGCACAAACCCGTGCCAGATCGCATGGTTATAAGGGATACGCTTGCAGACGTAGAAAATCACGCCCAGCGAGTAGACCACCCCGCCCACCGCCAGAAGCGTCACGCCCCCCACCGCCAGCTTAATGGCTAACTGATACACCACAATCAGCGACAGCCAGCCCATTGTCAGATAGGTAACCAGCGACAACACTTTAAAGCGGTGCGCAATGGTCAGCTTAAACAGGATCCCCAGCAGCGCCAGGCTCCAGATCACAATCATCAGGCCACGCGACAGCGGTGAGTTGAGCCCCACCAGCAAAAACGGCGTGTAGGTACCTGCAATAAGAAGATAGATAGCGCAGTGGTCAAATTTCTTAAGCCATATCTTCGCCCGTTGATGCGGGATCGCGTGATACAGCGTTGAGGCCAGGAAAAGCAGGATCATACTCCCGCCATACAGACTGTAGCTGGTAATGGCCATCGCGCTGGCGTTGGTATCCACTGCCTGTACCAGCAATAACACTAAGCCGACAATCCCAAAAACCAGGCCAATGCCGTGGCTTATACTGTTGGCTACTTCCTCAGCCAGCGAATATCCCTGTGCGATTAATGGTCTGCTCACCATACTTAACTCCGGGAAAACAAAAGATGATTATTCATCGCCAGTCTATGCTAACTGAGAATGATTCCAGTGAACACCTGTTAGCTAAAATAAATCAACATTCAATATTTATCCTTATAAATCAGTACAATGCAAAAGAAATCCACCGCACAGATGTAAATGATTTCATTAACATCTGAGTAATCAAGGAGATAAATCCGTCTCCCGCCCTTCGTCATCATGGTATGCTTCAGGAATAGTGTCCGACAGCGAGTTTAGCCATTGTGAGTATGTTCAGCCATTCCGCCATTGCCAGCCTCAACAATCTGGAAATGATGGTCTACAACTATGTCATTAAGAACCGCGATAAAGTGATGTACATGACCATCCGCGAGCTGGCGGATGCGGCTGGGGTCTCTACTACCACTATCCTGCGCTTCTGCCGCAAGCTCAACTGCGATGGTTACTCGGAATTTCGGGTGCGCTTTAAACTCTATCTGGAGCAGAACGAGCCGCAGCAGGCGAATTTTGGTGCCAGTGAAATCATCAGCTTCTTTAAAAGCGTAAATAACGAAGAGTTTGATGCGCTATTAGATAACGCGGTCGATATTATTTTATCATCTGAACGAATTATTTTTGTCGGTGCGGGCACCTCCGGATCGCTGGCAAAATATGGCGCACGTTTCTTTTCAAATATCGGGAAATTCAGTAACCATATCGACGATCCTTATTTCCCGGTCACTAACGACATGGCTAAAAATGCGCTGGCCATTGTACTCTCCGTCTCCGGCGAAACCGAGGAGATCCTGCGCTTCGCCAGCCAGTTCAGCCTGCACCACTGCAAGGTGCTCTCAGTCACCAGCCACGAACATTCACGTCTCGCAAAGCTGGCGGACTTTAACCTCTCCTGGCACGTACCGCAAACGCGCATTGGCGGCGTTTACGATATCACCACGCAAATTCCCGTCATCTATATTCTGGAATCATTAGGCCGGAAACTGGCGAAGAAATTAACAGAATAAAACATCCTGTTTTTTTGATGTGACAAATTACAATTTCCGCAAAATGTTATATCGTGACATTTAATTCCGCTTTGCTAGACTCGAAATCAATAAGTCCTGAATTGAGAATAGCAAAGATGAAAAAACTCACCTTACCGAAAGATTTTTTATGGGGCGGCGCGGTAGCGGCGCACCAGGTTGAAGGCGGCTGGAACAAAGGCGGCAAAGGGCCAAGCATCTGCGACGTGCTCACCGGCGGCGCACACGGCGTTCCGCGAGAAATCACACAGGAAGTGATTGAAGGCAAATATTACCCCAACCACGAAGCCGTCGACTTCTACGGCCATTACAAAGAAGACATCAGGCTGTTTGCCGAGATGGGCTTCAAATGTTTCCGTACCTCCATCGCCTGGACGCGCATCTTCCCGAAAGGCGACGAAACTCAGCCAAACGAAGAGGGGCTGAAGTTTTACGACGACATGTTCGATGAACTGCTGAAGTACAACATCGAGCCGGTGATCACCCTTTCCCACTTTGAAATGCCGCTGCACCTCGTTCAGGAATATGGCGGATGGACCAACCGTAAAGTGGTCGATTTCTTTGTGCGCTTCTCGGAAGTGGTATTTGAGCGCTACAAAAATAAGGTCAAATACTGGATGACCTTCAACGAAATCAACAACCAGCGCAACTGGCGTGCGCCGCTGTTCGGCTACTGCTGCTCTGGCGTGGTCTATACCGAGCACGACAACCCGGAAGAGACCATGTACCAGGTGCTGCACCACCAGTTCGTGGCCAGCGCGCTGGCGGTGAAAGCCGCACGCCGCATTAACCCGGAAATGAAAGTCGGCTGCATGCTGGCGATGGTGGCGCTCTATCCATACTCCTGCAAGCCAGAAGATGTCATGTTCGCTCAGGAATCCATGCGCGAGCGCTACGTCTTTACCGACGTACAGCTGCGCGGCTATTACCCGTCTTACGTGCTGAACGAGTGGGAGCGCCGTGGCTTCTCCATCAAAATGGAAGCGGGCGACGAGCAGATCCTGCGTGAAGGCACCTGCGATTACTTAGGTTTCAGCTACTACATGACCAACGCGGTCAAAGCGGAAGGCGGTAGCGGTGACGCCATTTCCGGCTTCGAGGGCAGCGTGCCGAACCCACACGTCAAGGCGTCCGACTGGGGCTGGCAGATTGATCCGGTAGGCCTGCGCTATTCGCTGTGTGAACTGTACGAACGTTATCAGAAGCCGCTGTTTATCGTGGAAAATGGTTTCGGCGCCTACGACACCGTGGAAGAGGACGGCAGCATCAACGATGACTATCGCATCGACTACCTGCGCGCCCACGTGGAAGAGATGATGAAGGCGGTGACCTGGGATGGCGTGGATCTGATGGGCTACACGCCGTGGGGCTGCATCGACTGCGTCTCCTTCACCACCGGCCAGTACAGTAAGCGCTACGGCTTTATCTACGTCAACAAGCACGACGACGGTACCGGCGACATGTCCCGCTCCCGTAAGAAGAGCTTTGAGTGGTATAAAACCGTCATTGCCAGCAACGGCGAAACGCTGTAATGGCTCGCCCTCTCTGCAAGCGGAGAGGGCAAACCGCTTATCTTCCAGACACTTCTTTACAGCTTTTGCGTTGCCAAAATATGTTCGCCCGATAATATAGGCGTCCTGAATATTTGAGGCGAACATGATCAAGCGACAACGCAACGCTATCCTGCTTGTAGCCCTGGCCTGCCTGGTGGTGCTGATATGCACCGCCCAGCGGATGGCCGGGATGCACGCGCTTGTCATGAACGTCACCGCCACGAGCCAGTCTGTCCAGCAGGGGCAGGAGAGTACCGACGCACCGGTAACCCCGTGTGAGCTTAGCGCCAAGTCGCTGATGTCGGTCCCGCCTGTTTTATTTGAAGGCGCCCTGATTGCCGTCACCCTGCTGCTGGCGTTGCTGGCAGCCAGTCCACCGCGCCGCGAACGGCAGTGGCCTCCCCGCGTTATCTCCCCGCCCCGGTTAAGGGTGCATCTGCGATTATGCGTCTTCCGTGAATGAGCCTTCGCCTGTTACTTCAGGTTAATTCATCATTTACGGAGAAAATTTATGTTTACTGTATTCAGGCGACTGCTGGTCTGCCTGCTTTGGCTATGGCTGCCCCTCAGCCAGGCTGCCGACAGCGGCTGGCTGCGCGCCGCCGATAATCAGCACGCCAGCGTCAGGCTGCGTGCGCAACCCGAAAGCACTGGCGAAACCCGCCTGCTGCTGGACGTCGCCCTGCAAAAAGGCTGGAAAACCTACTGGCGCTCGCCGGGCGAAGGCGGCGTCGCCCCCGCGATTAAATGGCATCAGCCCGTCGAGGCGATCTGGCGCTGGCCTGTGCCGCAGCGTTTCGACGTCGCGGGCATCACCACGCAGGGCTACCACGGCGATGTCAGCTTTCCCATCACTCTGCGGGGCGACGTCCCGAAGATCCTAAGCGGCGTACTGACGCTCTCCACCTGTAGCAACGTCTGTATTCTTACCGACTACCCGTTTTCGCTGAACATGACCGCATCCGCAGGCGCCGGTTTTGATTACGATTTCAGTCGGGCCATGGGCACCCTTCCGCTCAGCGGCGGGTTGAACTCAACGCTTAACGCCACCTATGCCCCCGGCAAGCTGACCGTAACGGCGCAGCGTGACGCAGGCTGGCAGGCGCCGTCCCTGTTTATCGACGGTATGGATGATGTTGATTTCGGCAAACCGGCCCTCACCGTGCGCGGTGACTCGCTGGTCGCCACCGTGCCCGTGACGGACAGCTGGGGCGAGGCCTCGCCCAACCTCAGCGGCAAAACCCTGTCGCTGGTTCTGGCCGATAGCGGGCAGGCACAGGAGTCCAGCCTGAGCATTCAGCCGGGGAACGCCGCGCCGACGCTCTCGTTAGGCTGGGTGCTGCTGATGGCGCTGGCGGGCGGTCTGATCCTTAACGTCATGCCCTGCGTACTGCCCGTGCTGGCCATGAAGCTAGGCACGCTGATGCAAACCGAACGGCAGGCGCGGAGTCAGGTACGCCGACAGTTTCTTGCGTCGGTAGCCGGGATCGTGATCTCGTTCCTCGCGCTGGCGCTGATGATGACGGTTTTACGCTTAGGCAATCAGGCGCTCGGCTGGGGGATCCAGTTCCAGAATCCGTGGTTTATTGGCGCGATGGCGCTGGTGATGGTGCTTTTCAGCGCCAGCCTGCTGGGGTTGTTTGAAATCCGTCTCCCTTCCGGCGCCAGCACCTTCCTCGCCACGCGCGGCGGCAACGGGCTTGCGGGTCATTTCTGGCAAGGCGCGTTTGCCACGCTGCTGGCGACGCCCTGCACCGCGCCGTTCCTGGGTACGGCGGTCTCGGTCGCGCTGGCGGCGCCGCTTCCCCTGCTGTGGGGGATCTTCCTGGCGATGGGTATCGGCATGAGCCTGCCGTGGCTGCTGGTGGCGGCCTGGCCGGGGCTGGCCCAGCGGTTGCCGCGTCCGGGACGCTGGATGAACGTCGTACGCGTAGTGCTGGGGATGATGATGCTCGGCTCATCGCTGTGGCTGCTGAGCCTGCTGACGGTGCACATTGGCAGCCTGCCCGTCATCACGCTGGGCGTGTTCCTGATCCTTACGCTGCTGCTGGTCACCGCCTGGCGCTACCGCTGGCAAACGGCACTGCGCGCCGGGGTATTAGCTGTAGTGGTGGCCGGGGCGGTCGCGTTTGTATCCGGTTCCGGCGGCGAGGGTTCCCGCCGCGATCGTATTCACTGGCAGCCGCTCAGCGAGCAGGCCATTGCCCGCGCGCTGGAGGAGAACAAACGGGTGTTCGTCGACGTGACCGCCGACTGGTGCGTGACCTGTAAAGCCAATAAATACAACGTGCTGCTGCGCGACGACGTGCAGGATGCGCTCTCCGCCCCGGACGTTGTCGCCCTGCGCGGCGACTGGAGCCGCCCCTCAGATACCATCAGCCAGTTCTTAACCACGCGCGGCAGCGCCGCCGTGCCGTTTAACCAGATCTACGGACCGGGATTACCGCAGGGCCACGTGCTGCCTGCGTTGTTAAGCCGCGAAGCGGTGCTGAGCACCCTGTCCGATGCAAAAGGAAAATAACATGAGAGCCTTCGTTGCCTTACTTCTGCTGTCGTTATCAACGTTCGGTTTCGCCGCACCTTCTGATGACGCTTCCAGCGACCAGCTGGCAAAACTGCTGTTTAACGACCCCAACAGCCCGCGAACCGGCGCGACATCGCCGAAGCTGACCATCGTCTCCTTCACTGACTACAACTGCCCGTATTGCAAGCAGTTCGACCCAATGCTTGAGAAAATCGTGCAGGAAAATCCCGACGTGCAGCTCATCGTCAAACTGCTGCCGTTCAAGGGACAAAGCTCGGTAAATGCCGCGAAAGCGGCACTCTCAACGTGGCAGCAGGCGCCGGATAAATTCTGGGCGCTCCACCAGCGGCTGATGATGAAAAAGGGCTATCACGATGACGCCAGCATCGCCGCCGCGAAGGTAAAGACCGGAACGGACAGCATTAAAAAGGATGATAAAACCATGGACAGCCTAAAGATGAACCTCATCCTGGCGCAGGTGCTGAATATTCAGGGTACCCCGGCGACCATTATCGGCGACCAGATGGTGGCGGGCGCAATTCCGTATGACGACCTGGAGGGGCTGGTCAAAGAACAGCTGGCAAACGCCCGTGGCAAGTAAGCTTCCGCGCCTGCTGCGCGAGCTGGGCGTATGGCTGCTGATTGGCGTAGCCGTGAGCCTGGCGGTGGACTATTTCCGCCAGCCCGCGCTGCCGCAGAATTTCTCCGCGACGGCACTGCACACCCTCGACGGCCAGCCCGTCGATCTTATCGCCATGAGTAAGGAGCGACCGCTGCTGGTCTACGTCTGGGCGACATGGTGCGGCGTCTGCCGCTACACCACGCCGTCGGTGGCGGCGCTTGCCGCGGACGGGGGTAACGTGATGTCGGTTGCGCTGCGCTCGGGCGATAACGCGACGCTCGAAACCTGGATGAGGAAGAAGAAGGCGACGATGCCCACGGTCAACGACGCCAGCGGAGAACTGGCGCGTGAGTGGGACGTTAAGGTTACGCCAACGCTGGTGGTGATCTCTCACGGTGAGGTGAAGTCGATCACCACCGGCTGGACCAGCGGCTGGGGAATGCGCCTGCGGCTGTGGCTGGCGTCGTAGCGTTACTTCCCGCCAGCCAGCTCCAGGAAGCTACCGGTGACATAGGAGGCTTTGTCGCTCAGCAGCCAGACAATGGCCTGGGCGACCTCCTCCGGCTGACCGCCACGCTGCATCGGTAACATCGACTTCACCCGATCCACACGCCCCGGCTCGCCGCCGGAGGCGTGAATATCGGTATAAATCAGGCCTGGCCGCACGCCGTTAACGCGAATGCCCTGCGCCGCCACCTCCAGCGCGAGGCCGGTGGTCAGGGAATCCACCGCCCCTTTTGAGGCGGCATAATCCACATATTCCCCCGGCGCGCCCAGCCGTGATGCCGCCGAGGAGACATTCACAATCGCGCCGCCCTTGCCGCCGTGTTTATGCGACATGCGCTTAACCGCTTCACGGCAGCAGAGAAAATAGCCGGTGACGTTGGTAGCCAGCACGCGGTTAATACGTTCAGCGGAGAGGTTTTCGATGGTGGATTGTTCAAACAAAATCCCGGCGTTGTTCACCAGCGCGGCGAGCGGCTCACCTTCGCGATCGATGCTGTCGAACATCGCCATCACCTGCGCTTCATCGCTGATGTCCGCGCGTACGGCAAAGGCTTTACCGCCCGCGTCCACGATCTGATTAATGACGTCCGTCGCGGCTTTGATGTTGTGATGAAAATTCACCGCAACTGTGTAGCCTTCGCTTGCCAGCTGTAGCGCGGTGGCTTTACCAATACCCCGGCTGGCGCCGGTGACCAGTGCAATTGCCATTCTTTTCTCCCAATAAAAAAGCCGGGTAGCGGCTTCGCCTTACCCGGCCTACGTTACTACAGGAACAACGTTACTGGTATTCGCTCATCGGCACGCAGGAGCAGAACAGGTTACGGTCGCCGTAAACATCATCAAGACGTTTCACGGTTGGCCAGTATTTGTTTGCCACACCTGCCGGGAAGACAGCCAGCTCGCGGGTATAACCGTGGTTCCACTCTGCCACCAGTTCGTTCTGTGTATGCGGCGCGTTCACCAGCGGATTATCTTCCAGCGTCCACTCCCCGCCTTTCACGCGGTCGATTTCGCTGCGGATCGCCAGCATGGCGTCGATAAAGCGATCCAGCTCCACCTTGCTTTCAGATTCGGTCGGCTCAACCATCAGCGTACCCGCTACCGGGAACGACATGGTTGGCGCGTGGAAGCCGTAGTCGATCAGGCGCTTGGCAATATCCAGCTCGCTGATGCCCGTCTCTTCTTTCAGAGGACGAATATCGAGGATGCATTCGTGCGCCACGCGACCGTCGCGGCCGGTATAGAGCACCGGATAGGCGTCCTTCAGACGCGTTGCGATGTAGTTGGCGTTGAGGATCGCCACCTGGCTGGCCTGCTTCAGCCCTTCCGCGCCCATCATGCGGATGTACATCCAGCTGATTGGCAGGATAGAGGCGCTGCCGAACGGTGCCGCGGAGACCGCGCCCTGACGGGTCAGCATGCCTTCAATCTGCACCACGCTGTGGCCCGGCACAAACGGTGCCAGGTGCGCTTTCACGCCGATAGGACCCATCCCCGGGCCGCCACCGCCGTGCGGAATGCAGAACGTTTTATGCAGGTTCAGGTGCGACACATCCGCGCCAATAAAGCCCGGAGAGGTGATGCCCACCTGGGCGTTCATGTTTGCGCCGTCGAGGTAAACCTGGCCGCCGAACTGATGCACCACATCACACACTTCACGGATAGTTTCTTCGTACACGCCGTGGGTGGATGGGTAGGTCACCATGATGCAGGAGAGTTTGTCGCCCGCCTGCTCGGCTTTGGCGCGCAGGTCGGCCAGATCGATGTTGCCGTTTTTGTCGCACGCCACAACCACCACTTCCATTCCTGCCATCTGGGCAGAAGCCGGGTTGGTACCGTGGGCAGAGCTTGGGATCAGGCAGATATCACGGTGGCCTTCATTGCGGCTTTCGTGATAGTGACGGATCGCCAGCAGACCAGCGTATTCACCCTGCGCACCGGAGTTCGGCTGCATGCAGATCGCGTCGTACCCGGTCAGCTTCACCAGCCAGTCGGAGAGCTGGTTGATCATCATGTGATACCCTTCCGCCTGCTCAGCCGGGCAGAACGGGTGTAGCTCAGAGAATTCAGGCCAGGTAATTGGGATCATCTCAGCCGCGGCGTTCAGCTTCATGGTGCAGGAGCCCAGCGGGATCATCGCCTGGTTCAGCGCCAGATCTTTACGTTCCAGAGAGTGCATGTAACGCATCATCTCGGTTTCGCTGTGATAGCGGTTGAACACCGGGTGAGTCAGGATCGCGTCGTCGCGCAGCATGCTTTCCTGAATGGAGCGGCTGTCGAGCGCAACCTCTTTGTCGAGCGTATCAACGTCCAGACCGTGTGCGTCACCCAGCAATACGTTGAACAGGGTCAGGATATCGTCACGGGTGGTGCTTTCGTCCAGCGTAATGCCGACCGCATTGTGAATGTCGCTGCGCAGGTTGATTTGCGCTGCCTCGGCGCGCGCCAGCACGGCCGCTTTGTCTGCCACCTCGACGCACAGGGTATCGAAATAGTGTTCATGACGCAGTCTGAGACCTTTCTGTTGCAGACCGCAGGCCAGGATATCGGCCAGACGGTGGATGCGGCTGGCAATACGTTTCAGGCCAGCCGGACCGTGGAACACCGCGTACAGGCTGGCAATGTTAGCCAGCAGCACCTGCGAGGTACAGATGTTGGAGTTCGCTTTCTCGCGGCGGATATGCTGCTCGCGGGTCTGCATCGCCATGCGCAGCGCGGTGTTACCGGCGGCATCTTTCGATACGCCGATAATACGGCCTGGCATGGAACGTTTAAATTCATCTTTCGCGCCAAAGAACGCCGCGTGCGGGCCGCCGTAGCCCATCGGCACGCCGAAACGCTGAGCTGAGCCGAAGACAATATCCGCGCCCTGTTTGCCTGGCGCCGTCAGCAGCACCAGCGCCATAAAATCAGCGGCGACGCTAACAATAACCTTACGGGATTTCAGCTCGGCGATCAGTGCGCCGTAGTCCTGCACTTCCCCGGTGGTGCCCACCTGCTGCAACAGCACGCCGAAGACGTCCTGGTGATCCAGCACTTTTTCAGCGTCGTCGACAATCACCTCAAAGCCGAAGGTTTCCGCACGGGTGCGCACCACGTCCAGCGTCTGGGGATGCACGTCCGCCGCCACGAAGAAGCGGTTGGCGTTTTTCAGCTTGCTCACGCGCTTCGCCATCGCCATCGCTTCGGCGGCGGCGGTCGCTTCATCCAGCAGCGAGGCAGAGGCGATATCCATACCGGTCAGATCCAGCGTCACCTGCTGGAAGTTCAGCAGCGCTTCCAGACGGCCCTGGGAGACTTCTGGCTGATACGGGGTGTAAGCGGTGTACCAGCCCGGATTTTCCAGCATATTACGCAGGATCACCGGCGGTAACTGCACGTTGGTGTAGCCCATGCCAATGTAAGACTTATAGCGCTTGTTAAGGCCGGCGATGGCCTTCAGCTCCGCCAGCGCGGCGAACTCCGTCGTGGACTCGCCTACCTGCGGCGGCGTAGCAAGCTGGATGTCTTTTGGCACGATCTGGCCGATCAGTGCGTTTAATGAATCCGCGCCAACTGTCTTCAGCATCTCCTGCTGTTGCTGAGCATCCGGCCCAATGTGACGTTCAATGAAAGCGCCACGGTTTTCAAGCTGGCTTAAAGTCTGTGTCATGAGCGATGGTTCCTGAAACGTGCAGTGAATCGTAGTTATCTGTAACGCTGTTGCCCGGTGGCGCTAACGCTTACCGGGCCTACGTTAACCTGTAGGCCGGATAAGCGCAGCGCCATCCGGCACAACGTTATTCGTCTTCCAGTAGTGCTTCGTACGCGGTCGCATCCAGCAGCGCGGCAACCTGCGCTTCGTCGCTGGCTTTGATCTTGAAGATCCAGCCGCCTTCATACGGTTCGCTGTTGACCAGCTCCGGGGAGTCGCTCAGCGCGTCGTTCACGGCAACAATTTCACCGCTCACCGGGGCGTAGATGTCAGAGGCCGCTTTAACGGATTCCGCTACCGCACAGTCGTCGCCTGCGCTCACGGTTGCGCCCACTTCCGGCAGATCAACAAACACCATGTCGCCCAGCAGCTCCTGCGCGTGCTCGGTGATCCCAACGGTGTAAGTGCCGTCCGCCTCTTTGCGCAGCCACTCGTGTTCTTTGCTGTATTTCAGTTCTGCTGGCACATTGCTCATTGAAGTTCTCCTGATAAAAATAGTTAGGCGACCGGCTTACCGGCGCGAACAAAAATCGGTTTGGTCACGTTGACCGGCATTTCGCGGTTGCGGATCTGCACCACCGCCGTTTCGCCAATCCCCGCCGGCACGCGTGCCAGGGCAATACTGTAGCCGAGCGTCGGGGAGAACGTTCCGCTGGTGATCACGCCTTCGCGATGATTGCCATCGGCATCGGTGAAGCGTACAGGCAGCTCGCCGCGCAGAACGCCTTTTTCTTTCATCACCAGGCCTACCAGCTGTTCAGTGCCCTTCTCGCGCTGCATCTCCAGCGCTTCACGACCAATAAAATCACGGTCAGCCGGTTCCCACGCAATGGTCCAGCCCATGTTGGCCGCCAGCGGAGAGACGCCTTCGTCCATCTCCTGACCGTAGAGGTTCATCCCCGCTTCCAGACGCAGCGTATCGCGCGCGCCCAGCCCCGCAGGCTTCACGCCCGCCTCCACCAGCGCACGCCAGAAATTAGCGGCCTTCTCGTTTGGCATGGCAATTTCGTAGCCCGCTTCACCGGTGTAGCCGGTGGTGGCGATAAACAGATCCCCCGCCTGCACGCCGAAGAATGGCTTCATGCCTTCGGTGGCTTTGCGCTGCTCGTCGCTGAACAGAGACGCGGCTTTCGCCTGGGCGTTTGGCCCCTGCACCGCAATCAGCGACAGATCGTCACGAACGGTGATGTCTATGGCGTAAGGTTCAGCGTGTTGGGAAATCCAGGAGAGGTCTTTTTCGCGGGTGGCGGAGTTTACAACGAGGCGGAAGAAATCTTCGGTGAAGTAGTAGACGATGAGGTCGTCAATCACGCCGCCAGAGGCATTGAGCATGCCGGTATAGAGCGCTTTGCCCGGCGTCTTCAGTTTGGCGACGTCATTTGCCAGCAGATAACGCAAAAACTCCCGGGTGCGGCTACCGCGCAGGTCGACAATCGTCATATGAGACACGTCGAACATACCGGCATCGGTGCGCACCGCGTGGTGCTCATCAATCTGCGAGCCGTAGTGCAGCGGCATCATCCAGCCGTGGAAGTCCACCATGCGGGCGCCGCACAACACGTGCTGTTCGTACAAAGGAGTCTGTTGAGCCATCTTTTCCTCGTTGAAAAATTCACCGTGAAACCCGGTGTCGGCCTCGCGATCGGGGGCCGACGCAAACGTTCTCTTTTACCTGAACTTACCACCGAAACCGGCGGTTAACCATAAGGTAAAACGGGTCATCACATTAGCTTATGACCAAAAATCGCTGAAAAGCCTACAGAGTTATTCACTGGGAAAATGCGATTAAACCCGCATAAAATTAACAATGATCTAACAGAATTTAGCAGATGGTGATATTTCATGCGGAAAAACGGGCCGAATTTCCGTAACATAAAAATAGTTAGATTAGATTTTCTAATGCGAAAAATGACGTGAAATTAGATTATTTCAAACGAGGAAATTTCCCCGGCGCAGAGGCCGGGAAAATAAAGTGTGACGGGGATCGAGATTAACGTAACCAGTCGGGAAGATCGTTGAGGCCCATTGCCTGACGAAGAAGCTGCGGTTTTACGCCGGGAAGGGTGTCGGCCAGCTTGAGGCCAATATCGCGCAGCAGTTTTTTCGCCGGATTCGCTCCGGCAAACAGCTCGCGGAAGCCCTGCATACCCGCCAGCATCATCGCCGCACTGTGTTTGCGGCTGCGCTCGTAGCGACGCAGATACAGATGCTGACCAATATCTTTACCTTCCCGATGCAGGCGACGCAGCTCTTCAACCAGCTCAGCCGCGTCCATAAAGCCGAGGTTCACCCCCTGCCCGGCCAGCGGATGAATGGTATGCGCCGCATCCCCCACCAGCGCCAGACGGTGCGCGGCAAACTGACGCGCGTAGCGACCGGTTAACGGAAACGTCTGGCGTTCGCTTTCAAGCATGCACAGGCCCAGACGGTTATCAAACGCCACGCATAGCGCCTGACTGAAGGCATCCGGCGTCGCCTCCTGCATCTGCTGCGCTTTCTCCGGCTCTAAAGACCAGACGATGGAGCAGAGATGCGGATCGGCAAGCGGCAGGAAGGCCAGAATGCCGTCATTATGGAAAATCTGGCGCGCCACGCCGCCGTGCGGCTCTTCGGTGCGGATTGTGGCCACCAACGCGTGATGGCGGTAATCCCAGAAGGTCAGCGGAATATCCGCTTTGTTACGCAGCCAGGAATTGGCGCCGTCGGCACCCACCACCAGACGCGCGGTCAGCATGTCGCCACTTTCAAGAGTGATAAACGCGTCGTTTTCGCCCCACGCCACCTGCTGAAGTTTCGCCGGTGCGATCAGCGTGACGTCGCTGCACTGCTGCGCTTTCTGCCACAGCGCGTGGTGGATCACCGCGTTTTCAACGATGTGTCCAAGGTGGCTGTAGCCCATGCTTTCATCGTCAAACGCGATACGGCCGAAGCTGTCTTTATCCCACACTTCCATGCCATGGTAACAGCTGGCACGCAGCGCCACGATTTCAGACCAGACGCCAAGGTGCGTCAGTAGCTTTTCGCTGGCGGCATTGATCGCCGAGACGCGCAGCTCCGGCGGTGCATCCTGCGCCACAGGCTGCGGCGCTTTTTGCTCAAGCACGGCCACGCGCAGGCCGCTGCCCTGTAAACCACAGGCCAGCGCCAGTCCTACCATTCCGCCGCCCACAATGGCGACATCAACATTTTGCACGGTCAATACTCCTTAACGCGCGACCCAACCCAGGGTCCGCTGCGCCAGCACGTCACGTGCCGGAATGAACAGTTCCATCGCCATCAGCCCAAGGTTGCGACCCGCAACCAGCGGTGCCCAGCGATTGGCAAACAGGTGGACTAAACCGTCGGTGACGCCAATGGTCGCCGCTTTGTCCGCCTGGCGTCGTTTCTGGTAATGGCTCAGCACCGAGTATGCGCCACAATCCTGTTGTTCGCTCCACGTCCGGGCCAGGAGCTCTGCCAGGCTTATCACGTCACGGAGGCCAAGGTTGAAGCCTTGCCCGGCGATGGGGTGCAGCGTCTGCGCGGCGTTGCCGACCAGGGCGACGCGATGGGAGACAGTCTGCGATGCGGTCGTCAGCGCGAGCGGATAGGCCACGCGTTTTCCGGCATGGGTGATGCGCCCAAGCCGCCAGCCGAAGGCTTTTTGCAGCTCGGAACAAAAACGTTCGTCGGACCAGGAGAGAACCTCATCGGCCCGATCCTGCGCATGGCACCATACCAGCGAGCAGCGCCCGTTCGACATCGGCAGCATGGCCAGCGGGCCGTGTTCCGTGAAGCGCTCAAATGCCCTGCCGTTATGCGCGCCAGCCGTAGAGACGTTAGCGATGACCGCCGCCTGCCCATAGGGTTCAGAGCGCCATTCGACGCCGCACTGCGTGGCGATCGCGGAGCGTGAACCATCTGCCGCCACCAGCAGTTGCCCCTCCAGCGTGGTGCCGTTGTCCAGCGTCACGCTGACGGCCTCGTCACGGCGGGTAAAGCTGGCGACGCGCGCCGGACAGTGCAGCGTGACGCCAGGCGCGTCCTGTAACAGACGGAACAGCCGCAGCCCTACATCATGCAGCTCGACAACCTGCCCCAGCGCCTCGATCCGGTAATCGCGGGCATCCAGCGTCACAAACCCGGCATGCCCGCGATCGCTGACGTGAACGGTGCCGATCGCCGTTGCGCAATCCGCTATCGCCTGCCAGATCCCAATACGCGCAAGCTGCTGACAGGTCCCCTGCGCCAGCGCGATAGCGCGGGCGTCGAAACCGGGATGATCGGCAGCCTGCGGCGCGACCGCCTCAACGAGATGCACCGGAAGCTGGCCCTGGGTTAACTGCGAAATAGCCAGCGCCAGAGTAGCGCCGGTCATGCCTCCGCCAACAATGATTACGCTCATCCGCGTGCCGCCGCCATCAGCGCCTCGATGTCGTCGGCTTTTTTCACCACGGTCGCGGTCAGGTTTTCGTTACCGGTTTCCGTGATGACGATGTCATCTTCAATACGAATGCCGATCCCGCGGTACTGTTCCGGCACGTCGGCATCCGGCGCGATGTACAGCCCCGGCTCAACGGTCAGCACCATGCCAGGCTCCAGCACGCGCGAACGTTCCGGACCGTATGCCCCGACGTCATGCACATCCAGCCCCAGCCAGTGGCTCAGGCCGTGCATAAAGTACGGACGATGGGCGTTTTCGGTTATAAGGGTGTCCACATCGCCTTTCAGAATGCCGAGCTTCACCAGCCCGGTAATCATGATGCGTACCACCTCGCCCGTAACCTCCTGAATGGAGGTGCCAGGGCGGAACAGCGTCAGCGCGGTCTCCAGAGACTCAAGCACGATGTCATAGATTTCACGCTGCGCGGTGGTGAATTTACCGTTCACCGGGAAGGTACGGGTGATGTCGCCCGCGTAACCCTGATATTCACAGCCAGCGTCAATCAGCACCAGATCGCCGTCGCGCAGTTCACTTTCGTTTTCGGTGTAGTGCAGAATGCAGCCATTTTCCCCGCCGCCTACGATGGTGTTATAGGACGGGAAGCGCGCGCCGTGACGGTTAAATTCATGGTGAATTTCCCCTTCAAGCTGGTACTCAAACATACCGGGACGGCACTTTTCCATGGCGCGGGTATGCGCCAGGGCGCTGATTTCGCCCGCGCGGCGCATCACGTTCAGCTCTTCTTCAGACTTGAACAGGCGCATCTCATGCACCATCGGTCGCCAGTCCGTCAGGGTGGCGGGTGCAGACAAATTCTGACGTGAGCCTTTACGCAGCTTATCCAGCGCGGTGAAAACAATGTCATCCGCATACGCGTATTCGCCCTGGGCGTGATAGAGCACGTCCAGACCGTTCAGCAGTTGGTAGAGCTGCTGGTTGATTTCGCTGTAGGCCAGCGCGCGGTCCACGCCCAGTTTTTCTGGCGCCGCCTCCTGCCCTAAGCGGCGACCAAACCAGATTTCCGCGGTCAGATCGCGCACGCGGTTAAAAATCACGCTGTGGTTGTGGGTGTCATTGCTTTTAATCAGCACCAGTACCGCTTCCGGCTCGTTAAACCCGGTGAAGTACCAGAAATCACTGCTCTGGCGATAGGGGTATTCGCTGTCGGCGCTGCGCGTCACTTCCGGCGCGGCGAAAATCAGGGCAGCGCTTCCCGGCTGCATTTTTGCCAGCAGCGCCTGACGACGGCGAGAATACTCTTGACTGGAGATAACCATGACACCCTCCTGTGCGTTATTTTTCTTAGTGTAATGTTGGCTTGCGAACTTCCGGCGCGGTCGGCTGCGAGCGCGTAAAATTGTCGTGGCACAGCAGAGACGCCACGCGCACGTACTCGATAATCTCTTCGAGAGACATCTCCAGCTCTTCCTGGTCTTCGTCTTCATCGTAGCCGAGCTGGGCGATGTTGCGCAGATCGTCGATCGCTTCACCCGCTTCGCCGGTCACTTTATCCAGTTTAGGCTGGGTTACGCCCAGGCCAAGAAGATAGTGGTTTACCCAACCCGCGAGCGCATCAGCGCGATCGAAGACGCTGACATCGTCGCCTTCAGGCAGATAAAGCTGAAAAAGAAAGCCATCGTCTTCCAGGGAATCGCTGGTTGCGGCGTGCATTTTACGCAGCGCTTCCGCCAGTTCGTGGCCAAACGCCAGCCCTTCGTTGGTGAGGTCGTGGATCAGCGGCTGCCATGAGCTGTCGCTGTTTCCGCCGCACAGTATGCCGCTGATCAGACCGTGCATTTCGGCAGGGGTCAGACCGACTCCCTGCTGGTTCAGTAACTGGTTTAAATCCTTGTAACCAGGCATTTCGTTCTGTATAGACATACGCATTCGTCATCAAAGGGAGGATATTCATGATATGCTACCACTTTGGACCCTGGTGATACCAGAAAAGGGCTTGTATCTTCACATCAGGGTAGCTATAGTGTCGCCCCTTCGCAGCCCCCGGGGCAGTATGCGAAGGCAGCGCAGTCAATCAGCAGGAAGGTGGCATGTCTGCACAACCCGTCGATCTCCAGATTTTTGGCCGTTCACTGCGAGTGAATTGTCCGCCTGAACAAAGGGATGCCTTGAATCAGGCTGCGGACGATTTGAATCAGCGGTTGCAAGATCTAAAAGAACGCACTAGAGTCACAAATACTGAGCAGCTGGTTTTCATCGCCGCGTTGAACATCAGCTATGAACTGACTCAGGAAAAAGCGAAGACCCGCGATTACGCGGCAAGCATGGAGCAGCGCATTAAAATGCTCCAGCAGACCATAGAACAGGCATTGCTTGATCAAGGTCGCAGTCCCGAAAGACCGGGACCAAAGTTTGAATAACACTTCTCAGTTGACTATGGTAGAGTAACTGTGAAGACAAAATTTCTCTGAGATGTTCGCAAGCGGGCCAGTCCCCTGAGCCGATATTTCATACCACAAGAATGTGGCGCTCCATGGTTGGTGAGCATGCTCGGTTCGTCCGAGAAGCCTTAAGACTATGACGACACATTCACCTTGAACCAAGGGTTCAAGGGTTACAGCCTGCGGCGGCATCTCGGAGATTCCCTCTCTTTTCTTCTACCGACTACCATGACTCAACTCCCTGAAGTTTCTGCTTCACGCCAGGACATCCGTCAGCTTATTCGCCAGCGTCGTCGCGCCCTAAGCGCCGAGCAACAGGCACAGTTTGCTCAGCAGGCCGCCGCCCGCATGATGGCCTATCCCCCTGTGGTGATGGCAAACACCGTCGCCCTGTTTCTCTCGTTTGATGGTGAGCTGGATACCCAACCGCTTATCGACCAGCTCTGGCGCGCCGGGAAAAAAGTTTACCTGCCGGTTCTGCATCCCTTTAGCCCGGGCAATCTGCTGTTTCTGCACTACCATCCGCACAGCGAGCTGGTGGTGAATCGTCTGAAAATCACCGAACCCAAACTCGACGTGCGCGACGTGCTCCCGCTTTCCGGGCTGGATGTGCTGATTACGCCGCTGGTGGCGTTTGACGAGCAGGGCCAGCGATTAGGCATGGGCGGGGGGTTCTACGACAGGACGCTGCAAAACTGGCAGCAGTACGGGTTGCAGCCGGTGGGCTATGCGCATGATTGTCAGGGCGTGGAGGCATTACCTGTAGAGAAATGGGATGTGCCGTTACCAGCGGTGGTGACGCCCAGTAAAACCTGGACCTGGTAGAACAAAGCCGGGTGGCGGCTGCGCCTTACCCGGCCTACATAAATCCTCGAACATTACAGGTCGGGTAAGCGTAAGCGCCACCCGACACACAGACCGCACGACCATTATAGGTCGGGTAAGCGTAAGCGCCACCCGACACACAAACCGCACGACAACTGTAGGTCGGGTAAGGCGCAGCCGCCACCCGACGCCACAGACCGCATCATCAGTACAACAGGCGCGCGCGAATCGTCCCCGGAATGGCCTTCATGCTCTGCAATGCTTTCTCGGCGATGTCTTCATCCGCTTCGATATCAATCACCACATAACCCATCTGCGAGTTAGTTTGCAGATACTGCGCGGCAATGTTAACACCCTGCTCAGCAAAGATCTGGTTGATGGCGGTCAGCACGCCAGGACGGTTTTCGTGGATATGCAGGAGACGACGCCCACCGTGCAGCGGCAGAGACACCTCCGGGAAGTTCACCGCAGAGAGCGTTGAACCGTTGTCGGAATATTTGCTCAGTTTACCC
This sequence comes from Enterobacter cloacae complex sp. SHL001, assembly GCF_049236825.1. Taxonomy (NCBI): domain Bacteria; kingdom Pseudomonadati; phylum Pseudomonadota; class Gammaproteobacteria; order Enterobacterales; family Enterobacteriaceae; genus Enterobacter; species Enterobacter cloacae complex sp. SHL001. The sequence goes on from NZ_JBMKIP010000003.1 coordinate 374,736, forward strand.
GCCACTTCCAGGCCGATATTCTCCTGCGCTTCCTGAGTAGAACCGCCGATGTGCGGTGTCAGGATCACGTTGTCGAACTCGCACAACGGAGAAGTGAACGGATCGCTGTTGGTGGCCGGTTCCGTCGGGAATACGTCAATCGCCGCACCCGCCAGATGCTTACGCTTCAGCGCATCGCACAGCGCAGGAATGTCAACCACAGTGCCGCGCGCGGCGTTGATCAGCAGAGCGCCCGGCTTCATCAGCGCCAGCTCTTCCGCCCCCATCATGTTTTTGGTGGACGCATTTTCCGGCACGTGCAGGCTGACCACGTCGCTCATGTTCAGCAGGTCTGAAAGATGCTGCACCTGCGTCGCGTTACCCAGCGGCAGCTTGCTTTCGATATCGTAGAAAAACACGTGCATGCCGAGGGATTCCGCCAGAATACCGAGCTGCGTACCGATGTGGCCGTAACCGATAATCCCGAGCTTTTTACCACGCGCTTCGTAGGAGCCCGCAGCCAGCTTATTCCACACGCCGCGGTGCGCTTTGGCGTTAGCTTCCGGAATGCCGCGAAGGAGCAGCAGCAGCTCGCCAATCACCAGCTCCGCCACGGAACGGGTGTTAGAGAACGGCGCGTTAAAGACCGGGATACCACGTTTTGCGGCGGCATTCAGATCAACCTGATTGGTGCCGATGCAGAAACAGCCAATCGCCACCAGCTTTTCCGCCGCAGCAATAACGTCTTCAGTCAGTTGGGTACGGGATCGCAGGCCAATGAAATGGGCATCACGGATGGACGCTTTCAGCTCTTCAGTGTCCAGCGCGCCTTTGTGAAATTCGATGTTGGTGTAGCCTGCTGCGCGAAGGCTATCGAGCGCTTTCTGGTGCACGCCTTCAACCAGCAGGAATTTAATCTTGTCTTTCTCCAGTGATACCTTTGCCATTTACCCGACCCTGTTTTTATCTGAACTGATGTTGTGCTGGATATAAATCCCGTGCAGCCAACATATCAAAAAAAACTATTGCAGCAATATGAACGTTTGCGTCGGCACTCTGAAGAAAAGTCATACAGAGCAAAATGGCAGAGGAAAATGCTGCGGAAAATTACGAACGTGGCAGGATCGGCAAAAGAGGCGGAAAAACGTGACACAAGTCACCGAATTTAGCTTTTCAAAAATTTTTTAGCGGGGGGAGCGCTCCCCCCGTCAGATCATTTTACGATGGTTTTTACACCGTCAGCCGTGCCGATCAGCGCCACGTCCGCGCCACGGTTGGCAAATAACCCTACGGTAACGACGCCTGGAATGCCGTTGATCGCATTTTCCAGCGCAATGGCATCGAGGATCTCAAGGCCGTGAACGTCGAGGATCACGTTGCCGTTGTCGGTCACCACACCCTGACGGTATTCCGGACGACCGCCCAGCTTCACCAGTTGACGAGCCACGGCGCTGCGCGCCATCGGGATCACTTCGACCGGCAGCGGGAAATTCCCCAGAATGTCGACCTGCTTGGAGGCGTCCGCGATGCAGATGAACTTATCCGCAACGGAGGCAATGATCTTCTCGCGCGTCAGCGCCGCGCCGCCGCCTTTGATCATCTGCATATGGCCGTTGATTTCATCCGCGCCATCAACGTAAATGCCCAGACGGTCCACTTCGTTGAGGTCGAAAACGGTGATGCCGAGGCTTTTCAGCTTTTCCGTGGAAGCATCGGAGCTGGAAACCGCGCCCTCGATCTGCCCCTTCATCGTGCCCAGCGCATCGATAAAGTGCGCCGCCGTCGACCCCGTACCAACACCGACAATGGTACCCGGCTGTACGTACTGGAGAGCGGCCCATCCTACTGCTTTTTTCAGTTCATCCTGCGTCATGATCGTTTTGCCTGTGGTGTGAAAACTCAGGGCGCATTATAGAACACGTCGAATGGATTTCGTCTGCCACGAAGGGAAAATTGTGTCATAGTGCAGATTAAGCAAAATTAAGGAGTCAGCCAGAGCAATGAAACGTCCGGACTACAGAACACTACAGGCACTTGATGCAGTTATTCGTGAACGCGGTTTTGAGCGCGCGGCGCAAAAGCTGTGCATCACCCAGTCCGCCGTATCACAGCGTATCAAACAGCTTGAAAACATGTTCGGGCAGCCGCTGCTGGTGCGTACCGTACCGCCGCGTCCGACGGAGCAAGGACAAAAGCTCCTCGCCCTGCTGCGGCAGGTTGAACTGCTGGAAGATGAGTGGCTGGGCGATGAACAGACCGGCTCCACGCCGCTGCTGCTGTCGCTGGCGGTGAACGCCGACAGTCTGGCAACCTGGCTGCTGCCGGCCCTTGCGCCGGTGCTGGCCGACTCCCCTATCCGCCTGAATCTCCAGGTTGAAGACGAGACCCGCACTCAGGAACGCCTGCGCCGTGGCGAAGTGGTTGGTGCGGTCAGTATTCAGCCTCAGGCGTTGCCAAGCTGTCTGGTGGATCAGCTGGGCGCGCTGGATTACCTGTTTGTCGGTTCAAAAGCTTTTGCCGAGCGCTACTTCCCGAACGGTGTGACCCGCGCCGCGCTGCTGAAAGCGCCTGCCGTCGCTTTCGACCATCTGGACGATATGCATCAGGCTTTCCTGCAACAAAACTTCGATCTGCCGCCGGGCAGCGTACCGTGTCATATCGTTAACTCGTCCGAAGCCTTCGTACAGCTCGCGCGTCAGGGAACCACCTGCTGCATGATCCCGCATTTGCAGATTGAGAAAGAGTTGAAAAGCGGTGAGCTGATTGATTTAACCCCGGGGCTGTATCAGCGCCGGATGCTGTACTGGCACCGTTTTGCGCCGGAAAGCCGCATGATGCGCAACGTCACTGACGCGCTGCTGGCGTTTGGGCATAAGGTGTTAAGACAGGATTGAAAAACTAGCCGGGTGGCGGCTTCGCCTTACCCGGCCTACGGGTTACTGAGCGGGCTTTTCAGTCGGCTCCAGCTGGAACACCACATCAACCTGATCGTCGAACTGAATGGTTGGCTGCTCGTAGGTTTCCTGAGCAGAAACCGGCGCGGCGTCCGCCTTCATCATCCGAACCATCGGGCTTGGCTGGTAGTTTGAAACGTGGTAGCGCACGCTGTAAACCGGACCGAGCTTGGTCTTGAAGCCGGATGCCAGCTGCTGCGCCTGATGAATGGCATCATCAATCGCCGCTTTACGCGCTTCGTCTTTATATTTCTCCGGTTGCGCAACGCCCAGCGAGACGGAACGAATTTCGTTCAGCCCAGCCTTCAGCGCACCATCCAGCAATCCGTTGAGCTTATCAAGCTGGCGTACAGTCACTTCCACAGTACGCACGGCGCGATAGCCTTTCAGGATGCTTTTGCCGTTCTGGTAGTCGTAATCCGGTTGGGTACGCAGGTTCGCAGAGCTGATGTCTTTTTTCGCGACACCGTTCTGTTCCAGGAAAGAGAGGTATTGCGCAACACGATCGTCTGCCTGTTTCTTGGCGGAAGCAGCATCTTTCGCCGCCACGTTCACTTCAATTGCCAGGGTTGCAACATCCGGTACCGCATCCACGCTTGCCGTGCCTGAAGTGACAATGTGCGGACCGTTTGGCAGTTCATTCGCCTGCACCGACACCGCACCTAAACTTACTAATGCCGCCAGGGCCATCACCTTAAACTTCACTGTCATTCCTCCATGTTGCGAAGAGTGCCCTGTTAACAGGGCTCATGCCAGCAAGCTTAGCGGGTCTTGTTCAGATGTCCATAAGACAACGCTTAGTTGAACAGTCCCTGTACGTGATGAATCCCCTCTTTCGCCAGCTGGAAGGCAATAAACCACATCACCAGCCCCACCAGCGTGTTAATGATGCGCTGCGCTCTGGCAGTCCGCAGCCGTGGTGCCAGCCATGCCGCCAGGATCGCAAGACCGAAGAACCAGAGGAAGGAGGCGCTGACCGTACCGAGCGCAAACCAGCGTTTGGGCTCAACGTCCAGCTGTCCGCCCAGGCTACCCAGCACCACAAAGGTATCAAGGTAGACGTGCGGGTTAAGCCACGTCACGGCGAGCATGGTGACGATAATCTTCCAGCGCCCCTGCTTCATCACTTCGGCGCTCGCCAGCTCAAGATTGCTGCTCATGGCCGTTTTCAGGGCGCCAAACCCGTACCACAGCAGAAACGCTACGCCGCCCCAGGTAACCAGCGCCAGCAGCCACGGCGACTGCATCAGCAAGGCGCTGCCGCCAAAAATCCCGGCGCAAATCAGTAGCAAATCGCTCACCGCGCACAGCAGGGCAATCATCAGATGATACTGGCGGCGAATGCCCTGGTTCATCACAAACGCATTTTGTGGACCAAGGGGAAGGATCATGGCCGCGCCTAACGCAAGCCCCTGAAAATAATAAGATAACATGACGTAATTCTCGCAGAGTTGTCCTGAAGGCAGACTATACTGCGGGAACGACATTAGAGGAAATTGATAATATTAATTGGGGATTAGCCGGGCTAATATAAGAAAAGCCCGGTGTCGCTGACGCTTACCGGGCCTACGTTAAAGCAAATTATTCGGCTGCTTTCTCGCGTTTGAGATTTACGTCCATCTGCGGATAAGGGAAGCTGATACCGTTGGCATCGAAATCACGCTTGATACGCTCCAGCACGTCCCAGTAAACGTTTTGCAGATCGCCGCTTTTACTCCAGATGCGCACCACAAAATTAATGGATGACGCACCCAGCTCGTTCAGGCGAACGGTCATTTCGCGATCTTTAAGAATGCGGTCATCTGATTCGATGATATCGGTAATCAGCTTTTTCACCAGCTCAGTATCTGAATCATAGCCAACCCCGATAATGAGTTCATTACGGCGAACCGGCTCACGAGAGAAGTTAGTAATGTTGCCATCAATCACTTTCTTGTTTGGCACAATGACGATTTTGCCGTCTGCCGAACGCAGCGTGGTAGAAAAAATCTGCACGTTCAGCACGGTGCCCGCAGTGCCACCGAGATCAACATACTCTCCGGCACGGAAAGGACGGAACGTCACTAACAGTACGCCAGCTGCAAGGTTAGCCAGCGAGCCCTGAAGAGCGAGACCTACGGCCAGACCAGCGGCACCAAGTACAGCAATGACCGAAGCGGTCTGTACACCGACCCGCCCCATTGCCGCAATGAGGGTAAACGCAATAATCCCGTAACGCACCAGCGCAGATAGGAAATCAGCAACGGTTGCATCGATATGACGGGATAGCATTACGCGATTAACGCCCCGGGAAACCGTGCGGGCAACGATCATCCCCACAATAATAATGGCGATTGCCGCCGCAATATTCACAGCGTAACTAATCAGGAGCGCCTGGTTGCGCACCAGCCAGGAGCCAGCGTTATTGATGCTATCTACAACACCGAGATCTTCCATTTATCTTTCCTTATGCTCATAAAAACCACAAAATCTATCCCACACGGAGACAGGCAGGTCAGTAAAGGGTAAACAAAAAGCCATGATATTGCCAAACAGATCACAAAAACAGAGGCATCAGGCTATTGAAAAGGCATAAAAAAAGGCCCGCATATGCGGACCTTCTTGACGCTATGAACAGCTCAAATTACAGAACGTCAACCGCGTTCAGTTCTTTGAATGCCTGCTCCAGACGAGTAATCATAGAAGTCTGGGCAGCGCGCAGCCATACGCGTGGATCGTAGTATTTCTTGTTCGGCTGGTCTTCGCCTTTCGGGTTGCCCAGCTGACCTTGCAGGTAAGCTTCGTTGGTTTTGTAGTATTGCAGGATACCGTCCCAGGTTGCCCATTGGGTGTCGGTATCGATGTTCATTTTCACTACGCCATAGCTTACGGAGTCTTTGATTTCCTGAGCAGAAGAACCGGAACCGCCGTGGAAGACGAAGTTCAGGCTGTTGTGCGGCAGGTTGTGTTTCTTAGACACGTATTCCTGAGAATCACGCAGGATGGTCGGAGTCAGAACCACGTTACCTGGTTTGTATACGCCGTGTACGTTACCGAAGGACGCTGCGATGGTGAAGCGTGGGCTGATTTTGCTCAGCTCGGTGTAAGCGTAATCAACGTCTTCTGGCTGAGTGTACAGAGCAGAAGCGTCCATGTGGCTGTTGTCCACACCGTCTTCTTCACCGCCGGTGCAACCCAGTTCGATTTCCAGGGTCATGCCCATTTTGGACATACGCGCCAGGTACTTAGAGCAGATCTCGATGTTTTCTTCCAGAGACTCTTCGGACAGGTCGATCATGTGAGAAGAGAACAGTGGCTTACCGGTTGCTGCGAAGTGTTTTTCACCTGCGTCCAGCAGACCGTCGATCCATGGCAGCAGTTTTTTCGCGCAGTGGTCAGTGTGCAGGATAACCGGAACACCGTAGTGCTCAGCCATCTGGTGAACGTGATGTGCGCCAGAGATAGCACCCAGGATAGCAGCGCCCTGAGGAACGTCAGTTTTCACGCCTTTACCTGCGATGAACGCAGCGCCGCCGTTAGAGAACTGAACGATAACCGGTGCTTTAACTTTTGCAGCGGTTTCCAGTACGGCGTTGATGGAGTCGGTACCTACGCAGTTAACTGCTGGCAGTGCGAAGTTGTTTTCTTTAGCTACCTGGAACACTTTCTGTACGTCATCACCAGTGATAACGCCAGGTTTTACGAAATCAAAAATTTTAGACATGTTGCTTAGTCCTGTATCTTCGGCCGTTAGAAAAGGTGCGAGCTCTGATAAGCGCGCTGAAAATTGGGCAGGTTTCCCTGCCCCTGAATGGCTTACTTCTTAGCGCGCTCTTCGAGCATTGCTACTGCTGGCAGGACTTTACCTTCCACGAATTCGAGGAATGCGCCGCCACCAGTGGAGATGTAGGAGATCTTGTCAGCGATACCGAACAGATCGATAGCTGCCAGGGTGTCACCACCGCCTGCGATAGAGAACGCTTCGCTGTCTGCGATAGCGTTAGCCACGATCTCAGTCCCTTTGCGGAAGTTCGGGAATTCGAACACGCCGACAGGACCGTTCCACAGGATAGTTTTTGCGTTTTTCAGGATTTCAGCCAGTTTCTGTGCAGAAACGTCGCCCAGGTCCAGAATCTGCTCTTCATCTTTGATGTCGTTAACAGACTTCAGGGTTGCAGTAGCAGTTTCGGAGAACTCGGTAGCTACACGAACGTCAGTTGGAACCGGAATATCACAGGTGCTCAGCAGACGTTTGGCTTCGTCAACCAGATCCGCTTCGTACAGGGATTTACCCACGTTGTGGCCTTGCGCAGCAACGAAGGTATTCGCGATACCACCACCAACGATCAGCTGGTCAGCGATTTTGGACAGGGAATCCAGTACGGTCAGTTTGGTAGAAACTTTAGAACCACCAACGATAGCGACCATTGGACGAGCAGGTTCTTTCAGAGCTTTACCCAGCGCTTCCAGTTCGTCAGCCAGCAGCGGACCTGCACAGGCGACGTCTGCGAATTTACCGATACCGTGGGTAGATGCCTGCGCACGGTGAGCCGTACCGAATGCATCCATCACGAATACGTCGCACAGCGCAGCGTATTTTTTGGACAGGGTCTCGTCGTCTTTCTTTTCGCCTTTGTTGAAGCGAACGTTTTCCAGAACAACCAGCTCACCTTCGGCAACTTCCACGCCGTCCAGGTAATCTTTCACCAGGCGAACCGGGCTGGACAGTTTGTCTTTCAGGTAATTAACAACCGGCAGCAGAGAGAACTCTTCGTTGTACTCGCCTTCAGTTGGACGGCCCAGGTGGGAGGTGACCATCACTTTAGCGCCCTGCTTCAGAGCCAGTTCAATGGTTGGCAGAGATGCACGGATACGCGCGTCGCTGGTCACTTTGCCATCTTTAACCGGTACGTTCAGATCGGCACGGATGAAAACGCGTTTACCTGCCAGATCCAGATCGGTCATCTTAATTACAGACATGGTGAATCCTCTCGTTGATTCTTAAAGTTTTGCAAGCGCAAGGTGCGCTCTACCTGAAACCTTTTGCGGCCATGGCTAACGTGGTGTCGAGCATTCGGTTAGCAAAGCCCCATTCGTTATCACACCAGACCAGCGTCTTGATAAGGTGCGCACCACTGACTCGCGTCTGCGTGCCATCCACGATGGCGCTGTGCGGGTCGTGGTTAAAATCTACTGAGACCAACGGTAATTCCGTATAGTCAACTATACCATGAAATGCACCCTGTGCCGCTTTTTGCAGCAACAGGTTGACTTCACAGGCTTTTACCGGTTTTTTCACCGTCACGCTGAGGTCGATTGCGGTCACGTTAATCGTCGGAACGCGCACGGCAATCGCTTCGAAACGGTCGTTAAACTGCGGGAAAATTCGGGTGATCCCTGCCGCCAGTTTCGTATCCACCGGGATGATTGACTGGCTCGCTGCGCGAGTGCGTCGTAAATCCGGATGGTAGGCGTCGATAACCTGCTGATCGTGCATGGCGGAGTGAATCGTGGTCACGGTGCCAGATTCAATGCCATACGCATCGTCTAACAGTTTGATGACCGGAATAATGCAGTTGGTGGTACAGGAGGCGTTGGAAACAATGCGGTGTTCGGCCTGCAGCTCATGCTGGTTAACGCCAAACACGACGGTCACGTCGAGGTCGTTACTGCCGGGGTGAGAAAACAGGACTTTTTTTGCGCCTGCGGCCAGATGTGCTTCGCCATGTTCACGGTTACCGTACACGCCGGTACAGTCCAGCACCACATCCACACCCAGTTCGCGCCAGGGCAGCCCTTCAATACTGTTCTCATGCAGCACGCGGATGGCATCGTCGCCGACGAACAGCTGTTCCCTTTCCTGGCGAACGTCCCAGGCAAAGCGACCGTGGCTGGTATCATATTTCAACAAATGCGCCATGCCCGCAGCATCCGCCAGTTCATTGATTGCCACCACGGTGATTTCCGCACGACGCCCGGATTCATATAAAGCACGAACCACGTTGCGTCCGATGCGACCGAAGCCATTAATCGCTACGCGTACGGTCATAGATCTCCTGCAAAGCTATCCCTGAGTTTGAGGTGGCTGAAAGAGTAATCCAGCGACGCCCGAAGGGGAATCCTTGCTGTCACAAACTGCGATTGATTGGTCAATTGTCGAACATTTAATCGACTGAAACGCTTCAGCAAGAATAAGCGAATCGGGGAATAAAAGGAATCTCTGTCCAGATGAATAAGCGAGCTATATGACTTGCATCACATTTTCGGTGGAATAATTTACAGAGCAGTTACATGTCTGAGGAATCGTGCATACAAAAAAGCCGGGTGGCGCTAACGCTTACCCGGCCTACATTTTATGCCATTTGTAGGCCCGGTAAGCGTTAGCGCCACCGGGCAAAACGGCAATTACAGCAGTTCTTTCGCCTTAGCGACAACGTTCTCAACGGTGAAGCCGAACTCTTCAAACAGCTGTTCAGCCGGCGCAGACTCACCAAACGTGGTCATACCGACGATAGCGCCGTTCAGGCCCACGTATTTGAACCAGTAGTCAGCGATACCCGCTTCCACTGCCACGCGAGCGGAGACCGCTTTAGGCAGTACGGATTCGCGGTACGCGGCATCCTGCTTGTCGAACGCATCGGTAGACGGCATGGAGACTACGCGCGCTTTCACGCTTTCAGCAGTCAGTTTTTCCCATGCGGCAACGGCCAGTTCAACTTCAGAACCGGTAGCGATGAAGATCAGCTCAGGCTGGCCTGCGCAATCTTTCAGCACGTAACCACCGCGCGCGATGTTTGCCAGCTGCTCTGGGGTACGCTCCTGCTGCGCCAGGTTCTGACGGGAGAGGATCAGTGCGGTCGGGCCATCCTGACGCTCAACGCCGTATTTCCACGCCACCGCAGATTCAACCTGGTCACATGGACGCCATGTGCTCATGTTCGGGGTCACGCGCAGAGAAGCCACCTGCTCTACTGGCTGGTGGGTAGGACCGTCTTCGCCCAGACCGATAGAGTCGTGGGTGTAGACCATCACCTGACGCTGTTTCATCAGCGCAGCCATACGCACGGCGTTACGTGCATATTCCACAAACATCAGGAAGGTAGAGGTGTACGGCAGGAAGCCACCGTGCAGAGCGATACCGTTGGCAATCGCGGTCATCCCGAATTCACGTACACCGTAATGGATGTAGTTACCGGCAGTATCTTCGTTGATTGGCTTAGATCCGGACCACAGGGTCAGGTTTGATGGCGCCAGGTCAGCGGAGCCGCCGAGGAATTCTGGAAGCAGAGGGCCAAACGCTTCGATCGCATTCTGAGATGCTTTACGGCTGGCGATCTTGGCTGGGTTCGCCTGCAACTTCGCGATGAACTCGTTCGCTTTCGCGTCGAAGTCAGACGGCATGTCGCCTTTCATACGACGGGTGAATTCAGCCGCTTCCTGAGGGAAGGCTTTCGCGTATGCCGCGAACTTCTCGTTCCAGGCCGCTTCTTTCGCCTGGCCCACTTCTTTCGCATCCCACTGAGCGTAGATTTCAGACGGGATTTCGAAGGCAGGGTGTTTCCAGCCAAGCGCTTCACGGGTCAGTGCAATTTCCGCGTCGCCCAGCGGTGCGCCGTGGGAGTCGTGAGTGCCCGCTTTGTTCGGAGAACCGAAGCCGATGATGGTTTTGCACATCAGCAGGGACGGTTTGTCGGTCACGGCGCGCGCTTCTTCTACGGCACGTTTAATCGAGTCAGCATCGTGGCCATCAACGCCGCGCACAACGTGCCAGCCGTAGGCTTCGAAACGTGCGGCGGTGTCGTCAGTGAACCAGCCTTCAACATGACCGTCGATGGAGATGCCGTTGTCGTCGTAGAACGCAACCAGTTTACCCAGCTTCAGGGTGCCTGCCAGAGAGCACACTTCGTGAGAAATGCCCTCCATCATGCAGCCGTCGCCCAGGAAGGCGTAGGTGAAGTGGTCAACGATGTCGTGGCCAGGACGGTTAAACTGCGCCGCCAGGGTCTTCTCTGCAATCGCCATCCCTACGGCGTTAGCGATGCCCTGACCCAGCGGACCGGTAGTGGTTTCAACGCCAGCGGTGTAGCCCACTTCCGGGTGACCTGGAGTTTTGGAGTGCAGCTGACGGAAGTTTTTCAGCTCTTCAATTGGCAGATCGTAGCCAGTGAGGTGCAGCAGGCTGTAGATCAGCATAGAGCCGTGGCCGTTAGACAGCACGAAACGGTCGCGGTCTGCCCATGCCGGGTTCTGCGGGTTGTGGTTAAGGAAATCACGCCACAGGACTTCGGCGATGTCAGCCATGCCCATAGGGGCGCCCGGGTGGCCGGATTTGGCTTTCTGTACTGCGTCCATGCTCAGCGCACGAATAGCATTAGCAAGCTCTTTACGTGAGGACATTTTAACTCCAGATCGGACTGTTAAAGGCCATGCCCTTGACGACAGCGCGTTTTGGGCTACGCCGGAAAAAAGTGCCAACAATGTAACCCAAGCCGCAGGGCATGTACATGGACCATTCTTTTGCAGCTTAAGAAATCTCTGGATCATGCTCGCATGTTGCGCAATCTGCTCGCCCGCCTCTGTCGATATTCCTTATACTTAGCCCGACACCGGCTTCGTTGACGGTGCATTTTTCGGAATTAATTCAGATTAACGAGTACGGAAGCAACATCATGAAAATGCGTGCAATCGGGCTGGCTGTGGGAACAACGCTCCTGCTAAGCGGCTGTCAGAATATGGATTCTAACGGCCTGATGACCTCAGGCGCAGAAGCTTTTCAGGCCTACTCATTGAGCGATGCGCAGGTGAAAGCGTTGAGCGACGAGGCCTGTAAGGATATGGATGGAAAAGCTACGCTTGCCCCGGCAAACAGCACCTACACGCAGCGTCTGAACAAGATTGCTTCCGCGCTGGGCGACAACATTAACGGTCAGCCGGTGAACTACAAGGTGTATATGGCGAAAGACGTCAACGCCTTTGCGATGGCGAACGGCTGTATTCGCGTTTACAGCGGCCTGATGGACATGATGACCGACAACGAAGTGGAAGCGGTGATCGGCCATGAAATGGGTCACGTTGCACTGGGTCACGTGAAGAAAGGGATGCAGATTGCGCTGGGCACCAATGCCGTGCGTGCAGCGGCGGCCTCTGCGGGCGGCATCGTCGGCAGCCTGTCCCAGTCGCAGCTGGGCGACGTGGGCGAAAAACTGGTGAACTCGCAGTTCTCCCAGCGTCAGGAGTCGGAAGCGGATGACTACTCTTACGATCTGTTGCGCAAACGCGGCATCAATCCATCGGGTTTAGCTACCAGCTTCGAAAAACTGGCGAAACTGGAGGAGGGCCGTCAAAGCTCCATGTTTGACGATCACCCGGCTTCGGAAGAGCGTGCACAGCATATTCGCGACCGTATGGCGGCAGACGGAATTAAATAATTTCAGAAGGAGGCAGTTTTGCCTCCTTTTTATTTCGCATGAATTGTTAACTTAAAAGCACGTATCGATAACCCCCCTGAAAGCCCCGCCAAATCTACCCTGCCACTCTGAAATGTCTGGTCACATAATTATTGCAAAGGTTACTTTTTCCGGTAATTATCTCTTCCGCAGTTATTCAAATTAATATATCCAGACAGAGACGTTCCCTCCGTGAAAAAAGAATTATCATTAATTGCTTTAAGTTTATTTGCCGCATTACCTGCCGCCGCAAGCCAGCAATCCGACAGCAAGGGTTTTATTGACGACAGCCATCTGGATCTGTTTTTACGCAATGCGTATATCAGCCGCGACTACCATCAGGGCCAGCAGGACAAAGCCGAATGGGGTCAGGGGATCATCGCCACGTTTGCATCCGGCTATACCGAAGGGCTGGTGGGCTTCGGCGTGGACGGTATCGCGCAGTATGGCGTGCGTCTGGACGGTGGCCGCGGCAAGAGCGGCGCGGGCGGCATCGACTTCTTTAAGCAGGAAGACGACGGCCGGGCAAAATCCGATCTGGCAAAGTTTGGCGCAACCGCCAAAATGCGCATCTCCAATACCGTACTGAGCTACGGGAACCAGCGTCCTGAACTGCCAATCATTACATCCGACAGCTCCCGCCTGCTGTTTGAAAGCTACACCGGCACCCTGCTGACCTCGAAAGAGATCGACGGTCTGGAAGTCAACGCCGGTTACTTCACCGACGAGCAGCGTAAAAGCGATGACCGCCACGACAGCGGACTGAAGAGCCTCTCCTTCGGCGGTGCGAGCTATCAGTTTAACGACCAGTTCAGCGGCGCGCTGTACGCCTCTCATAACGAAGAGGTGATGAACAAGCAGTACCTGGGCATGAACTTCAAACAGCCGTTCAGTACCGGGCAGCAGCTGGTGCTCGACTTCAACGGCTATAACTCCCGTCTCGACCAGCATTACGCGGACAGCCTCAACACGGGCCGCAGCAACACCATCTGGAGCCTGGCAGCGAGCTATATCTGGGACATTCACACGTTCAAAGTGGCGTACCAGCAGAGCAGCGGCAGTACCGGCTACAACTACGGCGGCTATCGCGACAAAGGCGGCGTGGGTGACGGCGGTAACACCATCTGGCTGGCGAACTCCTACTGGTCTGATTTCAACGGCGAAGATGAACGTTCCTGGCAGGCATCCTACGGTCTGGACTTTGGCGGCCTTGGTTTACCGGGCCTGAGCTGGACCACCGCCTACGTGCGCGGCGATAACATCAAAACCTCTGAAACCAGCAATGGCAAAGAGCACGAGTGGTTTAACCAGATCCAGTACCAGGTGCAGGATGGCCCGGCGAAAGATCTGAAGCTGAAGCTGCGCTACTCCGTACTGCGCGTCTCCAGCAACGCCAGCGAGTACAACGTGGGCGGGGACGAGATCCGCGCTTACGTGGAATACCCGTTTAACGTGTTCTGATTTACCCCCTCACCCTAACCCTCTCCCAAAGGGAGAGGGAACGCTGTCACCCTCTCCCTTTGGGAGAGGGCTGGGGTGAGGGCTTCAGACCGCACTGCACTGCTAGTAAAGCGTCTTCTGCGGCGGCCCCGCAAACTTAAGGGCGCCAATCTGCCCCATCCGCACTTCCACTACCGACGGCCCCGGCATCGCCAGCGCCTCCGTCATCACCGCATCAAAATCCTCTGCCCGCTCAACGCTCCACGCCTGAAGGCCAATCGCCTGCGCCAGCAGGGTAAAGTCCGGCGTATGCAGCGCGTTATAATACTGACGCCCGCCGAAATACTTATCCTGAATACCGCGCATCACCCCGTAGCCGCCGTCGTTCATGACCAGCAGCGTCACGTTAGCTTTCTCCTGCGCCAGCGTCGCCAGCTCGCCTAAATTCAGACTCAGGCCGCCGTCGCCCACCAGCCCCACCACCTTGCGCTGCGGGTTGGCAATCGCGGTGCCGATGGCCATCGGCAGCCCCATACCAATCGCCCCGGCGAGGGAGTGAATGTTCATCATCGGACCGTTAGCCCTGAACAGGCGGCTACCCCACAGGCTGCCGGACACGGTGATATCGCGCACCAGCAGGCCGTCTGTCGGCAGGGCTTTTGCTATGGCGTCGTTAAGCTTCGCATAGGCGCCGCACTGCTCGCGCAGCCCCTGCTCAGCTTGCCCGACCGCCTGCTGCACCTGCATATCCCACTGGGGACTGCCCCACTCGCGGCCCTGTACTTTTTCAGCCAGCGCGCCAAGCACCGCTGAACAATCGGCTATCAACGTGCTATCCATCAGGTAGTTACGGCTTGCCGCCGCCGGGTCGATATCGATCTGCACCCGCGGGGAAGGCAGCTCAAGCGTCCAGGATCGGGTTTCGTTGCTGCGCAGGCGAGAACCGGCCACCAGCGTAAAATCACACTGCGCAATCAGGGCCTCAACCGACGGCGAGTTGTGGAACGCGCGAAGGCTGGCGCGGTGGCTGTCCGGCAGCACGCCGCGCGCGTGGGTGCTGGAAATCACGGTGATGCCCGCATCCGCCAGCGTTTTCACCGCCTCAGCGCTGCCCAGCGCCCCGCCCCCCAGCCACAGCAGCGGCTGTTTCGCCTGCTTGAGCTGCGCCCACAGCGCGTCAACCATTCCGGTATCCACGGCTGGAACCGATGCCGGTTTAACCGGTTTAGTCACCAGCGACAGCGGAATTTTGGCGCCCTGAATATCAATCGGTATTTCCACCGAGACCGGTCCGCATGGCGCGGTCTGCGCGTCCTGGATAGCTTTATGCAGAATCGCTATCGCCTGATTCGCATTGCTGATGCGGTACGCCCGTTTTGAGCTGGCCTTCAGGAAGGTCAGCTGGTCACGGGTTTCATGGATAAACCCGGTGTCGGCGTCCAGCCAGGCTTTCTCAACCTGCCCGGTTAAATGCAGCAGCGGCGTGCAGGCATTCATGGCTTCCACCAGCGCGCCTACCGCATTACCCGCCCCCGCGCCGGTGCTGGTCAGCGCCACGCCGAGGCCGGAAAAGCGCCCGTGGGCATCGGCCATGGTGACGGAACCGGCTTCACCGCGGGCGGGCACAAAGCGGATATTGCCCCGCTGCCCAACCGCATCCGCGATCGGCAGGTTGTGAATGGAGATGACGCCGTAGATGGCCTCAACCTGATACTGCTCCAGCGTTCTGGCGATGGCGTCGCCGACGGTTATCATTTCGCTCATTGCTCACCCTTTCTCAGTCGCACCAGTGGTTGACGCTGTTACCCGTCGCCAGATAAATGCTCTTTTGTTGCATCCAGGCTTTCAGCCCCTGTATACCCTTCTCGCGGCCCAGACCGCTCTCTTTAAAGCCCCCGAACGGGGTCGAAATCGCAAAGACTTTGTAGGTGTTGATCCACACCGTGCCTGCCTCCAGCTGCTCGCTGAGACGCAGGGCGCGCCCGGTATCGCGCGTCCAGATCCCCGCCGCCAGGCCGTAAACCGAGTCGTTCGCCTCGCGGATAAGCGTGGCTTCATCGCCAAACGGCATCGCCACCAGCACCGGGCCGAAGATCTCTTCCTGACAGGCGCGGGCGCTGTTGCTCAGCCCTTCGATAATCGTGGGCAGGAAAAAGCTGCCGTTTGCCAGAGCGGGATCGGCGGGTATCTCACCGCCGCACAGCACGCGGCCCCCTTCGCGCTTCGCCAGTTCGACGTACTCGATCACGCTCTGGCGATGTTTTTCGCCGATCAGCGGTCCGACATGCACGCCGTCGGTAAACGGGTGTCCGACGCGCAGCCCGCGAGTTAATTCCAGCAGCCTCGCCATCAGCGGGGCGTAAATGCTCTCGTGGATAAACAGCCGCGACCCGGCGATACACGCCTGCCCCGCCGAGCTGAAAATGCCATAGCAGATCCCGCGCGCGGCCTGTTCGATATCAGCATCCTCCAGCACGATGGTCGGCGATTTGCCGCCCAGCTCCAGCGAGGCCGGGATCAGTTTTTCCGCCGCCACGTGCGCCAGATGGCGGCCCGTGGTGGTTCCACCGGTAAAGGAGATTTTGCGCACGCGAGGATGGCGCGCCAGCGCATCGCCAATCACCGAGCCTTTGCCCGGCAGCACGCTCAGCAGCCCGGCAGGCAGCCCGGCCTGTTCAAAAATCCGTGCCAGCTCCAGCGCCATCAGCGGCGTGGCTTCGGCCGGCTTGAGGATCACCGCGTTTCCGGCGGCAATCGCCGGTGCGACCTTCTGCATTTCGCTGGCAATCGGCGAGTTCCACGGCGTGATGGCCGCCACCACGCCAAGGGGCTCATAGCGGCTCAGCGTCAGCAGATCCGGCTGGCGCGGCGTGGGCAGTTCCCCTTCCAGCAGCTCGCAGGCGGCGGCAAAGTAGCGCGCCGTTCCCGCCGCGCTCATCACCAGCCCGCGCGCTTCCGCCAGCGGCTTGCCGTTATCACGGCTCTGCATCTGCGCCAGCGCGTCGACGCGGGATTCAATGAGATCGGCAACCTTATGCAGGATCTTCGCGCGCATATGCGGCAGGCTGTTACGCCAGGCGGGATCGCACCAGGCGCGCTCTCCGGCGTCTACCGCCTCCTCCAGGTCATCCAGACTGGCGGCATTCAGCGTCGCGTTGATCGACCCGTCTGCCGGGAAGTGGCTCTGCATCGGGTTGCCGCCGCCGTGTCGCCACTGGCCGCCGATAAAAATCTTCAGATCGTCCATCGTCACTCCTCAGCTCAGGGCCAGCTCGCGGCAGGCGCGCACCGCGCTCAGTGCCGCCAGGGTGGAGGTTTTAGGATTCGATGCCAGCGGCAGTCCGCTCA
This sequence comes from Enterobacter cloacae complex sp. SHL001, assembly GCF_049236825.1. Taxonomy (NCBI): domain Bacteria; kingdom Pseudomonadati; phylum Pseudomonadota; class Gammaproteobacteria; order Enterobacterales; family Enterobacteriaceae; genus Enterobacter; species Enterobacter cloacae complex sp. SHL001. Next base: position 391,882 of record NZ_JBMKIP010000003.1, read on the forward strand.
GCTCCAGATGAAACTCGCCGAATAATCCTTCGACGTGCAGCGTGTGGGTGTTGCGTTTCGTTGCCGGGTCAACCATCAGCTGCACGCGGGTGTCGTCCATCCCGACGCCGCCGAGCGCCACGGTCGCCGCCACGTTGGCGTTCGCCGGGAACAGGCGCGCCGCCTCGCGGGCGCTGCCTTCAAAAAAAACCTTTGCCTCTGACACCGCATTCAGATCGATAAGCTGCTCAGCATAGCTGCCGCGCCAGCTGGCCGGGCTTTTGCGCGACTGATAGGTAACGCGCTCAAGGCCGCCCTCTTTCGCCGCCGCCAGCCCGTCGATACCGGCCACCGCACCGGAAAGCAGGGTCATTTTTCCGCCCGCAGCGAGCAGACGCTGCTCCAGCGCGCTGTCCGCCAGCGCGCCGGTGGAAATGACGGCCAGATGCCAGCCGCGACGCAGGATCTCTTCCCCGTACTGGGCCACCGCCTGCTGGCTGGCGCATTCCAGCACCAGATCCGGCGTTTGTGCGCACGCCATCGGCGACGTCAGCGCCTCAACCGCATCGCCAAACTGGTCGTGAATGGCGGCATGGTGAGACGCGCGCGCCACGATCCAGCCGATAGCCACGCCGGCGGGCAGGCGCTCAATCACCGCCTGTGCCATGGCGCCAAAACCAATCAACATTACCTTTTTCATGATGTGTCCTTACAGATGGCGGCAGAAGCCGCCGGAAACGTCCAGCGCCGCGCCGGTGGTAAACGAGGCCAGCGGCGAAGCGAGGAACAGCAGCGCCTGCGCGGGCTCCTGCGGCTTGCCGAGGCGCGCCATTGGAATGCCGCGCTTGCGCGCGATATCCGCCGTCCACTCCGGCCAGCTCTGGCTTTTGTCCGCCCGGTTTTCAAAGCGGCGCTGCCACTGGCCGGATTCCACCATGCCGAGCAGAATGGAATTGACGCGAATACCTTTGCCCACCAGCTCTTTCGACAGCGTCAGCGTCATGTTCAGCAGCGCGGCACGAGCGGCAGAGGTGGCGATCATGTGCTCCTCCGGCTGTAGCGCCAGCAGGGAGTTCACACAGGTAACAGAGGCAATGTCGGACTGCTCCAGCAGAGGCTGAAACGCCTGCACCGGGTTAATCACCCCGAACAGTTTGAGTTCGGCTTCGTGCAGCCACGCCTCGCGCGGGGTATCATGGAAGTGCGCCACGTAGCCCTGCCCGGCGTTGTTGATCAGCATATCCGCCGCGCCAAAGCGCGCCTGCACCGCATCCGCAAAGGCCTGAACTTCGTCGGCGTTCAGCACGTCGCAGCGGTAAGCAAAAATCTCCCCGTGAGGAAATTCGTTTTGCAGCGTCGCATGGGCGCTGGCGAGCCGGTCCGGGTCACGGCCGCAGAAGGCGACTTTCGCCCCTTCACCCAGCAGCAGGCGCAGCGTTTCAAAGCCAATGCCGGAAGAACCGCCGGTAACGACCGCTACGCGCCCGTCAATTTGTGCATTCATCGCGCACCTCTTCGTTAATGCGTAAAAGCTGTTGGTTGAAAAACGCGTCGTTATCGAGATAGCTGGCGTGCCCGGCCTGCGGAATGGCGATAAACGGCATGCCGTAGCGCAGCGCCAGACCCTGAACCAGTTCCGGCTGGGTGATGGCATCCTGCTCGCCGCACCAGACTTCAAACGTGCCTGAGTAGCGTTTAAGCCAGCCGTGAATGTCGTCATGTGCCAGCATCCACGCGGCAGCGAGGTAGCCTTCCGGGCGCAGCGCCCGCATGCCCGCCGCGACGGTGGCGATATCTTCCGCGCGCGCGCCGGGGCGCAGCAGCTTCGCGGCGCGGGTCTGGGCGAGGATGTCGCCCCCCAGCGCCATCTGCTGCTCGCGGTTGCGCCATACCTGCTCCCGCTGCTCCGGCGCGGCATTGCCGTACCCCTGCGCGGCGTCGGCCAGCACCAGATGAATGACGCGATCCGGGAACTTTGCCGCAAAGGCGCTGGCCACCAGCGCCCCCAGGGAATGGCCGACCAGCACTGCCTGCCAGACACCGGCGCGATCCAGCATCGCCGCCAGCGCGTCGGCGTAATCCCCCGCGTTCGCCCGCGCTACGGCCAGCATCGGGCTTTCGCCGTAACCGGGCATGTCCCACGCCAGCACGCGAAAACCGTTCAGCGCCATTTGCTTGTGCCAGGAGGCGGCGCCGGAGCTGATCCCGTGCAGCAGCATCAGCGGAATACCGCTTCCCTGTTCACGAAAACCCGTCATCATGCCCCCTTAGTTCCGCTTCACTTTGGAAAGCGGATGGTCGGACGGATAGGTCGGGATTTCCGGCTTGTTGGTCCCCAGCATGACGCACATCAGCGCTTCTTCTTCGCCGTGGTTAAACAGGCCGCGATAGATGCCCGGCGGAACGGAGATCAGGTCACGCTCACGCAGCACGGTTTCTGTGTAGTTGTCGCCGTCCTGGATCATCAGCGTGATCTGCCCCTTGAGCATGAAGAACACCTCTTCCACGTCGTCGTGCAGGTGCAGCGGTCCTTCGCACTTCGACGGCAGCACCATGGTGGAGAAGGTAAAATGGTCCGCCTGCACGGTGTTGGTGTCGTTCGCCACGCCGGTTGCGCCAGTGCCGATGTAGCGCATCTGCGCCCGGCGGTATTTCGGGTCAAAATCGGCCTGGAACTTCAGCGCGTTCCAGTCGTATTTACGTCCTTCGAAGCGCGCGATGCGCGACTCGACCCACTCTTCCATCGTCAGATGGTCAGGTTTGATGCCCGTTTTGTTGGTTACGGTTGAATCAGTCATGACACTCTCCTCAGTAACGTCTCAGCAGCGGCAGTAACAGGACGCAGCCCACCGCCGCCATCACCGCCAGAAAAATCAGCCCGGAATCCATGCTGTGGGTGAAGGCGATAAGCGCACCCATCACCGCCGGCGACAGCGCGCCCGCAAAGTTTCCCAGCCCGTTGAAGATACCGCCCGCCGTGGCGCTCACCCGGGGATGGGTGGCCTTCGCCAGCAGGGCGAAAATGTTGGGCGCGCCGGTGCCCCACATAAAGGTGCTGAAGCTCATCGCCGCGATGACGGCCAGCGGGGTATCAAGGTGCATCACCGCCGCCAGCCCGACGGCCGCCCCCGCCATGGAGATAAAGCATGCCGCCGCGCGCTTATCGACCCTGTCCGAGAGCCACGCGCCAATCACTTCCCCTGCCAGCATGGCGATGAACGGCATCGACGACAGCCAGCCCGCGTGCTCCAGATGAATGCCTTTGCCTTTGATCAGGTAGCCCGGCAGCCAGCCGTTGATGCCCCACAGATAGGTCAGGAAAGCGATGTTAAAGATGCAGATGATCCAGAAGTGCGGGCTGACGAACAGCTCACGCCGCGCCGCGCGCCGCTCGTCCCGGGACGCCTGCGAGGTGCCGGGTTTTGCCTCCAGGCGGATCCCGCGCAGACCAATGCGCACAAAGATAAGCACCGGCACGGTAAGCATGGCCATCACAAAGAAAGTGCTCTGCCAGCCAAAGGTGTTCAGCAGCCAGAGGGAAAGCGGGAAACCAATCGCCGCGCCCACCGGGGTCCCCAGCAGCCACAGCATGGTGGCGCGCGCCTGCAAATGCTGGGGGAAGTTGTGACGTACGATGGCGAAGGCCAGCGGGAACAGCGGTCCTTCCGCCACGCCCAGCAGAATACGCAGGACGATCATCAGCGTGTAGTTATGGGTAAAGCCCATCGCCACCATCAGCACGCACCACACCGCCATCATCCCGGTGAGCAGGCGCAGCGGCGCGATTTTGTCGCCTAAACCGCTTAAAAACACCGATGAGAAGCCATAGCTCAGCAGGAAAGCGCTCATCAAAATGCCGAGACGCGTGGTGTCGAAATCAATGCCCATCGCCTGCTGGAAATGGGTATCCGAAAAGAGCGCCGCGATGCTGATTTTGTCGAAAAACGCCAGCAGCACGCAGGCCAGCAGCGACAGCGGGATGGCCCAGCGCACCGCTTTTTCGGGCGTGCGGGTCCCCTCACCGCTCGCCTCAACCGGTGCGGTGTTAGTCTCTAGTGTGGTCATCTCTCCCCCTACGGGTGCGGGTTAGCTATCGCAGTGACATCAGTGAAAAGGTCGGGTCGGCGAGCGGCACGTCGGACAGATCCCGCCCCGCCGCCATCCAGCGCTTCGCCAGCTTGACGGTACGCGCATCGTCGAACGCCACCAGCTGCGTCAGCCTCCCGTTGTCGTCCAGCGAGAAGTACAGCGCCTCTTCACGCACGACCGTTCTGCTGCCCGGCTGCGGAATGCCGAGGATCTGGATGTTGTGCTGGTATTGATCCGACCATAGCCACGGCGCGTCGTCATAGCCCGGCGCATCGGGGTTGAGCATCGCTTTCGCCGTCGCCACCGCCTGGTTCTGGGCGAAGGCCCAGGACTGGATGCACAGCCCGTAGTGATGGTGCTGGGCGACATCTCCTGCGGCAAAGATGAACGGATCCGACGTGCGTCCCTGGGCATCCACCACGATCCCGCGCCCGGTTTTCAGCCCCGCATCGCGCGCCAGCTCCAGATTGAGATCGACGCCGATCCCGACCACCACCGCATCAAAGGTTTCACGCTGGCCGTCGCAGTGGATAACCGGCAGGCCGTTATCGTCCTCCAGCTCCAGCGCACCGCAGCCGGTACGGATCTCCACCCCCTGCTCGCGGTGGATGGCCTCCAGGCGCTGCGACACCTCGCCGCTCACCGAGCGCATGCAGAGCGCGGGCTGCTGCTCGAACAGGGTGACCGCCACGCCGCTTTTCCGCGCCGAGGCAGCAATCTCCAGTCCGATCCAGCCGCCGCCGACAATCGCCAGGGTTTGGCTTTCCGCCAGCCGACTTTTCAGGCGCTGCGCGTCCTGCCAGTGGCGCAGGGTGTAGACCTGCGGATGGCTGGCCCACGCCTGCGAAGGCAGGCGCGCCCGACCACCGGTAGCGATTAAAAGGATGTTGTAACTAAGATGCTCGCCGTTGCTAAGAACGACTTTTTTCTCATCGCGATCGACAGATTCAGCGCGCAGCGGCCGGTACCAGGCCAGGTTCAGCGCCTGCTGCACCTCGTCGCTAAACAGCCTTGGGAGCGCCGCGTCCGGCTCCAGCAAAGACGCTTTTGACAGCGGCGGGCGCTCGTAGAAATCCCACTCTTCTTCCGCTACCACGCAAATCTCGCCGTCGAAACCCTCATCGCGCAGGGTTTTCGCCGCCCAGCCGCCCGCCTGGCCGCCGCCGATAATGACAATGCGCGACGTCATACCGCCTCCGGCTTTTTCTGCTGACGGCGCGTGTCGTGGTCAATCCCGCCTTCCACCGCCCACTCGGTAAAGGAGACCAGCGAATGCTCCAGCTCACGCGGCTGCCAGTTTTCCGTCAGATAATCATCGTTGGTGTAATACTCAAACGCCCCGCCGGTCGGGCTGTTGACGTACCAGAAGTACGCCGACGACACCGGATGACGGCCCGGCCCGATAAAGGTGCTCCAGTCATGTTTATTCATCGCGATACCGCCGCCGATCACCTCGTGGATGTCGCGCACGGTGAAGGCCACGTGGTTGAGGCCGCGCTTGCGGTTCGGCAGTTGCAGCAGGAACAGGTTGTGATGGCCGCCGCGCACGCCGCAGCGCAGGAACACGGCGCGGTTGATATAGCGGTCCGAGACCTGGAAGCCGAGCACCTCGCGGTAGAATTTCTCCACTGCCGCCAGCTCTTCCACGAAGAACACCACATGCCCCACGTTGATCGGCTGGGCGCGATCGTAAACCGGGCTGGGGGTGTCGATACGGCGGGCATCGCCCCACTGGTTAATCGGCTCGACGTTCAGCTCCACGTCAGTTTGCTGGGTCACCTGCACGCGCAGCGTCATGCCGTTCGGGTCCAGGCACTCCAGCGCGTCGCCCACTTCACGAAAACCTGGCTGTTGCGCCAGCTTCGGGCGCAGCGCGTCCAGATCAGACTGGCTGGCAACCGCCCAGGTCATGCGGCGCAGGGTGTTACCCGCTTCAAACGCGGGCGGCAGGTCGGGGCTGTCGATCGGGTTAAGCTCCACGCGCGCGCCGCTCAGGGTGGTGAAACGCTGGCCGCTGGCATCGCCCGTCAGGCCAAAATCACGCATAAATTTGGCGCAGTGCGTCAGGTCTTCCACACCAAATTCCAGCTTTTCAATTCCGGTTACACTCATCGTTCGTTGCCTCATCTGGCCCAGATTGGGCGTAAAACATGCCCGACGCAGTCAAGCGCCTGACGTTAACTCACTGATTTAACTGGCCTGTGACAAATACCCTAAGAAGCCAGAAATTTTATCCGCCGCGAGGCGAACCTCGTTTTGCAGGCGCTCGCGGTCGCTCTGCGGGATCTCCTCCGACGGCACCAAAATGCTGACCACCGCCGCCACGCGGCCACTTCGGTCATACACCGGGTAGACGATGGAAGAGATGCCGTGGCGGAAGAAGGATTCGCCGATGACATACCCGCGGGCTTTGTCCTGCTGCACCATCTGCCACAGGGCTTCGCGGTCGTGATGCTGCCCCGGCGTGTTGCCCGGCAGACGCTCATGCGGGAACAGCTGTTCGAAATCAGCGCGGGAAATATCGGTCAACAGCATGCGGCCCAGCGAGGTGCAGTGCACCGGCAGACGGGTACCAATACTGACCTGGTTGATGCGCGACCCGGCGGCGCTGACGCGGGCGATGTAGATAATGTCGCGCCCGTCGCGGATCGCCAGATGGCTGCTGCACTGGCTCACGTCGCGCAGTTGCTCGATCACCGGCTGGCCGACCTGCGCCACGTCCAGCGAGGCGATGTACTCAAAGCCCAGGCGCAGCACGTTCATGCCCAGCGAGAAGGTATTGGTGCGCGCGTTGCGCTCCAGAAAGCCCATGAACTCCAGCGTCTGTACCACGCGGTAGGCGGTGGCCTTCGGCATATCCACCAGCCGGTGCAGCTCGGCAAAGGTCAGTTCGCGATGCTGCTCGCCAAAGGCCAACAGCAGCTGTAAACCGCGCTCCAGCCCCGGCACCAGATACTTCACTTCCCGATCGTTTGCCATCATCGCCCTACCTTAATTAAAGACAAAACCGCCGTTGACCGGGATCAGCTGTCCGGTGATAAACCGTGACAGATCGCTTAACAGCCAGACCACGCTGCCGGTGACATCTTCCGGCTGCTGCGCCCCCGTTAACGCGCGTCCGTTTTCGTAAAGCTGATGCCGCTCGGCCGGCACATATTCGGTTGCCTCGACGCGGGTTAATCCCGGGGCGATGGCGTTGATTCGAATTCGCTTTTCGCCAAGCTCGCGCGCCATTGAGCGGGTCATGGCAATCACCGCGCCCTTGCTGGCGACGTAGGCCATCAGGCGCGGCGCGCCCCACAGCGCGGTGTCGGACGCTACGTTCACAATGCCTGCCCCTTCGCGCAGCAGCGGCACGGCGGCGCGCGTCACCAGCCAGGTGCCTTTGACGTTCACGCTCATCACACGGTCCCACAGGTCAGGATCGTAATCGAGCATGTTTTTGCCGCCCACGCCGGTCGCCATCGCCGCGTTGTTCACCAGGCCGTCAATCTGCCCCTGCTCGCCAATGGCGCTGAACACCTGGTCGATAGAGTGCTGATCGGCCAGATCGATAACGTGCGATTCGATCGCATAGCCCTGCTCGCGCAGCCGGTGGGCACTCTCGGCCAGCTCGCCTTTGAGGATGTCGCACATCACCACCGCCGCGCCCTGCTCCGCGCAGGCCTGGGCAAAGTGGTAGCCCAGCCCGCGCGCGGCGCCGGTCACCACGATGCGCTTGCCGCTCAGCAGCCCATTCATCAGGCGGCTCCCTGCTGTGCTTCACGCATCGCCAGCTGCTCTTTGGCGGCCTTTTGCATCATGCGACGCAGGCGGGAAAGGCCGACGTCGTGCTGGTACAGGTACTCATGGTCGCGCGCGTTTGGCGCCAGGCTCTCCAGCACCACGCGGTCCTGCTCCAGCACTTCCCAGTGCAGTTTTTCCAGACGGTTGCGGTACATGAAGCGCCACATATCGCGCTGCCAGCCCTGCACGCGGCGGATGCGCCAGAAGAAGACGCGGCAGTTGTCGTTATCTTCCGGCACCACCATGCCGACGATAAAGAAGTGACCGCCCGGTCCGAAGCGCTTCTTGTACGGAATGGAGAGGCGCATCCAGCAGGTGCCGCTGTTGCCGAGCTCAACCCAGTCGAAATTGACGCCGCTCTGCCCTTTTTTCTCGAAAATAAAGCCGGTTTTGGTCGGCTGGAGCACCATGTCGGCCTTGCGATCCCCTTCCGCCATCGAGTGCGAGGACGAATGCAGATAGGTGCCGTGCATCGGGTCCATCACGTTTTCCAGCGCGTACTGGTAATTGCATTTCCACGCGGCGGTGCAGAGGAAGTTGCTGAAGTTCTCCGTGTCGGCGAGTTCATCCGGGAAGGTCAGTTCGTCCGGCTGCTGGTCAGCGGTGACGCCAAACCACAGGAAGATAGCGCCGTGCGCCTCCTGCACGTTATAGCTGCGCACGCACTGCTGGCCGACCAGCGGACATTTATCCACGGCGGGCACGTCTTTCACTTCGCCGTTGCCCGCCACCTCTACGCCGTGATACCAGCAGGCAATGCGGTCCCCGAGGTTCCAGCCCATCGACAGGCGCGCGCCGCGGTGCGGGCAGCGGTCCTCCAGCGCCTGCACCTGGCCATCTTTATTGCGCCAGACCACAATCTGCTCGCCCAGGCGGGTGATGCCCACCGGCGCAGACTGCACTTCCCAGCTCGCCAGCACCGGATACCAGAGGCCGCGAAGGCCTTTATCCAGATAATGTTGTACGGTCGTCGTCATCGCGTTGCCCTCAGTAGCCGTTAACCTGTAAGAATGCCTGGAAGCTGGCGTCGCTCCACGGCTCGCCCTGCTGGTCGTGCATACGCACCGCGTTCAGCCCGCTTACCAGCTCCGGCAAAGTTTCAACGCCCTGCTCGAAGAGATCTTCCAGCGTCGCAATCAGCTTCACTTCCCAGCTTTCCGGCTCGCGGCTGCGGGTCTGCCAGATCAGGTTGGTGTAATCACCCGGCTTATGAATGGCGCCATTACCGCCCTCTGCCGGCGGGGTAAACTGGCGGCTTTCCGGCAGCGCCGGGTTGTAGTTCAGCGTGTCGCTCATGCCACGGTCTCCTCAACGAAGGTAATCTGAATCTGGTTTTCAAAAACCCGAACCGGGTAACGATTGAGGTTGCGACCACCGGGGCCGTGCAGACACTGGCCGGTTTTGACGTCGAACACCGCCTCGTGCAGCGGGCATTCCACCTTGCCGTCTTCCACGAAGCCCTGACTCAGCAGGGCATAGGCGTGCGGGCATACGTCCTCCAGCGCGTAATATTCACCGTCGATCAGGTAAACGCCGATCTCTTTACCGTCGACGTTGCCGCTAAAAGGGAAATCTTCCTGTACTTGCTCTGCGTCACATACGCCTATCCAGCTCATCACGATCCTCCAGGCTTTTGTTTCATATATGAAACTCTGTTTCTTATTTAATACGGTCAATATAAAAGCGATGAATGTTTCGTCAAGCGACAATGTGACGAATTTGTTAATCGATCGGCAATTAATTAACTAAGTGTGCAAGGGATCACGAAAAAATGCAGCGATATGAAATTTTCATTATTGCAGCGTGAGAAATACGTTTTTTTAATGGTCTCTTATTTTCAATAAAAGATATTGACTTCTTTTCTTTTTACTCTCTAAAAATAAATGAACGTCACCTCTTTCGCGTTTCACCTGTGAAACGAATTTTTAATTTATCTTTAATAAACAAAGAGTTTCACAGGTGAATCATTTTAGCCCCGTGACAATCACATTGATGAAAAATATAAGTTACAAAAAACGTAAGGCGGACATGATGACGGCAAGATGGCAAGGCACGATTGCGCTTTTATTACTCATTATTATTTCCTACGTCGATCGGGTAAATATCTCGGTAATGATTTTAAACCCGGAATTTGCCGAACATTTTCAGTTAAATGAAAACAGAATGTTACAGGGCCTGCTCATGACCTGCTTTCTTCTGGGTTATGGATTTTCCGCTTTATTATTAACGCCGGTTATTGAAAGCAAACTTCATTATCGGCAGGGATTATTAAGCAGCATTGCGATTTGGGCCGCGGTCTGCGCGGCTTCACCTTTGCTCGGCTCGCTGACGGGAATGCTCTTCGCCCGCGTGATTCTGGGGATCGCGGAGGGACCGCTTTTTTCACTGAAAACGCGCTTTATCAGCGATAACTTTAGCGCGCAAGAGATCGGCAAACCCAACGCCGTGACCGCGCTGGGCGTCTCGCTCGGGCTGGCCGTGGGCTTTCCGCTGGTGACCTGGCTGATGTCGCATCTGGGCTGGGCCGGGTCGTTTTATGCGCTGGCGGCAATCAACCTTCTCCTCGGCGGCGGCTTAATCTGGCGTTTTCTGCCCGCGCCGCGCAAGCTCCCGACCGCGAAAAAACCGGGGTTTGTCCACACCTTCACGCTGGCCTGGCAGACGCCGCTGCTGGGCTGGATCATGGTGGTTGAAATCGCCACCCTGAGCTATCTCTGGGGGAGCAGCGCCTGGTTACCCGCGTGGCTGCGTGACGAGCACCACTTCTCGCTGCATGCCACGGGCTGGCTTGCGGCGATCCCCTTCCTGCTCAGTCTGGGGTCAAAGTTTCTGGGTGGCGTGCTGCTCGATAAAATGCGTCCGGAACAGGCACCGGTACTGTTTGTGGTGGGCGGTACGTTGACGGCACTCTCCGTGATCGCACTGATGCTCAGCCATCAGCCCGCATGGCTGGCGCTCTTTATGCTGTCTGCCAACGTGTTCTGGGGGCTTCAGGGAGCGGCTATTCCGGCGGTGATTCAGCATCACGCCGCGCGGGAATCGGTGGGCAGCGCTTACGGCATTATCAATGGGATCGGCAATATCTGCGCGGCGTTTATTCCGCTGCTGATGGGGATGGTGATGAGATCGGTGGGGTCGGTCAGTTCAGGCTTTTCGGTGCTGGTCGTCTCGCAGGTTGTCACCCTGCTTGCCGGGGGAATGTTGCTGCTGCGCATGCGGCGCGCAGCAGCAATCAGCGCGTAAGGCTTATTCGCCTTTTTTCGCCGCCTGGATGTAGAGCATTTCCAGCGCCAGGGTCGCCGCGGCCAGCGCGGTGATCTCGGACTGGTCATAGGCCGGAGCCACTTCCACCACGTCCATCCCGACGATGTTCAGATCCTTCAGGCCGCGCACCAGCTTGATGGCGCGGTCTGATGTCAGGCCGCCGATCACCGGCGTACCGGTACCCGGTGCGAATGCCGGATCCAGGCAGTCAATATCGAAGGTCAGATAGACAGGCATGTCGCCGACGATCTGCTTAACCTGAGCCAGAATATCGTCCACGCCGCGATCGTTCACCTGGCCCGCGTCGAGTACGGTGAAGCCGTTGTCTTTGTCGAACTCGGTGCGGATGCCGATCTGCACGGAGTGGTTCGGATCGATCAGGCCTTCTTTCGGCGCGGTATAGAACATGGTGCCGTGGTCGAATTCACAGCCGTTCGCGTAGGTGTCGGTGTGCGCATCGAAGTGCATCAGCGCCATTTTGCCGAAGTGCTTCGCGTGGGCGCGCAGCAGCGGCAGGGTCACGAAGTGGTCACCGCCGAAGGAGAGCATGCGTTTACCGGCCGCCAGCAGCTTCTCGGCGTGCGCCTGCAATTTTTCGCTCATTTCACGCGCGTCACCGAAGGCGTACACCAGATCGCCGCAGTCCACCACGTTCAGGCGCTCGCGCATGTCGAAGTTCCACGGGAAGCGGTTGTGCTCCCAGGCCAGGTTGGTGGAAACCTGACGGATCGCCGCCGGGCCATGACGTCCACCCGCGCGACCGGACGTTGCCATGTCGAACGGTACGCCGGTGATCACCCAGTCCGCATCGCTGTCGTACGGCTGGAAGTTCATCGGAAGGCGTAAAAAACCAAACGCGTTAGATACCAGAGAGTTATCGTACTGATGACCTAAAGTGCTCATGTCCTGACCTCTTATAAAGTCGATACATTAAAAACAGATGAAAAAAAATCCCCTCCGCGTCGTTAAACCCGACGAGGAAGGGATTGATTCGTAAATCGCATATTGGGGCGAATTATCGCCGTTAATTCATACGGGTTCAAGTGAGTATAGCATTCTGCCGGATGGCGGCTTCGCCTTCTCCGGCGTACATTCGTAGGCCCGGTAAGCGCAGCGCCACCGGGCATCGGCGGCACAGCGGCCTGATGCCCTCACCCCGCCCCTCTCCCACAGGGAGAGGGAGGTTTTCTTACTCGTCTTCCAGATACGTATACCCGTACAGACCCGCTTCAAACTCTTCCAGGAACTGCTGCTGCAAGGCATCGTCCAGACCGGTGTTTTTAACCTGATCGCGGAACTGGGTGAGCAGTTTTTTCGGATCCAGCTGAACGTATTCGAGCATGTCCGCCACGGTGTCCCCTTCGTCGGACAGCTCAACCTCCACGCTGCCGTCAGGGAAGACAAACACGTCAACCGCTTCGGTATCACCGAACAGGTTGTGCATGTTGCCGAGGATCTCCTGATACGCCCCCACCATAAAGAAGCCCAGCATTGGCGGGTTCTCCGGATCGTACTCCGGCATTGGCATCGTCGTTGCGATACCGTCGCCGTCGACGTAGTGGTCAATTGCGCCGTCGGAGTCACAGGTGATGTCCAGCAGCACGGCGCGGCGTTCCGGGGCGTGGTTCAGCCCTTCCAGCGGCAGAACCGGGAACAGCTGGTCGATACCCCAGGCATCCGGCATCGACTGGAACAGGGAGAAGTTGACGTACATTTTGTCCGCCATACGCTCCTGCAACTCGTCGATAATCGGACGGTGCGCGCGGTTGCTCGGGTCGAGCTGTTTCTGCACTTCGTGGCACATATTCAGATAGAGCTGCTCGGCCCACGCGCGCTCTTGCAGGCTGAAGGTGCCTGACGAGTAGCCGACGTGAATATCGTGCAGGTCCATCTGGCTGTCGTGCAGCCATTCGCGCAGGGAACGACGCGTGCCCGGCTCGTGCATCTCCTGCCAGGTTTCCCACATGCTTTGCAGGGAACGTGGGGCATCGTCTGCCGGAGGCGTGGCTTCGGTGATTTCGCTACGCTCAACGCCGATGATGTTAGAGACCAGCACCGTATGGTGCGCGGTGACCGCGCGGCCGGATTCGGTGATCACCGTCGGGTGCGGCAGGCCGTGCTCTTCGCAGGCATCGCCAATCGCCCAGATGATGTTGTTGGCATATTCGTTCAGGCCATAGTTTACCGAGCAGTCAGACTGCGAGCGGGTCCCTTCGTAGTCCACGCCCAGGCCGCCACCCACGTCAAAGCACTGAATGTTTACGCCGAGCTTATGCAGCTCAACGTAGAAACGCGCGGATTCACGCACACCAGTGGCGATGTCGCGAATATTGGCCATCTGCGAGCCGAGGTGGAAGTGCAGCAGCTGAATGCTGTCCAGACGACCGCGCTCGCGCAGAATTTCCACCAGCTGAAGCACCTGGTTCGCCGCGAGGCCAAACTTGGATTTTTCACCGCCGGAAGACTGCCATTTACCGGAACCCTGCGACGCCAGTCGCGCACGCACGCCAAGGCGTGGGATCACGTTCAGACGCTCGGCCTCTTCCAGCACGATCGCGATTTCGGTCATCTTCTCGATCACCAGATAGACCTTGTGGCCCATCTTCTCGCCAATCAGCGCCAGACGAATGTATTCGCGGTCTTTATAGCCGTTACAGACGATCACCGACCGGGTCATGCCCGCGTGCGCCAGAACCGCCATCAGCTCCGCTTTAGAGCCTGCTTCCAGGCCCAGCGGCTCGCCGGAGTGGATCAGGGACTCAATCACGCGACGGTGCTGATTGACCTTGATCGGGTAAACGAGGAAATAGTCGCCGTTATAACCATACGATTCCCGCGCGCGTTTGAACGCGGCGTTAATAGAACGCAGGCGATGTTGCAGGATCTGCGGGAAGCAGAACAGTGCAGGCAAGCGCTGACCCTGCGCTTCACGGGTTTTCACCAGTTTAGCGAGATCCACGCGCGCTTCCGGGACGTCCGGATCCGGGCAGACACTGATGTGGCCCAGCTCGTTAACGTCGTAGTAGTTATTGCCCCACCAGGCAATATTGTAAGTGCGCAGCATCTTGCTGGCTTCCTGGGAGCTCATCGCAACCTCCTGCATAGAACGTAGTACACCCTGTTCGCCTGCTGACGAAGGCGAAAGCGAAGACATGTCGTCAGACATAGCGAACCTCAACTCTTTGTATTAAGTGTAAAACAGTTGACTACTATCGCAGCGTTATACGGCGATAACAACCCATTAACGGCTCCATTTCCCAGCAGAGTATGCTGAAATCCAGACCGTGCGACCGGTTTCTTATTCATATCATTGTAAAACACGTATCCGAACTCTGTATGACAAGGTTCGGCGAAACCACGAGAAAACTCCTGTATTAACAAGAGCGCCCTTGTTCAGTTTTCACAAAGCGTGACCGGCTCTGGAATCCTGAGAAGCACCGAGATGGGTATAACATCGGCAGGTGTTTAGACCAGAAGTGCGGGTGGGAATCAAATGCGCGCCAGAACGGCTGCGCTGAATGAGCGGAAAACGATGGTTCATTATCTCGTATCACCTCCACGGCCGTCTCTGCTGAAACGGACCACAAGCCAAAGCTAAAAGTTCACTGCTTAACCCGGCTGGAAGTGGCGACACGATGTGTTCATCGAGCGCTTATTTTATATGAGCCGCGCGCCGCGTTTTATACCGAGAAGGTCGCTAAAAAGCAAAACAAAAATGCGCAGGTTGCCAGCGTCGTCAGGAAAAATTTCCAGCCGTGTTTTCAACGCAGTGAGAGGTGAGTCAAAAAAAACTGGAAATCGGGTGAAGAAGTGACCTAAAATAGACGTCCAGATGTTAATCCATCCATACCGATTAACACTCAGACTGCCAGTGTCAAAATCCTGTAGGCCTTGGTAGAATTATCTCCTATGGCTATTCCACACAGCAGCTTGAGCTAACCAAATTCCTCTTAGGTGAAATAAAACATGGCAAAACACCTGTTTACGTCCGAGTCCGTATCAGAAGGACATCCTGATAAAATTGCTGACCAAATCTCCGATGCGGTGCTGGATGCGATCCTCGCGCAGGATCCAAAGGCGCGCGTAGCGTGTGAAACCTATGTCAAAACCGGCATGGTTCTGGTTGGCGGTGAGATCACCACCAGCGCATGGGTTGATATCGAAGAGATCACCCGTAACACGGTGCGTGAGATCGGCTATGTACATTCTGATATGGGCTTTGATGCCAACTCCTGCGCCGTACTGAGCGCGATTGGCAAACAGTCTCCGGACATCAACCAGGGCGTTGACCGTGCCGATCCGCTGGAACAGGGCGCGGGTGACCAGGGCCTGATGTTCGGCTACGCAACCAACGAAACCGACGTGCTGATGCCAGCGCCGGTAACCTACGCCCATCGTCTGGTGCAGCGTCAGGCTGAAGTGCGTAAAAACGGCACCCTGCCGTGGCTGCGTCCGGATGCGAAAAGCCAGGTGACCTTCCAGTATGACGACGGGAAAATCGTCGGTATCGATGCAGTGGTTCTTTCCACGCAGCATGCTGAAGAGATTGACCAGAAATCCCTGCAAGAAGCGGTGATGGAAGAGATCATCAAGCCGGTTCTGCCAACTGAATGGCTGAGCTCTGCGACCAAATTCTTCATCAACCCAACCGGACGCTTTGTTATCGGCGGCCCAATGGGTGACTGCGGTCTGACCGGTCGTAAAATCATCGTAGATACCTACGGCGGCATGGCACGTCACGGCGGCGGCGCATTCTCCGGTAAAGATCCGTCTAAAGTTGACCGTTCTGCGGCGTACGCTGCACGTTATGTGGCGAAAAACATCGTTGCTGCCGGTCTGGCTGACCGCTGTGAGATCCAGGTTTCCTACGCCATCGGCGTGGCTGAGCCAACCTCCATCATGGTGGAAACCTTCGGTACAGAGAAAGTGCCATCCGAGCAGCTGACGCTGCTGGTGCGCGAGTTCTTCGACCTGCGTCCTTACGGCCTGATCCAGATGCTGGATCTGCTGCACCCAATCTATAAAGAAACCGCTGCGTACGGTCACTTTGGTCGCGAACATTTCCCATGGGAAAAAACCGACAAAGCCGCCTTGCTGCGTGACGCTGCCGGTCTGAAATAATCGACCGACCGTAGCGTTAAACAGGCCAGCCTTTGCGCTGGCCTTTTTTTATGTCGGGTGGCGGCTGCGCCTTACCCGACCTACGGGTAGTGAGTTTTTGTAGGCCGGGTAAGGCGCAGCCGCCACCCGGCAATGTTTGGAACCGTTTACACCTCACTCTCTATACCCCGCTTTCAGAATATTCTCTTTGCATGATCGCATTTCTTCTGCTGTTACATTCCCTTTCAGTTAAGTCTGAAATTTGTGCAAACGCGATGCACATCAATTAATTTACCTCTATATTTTCAAAGCTTTAATTATTTTTACGGTTACAAGCCAGTGTAACCGATTACACCGTTGTGATTTGACTCACATATTTTTATGAGCCGCTCACCTACTCTTAATATCGTAAAAACTGATAACCCAACTGGAGGGCATAATGCCTGACAATAATAAACAGGGGCGTACGTCCAATAAGGCAATGACGTTCTTCGTCTGCTTCCTCGCCGCTCTGGCAGGATTACTCTTTGGCCTGGATATTGGCGTAATTGCCGGTGCATTACCTTTCATCACCGATGAGTTCCAGATTAGCGCACACACTCAGGAATGGGTGGTTAGCTCCATGATGTTCGGTGCCGCCGTCGGCGCGGTCGGCAGCGGCTGGCTCTCCTTTAAGCTCGGGCGTAAAAAGAGCCTGATGATCGGCGCGATCCTGTTCGTTGCCGGCTCACTGTTCTCTGCCGCTGCGCCTAACGTTGAAGTGCTGATCATCTCCCGCGTGCTGCTCGGTCTGGCAGTGGGCGTGGCGTCTTATACTGCCCCGCTGTACCTGTCTGAAATCGCTCCGGAAAAAATCCGCGGCAGCATGATTTCCATGTATCAGCTGATGATCACCATCGGTATTCTGGGGGCTTATCTCTCGGATACCGCATTCAGCTACAGCGGCGCATGGCGCTGGATGCTGGGCGTAATCATCATTCCTGCCATCCTGCTGCTGATTGGCGTCTTCTTCCTGCCGGACAGTCCACGCTGGTTCGCCGCCAAACGCCGCTTCCATGATGCCGAACGCGTGCTCTTACGCCTGCGTGATACCAGCGCCGAAGCCAAAAACGAGCTGGAAGAGATCCGCGAAAGCCTGAAGGTCAAACAGTCCGGCTGGGCGCTGTTTAAAGAGAACAGCAACTTCCGTCGCGCGGTGTTCCTCGGCGTGCTGTTACAGATCATGCAACAGTTCACCGGGATGAACGTCATCATGTATTACGCGCCGAAAATCTTCGAACTGGCGGGCTACACCAACACCACCGAGCAGATGTGGGGCACCGTGATCGTCGGCCTGACCAACGTGCTGGCGACCTTTATCGCTATCGGTCTGGTGGACCGCTGGGGACGTAAGCCAACACTGACGCTAGGCTTCCTGGTGATGGCCGTCGGGATGGGCGTGCTGGGTACCATGATGCACATGGGCATTCATTCCCCAACGGCACAGTACTTCGCCGTGGCGATGCTGCTGATGTTTATCATTGGGTTTGCGATGAGCGCCGGTCCGCTGATTTGGGTGCTGTGCTCTGAGATCCAGCCGCTGAAAGGGCGTGATTTTGGTATCACCTGTTCTACCGCGACCAACTGGATTGCCAACATGATCGTCGGCGCAACGTTCCTGACCATGCTCAATACCCTGGGTAACGCCAATACCTTCTGGGTCTACGCCGGTCTGAACCTGTTCTTTATCGTTCTCACTATCTGGCTGGTTCCTGAAACCAAACATGTTTCACTGGAACACATTGAACGTAACCTGATGAAAGGTCGTCCTCTGCGCGAAATCGGCGCACACGACTGATCCTCCTGCGGGAGGCGCCTCTTGCGCCTCCCCGCTTCCCGCTTTATGCTCTGCCCCTATGAAAGCTCCCCGTCTCCCCATCGCCATTCAGCAAGCCGTCATGCGCAGCCTGCGGGAAAAACTCGCCCAGGCCAACCTGAAGCTCGGCCGCAATTATCCTGAACCGAAGCTGGTCTATCAGCAGCGTGGCACCGCGGCAGGCACCGCCTGGCTGGAATCGTATGAGATCCGCCTGAATCCGGTGCTGATGATGGAAAACCAGCAGGCGTTTATCGACGAAGTGGTGCCGCACGAGCTGGCGCACCTGCTGGTGTGGAAACACTTTGGCCGCGTCGCGCCGCACGGCAAAGAGTGGAAATGGATGATGGAGGCGGTGCTCGGGGTTCCGGCCCGCCGCACCCATCAGTTCGAGCTGGAATCGGTACGCCGCAATACCTTCCCCTACCGCTGCCAGTGTCAGCAGCACCAGCTTACCGTCCGCCGCCATAACCGCGTGGTGCGCGGCGAGGCGACCTATCGCTGCGTTAAATGCGGCGAACCGCTGGTTGCGGAATAATCACTCGAACTTTCAGGAACTTTCCTGATCTGACTGATTGCATACGGGAACAACATTCGTTACGTTGCGGGCTCGTTTTGACACGGAGTGTAAGATGTCCCGTAATGTTTCTCTCGCGGTCGCTTTTCTGGCGACAGCGCTCTCCGGCCATGCTCTGGCCGACGGTATTCACAGTTTCTCTCAGGCAAAAACCGCGGGCGTAAAGATTAACGCCGACGTACCGGGTGATTTCTACTGCGGCTGTAAAATTAACTGGCAGGGTAAGAAAGGGGTCGTGGATCTTGGATCCTGCGGCTATAAGGTGCGCAAGAACGAGAATCGCGCCAGCCGAATCGAATGGGAACACGTTGTTCCGGCCTGGCAGTTTGGCCACCAGCGCCAGTGCTGGCAGGACGGTGGACGTAAAAATTGCGCAAAAGATCCGGTCTACCGCCAGATGGAAAGCGATATGCACAACCTGCAACCCGCCGTGGGTGAGGTCAATGGCGACCGCGGAAACTTCATGTACAGCCAGTGGAACGGTGGCGAAGGCCAGTACGGTCAGTGCGCCATGAAGGTCGATTTCAAAGAGAAAGTCGCCGAACCGCCTGCCCGCGCGCGCGGCAGCATCGCCCGCACTTATTTCTATATGCGCGACCGCTACGATCTCAATCTTTCCCGCCAGCAAACGCAGCTCTTCAATGCCTGGGACAAGCTCTACCCGGTGACGGACTGGGAATGCCAGCGCGACGAACGTATCGCCAAAGTCCAGGGGAATCACAACCCTTACGTCCAGCGGGCTTGCCAGGCGCAAAAGAGCTAACCTACACTACGGCAATTCGCTTATATCGCATGACACATGGAATTTCTGACTATGCGCATCCCTCGCATCTATCACCCTGAACTGATTACCCCAGGCGGCGAAATCGCCCTGTCTGATGATGCCGCAAACCATGTAGGTCGCGTGCTGCGCATGGGGGCAGGCCAGGCGATTCAGCTCTTTGACGGCTCTAATCAGGTTTTCGACGCTGAAATTACGCGCGCCGATAAAAAAAGCGTGCACGTGAAGGTGCTGCGTGGCGACGTGGACGACCGGGAATCCCCGCTGCACATTCACCTGGGCCAGGTGATGTCGCGTGGGGAAAAGATGGAGTTCACCATTCAGAAATCCATTGAACTGGGTGTAAGCCTCATTACGCCACTTTTTTCTGAGCGCTGCGGCGTTAAACTGGATGCGGAACGTCTGAACAAAAAGATCCAGCAGTGGCAAAAAATTGCCATTGCGGCCTGCGAACAGAGCGGCCGCAACCGTATCCCTGAGATCCGCCCGGCGATGGATCTGGAGGACTGGTGTGCAGAAGAGGAAAGCGGGCTTAAGCTCAATCTTCATCCACGCGCCAGCGCCAGCATCAATACGCTGCCGCTGCCCGTTGAGCGTGTACGCCTGCTGATTGGCCCGGAAGGCGGCCTGTCGGCTGACGAAATTGCCATGACGGCGCGTTACCAGTTTACTGATATTCTGTTGGGACCTCGCGTTCTGCGCACTGAGACAACGGCACTCACCGCCATTACCGCGCTACAGGTGCGATTTGGCGATCTGGGTTGAAGCAAAGCCTGACCCATAACCGGAGAAGAAGATGATTAAGCTCGGCATCGTGATGGACCCCATCGCAAACATTAACATCAAGAAAGACTCCAGCTTCGCTATGCTGCTGGAAGCGCAGCGTCGCGGCTATGAACTCCACTATATGGAGATGAACGATCTTTACCTGATCAACGGTGAAGCCCGCGCACGCACCCGCATCGTTAACGTCGAGCAGAACTACGAAAAATGGTACGAATTCGGCACCGAACAGGATATTGCCCTGGCCGACCTTAACGTGATCCTGATGCGTAAAGATCCGCCGTTCGACACCGAATACATTTACGCTACCTATATCCTTGAGCGTGCCGAAGAGAAAGGCACGCTGATCGTCAACAAGCCGCAGAGCCTGCGCGACTGCAACGAGAAGCTCTATACCGCATGGTTCTCTGACCTGACGCCGGAAACGCTCGTCACCCGCAGCAAAACGCAGCTGAAAGAATTCTGGCAGAAGCACGGCGACATCATCATGAAACCGCTGGACGGCATGGGTGGCGCGTCGATCTTCCGCGTGAAAGAGGGCGATCCGAACATTGGCGTGATTGCCGAAACGCTGACCGAGCTGGGAACCCGCTACTGCATGGCGCAGAACTATCTTCCGGCCATTAAAGACGGCGACAAGCGTGTGCTGGTCGTAGACGGCGAGCCGGTGCCTTACTGCCTGGCGCGTATCCCGCAGGGAGGGGAAACCCGTGGCAACCTGGCGGCTGGCGGCCGTGGCGAACCGCGTCCGTTAAGCGAAAGCGACTGGGAAATTGCCCGCCGCGTCGGCCCTACGCTGAAAGCCAAAGGCCTGATCTTCGTCGGCCTCGATATCATCGGCGATCGTCTGACCGAAGTGAACGTCACCAGCCCGACCTGCATTCGTGAAATTGAAGCGGAATTCCCGATCTCGATCACCGGAATGCTGATGGACGCTATCGAAAAACGTTTACAGAAATAACCTGTGACAGCGCCTGTGTTTATCCCCATACTGGGCGCTGTCGCTTTTTAAACCAGGAAACAGTACCTCTGACAATGAATTTACAGCATCACTTTCTTATTGCCATGCCTGCTCTCCAGGATCCGATTTTCCGCCGCTCCGTGGTCTATATTTGCGAATACAACGAAGACGGCGCGATGGGGATTATCATCAATAAGCCGCTGGAAAACCTCCAGGTGGAAGGCATTCTGGACAAGTTGAAAATCCCTGCTGAAGCGCGGCTGCCGGAAATCCGTCTCGATAAACCGGTGATGCTCGGCGGCCCGCTTGCAGAAGATCGTGGTTTTATCCTGCATACCCCGCCGGTTTTCTCGTCCAGCATTCGTATCTCCGATAACACCGTCGTCACCACCTCTCGCGACGTGCTTGAAACGCTGGGCACTGCCAGTCAGCCTTCTGAGGTGCTGGTTGCGCTCGGCTACGCCTCCTGGGAAAAAGGGCAGCTGGAACAAGAAATTCTGGACAACGCCTGGCTGACAGCCCCTGCGGATATGAATATCCTGTTTAAAACCCCTATCGCCGATCGCTGGCGTGACGCGGCAAAACTGATTGGCATTGATATTCTGACCATGCCTGGCGTTGCGGGGCATGCGTAATGAGCGGCACCCTTCTCGCCTTCGACTTCGGCACCAAAAGCATCGGCGTCGCTGTGGGTCAACGGATCACCGGCACCGCTCGCCCGCTCACGGCGCTGAAAGCTAACGACGGCACGCCGGACTGGAACCTTATTGAGCGCTTGCTCAAAGAGTGGCAGCCGGACGACGTGATTGTCGGCCTGCCGCTGAACATGGACGGCACCGAGCAACCGCTTACCGCCCGCGCGCGCAAGTTCGCGAACAAAATCCATGGCCGCTTTGGCGTCTCCGTTAAGCTGCACGATGAACGTTTGAGCACCGTCGAGGCACGCGCTGGCCTGTTCGAACACGGTGGCTTCCGGGCGCTGAACAAAGGCAGCGTGGATTCAGCTTCAGCCGTCATTATCCTCGAAAGCTATTTCGAACAGGGTTACTGAGCGCCGGGGCTACAGCCGCCCCTGCGCCCGTCGCTCCGCCAGACTCTGCTCAAAGTTCTGCATTCCCGCCTGCTGCCCCGTTTGAATAATGCCCGGCAGTTGCCAGGTTTTGCCTTCGCGGATCAGGTTTGCCGCCGCCGAGGTATTCACCAGTAGCTCATACAGCGCCACGCGCCCGCCCTGGACATCCTGACGTAGCTTCTGCGCCAGGACCGCACGCAGGCTTCCCGCCAGCTGATTACGCACCGGATCTTTCTCCTGCGCCGGAAAGGTGTCGACCAGGCGCTCGATCGCCTGTGCCGCGCCGCACGTGTGCAGCGTGGCTAACACCAGATGGCCGGTTTCCGCCGCCGTCAGCGCCAGGCGTATCGTCTCGCTGTCGCGCAGCTCACCAAGCAGAATCACATCCGGATCTTCACGCAGCGCGCTGCGCAGCGCCTCGGCAAAGGACGGGCTGTGCTGGCCTATCTCCCGCTGCTGGATCAGGCAACGTTCGCTCTGGTACATAAACTCCACCGGATCTTCCAGGGTCAGAATATGCCCGTCCGTCTGGTGATTGAGGAAATCGACCATAGCGGCCAGGGTGGTCGATTTCCCGCTGCCGGTGGCGCCGGTGACCAGAATCAGGCCATTGTCATTGGACAGCAGCTCCGGGATCGCTCGCGGCACACCTAACGCAGAGAGCTGCGGGCACGTCAGCGGCAACAGCCGCAGCGCAATCGAAACGCCGAGCATATGCTTAAACGCACTGCCGCGCAGCCGCTGACGGCCTGCGAGGGTAACGGCAAAATCCACTTGCCCGTTTGCCCACCATGCGCCCTGCTGTTCGTCGTTGAGCCACGCTTTTAATAACGCCTCCACATCCGGGGGCGGAAACGGCGCAGGTTCAAGACGGCCTGACCTGCGCCAGCGCGGTGGCGAATCACTGCACAGGTGTAGATCGGAGACGTTATGCTTTACACTAAGGGCCACAATTTCTTCCACATCCATAGACTACTCCTCGGAAAATGAACGACATTGCGCATAACCTGGCACAGGTCCGGGACAAAATCTCAGCCGCGGCAACGCGTTGCGGCCGTGCTCCAGAAGAAATTACGTTGCTTGCAGTCAGCAAAACCAAGCCTGCGAGCGCCATCGCAGAAGCGATAGCCGCCGGTCATCGTGCCTTTGGTGAAAACTATGTGCAGGAAGGCGTGGATAAAATTCGCGCTTTCCGGGAACGGGGAAATACAGACCTGCAATGGCACTTTATCGGTCCGCTACAGTCGAACAAAAGCCGTCTGGTAGCAGAGCACTTTGACTGGTGCCACACCATCGATCGTCTGCGCATCGCTACCCGTCTGAGCGACCAGCGCCCTATGGAGATGCCAGCGCTTAACGTGCTGATTCAAATCAACATCAGTGATGAAAACAGCAAGTCCGGCATTACGCTGGGCGAACTGGATGCGCTGGCGGCGGACGTGGCGGCGCTGCCGCGCTTAACCCTGCGCGGGCTGATGGCTATCCCGGCGCCAGAGTCAAGTTATGAAAGGCAGTTTGCCGTGGCACAGCAAATGGCTGTAGCATTTGAGGCGCTTAAGGCGCGCTATGACACGGTAGACACGCTTTCTCTGGGCATGTCGGACGATATGGAAGCCGCCATCGCGGCAGGCAGCACCATGGTGCGCATCGGCACGGCAATTTTCGGTGCGCGCGATTACCCCCAATAATAAGGAAACCTGAGGAACGCCATGAAGACGTTGACTTTCCTGCTTTCAACGGTCATTGAACTGTATACGATGGCGCTGCTGTTGCGCGTCTGGATGCAGTGGGCCCGTTGTGATTTTTACAATCCATTCTCACAATTTATCGTGAAAATCACGCAGCCCGTTGTGGGGCCGCTTCGCCGCGTCATTCCGGCAATGGGGCCAATTGACAGTTCATCTCTGCTGATGGCGTTTATTCTGAGCGTTATCAAAGCGATCGTGCTGTTTATGGTCATCACTTTCCAGCCGATTATCTGGATTTCAGCCGTTCTGATCCTGGTTAAAACCGTCGGCTCGCTGATCTTCTGGGTCCTGCTGGTGATGGCGATCATGAGCTGGGTAAGCCGGGGCCGTAGCCCGGTGGAGTACGCGTTGATTCAGCTGACTGAACCGTTGCTGCGTCCGATTCGTAGCCTGCTGCCTGCAATGGGCGGAATCGACTTCTCCCCGATGCTTCTCGTTCTGCTGCTGTACGTGCTGAATATGGGTATCGCGGAACTGTTACAGGCGACGGGTAATATGCTACTGCCGGGGCTGTGGATGGCGTTATGAGTGCAGTTAGCCCCTGCGCCGACGGGCTGGTTTTGCGGCTGTACATTCAGCCGAAAGCCAGCCGCGACAGTATTGTTGGGCTGCATGGCGACGAGCTAAAAGTCGCCATCACTGCCCCGCCGGTTGACGGCCAGGCGAATGCGCATCTGACCAAATATCTGGCTAAACAGTTTCGCGTCGCTAAAAGCCAGGTCATCATTGAGAAAGGTGAACTTGGCCGGCATAAACAGGTAAAAATCCTTAACCCGCAATCTATCCCGACGGAAGTCGCGGCTCTGAAAGAACAGGACTAAACCATGCAGAAAGTTGTTCTCGCCACCGGTAACGCCGGTAAAGTGCGCGAGCTGGCCTCGCTATTAAATGATTTTGGGCTGGACGTGGTGGCCCAGACCGAGCTGGGCGTGGACTCCGCCGAAGAGACCGGCCTGACGTTTATCGAAAACGCCATTCTGAAAGCGCGCCATGCGGCGCAGATCACCGGGCTGCCCGCGATAGCCGATGACTCCGGTCTGGCCGTGGATTTTCTGGGCGGTGCGCCGGGGATTTACTCCGCCCGCTATTCCGGGGTGGACGCCACCGACCAGCAGAATCTGGAAAAGCTGCTTGTGGCCCTGAAAAACGTCCCTGACGAACAGCGTACCGCGCAGTTCCACTGCGTGCTGGTCTACATGCGTCACGCGGAAGATCCCACGCCGATTGTCTGTCACGGCAGCTGGCCGGGCGTGATCACCCGTGAAGCGGCGGGCAACGGCGGCTTTGGTTACGACCCGATTTTCTTTGTCCCGACCGAGGGAAAAACCGCTGCGGAACTCACCCGCGAAGAGAAAAGCGCGATCTCCCACCGTGGACGCGCCCTGAAACTGTTACTGGAAGCACTGCGTAATGGCTAATTTGCCGCCTCTGAGTCTTTATATTCACATCCCATGGTGCGTGCAGAAATGCCCGTACTGCGATTTCAACTCGCACGCGCTGAAGGGCGAAGTGCCGCACGATGATTACGTCGCGCATCTGCTGGCCGATCTGGATGCCGATGTACCGTACGCGCAGGGACGTGAAGTGAAGACCATTTTTATTGGTGGCGGTACACCGAGCCTGCTGTCAGGCCCGGCGATGCAGACGCTGCTGGATGGCGTGCGCGCACGCCTGAACCTGGCAGTGGATGCTGAAATTACGATGGAAGCCAACCCCGGTACCGTTGAGGCCGACCGTTTTGTCGAGTATCAGCGTGCGGGCGTGAACCGTATCTCTATCGGCGTGCAGAGCTTTAGCGAGCCAAAGCTGAAGCGTCTGGGGCGTATCCACGGCCCGGAAGAGGCAAAGCGCGCGGCAAACCTGGCAACGGGGCTTGGGCTGCGCAGCTTTAACCTCGACCTGATGCATGGCCTGCCGGATCAGTCGCTCGAAGAAGCGCTGGACGATTTGCGTCAGGCGATCGAACTGAACCCGCCGCACCTGTCGTGGTATCAGCTCACCATCGAGCCAAACACCCTGTTTGGCTCGCGCCCGCCGGTGCTGCCGGATGACGACGCGCTGTGGGATATCTTCGAGCAGGGCCACCAGCTTTTGACCGCGGCGGGGTATCAGCAATACGAAACGTCGGCGTATGCGAAGCCGGGCTATCAGTGTCAGCACAATCTGAACTACTGGCGTTTTGGTGATTATCTGGGAATTGGCTGCGGCGCACATGGCAAAGTGACCTTCCCGGACGGACGCATTCTGCGTACCGCCAAAACGCGTCACCCGCGCGGGTATATGGAAGGCCGCTACCTGGAGCGTCAGCACGACGTCGAGGCGGCGGATAAACCGTTTGAGTTCTTTATGAACCGCTTCCGTCTGCTGGAAGCCGCACCGCGCGCGGAGTTTGCGCTCTACACCGGGCTGCCGGAGTCGGTGATTCGTCCGCAGATTGACGAGGCGCTGGCGCAGGGGTATCTGACCGAGTGTGATGAGTCCTGGCAGATCACCGAGCACGGCAAGCTGTTCTTAAACTCCCTTCTTGAGCTGTTCCTCGCTGAAAATCCTGAAGGCTGATTCAGGATTTTACATCCCGTTCTGCTGGCTGAGGGAAAGGCTGGCAGAGTGTGGGGATGGAAAAATCAAAACAACTCTGCAAACAAATGACACCCGAAGAATTACGCTTCTGGTATTTGCTCAGAGGTCGTCGTTTCTTCGGGTATAAGTTTCGTCGTCAGATGCCGGTTGGGCCGTATATCGTGGATTTTGCCTGCTTTAAGGCGAAGCTGATTATTGAGCTGGACGGTGGGCAGCATCAGGATGAGGAGAACTATGATTCACGTCGTACCGCGTTTTTGAATACGAACGGATGGGAAGTCGTACGGTTCTGGAATAATGAATTCAGGACTAATGAGGAGCAGGTGCTGATGGCTATTTTGCAACGATTGCAATGCCTGATGCCCTCACCCTAACCCTCTCCCACAGGGAGAGGGAACTGGTTACTCCCTCTCCCTGTGGGAGAGGGCCGGGGTGAGGGGTCCTTCGCGCAGAGGCGTTACTTCAACGTCCCCACCAGCGCCTTCCGGCTGTCTTCCAGCGACACCACGCGTTTACACACGTCTTTGCCGAACTGCTGGAAATCGGCTTCCTGATTCTTCCACTCGTTCTGAATCGAGGTTTGCAGTCCGCCCAGGCTACCCAGTACACCCTGCAACGGATTACCGCCACCCTTCAGCACCGCTTTGGCGCCCATCTCGTTGATGCTGTCCTGGAGAATGCCGCCCATCGCCTGGTTCACCAGCTGCTGACCGTCGGCACGCACCTGATCGATCGCCTTATAGTGGAACGTCAGGCCATCAGAGCGCGTCTCGATAATACGGTTCATCTGCTCTTTCAGCTGTTTATCCAGCTTCGTCAGGCGGGTGCGCATATTGCTGCTCTCCCCCACCTCTTTGGTGATGATTTTATCCAGCGCCACGCGGCTTTTCTCGACGCGGGTCAGCGCGCCATCGTTGATCCAGGGCAGCGCGGTACGCAACTCGGCCTGGTAGTCCATCGCCTGCTCGCGCTGAGCGGCCGTCAGGTTTTGCGGTTTGCCGTTAAAGGTCACGTTGCCATCCGGCGTAATCACCAGATTGCCATTCTCGCCCTTAACCTGCACGGTTTGCGGACTCAGCACCACGTCATCACGCGGGGTGACGCTACATTTATACTCCGCATGGGCGGTGGATCCGATTGCCAGTAATGCAACAGCCAGCAACGTTTTGCGCATCTTTAACACTCCCTCAGACAAAATGGGCCAGCTAATGCTGGCCCCGTTCTTGCTTTATTAGTCCCACCAAACGTCGAAAAGTTCGCTAACGCGGACATCTTCCAGTTTGTGGTCTTCAAGCCATTTGCGTATCAGCGCCTGATGCTCTTCGGTGCATTTCCCCACTTCCTGGGTGCAAATCAGACCTTCCCACGCCAGATAGCCGCTACCGTCGAAGGCCAGCTTGTTTGGCTCGATCACCTCGTTGATGAATGCATCAACGTCCTGATCGATCTGCTCAACGCTGGTGCCTTCCGGGAAACGTCAGGCAACGGAGAAACCCACTTCCTGGAATTCTTCGATGTGCATCTTTTTACGCAGACGACGGCTACGATTCTTTGCCATTATTTCACCCTCTCGAACATTAAGTCCCATACACCGTGACCAAGACGATGGCCACGCTGTTCAAATTTTGTCACCGGACGTGAATCCGGACGCGGTACGTAGTCGTTGCTTTCAGACTGATTTTTATACCCGTCCAGGGACGACATCACTTCCAGCATATGTTCCGCATAAGGTTCCCAGTCGGTCGCCATGTGGAAGACGCCGCCCAGCTTAAGCTTGCTTTTCACCAGCTCGGCAAACGGTGCCTGAACGATACGGCGTTTATTATGACGCGCTTTGTGCCATGGGTCAGGGAAAAAGAGCTGAACCATGTTCAAAGAATTGTCAGGAATCATTTTGTGCAGCACTTCCACCGCGTCGTGACACATGACGCGCAGGTTCTCAACGCCCTCTTCGTGGGCCGTTGCCAGGCACGCGCCGACGCCCGGCGAGTGTACTTCGATACCGAGGAAGTTCTGCTCCGGGCGCGCTTTTGCCATGGTCACCAGCGAGGTGCCCATGCCAAAACCAATCTCCAGCGTCACTGGCGCGTCGCGGCCAAACAGGTCGGTGAAGTCGAGCGGTTGCTCGCTGAACTCAACGCCCATCACCGGCCAGTAGTTGTCCAGCGCGTGTTGCTGCCCTTTTGTCAGGCGCCCCTGACGGCGGACAAAGCTGCGAATACGGCGCAGCGGGCGACCGTTTTCATCAAATTCCGGTGAAATGACGTCGTTTTTCATAAAAGAGTTGTCTGCTTGTGAGAATGTTCGGGAAACGGGCATTATCCAAAGTTAAGGCTTCTATGCAAGCATGGGAAAGATCCGGTTTACAGCAGATTGACGCTGTGCTGCAATCTGCGTCCCTGATTAAGCGAATCGATGACCATGCAAGCCTCTCAATTTTCAGCCCAGGTGCTGGACTGGTACGACAAATACGGGCGTAAAACCCTGCCCTGGCAAATTGAAAAAACGCCTTACAAAGTATGGCTCTCCGAGGTGATGTTGCAACAAACGCAGGTCGCGACGGTCATTCCTTACTTCGAGCGTTTTATGGCGCGCTTCCCGACAATCACCGATCTGGCCAACGCGCCGCTGGACGAGGTACTGCACCTGTGGACAGGCCTCGGCTATTACGCCCGCGCGCGCAACCTGCACAAAGCCGCACAGCAGGTCGCCACCCGCCACAACAGTAAATTCCCGGAAACCTTTGACGAGGTGGCGGATTTGCCCGGCGTCGGGCGTTCAACCGCAGGCGCAATCCTCTCCCTCTCTTTAGGCAAACATTTCCCTATTCTCGACGGCAACGTCAAGCGCGTGCTCGCACGCTGCTACGCCGTAGATGGCTGGCCGGGCAAGAAAGAGGTTGAGAAACGCCTGTGGGAGATCAGTGAAGCGGTCACTCCGGCGAAAGGAGTGGAGCGTTTTAACCAGGCGATGATGGATCTGGGCGCGATGGTCTGCACCCGTTCAAAACCGAAGTGCGAACTCTGCCCGGTAAACAACCTCTGCGTGGCGTATGCGAACCACACCTGGGCGCAGTATCCGGGGAAAAAACCGAAGCAGACGCTGCCTGAACGCACCGGGTACATGCTGCTGATGCAGCATGGCGACGAGGTGTTTCTCGCTCAGCGCCCGCCGAGTGGCCTGTGGGGTGGTCTATACTGCTTCCCACAGTTTGAGGATGAAGCCTCGCTTCGGGCATGGCTTGAACAGCGCGGCATTGCGGCCGATACCCTGACGCAACTCAACGCGTTCCGTCATACCTTCAGCCATTTCCATCTGGATATTGTGCCGATGTGGCTTCCCGTGTCCTCATTCACGTCGTGCATGGATGAAGGCAACGCTCTCTGGTATAACTTAGCGCAACCGCCATCAGTCGGGCTGGCAGCTCCCGTGGAGCGCCTGTTACAGCAATTACGTGTCGGTGCAATGGTTTAGCATCGGCAAGACAAAGAGGAATGAGTATGGCCAGAACCATTTTTTGTACTTTCCTACAGCGCGACGCTGAAGGCCAGGATTTCCAGCTCTACCCGGGCGACCTGGGTAAGCGCATTTACAACGAGATCTCCAAAGAAGCCTGGGGACAGTGGCAGAAGAAGCAGACCATGCTGATCAACGAGAAAAAGCTCAGCATGATGAACCCGGAACACCGCAAACTGCTGGAGCAGGAGATGGTGAACTTCCTGTTCGAGGGTAAAGACGTCCATATCGAAGGCTATACGCCACCGGAAAAATAATACTCTGCGGCTGCTGCCCGGCGGCGCTGCGCTTGCACGGGCCTACGGTTTCGTAGGCTGGGTAAGCGCAGCGCCACCCGGCAACAGCAACCCCAAAGCAAACACAACACGCACTCCCGGAATGATGAAAAAACTTTTAGCGCTAGCCCTTGTTGCGCCGTTGCTTGTGTCTTGTTCTTCCAAAAAAGGCGATGAATACAACGAAGCCTGGGTCAAGGACACCAACGGTTTTGACATTTTGATGGGGCAGTTTGCCCACAACATCGAGAACATATGGGGATTTAACGAAGTTCTTATTGCCGGACCGAAGGACTACGTTAAGTACACCGACGCCTATCAGACCCGTAGCCACATCAACTTCGATGACGGTACGATTACGGTTGAAACCATCGCAGGGACTGAACCTGCGGCGCATTTACGTCAGGCCATCATCAAAACCCTGCTGATGGGCGACGATCCGGGGTCTATAGACCTCTACTCTGATGCCGATGACATCACCATCTCCAAAGAGCCGTTTCTGTATGGCCAGGTCGTTGACCAGACCGGTCAGCCGATCCGCTGGGAAGGCCGCGCCACGAAATTTGCCGACTACCTGCTGCAAACGCGCCTGAAAAGCCGCACCAACGGCCTGAAAGTGATCTACAGCGTCACGATCAACCTAGTGCCGAACCACCTCGACAAGCGTGCGCATAAGTATCTGGGCATGGTGCGTCAGGCGTCGCGTAAGTATGGCGTGGATGAGTCGCTGATCCTGGCGATTATGCAGACCGAGTCCTCGTTCAACCCCTACGCGGTAAGCCGTTCCGACGCGCTGGGGCTGATGCAGGTTGTACAGCACAGCGCCGGTAAAGACGTGTTCCGCGCACAGGGGAAATCCGGCACGCCGAGCCGCAGCTACCTGTTCGATCCGCAAAGCAACATTGATACCGGTACGGCCTACCTGGCGATGCTGAACAATGTCTACCTGGGCGGGATTGATAACCCAACCTCACGCCGCTATGCGGTGATCACCGCCTATAACGGTGGCGCGGGCAGCGTGCTGCGCGTCTTCTCAAATGACAAAGTGCAGGCCGCGAACATCATCAACAGCATGGCGCCGGGGGATGTCTACTCAACCCTCACCACCCGCCACCCGTCTGCGGAATCACGCCGCTATCTGTATAAGGTGAATACGGCGCAGAAGAACTACCGTCGCCGCTAGAAAACTACCCCTCACCCTGCCCTCTCCCAGAGGGAGAGGGTATTCAGGTTCCCTCTCCCTCTGGGAGAGGGTTAGGGTGAGGGGACATCAGACCGCACCCATCTCATCCCACCCATACGAAAATGCTATTTGCATCACAATCCAGACTGCAAATTAATGTGGATTGCATTTTTTTGCGGGAGGTAACAAAACATATCGTTGCCAACTGATAGAATTGCATCAAATAACAACCCTGAATGTTCCCAAAACAACATATCTCCCGCTCACTTGTGAGGAAAGTAACATGAACCTTAAGCTGCAGCTTAAAATCTTGTCGTTTCTGCAGTTCTGCCTGTGGGGTAGCTGGCTGACTACACTCGGCTCCTATATGTTTGTGACGCTCAAGTTCGATGGTGCGTCGATCGGTGCCGTTTACAGCTCGCTGGGTATTGCGGCTGTCTTCATGCCAACGCTGCTCGGTATCGTGGCGGATAAATGGCTAAGCGCGAAATGGCTATATATGCTTTGCCACCTGGTGGGTGCGGGGACGCTGTTTATGGCGGCCGAAGTGACCACGCCGGGGGCGATGTTCATGGTGATTCTGCTTAACTCGCTGGCCTATATGCCAACGCTTGGCCTGATCAACACCATCTCCTACTATCGCCTGAAATCTGCCGGTCTGGATATCGTCACCGACTTCCCGCCAATCCGTATCTGGGGCACCATCGGCTTTATCATGGCGATGTGGGGCGTGAGCTTCGCGGGCTTCGAGCTGAGCCATATGCAGCTCTACATCGGCGCGGCGCTCTCCGTACTGCTGGCGCTGTTCACCCTGACACTGCCCACCATTCCGGTATCTAATCAGCAGAAAAACCAGAGCTGGAGCACCATGCTTGGCCTGGACGCCTTCGCACTGTTTAAAAACAAGCGCATGGCGATCTTCTTTATCTTCTCCATGCTGCTGGGCGCGGAACTGCAAATCACCAACATGTTCGGTAATACCTTCCTGCACAGCTTCGATAACGATCCGCTGTTTGCCGGGAGCTTTATCGTCGAACACGCGTCGGTGATGATGTCCATCTCGCAGATCTCCGAGACGCTGTTCATCCTGACCATCCCGTTCTTCCTGAGCCGCTACGGTATCAAGAACGTCATGCTGATCAGTATCGCCGCCTGGATGTTGCGCTTCGGTCTGTTCGCCTATGGCGACCCAAGCGCGTTCGGCACCGTGCTGCTGGTTCTGTCGATGATTGTTTACGGCTGTGCCTTCGACTTCTTCAACATCTCCGGCTCGGTGTTTGTGGAAAAAGAGGTGAAACCTGAAATCCGCGCCAGTGCGCAGGGCATGTTCCTGATGATGACCAACGGCTTCGGCTGTATTCTGGGTGGCGTGGTGAGCGGCAAAGTGGTTGAGATGTATACCACTAACGGCATCACCAACTGGCAACCAGTGTGGCTGATCTTCGCCGGGTACTCGCTGGTGCTGTTCTTCGCGTTCATCGCGCTGTTCAAGTACAAGCACGTGCGCGAGCCGCACGGTGCGCAGCCGATCGCGCATTGATTGTTGTGCCCGGTGGCGCTGCGCTTACCGGGCCTACAAAACCAGACCGTAGGCCGGGTAAGCGTCAGCGCCACCCGGCTATTTTATTCCAGAAAGCACCCACCCCACCGACAGCAAATCCGCGCTGCCGCCCGGGCTCAGATTGCGTTCAATCAATGCCTTATCCATCTTCAGCAACGCCTCGCAGTCCCAGCCGTTAGCCAGTAATTCCCGCGCGTAGCCCTGAACGTAGCGCAGCCCCTCAATGCCGCCGCGCGAAACGAGATTGCTGTCCTGATTTACCGCCATCAGGCGCAACAGCAGGCCGTGAAGCGACTGACCGTTCCACGCATCCAAAGCCTTACGCACCGTGGCAAAGCCGCTTTCTGCCTCGCCACGCGCGCCGGTTAAACCGTACAGCTGAAACTGCCGCTCCCCCGCCGTTGCCTGCCCGCTGCGCCCGGCCAGCTCCCTCGCCACCAGCCCACGACAGATGTTACTTACCTCACAACAGAGGCTATCCGCAGAGATATTTTTCACACGCCCGGCGGCGAAGCAGAGCAAACCGAGGGCAAAAATCCCGCCCTTGTGGGTATTTACCCCGCCCGTGGCGGCGTACATTGCCTGCTCGCAGGCCATTCCCATTGGGCGAAGAATCCGCAACTGCCGATCGGCAGGTTTGGCCGCATGTGCTTCACCCAGTTCCGCAAACCGGGCAAACCACGGCGTAATCGCCATAATGCTGCGGACAAACAAGGCATGGTCCATATCGCGATGGGAGCCGTTATTGAGCCTGTCCACCAGCCCCGGTT
This sequence comes from Enterobacter cloacae complex sp. SHL001, assembly GCF_049236825.1. NCBI lineage: Bacteria > Pseudomonadati > Pseudomonadota > Gammaproteobacteria > Enterobacterales > Enterobacteriaceae > Enterobacter > Enterobacter cloacae complex sp. SHL001. The sequence continues at coordinate 425,762 of NZ_JBMKIP010000003.1, forward strand.
TTGGCGTCAGCTCCAGCTCCTGCCACAGCGCCTCTGCGGCAAGCGCAGGGAGATCAACCGGGCGCGGTTCAGTCGCGAGCAAACCAGTCATCGATCATCTTCTCCACGCGGGAAACCACCTGCTCAGCGGGGTGATTGCGTGAACGGGAACAGGCATGAGCGGGCTCGTCACAGATCAGGCAGCGTCTGAGATTCGCCCCCAGCGACTGACGCCCGACGTGGCCGTGCTGAGGGCAGATCACATCCAGATCCCACAGCCTGCCGAGTGGGTGCGTCTGCTCCAGTTCTGCACAGTGCGCCTTAATTTCCGCCGCCGGATGCGCGATGCACCACAAGGCTTCAGGTCCGGTGGGTAGCCACAGCACCTTACGGTCCAGCACCTGCCAGCGGTTTTCCCACAGCAGCTGGTCGCACATTTGCAGCGCCACGCCCATGGTGTTGCGATAGCGAAGGCTGTCTTTGATTTCCCCAGGCGTAACCAGCGTGAGGGAGATCACCGGTTGTTGATAGTGCGCAAGCATGTCAGCCTGGCGCGCTGCGCGGCGTTCTTTCGCCGCCAGCAGTTCGTCCAGGCTGACACCCGACCGCACGGGTGTCGCAATAGTCACACTTCCTCCTTTACCTGTCGAACGGTGTCGATCACGCTGCCGTCGCGGTAACGGATCACCCCGACGATTTTGTCGGTGAACTCAATCGGTTTCGGTACGCCTGTCAACGAAATCGCTCGCTCATACAGCGCGTTGATATCTACAACCTTCAGCCCTGCTTCCATAAGTCGTTCGCGGATCTCCGGGCGCGCCGGGTTGACCGCAATACCGTGGTCGGTGACCAGCACGTCAATGCTCTCCCCCGGCGTGAGGCGGGTGGTAACGCGCTTCACGACGGTCGGGATGCGGCTTCGCAGCAGCGGCGCGACCACAATGGTCAGGTTGGCTGCCGCCGCCACGTCGCAGTGTCCGCCGGATGCGCCACGCATCACGCCATCGGAGCCGGTGATGACATTGACGTTAAAGTCGACGTCGATTTCCAGGGCGCTGAGGATCACCACGTCGAGCTGGTCGCAGCTTGCCGCCTTGCTGCCGGGGTTGGCGTAGACGTTGGTGGAGATCTCCACGTGGTTCGGGTTGCGCGCCAGCGAGGCCGCTGCCTGGCCGTCAAAGCACTGGGTGTCGAGCAGCTTTTCGATGAGCCCCTTCTCGTGCAGATCCACCAGGCTGCCGGTGATGCCGCCAAGGGCGAAGCGCGCCTTCACGCCGCCGCGCTCCATCTTCTCTTCCATAAAACGGGTGCAGGCGGTGGCCGCTGCACCGGAGCCGGTCTGCATCGAGAAGCCTGGTTTGAAATAGCCAGAGTGTTCAATCACGTCCGCCGCATAGCGGGCGATCATCAGCTCGCGCGGGTTGCTGGTGACGCGCGCCGCGCCGACGCTGATTTTCGCCGGGTCGCCCACGCTCTCCACCTGCACGATGTAGTCCACCTGATCCTGCACCAGGCTGGCGGGCATATTGGGGAATGGCACCAGCGCTTCGGTCAGCAGCACCACCTTACGGGCAAAGTGCGCATCCACCATGGCGTAGCCCAGCGAACCGCAGCACGATTTTCCGTGCGTGCCGTTGGCGTTGCCAAACTCATCGCTGCACGGCACGCCAAGAAATGCCACGTCGATGCTCAGTTCGCCGTCCTGGAGCAGCTTCACGCGCCCGCCGTGGGAGTGAATTTGTACCGGCTCGTCCATTAGCCCGTGGGAGATGGCATCCGCCAGCCTGCCGCGCATGCCGGAGGTGTAAATCCGGGTGATGACGCCACTCTCGATATGCTCGATCAGCGCGTCATTGCAGGTCATCAGCGAGCTGGAAGCCAGGGTCAGATTTTTGAAGCCCATCCGCGCCAGCAGCGCCACGACGGTGTTGATCACCCGGTCGCCTTCGCGAAAGGCATGGTGGAAGGAGATGGTCATCCCGTCCTGCAAGCCGCTGCGCTTAACCGCCTCTTCAATAGAGGCGCAGAGCTTGCGGCTGTGCTTCGCCTCGCTGTCCGCCAGCCACGGCGTCGCGCTGTGGGCGGTATCAAAGGGTTTCAGATCCCGCAGATGGGGGAAATTTACATGGAGAAGTTCTGTCTGATTCATTATGTCATCCTTACCGACGCACGCCAGAGGCCGCCGCGCGCTCCAGCACCACCTGCGCGTGGTTAATAATCGGTGCATCCACCATTTTGCCGTTGAGCGACACCACGCCCAGGCCGTTACGCTCGCCCTCTTCTGCCGCCTCAATCACCCTTTTGGCGTGATCCACCTCTTCCTGAGTCGGGGCGTAGGCGTTGTGCAGCAGGTCTATCTGGCGCGGGTTAATCAGCGATTTGCCGTTGAAGCCCATCTTGCGGATCAGGTCGACCTCGCGCAGGAACCCGGCTTCGTCGTTAACGTCGGACCACACCACGTCGAAGGCGTCGATACCGGCGGCGCGTGCGGCGTGCAGCACGGCGCAGCGGGCGTAGAACAGCTCGGTGCCATCGCCGCGCTCGGTCTGCATGTCCATCACGTAGTCAAAGGCGGCCAGCGCGATGCCGATCAGGCGCGGGGAGCTGCGGGCAATCGCCACGGCGTTGATGACGCCAATGGCCGATTCAATCGCCGCCATCACGCGGGTGGAACCCACTTCGCGCCCGCACGCTTGCTCAATGCGCTCGAGGTGGCCTTCCAGCTCGTAGATGTCATCCGGGGTGTCGGTTTTCGGCAGGCGAATCACGTCCACGCCCGCGCGCACGGCGGCCTCCAGATCCAGCAGGCCAAATGGCGTGTTCAGCGGGTTAATGCGCACCACGGTTTCGATATCCTGATACATCGGGTGCTGCAACGCGTGGAACACCAGCATGCGCGCGGTGTCTTTCTCGCGCAGGGCCACGGCGTCCTCAAGGTCAAACATGATGGAGTCGGGGCGGTAGATAAAGGCGGTAGAGAGCATGGCGGCATTGGCGCCTGGCAGGAACAGCATACTGCGGCGGAGTTTACTCATTTCAGCGCCCCCCAGTTGATGGCCTGTTCATCGGCGGCACGCAGAAGCGCGCTTTGCAGGCGAGCGCGGATCACACAGTCCAGCGCCCCTTTGTCTTCAATAATGATTAATCCCTGGTGCACGTTCATGGCGCGCAATGTGTCGTTGACCACCTGGCGTATCTGCTCGCCAAACTGCTTAATCACTTCACTGTGGATGACAATCTCCAGCTCACCGTGAGCGGGGGCGATTTTCACCATCAGGTCGCTGGACTCCTGCGTTCCGGCCAGCGCCTCCCTTACAATATTCATGATAAATTCCTGATAGTTATGCGACTTCCGCACTCGCACGATAATGTGCTTCGAGGTGCGCGAAGGTGGAGTCCGGGACAATCTCCCGGATCCGGGAAAACTGCTGTGTCTTGAGTAAACGGCGCACTTCCGAGGCCGAAATGGCGTTGCCGGTGGCCTTGATGCGCGGCATCTCCACCACCTCAATATGCGAGGCCAGAAGGTCGTGCAGCGTCTGGTTGTACTGGCGGGTGATGTCGCAGAACGGCTCCGAGCCGATGAAGCGGTGCGTGATGCCCAGCGCCGGGGCGATATAGTCCCGGAAGATCAGCACGTCGATCTCGCTCCACGCCTGCTGCACTTTGCCGGTCTCCTTCAGGAAGTAGGCCGGGAAGGTGGCGCGGGAGATGATGTACTGCGAGCCTTCATGCACCACCACGTTCGGCAGATGCGCCACGCCCGCACGCACCATCTCAATGCGCGCGCTGAACGGGAAGAACGAGGCGTCTTCACGCACCACAAACAGATGCAGGGCATCGCACTGCGTCGCCGCCTGCTCCACCAGATGACGATGGCCGAGGGTGAAGGGATTGGCGTTCATCACGATCGCGCCCGTTTTTTCCCCACACCGGCGCTTCGCGCGCAGGGATCGGCAGTAGCGCGCGATCCCCTGCGGAGTGTTCTCCATTAGCACCGCGTTGTTCCCGCTCTGGGCAATCGGCCAGAAACCGCTGCGGCCAAAGCGCTCCTTATTGCACGGACGGGTGCAGAGGAAGAGGTGAAAATGGCCGCGCTCCAGCGCCGCGTTTTCCACCTCTGCCAGCAGACGCGCGCTGAGGTTTTCCCCACGAAGCTGCTCGTTGACCGCCACGCATTTGATGACGTTGGCAGCCAGCCCGGCGCAACCCACCAGCTGCGCGCCGGACCAGGCTTCGACAAACAGCGTGATGTCGTTGTCCAGGCCAAGGCCGCTGTCTGCCAGCAGGTAGCGGATCTGGCTTAAGCGTTCCGGGTGTTTCGCCACAACGGTGTGTCGAAAATCAATGGGTTGCGATTGCATGCTGCCGCCTTACTCAGTGCGCTGCCGCGAGCCCAACGGCTGGCGCTTCCACGATCACGTTGCTCAGATGACCGATATGCTCGATCTCCACCTCAATGCGATCCCCCTCCTTCATAAACAGCGGCGGGTTGCGCTTTTTACCCACGCCACCAGGCGAGCCGGTGATGATCACGTCGCCCGGGCTGAGACGGGTGAAGGTGCTGATGTACTCGATCAGCTCCGCCACCTTGTGGATCATGCTGCTGGTGTTGTCTTCCTGCACCATGCGGCCGTTCAGCCAGGTGCGGATCGCCAGGCTGTGCGGGTCCGGGATCTCATCCGCCGTCGCCATCCACGGGCCGAACGCCCCGGTCTGGCGCCAGTTTTTCCCGGCGGTGAACCAGGTGTGCTGCCAGTCGCGGGCGGAGCCGTCCATGTAACAGCTGTAGCCCGCCACGTGGCGCAGGGCGTCGTCGCGGCTGATGTTCTCCCCGCCTTTGCCGATGATCACCGCCAGCTCGCCTTCGTAGTCGAACTCGCTGGAGTGGCGCGGCTTCAGCACCGGCTCGTTGTGGCCGGTCTGTGAATCCGGGAAGCGGACAAACAGCGTCGGGGCCGGGTTGTGCTGGTCAAACTCCTTGCGCTTGTCGGCATAGTTCATGCCCACGCAGAGGATTTTTTCCGGCTGGACAATCACCGGTAAGAAGGTGATGGCGTTCAGCGGTACATCCACCGCGTCGTTCAGAAAACGGGTGGCCTGCGCCAGCCCGTTCCCCTGCAACAGCGCTTTAAGGTCGCCATAGCGGTCGCCCAGGCGGCGGCCCAAATCAATCACGCCTTCGGCCTGTACGATGCCGTAGCTGCGTTTTCCCTGGTATAAAAAGCTTGCGAGTTTCATTGTTCTTTCCTGAAAACTTAAACGAGGAAGTTGCCCAGAATCAGCAGTGAGACAGAGACGTTAATCGCGCCGCCGATACGGGTAGCAATCTGGGCGAATGGCATCAGGCTCATGCGGTTGCCTGCGGTCAGGATCGCCACGTCACCGGTGCCACCCTGCCCGCTCTGACAGCAGGAGACGATGGCGACATCAATCGGGTGCATACCAATCTTTTTGCCAACGAAGAATCCGGTCGCCACCAGCGCGGAAACGGTGCTGACAATCACCAGCAGGTTGCTGACGGTGAACGCCGCCACCAGTTCATGCCATGGGGTAATCGCCACGCCGACAGCGAAGAGGATTGGGTAGGTCACGGAGGTCTGGAAGAATTTGTACACCACCTGGGAACCCTCCAGCAGACGCGGAGAGGCGCCGTTGCAGAGCTTCACCAGCACCGCCATAAACAACATGCCCACCGGCGCTGGCAGACCAATCAGCTTGTGACCGAGCATGCCCAGCATGTAGAGCAGCACCGCCAGCAGCGCGCCCGAGGCGATGGTCGTCACGTCCGCTTTGCCGGAGAACGCAGGTTGGGAAACAGTGGCATCAGCGTTGGCGCGATTCGGCATCAGCTGGCCTTCACCGGTCAGGTGCGGGTAGCGTTTCCCGAGCTGGTTGAGGCAACCGGAGATAATGATCGCCGTCAGGCCGCCGAGCATCACCATCGGCAGCACGCGGCCGAGCGCCACGCCCTGATCCATATGCAGCAGGGTGGCATAGCCGATAGAGAGCGGGATCGCCCCTTCCCCGACGCCGCCCGCCATGATCGGCAGAATGATAAAGAAGAAGATCTGGAACGGCTCGAGGCCCAGCGCCAGCCCAACACCCATGCCGACAATCATGCCGACGATTTCACCGCACAGCATCGGGAAGAAGATGCGCAGGAAGCCCTGGATCAGCACGGTGCGGTTCATGCTCATGATGCTGCCGACGATAATGCAGCAGATATAGAGGTAGAGAATGTTGGTGGATTTGTAGAACTTCGTGGTGGACTCAACCACCACGTCCGGCAGCAGGCCATAGTAAACCAGCGCGGAAGGGATAAAGGTGGCGCAAATTGCCGCCGCACCGAGCTTGCCGACAATCGGCAGGCGTTTGCCGAACTCACCGCAGGCAAAGCCGAAGAAGGCCAGCGTGGCCACCATGACCACAATGTCGCTCGGCAGTTTTCCGCCCAGGCAATCAATCGCAATCAGCGCGCCCGCCAGAACGAACAGCGGCAGAGGAATAATGCCGATTTTCCAGGTATCCATAATATGCCACCAGCGCTCTTTGAGCGATGGCCGCTGAATATCAATCGGGTCGTGGGTAACAGAGAATGAATCGTCAGTTGTGCTCATAATAAGCCCCTTAGTTATTTTGTGCGTTCAGCTTAGAGTCACAAAGGCTTACTTTATGTGAGGGATGGCATATTAAAAGCGAAGTTTTAATGGACGCTATGGTTTTAATGGTTTCTTTTATTTAATGTGATTTACGCCTTATTTATTGCCGTGGTTTTTATGGTTTCTTTTCTTAACTGAACAAAGAAATAACATTTATTCATTTAACCTTAAGAGGATGAGACTTTCGGAAAAATCTTTTACAGGCTGCGCTGTGCAAGGGATCACAAGTTTTCGGCAAAGCGGGCATCCTGGCCTTAAAAGATGATATATTCAGCCGACCTGTTGATATCTCGCGTGATAGTTATGAAAGTATCGTTTCAGATCAAGCTGTTTATTTCGCTGGTCGCCTTTTTCTCAGTGCTGTTCGCATTACTGGGCGGATATTATTATGTCGATGTCGGTAGGCAGCTTTATCAGGAAATGAGCGCGCGCGCAAAAATACAGGCCGAAGAAATTGCGCTTATTCCTACCCTGCGAAAAGAAGTCGAACAAAAGGATATCCTGGGTATCCATGACTTTATGCAGAAAATAGCCGCCCGCAGCGACGCCAGTTTTATTGTGATTGGTGACAATAAGGGGCTGCATCTTTTCCACTCCGTGTTTGCCGACCGGGTAGGCAAAACGCTGGTTGGCGGAGATAACGACGAGGTATTACACGGTAAAAGCACCATCACCATCCGCAAGGGCGGGTTAGGCATTTCGCTGCGCAGCAAAGCGCCCATTTTTAATGATGCCGGGCAGGTGGTGGGAATTGTTTCGGTAGGCTATCTCACGAGCTATCTGGACACCATCACCGTCAGCAAGGTGGTTAATATCCTGATTGCCGCCGTGCTGCTGCTTATCGCCCTGTTTATTTTCTCCTGGTTCTTCACCCGCAGCATCAAGAAGCAGATATTCTCTCTGGAGCCGCGCGAAATCGGCCTGCTGGTGCGCCAGCAAAAGGCGATGATGGAATCCATTTATGAAGGGGTGATTGCCATCGACGACGATCTTCGCATTGAGGTGATTAACCAGGCGGCGCGTAAATTATTAGGCTTACGTCAGCCCGCCCGCGAACTGCGGGGTCAACTCATCAGCCAGGTGATCGCGCCCGTCCCGTTCTTCAACGCGCAAACCATGCTTGCGAAAGACACCCACGATGAGATCTGTCGCTTTAACGATCTCACAGTTATTGCCAGCCGGGTGCGGATCATGCTGGAAGATGCGTTGCAGGGCTGGGTGATCACCTTTCGCGATCGCAACGAGATCGACTCGCTCAGCGCCCAGCTCAGCCAGGTGAAGCGCTACGTTGATAACCTGCGCATCATGCGCCATGAACAGCTGAACCGCATGACTACGCTGTCCGGCCTGCTGCATATGGGCCGTTATGACGAAGCGATTCGCTACATACAGGCGCAGTCGGAACACGCTCAGGAGCTGCTGGACTTTATCTCGTCCCGCTTTAGCTCTCCGACGCTGTGTGGTTTGCTGCTTGGAAAGGCCGCCCGCGCGCGTGAAAAAGGCGTTGAGCTGAGTTTCGACCCGGCCTGCCGGGTGGATAAACCGTTCCTGCCGCTGCTCGAATCGGAACTTATCTCGATCATCGGGAACTTGCTGGATAACGCCATTGAAGCGACCCAGCGTGCACCGCTCCCGCATGCCCCGGTGGACGTGCTGATAAAGCTGAACGAGCAGGAACTGATTATTGAAGTCGCCGACCAGGGCGTCGGCATCACACCGGAGATCCGCGACCGGATCTTTGAGCGCGGCATCACCACCAAAACGCGCGGCGATCATGGTATTGGCCTGTATCTGATTGAAAGCTATGTCACACAGGCTGGCGGTGCAATTGAAGTTGCCGATAACACCCCACGCGGTGCCATTTTCTCACTGTTTATTCCCGCCACGGGAACGGCCCGGCACCCCGTACAGGAACTGGAAGATACCGACTATGCAACATGAACTTATCGACGTACTGATTGTTGAAGACGAGAACGAACTGGCGCAACTGCACGCGGAGCTTATCGGTAAACATCCGCGCCTGAGGCTGGTGGGGATTGCCGCGTCGCTGGCCGACGCGCAGGTACAACTGGAGAGCAAACAGCCGAAGCTGATGCTGCTGGATAACTACCTGCCGGACGGCAAAGGCATCACCCTTATCAGCAACCCGATGCTCACCCGCGCCAACTGCTCGGTGATTTTCATCACCGCCGCCAGCGATATGGACACCTGTAGCCAGGCAATTCGTAACGGCGCGTTCGACTACATCCTCAAGCCGGTTTCCTGGAAGCGCCTGAGCCAGTCGCTGGAACGTTTTGTGCAGTTTGCCGAACAGCAGCGCGTCTGGAAGATCGTCGACCAGCAGAACGTCGATTCACTCTATCAATTGCAGGCGAAAAACTATCGCCTGGACAACGGCAGCAAAGGGATAGAGGAGAACACGCTGGCGCGGGTGCAAATGCTGTTTAACAACAAGGCGGCGCACTGTTTTACGGTGGATGAGGTGGTGAGCGAGACGGGCCTGAGTAAAACCACCACCCGGCGCTATCTGGAACACTGCGTGGAGGTGGGTTTTCTGACGGTGGAGATGCTGTACGGGAAGATTGGGCATCCGAGAAGGATGTACCGCCGCGCAGAAGCCTGACGCAGTATTGTAGGCCCGGTAAGCTTGCGCCGCCGGGCACTCGCCGGGTGGCGCTAACGCTTACCCGGCCTACGTTCAGACATTCAATACGTATCCATACAGCCGCTTAATCCCGTCCGCATCTTTCTCGCTGTAAACGCCCTGCAACTCTGGCGAGAAACCCGGCAGCATATTAATGCCCTCTTCCAGCGCCAGGAAATAGCGCTGTACTGCTCCACCCCAGACTTCCCCGGGCACCACACACAGCACGCCCGGCGGGTATGGCAGCGCACCTTCGGCGGCAATGCGTCCTTCGGCGTCACGAATACGCACCAGTTCGACGTTCCCGCGAATGTACTCCTGGTTGGCATCCTGCGGGTTCATCACCACGGCAGGCAGACTCTCCTGACGGAACATCGCCTTCTGTAAATCCTTCACGTTAAAGCTGACGTAGAGATCGTGCATCTCCTGGCACAGCTGACGGATCGTGTAGTCGCGGTAACGCACCGGGTATTTCTGACAGATGGTCGGAAGCACATCCGCGAGCGGTGTGTCGTCTTCAATATGCTGTTCAAACTGCCCCAGCATTGCCACCAGCTGCATTAGCTTCTCCGCGCTCTCGGCTGGCGTCAGCAGGAACAGGATGGAGTTGAGATCGCACTTCTCCGGCACAATGCCGTTCTCGCGCAGGTAGTGGGCGAGAATGGTCGCAGGAATGCCGAAATCGGTATAGTGACCTGTTTCAGCATCAATGCCCGGCGTGGTCAGCAGCAGCTTGCACGGATCGACGAAATACTGCTCGCGGGCGTAGCCTTCAAAACCGTGCCATTTTGCACCCGGTTCAAAACTAAAGAAGCGACGCTCGCTGGCGATAGCCTGTGTGGGGTGATCCTGCCATGGCCGCCCCGCCACCACCGGCGGGATAAACGGTTTGATCATATTGCAGTTGGCGATGATGGCCTTGCGTGCTTCAATGCCCAGCTCGACGCACTCCGCCCACAGCCTGCGTCCGCTCTCGCCCTCGTGGATCTTGGCGTTCACGTCCAGCGCAGCAAACAGCGGGTAAAACGGGCTGGTGGAGGCATGCAGCATGAACGCATTGTTCAACCGCTTGTGCGGGCAGAAGCGCGACTGACCGCGAATATGGTTATCCTTTTTATGGATCTGCGACGTTTGCGAGAACCCAGCCTGCTGCTTGTGGACCGACTGGGTCACGAAAATTCCCGGATCGTTCTCGTTCAGTTCCAGCAGAAGCGGAGACGTTTCCGCCATCATCGGGATAAATTGCTCGTAGCCGACCCAGGCGGAGTCAAAGAGGATGTAGTCGCAAAGGTGACCGATCTTGTCGATCACCTGACGGGCGTTGTAGATCGTGCCATCGTAGGTGCCGAGCTGAATGATCGCCAGACGGAACGGGCGCGCCTCGGCGGCTTTCTGCGGCGCGACGTCACGGATCAGTTCCCGCAGCCAGGCCTCATCAAAGCAGTGCTCATCAATCCCGCCGATAAAACCAAACGGATTACGGGCTGCCTCAAGATAGACAGGCGTTGCCCCGGCCTGGATCAGCGCCCCATGATGGTTGGACTTATGGTTGTTGCGGTCGAACAGTACCAGGTCGCCACGGGTCAGCAGCGCGTTGGTCACCACCTTGTTGGCCGCCGACGTGCCGTTCAGCACGAAGTAGGTTTTGTCCGCGTTGAATACTTTCGCCGCGAACTTTTGCGCGTGCTTGGCGGAGCCTTCGTGGATCAGCAGATCGCCCAGCTTAACGTCGGCGTTGCACATGTCGGCGCGAAAAACGTTCTCACCGAAGAAATCATAGAACTGCCGCCCCGCCGGGTGTTTTTTGAAAAAGGCACCGTGCTGGTGACCCGGACAGGCAAAGGTGCTGTTTCCCATCGCCACATACTGGCTCAGGGTGTCAAAAAAGGGTGGCAGCAGGTTCTCTTCATACCGGCAGGCGGCAGATTCCAGTTCCAGCAATTCCTGTGCTTTACCCGAGATGATCGCCGTGACACCCTCTGGCACCTCTCCTGGCTCTGTTGAGAACAAAAATACCGGTAGCTGAAAGCCCGTACGCTTCAGCAATGCGAGAATGCCGCTGTAGCTTTCAACAACCGTAATGACAACTGCCGCCACATCGGTGAAATCGGTGTTATCCAGCATAACTTTTTCGCGATGCGTAGAAACTTTGGATACCAGCTCACGGCTGACGGCAATTTTCATGGTTTTCATAGGCGCAAATACCCTCACCGAACGGTGAGACAGGAAGGAGAAAATTCGCGCAATCATGTCACCTTTTATTTTCAGGTGCAAGAAGGAATCAGTATGCGTTACGCCTCCCAAAGCTAAGCGTAATCTGGGACGAACGTGCCATAATCATGCAATGCCAGTGCTTAAATAACAGGAGTTAAACGTGGTAATTGGACCCTTTATCAATGCGGGAGCCGTATTGCTGGGCGGTGTACTTGGGGCAGTATTAAGTCAGCGCCTGCCGGAGCGTATTCGCGTCTCCATGCCTTCTATTTTTGGCCTGGCGTCGTTAGGGATTGGTATCCTTTTAGTGGTGAAATGCGCCAACCTGCCGGTGATGGTACTGGCGACGCTGCTCGGCGCGCTCATCGGCGAGTTTTGCTATCTGGAAAAAGGTATTAATCACGCGGTAGGCAAAGCCAAAAATCTGATTGCCCGACCGGGCAAGGCAAAGCACGGCACGCACGAGTCGTTTATTCAGAACTACGTTGCGATCATTATTCTGTTCTGCGCCAGCGGCACGGGGATATTCGGTTCGATGCAGGAAGGGATGACCGGCGATCCCAGCATATTGATTGCGAAAGCGTTTCTGGATTTCTTTACTGCCACCATTTTTGCCACCACCCTCGGCATCGCCGTCGCCGCGATTTGTGTGCCGATGTTGCTTATTCAGCTGGCGCTGGCCACCTGCGCCACGCTGATCCTGCCGCTGACAACGCCAGCGATGATGGCAGACTTTACCGCCGTCGGCGGCCTGTTGCTGCTGGCGACAGGGCTGCGCATCTGTGGCATTAAGATGTTTGCAGTGGTGAACATGCTCCCTGCCCTGCTGCTCGCGATGCCGCTTTCCGCGCTCTGGACGCGCTTTTTCGCTTAAGTTTGCGACGAAATGGTGAGAGAGTGTGCAGTCTGCACCGAAAGCAACAAATTTCGTTGACGCCGGAGGGAGGATCGGGTTTAATGCGCCCCGTTGCCCGGATAGCTCAGTCGGTAGAGCAGGGGATTGAAAATCCCCGTGTCCTTGGTTCGATTCCGAGTCCGGGCACCACTTATTTATAACCCTCGCTTCGGCGGGGGTTTTTGCTTTCTGAGTCAGCAACTCGTTGTTTGAACAGTAGTTACCGCCCTTATCTCTCCTCCGGCCCCGCTTCCCGGTGGTACAACTGGCGTTGTTTACCGCCTTTACCGCCACACAGAAGCAGAAAAACCTGACCTTCACCGATCTATTTGAGCATTACAAATGCACATATCAATTGGACAGAGCCCGACAGAGCGGCATCACGTATCCGTGATTACCCCCCATCGGCTAACTGTTTTATTAGATTCATCGGTGGTAAATCCATCCGGGACATCCTGAAAAGTGACCTTTCGGCGTTCCGTACACTGCTGGAACAGGCCCTGGCTAACCGCAGTAAAGTAGGCCGAGGAACGAAGCTGTAAAAAGCGACTTCTACTTCAGACACCGTAACCACATTGCTACTATATTGTGTGTGCGTTGGCACGCATGGCTGTCATGGGGGCATTTATCAGTCTAAGCAGAGGCCGATAAAGCAATTGAGAGGAACTACAATGGATGCAGCATTACTTAACATGATGCGTTCAGATGGAAGAAATAAAGCCTGGGCGGAAACTATGGTGAATATGGAAGCCAGGAAACTGGTAAATACAGCCAACACTCTGTCGGCTTTTCATCTCAGCGATAGTTTGACTCGAATGAAGTTTGTTCAGGAAATTCGGGACCTCATAGAACATCAGTTTACGTTAGCTCGTCGGGCTAAATCAGATGAAGAATGCATGGAATGCGTTAAAATTCTCAGAGAAGAAAACAGTAACCTGCTGGAACAAGCGCGTTTATTAAGAACGAAGGCAGCGAAGCTTTACGCTAAAGTCGAGTTTATCCGAGAGAATAACATAATTGTTGGGTATGTGATCTCGGCTGTTAGTGTTGTCCTGGCCGGTGCTGAAATAGCCGCAGGATTTACCCTCATAGGCACTATGACCCCTCTCGGGGTTCTTGCTGGTGCGATTCTGGTTACTGACGGGACAAACAGCATCAGTAAAGAAGTGGCTCGCTACGCAACTAACAACACTACCAGTGAAGGGCTGGTCGCGAATGCCGCGATGTCTACAGCTGAGTTTATGGGCTTTAGTCGTGAGAATGGGTTAGGTGTCTACAAATCAATTTCACTGGCCGCTAATGCGTACACCATTTTTTGCTTGTTACGGCGACCTGGTACCTGGCGACTGTTTCGTTATCTCCCTGCTGACTATTACCGAAAGGTGAGCACACTGAGCCGCCCGCAGCTTACAATGAAAATAGCGGGTTATGGCGTGAAAGCTAAGATTATTTTTGATCTGTTGTCCGTCAGCGACCCGTCCCAAAATTAGTCAGCATTTTACGATAACGCCAGGATTTGTAGCCAAGTTTTGCTGGCGTTATATACCAGATGAAAGGTAGTACAATCAATAATGTGAGCGCAAGTGTCAGGCTTGTATCCTTGGATGCAAGTAAAAGAGTTAAAGCCAGTATGATGAAGGCAATAATAGTTATCCACTTCATAGCCTTAAAACGATTGGCCAGATCATGAGTTACGCTATCAAACGAACCACCGTAATTTTCAATATTGTTTTTTAACTTTTGAAGATCTCGTTTGCTAAAACCTGATTTTAAAAGTGCCTCTTCGCTGGTCATTCTGTTATCCGTCCCATAACTCACTGAAACCTGTGACGAAGTTTAACTTAATTTGGCGGATAAATCGCTACCTGACGATATTCGTCAAATTTATATATATCAACGAGTTGAAGATATCTTAGAGTATACGCTCGAAAACTGACATTATTGCCCACTGCGGAACTTCGCTGGTAGCAACTCTAATGACTCCTTCGGGGCCGTTTCCAACATCTCCCGCCCTGCCCGGTAGAAGCAACATGCAGATCACCACAGGAGGCTGAATCATGCACGATGAAATCATTAATCAGGCCCGCGAAATCCTCCCTCAGCGGCGTCAGCCATACCGACACATTGGCATCACAGCAGGACACCGCGTACTATCTGGCCCTACAGTGAAGCGCAATGCTGCTATTATCTATTCCCCTATCCACGACACCCTGACCACTGCGTCAGCAGCGCATGCAGTTTAGCCGGCTCCAGAGGCTTGCGCAGCACCAGGTACCCTTCCTGCTCCGCCTCCAGCAGAACCGGAGAATTAAATTCGCCGCTGACTATCGCGCCGCTCATATCCGGCAGACGTTCAAAAAGCGCTTTCAGGATGTCGAAGCCGCTTTCGCCCGATCGCAGGCGCTGGTCGCACAGCACGGCGAACGGCGTAAAGCCGTCGTCGATTATGGCAAACGCTTCTTCAGCCGAGGCCGCACAGCGTACGTCGATTCCCCAGACGCTCATCAGGCTCTCCCAGGCAGACGTCACCAGCGGGTCGTCATCAACGACCAGGCAGGAACCGTGCAGAGGCGCATAGCGTACCGGCGTGGCGGTATTGTCAGCGGCGGGCGGGGTGTCCAGCACGCTATCTTCGCCAGCATATTGGATAAAGCGCATCCAGAAGCGTGAGCCTTTACCTTCAATGGATTGCATTCCGTATTTCACCTTCATCAGCTTGGCACAACGGGCAACGACGGCCAGTCCCAGCCCGTGCCCGGCGCTGTCGATCTTCCATGCCAGCTCGGGGCGGTAGTAAGGTGAGAAGATTTTGCCCTTCTCTTCATCGGCAATACCGACTCCCGTGTCCCACACCTCCACCATACACTCGTCACCGCGCGGTCGGATGGCGACCAGCACCCCGCCCTGGAGCGTGTAGCGAAGGGCGTTTTGAATCAGGTTAATCAGGGACTGTCGCACCAGCAGCGGATCGCCCATCACGTCGATACGGCGTTTAGGCCGCCGGATGCACAGCCTAAGCGCGCGGCTGTTGGCCTCTTCACGAAACAGCGTGATGACCGAGTCGAGCAGAGCACCGATATCCACTTTGGTCGGGGCAGAGAGGACATTCCCGGATTCTATTTTGCTCAGATCGAGCAGAGAATTGAGCATTAAATGCACCGAGCGAACGCTCTGCTGAAGGTCAAGGAGTTGCGGCGTCAGGCTGTCGTCCCGGTTTCGGTGGAGGATGGCTTCGATCAGAAAGCCCATTGCGTGTACGGGCTGGCGCAGATCGTGACTGGCGGTGGTCAGAAACTGATTTTTATCCAGCAATGCCTGCTCCGCGTCCTCTTTGGCCTGACGAAACTGTTCCGCAAGGCGTGAGCTTTTTTCCTCAAGCAGCGCTTGCTGAATAAAGAACGCATGGGAAGTTAACGCATGGCGGTAAATCGCGAAGCCGTAAAGCAGATTTAGCATGAGCACGATGAACATCAACTCATCCAGCCGCCAGATAATACCGAGGTTCAGCACCCCCCAGGAGGCGAAGAAAAAACGCGTAAAGGTACTGATGACAGGCGTCAGATGCGTCGCATTGGCGGCGACGATGGCGGCAATGCTGATATTAAGTAACAGGAAAAAGTCAAAATTCTGCGTCTGTGGCGTAATTAAATAGAGAGATGAAATTCCCAGCCCGTGAATAAAGGCAATATTATTAATACGCGGAAGCCAGCGTCGCAGAACGTCCCTTTCACCGTTTTCTTTCGCTTCACGCTGATAGCGTCGGTGCAATATTCGTATCGCCACGGCACATAGCAGATAAATAATTATCCAGATAATCGTCGGGCCGAGTTCATCCCCAAGCATATAAATCCAGATGGCGAAAGGAATACCAACAAAGGGTACCGCACTAAAGCTGAATACCAGCCGCAGAAAGGTGTTGTTTAGCAAACGGATCTGCGCCGGAGCAGAGATACCATCATTTTGTAAGCTCTGAAAAAACCTCATTCCGACGGTTCCTGCTTGCCATGCAGAAGCGTGATGGCTTCGACCCGGCTGTTAACGCCTATCTTTTTCAATATATTGCTGATGTGTTCTTTGACCGTGGGCTCAGAAATTGAAAGCTGGGCGGCGATGCGTTTATTTGGCAGGCCGCGCATAATCATATTTAACACGTCTATTTGTCGCGGCGTTAAGTTAAATTTACTTAACTTCTCATTATTCGTCTTAACGGAAATTTCGTTTCCCTCAGGAAACCAGGTCTGATTATCAGTGAGTGCGAAAACGGCCCGCGAGAACATCTCAGGTGGCTCGCTTTTCAATACAAAACCGTGTCCCCCGGCGGCATTAACTTTGCGCCAGATATCATTATTGTCATCCCCGCTGACCACCAGGAGTCGTACCTGTGGGTAAAGTTGCTTTACTTCTTTGAGTAATTTCAGGGCCGTTCCGGAAGAGAGCCAAAAATCGATTACCAGCAAACGTGGCGGGCCATGATCCCTAATTTGGCGGTAGCAATCATCCTCATTCGTCACCACACACGCCTGCTTAAACTGGCAATGTGTAATCAGAAAATTGGCGATGCCGCTTGCTACCAATGGATGGTCATCAACGACTAACGCATAATTCTGTCCCAAAGGAGCCTCCTTTTACCTTCGCATATCTTAGAGTACAGATGGATTATTATCTACCCACCCTACTTTAGGAGGGTTTTTTCGATTAGGAAAGAGAAATATATTATTCGCTGATTTGGGTAAAAGAAAACATAAATACAATCAGTGAAATTAACTGGTTGGATATCAAGGATAATTTATGAAAAAACCACTAATCGTTTTAACCGTTACGTTGATGCTAGCCGGTTGTTCCACGTTGAAAACCGATCAGGCTATTCCACTCCTACAGGCGGAGACCGCTAAAATGCTGGGACTGGGCTCATCGGATGAAATAACCGTATCCAATGTTAATGGCGCCCAGCCGGACGCACTGGGAGGACAAAAACTCTCTTATCGCGCCACGACAGAAAAAGGGCGTATTTTCGATTGTTCATCGATGATGATGCCGGGAATTTTAGGATCTGCACCGACGCTGAGCGCGCCAACCTGTACACCAGTTGTCACACATAAATAATTAGCACCGTATTAAAAGGCGTACTGAAATAACGCCTTTTACGTTATCTGACGTATCTGAGTTTTCATATAAAAACGATGTTCCTGACATCATGCTAATGAGTACGGAGATAGCCCGTGAATAACTCTACATCACATTCTTTAGCGGTTAAGACACCGCTTTCCAGACTTTACCTCGCTCTATTTTCCGCGCCGCTGTTACTTTTTTTACCTGCCGATGTCGCGCGTGCAGCCGATGCCTTTTTTGATGGCGAGTCGCGTATTACCGAAACGCTGGGTTACACCGGAGATGTTTATGTTGGACGTAACCAACGCGGAAACCTGCTGATCGATAATGGCAAAATCACCGCCTATAACATCAATATCGGTCGGCTGTTCGACGGCCAAATTTATGAAAGCGTGGTCACGGTCCGTGGGCCAGACGCTGAGCTTAACGCGGTGAACGATCGGTACGTCCTGCGCGGCGACCTGAATCTTGGCCTCGGCACCCTGCGAGTCGAAGAGGGCGCGCTTGCGAGCGCGAAGGAGATCGTTGTCGGCACCACCCGCGGCTACGACAGCCACCTAATCGCCACGGGTGCCGGTTCTCGTGTGACCAGTAATTTTCTTAGCGTAGGCACCGATCTGGGCGCACGCTCTACGCTTGCGATTGGAGACGGCGCTGCGCTCAATACCGCTTACGATGCACGCATCGGCAACGGTACCGGACCGGGTGAAACCGACACGCTGAGCCCGAAAGCCACCGTCATGGGGAGCGGGTCACAGTGGAACGTTGGCCGTACGTTGACGCTTTATGGCGACCTGGACGTGCTGAACGGCGGGGTGGTTAACGTTGGCGGCGTGCAGGTGGCGGGCGTCTCCGGCGCAGGGAAAACCGCCGAACTGGTTATTGCGGGCAAGGACTCGCGCTTTACCAGCGGCAGCAGCGTGAACGTGGGCGATTATGGCAATGGCGTGCTGTCTGTGATTGACGGAGGTTCATTTTCCGCGGGCAGCAATGCGCTAATCGTGGGGACATCGGGTTCCGGCTCGAACCGGGGTGCGCTCATTATCGGCAGCCGCGGCAATATGGACACCGGCACGGGTTTAACTGAGCCAACGCTTGGCACGGCGGGCGGCGCAGGTACCCTCGATGCGAAGACGGCAATCAGCCTGCGTGGCGGACTGTTCGGCAGCTATGTCTACTTCAACCATACCGACGGAAATTACCTCTTCAGCAACACGATGAGCGGTGAAGGTGATGTGATCAATACCTCCGGGCAGACGACGCTGAACGGCGATCTTTCCGCACTCAAGGCGAACGTAACCGCGCGGGGCGGTAAAGTCATCATTGCCAGCAATATTAATACCCAGCCAGAAGACGATATCTTTGACGTCCAGACCCTTAGCGCGGAGAACGGCGGTACGCTGATCCTCAACGCGACGGCGGGTTCAGACGTCAGCAACGGGGTGGGTTACAGCAGTGCCGCGTCAATCAAGTCCGGCGGCACGCTGGGCGGCAACGGGACGCTGGGCCAGACCGAGATCCTGTCCGGCGGACATATCTCGCCCGGCGACGGCAATATCGGTACGTTGACGCTGAAACGCTATCTGAACTTTATCGGCGAATCCTTCTATGACGTGGATATCGCAGGAGATGGCCCCAGCGACCAGCTACTGGTATCGGGCAAAACCACCATCAGCAATCAGGCTAAGGTACAGGTCACCGCGCTGGATCCGCAAACCAGCTATAAAACGGGCCAAAGCTACCGCATTTTGACCTCCGACGGGGGAATCGACGGTGAGTTCGCCGGAGCGATCTCCAAATCCGCCTTCCTCGACGTGGCGCTTAAGCAAAGCACCAACGCCGTCGATCTGACCATCGCGCAGAAAGAGACCGGTGGCGAGAATCCTGGAGGAGAAAACCCCGGAGGCGAAAACCCTGGCGGTGAGAATCCTGGCGGTGAAAACCCAGGAGGAGAAAATCCTGGCGGTGAGAATCCTGGTGGTGAAAACCCCGGAGGTGAAAACCCGGGCAGCGGCAAGCCGGGCATTTTCCAGACCGTGGCCCAAAGCAGCAACCAGTGGAATACCGCTGGCGCGCTCTCCACGCTGACGCAAAGCGGCCCGTCGCTGGCGCTGTATAACTCGCTGCTTCTGCTAAGCGCACCGGAAGCGCGCGAGGCGTTCAACCAGCTTTCTGGTGAAGTTTATCCGTCAATGCAGTCCAACCTGATCGCTGGCAGCACGCAGGTGTTTAACGTGTTAAACCAGCGGATGCAGCGCGCGTTTGATAACGACAGCCTGCCGATACCACCGTTAGCCATGTCGCTGGTGCAGCAGCCGGAGCCGCAAAACAATGGCGTCTGGGGCCAGACCTTCAGCTCCTGGAGCCGAAACAGCGGCGACGGTAACGTGGGCAAGCTGGACGGCAACACCACCGGCTTCCTGCTGGGGGCAGATCGCAAACTGGCGGACCATAACGTGCGTGTCGGCGGCTACTTCGGCTACAGCCGGGGTGATTATGACGTCGACAGCCGTCGCTCCTCAACGGATACCGACAACTATCACCTTGGTCTGTATGCGGCGGGTCAACAGGATGCGTTCTCCCTTCGCGGCGCGCTGGGTTACACCTGGCACAAGATCGAAGGCGAGCGCAATGTTGATTTCAGCGGCTTCTCGGATCGGCTGAAGTCAGATTACGACGCGAACTCCCTGCTGGCGTTCACCGAAGCGGGCTACCGTTTCGGCCAGCCAGACAGGAATATTGAGCCGTTCGTCAATTTATCGTACATCCGGCTGCATACCGACAGCTTCAGGGAAGACGGCGGTGCCGCTGCGCTGAGCGTCCGTAACGAAACGATGAACACCTTCTATACGACACTCGGGTTGCGCGGTGTGACCGAGTTGCCGAAGCACGTTAACCTCTACGGTTCGTTGGGCTGGCAGCACGCCTATGGCGATAAGAATACCTCTTCGCGCATGGCGTTTGCGGGCAGCGACGCGTTCATTACTCAGGGACAGGCCGTGGATGAGGATGTGATTGTCGGTGATATCGGCGTGAGCGTACAGCTGTCGCGTGCTGCGACGCTGGATGTGGGTTACCAGGGACAATATGGTGCGGATACCCGCGTCAACTCTGTTAACGCCAATCTGCGCTGGTCGTTCTGAATTATTTCCATTAAAAGAACCCGCCCTCGTGGCGGGTTTCTGCTTTTGGCTTCTGACGAAGCTAGGGATCGTTCCCAACCACGTCCAGCAGTTTGTTTTTAAAGATAAACAAACACGCCTCGTTGAAGTTACCTGCTCCTAACCGCTCCGACAGCACCGTTCGCTTGCGATAGAGGCTTTTAACCGACATATTCAGCTTATCTGCAATCTCTTCCATTGACCTCCCTGCCTTCAGCAACCTGATCATTATCGCTTCGTGTCGACTCAGCCGTAAGTTAAGCAGCCATTTGGTTGTCAGACGCCTGCCTTTCATATCAAGCACCAGATTGAATAACGACGCCATATCCGGAGCCGTAAGCGACGTGTTCATAAACAGCTTCATACTGAGAAGATCCTCCTCTCGAGGACGCATATCCAGCATAACGCAGCAGATCGTTTTTCTCGTTCTGGCCGGATGGCGTATCAGGTAATCATATAAACGGAGCGGCGTACGGCTATCAATCAGTACAGTATATTCATTTGCGTCGGTATCAAATATGTTTCTGTCTATCGAACTGAGGCAAATTATATCCGGGAAAAATAGCCGCATCCCCCTGACAAGGAAACAATCCTGAGTCACTAACACTATTGAAGTCGCCACTAACCATCCCTTTTAGATTAAAGCAAGCCCGCCTCTTAAGAAACAAGAACGCTTTCGTTTATAGCGTTTTACATTAACGGCAAATGTTTTCTGGCTTTGATCATCCCTCAATATGACATTGGTGAGCTAGACTTTTTGTAGACTATCACTCAATGCCTGGCGTTAATTATAAATAAAAAAGAATTTCAGAAAAGTCACTTCTCTGAACATTAAGAATTTTTGTCATGAAACTTCCCAAACATGCACCAGAAAGTACTTTAATTAACTCAGCAGAACTTCATTTCTAATATAAAAAAACAGGAAGCAGCAAAAGAAAAAACATTTAACATCAATCAGTTAAAAAGAACAATCCTGCACTGAATTATCTAAAAAACTTACTTCTTCCAGAATTATCTCAAAACCTCCCAGCCGCTTTTCAACTTATTTATCCCCCAACATATCGGGTGTACATTAAGCCCAATCAGACCACTGAGATGAGGGCTCATAATTACCTTTAAGTAAGTACCCCATAACGTAGCATCATTCAGATTTAATGTTCTCCTTTATGCCCTTTAACACAGAGTTAAAAGGCGGCCGTGTTATGCAATGGATTCACGATAAACAAATGGCAAATAGATATGGAAAGATCGCTTAGCTTCACTACGTTATTCTTTTATCGCACCACAATATTATTGCTCCTGCTTTTACTCTTTCCTGTTCTGGTTCAGGCTGATGAATCCGTTTATGAGCATCAGATACAACAGGCACGTAACGGTAATTACGCTCTGTTTCTTGATTACCTACAGCGCTATGAGCAACAGCATGCTTTAACACCCGGACAGGTTGCGGACTGGTTACAGGTAGCCTCCTGGGCAGGACGCGATGATGAGGTTATCCGGGTCTGGCAGCGTTATGGTATTTATATGCCGCTGCCCGCTCGCGCCATCGCTGCCGTCGCCCAATCCAGAAGAAACCAAAAAGCCTGGCCATCCGCCTTATCGCTGTGGAAAGAGGCGCTCAGCCTTGCGCCAGATAACGACGATTACCGCATCGGCTATGTTAAGACCCTGGCCGATGCCCGCGGAGATCGCCTCGCGCTTTCGGAAGCCCGGCAGCTGGTTAAGGACGATCCTTCTCCCGCGCACCTTGAGACGCTCTCCTATGTCTGGATGCGCCAGGGAAAAAACGGGGACCGGCTGCTGGCGGACATGCGCGCACTGAACGCCGCTCCCGGGAATAATGCCCTTCTTCGCGAGACGATCGATGCGTTAACGGAAAACCGGGTAAGCACGCCTGCACTCTGGCTGTCGCAAAGCGCGGCGATGTCTCCCGCGGAGCGCCGCCGCCTTGAGCGTAACGCCGCGGCTGAAAGGGTACGCCTGGCGGATGTGCCTGGCAGAACGGAGAAAGAGCGCCTGCGGCTGGCACAAAACGCGTTAGATCGCTATCACACCCTGCTTTCCCGCTGGCAAAACGAACCGCAGGCGGCTGAAGACGTCGTCCTTGCCCGTATCGATCGGCTTGGCGCCCTGTATGCGCAGGGTAATTACCGGCACGTCATTAGCGAATATGAGGCGCTGACGGCCGCACAGCATCCGGTACCGGACTGGGCCATCGGCTGGGTGATCTCGGCATATTTGCAGGAGAAAAACACCGTCGCCGCCTTCTCGCTTGTGCAACGCTATCCACACTACGCCTCCGATCCGCAGGATGAGGAGCATGCGCTTTTCTACGCCTGGCTGGATACGGGGCAGTATCAGACCGCCCGCCGCTACGTTGAGCGCGAGACCCGCAGCGTTCCCTGGACCCGCTACGATTTCGGATCCCCGACCGCTCAGCCGAACGATCGGTGGCTCACCGGACAGTCTCTCAAACTTAACTATTTGCTGGCGACCAACGCCCTGCCGGAGGCCGAAAAGCTGTCGTATCGTCTGGCATCAACGGCGCCGGGAAATCAGGGGTTACAGATTGATTATGCCGCCCTGCTTCAGGCCAGAGGCCTGCCGCGCGCGGCCGAGCAAAAGCTTAAACGAGCAGAGGCGCTTGAACCCGCGAATCTGGAGCTTGAAAAACAGCAGGCTTACGTCGCAATGGACCTTCAGGAGTGGCGCCAGATGGATTTACTGGCTGATGACGTAATTGCTCGCGCCCCCGCCGATCGCAGCGCCCGTCGCCTGGACAGACTCAGAGCGGTCCACCATATGTCTGAGCTGCGTCTGAACGCGGGTAAAGGATTGCACTCAGATAACCCCGTCAGCGGTAGCCACGACATGAACTGGGACGCCACGCTCTATGGCCCGCCCGTGGCGGATAACTGGCGGCTGTTTGCCGGCGCCCGCTATGCCCAGGGGAATTTCGACGAAGGTAAAGGCATCAGCCGCCACCTGCTGGGCGGCGTTGAGTGGCGCCCCCGTGACCTCACGCTCGAAGCCGAGCTCTCCAGCAACCGCTATCACGGTACAAACAGGCCGGGCGCACGGCTCTCAACAACCTACAGCCTGAGTGATAACTGGCAGGTCAGCGGTAACCTCGAACGCTTGTCACGCGCCACACCCTTACGGGCATTACGCAATGGGATCAGCGCCAACCGGGGTGAAGGTGGGGTGCGCTGGTATCAAAACGAGCGACGTGAATACCAGTTCAACGCCGCCGTCAGCCGCTTCTCAGACCACAACCGCCGTCAGGAATACACCCTCTCCGGGAAAGAGCGTCTCTGGCAGACCCCGACCCTGACGCTGGATCTCGAACCGGGGATCGCCGCCAGTAAAAACAGCCTGCGGAATACGCTCTATTACAACCCGGCACGGGATCTGTCCGTGACGGCTGCCCTGTCCGTTGACCATGAGATGTACCGCCACTACGACACCCTCTGGAGCCAGCAGTTCGTGGCAGGAGGGGGTAGCTACTGGCAGAAAAATCAGTCCGCGGGTGCCGTTACCCTGCTGGGTTACGGGCAACGCATCCAGTGGAACAACGTTGTCGATACTGGCGTGATGCTGAACTGGGATAAGCGCCCTTACGACGGCAAACGCGAGAGCAATCTCTCCGTCACGTTAGATGCGACTTTACGCTTTTAAGGATGAATATGCTGAACACACGTTTTTCTGTAAGCCTGATCGTCATCGGCTGGCTCTGCCTCAGCGCGAGCCTCTGCGCGCAGCCGCTCTCCTTTATGGCCCCTGAAAAGAGGCCGCAGCTGGAGGCCAGCAAACCCTGGCCGGAGAATCAGTTTCTGGTCCTGGCCTACCACGACGTTGAAGATGATGCCGCCGATCAGCGCTACCTCTCCGTTCGCACCAGCGCGTTAAACGAGCAGATAAGCTGGCTTTTGCACAACGGCTATCACGCCATCAGCGTGCAGGACATTCTGGATGCGCATGAAGGGAAAAAAGCGCTGCCGCCGAAAGCCGTTTTGCTCAGCTTTGACGACGGCTACAGCAGCTTTTACACCCGGGTCTGGCCTCTGCTTCAGGCCTGGAACGTTCCTGCGCTGTGGGCGCCGGTGGGCAGTTGGGTGGATACGCCGGCAAATCAAAAAGTTAACTTCGGCGGTCTGATGACGCCCCGCGATCGCTTTGCCACCTGGGATATGGTTCGCGAGCTCAGCCAGTCCCCGCTGATTGAGATTGGCTCGCATACCTGGGCCTCGCATTACGGCATTCCGGCCAACCCGCAGGGAAGCCGTGAACCCGCCATCGCCAACCGTTTTTTCGATAACGCGACGGGGCATTACGAAACCGATGAACACTTCAACCAGCGGATCGCCGCAGACGTACGGAAAGTCACCGATAAAATCACCCAGGTGACGGGAAAAGCGCCGCGTGCCTGGGTGTGGCCCTATGGGGCTGCCAACGGTACGTCGCTCGCTATCGCCCAAAAACAGGGCTATCAGTTGGCCTTTACCCTGGAGGACGGGCTGGGAAACGTGCGCGACCTCGGCAACATCCCGCGCCTGCTGATCGCCGGAAATCCGTCGATAAAAACCTTTGCCAACACGGTTAGCCGCGTTCAGGAGTTTGACCCGGTGCGCGTCATGCATGTCGATCTCGATTACGTCTACGATCCCGATCCGGCCCAGCAGACGAAAAACATCAACAAACTCGTCCAGCGGGTCTACGACATGAAAATCAGCCATGTGTTTCTCCAGGCGTTTTCGGATCCGCGGGGCGACGGCAGGATCGATGCGCTCTATTTCCCCAACCGTCGGCTCCCGGTCCGGGCCGATCTCTTTAATTTTGTCGCCTGGCAGCTACAAACCCGCGCGGGAGTGAAAGTCTTCGCGTGGATGCCGGTTCTCTCTTTCGATCTCAGTCCAGCCTTGCCGCGCGTGCAGCGCCGGGATCGTCAAACGGGAGAGTTGACCGTGGCCGCCGAGCCCTATATCAGGCTCTCCCCCTGGAGTCCGCAGGTTCGCCAGCAGGTGACGGAGATCTATGAAGATCTGGCCCGCTATGCCAGCTTCAATGGCATCTTATTTCATGACGACGCGGTGCTGACGGACGTTGACGATGCAGGACAGGACACGACCCGACAGAAGAGTCAGCGACTTATCGGCTTTACACGCACCCTGAGCCAGGCGGTGAAAAACATCCGTGGCCCGCAGATCAAAACCGCGCGGAACATGTTCGCGTTGCCCATTCTCGAGCCGGAAAGCGAGGCATGGTTTGCGCAAAATCTCGATGATTTTCTGGCGGCCTACGACTGGACGGTGCCGATGGCAATGCCGCTGATGGAGTCCGTCCCGGCAGAAGAGAGCAATGCCTGGCTGACGCGTTTAGTCAAAGCCGTCGCCGCACGCCCCGGCGCGCTGAATAAAACGATTTTTGAGCTACAGGCCAGGGACTGGGCACAGAAACCGCAGCGTGCCGTAGCCGATGAACGTCTGATGGAGTGGATGCGGGTGCTCCAGCTGAACGGCATCAAAAATTACGGTTATTACCCCGACGACTTCCTCAACAACCAACCTGATATTTCAAGTATCAGACCTGAATTTTCTTCGTACTGGTATCCTGACAATGACTGATCGCATTATCGCCTTCTCTATTTTGTGTCTGGTATTCGGGTTGCCGTTAGGCGTAGCCGCGCTGTTTACCGGCGAACTGATTCTGGACTTTGTCTTTTTCTGGCCGCTTTTTATGTCCGTGCTCTGGGTAACCGGCGGCCTCTATTTCTGGTTTCAGCTTGAACGGCACTGGTCGTGGGATAACGCAACACCCGCCCCCGCCTTAGCCGGTGAGCCGTTAATCTCGATTCTTATTCCCTGCTTCAATGAGGAACGCAACGCACGGGAGACCATTAGCGCCGCGCTGGGTCAGCGGTACTGGAATGTGGAAGTTATCGCCATCAATGACGGTTCTTCTGATAACACGGCGGAGGTACTGCAACAGCTGGCGCGAGAGCAACCGCGCCTGCGGGTGATTAATCTCGCGGAGAACCAGGGGAAAGCCGTGGCGCTCAAGGCCGGCGCTGCGGCGGCCCGGGGCGATTTGCTGGTCTGCATTGACGGCGACGCCCTGCTCGACCGCGACACCGCGGCGTATCTGGTGGCACCGCTGATTCAGTATCCCCACGTTGGGGCCGTCACCGGGAATCCGCGTATTCGCACGCGCTCAACGCTGATTGGCCGCATTCAGGTGGGCGAGTTTTCTTCCATTATTGGCCTTATCAAGCGAACGCAGCGGATCTATGGCCGGGTCTTTACCGTCTCCGGCGTCATCGCCGCCTTTCGCCGACAGGCGCTGGCGGATGTCGGGTACTGGAGCCCGGACATGATCACAGAGGATATCGACATAAGCTGGAAGCTTCAGCTTCGCCACTGGGATATCTTTTTCGAGCCGCGGGCACTGTGCTGGATCCTGATGCCGGAGACGCTAAAGGGGCTGTGGAAACAGCGTCTGCGCTGGGCGCAGGGGGGGGCAGAGGTGTTTCTGGTTAACCTGCGCAAGATGGCCCGCTGGGAGCATCATCGCATGTGGCCCCTGTTTCTTGAGTACGCGCTATCAACGCTGTGGGCGTTTGCCTATGGGGCAACCGTGGTGTTGTTCATTCTCAGCCATATTATCCCTCTTCCCGCGAACCTGGCCGTTGCGAGCCTGTTTCCCCCGGCGTTTACCGGGCTGCTGCTGGGTGTGATGTGCCTGCTGCAATTCCTCGTCAGTTTGTATATCGAGCGGCGCTACGAGCGGAAAGTGGCAGGCTCGCTGTTCTGGGTAATCTGGTTCCCGATGGTGTACTGGATGATTGGCCTGTTTACCACCCTCGTGGCATTTCCGAAAGTCATGCTTAAACGTAAACGCGCCCGCGCGCGCTGGATCAGTCCGGACCGGGGTAAAGGGAGCATTCAATGAACGAGAATACGTTAATTTTGACTGAACAGCGGCTGGCACCGCGTCTTTTCGATGCCGCATTAACGCTGATAGCCTGGGGAGGATTCCTGTTTTTCCTTTACGCCAGGCTGTGGATGCAGTTAACCGAGGAGGGCGATCACCGCTGGAGCGTGATTATCGCCTCTTTTAATACGGTGCTGGTCTATCTGCTGATTGCGGCGTTCAACGGCTGGCTGCTGATCCTGTGGTATCAGTACAATCGCCGCCGCGCGCATGTGAGGCGGCGTCATCCGGAAATGTTGCGCCATGACGAGCTTGCCCAAAGTTTTAACGTCACGCCGCAAATTATGTCCGAGATGAGCCAGTACAACCTGCTGACGGTTTACCATGACCAGATTGGCCGGATCATTGATTTGAAGATCAGCGAGCAGCAGGAAGAGGAAGAGCAGTAATGAAACGCCCCCGCAACATGCCCTGCGGGGGCGTTTTTATAACAGGGAGACGTTATTTATCTTTCACCACAATCAGCGGTTCAATATCGCTCTCTTTCTTCACCACCAGCGAGTCATCCCCGCGCAGACAGGTTCCGCCATAGTTCCCGCCCACGGTAAAGGTGCAGACCTGAATGTATCTGCCGTCAACTTTCGGCAGGCACCATAGCTGCTGGTAGATATTTTTGCGGTCAACAAACTTGCCGCTGGACTGGTCCAGCAGTTCGTCCTGGGCGCCGATCAGATCGATATTGCTCCCGCAGCGTCCGGCGATCGGTTTAACGGCATAACCGGTCCGTTTGAGCAGATCGTTGACCTCAAAATCGGTATCCAGCAGGTAACGGTGGTTCGGGAACAGCTGCCACAGCACCGGCAGGATCGCCTTGTTACCTGGGATCACCGTCCACAGCGGTTCAAAGACCAGCACTTCCGGGCGCAGCAGGACGTCAATCAGGCGCACTTCACCTTGCGGATGACCGGTGCGGATAGGCACGGCGGCGTACTCGGTTTCGCTCACCTCGCGGATCTGCTCAATCGCCGTTTCCCACGCCCAGGTTTTCCATACGCAGTTGACGTGACGGCCTTCATCATCAATCAGTTGCCCGGCGGCATCCCAGCTCAGCGCCCCCAGTCCATGCAGGATTTTGGTTTCAAACCCGGCCTGGATCAGCGAGCGCTGAATAAAGAGCGCGTGGTAATCCTCTTCGGTATCGTTGTCCTGCATGATATGGACGAACGGCCGCGCGTGGCTGTGCTTCCATGCGCCGGTCAGCTCCTCCAGCAAGCCTTCCGCCGGATTGTGGCCGGTGCCGCGATAGCCGTTTTTCACCCACTCTTCAAGAATGAGCCCGCCCTCGGTATGGCAGGAGGCGGAATCCGCGTTGTACTCGTAAACCTTGATGCCGCGATCATCCATGCAGAAATCCATACGACCGGTGATCATATGGTGACGACGCCACTGCCATGAAAGACGCAGACGCGGCCAGAGAATTTTCGGGATGTCGAAAAGCGCGAGTAAGCTGTCGTCTTTCAGCACCTTGTCGGTGGCATGAAGGTACATCAGGTGCAGTTCGTTGGTGGCTTTGATCAGCTCCTGCTCGGCGCTTTCGGTAATGGTGAAGTACTGGCAGGGATCGTTGTTGATAACGTGGCCGTTGGCGCGAACGTACGCCTGTTGCAGGGCGTCGTTTTCATTGAGCCATTTTCCGTCGAACTGACGGTTGTTCTTCAATCGCGCGCCGCTGATTTTCAGCAGTTCACCGTCGATCTCCGGCTGAGGAATACTGTGTTCCGTCTCCTCCGTCTGGATCATCCAGCCGAGGATCTCGGTATCGTTGAACGTGTCATGAAGCGTATAGCAACCGTCCTCCACGCTCAGACGAAGCTCGCGCGTCCACTGCTGCCCCATCGGCAGCGGGGAGTGAATAACGTTCTGCTCGGCAATGCGCACTCTGTCATCCAGCAGCTGGGTAATGACGGCGACGTGGCCGGTCTCATGAAACTCACCGCCCTTTTGCCAGATGAGCAGCGCACCGGCCTGCGGCGCGCGTTTTGAGCCATTAGCAAAGGCCTGTAGCGGCAAAATATTGTCATTTACCACCTGGCGCAAAAAACGCAGGGAGAAGATCTCCCACGCCATCCCGACGTCGGTAAAAACAAACCCGTGATTGAGAAACAGGAAACGGCGCGCAAACTCAACGCACTGCCATTTATGGCCCATGTATTCGTTGCCGATATAGCTGCGGAATGCCGCGTCTTCCGGGTAGTGACGCGGATCGAGACTGCCGTAATTTGAAGAGTAAATCGCCACGCCACCCGGCGCATAACCTAATAACGTCCCGAAGGGTGCGTCACTGCTTAACGTTCCTTTACGCATGTGTCCAACCTAAAACAGGCAGGCGGCAATTTTTTTGTGGGGTTGTCGTCGTCTGCACGTTGTAATTAACTGACAGAGGTGGCGTTATCATACACCCGCCCTGCCCATTACGCTCGCATCGTTAAACGGTTCCTGCATCTCCTGCTACACTGCCTCAACACAACACCAAAAAGGCAGGCCAACATGTCAGATAACACCTATCAGCCACCGAAAGTGTGGGAATGGAAACAGAATAACGGCGGCGCGTTCGCCAATATCAACCGTCCCGTCTCGGGCGCGACGCATGAGAAAGAGCTACCTGTGGGCGCGCACCCGCTCCAGCTGTACTCTCTCGGTACGCCGAATGGACAGAAAGTTACCATCATGCTGGAAGAGCTGCTGGCGCTGGGCGTGACGGGCGCGGAATACGACGCATGGTTGATCCGCATTGGTGAGGGCGATCAGTTCTCCAGCGGTTTTGTCGACGTGAACCCGAACTCGAAGATCCCGGCCCTGCGTGACCACTCCACCACCCCGCCGACGCGCGTCTTTGAATCCGGCAATATCCTGCTCTACCTGGCCGAGAAATTTGGTCACTTCCTGCCAAAAGATCCGGCAGGACGAACGGAAACCCTGAACTGGCTGTTCTGGTTACAGGGCGCGGCCCCGTTCCTCGGCGGCGGTTTTGGCCACTTCTATAACTACGCACCGGTGAAGATTGAGTACGCTATCGATCGCTTCACTATGGAAGCTAAACGCCTGTTCGACGTGCTGGACAAACAGCTGGCGCGTGGTCGTTACGTAGCGGGTGAGGAATATACCATTGCGGATATGGCAGTCTGGCCATGGTTTGGCTGCGTGGCGCTGGGCAGCGTGTATAACGCCGCCGAGTTCCTGGATGCCGGGAAGTACACCAACGTGCAGCGCTGGGCAAAAGATGTGGCGAATCGTCCGGCCGTTAAACGCGGGCGCATTGTTAACCGTACCAACGGCGAGCTGAACGAGCAGTTACATGAGCGTCATTCAGCAAGCGACTTCGATACCCAGACGGAAGATAAACGTCAGGGTTGATCCATGACCGGGCGGTTCGCCGCCCTTCTTCCGCGATGAGAAAAATGCGTCAGCACGCGTGCGCAAGGAGCCTCGTATGTCAGACCAGACGCTAAAAGCGACCCGACAGCAGAGTCTTATCACCTTGCTGAGTAAAAGCGACTGGCTGACTACCGATGTGCTGGCTGAAAAGCTCTCCGTCAGCAAAGAGACCATCCGCCGGGATCTGAAGTCGTTGCAGCAGCAGGGGAAGCTTCTGCGCCAGCACGGGCGCGCGCGTCTGATTCATCCGGACAGCCGCGACAGCGGTGAACCCTTTGGCGCACGCCTGAAAAGCCATTATGCCGACAAAGCCGATATTGCCCGCCACGCGCTGGGCTGGATCAGCGAAGGGATGACCATCGCCCTCGACGCCAGCTCAACCTGCTTTCATCTGGCGCGCCAGTTGCCGGACATCGACCTCACCGTATTTACCAACAGTCTGCCTATCTGCCACGAGATGGCAAAGCGCGAGCGGATCACGCTTATCTGCTCCGGCGGAACGCTTGAGCGTAAGTATCGCTGCTATGTTAACCCGGCGCTGGTGACGCAGCTAAAAGGGCTGGAGATCGATCTGTTCATCTTCTCGTGTGAAGGGGTCGATGAGCATGGCGTCCTTTGGGATCCGTCCGAGCACAACGCGGGCTTTAAGGCGCTGCTGTTAAACCGCGCCAGCCAGTCGCTGCTGCTGATCGACAAAAGTAAATTTATGCGGGCAAGTGAAGTGAAAATTGGTCAGCTGTCGCAGGTGACACAGATTATTCAGAGCGATAAACGTCAGGCCGCCAGAGACGGCCTGACACGAGAGGTTACGCGGTGAGACGGAATTTCTGCACTGAGCGCTGGAGTTCTTCGGTCTGCCGTTCAAGTGCGGCGGCGGCGGCGGAAACCTGCTCCACCAGCGAGGCGTTCTGCTGGGTCACGCCGTCCATCTGCGTGATGGCAACGCCGACCTGAGAAATACCTTTGCTCTGCTCCTCTGACGCGGCGGCGATCTGCTTCATAATGACGGTCACTTCCGTCACGTCGCGCAGGATCGCTTCCATCGTGGTGCCGGTATCGTTCACCAGCTGCGCCCCCTGCTCCACGCGGGCAACGGAATCTGCAATCAGCCCTTCGATCTCTTTTGCCGCATTCGCGCTGCGGCTGGCCAGATTACGCACCTCACCCGCCACGACCGCAAAGCCCCGCCCCTGCTCCCCGGCCCGGGCCGCTTCCACCGCGGCGTTCAGCGCCAGAATATTGGTCTGGAAGGCGATGCTGTTGATGACGGTAGTGATTTCAGCGATTTTTTTCGAGCTGTCCGAAATGCCGCTCATGGTTGTGACCACATCTTCCACCAGCGAGCCGCCGCGGCTGGCCGTACTGGAGGCGACATCCGCAAGCTGGCTGGCCTGGCGCGCACTTTCGGCGTTCAGCTTCACCGTTGCGGTTAGCTGCTCCATGCTGGCCGCGGTCTCTTCCAGCGCGGCGGCCTGCTCTTCGGTACGCGAAGAGAGATCGTTATTCCCGCTGGAGATCTCCGTTGCCCCGCGCCAGATATTCTCGCTGCCGGAACGAATCGTGCTGACCGCTTCCCGCAGGCTGTCCTGCATGGCGCTCAGCAGCGGCACCAGTTGCCCCACGCAGTTGCGGCCAAAGGATTCAATCGGCTGGCTGAGATCGCCCTGCGCAATCTGGCGGAACTGCTGACGGATACGATCCAGCGGTTTTACCAGTATCGCCACCAGGTAGCGGTCGGTGAACAGCAGGATCAACAGACCCACGATCGTGGCGGTGATAATCACCGTCCGGGTCATGCTGGTGAGGCCGTCGACCACCACGCGCGTGCTGTCGAGCGCCTTCGCCGCGGTGTTGTTAAAGTTCTCAGCCGCTGACCCGAATGCACGGCTTAGCGGCGGCGTGACGTTGTTGGCATGCTGACGATAGCCTTCGAGCGTCGCCTGCTTCGCCTGCGCCATCTGCGGCGTCACGCCACGATCGAGCAGCGCCTGCCAGGTGGAAATCACCTGCGCAGACACCTTTTCATCCATCGGGCCCGGAGAGATAGCTTTCATCTCTGCCAGCTTTTTACTCATGTTATCCAGCGCCTGCTGTGCAGGAGCCAGGTCCGGCGTGCCGCCCGCCGCTTTAACTTCCATCGCCCGGCTCAGGCGGGTGACGAAACGGAAATACTGATCGTTGCCTTGGCTCAGCACCGTCATTTGCCGGACCAGCTGGCGGTCAACGTCATTACCATCAGAAACACGAGACAGAGACCAGGTGCTGTAAAGCCCCACGCCTGCCCACATGACACAAAAGATCCCCAGTATCGTCAGCATGACGAAACGGATGGTGAAATTACGAAGCATCTTCATTGAGTATTCCTTGCCGTGAGGGTGAATTCGCCCAGAGGCGAGTACTACCCTCTTTATCGGCAGCTACCGCAGAAAATATACTTTTTTGTTATCGAGTCGGCATAGAATGAAAACGTTGTTTCGAAAATTCACCGACAAGAAAGGAGACATCATGTCCTGGCACCCTTACACCGGCCGATACGAAAACATGCAGTACCGATACTGCGGCAAAAGCGGCCTGCGCTTACCGGCACTGTCGCTAGGCCTGTGGCACAGCTTCGGTCACGTTCAGCCGCTCGATTCCCAGCGCGCGCTGCTGCGTAAGGCCTTCGATCTCGGTATTACCCACTTTGACCTTGCCAACAACTACGGCCCCCCACCAGGCAGCGCTGAAGAGAATTTTGGCCGTCTGCTGCGGGAGGATTTTGCCGGGTATCGTGACGAGCTGATCATCTCCACCAAAGCGGGCTACGACATGTGGCCAGGGCCGTATGGTTCGGGCGGTTCACGTAAATACCTGCTCGCCAGCCTCGACCAGAGCCTGAAACGCATGGGTGTGGAGTATGTGGATATTTTCTATTCTCACCGCGTAGACGAAAACACGCCGATGGAAGAGACCGCCTCCGCGCTGGCGCACGCGGTGCAGAGCGGAAAAGCGCTGTACGTCGGCATTTCGTCCTACTCCACGGAACGCACGGCGGTAATGGCCGAATTGCTGCGCGAGTGGAAGATCCCGCTTTTGATCCACCAGCCGTCTTACAACCTGCTTAACCGCTGGGTCGACAAGACCGGCCTGCTGGACGCGCTGGAGAAAAACGGAACGGGCTGTATCGCCTTTACCCCGCTGGCACAGGGCCTGCTCACCGGAAAATACCTGAACGGTATTCCGGACGGTTCACGTATGCAACGCGAAGGGAAAAAAGTGCGCGGCCTGACGGAGAAAATGCTGACGGAAGCCAACCTGAGCAGCCTTCGTTTGCTGAACGAGATGGCGCACGCGCGCGGGCAGACGATGGCGCAGATGGCGCTAAGCTGGCTGTTGAAAGATGAGCGTGTAACGTCGGTGCTGATTGGCGCGAGCCGCCCGGAGCAGCTGGAAGAGAACGTTCAGGCGCTGAATAACCTGCGCTTTAGCGAAGATGAACTGACGCGGATTGACCAGCACGTTGCGGATGGTGAGCTGAATTTGTGGCAGGCGTCGTCGGATAAATAAATAGTGCGGTCCGATGCTTTCGCCCCTCACCCTAACCCTCTCCCCAGAGGGGAGAGGGAACTTGAACACCCTCTCCCCTCTGGGGAGAGGGCAGGGTGAGGGGCATGGTGAATTTATTTCTTACTGATCTTATCCAGATACCCCATCACAAACGCCGACAGCACAAACGTCAGGTGGATAATCACATACCACATCAGCTTATTATCCGGGACGTTTTTCGCGTCCATAAAGACGCGTAACAGGTGTATAGACGAAATCGCCACAATCGATGCCGCGACTTTATTCTTCAGCGATGAGGCATCCATTTTCCCCAGCCAGTTGAGCTTTTCTTTGTGCTCGGCGATATCAAGCTGAGAGACGAAATTCTCATAACCGGAGAACATCACCATCACCAGTAATCCCCCCACCAGCGTCATATCCACCAGCGACAGCAGAACCAGAATCAAATCGGCTTCTGCCACGGAGAAAATGTTTGGCAGGACGTGAAATATCTCCTGGAAGAACTTGATCGTCAGGGCGACCAACGCCAGGGAGAGACCAAAATAGACGGGTGCGAGCAGCCAGCGAGAGGCATACATTGCGTTTTCAAAGAAGCGTTCCATAAAATCCTGTCTGCAAACGAAACCAGCGCTCAGTATATCTCAACTATACCTCGTTGGGATCCACATCCGGACGCGCATACTCCGGCCAGACCAGCGCGACCAGTTCCGGGTAGGCTTCCAGGCTAAACTCGCGAAAACACTGGCGCAGATTTAATACGTCTAAATCGGAGTACGACACCTTCTCGCCATTCAGACAGCGCTTTTTGATATTGTCGTAATATTTATAAACCGCCGAATTAAGGTCGCTACAACGGCGCTGCGCGTCGAACAGGCCGGGCGTATCATTAATTTCAGCCATTTTCATTCGCTTAATTGTCGCATGGAGAAAATCGATATATTCGTGATTTACCCGCCAGTACCAGACCGGCGTCACGGCGTTCATCAATACGGAGAAATGATCTTCCCCCTCCTCTTTCGACATCAATTCAGGCTGCGGCGGTTCACTGACGTCTTTTGACGCTTTCGTTTTATTTAACTCTTGCATCAATAAAAGCACGCCAGCGGTCAGTAATAGTAACGTTATGACCGTAAAGAAAATGCTGTTCATGGGTAGGCTCCATTTTTTTTGATTTTAAAATTGCCTCATGTTATTGTCAACGAATCTCACCCTTTTTCCATCCCCACCTTTTTTGAAATTAAAGGAAATTAAAATGCTGCCCGACAATCTTGTCCCGGCAAAGTACCACATTACGCCTGTGGAACAGCCTTCGACGGAAGCAGATAAAGAGGCGAATTTCACTCAAGGAAAAAGAAAACTCTCCGACTATGAAGCCGACATATTAATTGGTGTTTCACGCACCGGCAAATCCCGTAATATGGTGCTGGAAGAGCACGATCGCCATTTAAAAGAGCGTTTATTTCGCGCCATCAAGATTGAAGCCTTAGTTCATCTACTAAATGATTTACAGGCCGAAGGGGAAATAGATGCCCAGACGCTAAGTCAAATAATGACCGAGAAAACGCAGCAAATAAATGAGGCCGGCAATGAAATTTGGCTTAATTTAATTACGCGTGAAAAAAACAATCCCATTTTTTATAACCTGGGGGAAGATTAACGTGAATGATGACAGCGGTAATAACGTTTATTTGACTTTAGATGATAAGAAAAGCGATGAATTTATCTTAAAGCAGAATCTCGACGCCCTGAAAAAGATAAAAAATGACGAGATGACGCGAATTACGCAGGATTTGGTTTCGATTCCGGCCACGCTGGTGCGCCTGAAATGGCAGAATCGTCGGGAGATTTACGCCTTGCAGGCCAAGGAGGAGATTTACGGCGCGGTGATGAACGCCATTATTGAACAGCGCCCTGAGCTTAAAGAGAAGATCCTCGGGCGACTGGAGGCGAACTATCAGTACCTGCTGGCACGCGAGACAGCCACCCTGCGCCTGACCCGTAAACTCTCGGAAGGTCATTACCGAACTTCAAACGTGACCTGTGTAGCGCTTGATGAAGAGGCGCCGACGGCGCCTTCAGTGTGAGTCAACAATGATTGTTGCGGAATGCAGGCCGGGTAAGGCGACGCCGCCCCCCGGCAGGGAAGGCTGCAAAAGCTTTCGTTTTACTTCGCGGCCGCTTTCTCTTCGCCGACCAGACCAATCTTCAGGTATCCCGCCTGATGCAGCGTGTCCATTACCTTCATCATGGTTTCATAATCGACGGTTTTATCCGCGCGGAAGAAGACGGTGGTGTCTTTCTTGCCGCCGGTAAGCTGGTCCAGCGCCGGAATAACCGAGGCATCCGTTACCGGATCGTTGCCCAGGAACATGGACTTATCGGCCTTCACGGACAGGTAAATAGGCTTTTCCGGACGCGGCTGCGGCTGGCTGGAGGACGCAGGCAGATTCACCTTCACGTCCACCGTCGCCAGCGGTGCGGCAACCATAAAGATAATCAGCAGAACCAGCATGACGTCGATAAACGGCGTCACGTTGATCTCATGCATTTCACCGTTATCGTCCAGATTTTCATTAAGACGCATTGCCATACAATCAACCTACGCGCAGTTTGGACGCCGCATGTACCGGTTTAACGGCGCTGGCGTTCAGGTCCAGATCGCGGCTTTGCAGCAGCAGAACCTGCGCGGCAACGTCACCCAGTGTGGCTTTGTAACTGCCAATCATGCGCGCGAAGATGTTATAGATAACAACCGCCGGGATAGCGGCAACCAGACCGATAGCCGTGGCCAGCAGCGCTTCTGCGATACCCGGCGCGACGACCGCAAGGTTAGTGGTCTGCGTCTGGGCGATACCGATAAAGCTGTTCATGATGCCCCAGACGGTACCGAACAGGCCGACGAACGGGGAGATGGCGCCGATAGTCGCCAGGTAGCCGTTACCGCGGCCCATATGACGACCCACGGCCGCAACGCGACGCTCCAGACGGAAGCCGGTACGCTCTTTAATGCCTTCGTTATCTTCACTGCCTGCGGAGAGTTCCAGCTCGTTCTGCGCTTCGTTCACTAACAGGGTAGTCAGGCTTTTCGCATGGAAGGATGAGGTGATATCAGAAGCCTGATCCAGAGAGCGGGCTTCCGCCAGCTGCTTCTGCTCACGCTTGAGGCGGCGTTTTTGTGAAAGAAGTTCGGCGCTCTTGCTGAAGAAGATAGCCCAGGTGATCACGGACGCCAGAATCAGGCCGATCATCACAATCTTAACTACGATGTCAGCATGTTGATACATGCCCCAAACGGAGAGATCCGTCTGCATCAAATTATTACCCACTCTGTATCTCCAGGACGCAAATCACAAAATCTGAACGTAATAATATCAAAACGTCGTCGAATTGATAGTAGTTCTCATTAGTATTTACATAGTGCCGTAATTTTCGCTCACTTTCCTTGCGCTTACGCAGTAAAAATTTCTTATGCGAATTTTTGATAATATTTTCTGCTTATTCGATAAGCATCCGGATGCACATTCTGACAATCGTGGTAGTCTGGACGTCCAGACGTATAAAAATAGGGTTAGCGAACATGACTAAAAAGCAGCTTGAGACCACGCTGGTGCAGGCAGGACGCAGTAAAAAATACACGCAGGGCTCGGTCAACAGCGTGATCCAGCGCGCCTCCTCGCTGGTGTTTGATACCGTTGAAGATAAAAAAATCGCTACGCGTAATCGCGCGAAGGGCGGGCTGTTTTACGGTCGTCGTGGCACGTTAACCCATTTCTCGTTGCAGGAAGCCATGTGCGAACTGGAGGGCGGCGCGGGCTGCGCGCTGTTCCCGTGCGGCGCGGCGGCGGTCGCCAATACCATTCTGGCGTTTGTGGAACAGGGTGACCACGTCCTGATGACCAATACCGCCTACGAGCCAAGCCAGGACTTCTGCACCAAAATACTCAGCAAGCTCGGCGTCACCACCAGCTGGTTCGATCCGCTGATTGGGGCCGGTATTGCCGCGCTTATTCAGCCCAACACGCGCGTTGTGTTCCTGGAATCTCCCGGCTCCATCACCATGGAAGTGCATGACGTCCCGGCCATCGTGAAGGCGGTGCGCAGCATAGCGCCGGAAGCGATCATCATGATCGACAACACCTGGGCGGCAGGTGTGCTGTTTAAAGCCCTGGAATTTGACATCGATATCTCCATTCAGGCGGCGACCAAATACCTGATTGGCCATTCCGACGGCATGATCGGTACGGCGGTGTCTAACGCCCGCTGCTGGGATCAATTGCGTGAAAACGCCTACCTGATGGGCCAGATGGTGGATGCCGATACCGCCTACATGACCAGCCGGGGCATCCGTACGCTCGGCGTGCGTTTGCGTCAGCATCACGAAAGCAGCCTGCAAATTGCACAGTGGCTGGCGCTGCATCCGCAGGTGGAGCGCGTTAACCATCCGGCGCTGCCGGGCAGCAAGGGCCACGAATACTGGCAACGTGACTTTACGGGCAGCAGCGGGTTGTTCTCATTTGTTCTTAAAAAGCGCCTGAATGACGCCGAACTGGCAAGCTATCTGGATAACTTTACCCTCTTCAGCATGGCCTATTCATGGGGTGGGTTTGAATCGCTGATCCTGCCCAACCAGCCGGAGCAGATTGCGGCCCTGCGCCCGGGCGGCGAGGTGGACTTCGAGGGGACCTTAATCCGCCTGCATATTGGGCTGGAAAATGTGGACGATTTAATTGCGGATTTATCGGCAGGATTTGAGCGCATCGTGTAAAGTGCTGGCTGAAATGTACTCCCCGGACGCTATTCTGAACACCGCAAGCAGAAAAGTCTGTATGAGATGCGCCTGCGATCAACCCCGACAGGCAAAATTGGGAGTACAATAGCGTTATATCTGCTGTTCCACAGGAAAGTCCATGGCTGTTATTCAAAATATCATCACGGCGCTCTGGCAACACGATTTTGCCGCGCTGGCGGACCCGCATGTCGTCGGGATTGTCTATTTCGTGATGTTCGCGACGCTGTTTCTGGAAAATGGATTACTGCCAGCCTCATTTTTACCCGGTGACAGCCTGCTCTTGCTCGCAGGGGCGTTAATCGGCAAGGGCGTGATGGACTTCGCACCGACAATGGTGATCCTCACCTCTGCGGCCAGTCTCGGCTGTTGGCTGAGCTACCTGCAAGGGCGCTGGCTTGGAAACACTCGCGTGGTGAAAGGCTGGCTGGCGCAGCTGCCGCATAAATATCACCAGCGCGCGACCTGCATGTTTGACCGTCACGGCCTGCTGGCGTTACTTGCCGGGCGTTTTCTGGCGTTTGTTCGTACCCTGTTGCCTACCATGGCGGGTATTTCAGGCCTCTCTAACCGCCGCTTCCAGTTCTTCAACTGGCTGAGCGCCCTGCTCTGGGTAGGCGTGGTCACCACGCTCGGCTACGCGCTGAATATGATCCCCTTTGTTAAGCGCCATGAAGACCAGGTGATGACCTTCCTGATGATCCTGCCGATTTTCCTGCTGGTTGCAGGGCTGGTGGGTACCATTGCGGTGGTGATTAAGAAAAAGTATTGCAGCGCATAAATAAAAGCCGGGTGGCGCTACCGCTTACCCGGCCTCCGTTTCCCCTCAGGCTCCCTGCATGGTTCTTATACGTGACGCATCTTCCCCCGGCGTGACGCCGAAGTAGCGCTTAAACTCCCGACTAAACTGCGACGCGCTTTCATACCCGACCCGCATCGCCGCGGCGCTGGCCTTCATGCCATCGTGGATCATCAGCATCCGCGCCTTATGCAGACGGTAGGTTTTGAGGTACTGCAACGGTGACGTGCTGGTGACAGATTTAAAGTTATGGTGAAACGCCGAGACGCTCATATTGGCTTCCGCCGCCAGCTGGTCAACGCTGAGGTTTTCCGTGTACTGGCTCTCGATGCGCTTCAGCACGCGGCTAATCAGGCTGAAGTGCGTTTGCCGGCTTACCAGCGCCAGCAGCGCCCCGCCGCCCGGTCCCAGCAGCACATGGTAAAGAATTTCGCGGATAATCTGTTTTCCGAGAATACGCGCATCCAGCGGCCTTTCCATCACGTCTAACAGGCGTTCAATCGCGCAGAGAATTTCCTCCGACAGGGTCGCGGAGTTGATACCGCTTGCCGCCATTGACGGCCGGAAAAGTTCGTCCTCCCCAATCTCCATCAGCAGCTCCTGCAACTGGAGGATGTCGACGTTGACGCGGATCCCGGCCAGCGGTACCTCCTCTGTCGCGAAAGTTTCACATTCGAAGGGTAAAGGTACTGTCAGAAGCAGATATTCATTGGTGTCGTAACGGAACACGCGCTCATTGATATAGCCAATCTTATGGCCAGAAAAGAGAAACACGATGCCGGGCTGATACATCACCGGGGTGCGCGTCCCGGGCTGGGTACCGTACAGCAATCGGATATCCGGCAGCAGCTCAGCCGAATCATTTCCGTTATCTATCATTCTTTTAATCTGCGACGTTAGCTGGCGGCAGATGGCATCACGGTTCATTTTCAGTTACTCCGGGTACGGTTTCCGACGCTGACAGTGTGCGCATTTTCTTACCGTTTCTCCAGCGCGCTGTAGAAATGGGCAAGACATCGGCAGGAATGTGCATTGAGAGGATAGCGCCTGCCCGCCACAATGAGCAGCATCAGGTTGCCTTCTGCGCCACCACGATTTTTTACCCACTACAGGGAACAAGCCATGAACAACTTTAATCTTCATACCCCAACCCGCATTCTGTTTGGTAAAGACGCCATCGCCGACCTGCGCGCGCAAATCCCCGCTGACGCCCGCGTCCTGATTACCTACGGCGGCGGCAGCGTGAAAAAAACCGGCGTACTGGATCAGGTGTACAGCGCTCTGGAAGGTCTGGACGTGCGCGAGTTCGGCGGTATCGAGCCTAACCCGTCTTATGAAACGCTGATGAACGCGGTAAAAATCGCCCGTGAGGAGCAAATCACCTTCCTGCTGGCGGTGGGCGGCGGCTCCGTGCTGGACGGCACCAAATTCATCGCGGCGGCGGCCCATTACGCTGACGGCATCGACCCGTGGCATATTCTGGAAACGGGCGGCAGCGACATCAGCAGTGCGATCCCGATGGGCTCCGTGCTGACGCTGCCGGCCACCGGATCAGAGTCCAACAAAGGCGCGGTCATCTCCCGTAAAACCACCGGTGACAAGCAGGCCTTTATGAACGAACACGTTCAGCCCGTGTTCGCGATCCTCGATCCGGTTTACACCTATACCCTGCCTGCACGTCAGGTGGCGAACGGCGTGGTCGACGCCTTTGTTCACACCGTTGAGCAGTACGTTACTTACCCGGTAAACGCCAAAATTCAGGATCGTTTCGCGGAAGGCATTCTGCTGACGCTGATTGAAGAAGGTCCAAAAGCGCTGAAAGAGCCTGAAAATTACGACGTGCGTGCCAACGTGATGTGGGCTGCCACCCAGGCGCTGAACGGCCTGATCGGCGCAGGCGTGCCGCAGGACTGGGCTACCCATATGCTCGGCCACGAGCTGACGGCGATGCACGGCCTGGATCACGCCCAGACGCTGGCGGTGGTTCTGCCTGCGCTGTGGAACGAAAAACGTGACGCTAAACGCGCCAAACTGCTCCAGTATGCCGAACGCGTGTGGAACATCACCGACGGTTCCGACGATGCGCGTATCGATGCCGCGATTGAAGCCACCCGTCACTTCTTTGAAAGCCTGGGCGTGCCAACGCGTCTCTCTGGCTATGGCCTGGACGGCAGTTCCATCCCTGCCCTGCTGGCGAAACTGGAAGCACACGGTATGACGCAGATCGGCGAGCATGGCGACATCACCCTGGACGTCAGCCGTCGTATTTACGAAGCGGCACGCTAAGCGTTTTTAGGATCCTGACTTTCGTTTTTTGACATTTCGTCCAGACTTAATGCACATCACATCGTCGGAGGTTCCCTCCGGCGATGAGCACCTGAAGGAGGAAAAATGGCAAACCAAA
The DNA here is from genome assembly GCF_049236825.1 of Enterobacter cloacae complex sp. SHL001. Taxonomy (NCBI): domain Bacteria; kingdom Pseudomonadati; phylum Pseudomonadota; class Gammaproteobacteria; order Enterobacterales; family Enterobacteriaceae; genus Enterobacter; species Enterobacter cloacae complex sp. SHL001. The sequence continues at coordinate 468,326 of NZ_JBMKIP010000003.1, forward strand.
CCGTAATCAAGCTACAGGACGGCAACGTGATGCCCCAGCTGGGGCTAGGTGTATGGAAAGCCGGTAACGACGAGGTCGTCTCCGCCATTCATAAAGCCCTGGAAGTCGGCTATCGGTCCATCGATACCGCCGCCGCCTATAAAAACGAGGACGGCGTGGGGAAAGCGCTTGCCAGCGCCGGCGTTCCCCGGGATGAGCTTTTCATCACCACCAAGCTGTGGAACGAGGATCAAAAGCGTCCCCGCGAAGCGTTGCAGGAGAGTCTGGAGAAACTCCAGCTCGATTTCGTCGATCTTTATCTCATGCACTGGCCGGTACCGGCTATCGACCATTACGTTGATGCCTGGAAGGGGATGATTGAACTGCAAAAAGAGGGGCTGATAAAAAGCATCGGCGTCTGTAATTTCCAGGTTCATCATCTGCAACGCCTGATTGATGAAACGGGCGTCGCGCCGGTAATTAACCAGATTGAGCTGCACCCGCTGATGCAGCAGCGCCAGCTTCATTCATGGAACGCCACGCACAAGATCCAGACCGAATCCTGGAGCCCGCTGGCTCAGGGCGGCGAAGGGGTGTTTGACCAGAAAATCATCCGTGAACTGGCGGATAAGTACGGTAAAACCCCGGCGCAGATCGTCATTCGCTGGCATCTGGATAGCGGTCTGGTGGTGATCCCGAAATCGGTCACGCCATCGCGTATCGCCGAGAACTTCGACGTCTGGGATTTCCGCCTGGATAAAGACGAGCTGGGTGAAATTGCGAAGCTGGATCAGGGCAAACGGCTTGGGCCGGACCCGGATCAGTTTGGCGGGTGATCCCCTCACCCTGCCCTCTCCCCGGAGGGGAGAGGGTTAGACCTGTAGGCCCGGTAAGCGCAGCGCCACCGGGCATTGTTACAGGTTTAACCGGTCTTACGTTTTACGTTCTTCTTCGTTCCCGCAACACCGTTCGAACGCTGATGCGCAATAGGCGTGTGCTTGGTCAGCGCCGGGCGCGTGTTGCGGTTCTGGCGGCGCGCTTCGCGCATCTCTTCCAGCGTTGGCGCTGGCACCAGGCAATCACGACGCGAGCCGATCAGGTGCTTTTTCCCCATCTCTTCCAGCGCCTGACGGATCAGCGGCCAGTTTTTCGGATCGTGATAGCGCAGCAGCGCTTTATGCAGACGGCGCTGTTTATCCCCTTTCGGCACCACCACGTCTTCGCTCTTATAACCAATCTTACTCAGCGGGTTTTTGCCGGTGTAATACATGGTCGTCGAGTTGGCGAGCGGCGACGGGTAGAAGTTCTGCACCTGATCCAGACGGAATCGACGCTGCTTCAGCCACAGCGCCAGGTTCACCATGTCTTCATCACGGGTGCCGGGGTGTGCGGAGATGAAGTATGGGATCAGATACTGCTCTTTCCCCGCCTGTTTTGAATAGGTATCAAACAGCTGTTTAAAGCGGTCATAGCTGCCCATGCCTGGCTTCATCATTTTGGACAGCGGGCCTTCTTCGGTGTGCTCCGGGGCGATCTTCAGATAACCGCCAACGTGGTGCGTCGCCAGCTCTTTGATGTAGCGCGGATCTTCCACCGCAATGTCGTAACGCACGCCGGAGGCGATCAGGATCTTCTTGATGCCTTTCAGGTCACGGGCGCGACGGTAAAGATTGATAGTCGGCTCGTGGTTGGTGTCCATATGCTCGCAAATGCTCGGATAGACGCAGGAGAGACGACGGCAGGTCTGCTCGGCGCGCGGCGATTTACAGCGCAGCATGTACATGTTGGCCGTTGGACCTCCCAGATCGGAGATCACGCCGGTAAAGCCCGGCACCGTGTCGCGAATCGCTTCGATCTCGTTAACAATCGACTCTTCGGAACGGCTCTGAATAATACGGCCTTCGTGTTCGGTGATCGAACAGAAGGAGCACCCGCCGAAGCAGCCGCGCATGATGTTGATTGAGAAACGGATCATCTCGTACGCCGGAATACGGCTGTTGCCATATGACGGATGCGGCACACGCTTGTACGGCAGAGCAAAGACGCTGTCCATCTCTTCGGTAGAGAGCGGGATCGCTGGCGGGTTAACCCAGATATAGCGCTCGCCGTGCTTTTGCATCAGCGCTCGCGCGCAGCCGGGGTTGGTTTCATGGTGTAAGATGCGCGATGCGTGGGCGTAGAGTACTTTATCGCTTTTTACTTTTTCGTAAGACGGCAGCAGCACATAGGTTTTTTCCCACGGCTTCGGACGCGGCGGCTGCACCACCACGGCCTTTGCTTCCGCTTTCTTCGGCTCAACCGGTTTGTTATCCGCGCACGGCAGATCGTCACCGTACGGATGTGGGATAGGGTCGATTTTGCCCGGCATATCGATAATGCGGGAATCCACCCCGCTCCAGCTCGGCAGCGCCTCTTTCACCATGATCGCGGTGTTGCGCACGTCGCGGATCTCGCTGACCGGTTCACCCTGCGCCAGGCGATGCGCCACTTCCACCAGCGGACGCTCGCCGTTGCCAAAGATCAGCATGTCGGCTTTCGAATCCACCAGCACCGAACGGCGCACGGTATCAGACCAGTAGTCGTAGTGTGCGGTGCGGCGCAGGCTCGCCTCGATGCCGCCCAGGATCACCGGCACGTCTTTCCATGCTTCTTTGCATCGCTGGGTGTAGACGAGGGTCGCGCGATCGGGACGTTTACCCGCCACGTTGTCAGCCGTGTAAGCGTCGTCATGGCGCAGCTTACGGTCGGCGGTATAGCGGTTGATCATCGAGTCCATGTTGCCCGCGGTCACGCCGAAGAACAGGTTAGGCTTGCCCAGACGCATAAAGTCGTCTTTGCTGTTCCAGTCAGGCTGGGAGATGATCCCCACGCGGAAGCCCTGGGCTTCAAGCATACGGCCACAGATCGCCATGCCAAAGCTCGGGTGATCGACATACGCATCGCCCGTTACCAGAATGATATCGCAGCTGTCCCAGCCCAGTTGATCCATCTCTTCCCGGGACATCGGCAGGAACGGCGCCGGTCCAAAGCAGGCTGCCCAGTACTGGGGCCAGGAGAAGAGGTCGCGATCCGGCTGGATCAGGGAAATAGCGCTCATAATGCTTCCGAAGAAAAAATAGACAAAAGGAGCGGGATTATACGCTGGTTTACCGGGGGAAATGAAGGGGTATTGTGCGGGCTGTTGCCCTCACCCCAACCCTCTCCCACAGGGAGAGGGAGAAAGCGTTTTATGGTGCCGGATTCACCAGCATCTGCCCTACCGATCCCCTGTCCATCATCTCCAGCGTCTGGCTGTGGAACAGGAACGGGAAGTGCGGCCAGGAAGGCTGACCGTAGTAGACGAGCAGTTCGACCTGGCCATCCACCCAGACGGTATCTTTCCAGCCCCTGTCTTCCGGGAACGGCATCGCCCCGTTGACGTTGCGGATCAGGAATGACACCCCTTCAATATGGAACGACTGCGGCATCTCCGAGCGGACGGTCCAGCGCTCCCATGTTCCCTGTTGGGCGGTGATATCAATGCGGTTTACGTCCCACAGCGCACCGTTGATGCCCGGATCGTCGCCAAGGCTGATATCGCGACTGCGTACTGCCGGGCCGGTCACAATCTCCTGCGGCAGCAGGCGCATCGGCAGACTGTCGGTCACCAGCGGCAACAGGCCGGTCGGGCGCAGCGTGAGCACCAGCGTGGAGACCAGAACGCTCGACGGTTCAAAGAAGCCGCGAATACGGTCAACAATGCTTGCCGCTTCGCCGCAGGTCACGGACACTTCATCCCCGTTGGTCATATCCACGAGGATCTCACGACGTTCGCCCGGTGCGAGCGCCAGCTGTTTTACCGACACCGGCGCAGGTAATAACCCCTGATCGCCTGAAATCACGTGCAGCGCGCGGCCGTCGCTCATCTGCAACTGATAGCGACGCGAGTTAGAAGCATTCAGCAGACGCAGGCGCACCCAGCCACGAGACACTTCAACATACGGGCTTTGCGCGCCGTTAACCAGCAGCGTATCGCCCACAAAACCACCGCTGCCCGGCTCGCTGTACTCCGGCGTGCCGAAGTTATCCAGCCGCTTGTCCTGAATAATGATCGGGAAATCATCAACGCCGTAGTGATTCGGGATCGGCAGCGTTTTGCTGACCTCATCTTCAATCAGCCACATTCCGGCCAGGCCGTTGTAGACCTGCTGGGCGGTGCGGTTCGGGGTGTTGGCGTGATACCACAATGTCGCCGCGCTCTGACGAATCGGGAGGACGGGCGCCCAGTCGGCATTCGGCGACATCATGCGTGCCGCGCCGCCAATCAGCGGCCCCGGCACCTGCAAACCACTGACGGTCATCGCGACATTTTCCGTCGTACGGTTACTGTAGATGAGCTTAACGTCATCGCCATTCCACACGCGAATGGTCGGCCCGAGGTAGCGTCCGTTAATGCCCCATACCTGCGCGCGCGTTCCCTGGGTAAAGGACCAGTGGCTACGCTGAAGCGTGAGGAATAGCGGCTGCCCGCGACGGGATTCAATCAACGGCGGAATAGGCAGCGGCTGTTGCTGCCCGGCGGCGCTGGCTGTCCGCGGCATCGCACCCGCACAAAGGGCGATACCCGAAGCCTGAATAAACTGACGCCGACTGAGTGACATATAAGCTCCATCTGAAACGACTAACAACGCGGGAATTCGTTTTCCCTTACACGACACCGGGTCAAATCTTACCGGCGGCTTCTCGCTCTGCAACTTCTTTATCGAGCTGCGCAATATGCTGAGCCATCAGCTCGCGGCAGTGCGTGGCCAGCTCGCGCACCTGGTCTTTACCGTATTTTGAGGTATCTACCGGCGGCAGCATTTCGACAATGACCAGTCCGTTATTCAGACGGTTAAGATTAATCTTATTCGATGTATTGGAAACACACACGGGAATAATTGGAACGCCTGCCGCAATTGCAGCATGAAACGCGCCGGTCTTAAACGGCAGCAGGCCGCGACCACGGCTGCGCGTCCCTTCCGGGAACATCCAGATGGAAATCCGGCGCTTTTTAAACTGATCCACCACTTCCGCAATGGTGCCATGCGCTTTGGCGCGGTTGTTACGGTCAATCAGTAAGTTACCGGTGAGCCAGTACAGCTGACCGAAAAACGGGATCCACAGCAGGCTTTTTTTACCCACGGTTACGGTCGGCGGAAGAACAATATTTGAGGCCGTCACCATATCGTAGTTGTTCTGATGGTTAGCGATATAGATGGCGTTACCGAAATTCTCCGCCCCTTCAGGCAGACGCTTTTCAACCTTCAGGCCAAACAGCGGCGCAAGACGACCAAACATGTGGCCAAACGTCGCGACATGCTTTGGGTTACGCGGGCTGAACAGGCAATAAATCGATCCGAAAATACAGACCAGAATGCAATAAATAACGGTAAGAATGAGACGAACAATGTATAGCATAGCGACCTCTGAAGCCCTGACAGCTGACAATTATACTTCACCTGTGGCCAGGTAAGGACTTTATTACGAGCGCGTATTGTTAATCGCAACGCACGAATTAACAACGTTTTTACGGGAAATTTTATGGTAATTCCCCCTCCGGAAAGAGGGGGGATGAAACAGGTTACTCTTCGCTGTCGTCCGCTTTGCTGCGCGCCGGCGAGTCGATCTCCACGCGGTCAATTCGCTGGAGGCCGCGCATCAGTGAGCCGCGACGTCCACGCTCACCCACCACCTTCTGCAACTCTTCCGGACGCAGTTTGATTTTACGCTTGCCGACATGAATGGTCAGGGTGCTCTGCGGCGGCAGCAGGAAGAGATGCGCGAGGCCATCGACGCCTTTTGCCGCTTCCGCTGACGGGATACTGATGATCTTGTTGCCCTTCCCTTTCGACAGCTCCGGCAGATCGCTGACCGGGAACATCAGCATGCGTCCGGCAGCGGTGATCGCCAGCAGCATGTCGCTTTCGTTCTCGATGATCAGCGGCGGCATGACGTGTGCGTTATCCGGCAGGCTAATCAGCGCCTTACCAGCACGGTTACGCGACACCAGATCGTTGAAGGTACAGATAAAGCCGTAGCCCGCATCAGACGCCATCAGCAGTTTTTGATCGTCGGCCTCCATCAGCATATGGTCCACCGTGGCGCCCGGCGGCAGCGTCAGCTTGCCAGTTAGCGGTTCGCCCTGGCCGCGCGCAGACGGCAGCGTGATCGGGTCGATGGCGTAGCTGCGGCCCGTGGAGTCGATGAACGCCACCGGCTGGTTACTCTTGCCCTTCACCGCCGCCTTGAAGCTGTCACCGGATTTGTAGCTCAGACCCGGCGCGTCGATATCGTGGCCTTTGGCGCTACGTACCCAGCCGCTCTGGGAAAGCACGATGGTCACCGGCTCGGAAGGCAGCATGTCGTGCTCGTTCATCGCCTTCGCCTCTTCGCGCTCGTGCAGCGGAGAACGACGGTCGTCGCCAAAGGCGTCGGCATCGGCCTGCAACTCTTTCTTCAGCAGGGTGTTCATCTTGCGCTCGGATGCCAGAATCGCCTGAAGCTGATCGCGCTCTTTTTCCAGCTCGTTCTGCTCGCCGCGGATCTTCATCTCTTCCAGTCTGGCGAGATGGCGCAATTTCAGTTCGAGGATCGCTTCGGCCTGGGTTTCGCTGATGCCAAAGCGCGACATCAGGGCAGGCTTAGGTTCGTCCTCGGTACGAATGATCTCGATCACTTCGTCAATGTTGAGGAACGCCACCAGCAAACCTTCGAGAATATGCAGGCGCTTAAGCACTTTCTCCAGGCGATGGTTCAGACGGCGGCGCACCGTATCGCGGCGGAAGGCCAGCCATTCGGTGAGGATCTCCAGCAGGTTTTTCACCGCCGGACGACCGTCCAGACCAATCATATTCAGGTTGATGCGGTAGCTTTTTTCCAGATCGGTAGTGGCGAACAGGTGGTTCATCACCTGCTCCATGTCCACGCGGTTAGAGCGCGGCACGATCACCAGACGGGTCGGGTTTTCGTGGTCCGATTCGTCGCGCAGGTCGTCCACCATCGGCAGCTTTTTATTGCGCATCTGGGAGGCGATCTGCTCCAGCACCTTCGCACCGGACACCTGGTGCGGCAGCGCGGTGATCACCACGGCGCCATCCTCTTTATTCCACACCGCGCGCATGCGCACGGAGCCGCGGCCGTTCTGGTAGATTTTGCGGATTTCCGCACGCGAGGTGATGATCTCGGCTTCGGTCGGATAGTCCGGCCCCTGCACAATATCCAGCAGATCGTCCAGCGAGGTTTTCGGCTGCTCAATCAGGGTGATGGCGGCTTTTGCCACTTCACGCAGGTTGTGCGGCGGAATGTCCGTCGCCATGCCCACGGCGATACCGGTCGTGCCGTTCAGCAGGATGTTCGGCAGACGCGCAGGCAGCATCTTCGGCTCCTGCATCGTACCGTCGAAGTTTGGCACCCAGTCGACCGTCCCCTGCCCCAGCTCGCCCAACAGCACTTCGGCATATTTAGACAGGCGGGATTCGGTATAACGCATTGCCGCGAAGGATTTCGGATCGTCCGGCGCCCCCCAGTTCCCCTGGCCATCCACCAGCGGATAGCGATAAGAGAACGGCTGGGCCATCAGCACCATCGCTTCATAGCAGGCGCTGTCGCCGTGCGGATGGTATTTACCCAGCACGTCGCCGACGGTACGGGCGGATTTCTTAAACTTGGCGGTAGCATTCAGTCCCAGTTCGGACATCGCATAGACGATGCGGCGCTGAACGGGCTTCAGGCCATCCCCGATAAACGGCAACGCCCTGTCCATGATGACGTACATGGAGTAGTTCAGGTAGGCGTTTTCCGTGAATTCATGTAGCGCGAGGCGCTCTGCCATATCGCTCATTACGTGTGATTCCTCAACTCAGAAACCGATGGGTTTCAGGCAATATTGCCGCAGATACTACCTCATCTGGCGAGTTGAGTCACAAAGAAAAAGGGCCGCATAAGCGGCCCTTTCCGGGTTATTTGTTCAGCTTGATAACCTGCTTCACGTCGATTTCAAACTCGTTCCAGTCTTTATCGATTTTACCCTGGAGTTCGACTTTATCCTGCGGGCTGACGGTCACGCCGTTCCAGCGCTTGTGGTCGATCTCCACCACCACCGTGCCGCTCTCATCGCGGAAGGTGTAACGGTCATCGGACAGGCGCTCGGTAATGTTCCCGCGCAGCTTCACCCAGGCATCGTCCTTCAGGTCTTTCACTTTAGCCGCGGTGGTGAGGTTGGCGTTGTTATCGACAAAGCCACCCTGCTGGGTTTGCGTCTGGTTCTGTGTCGCAGATGGGCCAGAGAAGCCACCCTGTGCAGCAAAGACAGGGGCCGTGGTCATCATCATGATGGCAGCAATTGCAGCGAATTTTTTCATCTTTATCTCTCCCTTTAATGTCGTTTCACAATCCATTAAACAGGGTAAACCTTAACAACTTCTTAAGGGGAAAATTTATTTATTTTTACTGTACAGCAGGCGCTTGCAGAAGGTTTACTGACGGCATCAAGGAGGAAATATGCGCATTTTACTGGTAGAAGACGACAAGCTCATCGGCGACGGCATCAAAGCGGGCTTAAGCAAAATGGGCTTTAACGTGGACTGGTTTACCGACGGTAAAACCGGGCAGGCGGCCCTGTACACCGCGCCGTATGATGCCGTGGTGCTGGACCTGACGCTGCCAGAAATCGACGGGCTTGAGATCCTGCGCGCCTGGCGCGAAAGCGGTAAGAGCGAACCGGTGCTGATCCTGACCGCGCGGGATGCGCTGAATCAGCGCGTCGAAGGGTTACGCCTGGGGGCGGATGATTACCTGTGTAAGCCGTTCGCGCTGATTGAAGTGGCGGCCCGCCTTGAAGCGCTGGTGCGCCGCAGTCACGGGCAGGCGCGCAGCGAGCTGCGTCACGGCAAGGTCACGCTCGATCCGGCAAGCCTTGTCGCCACGCTGGAGGGCGAAACGCTGGTGCTCAAACCCAAAGAGTTCGCCCTGCTGGAGCTGCTGATGCGCAACGCGGGCCGCGTGCTGCCGCGCAAGACCATCGAGGAGAAACTCTACAACTGGGATGATGACGTCTCCAGCAACGCCGTCGAAGTCCACGTTCATCATTTACGCCGCAAGCTCGGCAGCGAATTTATCCGCACCGTGCACGGCATCGGTTATACCCTGGGTGACGCATGAAACTGACCCAACGCCTGAGCCTGAAGCTGCGCCTGACGCTCCTCTTTTTGCTGCTGTCCCTGGCGGCCTGGTTTGCCGCAAGCGTGGTGGCCTGGCACCAGACGACCGACAAGCTCGATAAGCTGTTCGATACCCAGCAGATGCTGTTTGCCAAACGGCTGCTGACGATGGACGTGGACGAACTTCGCGCCCCGGAACGCATGCGCGAGGTACCGAAAAAAGCCAAACACGGCCATCTGGACGACGATGCGCTGGCCTTCGCAATCTTCACCGCCGACGGCAGCATGGTGCTTAACGACGGCGAAAACGGGCGCGACATACCTTACCTCTACCGCCGGGACGGGTTTGATGACGGTCGGTTGCAGGATGACAACGACCAATGGCGTTTCCTGTGGCTGACTTCTCCGGACGGGAAATACCGCGTGGTGGTTGGCCAGGAGTGGGAGTACCGACAGGATATGGCGCTGGACGTGGTCAGCTCGCAGCTGACGCCGTGGCTGGTGGCGCTGCCCGTCATGCTTTTGTTGCTGATTGTTCTGCTGAGCCGGGAACTGAAACCGCTGAAAAATCTGGCGCGGACCCTGCGCTCGCGCTCGCCGGATGCGACCGATACGCTGCCCACCCACGGCGTGCCGACGGAGGTTCGCCCGCTGCTTGATGCGCTTAACCATCTTTTCGCCCGTACGCAGGAGATGATGGCCCGCGAGCGCCGCTTCACCTCGGATGCCGCCCATGAGTTGCGCAGCCCGCTGGCCGCGCTGAAGGTGCAAACCGACGTGGCGCAGCTTTCCCTGGACGATCCCGGGGCGCAGTCTAAAGCGCTGGGGCAGCTGCATGCGGGCATCGACCGCGCCTCCCGGCTGGTGGACCAGCTTCTCACCCTGTCGCGCCTGGATTCACTGGATAATCTTGATGACGTCGAACCCGTGATGATGGCCGATTTGCTGCAATCCGCGGTGCTGGATATCTGGCATCCGGCGCAGCAGGCGGGCATTGATATTCGGCTCAACGTCAACGCGCCCGAGGTGATGCGTCACGGACAGCCGCTACTGCTGAGCCTTCTGGCGCGTAACCTGCTGGACAACGCCGTTCGTTACAGCCCGCGCGGCAGCGTGGTGGACGTGACGCTGCATACCCAAAGCTTTACCGTGCGCGACAACGGCCCGGGCATTTCATCCGATGCGCTGGCGCGTCTCGGCGAGCGCTTTTATCGTCCACCGGGCCAGGACGCCACCGGCAGCGGTCTGGGGTTGTCTATCGTCAAGCGTATCGCGGCGTTACATGGGATGCGCGTCTCGCTGGGCAATGCGCCGGAAGGGGGCTTTGAGGTGACCGTCAGCTGGCAGCCATTATTGCGCTGAGCGCAAAAGACTTTGCACATTCTGCTTATTTTTCCGCTCCGTCCTCGCGCGTAGAATACCCGGCATACTCTCAGCATCGAGGACAAATAATGAGCAACATTCTGATTATCAACGGCGCGAAAGAATTTGCGCACTCTAAAGGCCAGCTCAATGACACCCTGACCGAGGTCGCGGATGGTTTCCTGCGCGACGCCGGACATGATGTTAAGGTCGTGCGCGCGGACAGCGATTACGACGTGAAGGCCGAAGTGCAGAACTTCCTGTGGGCCGACGTGGTTATCTGGCAGATGCCGGGCTGGTGGATGGGCGCACCGTGGACCGTGAAAAAATACATGGACGATGTGTTTACCGAAGGTCACGGTTCGCTGTATGCCAGCGACGGCCGCACCCGCTCAGACGCGTCTAAAAAATACGGTTCCGGCGGCCTGATTCAGGGCAAGAAATACATGCTCTCCCTGACCTGGAATGCCCCGCTAGAAGCGTTCACTGAGCAAGATCAGTTCTTCGAAGGCGTGGGCGTAGACGGCGCGTATCTGCCGTTCCACAAGGCGAATCAGTTCCTGGGTATGGAGCCGCTGCCGACCTTTATCGTCAACGACGTAATTAAAATGCCGGACGTCCCGCGCTATATCGCAGAATATCGCAAGCATCTCGCGGAAATTTTTGCTTAACTGGTAGCCTGGAATTAGAAGGAGTTAATTATGCTTACCGTTATTGCTGAAATCCGTACGCGTCCTGGCCAACATCACCGCCAGGCGGTACTGGATGAGTTCGCGAAGATCATCCCGACCGTACTGAAAGAAGAAGGCTGCCACGGCTACGCGCCGATGGTGGACGCCGCCACCAGCGCAAGCTTCCAGGCGACCGCGCCAGACTCAATCATCATGGTTGAGCAGTGGGAAACCGTCGCGCACCTTGAAGCGCATTTGCAGACCGCGCATATGAAAGCGTGGAGCGACGCGGTGAAAGGGGACGTTCTGGATACCCATATCCGAATTCTGGAGCAAGGGGTTTAAGTTCCGTGAAATTTGCCGGGTGGCACTGCGTTTACCCGGCCTTCAACTTCCCTCCCAGGCCCGGTAAGCGTTAACGCCGCCGGGCTTTTTTTATCACCTTAACATTCAACTGCTATGCTTATTCTGACTTCATGTTTAACAGGAGGATGGAATGGGACTTTTTAACTTCGTAAAAGAAGCAGGCGAAAAGCTGTGGGATAACCTGACCGATCATAAAGGTCAGGGCGACAAAATCACCGAGCACCTGAAAAAGCTGAATATTCCTGGCGCGGATAACGTCCAGGTCACCGTTACCGACGGCAAGGCCAGCGTGACGGGCGACGGGCTGACGCAGGAGCAGAAAGAAAAAATCCAGGTCGCCGTCGGCAACATCGCGGGCGTCAGCGAAGTGGAGAACAATATCACCGCGACAGATGCCAAAGATGAAGCCACCTACTATACGGTGAAATCCGGCGATACCCTGAGCGCAATCTCTAAAACCGTGTACGGCGATGCCAACCAGTACAATAAGATTTTTGAGGCTAACCGCCCAATGCTCTCCAGCCCGGATAAGATCTATCCCGGTCAGACGCTGCGTATTCCGAAAGCGTGATCGATAAGTCGGGGGTTACCCCCCGACTGTTTTTACCAGTACAGTTTCCAGCTCTGCGTAAAACGCACCAGTGCCTCAACGTAGAAGTAATCGCCCCAGCTCGCGCACTCATCCACGCCTTTATTGCTCGCCAGGTGATACACCGAGTGCTTAAGCAGCCCGTTGCCCTTCTCTTCTTTGCCCATCAGATAGTGCTTTGTTAGCGAGGACATAATCCCTTTCGCCCATTCGAGGTAACGTTCGCGATCCGGATCTGTGACCGGCAGATGTTTCACCAGCTCCAGCAGTCCACACACCGCAATTGCCGCCGAGGAAGAATCACGCAGTGCGTCGGTGCCCACCAGCGCCAGATCCCAGTGGCAGACGTAGTCTTCCGGCAGGCGATTGAGGAAGTAGTTCGCCAGCCGTTTTGACAGGGCGATCATCGTTTCGTCGCCGGTATAGATATAGCTCAGCAGGAAACCGTAAATGCCCCAAGCCTGCCCGCGCGACCAGCAGGAGTCGTCGGCGTAGCCCTGCTGGGTGTTGCCGTAGCGCGGTGCGCCGGTTGCCACATCCATATAGTAGGTGTGGAAGGTGGAGGCATCGTCACGAATGAGGTATGTCGCGGCCTGCATGACGTGCGCTTTTGCGGCGTCGGCAAAGCGCGGATCGCCCGTCTGCTCCGTTGCCCAGTAGAGCAGCGGCAGGTTCATGTTGCAGTCGATGATCATCCGCCCGGCCTGCTCCGGATCGGAGAGATCGCCCCACGCCTGGATGATTTTCGCCTTCTCGTGGAAGCGTTCCAGCAGGGCTTCCGCCGCCAGCAGCGAGAAGCCGCGCGCCTCGCGGCTTCCGGTCAGCCGCCACGCGGCTACGCAGGAGAGCGTGTAGAGGAAGCCTAAATCGTGGGTGTTGGTGTCGTTGCGCCCGGCGATGCGCAGGCCAAACGAGCGCACGTGTTTTTCCGCCATCGCGCGGAATTTTTCCTCGCCGCTCATCTCCCATGCCAGCCACAGCTGCCCGGTCCAGAAGCTGGTGGTCCACTCCACGTTGTCAGTCAGCGGATAAAAACCGTTCTGGCAGGTTTCCGCCGGGAATTTGTCGCCGAACTCCGTTAAATGACGGCTAATCAGGTCAAGAACGTGTCTGCGCGCCGAATTCAGTTCATCGCTGAATGCGCGGGAGTCAACGGGCGCAGCGATAACAGGCAGACGTTCTTCTTTGATACGACTTAACATATTTCGGTTCCTTCTTTGACGGCGTAATTTATCGTGTTGACGTTTCTGCTACGTTCAGCGCACGAGCCCCGCGCCATTTGCTCTGACAGGCGGATAACGTAAAAGCAGAAATAAGGGTAAAGGTCAGCGCCGTTGCGCCCATGATGATATAGGTGTGCTCAAAGCCAATACGGTCATACATAAAGCCGGCAGGGGAAGAGACCACCACGTTGCCAACGTAGAGCATCGCCTGATAGCCGAGTAAATACATGGTGGCATTGACGCGCTTGTCGAAATGCTCGGCGATATATTTAAATACCGACACCAGCAGGAGACAAATTTCCAGACCGTACAGCGGCTTAAGCACTGAAATTAACAGGTGTGAATCACACATGCCGGAAATAATCAGACGCGCCCCAACCACCAGCCCGACAATTAACAGCCCGCGTTTGGCGCCAATAAAGTTCACAAACAGCGGGACCACCATATACATGACAAATTCCATGCCCGACTGTACGGTCCCGAGATAGCCGAATACGGCGTTGCCCTCATGAATATCATCGAAGAAGGTGACGAAATAGCGCGAGAATTGCTGCTCGGCGATAAACATCATCCATGCCACGCCCGCCACGTACAGGCAGAAGGCCCAGAATTTGCGGTTACGCAGCAGGGCGTAAACGTCAGACGGGGCTATTTTCTCTTTCGTCAGCACCTCGCCTGCGTGAGCGGAGTTAGTGTTCACTTTCAGGCTCAGCAGGACAATCAGCATCACCACCGACGCCACGCTGCCGAGAATAAAGTTATACGCCGGTGAGAGGTTGAACAGCAGGCCGGAGAAAGATGACGCCACCGCCCAGCCGAGCGATCCCCACATACGGATCTGCCCGAACTCCATGCCATTCAAACGGCTAAAGCGGTCGGAATAGGATTCACACGCCGCCACGCCCGCGTACCAGGCAAAGCTTAAATAGAGCGCGCCGATAATAATCCCCAGCAGGGTATTAGACATTAACAGCGGCTGGTAAACATAAATAAAGAATGGCGCCATCAGGACCGACATGATCACCACAAAATAGAGCAGATATTTGCTCATGCCGATCTTATCGAGAATATAGCCGTAGATCGGCTTGAGAATAACGGAGAATATCCCGTTCACCGCAAAGACGGTTCCAATCACCGATCCGCTCAGGTTGGCTTTCTGACCGAGCCAGATCGCCAGCAGACCAATACTGGCAGACCAGGTAAAGAAATAGAGAAAGATAAAGCTGCTGATTTTGTAATATTCAGTTCTGTTGGTTGTCGAAGTGCTTTTCATATCATCCTCGCCGGGGTGTAGGGCCAGATTTTTATAATGTGAACGCCAGCTTACGTTCGCTTCCGGGTTCGCTAATCACGACCTGGTTATGGGTTATATTCAGCTGCGGCGTCGCCGCAGCGGGCTGTTTTCCGCCAGCCAGAACGGCGCAACAGAGCCAGCTTTCCCCTTGCGGGAGGTCAGCTTTTAACAGCGGAATGGAGGCGCACTCCGCAAACATAATGCTGCTGTTCGGCGGCGTGACGATGCTGTCTGGCTGGCGCTGAATGATCGGCGAAAGATCGACAATGACGCTGCTGCCGTTTTCAGCCAACAGATAACAACCGCGTTCGCGCACCTGATGGGCGGTTTTCATCACCGCAAAGCCGCCCTCGACGGTTTGCAGAGTGCGCGCGCTGTTGATACGGTGCAGGCGCAGGTGCCACTCCCCGAACGGGATCTGCCAGGTCGCAATCTGCACGTCGCGCCACGGCGACCAGCGCGAGAAAATGTAATTTTCATCCACCCGAACCTCGTCGCACTCGCGACGACCGCGGAAATAGTCATCTCCGTCCGCCAGCAGCAGCATGGAATCGCAGGCGGCATGCTTCAGGCCAAAACGCCCGCGCTCAAGGGTGAATCCGAAGCGGCTGGAGTAGGCAAATTTGGTGTATTTCGCTTCGGTGTTGACGTAGTTGTTCAGCTCCAGCTGACCGGCGGTGAGCATGACGACGTGCTGAGAATCTTTCGAATGCATCAGGATCTGCTGCGCATGCGGAATCACATGTTTTTCAGCAAGCGCGGGCAGCGGTTGTTCTTCCGCCTGCCAGAACGGGTGTGCTTCCGGCAGCGCCAGGATCAGATAGGTTTTCAGCGCCCAGTACGGTGAACCGGGGGAGTTGTAATCCTCGCACATCGCCAGGTTCGGATACGCAAACCCCAGGGTAAGAATACCGTCGCGATCGACAATCGACTGCTGCTGCCACCAGCGCAGATGCCGCAGCACAATGCCCTTCACGATGCCCGGGGTGAAGACGTCCAGTTGAGAAAAGGCCACCGCGCTCCAGAAGGCAACCATGGCAAAGCGGTAGGTCAGGCTGCGGCCAAACGGCACCGAGGCGCCATCGGCGGCGGACCAGTAGATAAAGTCTTCCGCGAACAGACGCGAGCGCTCGCGCAGCACCTTCGCCCTCGCCTCGTCGTCACTCAGCGTGGCGTAAATCAGGCCGTAGAAATGGAAAGCCATGGAGATGTAGTAATCTTTCGGGCGGCCGGGACCGTCGGAATACCAGCCGTCGCCGAGGTAGTAGGCGTCCATCAGCGCAAAGCGGTGGTCAATGGCGGCCCGATCGTACGGCAGGCCGGCGCGCTTAAAGCCGAGCTGGACCATAATGGCAAAATAGTTCCAGTTGCTGTCCGGCATCTGCGCGTCGGTGATTTGGTTGAGCCACGCGTGCAGGTTCATCACCTCGCGCCCGGTAAAGTGCGCGGTGAGTTTATCCCCCAGCAGAGCGAGCCCCAGACCGTAGGCCGCCATCTCCACCAGACGCTGATCGTACGGGCCGGTTTCACCCCAGTAGCCGCTGCTTTGCGGGTCGGTACCAAGCTTAATGGCAGTAAGGTACTTCTCGCTGAACGGCGTGCTTTCGCCAGATGCCATCAGCGGAAACAGCCCCCACAGCGCGCGGGAAAGTCCCTCCATCTGCGCAATATCCGCTGTGTAATGGGCGCAGGTGTCGCCCAGCGGGAATCGTGAACGGTTCGCCGGAAATTGCGTGTCCAGCGCCTGTAAAAGTGCATTCAACGACGCCACTACCTCCTGGCGTGAAGACAACGGATTTGATTTTTCTTTGTTTGCCGCCCACATCGGTTCGCCCTCGTAATCAACTGCGGCAAAGCATAGTGAATCCGCAAGGGGCAGAAATGTTAGCCATGTCACAGGCATGAACGATGAATAAACCTCCAGTTGAGAAAATTTAAAAAGGTGGTTTATAAAGACGATCAGATGGGAAAAAGTTGAGTTTTATTGCACTATGCGCGACACGCCGACATCCGACCTTCTGGAACTGATCGCCCTGAATGATACCGTGGCCTCGTTCAGCCGCCTGTTTGCCAATACGGTGCGCTACCATCACTGGCATCAGTGTCTGGAGATCCTCTATGTGGAAGAGGGCTTTGGCGTGGCGATTGTCGATAATCGTCACTACACCATGCGCCCCGGACGACTGTTTTTCTTCCCGCCTTTTACGCTGCACAAGGTCATGGTGGACGAACAGGCGGAGGCAATTTACCGCCGCACCATTATTCATCTCGACCAGCACGCGGTGCTGAAGATCCTGCGGGATTTTCCCCAGACCCGGCAGCGCCTGGAGCGGCTGTCACGCCGTGGCGGCGAAGCGTGGGTCGCCGATTTAGCCCACTGTCACCACCATATCGACCATCTGTTTAGCTGCTATAAACCGCCGATGAACGGCGAGAGCATCGCCAGCCTGCTGATCGGCCTGTTCGCGATGCTCCCCGACGATCGCGACGGTGAGCCGGGCAACAGCCAGGGGATCGCCAGCCAGGTAATGTTCTGGCTCGACGAGCATTATCAGGAGAAATTTCGTCTGGATGCGCTGGCCGAAGAGCTGGGTAAATCACGCAGTTACGTATCGCGAAGATTCCATGCGGAAACGGGCGAAAAAATTCACGACTACCTGAACACGCTAAGATTGCGTAAGGCGTGCGAGTGTTTACTCCACACGGATTCGAGCGTGCGTGACATTGCCGCACAGGCGGGATTTTCCGACGTGACGTGGTTTATCAGCGCTTTTAAAAAGGGGATTGGCGAGACGCCGTTGCAGTACAGGAAGAACCATCGTGCGGTTTGACGCCCTCACCCCCGCCCTCTCCCACGGGGAGAGGGGGAAGATCAACCGCTCTTCTTCCCCGGCTTTAATCCGCGGTGTAACTCGTTGATGCGCTTCATCGACTTGATGGTGCGCTGCGGCTCAGTGGAGGCGACGGACAGAATAATCATCTCCAGGCACAGCAGCACCGTGCCGTGCAGCGGGATTTTGCCCTTCTCGCCACCGCGCGGGACGTGGATCACTACGCTTGCCTCTTTGCTAAAGCGCGAGTCCGTGGCGTTGGTCAGCAAAATGGTGGGAATACCCAGGCGCTTCGCTTCGCGCAGCGTGGTCTGCCCCTCCCGGTGCGCGGATTTTTGCGCCATCATTACCAGCACGTCACCGCGCTGTAGGGCAATCAGCTGTTCGGCGAGGCCAATACCGGTGCGGTTGAGCGGGATCGCAGGCAGGCCTATACGGCTAAACAGTCGCGAGGTGTACTCAGCCAGAATGCCGGATGCGCCAATGCCAAAAATAGCGACCTGTCTCGCCTGCGCCAGCAGCGACACGGCCTGCGCCATCGCGTAGCGGTTGCCCGGTTCGGACAACACCGCGCAGGTGTGCTGATGGCCTTCCAGCACAAAATCGATGCTCGCGTCGACGTCGCTGGTAAGCGTGTTTACCGTGGTGGACATCTTCTCGCTGGAGGTGACCACCGGGCCAAACCACTGCTCCAGGGTCTGCTTGAGATCCCGCAGCCCACCAAACCCAAGCGCCTGAATGGCACGCACCACGGTGGCGTCCGAGGTGTGTAGCACAGCGGCAATCTCCATTGCCGTCTGCTCCATAACCGCTTCACGATTTTCATTGATATAGCTCGCCACCTGCAGCAGACGCGGCGTCAGCTGGTGCGCCCGCGAGCGGAGGCGGTCGCCGTAGACATCAATTTTTCGGATCATCGTGCGGCCTCCGGCAGCGGACGGCCCGCTATCTGCGACTGCACCTGCGCGGCCATCAGCCCCAGCGAGGCAAATGAATTTGAGATCGCTTCCTCGCGGGAGATGAGCACGTAATGCCCGGTTCGGCAGGCGTTGAGAAACTGACACCAGCCCGGCATCACCGCATCCATCGCCGCCAGCTCGTCCTGCGGTTTTCCGCCGGTGTCCCCGCGCCAGGTGGCAAAGACAAAATCAGCATCCAGCTCCGGCAGGCGCTCGGCGCTGACGTCGATGCGCCCGCCCTCCGGGATGCTCTCAATCAGCGGCGGGAACCTGAACCCTGCGTCGCGCAGCACGCGCCCAAGCGAGTGGTAGCTGTGCATGGCGTTGATTTTGCCCTGATTGGCCTGAATCACCGAGACGGTCAGTTTGCTCGTATCGATGGTCGCCTTTAGCGCCTCGATCTGCTCCTGATAGCGACGCTCCAGAATCTTCAGCCGCGCCTCTGTCCCGGTAAGCTGCGCCAGCTTGCGGTAGATCTCCGGCGCACCGCCGTCGAGGTGATCGATACTCACCGTCGGGGCAATTTTTTCCAGCTGTTCGACCGGCGTGTTGCGGGTCGGCTCGGTGATGATAAGATCCGGCTTCGCCGCAGCGATGACTTCAATATCGATATCCGCGGTGCCGATGAATGTGATGTCGGAATTATCAAAATCGATGCCCGTCAGCATACCGCTGGAACGCAGAAAATGGCTGCCGTCCGGTCGGGTGCGGCCATGGCTGGCAACCGGCGGTACGCCAAGCTCGATCAGCGGAATGGTGATATCCAGGTCGTGCAGGGACACAATCCGCTTCGGGTTAACCGGCACCACCACGTTGCGGTTCAGGTCGTCAGTAAACGTCTGCGTTGGCTCTGCGGCTCCTACAGCAAAACCCACCAGCACCAGCATTGCAAAAAATACGCGCATTTTTATCCCCTAAAATCGATCCCGACGCTGCCAGAGCAGCAGCAGGAAAAACGGTCCGCCAATCAGTGAAATGACAATTCCCGCCGGCAGCTGCAACGGGAGAAATGCCAGCCGCCCGACGTTATCCGCCAGCAGCACCAGCAGCGCGCCCAGTACGGCACTTCCCGTCAGCAGTGCCGTTTGCCCTCCGCGCAGCAGCAGGCGCGCCATGTGCGGGGCAATCAGCCCGACAAAGCCGATACTCCCCACGCAGGAGACGCAGGCCGCGGTGAGCACCACGGGGGCAAACACGCGCAGCAGAGCGAGGCGTGAAGTCCGCACGCCCAGCCCCGTCGCAGTGTGGTTGCCGAGCAAGGCTACGTCTGCGGCGCGTGCGGTAAAGAGCAGCAGCGCAAACGCCGGCACTGTCCAGGCAGCAGCGATGCTGACCAGCGTCCAGCTTGCCGCATGCAGGCTCCCCGCCAGCCACAGCATCGCCGTCTGGACGTCGCGCACGTCGGCGGTCGTCATAAAGACCCCCATCGCGGCGGCAAACGCCCATGACACGCCGATGCCGATCAGGATGAATCGCGGGCGCGAGATATCACGCGCCAGCGCCACTACCAGCAGCGCGGTCAGCAGCCCACCGGCCATGCCGATAAGTGGACGCCAGTACGGCCCCAATCCCGGAAACTGAAAAATCAGCAGCAGCACCGCCGCGCTACAGCCCTCTTTCACGCCGATAAGACCGGGGTCAGCAAGGCCGTTGCGGGTAATGGACTGCATGGCCGCCCCCGCCATGCCGAGCATCGCGCCGCACAGCACCGCCATCAGCAGGCGCGGCAGGCGGATATCCATCACAATGTAATGCGCATCCGCCGTCAGACGTTCAGGATAAAACAGCGCACGTCCGATGGCGGAAGCAGGAATGGGCAGCGAACCGTGCGTCAGGCCAAAACTTAGCAGCAGGAGAGCGGCAAGCGATAATACGGCCAGATACAGCAGCGCCCTCGGGCGAACCAGCGCCGAGAAGGAGAAAAATCGTACTGCCCTCAATCCAGCCCGGTTCATTTGAACATCCTTGACGCCATAAGGATAAAGACCGGCGCGCCGACTAGCGCAGTCATCACGCCGGTTGCCAGCTCATACGGCGTAAACAGCGTACGGGCGGCGATATCCGCCATCAGCAGAACCAGCGCCCCGCAGAGGGCTGAAAGCGGCACCATCACGCGCAGGTCCACCGATACCAGACGGCGAATCAGCTGCGGCACCACGAGTCCGATAAACCCGATCGGTCCGGCAACTGAAACCGCCGCGCCGCACAGCAGGGCGATGGCCAGCAGCGCGAGCAGGCGCGTTTTCAGCAGCGACACGCCAAGCCCCTGCGCCATTCTCTCGCCCAGCGCCAGCATGTTCAGCGACGGCGACAGCCAGAACGCCAGCGCAAAACCCACGGCAGCGGCCCCCGCGGCGCTAGCGATCGTCTCGCCGATGACTCCCGCCACATCCCCCGCAAGCCAGGTCCGCATGGCCAGCAGCGTCTGTTCATCCAGAATCAACACCGTGGCGGTTATCGATGAGGCAAATGCCGACATCGCCACGCCGCACAGCGTGACCTTCATCGGCGTGAGACCGGTACGCCCGGATGAGGAGAACGTTAGCACCAGCAAAAAGAGTGCGGCGGCGCCAGTTGCGGCTATCAGAGGGCGGCCAAACGGCAGCGACAGCCCGAGGGCACTCGTCAGGACCACCGCCAGCGCCGCCCCTGCATTCAGCCCCAGGATATGCGGCTCGCCGAGCGGATTGCGGATCACTGATTGCAGCAGCACGCCCGCGACGCCGAGCGCCGCGCCCGTCACCAGGGCGGCGCATAGCCGCATCAAGCGCAGCCTGACGATCACGCTATGCTCAAAATTGCGCGGGTCGAAGTGGAAAAATGCGTCTACTACCGTCCGGGGGACGATAACGCGCGCCCCGATGCTCAGGTGCGCAATCGCGCCTGCCAGAAGCAGCAGCGTAAAGAGAATAAAGGCCACAGATGTGCGCATCATGGTTTGTCGTCAGCCTGACGGAACGGCATAAAGAACGGCTTGCCGGTCAGCGGGTTAACCGACATATGCACGTCGACGTCAAACACCGCTTTGATCAGCTCCGGCGTGCAGGCGTCGCCCTCATGCAGTACCCCCTCAACCTTTCCCTGACGTAAAAAGACCAGCGAATCACCGTAATTCACGGCGAAGTTGAGATCGTGCAGAACCACCACCACGGTGCGCCCGTGCCGGCGCGTCAGCGTGTGCAGCAGTTCGAGGATCTCCACCTGGTAGCGAAGGTCGAGGTACGTCGTGGGTTCATCCAGCAGGATATAGGGCGTTTGCTGCGCCAGCACCATAGCGATCCAGCAGCGCTGGCGCTGGCCGCCGGACAGGCTTTCAACCAGATGATGGGCAAACTCTGCCGTTCCGGTCAGGCGTAACGCCTCTTCCACGGCCCGCTCGTCTTCCTCGCTCCACTGGCGCATCACGTTCTGCCAGGGGAAACGTCCGCGCGAGACCAGCTCAAATACGGTTAACCCTTCTGGAAGCAGCGGAGACTGCGGCAGGATCCCGAGCTGGCGGGCTACCGCTTTGGTTGGCTGCGAGTGGATGGCTTTGCCGTCCAGCACCGCGCTGCCGCCGAGCGGCTGAAGCAGCCGTGCGAGGGTACTTAACAGCGTCGATTTTCCGCAGCCGTTTGCGCCCACCAGAACAGTCATTTTCTGCTGGGGGATCGCAAGGGAGATATCATCAACGATGATTTTTTTCTGGTAACCCGCGGAGAGGTTCTCAAGAACCAGTCCCGGCTTTTTGATGTAGTGAGCCACGTGAACGCCAACGTAAGAAAAAAAACCAACAAATAAAAATAAAACTCATTCTCTTTTGTGAGTTTGCCGCCGCTCAATGTAGTAGTCAAGCGAAGATACACCCTGTAAAACCCAGGGATAATTGAGCATCACCGCACAAATTAAAATTCATTTTTATTGATTATTTTCAATACCTTAAACAAGAAATCGAAGCGTGTTAGCCAGAGAGAAACCTCTGTAGCGAAATTTTTATTTATTCCATTTACTACTACATGCCCTCATGCTTGAATGATTCTCAATTACAAGTCCGATGCCGTAGAGGCTAACGGACAGAGCGTAAGGGCAATGACTCACACATTCTTCCGCGAGCATTTCATCGCAGGATATTTTGGGAAAACAGATGTAATGGCTAAGTTCACACCTTCATTCGCCGGGGTAAAAGGGCGCGCGCTCTTTTCACTCCTGTTCATGGCGCCTCTGGTGCACGCAGCAGCAAAAGACGGTGAGACGCTTACCGTCACTGCCGATCCTTACGCTTCCACCGACGCCACCAGCGGCTATCAGCCCCTGAACACCTCCACCGCCACGCTGACCAACATGCCGATGCTGGACATCCCGCAGGTGGTCAATACCGTCAGCGATAAAGTGCTGGAAGACCAAAACGCGACCACGCTAGACGAGGCGCTGTATAACGTCAGCAACGTGGTGCAGACCAACACCCTGGGCGGCACGCAGGATGCCTTCGTGCGCCGTGGCTTCGGCGCAAACCGCGATGGCTCGATCATGACCAACGGCCTGCGCACCGTGCTGCCGCGCAGCTTCAATGCCGCAACCGAGCGCGTGGAGGTGCTAAAAGGCCCGGCCTCGACCCTTTACGGTATTCTCGACCCCGGCGGCCTGATTAACGTGGTGACCAAACGCCCGGAGAAAACCTTCGGCGGCTCGATTTCTGCCACATCAACCAGCTTTGGCGGCGGTAGCGGACAGTTTGACGTCACCGGTCCAATTGAAGGTACGCGTCTGGCCTATCGCCTGACGGGGGAGTATCAGGACGAGGATTACTGGCGTAATTTCGGCACCGAACGCAGCACCTTTATCGCCCCGTCTTTGACCTGGTTCGGCGATGATGCCACCGTGACCGTGCTCTATTCGCATCGCGACTATAAAACGCCGTTCGATCGCGGAACGATCTTCGATCTCAACACCAAAAAGGCCGTCGACGTCGATCGCAAAACCCGCTTTGATGAGCCATTTAACGTGACCGACGGTCAGTCCGACCTCGCTCAGCTTAACGCGGAGTATCGGCTCAACAGCCAGTGGACCGCGAAGTTCGACTACAGCTACAGCCAGGATAAGTACAGCGATAACCAGGCTCGCGTGATGGCCTACGATTCAAAAACCGGCAACCTGACCCGCCGCGTGGATGCGACCCAGGGTTCGACCCAGCGTATGCACACAACGCGGGCAGATTTGCAGGGGAACGTGGACATCGCGGGCTTTTACAATGAGATCCTGACCGGCGTGTCGTATGAGAATTACGATCTGCTGCGCACGGACATGATCCGTTGTAAGAACGTTAAGGATTTCAATATTTACAACCCGAGCTACGGCAGCCTCGGCAAGTGCACCACCGTCTCGGCAGCCGACAGCGATCAAACCATCAAGCAGGAGAGCTACTCCGCCTACGCGCAGGACGCGCTGTACCTGACCGATAAATGGATCGCCGTTGCCGGACTGCGCTACCAGTATTACACCCAGTACGCGGGCAAAGGCCGTCCGTTTAACGTCAACACGGACAGCCGCGACGACCAGTGGACGCCGAAGCTGGGCCTGGTATACAAGCTCACGCCGGCAGTCTCCCTGTTTGCCAACTATTCCCAGACGTTTATGCCGCAGTCGTCCATTGCGAGCTACATCGGCGACCTGCCGCCGGAAACGTCGAACGCGTATGAAATAGGCGCTAAATTCGACCTGTTCGACGGCATTACCGCCAACATCGCGCTGTTTGATATCCACAAGCGCAACGTGCTGTACACCGAGAGCGTCGGTGATGAAACCGTCGCCAAAACCGCGGGCCGCGTGCGCTCGCAGGGTGTCGAAGTGGATCTCGCCGGATCGCTGACCGAGAACACCAACATTATCGCCAGCTACGGCTATACCGATGCGAAGGTGCTGGAAGACCCGGACTACGCGGGCAAACCGCTGCCGAACGTACCGCGCCATACCGGCTCCCTGTTCCTGACGTACGATATTCACAATGCGTTTGCCGGGAATACGCTGACAATTGGCGGCGGCGGGCACGGCGTAAGCCGCCGCTCAGCGACTAACGGTGCGGATTATTATCTGCCGGGCTATTTCGTGGCGGATGCATTTGCGGCGTACAAAATGAAGCTGCAATATCCGGTGACGCTACAGGTGAACGTGAAGAATCTGTTCGATAAGACCTACTACACGTCGTCGATTGCGACCAACAACCTGGGCAACCAGATTGGCGACCCGCGTGAAGTGCAGTTTACGGTGAAGATGGAGTTTTGACGTAAAAAAGCCCGGTGGCGCTAACGCTTACCGGGCCTACGATCCTAACCCCCTCCCTGTGGGAGAGGGTTAGGGTGAGGGGACATCAGGCCTCTATATCCGCCATATCGCCTTTCTCCTGGAGCCAGTTACGTCGGTCTTCAGAACGTTTCTTGGCCAGCAGCATATCCATCACGGCGTTGGTTTGCTGTTCGTCTTCATCGCTGATGGTCAGCTGCACCAGACGGCGGGTGTTCGGATCCAGGGTGGTTTCACGCAACTGCATCGGGTTCATCTCGCCCAGCCCTTTAAAGCGCTGAACGTTCGGTTTGCCCTTCTTGCGTTTGAGCTGCTCCAGCACGCCCGCTTTCTCTTCTTCCGTCAGCGCATAGTAGACTTCTTTGCCAAGGTCGATACGGTACAGCGGCGGCAGCGCCACGTGGACGTGACCGTTTTTCACCAGCGTGCGGAAGTGCTTCACGAACAGCGCACAGAGCAGCGTGGCGATGTGCAGACCATCGGAGTCCGCATCCGCGAGGATACAGATCTTGCCGTAGCGCAGCTGGCTCAGATCGTCGCTGTCCGGATCGATGCCGATCGCCACGGAGATGTCGTGTACTTCCTGCGAGGCCAGCACTTCATCAGACGAGACCTCCCAGGTGTTGAGGATCTTACCCTTGAGCGGCATGATCGCCTGATATTCACGATCGCGCGCCTGCTTGGCCGATCCGCCTGCCGAGTCCCCTTCCACCAGGAACAGCTCGGTGCGGTTGAGATCCTGGGCGGTACAGTCCGCCAGCTTGCCCGGCAGCGCGGGGCCGCTGGTCAGCTTTTTACGCACCACTTTCTTCGCCGCGCGCAGGCGACGCTGGGCGCTGGAGATCGCCATTTCAGCCAGCATTTCTGCGGCCTGAACGTTCTGGTTCAGCCACAGGGTAAACGCATCTTTCACCACGCCGGAGACGAACGCCGCACACTGGCGTGACGACAGGCGCTCTTTAGTCTGACCGGCAAACTGCGGATCCTGCATCTTCACGGAGAGCACGTAGGCGCAGCGGTCCCAGATATCTTCTGCGGAAAGCTTCACGCCGCGCGGCAGAATGTTGCGGTATTCGCAGAACTCGCGCATCGCATCCAGCAGCCCCTGACGCAGGCCGTTGACGTGCGTCCCGCCGAGCAGCGTTGGGATCAGGTTGACGTAGCTTTCCGTCAGCAGCTCACCGCCTTCCGGCAGCCACAGCAGCGCCCAGTCCACCGCTTCGGTGTCACCTTCGAAATTCCCGACGAACGGTTTTTCCGGCAGGGTCGGCAGGCCGTTAACCGCTTCGCACAGGTAGTCGTTCAGACCCTTTTCGTAGCGCCAGCTCTGTTCGGTGTTGTTTACGTGATCTTTAAAGGTGATTTCCACGCCCGGGCACAGCACCGCTTTGGCTTTCAGCAGGTGCGTCAGGCGAGAAACGGAAAAGCGTGGGCTGTCGAAGAAGCTTTCATCAGGCCAGAAATGGACGCTGGTGCCGGTGTTGCGTTTACCGCACGTCCCGACGACCTGCAAATCCTGCACTTTTTCGCCGCTTTCAAACGCGATGTTATACACCTGGCCATCGCGACGAACGTTCACTTCCACGCGCTTTGACAGGGCGTTAACCACGGAGATCCCCACGCCGTGCAAGCCGCCGGAGAACTGGTAGTTTTTGTTGGAGAACTTACCGCCCGCGTGCAGACGACAGAGGATCAGCTCAACGGCGGGAACACCCTCTTCCGGGTGGATATCTACCGGCATGCCGCGGCCGTCGTCGATAACTTCCAGCGACTGATCGGCGTGCAGGATAACGTCCACGCGTCTGGCATGGCCTGCCAGCGCTTCGTCCACACTGTTATCAATTACTTCCTGGCCCAGGTGGTTTGGGCGCGTCGTATCGGTGTACATCCCCGGGCGGCGGCGAACCGGCTCAAGCCCGGTGAGTACCTCAATGGCATCAGCGTTATAGGTTTGCGTCATGATTTAAGCTAGCAATTCGCATTGATTGTCAGTGGCTGTGCAGTCCAAGAAAATCGACAATCTGGGTGAAATGATCTTCAAAGCCCGTGAAAGCATGGTTACCGCCCTCTTCTACAGTCTGGCGGCAGGATG
This sequence comes from Enterobacter cloacae complex sp. SHL001, assembly GCF_049236825.1. Taxonomy (NCBI): domain Bacteria; kingdom Pseudomonadati; phylum Pseudomonadota; class Gammaproteobacteria; order Enterobacterales; family Enterobacteriaceae; genus Enterobacter; species Enterobacter cloacae complex sp. SHL001. The sequence goes on from NZ_JBMKIP010000003.1 coordinate 495,147, forward strand.
CGTAATACGCCACTGCCTGGCGGTAATCCAGCACTTCATCTCCCGTCTGTTGCAGCAGCCAGATAAGATCGGGCGCTTCAAGCGGGTCGACCTGCATAACTTTGAGATCGTAAATATGGCGTGACTCTAGCACATATTGTTGGCCGGTGTAGGGGTTCTCGTTTTCGCCAAGAAAGTCCCTTAACAGCTCAAATGGCCGGACCGCCGGGTTGACGACGACAGCGGGTAACATAAAGCACTGCGACAGCCAGGTGGCGTAGTAGCCGCCGAGCGACGACCCGACAACGCCAAACGATTCGCCGCCGTGTTCAAGCACGATCGATTCCAGCATCTCTGCCGCATCCGCCGGATAAGGGGGCAACTGCGGAATAATCATCTCCACGTGGGAATGATTCGCGCTCAGCCACTGGCGAAGCTGCGTCGCTTTCGCCGATCGTGGTGAGCTGTTAAACCCATGCAGATAGAGAAGCGTCGACATCAATAGCCTTCCGAAGCGGTATCCGGGCGGAATTGAGCCCCGGTCAGACGGCAAACTTCGGTGGTCAGCGAGCCATCGGCATGCAGCTCCAGCCAGCGCCAGCCCGGTGCGATGGTATCCAGCGTAAAGTTGGCGCAGTGCGGCTTAAACTGCACGCAGGTAGAGGGCGTCGCGAGCAGGCGGCGACCATTCCAGTCGAGATCCTGCTCCTGGTGAATGTGCCCGCACAGCAAATTTTTCACGCGCGGAAATTTCGCCAGTACGCCGTCCAGCGCCGCAGAGTTGCGTAAGCTGTGCTGATCGAGCCAGCTACAGCCCGCCGGCAGCGGGTGATGATGCAGCAACAGCAGCGTATTGCGATTCGGTTCGGCGGCCAGTTTTGTCTCCAGCCAGTCAAGCTGATAGTCGCTCAACTCACCGTGCGGAACGCCAAACACCTGACTGTCGAGGAGCAGAATTTGCCACTGGTCCCCCGCAAAGACACATTTTGCCGGTGAAATCCCCGCATCCTGAAGCGAACTGTACATAGCGGGTTGAAAATCGTGATTGCCCGGTAGCCAGACGCAAGGCACGCTAAAGCTCGCAATCCCTTCAGCAAAATGCTGATAGGCTGCGGAGGATTGATCCTGCGCCAGATCGCCCGTCGCGACGATCAGATCGCATGGCCGCTTTTCAGCATGGATCGCGTCAAGAACCGCCTGATAACTCTCCCAGGTGTTCACGCCCAGAAGCGTCTCATGCTTTTCGGCAAAAAGGTGGGTGTCGGTGATTTGTAATATCCTGACTGGCGCCCCACCAGCAACAGTCAGGTTCAACAGGCTTTCCAAATGGTGTCCTTAGGTAGGTTTATGACGCTAACAAACCGGAATCGCCATTGCTCCATGTGCTAAACAATATCTTAGCCAGTCGGCTAAAAACTGGTTAATTTGATGCTTTTCGTCGCGTTGATGCAACTTTTTATTCGGGTAATCATACCGCGCTTTAAAGCGAAAGATCTGCTGGCTTGAACACACTTCAGCGACCATCGCGTCATGATAAAGACGTACCGTCATCGACGGCAGGCTCCAGTAGCTGATGCTCGGCGCCGTTTGCTCAATCTCCACCAGCGTAGTGTAGCGCGTTGATTCTGTTATCGTTAACCGATACTGCGCGTTGCTCACCTGATAGCTCACCGTTTCGCCGGGCGCGTCGTTTCGCGGCAGCAGGCGGCGCAGCTGGGCGAAATTGGTTTCGCACAGGCGCATCATTTCTGGGAAGTCAGGTGTATAACGCTTCATTTTTTCCACTCGTGTCGTAATGTCTGATAATGCAGCTGTAGCCATTGCAGGGCGATGACAGACGCTGCGTTGTCGATTTTCCCCTCTTCTACCCACTGGTAAGCCTGCTCCCGACTCACCACATGAACCCGAATATCTTCGTTTTCATCTGCCAGACCGTGGATCCCTTCCGCTGTCTTGGCGTCCACTTCGCCCACCATAATAGATGAACGTTCCGTTGTCCCACCCGGGCTTGCCAGGTAGCTCAACACCGGTTTCGTCCGGCCGATCGCCAGGCCCGCCTCTTCCAGCGCCTCACGGCGAGCGACGTCTTCGACCGACTCACCTTCTTCGATCATCCCGGCCACCATCTCCAGCAACCACGGCGTATCGCTGGTATCATAAGCCGCAATACGCACCTGTTCGACCAGCACCACTTCATCACGCACTGGGTCATAGGGTAGCAACACAGCCGCATGCCCGCGCTCAAAAATTTCGCGTTTGATTTCACCGCTCATCTCACCGTTAAACAGACGATGCCTGAAACGGTAAAGTTCCATTGAAAAAAAACCGCTATAAAGCGTTTCTCGTGCAATAATTTCTACATCGTTTTTGGCGAAGGTGACAGGCACGTTTTCTGGTTTTTGCATCGGTCGAGTCCTGGTAGCAATGGTGATGAAATTGTGAATTTCAAGGCTGTTTGGCTGCCGTTTGTATGGCTATATGGTAGATTGGAGCAAATTACCGCCAGATGGCACGTTACGCCAACCTTTTGGTGTGGATGATTCTGTTAGAATCGGCAATTATTTTTAATTAGATCAGCGCTAATACTGCTTCACAACAAGGAATGCAAATGAAGAAATTGCTCCCCATCCTTATCGGCCTGAGCCTGACGGGCTTCAGTGCAATGAGCCAGGCAGAAAACCTGTTACAGGTCTACCAGCAGGCACGTCTGGGCAACCCTGATTTACGTAAATCAGCGGCCGATCGTGATGCTGCGTTTGAAAAGATTAACGAAGCACGTAGTCCACTGCTGCCGCAGTTAGGCTTAGGTGCAGATTATACCTACACTAACGGTTTTCGCGATAACAATGGCATCGATTCGAATGCCACCAGCGCCTCTTTACAGCTTACACAAACCCTGTTCGACATGTCCAAATGGCGGGAACTGAGCTTGCAGGAAAAGAGCGCCGGCATTCAGGATGTTACCTATCAGACCGATCAGCAGACGCTGATCCTGAATACCGCGACCGCCTATTTCCAGGTTCTGAGCGCGATTGACGCCCTCTCCTACACCGAAGCGCAGAAACAGGCGGTTTACCGTCAGTTAGATCAAACCACCCAGCGTTTTAACGTGGGCCTGGTCGCCATTACTGACGTGCAGAACGCCCGTTCACAGTACGATACCGTACTGGCTAACGAAGTGACCGCACGTAACAACCTCGACAACGCCCTGGAAGCACTGCGTCAGGTCACCGGTAACTACTATCCTGAGCTGGCCTCTCTGAACGTGGACAGTTTCAAAACGGACAAACCGCAGGCGGTTAACGCTCTGCTGAAAGAAGCGGAAAACCGCAACCTGACCTTGTTGCAGGCACGCCTGAGCCAGGATCTGGCGCGCGAACAGATCCGTCTTGCACAGGATGGTCACCTGCCAACTCTGAGCCTGAGCGCCTCTACCGGCGTATCGGACACCAGCTACAGCGGGTCTAAAACGACCTCTCAGGCCTATGACGACAGCAACGTTGGCCAGAACAAAGTGGGTCTCAGCTTCTCTCTGCCGCTGTACCAGGGCGGGATGGTTAACTCTCAGGTTAAACAGGCGCAGTACAACTTTGTGGGCGCCAGCGAGCAGCTGGAAAGCGCACACCGCAACGTGGTGCAGACCGTGCGTTCTTCCTACAACAACGTAAATGCCTCTATCAGCAGCATCAACGCCTATAAACAGGCCGTCGTCTCTGCCCAGAGCTCACTGGATGCGAACGAAGCGGGTTACTCCGTAGGTACGCGTACCATCGTGGACGTGTTAGACGCAACGACCACGCTGTATAACGCGAAACAGCAGCTCTCCAGCGCACGTTATCAGTATTTGATTAACCAGCTGAACATCAAGCAGGCGCTGGGTACGCTGAACGAGCAGGATCTGCAAATGCTGAACAGCACGCTAGGCAAACCGGTCCCTACGTCGCCTGACAGCGTCGCGCCGGAAAATCCACAGCAGGATGCCGCCGTTGATAATTTCACCCCTAACAGCAGCGCCCCGCTTGCGCAGCCAGCGGCAGCGCGTAGCACCGCACCTGCCAGCAGCGGTACGAATCCGTTCCGTCATTAAGCCTTGCCCGATGGCGCTGAGCTTATCGGGCCTACTTAATCGTAGGCCGGGTAAGCACAGCGCCACCCGGCGCAAAATCACACCTGAACGTAAGCCAACGTAAAGATCCCCCGCATTTCGCCCCTCTTCGCTTCATTTTCAACCACTCATCCTCTATCCTGAGCGTTATTACCACTGGGTCCTGGAAGACAAATATGAAACGGACAAAAACGATGAATCACGCGTCGTTCCGCAAAAGCTGGAACGCACGCCACCTGACACCTGTCGCGCTGGCGGTCACCGCCGTCTTTATGCTGGCAGGCTGTGAGCAAAACGACGAAACGGTTTCGCTGTATCAAAACGCCGACGACTGCGCGAGCGCAACCGGTAAAGCCGCTGAGTGTACGACGGCCTATAACAACGCCCTCAAAGAAGCGGAACGTACCGCGCCGAAATATGCCTCTCGCGAAGACTGTGTAGCCGAATTCGGTGAAGGCCAGTGCCAGCAGGCACCTGCTCAGGCGGGTATGGCACCGGAAAACCAGGCGCAGGCACAGTCCGGCGGCAGCTTCTGGATGCCGCTGATGGCGGGTTATATGATGGGCCGTTTGATGAGCGGCGGTGCGGGCTACCAGCAGCAGCCGCTGTTTAGCTCCAAAAACCCGAACAGCCCGGCCTACGGTAAATACACCGATGCCACCGGCAAGGGTTACGGTGCTGCAACGCCAGGCCGTACGATGACCGTACCGAAAACCGCAATGGCGCCGAAACCAGCCACCACCAGCACCATTACCCGTGGCGGCTTTGGTGAGTCTGTTGCCAAACAAACCACCATGCAGCGTAGTGCGACCGGCTCCTCAACTCGCTCAATGGGCGGCTGATCATGGAACGAGTCAGTATTGTTGAGCGCCCGGACTGGCGCGAAAAAGCCACCGAATACGGTTTCAACTTTCACACCATGTACGGCGAGCCGTACTGGTGTGAAGATGCTTACTATAAGCTCACGCTCGCTCAGGTCGAAAAGCTTGAAGAGGTAACCGCAGAGCTGCACCAGATGTGCCTGAAGGTAGTAGAAAAAGTCATCGACAGCGATGAGCTGATGACCAAATTCCGCATTCCGAAGCACACCTGGAGTTTTGTTCGTCAGTCCTGGAAAACGAACCAGCCTTCGCTCTACTCTCGCCTCGATCTGGCATGGGATGGCGTGGGTGAACCGAAGCTTTTAGAAAACAACGCGGATACGCCAACCTCCCTGTACGAAGCCGCGTTCTTCCAGTGGATCTGGCTGGAAGATCAGGCGAATGCCGGAAACTTGCCCGAAGGCAGCGACCAGTTCAACAGCCTTCAGGAAAAGCTGATTGAGCGTTTCGTCGAACTGCGTGAACAGCACGGTTTCAACCTGTTGCACCTCGCCTGCTGCCGCGATACCGAAGAAGATCGCGGTACGGTTCAGTATTTGCAGGACTGCGCAGCCGAAGCGGAAGTGGCGACGGAATTCCTCTATATCGAAGATATCGGTTTAGGTGAAAAAGGTCAGTTTACGGACATGCAGGATCAGGTCATCAGCAACCTGTTCAAGCTCTATCCGTGGGAATACATGCTGCGGGAAATGTTCTCTACCAAACTGGAAGACGCCGGCGTGCGCTGGCTGGAACCGGCCTGGAAGAGCATTATCTCCAATAAAGCCCTGCTGCCGATGCTGTGGGAGATGTTCCCGAATCACCCGAACCTGCTGCCTGCTTACTTTGCTGAAGATGATTTCCCACCGATGGAGAAATACGTCGTTAAGCCAATTTTCTCCCGTGAAGGGGCAAACGTCTCGATTATCGAAAACGGTAAAACGCTGGAAGCGGTTGAAGGGCCGTACGGTGAAGAAGGGATGATCGTCCAGGCGTTTTATCAACTGCCGAAGTTTGGCGACAGCTATACGTTGATCGGCAGCTGGCTTATTAACGATCAGCCTGCCGGGATTGGCATTCGCGAAGATCGCGCGCTGATTACGCAGGATCTGTCGCGTTTCTACCCGCATATTTTCGTCGAGTAAGACTTGCCCGGTGGCGCTACGCTTACCGGGCCTACGCTCGATATGTAGGTCGGGTAAGGCGAAGCCGCCACCCGACATGTTTTTACCCCACCTGCACCGACAGCATACTCAAGCTCCCCATCTCAATACCGTCGACCGGGATTGTAATAACCTCCTGACCATCCCACGCGCCTAATACATACAGCAATGGCAAGAAGTGTTCCGGCGTCGGGTTAGAGAGCGAACCGCCGTCATGATCCAGATAGTTCACCAAAGGGTGTCGTTCGGCCGGCCCTTGCCAGGTCAGGTTGTCTTTTACATAGTTATTAAAGGCTGTTGCCCAGGGGTACGGCGTATTTTCACCGTGCCAGCGTACCGTACGCAGATTGTGTACCACGTTGCCACTGGCAATCAGCATGATGCCCTCATCACGAAGCGAAGCCAGCTTACGCCCCATCTCCATGTGCCAGGCAGCCGGTTTGGTGCTGTCGATACTCAGTTGCACCATCGGGATATCGGCATCCGGATACATTTTGATCAACACCCCCCATGAGCCGTGGTCAAAGCCCCAGGCTTCTTTGTCCAGCGCAACCGGAACAGGGGCGAGCAGATCAACGAGCCGCTGCGCCAGCTCGGGGGAGCCCGGAGCAGGATAATGCGTGTCATACAGCGCCTGCGGAAAGCCGCCAAAATCATGAATCGTTTTTGGCGCTTCCATAGCCGTCACACCGGTACCCCGGGTAAACCAGTGCGCAGAGACCACCACAATTGCCTTCGGACGCGGTAACGTCTCACCCAGCTGACGCCAGGCACGGGTATAGACGTTATCATCCAGGACGTTCATTGGGCTGCCATGGCCTAAAAACAGTGCTGGCATACGAGAAGAAGACATGGTGATATCCTTAGAGAAGGTGTCAATGTGATGGGCCTACATTACGCGCATTCAGGTGAAGATGAACGCAGATAACCGTGAAGATCATCATCAGGAAATTTGAATGTCAGATATCGCTTAAGGAGAATGCATGTCAGTACCGTTGATTTTGACCTTACTCGCGGGCGCCGCAACCTTTATCGGTGCGTTCCTCGGGGTACTCGGGCAAAAACCCTCTAATCGCCTTCTGGCCTTCTCGCTGGGTTTCGCCGCCGGGATCATGCTGCTTATCTCGCTGATGGAGATGCTGCCCGCCGCGCTTCACACCGAAGGTATGTCGCCTGTTCTGGGCTATGGCATGTTTATCATTGGACTGCTGGGTTATTTTGCGCTCGACCGTATTCTTCCTCACGCGCACCCGCAGGATTTAATGCAAAAAAGCGTTACCCCCATCCCGGGCAATATCAAACGCACGGCCATTCTGCTGACGCTGGGTATCAGCCTGCATAACTTTCCGGAAGGTATCGCCACCTATGTCACGGCCAGCAGCAACCTGGAAATGGGTTTTGGTGTGGCGCTGGCCGTGGCTTTGCACAATATTCCTGAAGGACTTGCCGTTGCCGGGCCCGTTTATGCCGCCACGGGCTCAAAACGTACGGCTGTCTTTTGGGCGGGTATCTCCGGGATGGCTGAAATTCTCGGCGGCGTGCTGGCGTGGCTGATCCTCGGTAGCCTCGTCTCCCCGATTGTGATGGCTGCGATTATGGCTGCCGTGGCCGGGATTATGGTCGCGCTCTCTGTCGATGAGCTGATGCCGCTGGCGAAAGAGATCGATCCCAACAATAACCCCAGCTACGGCGTACTGTGTGGAATGTCAGTGATGGGGATGAGTCTGGTACTGCTGCAAACGGCCGGTATTGGCTAAGAATTTATGCCTCCGTTTTATACGGAGGCTATATATTATTCAAAAAAACAATCCTATATATTTCACCTATAATAACCTGAAAAATATAGACCTGTTAAAATCCCGAAAAACCACGCCTCTTAAGATAGCCTGCAAATATTAATTAAAACCATCTAAAAATATATTTAAGTCATGTTAATCGCGTCTCCCCACCCCAATTCGTATACTTCGCGAGTATTCTGAAATTAATATTCACATTATGAATCACTCTGAAAAAGGATATTTTCATGTATATGGGTAAAAAACTACTGTTAGCGACGGCTATGGCAGTCATTGTATCGGGTGCTGCTTTTGCAGATGATCAAGGCTCAGGAAAAATCAAATTCAAAGGTATTGTTATTGACGCACCGTGCAGTATCGCACCAGACAGCGTTGATAAAGAAGTCGATCTGGGTGAAGTGACCACGGCTGTTATCAACGCCAACAAAAAATCTACCCCGGTACCGGTCGATATCAATCTGGAAAACTGCCAGCTTGACGATCCGGCAGACGAGACCGACACGCCAATTACCAAAGTGGATGTGACCTTTACCAGCGCAGCGACAGACGCGGCGGATACCAGCCTGATGAGCAACACCTATGCAAGCGGTGCGCAGAACGTGGGGGTGCGTCTGCTGGATAACGCGGAGTCTGCTATCACGCTGGGAGAGGCCAACGAGGTTGAGTTGCTGGCGGGTTCAACCACCCAGACGCTGCATTTCAAAGCGGTTATGGAAGTCCCTACAGGTAAAACTGCGACGGCAGGCCAGGTTGAAGCCACGGCTAACTACGTCCTGATGTACAAATAATTCTGTTACGTCACGGCACCAGCCGACTGGTAATTCATGCCGGTCGGCACTCTCTATTTACTCGAGTAACAGGATGATGACATACAAATTACAATGGATAATCATCATTGCGTCCCTGTTAATGACGAAAGTTGCCTCTGCCACCGAGTTTAATATAAACGCCATCGATAAAGATCAGCGCGGCAGCGTCGATTTATCACTGTTTAAAGATCAAATATCGGTTACGCCGGGAAGCTATTTCGTTACGGTTGCCGTCAATGATATTCCGCTGGAAAATGGCTGGCAGCTTCGCTGGCGAGAAATAAATAACGCCGTTCAGGTCTGTATTCCCCCCGAGCTGACCGATACCTTTGCGTTGCAGGATGACATTCGTCACGCTTTGCCGGAGAAAGAGGGATGCGTTGATTTCGCCGCCAGACCCGACATCAAATTTACTTTTGAGCAAGGCAGCCAGACCCTGAAAGTGACCATCCCCCAGGCGTGGCTGCAATACCGTGCGGTTGACTGGATGCCGCCATCCACCTGGGACAACGGCGTGCCGGGCGTACTGCTGGATTACAATCTTTTTGCCAGCCATTATCAGCCCAATAGCGGCAGCAACAATGACAACGCCAATACCTATGGCACCGCCGGTGCGAACATGGGCGCGTGGCGGCTACGCAGCGATTACCAGTACACGCAAAGTCATACTGACGCAGGCTCGGAGCATAATGGACGTTTTTCACGCGTGTATATGTTCCGACCTCTGCCCTCGATCGGTGCGAAACTGACGTTGGGTGAAACGGATTTCCAGTCCGCAATTTTTGACGCCTTTACCTACACCGGCGCATCGCTAATCAGCGATGAACGTATGCTGCCATGGTCGCTGCGCGGCTATGCCCCGCAGATTACCGGGATAGCGCAAACCAACGCCACGGTAACCGTAAGCCTTGCCGATCGCGTGATTTACCAGAGTAAAGTGCCGCCAGGTCCTTTTGTTATTCAGGATCTTAACCAGTCGGTTCAGGGCACGCTGGACGTCAAAGTCACGGAAGAGGATGGACGCGTCAGCACCTTCCAGGTCTCGGCCGAATCCGTACCATTTTTAACGCGCAAGGGTCAGGTGCGCTACAAGCTCGCGGCGGGTAAAGCGCGCCAGGGCGCCTCCCATGACGTTGAAGATAACGCCTTCATGAGCGGCGAATTTTCCTGGGGCATGCTGTCGCACACCTCCCTGTATGGCGGTACGCTGGCCGATGGCGACCGCTATCGTTCCGTCGCTGCCGGGATCGGCCAGAATATGGCCTGGCTGGGGGCGCTCTCTTTTGACGTCACGCAGGCCACCAGCCAGCTGCCACACCAGCGCAGCCAGACGGGTTACAGCTATCGCATTAACTACAGCAAGCGTTTCGATACCACCGGCAGTCAGCTTACGCTCGCCAGCTACCGCTACTCAGATCCACAGTTTTTGAGCTACGCCCGCTACCTTAATTATGACGACGGTGACCGCCAGTCGGAAAAACAAACCCTGAGCGTGACGGCAAGCCAGTACATTTCGGCGTTATCCCTGAACCTGTACGTCAATATGCTGCGTCAGACATGGTGGAATGATTCACCCTCCACGACCGGCAGTATCACGGCGGGCTACAACTTTGATATGGGCCGCTGGAAGAACCTTGGCGTAACCCTGTCCTGGAGTAAAACGCATTACGATGAGAAAGACGAAAGTGACGATACTCAGTTCTATCTCTCGCTCAGCGTACCGCTCGATCCCGATCATCGACTTAACTATGACCTGCGTAACCGCGATACGCTGAGCCATAACGTGTCGTGGTATGACACGTCGGATCGCAATAACACCTGGGGCGTTTCCGCGGGCGCGGAGAGCGGGAAGCCAGACTCCGGGGCGCAGTTCAGCGGGAATTATCAGCATTATTCTGCGTACGGCGATCTTAATCTCTCCGGCAGCTATAAAGCTGAAGAATATAACTCCCTCAGCGCAAGCTGGAGCGGTTCCTTCACCTCAACGGTGAAAGGCGCCGCGCTGCACCGGCGCAGCTACGGTAATGAACCCCGCGTAATGGTCAGCACCGACGGGGTAGGCAATATCCCGCTGAATATGTCGCGAGATGAAACCAACCGTTTTGGCATCGGCGTTTTACCGTCATTTTCCAGCTATTCCCCCTCCAGCGTGCAGGTCAATATGAACAACCTTCCGGATGGCGTGGACGTGGACAGCCGCGTCGTGACCTCAACCTGGACTGAGGGGGCCATTGGTTTTCGTCAGATTGCCACGCGTGCAGGTCGGGACGTGGCAGGTGTTCTGCGGATGTCATCAGGAACGCCACCGCTCGGGGCGATTGTTCGCCTGGAAGCAAACGATTTGCAGGTTGGGATGGTGGCCGATGAAGGCCACGTCTGGCTGGGCGCCGTTGAGCCAGAACAGCAGTTTCGCGTGACATGGGGCGACAACCAACAGTGTCGCTTCTCGTTACCTTCTCACTTAGAAAACAGTATGCAGTTGATACTGCCGTGTCAGTAAGAAATCATCATGAAATTAACGCCGATTAAAAGCCTGTGCCTGATGCTAATCAGCACAGCATTTACCACCCATGCGGCCATTAACCTGGACCGCACGCGCATTGTTTTTCCAGAAAGCGACAAGGCCAGCAGCCTGAAAGTGGACAACCAGAGCAAGGCTTTACCTTATCTGGCGCTCTCCTGGATTGAAGACGAAAAGGGGCAAAAAGAAGATACGCACTTTATGGCGCTTCCCCCCATTCAACGTATCGAAGCGGGCACCTCGTCGCAGGTAAGAATTGTTAAACAAGCCGCCACCCGCCAGTTGCCAAAAGACAGGGAATCGCTGTTTTATTTCAACCTGCGTGAAGTACCGCCAAAAAGCATCAGCGCCAGCGAGGAGCGCAGCGTGATGCAGGTTGCCATGCAAAGCCGAATTAAGCTGTTCTGGCGTCCGGAAGCGATTAGCAAAAAATCCGGCGAACTGGCTGAAATGCGAATGGAAATTACCGCCAACGCGAAAGGGCTCACGGTCCACAACCCTACGCCGTATTACATCACGCTGGCGTGGCTGAGCAAAAATGCCAAAACCATGCTGCCGGGTTTCGACAGTCTGATGATTGCGCCTTTCGCCACGGCAACCGCCTCTACCGGTAATTACCACGGTAGTTATTACAGCATCGGCTATATCGACGATTACGGCGCCCTAAAAAAAGTCGACGTGCAGTGCACCGGAATGGCGCAATGTAAACTTACCGAACGGAAAATCGATAAAGATGCAAAAGCTCGCTAGTTTGCTGTTTACACTGCTGCTTTCAGCGCTGCCTTTGAAAGACGCGCTGGCGCTTAACTGCTATCTGGGTGGATCTGGCGGCCCCGTCGAGGAGACAAAAACGATCACCCCTTTTGCGATCCCCAGCAACGCTCAGGTTGGCCAAAAAATATGGGAGTCTGACGACATTAGAATTCCGGTGACGTGTGACAACAACGTCACGAGCAGTTTTGAGCCGGAAGATGTCTTTGCATGGGTGAACCCTTATCCTGCCGCAACCGATCCCTATTATGAACTGGGCGTAACCTATGAAGGCATAGATTACGATGCTACAGGCCAGCCCAACGGCGTGGATACCCGCCAGTGCCTGGACAACAATAACATCACCATTTACACCTCGGATCAAATCCGCCAGATGGGTTGGGAGGATCGCATCTGCTCCGGCAATCCGGATGATATCCATATTTCACGCACGTTCGTCACCCGATTACGACTTTTCGTGAGAATTAAGACTATGCCGCCACATGGTTATGTCAGTTCGCTCAGCGATTACATCGTTGTGCAGTTTGACGGTAAGGGTGGCGTTAATCAGATGGCCGACGCGAAGAACCTCAAGTATCACATCAACGGACTGCAAAACATTACGGTGCTTGATTGTGGAGCGACGTTTAGCATTTTCCCTGAAAATCAGGAGATCGACTTCGGCGCCTTCAGCGCGCGCGACATTGTGAATCAGCAGACGCGTATGCGCACGTTTTCAATACGAACCACCAAAGTGCAGGATGCCCAGTGCTCGGACGGATTTAAGATGGACTCGTCGTTTTACACAACCGAAACGCTTAGCGCAGACGACACCGCGGTACTGATAGGGAATGGGTTAAAGCTGCGTATTCTTAACGGAACGGAGCCTCACACCTTCAACCAGTATAAGGAGTACGCCGATTTTACAGGCGATACTATGAATGTTGAGCAAAACTACACGGCTGAACTTTCACGGGAAGAAGGGAAAGCGATTCAGTCCGGGCCGTTCGAAACCGTAGTATTGTTCAAAATTAACTACCACTAGAAACAAAAAAGCCGGGTTTCCCCGGCTTTTTCACATCAGCATGTTCAGCTGGCTTTGCGCTCGTGCGCCCGGCGGTACTCAACCAGATCTTCAATCGTCACCACTGGCATATTGTGCAGTCGCGCAAAGGTGATGCACTCCGGCGCGCGCGCCATGGTGCCATCATCGTTGGTCAGTTCGCACAGCACGCCTGCGGGTTTGAAGCCAGCCAGCGTCACCAGATCGATGGTCGCTTCGGTATGACCACCACGGGTCAGCACGCCGCCCGGCTGCGCGCGCAGCGGGAAGACGTGACCAGGGCGGTGCAGATCGGATGGTTTCGCACCATCAGCAATCGCTGCACGCACGGTAGTCAGGCGGTCAGCCGCCGACACACCGGTGGTTACGCCATGCGCTGCTTCAATGGTCACGGTGAAGCCGGTACCAAAGGCGCTGGTGTTGTTTTCAACCATCATCGGCAGATCAAGCTGCTTGCGACGGTCTTCGGTGATGCACAGGCATACGATGCCGCTACCGTGACGGATGGTCAGCGCCATCTGCTCAACGGTCATGTTCTCGGCGGCAAAAATCATGTCGCCTTCGTTTTCACGGTTTTCATCGTCAAGCACCATCACACCGCGGCCTTCGCGCAGTGCATCCAGTGCATGTTCAACACGTTGAGTTGAAGTGCCAAAAGAGGAAAGTAGCGTCTGATTCATGGTAAAAAAACCTCATTAACTTTATGGTTACCAGAATCAGGGCAGTCTTAGGAGCGCCGTACTAGCGGCAAAAAAATAACGTGAGCGGGCCATGCCCGACTGGATCGTTACTCTCTCCCATCCGGACTCTAACCGTCGGCCCCGGAATTACACCGGATCTGCTGACCTTTGAGAATTCACCCAAAGCGCTCGCGGGCTTTCAGCGTTAAGCTGATTTACCGCCGGTGGGGAATTTCGCCCCGCCCTGAGAATAAGCGAGATAACTATAACGCTATTGATTACCCTGGGCAATGCATAAGCTTCAAACAATTTTGTTTAACCCACGGCATGACGCGCTACAATAGGCACTAACACCTTTTCATCAAGGGAAACGACAATGATTGACCCAAAGAAAATTGAGCAGATCGCGCGTCAGGTTCATGAGTCCATGCCGAAAGGTATTCGTGAGTTTGGTGATGACGTTGAGAAGAAAATCCGCCAGACGTTGCAGGCACAGTTGGTTCGCCTTGATTTAGTCAGCCGCGAAGAGTTTGATGTGCAGACTCAGGTGCTGCTGCGCACCCGCGAGAAGCTGGCGCTGCTGGAACAGCGTCTGAGCGAGCTGGAGAGCCGCAATGCGCCGGAAGAAGTGAAGCCAGCGCCAGCTATTCCACCGGTGGATGACCAGGCATAAGTGCGGCCTGATGCCCTCACCCCAGCCCTCTCCCACAGGGAGAGGGTGAAAAACGAACGGGCCAACTGGCCCGTTTTTTACTGACTGTCTTTCTGGATCTTCTTAATGATGTTGGTGGTTGAACACCCGTCCTCAAAGTTGAGCACCATCACTTCACCGCCATTTGCCCAGACCTCTTCGCTACCTGCGATTTGCTCTGGTTTGTAATCACCGCCCTTCACCAGCAGGTCAGGCAGAATTCCGGCAATCAGGCGCTGCGGGGTGTCTTCTTCAAATGAGACCACCCAGTCCACCGCTTCCAGCGCGCCGAGCACGATCATGCGCTGCTCCAGCGGGTTCACCGGACGCGTTTCACCCTTCAGACGTTTGGTTGAGGCATCGCTGTTGACCGCCACAATCAGGCGATCGCCCAGCTTACGCGCATTCGCCAGATACGAGACATGACCCGCATGCAGGATGTCGAACACGCCGTTAGTCATCACTACTTTTTCACCGCGTTTGCGCGCGGCAGCAACGGCCACTTTCAGCTCCTCTTCGGTCATGACGCCAAAGCCGGTATCCGCGCGCCCACGCACCGCGTTTTCCAGCTCGATTGGCGAAACGGTGGAGGTCCCGAGTTTACCAACGACCACGCCCGCCGCGGCGTTCGCGAAGTAGCACGCTTCTTCCAGGGAGTTACCCGCCGCCAGCGTCGCCGCCAGCACGCCAATCACCGTATCACCGGCACCGGTCACGTCGTACACTTCCTGCGCCTGGGTTGGCATATGCAGCGGCGCCTTGCCCGGTTGCAGCAGCGTCATGCCCTGCTCGGAACGGGTCACCAGCAGCGCAGACAGCTCGAAATCAGCGATGATTTTCATGCCGCGCTCAACCAGCTCTTCTTCAGTTTTGCACTTGCCCGCCACCGCTTCGAATTCAGAGAGGTTTGGCGTCAGCAGGGTTGCGCCGCGATAGCGCTCAAAATCGGTGCCTTTCGGATCGATCAGCACCGGTACGCTGGCTTTACGCGCCAGCTGGATCATGGTCTGCACGCTCGCCAGCGCGCCTTTGGCATAATCAGACAGCACCAGCGCGCCGATATTGCCCAGCGCCTGGCTAATACGCTCGTGCAGCGGCTCAGGATCAACGCCTTCGAATCCTTCTTCGAAATCGAGGCGGATCAGCTGCTGGTTACGCGACAGGACGCGCAGCTTGGTGATGGTTGGGTGGGTCGGAACAGAAACGAAGTCGCACTTCACGTTCACGTCCGCCAGCGACTGACTCAGGGCGCGCGCCGCATCGTCAATGCCGGTCAGGCCCACCAGACGCGAATGCGCGCCCAGCGAGGCTATGTTCATCGCCACGTTTGCCGCGCCGCCTGGACGCTCTTCAATGGTGTCGACCTTAACTACCGGCACCGGCGCTTCCGGAGAGATACGGCTGGTCGGCCCATACCAGTAGCGATCCAGCATCACATCACCGACAACCATAACTCCAGCACGTTCAAACTCTGGCAGTGTTACTTTCATTCCTGACTCCAGAAAGATTCACAATTTGCGCGCGATAATATCACACTTGTTTTGTTACGCACGGTTCCACCAGCCACTTCTGCCAGCTTGTGGTCACCTGCGCGCGTTCATCGGCGAAACAGTCCAGCGCCACATGGCCCGGCTGTTCCTGTAAGGCCAGATGGTGCAACTCATCACGCAGCGTGGTGTAGGCGCGGGTTAATGCCTGCGCCTCCTGCTCATCCATAATGTCGTTCTGCGCCAGCAGTTCCAGTATGCGCACGTTATCCGACCAGCGGGTCAGCTTCGGCTTATCGTGCGCGTGCAGCAGCACCAGGTACTGAGTGATAAACTCGATATCGGTAATGCCGCCTTCATCGGCTTTAATATCAAAGCGATCGCGATGTTTGTTGCCAAGGTGCGCGCGCATCTTCTCCCGCATTTCCCGCACTTCGGTTTGCAGCGTACTGCCCTCGCGCGGGGTCGTCATGACCGCCTTGCGGATCGCATCGAACTGCGTTTTGAGCTGCGGATCGCCGTATACCACGCGGGCGCGCACCAGCGCCTGATGCTCCCACGTCCAGGCTTCGTTCTTCTGATAGTCGGCGAAAGCCTCCGTCGAGGTGACCAGCATGCCTGCCGCGCCGGACGGGCGCAGACGCGCATCCACTTCATACAGAATGCCGGATGAGGTGCGGGTGCTGAACAGGTGCATAATGCGCTGGGCCAGACGCAGGTAGAACTGCCGCCCGTCAATCTCACGTTCGCCGTCGGTCATGACGTCTGCCGGACAGTCGTGGAGGAAAATCAGATCCAGATCGGAGCTGTAGCCCAGCTCCCAGCCGCCCAGCTTGCCGTAACCCACCACCGCAAAACCGCGGCCTTCGCGCTCTGCAAGGTGTTTCGGCTGCCCGTAGCGGGCCACCATCTGCACCCACGCCTGATGGACAACCGCGTCGATGATCGCTTCAGCCAGCCAGGTTAAGTGATCGCTCACTTTCATTACCGGCAGGGTACCGGCGATATCTGCCGCCGCCACGCGCAGCATCTGCGCCTGCTTAAACTGACGCAGCGCCTCAAGCTGTTGCTCTTCGTCCTCTTCCGGTACGCGCAGCAGATACTGACGCAGCTCGTCGCGGTAGGCATCCGTCGCCGTAGGCTGATACAGCGTATTCGGGTCGAGCAGTTCGTCCAGCAGCAGCGGATAACGCGCCAGCTTGTTCGCCACCATCGGCGAGGCGGCGCAGAGGGAAATCAGGTGCTTCAGCGCGCCGGGAAACTCGCTTAACAGTTCAAGGTAAGTGGTACGCGTGACGATCCCGCTCAGCAGCGGCATCATGCGCGACAGCGGCACCGGCGCATCCTCGCGGGAGCAGACATCGCTCAGCAGATGCGGCATCAGATGATCCAGCACCTGACGACCGCGTGGGCCAATGGCGCGTTTGTTCAGTTCGAAGCGGAAATCGGCAATCAGCGCCACCACGCGATGGCGGGCATCGTCGCTTAAGTGCGCCAGCACCGGCGTGGTGTCATCTTCCTGGAGCGCGTCCTGCCACAGCTCGCGCCAGTGCTCGGAGAGCGCATCGTCCTGCGATTCGCTTTCGTCGTCGCCGATCAGATCGTTAAAGATGCGGCGCACGCCCGCCATATGCGCTTCCAGCCGTTGCGCCAGCGCCGCCCAGTCATCCACCCGCATCCCCCAGGCCAAACGCGCCCGGTTCAGCTCGTCGCCCGGTAACGTCTGGGTCTGTTCGTCGTTGATACTTTGCAGCAAATTTTCCAGACGACGCAGGAAGAGATAAGAGTCACGCAGCGTTTGCGCATCGCCTTCCGGCAGCAGATGCAGCTGCTCGATAGCGCTCAGGGTCGGCAGCAGCGAGCGGGATTGCAGAGAAGGTTCACGCCCACCGCGTATCAGCTGGAAGACCTGGACGATAAATTCGATCTCACGAATACCGCCCGCGCCGAGCTTGATGTTGTCCTTCAGGCCACGGCGACGCACCTCGCGGGCAATCATCCCTTTCATATTTCGCAGGGACTGGATCACGCTGAAGTCGATGTAGCGGCGGAACACAAACGGGCGCAGCATGGCGCGCAGCTCGTTGGCCCAGGCATCGTCGCTGTCACCCATGATCCGCGCTTTGACCATCGCGTAACGCTCCCAGTCGCGACCCTGCTCCTGGTAATAATCTTCCAGCGCGGCAAAGCTCAGCACCAGCGGACCGCTGTCGCCAAACGGACGCAAACGCATGTCCACGCGGTAGACAAAACCATCCTGCGTGGGCTGATCCAGTGCCTTAATCAGCCGCTGCCCCAGGCGAGTAAAGAACTGGGCGTTGTCCAGCTCGCGACGACCGCCGCGCGTGGAGCCGTTCTCCGGCCAGGCAAAAATCAGATCGATGTCTGAGGAGAAATTGAGCTCGCAGCCGCCCAGCTTGCCCATCCCCAGAATCAACAGCGGTTGCGGAACCCCGTCTTCGCTGCACGGCGTGCCCCACTCTTTACAGCAGGCGGCGTAGAGCCAGTCCCGCGCGGCGACAATCAACGTCTGCGCCAGCTCGCTCAACTGCTGCAAGGTACTCTCTTCGCTCACCAGCTCCAGCGCCTGCGCCCAGGCAATGCGTACCATCACCCGGCGGCGGAACTGACGCAGTACGCGCATCAGCGTGGCTTCGTCTGCCACCTCTGCCAGCGCGGTTTGCAGCCAGCCAGCATAATGCCGCCACTCGTCAGCCTGCGGCGGCGCGCTTTCCAGCTCTGCCAGCCAGTCCGGGTTGGCGCTGACGCTCTCCTGCACAAAATCACTGAACGTGAGCACGCTTTTCGCCTGCTCGCTTAACGATGACGCGGGTAACGACTCAGGCAGGCGTTCGCAAACGGTCTGCCAGTGCTGCTGTAACTGCGAAGAAAGCGGCATATCAGGGGTTCCTTGCCAG
Source organism: Enterobacter cloacae complex sp. SHL001 (assembly GCF_049236825.1). Taxonomy (NCBI): domain Bacteria; kingdom Pseudomonadati; phylum Pseudomonadota; class Gammaproteobacteria; order Enterobacterales; family Enterobacteriaceae; genus Enterobacter; species Enterobacter cloacae complex sp. SHL001. The sequence continues at coordinate 513,969 of NZ_JBMKIP010000003.1, forward strand.
AATTAACGTTTTCCGCTGTGCAGCCAGTACGGATCCTGCGAAATGGCCTCGTTGCGGAAATGCTCGATCTCGATCTGCTGACGGGTCTCGATGGCATGCTTCAGCCCCTGCCAGTTCTCCAGCCAGGCCTGCGCCTTCACGCCCTCATACGCACCTGACAGCAGCAACATGCTGTCGATGTTACGCGCCAGGCGGGGAAGCTGATCGCCATACTGGTCGCCCAGCGGATGCGCAAAGGTGGTTCTCAGCTCGGCCGCGTGACGGGAGAGGTGGATATCCGCAAAACGTTTGAAGTTTTCCGCGATTTTGGTCTGCCCTTTCGCATCGAGGAACGTGCGCCAGCCGCGCGTCACCAGAAATTCGGTCAGCGCCAGTTTCGCGCTGGCATTTTGCGGGCTGTAGATCGCCGTTTGTGCCGACACGTCGGAAAGCATCAGCGTTTCGGTTTGAGTGAGCAAATCACGTAAGTGAGTGCTGGCTTTACGCGGTACAATTCCGCCAAAGAGCGTCAGGGTATGACGCACCAGCCCCATAGCGGCCAGCACCTGTTTTTTGGCATTTTTCACGTTACGCGCCCACAGCTCCTCGTGGTACTGCCACTGCGAGAGCGCCAGCTCCAGCGCTGCTTCCATGCCCTGCTCAACGGAGGCTTTCGGCACAACGCGCAGAATCGGGGTTTCTCGCAGCACGCGCGGCGCATTCCCGGCGGCCAGGTGATAGCCGCGCGCCGCTTTACTCAGGCTGCCCTGACGCAGGCCAGGCTGGTTCACCAGCTTGTGCGCCAGCTTCAGCACGTCGCTCGCCTCGCCTTCCAGCAGTTCGAGTTCCAATTCGCAGATCGGCTCCTGCTCTTCACCCGCCTTAATTTCACCCCGATCGAACGCGATCTCAATGCGGCTCTTGCCTTCCGTCACCAGCCATTTTTCGCGCCAGAAATCGGTGCTGAACAGCGGTTGCGCCTCTGCCGACAGCGTTGCGGGCAGCGTCCCTTCCGGCCACACTTCCGCCGGAAAACGATCCAGCTCAAGTTCTGGCTTACTGATGTCGATATTGTATTCCGGACGCTGGTGCAAACCGCCCACCACGCGACCGGCGATTTTCATCGTCATCTCGTAGCGCCCGTTCGCACCCCGGATGCGCAGGCCCATATCGTGGTTGCGCAGCCAGTTGTCCGGCGTTTCGTAATAGATGTTGAGCAGCTGTACGGGTTCATGGTGCTCGCCGGACAGCGTATTCAGATGCTGGCCGAGCGCGTCAGCGCTGTCTTTTTCGACGATAAACTTTAATTCGATCTCTTGTGCCATAGCCTTGTACTTTTGCGTGCGTCACAGACGCGTCGATGAAGGCGAACTTCCTCGCCATTTGTTTGTCAGTACATAGTATTTTGCGCCAAATTGCCACGCAATGAGCAATTTGACGGGCGTAAAAGTTTAAAGCGGTGGAAATCATGACACAGATGATTCCGATTGATGATGAATCCTTTGCGTAGCGACACTGATACCACTACTATCGTTCCACTTTTTATGAAAATAACGACTGATATGCTTAAATTACGCCTGATTGGACTTACTTTACTCGCTTTTAGCGCCGCAACCGCGGTCCACGCTGAAGAGAAACGTTACGTTTCTGATGAACTGAATACCTGGGTACGCAGCGGCCCTGGAGACAATTATCGCCTCGTGGGTACGGTAAATGCCGGCGAGGAAGTGACTCTGCTGCAAACCAATGCAGACACCAATTACGGTCAGGTTCGTGACAGCTCTGGCCGCACCTCATGGATCCCGCTGAAAGAGCTGAGCACGGTGCCAAGCCTGCGCACCCGCGTGCCGGATCTGGAAAATCAGGTGAAAACCCTGACCGATAAGCTGAACAACATTGACGGCACCTGGAACCAGCGCACCGCAGAGATGCAGCAGAAAGTGGCGCAAAGCGACAGCGTGATCGCCGGTCTGAAAGACGAAAATCAGAAGCTGAAAAATGAGCTGATCGTCGCGCAGAAGAAAGTGAACGCCGCGAATCTACAGCTGGATGACAAACAACGCACCATCATCATGCAGTGGTTTATGTATGGCGGCGGAGTGCTGGGCGTCGGTCTGGTGCTGGGTCTGGTGCTTCCTCACCTTATCCCAAGCCGTAAACGTAAAGACCGCTGGATGAACTAACTCGTCTTCTCTGCCACACTTACGTATCATCTTGCGAAAAGAGAAAACGGGAGTGTTGGCGTGAAGAGTTATCTGGTCGGTGGTGCGGTACGTGATGCGTTATTAGGTCTGCCGGTCAAAGATAAAGACTGGGTCGTGGTCGGTGCCACGCCCGAAGCGATGATTGACGCGGGCTACCAGCAGGTAGGCCGCGATTTTCCTGTGTTCCTCCATCCGAAAAGCCGGGAAGAGTACGCCCTGGCGCGTACCGAACGGAAATCCGGTTCCGGTTATACCGGCTTCACCTGCTATGCCGCGCCGGATGTGACGCTGGAGCAGGACTTACTGCGCCGCGATCTCACCATTAATGCCCTGGCGCAGGACGAAAACGGCCATATTATCGACGTCTACGGCGGCCAGAACGATCTGCGCGACCGTCTTTTACGCCATATTTCCCCCGCCTTTTCTGAAGATCCGTTACGCGTACTGCGCGTGGCGCGTTTTGCCGCCCGTTATGCCCATCTCAGCTTCCGCATCGCCGACGAGACGATGGCGCTGATGACGGCCATGACCGACGCGGGCGAGCTGGAACACCTGACGCCAGAACGCGTCTGGAAAGAGACCGAAAACGGCCTGACTACCCGTAATCCGCAGGTCTTTTTCCAGGTTCTGCGCGACTGCGGGGCGCTGAAAGTGCTGTTCCCGGAAATAGACGCGCTGTTTGGCGTGCCCGCCCCGGCGAAATGGCACCCGGAAATTGATACCGGCATTCACACCCTGATGACGCTGAGCATGGCCGCCATGCTCAGCCCGGAGGTGGACGTGCGCTTTTCCACCCTCTGCCATGACCTCGGCAAAGGGTTAACGCCAAAGGAGTTGTGGCCACGCCACCACGGGCACGGTCCGGCTGGCGTGAAGCTGGTTGAAGGGCTTTGCCAGCGCCTGCGCGTGCCGAATGACATTCGCGATCTGGCAAAACTGGTGGCCGAGTTTCACGACCTGATCCACACCTTCCCGATCCTGAAACCCGCCACCATCGTCAGGCTGTTTGATAACATCGACGCCTGGCGCAAACCGCAGCGCGTGGAGCAAATTGCGCTGACCAGCGAAGCCGACGTGCGCGGCCGCACCGGGTTTGAAGCGTCCGATTATCCGCAGGGTCGTTTGCTGCGTGAGGCGTGGGACGTGGCGAAAGCGGTGCCAACGAAAGAGGTGGTGGAGGCAGGGTTTAAAGGCCCGGCGATCCGCGAAGAGCTGACGAAACGGCGGATTGATGCAGTTGCAGCGTGGAAGGAAAAACGTTGCCCTCAGCCGAAAGACTGAGGGCGGTCGGTCATCAGAAGAAGACCACGTACACGGCAGCCGCGACGATAAAGCGGTAGATCGCGAACGGAATAAACGAAATACGCTTAATCAGTTGCAGGAAGGTTTTGATGGCGATCAACGCCACAATAAAGGCGGTGATAAAGCCCACGGCGAACATCGGAATGTCGCCCACGGTCAGGAAGCCGATGCTTTTGTAGAGATCCAGCGCGGTGGCACCCATCATCATCGGCACCGCCAGCAGGAACGAGAACTCAGACGCCGCGTAACGGCTCACGCCCATCAGCATCCCGCCGGAAATGGTTGCCCCTGAACGGGAGAAGCCCGGCCACAGCGCCAGACACTGGAAGCAGCCAATCATAAACGCCTGGCGATACGTCATATCGTCCAGACCTTCCGCACGCGGGGTTTTTGGCTTCAGCACTTCGGCGGCAATCAGCAGGAAGCCGCCGACAACCAGCGCGTACATCACGTTAATCGGGTTGAAGAGCGATTTAATGGTGTCGTGGAACACCAGCCCCAGCACCACCGCCGGGATCATCCCGAGCAGAATATGAATCAGCGTCAGGCGCCCTTTGCCCTCTCCTTCACGCTGCGGCAAACGCCCGAAGTGGATACCGATCAGACCAAACAGACGTCGCCAGAACATCACGACCACCGCCAGGATAGAGCCCAGCTGAATAACCACCTCAAACGTCTTTGCGGTATCGCCTTCAAAGCCCAGGAGATGGCCAACGATAATCATATGGCCCGTACTGGACACCGGCAAAAACTCCGTCAATCCTTCGACCACACCCAGTATTGCCGCCACCAGCAGCGAGTGCATATCGCTCATCTATAAACCCCTAAAAAGATATAAAAAAACGGTGTCCCACGCGGACAACCGTGAAAGATACAGCTTTAAGACCGATATAACCTAAAATGGTTTAGCTATTATGACGTTAAATCTTTCCTTTCAGATTTGTGCCACGCTCGATGATCACGCCTACATTGGCGGCGCGCGCCACCGCTCCCGGCTTGCTTAGCTTAATGCGCACCCATGGGGAGTTAAATCTGCTCAGCAGCAGGTCTGCTACCTCTTCCGCCACGCGTTCTACCAGCGCAAAACGTTGCCCTTCCACATGGGCGATGACCGTTTCACTGATGTCGGCGTAGCTCAGACAGTCATTCACATCATCGCTTTTTGCTGACTTGCGGTTGTCCCAGCCCATTTCGATATCGAACACCAGTTTCTGCTCGATGGTCTGTTCCCAGTCGTAAACACCAATTGTGGTGATTACCGAAAGTTGCTCTATAAATACAATATCCATCACGACCTGCCTGCTTTTTGGCTAAACCGGATACCACTTCCGGCGAATTATGCGTATTATCCACAGATGCTGAGAATACAGATACATTTTCAAAACGGAACAGCGTTATGAGTGCAATCGCGCCTGGAATGATTATCCTCGCCTACCTTTGCGGCTCAATCTCCAGCGCCATTCTGGTCTGCCGCATCGCCGGGTTGCCTGACCCGCGTGAAAGTGGTTCCGGGAATCCGGGGGCGACCAATGTACTACGAATTGGCGGCAAGGGAGCAGCCGTAGCGGTTTTGATTTTTGATGTTCTGAAAGGAATGCTTCCCGTCTGGGGCGCGTATGCGCTCGGCGTCACACCCTTCTGGCTGGGGCTGATTGCCATCGCCGCCTGCGTCGGCCACATCTGGCCCGTTTTCTTTGGTTTTAAAGGCGGTAAAGGCGTTGCCACCGCGTTTGGCGCGATTGCGCCGATCGGCTGGGATCTCACCGGCGTGATGGCGGGCACCTGGCTGCTGACCATTCTGCTGAGCGGTTATTCGTCGCTGGGCGCCATCGTCAGCGCACTGATCGCCCCGTTTTATGTCTGGTGGTTTAAACCGCAGTTTACCTTCCCGGTGTCGATGCTCTCGTGTCTGATCCTGTTGCGCCACCACGACAACATTCAGCGCCTGTGGCGGCGTAAGGAAACGAAGATCTGGACGAAGCTCAGGCGTAAAAAGAAAGACGCTCAGTAAACCGTTCGTTATGCCTTATAACCAAATGTGATTTTTGTCACCTTCTGCCTGTGGTAACTGTTAGAGACACAACACAACCACACAAAAAGAAAATGGCAGAAATCACAGATTCAACTCCCCTTCCAACGGCAGGAAATACCCCGGATGGCGACATCAAGTGGGTGCGTAGCGCATCGGACGTTTCACGTCTCGTTAATGACGGCTCTCAGGGCCGGGCCAATGCCCGCATCGTGGTCGGTATCGCGCTCGGGGGAATTTTCCTCGATGCCTACGATCTCGGCGCGCTGGCATTCGGCATCAAAGACATCACCCGCGAATTTAACCTGACGCCTGCCGGTACCGGCATGGTGGCCTCGGCGATTACCTTTGGCGCGATTGTCGGGGCGCTGCTCGGCGGCTATCTTACGGATAAAATCGGGCGCTACCGCGTCTTTATGGCCGACATGGTGTTCTTTGTCGTTGCCGCTATCGCCTGTGCGCTGGCCCCGAACGAATATGTGCTTGCGGGCGCGCGCTTTGTGATGGGTCTTGGCGTTGGGATCGACCTTCCCGTCGCGATGGCGTTTCTCAGCGAGTTCGCCAGGCTGAAAGGCCCGGGGAATAAAGCCTCCAGCGTCGCAATGTGGTGCCCCACCTGGTACGCGGCCATCAGCATCTCTTATCTTCTGGTGCTCTTCTTTTACGCCGTGCTGCCGGAAAGCCACAGCGACTGGCTCTGGCGTCTGATCCTTGGCTTTGGCGCGGTGCCCGCGCTGGTGATTATCGCCATCCGCAGCCGCTATATGAGCGAATCCCCGGTCTGGGCGGCGAATCAGGGCAATCTGAAGGAGGCGGCGTCCATCCTGCGGCAGTCTTACAATATTAATGCCCACGTACCGCAGGATGCGCTCGACCAGCCCGCGCCTGTCGTGAACAAGGCAAAATGGTCGAACTACCTGAACCTGTTCCGCGGTATCTATCTGCGGCGTACCACGCTCGCCACGCTGCTGTCAGTGGTCTCCTCGTTCGCCTATAACGCCGTAGCCTTTGGCCTGCCGGTGATCATCTCCAGCTTCTTTGTGCAGTCGATGCTGACCACCATTCTGATCTCGCTGGCGCTTAACCTGCTGTTCGCGTTTGTCGGCGGGCTGCTGGCGGTGCGCTATGTTCCGCGCTTCGGCGCATGGCGGATGTCTCTGGCGGGTTATGCGTGCCAGCTTGCGGCACTGCTCGGCCTGGCGCTGATTGGCCGCCCTGACGGGGCTACGGAAGGCGTGGTCGCCGTCGCGATGCTGGCGCTGTTCCTGTTTGGTCAGGGTTTTGGTCCAGGTGCGCATACCATGACGTTTGCCTCCCTGAGCTACCCGACCTCGCTGCGCGGCGTGGGCGTGGGGCTTAACCAGACGCTGATGCGCAGCAGTTCAACGCTGTCACTGTTTCTGTTCCCGCTGCTGGTCGCCTCGCTGGATACCGCCGTGTTCTGGGTGATTGCGCTGGCGCCGTTTATCGGTCTGGCGTCGCTGCTGGCGATCCGCTGGGAGCCGTCGGGGTATGATGTGGATGCAGAGGATTATCGCTAGCCTTTCTTGCCGGGTGGCGCTGCGCTTACCCGGCCTACATTACTGAAACCGGCTCACATGAGCCGTTTTTTTATCCATAAGCGACTCATATGACAGCCTTCATTTCCGCCAGGGCATACTGAAACGTACCCCGATAGTGTGGAAATGGAAGCACCATGTTAGCAACTCAGGTCACTGATAATTCATACAAAGGCTGGCAGGCCTCGCTTGCCCTCCAGTTTTGTCATACCCCTGAGAAAACCCTCCTCCATTCCGCGCGTCACAGCGGGCCGCTCACCGTTCAGCGTCCGTTTTATCCCGAAGGGGAAACCTGCCACCTTTACCTGCTGCACCCGCCAGGCGGAATTGTGGGCGGAGATACGCTGGATATTTCCGTGCGGCTCGACGCCAAAAGCCATGCCCTCATCACCATGCCCGGCGCCAGTAAGTTCTATCGCAGCAACGGCCCGCTGGCCTGCCTCAGTCAGCATTTTTACCTCGACGAAGAGGCCACGCTGGAGTGGCTGCCGCAGGACACCATTATTTTCCCCGGCGCTAACGCCGCGCTGCGTTCCGTCTTTCACCTGCACGCCACCAGCACGCTGCTGGCGTGGGAACTGTACTGTCTGGGCCGTCCGGTGATAAACGAAACCTTCAGCCACGGCACGCTGGAGAACCGCCTTGAGGTGTGGGTGGATGGCGAGCCGCGTCTGATTGAGCGACTGCATCTCAGCGGTGGCGATCTGACGCCCGTCGCGGACCATCCGTGGGTCGGCACGCTGCTGTTCTATCCGGCCCGGGAAGCACTTCTCGACGCGGTGCGTGCGCTTCTCGCCCCGCTGGAAAACGTTGGCGGGGCGACGCTCACCGACGATCTGCTGTCGGTGCGTTTTCTCTCCCACGACAACCTGATTTGTCAGCGGGTGATGCGCGATATATGGCAGTCGCTTCGCCCGCTTTTAACTTCCAAAACCGCCTGTTCGCCGCGCATCTGGCAAACATAAGAGAAACGCTATGGAACTGACTCCCAGAGAAAAAGACAAGCTGTTGCTGTTCACCGCCGCGCTGGTTGCCGAACGCCGCCTCGCGCGCGGGGTAAAGCTCAATTACCCGGAATCGGTCGCGCTGATCAGCGCCTTTATTATGGAAGGCGCGCGCGATGGCGAAACCGTCGCCTCGCTGATGGAAGCCGGCCGCCACGTCCTGACGCGCGATCAGGTGATGGAAGGCGTGCCGGAGATGATCCCGGATATCCAGGTGGAAGCCACCTTTCCGGACGGATCCAAGCTCGTCACCGTCCACAATCCAATCGTCTAAGGAGCGCGTGATGATCCCAGGCGAATACCGGATCCAGTCCGGAAACATTGCTCTCAACGTCGGGCGCGAAACCCGAAGTGTGATCGTGGAAAACCACGGCGACAGGCCGATCCAGGTCGGATCGCACTACCACTTTTACGAGGTCAACCCGGCGCTGAAGTTCGATCGCGAAGCCACCCGAGGTTACCGGCTGAACATCCCGGCCGGCACTGCCGTGCGCTTCGAGCCCGGCCAGAAGCGGGAAGTGACGCTGGTGCAGGTGACGGGCGCACAGCGCATTTTCGGCTTTCGCGGCGAGGTCATGGGCGAGGTGAAACATGGCTGAGATTTCACGCCAGGCGTATGCCGATATGTTCGGCCCCACTACCGGGGATAAAGTGCGGCTGGCCGACAGCGAGCTGTGGATCGAAGTGGAAGACGATCTCACGATCTACGGCGAAGAGGTTAAATTCGGCGGCGGAAAAGTGATCCGCGACGGCATGGGACAGGGGCAGATGACCGCCGACGACTGCGTGGATCTGGTGCTCACCAACGCGCTGATCGTCGATCACTGGGGGATCGTGAAAGCGGATATCGGCGTAAAAGATGGGCGGATCTTCGCCGTCGGCAAAGCCGGAAACCCGGACATTCAGCCCGGCGTGACGATCCCGATTGGCGCGGCAACGGAGGTGATCGCCGCCGAAGGGAAGATCGTCACCGCAGGCGGGATCGACACCCACATCCACTGGATCTGTCCGCAGCAGGCGGAAGAGGCGCTGGTGTCTGGCGTCACCACCATGATCGGCGGCGGCACCGGGCCTGCGGCAGGCACAAACGCCACCACCTGCACGCCGGGGCCGTGGTATATCGCCCGCATGTTGCAGGCAGCCGATACGCTACCGGTGAATATTGGCCTGCTGGGTAAAGGGAACGGCTCCAACCCGGACGCGCTGCGCGAGCAGATCGCGGCAGGTGCCATCGGGCTTAAGATCCACGAAGACTGGGGCGCGACGCCTGCGACCATCAACTGCTCGCTGGAGGTCGCTGAAGAGATGGATATTCAGGTGGCGCTGCACAGCGACACGCTGAACGAGTCCGGTTTTGTCGAAGACACGCTGGCCGCCATCGCCGGGCGCACCATCCACACCTTCCACACCGAAGGGGCGGGCGGCGGCCATGCGCCGGATATCATCACCGCCTGCGCGCACCCGAATATTCTGCCCTCCTCCACCAACCCGACGCTGCCCTACACGGTCAACACCATCGACGAGCACCTGGACATGCTGATGGTTTGCCATCACCTCGACCCGGATATCGCCGAGGACGTGGCGTTTGCCGAATCCCGCATTCGCCGGGAGACCATCGCCGCCGAAGACGTGCTGCACGATATCGGCGCGTTCTCGCTCACCTCGTCAGATTCACAGGCAATGGGCCGCGTGGGGGAAGTGATTATCCGCACCTGGCAGGTGGCGCACCGCATGAAGGTGCAGCGCGGCGCACTGCCGGAAGAGACCGGCGATAACGATAACTTCCGCGTGAAGCGCTATGTCGCCAAATACACCATCAACCCGGCGCTGACCCACGGCATCGCCCATGAGGTCGGTTCTATTGAGGCGGGCAAGCTGGCGGATCTGGTGGTCTGGTCCCCCGCCTTCTTTGGCGTCAAACCCGCCACCATCGTCAAAGGCGGGATGATCGCCTGCGCGCCGATGGGCGACATCAACGCCTCGATCCCCACGCCGCAGCCGGTACATTACCGCCCGATGTTTGGTGCCCTTGGTGCCGCACGCCACGCCACGCGGCTGACGTTTGTCTCTCAGGCTGCTGATGCCAGCGGCATTCCGCAACGGCTCGGACTGCAAAGCGCCACCGCGGTGGTGAGAGGCTGCCGGTCGGTGAAAAAGGCCGACATGATCCACAACGATTTACAGCCGAATATCACCGTTGACGCGCAAACCTATGAGGTACGCGTCGACGGCGAATTGATCACCAGCGAACCGGCAGAGGTTTTGCCGATGGCGCAACGCTATTTTCTGTTTTGAGGAGACATGATGATCTATTTAACCCAACGCCTGGACCATGCGCATCCGATTACCGCCAGCGTCACGCTACCGATTGATGTGCGGGTAAAAAGCCGCGCCCGCGTGGCGCTGAACGACGGCCGCGAAGCCGGGCTAATGCTGCCGCGCGGCCTGCTGCTGCGCGGGGGCGACCTGCTGACTACCGACGATGGCAGCGAGGTGATCGAAGTGATCGCCGCCCCGGAGTCGGTTTCCGTGGTGCGCTGCGCCGACCCGTTCCTGCTCGCCCGCGCCTGTTATCACCTGGGCAATCGTCACGTACCGCTGCAAATAATGCCTGGCGAACTGCGCTACCACCACGACCACGTCCTCGACGATATGCTGCGTCAGTTCGGGCTGGAGGTGACCTTCGCCAGCCTGCCATTTGAACCAGAAGCGGGCGCTTACACCAGCGATGCCCACAGCCATAGCCACTCTCACGCTCATTCACATTAAGGACTCATCATGCGCAAGTACTTACCGCTGTTACTGCTGGCTTTTTCCGTTCCCGCGCTCGCCCATCCCGGCCACGGGACCGACAGCTTCCAGGCCGGATTTCTCCATCCGCTGACCGGGCTGGATCACCTGCTGATGCTGACGGGGGCTGGCGTGCTCTCCGCCCTGAGCGGCCGCAAGCTGCTGTTGCCGTTAGCGACGCTCGGCATGATGCTTGCTGGTGCCGTTGCGGGCAGCCTGTTCGGCGGCTTTAGCGGCATGGAGATGCTGATTATCGCCTCGCTGGCGGTCTGCGGCGTGATGATGTTTAAGACTGAAAATCGCCTGCTGCTGGCGGTGCCGGCCCTGGCGATGTTCCACGGCTGGGCGCACGGCGTGGAGATGTCCGGCCACAGCTTCTGGCTCTTCACCAGCGGGTTTATGTTAGCCAGCGCCACGGTGCTGTGTGCCAGCTTCGCGGCAGGGCTGCTGCTGCGCCGTCACGACGGCCTGCGTAAAACCTTCGGCGGCGGGCTGATCGTCTCCGCCCTGCTGGCGCTGATGAGCTGATGGAGCACGCCCGCCAGCGGCTGCGCCTGATGCAGCTCTCCAGCAGTAGCCTGCCGGTCGGATCGTTTACCTGGTCGCAGGGGCTGGAGTGGGCCGTTGAGGCCGGGTGGGTCACGGACGCTGAGGCCTTCAGGCGCTGGCAGATCCAGCAGATGGAGCAGAGCTTTTTCTGCGTCGACCTGCCGCTGTTTATCCGCCTGTATTGTGCCTGCGAGAAGCAGGACGTCGCGACAGCAAAACGCTGGACGGCATACCTGCTCGCCTGTCGGGAAACGCGCGAGCTGCGCGATGAAGAACGCAACCGTGGGGCGGCCTTTACGCGCCTGATTAAAAGCTGGGAACCCGCCTGCCCGCCAGAATGGCTGCCGCTGTTGATGCGAAGCCAGCTCGGCGGCATGGCGTGGCTCGGCGTGCGCTGGGGCATTAGCGCGCACGAGCTGGCGCTGAGCCTGGGCTACAGCTGGATAGAGAGCGCGGTGATGGCGGGCGTCAAGCTGGTGCCGTTTGGGCAGCAGGCAGCACAACAGCTGATTATCGACCTGAGCGACCATTTTGCCGCCGGGTTTGAACAGGCATTTTTACGTGGCGACGACGCGCTGGGGGCCGCTACGCCGCTGTCGGCCATCGCCTCCGCGCGCCATGAAACCCAATATTCACGACTATTCCGTTCCTGAGGAGTCAACATGGCTGATTACAAACATCCCCTGCGCGTGGGCGTGGGCGGCCCGGTAGGGTCGGGCAAAACCGCCCTGCTGGAAGCGCTCTGCAAGGCGATGCGCGACACCTATCATCTTGCGGTGGTGACCAACGATATCTACACCAAAGAGGATCAGCGCATCCTGACCGAGGCGGGTGCGCTGGAGCCAGAGCGCATCGTGGGCGTGGAAACGGGCGGCTGCCCGCATACCGCCATCCGCGAAGACGCCTCAATGAACCTGGCGGCGATGGAAGCGTTGAGCGAGAAGTTCTGCAATCTGGATCTGATCTTCGTGGAAAGCGGCGGGGATAACCTGAGCGCGACCTTCAGCCCGGAGCTGGCGGACCTCACCATCTACGTCATCGACGTGGCCGAAGGGGAAAAAATCCCGCGCAAGGGCGGGCCGGGGATCACCAAATCCGATTTTCTGGTGATCAACAAAACCGACCTCGCGCCGTACGTGGGGGCGTCGCTGGAGGTAATGGAGCGCGACACTAATCGCATGCGCGGCGAGCGCCCGTGGACGTTTACCAACCTGAAAGCGGGTGACGGGCTGGCGACGATTATTGCGTTTCTGGAAGAGAAAGGGATGCTGCGGATCTGAAAAAAGGCCTGGCATAACGCCAGGCCGTGATTGTTATTTGCTGCTGTTATTGGAGGAACCTTGTTGGCGCCATGCGCCCCACTGGCCGCCGGTTCCCGGCGTTTCTTGCCCCGGGTTGACATACCACTGGTTGAGCCAAACTTTACCGTTGTAAGACACTTTGGTGCATCGGGTTGGATAGGCAATTTTGGCGTTATAGGCCGGTGCCACAGGATTTACCGGTGTGTCATCTTTTGCCGGGGTGTCATCCTTAGCCGGTACCGTCGGTTTACTGACGGTGATGGTCATGCTGTCCGTCGCGGTTCGCCCATCCGCGCCGGTCGTCGTCAGTGTAAAGGTCGCTTCACCCTCGCTGTTGGCAGGAATGACGGCATAGGCATGCGCGCTGTCCACGCTCTTCACCAGCGTGCCGTTCAGTGTCGCCTCCAGCGAGAAGGTTTCTGCCCCTTTCGTCACACGCCAGTTATACGATTTGGCATTCAGGCTCTTACTGCCGTCCAGCGCGTAGGTGATCACCCCCGTGGTCGGAGAAACCAGAGCGTAATCTGCGCCTGCCACAGCCGTTGGAGCCGGCGCGACAGGCGTGCTACCGTCTTTGAGCGCCATAATACGGGCCACCGCACGCTCCATGTCAGGTTGAGTACCCACTTTTGCCGAATCTCCGTTGGCCAGTGGCGTTCCGGTCTCCGCCAGAATCTGACGCATCTGCCGCGGTGTCACGGTAATACCGTTGGCTTTGGCGATGCCTGACAGGCTGGCTACCACACCCGCAATAATCGGGTTTGAGGAAGAAGTTCCGGCAAACGTCGCGGTATAAGAATCGTTAACGCCGCCATTTTTATAGAGATCGCCATAACCTGTGCTCACTACGTCCCAGCAGCCCCATGCAGAGCTGGTGACGCGCGAACCATAGGTGCTGAACGACGCTTTTTTACCGTCCTTTGCACAAAACGCACCCGCCAGGATAGCCCCGGAGTCCCGCACGTTCACGTCAAACTCACCCTGGAAGCCAGGGCTATCCAGGTTGACGTTCCCGTTACCTGCCGCCTCAATAACGTGAACGCCTTTATCCGTCAGCGCCTTAATCACATCGTAATAGGCGGGCTCGGACTCCATTGCCACCCAGCAATCCTTCTGACAACCCGCTGGATAACCGCCCGCTACGTGTACCCCGATCTGCACCACATCGCCAGCTTTTAGCAACGGAATTAAATTATAGAGGTTATTATGCGCTGAGGCCGCGTACCCCAGTCGGCTTTCCCAGCTTATCCCTCGAATACCGGTGCCAATATCTTTCGCTGTCATAATCCCGACGGAAGCAGTGTCATGATCTTGCTTTTCAACATAGGTTGTCTTTCCAGAGCTGAGACTCATTGGCGGTAAGTTGAGGTGGTGGGTATTCCAGGGATAAATCTCCGTTGAAATAATCGTCACCCCTTCACCCGCACTGCCTGCATAGTGATCAACGCTTTCGCGGTTTACGCCCCCCATATAATAACCGGCGCGCTTAACATCAGGAGCTTTGAGATAATCCTGCTTATTGCGAAAATCCGGAACGGCAGCAGACGTTAAATTATTATTTACCGAAGATTTAACCTGCGGCGTAAGGGCGTTTTCATCCAGCGACACCGGTTCGGCCTCCGGATAAACAAACTCAACGTTCTGATTCTGCTCCAGCTCAGTAATAATATGGTTAATGTAGGTTTTATCCTGACGTTTATCTTGCGGTAACGCGATACGCAGATAACGGTCAAAGCCATAGCGTTTATTGAGTTCCGTTAACTCGGATGACTGATTTGAACTCCGCAAATTAGTCGGCCGAAACATATTTGTGGTGATAAGGGAAGGATCATTCAGGGTAATTTTATTGTTTGTCGCTTTTAGCAAACCTGTAGTGGGTTTTAGCTTGAGTACAATTGCTGTGTAGGTCGCATTGTCATGTGCAAACTCATTTTGCACCTGATTTTCTGCCGTAGCGGAAAATGAAATTGCTGCACAAATAAAAAGGGACAAGGTACTTTTTTTCATGGTAATCACGGTTCCTTTGTGAATCGACATTTCTCCTTTTTCAGTATCTGTGATACATGCACCGTGATGAATAAGAACTTCCTAATCTGGGGGAACGATCTTTCTATAATTGAATAAGAAAAATCCATATCTCATTTCTTTATATTTCGCAACACGAGGATACACCTGGATACAAAAGCCGTAAAGATTAAGCATAATGAAATAATCAATATCCGCCGCCGTTAAAAATACTCTCATTGTTACTGCTATTTTACCGCAGCCTGGATTTTAATAACGATATATCTTGCGAGGGATTCCAACCCCGCCATTATCATGTAAGGGTTAATACGACGCATCATTATGGACATTAAAATCGTTATCGCTGAAGAATCCTCGTTGATTCGCCGCGGCTTATCCTCAATGATGCAAGCGCTCTCGTTACCCGCCTCAGGCATGAATAAGAGATGTGTTTTGACCGGTGAAGCAGCCTCTTCCGCAGAACTTCTGTCGCTTCTTGGCCAGCATAACCCCGATATCGTTATCCTCAGCTATTCACTGACAACCAGCTTTAATCGCTCTCCTCTCACGGGTATGGACGGTCTGAAGCTGTTGAGATGGCTCCATCAGACTTATCCTACGCTCAGCATTATCCTGCTCTCGCCCTATGCAAACGCCATGTTGATTCGTCAGGCGCTAAAGGAAGGCATCAGATCGTATTTGTCGCGGGATATCAACGAGAAAACCTTAAGCCAGGCGATTGCTACAGTTCTTAAAGGTGAGATCTATATCGAAAGCCAGCTGGTAAATATGCTTTTTCGTCATGAGATGACAGATATAGAGAAACTCTCGCCGCGGGAAATCGATGTGCTGCGTCTGATATGTAACGGATTAAATTTGAAGGAGATTGCACAACATATGCACCTGAGCATCAAAACAGTCAGTGCGCATAAGATCCGGGCGATGGAAAAGCTGGATGTGCAAAACGACTGCCAGCTTTACTCTCTGATCATCAAGAACCAGATGTTCGACATCAGAATATAAAACTCCCCCGCCGCGACGACGGGAGAGCCGTTCACGCCTCAGGCAGTTCCGCCAGCGGCCAGCGCGGACGCACGGACACGCTCAGGTCAGCCGTTGCGCCGGCGTTCAGACGCACCATCCCGGCGTAGGCGATCATCGCCCCGTTATCGGTACAGAACTCCGGACGCGCATAGAACACTTCCCCGCGACGCTTTTGCATCATCTCAGCAAGCTTCGCGCGCAGCGTGCGGTTAGCGCTGACGCCACCGGCCATCACCAGGCGCTTAAAGCCGGTCTGATCCAGCGCGCGCTTGCACTTGATCATCAGCGTATCCACCACCGCGTCTTCGAACGCACGGGCGATGTCGGCACGCGTCTGCTCACTGTCGTCATTATTGCGGATGGTGTTCGCCGCGAAGGTTTTCAGGCCAGAGAAACTGAAGTCCAGCCCCGGACGGTCGGTCATCGGCCGCGGGAAGACAAAGCGCCCTTCCGTTCCCTGCGACGCCATTTTCGACAGCATCGGGCCGCCCGGGTAATCCAGCCCCAGCAGCTTGGCGGTTTTGTCGAAGGCTTCACCGGCAGCATCGTCGATCGACTCGCCCAGCAGCGCGTACTTGCCAATGCCCGTTACGCTAATCAGCTGGGTATGCCCACCGGAAACCAGCAGCGCCACAAACGGGAACTCTGGCGGATTGTCTTCCAGCATCGGCGCCAGAAGATGCCCTTCCATATGGTGAACCGGAATGGCCGGAACATCCCACGCGAAGGCCAGCGAACGCCCTACCGTTGCGCCGACCAGCAGCGCGCCGACCAGGCCCGGCCCTGCGGTATAGGCCACGGCATCAATATCTTTTGCACTCAACCCGGCCTCTTTAAGCGCCGCCTGAATCAGGGGAACCGTTTTACGCACGTGGTCACGAGAGGCCAGTTCAGGCACGACGCCGCCGTAGTCAGCGTGCAATTTCACCTGACTATACAGCTGGTTGGCCAGAAGCCCTTTTTCGTCGTCGTAAATCGCGATGCCGGTTTCATCGCAGGATGTTTCAATACCCAGTACACGCATGACTTGTTTTACCTCGTTTCAATACCGCGCAGTGTAGAGCCTGGGCGGATTGTTGTAAAACTTTGTTCGCCCCAGGAAGAAGCCTCGTGTATACTCCTCACCCTTATTAAAGTCCCTTTCAAAATCGCATCGGTGCTTTACAAAGCAGCAGCATTTGCAGTAAAATTCCGCACCATTTTGAAATAAGCTGGCGTTGATGCCAGCGGCAAACCGAATTTATTAAAGGTGAGAGTTACATGCCGGTAATTAAAGTACGTGAAAACGAGCCGTTCGACGTAGCACTGCGTCGCTTCAAACGTTCATGCGAGAAAGCAGGTGTTCTGGCTGAAGTTCGTCGTCGTGAGTTTTATGAAAAACCAACGACCGAACGTAAGCGCGCTAAAGCTTCCGCTGTGAAACGTCACGCGAAGAAACTGGCTCGCGAAAACGCACGCCGTACTCGTCTGTACTAATCTGTTGAGGGCCACAGCCCTCAATTGACAGACAGAGTTGTAGTCGTAAGGCCGTGCTTCCGGAAGGAATGCGCGGCTTGTTTTCGTTTATAAGTCGCTTAAATTTTTGGGGCATATGGCCGGAAGAATCCCACGCGTTTTCATCAATGACCTGCTTGCCAGAACCGACATCGTCGATCTCATCGACGCGCGGGTGAAGCTAAAAAAGCAGGGCAAGAACTACCATGCGTGCTGTCCGTTCCATAACGAAAAAACCCCCTCTTTCACCGTAAACGGTGAAAAACAGTTCTACCATTGCTTCGGCTGTGGCGCACACGGTAATGCCGTCGATTTTTTGATGAACTACGACAAGCTCGAGTTCGTTGAAACCGTCGAAGAGCTGGCGGCGATGCATAACCTTGAAGTGCCGTATGAAGCAGGCAGTGGGCCAAGTCAGATCGAGCGCCATCAGCGGCAAACGCTGTACCAACTGATGGATGGCCTGAATTCGTTTTACCAACAGTCTCTTAAGCACTCTGCGGCTGAGCCTGCGCGTCAGTATCTGAACAAGCGCGGACTGAGTGACGATGTGATTGCGCGTTTCGCTATTGGTTACGCCCCGCCCGGCTGGGACAACGTGTTAAAGCGTTTTGGCGGCAATAGCGAAGATCGTAAATCCCTCATCGACGCAGGCATGCTGGTCACCAACGACCAGGGACGAAGCTACGACCGCTTCCGTGAACGGGTGATGTTCCCGATCCGCGACAAGCGTGGCCGGGTGATAGGTTTTGGTGGTCGCGTGCTGGGTGATGCCCTGCCGAAATACCTTAACTCCCCGGAAACCGATATTTTCCATAAGGGCCGCCAGCTTTACGGTCTTTATGAGGCACAGCAGGATAATGCGGAACCTCCGCGTCTTCTGGTCGTCGAAGGCTATATGGATGTTGTTGCGCTGGCGCAGTACGACATTAACTATGCCGTTGCGTCGCTGGGAACGTCCACCACGGCGGACCATATCCAGCTGCTGTTCCGCGTCACCAACAACGTGATTTGCTGTTACGACGGTGACCGCGCAGGACGCGACGCCGCCTGGCGAGCGCTGGAAACCGCGTTGCCGTATATGACCGACGGGCGTCAGCTACGCTTTATGTTCCTGCCCGACGGTGAAGACCCGGATACGCTGGTGCGTAAAGAGGGCAAAGCGGCGTTTGAAGCGCGGATGGAGCAGGCTCAGCCGCTCTCCACGTTTCTGTTTAACAGCCTGATGCCGCAGGTTGATTTGAGTACCCCTGACGGGCGCGCGCAGCTCAGCACGCTGGCGCTGCCGTTAATCAGCCAGGTGCCCGGCGAAACGCTGCGCATCTATCTGCGTCAGGAGTTAGGCAACAAGCTCGGCATTCTGGATGACAGCCAGCTTGAACGTTTAATGCCGAAACAGGCTGAAAACGGCACGGTACGCCCCGCGCCTCAGCTAAAACGCACAACCATGCGTATACTGATAGGGTTGCTGGTGCAAAACCCCGAACTTGCTCCGCAAGTGCCGTCGCTGGCGGGTTTGAACCACGAAAAATTGCCCGGGCTTGGCTTATTTTCAGAATTGGTCAACACTTGTTTGTCTCAGCCAGGTCTGACCACCGGACAACTTTTAGAGCATTATCGCGGCACAAAAGAGGCCGCTACCCTTGAAAAACTGTCGATGTGGGACGATATAGCAGATAAGGATATCGCAGAAAAAACGTTCACCGACTCGCTCAACCATATGTTTGATTCGATGCTTGAGTTGCGCCAGGAAGAGTTGATAGCTCGCGAGCGCACCCATGGCCTGAGCAGCGAAGAACGCCGGGAGCTCTGGATGATTAACCAGGAACTGGCGAAGAAATAAAAAATTTAACGGCTTAAGTGCCGAATATCGATCGGGAAGCCCCCGGCAGCCGCACTGAGAGGCAGCGGCAAAAATATAAGTACGCCCTCGCTTTAAAGGTTGGCAGCCCATCGCCGACACCAATCAAACGAATTAAGTGTGGATACCGTCTTATGGAGCAAAACCCGCAGTCACAGCTGAAACTTCTTGTCCAACGCGGTAAGGAGCAAGGCTATCTGACCTATGCCGAGGTCAATGACCATCTGCCGGAAGATATCGTCGATTCAGATCAGATCGAAGATATCATCCAAATGATCAATGACATGGGCATTCAGGTGATGGAAGAAGCACCGGATGCCGATGATCTGTTGCTGGCTGAAACCTCCAACAACACTGACGAAGATGCGGAAGAAGCTGCTGCACAGGTCCTGTCCAGCGTGGAATCTGAAATCGGGCGTACCACTGACCCGGTCCGCATGTACATGCGCGAAATGGGTACCGTTGAACTGTTGACCCGCGAAGGCGAAATTGACATCGCAAAACGCATCGAAGACGGGATCAACCAGGTTCAGTGCTCTGTTGCCGAATACCCGGAAGCGATTACCTATCTGCTGGAGCAGTACGATCGCGTCGAAGCGGAAGAAGCGCGTCTGTCCGATCTGATCACTGGCTTTGTCGACCCGAACGCTGAAGAAGATATGGCGCCAACCGCCACTCACGTCGGTTCTGAGCTGTCTCAGGAAGAGATGGATGACGACGAAGACGAAGATGAAGAAGAGGACGACAGCAGCGACGATGACAACAGCATCGACCCTGAACTGGCGCGTGAGAAGTTTGCCGAGCTGCGTACCCAGTACGAAGTGACGCGTGACACCATCAAAGCGAAAGGCCGCAGCCATGCCGCCGCTCAGGAAGAGATCCTGAAGCTGTCTGAAGTGTTCAAACAGTTCCGCCTGGTGCCAAAACAGTTCGACTACCTGGTGAACAGCATGCGCGTGATGATGGATCGCGTACGTACCCAGGAACGTATCATCATGAAGCTGTGCGTTGAACAGTGCAAAATGCCGAAGAAGAACTTCATTACCCTCTTCACCGGGAATGAAACCAGCGAAACCTGGTTCAACGCCGCTATCGCGATGAACAAGCCGTGGTCTGAAAAGCTGCACGACGTGAAAGAAGACGTACAGCGCGGCCTGCAAAAACTGCATCAGATTGAAGAAGAGACCGGCCTGACCATCGAGCAGGTGAAAGACATCAACCGTCGTATGTCCATCGGTGAAGCGAAAGCCCGCCGTGCTAAGAAAGAGATGGTTGAAGCGAACTTACGTCTGGTTATCTCTATCGCCAAGAAATACACCAACCGTGGCCTGCAATTCCTGGATCTGATTCAGGAAGGCAACATCGGTCTGATGAAAGCGGTAGATAAGTTTGAATACCGTCGTGGTTACAAGTTCTCCACCTATGCTACCTGGTGGATCCGTCAGGCGATCACCCGCTCTATCGCAGACCAGGCGCGCACCATCCGTATTCCGGTGCATATGATTGAGACCATCAACAAACTCAACCGTATCTCTCGCCAGATGTTGCAGGAGATGGGCCGCGAGCCGACGCCGGAAGAGCTGGCTGAACGCATGCTGATGCCGGAAGACAAGATTCGTAAAGTGCTGAAAATCGCTAAAGAGCCAATCTCCATGGAAACGCCAATCGGTGATGATGAAGATTCGCATCTGGGTGATTTCATCGAGGATACCACCCTCGAGCTGCCGCTGGACTCTGCCACCACCGAGAGCCTGCGTGCCGCTACGCACGACGTGCTGGCTGGCCTGACCGCCCGTGAAGCCAAAGTGCTGCGTATGCGTTTCGGTATCGACATGAACACCGACCACACGCTGGAAGAAGTGGGTAAACAGTTTGACGTTACCCGCGAACGTATCCGTCAGATCGAAGCGAAGGCGCTGCGTAAGCTGCGCCATCCGAGCCGCTCTGAAGTGCTGCGTAGCTTCCTGGACGATTAATCGGTCCTGAAATGAAAAAGCTCCCAATCGGGAGCTTTTTTTTGTTTATTCCCTCTCCCTGTGGGAGAGGGTCAGGATGAGGGCATCAAGCCGCAGAGGAGCTAAAGCCCCCTCACCACCAGCGCCTCATCCAGTTCCCGATACGCCTCCACCAGCTTGTCCAGCGTCGCCCTGTTCAGCCCGCTCGGGTTCGGCAGCACCCACACCTGCGTTACGCCAATGGTAATGTTCTGCTTACCCCAGCTGGCGCCGCGCTGGCTGAACGCCTGCTCGTAGGCCTGCTTGCCGAGGATCGCCAGCGCCGCGGGCTGATAGTCTTCAATTTTCGCGATCAGCTCACGTCCGCCAGCGCGCAGCTCATGCAGATTCACTTCGCTTGCCTGTACCGTGGGTCGCTCGACCAGCATGGTGATGCCACAGCGCGTATCCAGCAGCTGCTGCTCTTCTTCCGGCTTAAGCTGTTTGTCGGTAAAACCGGCCTGGTGGATCACCTTCCAGAAGCGATTTCCCGGATGAGCAAAGTGAAAACCGGTGTGCGCCGATGACTTACCCGGATTGATACCGCAGAACACCACCCGCAGGCCAGGGGCCAGAATATCGTTGATCATCTCTACTCCTGTCTATGCATCTTAAGGTAAGTATAAAGGATTGATTATGCGTTGTTTATAAAAACAGCAGGCAGGTGTGAATGGCTGGATTGCTGAGGGGAGTTACTTTATAATTCACCGCCACGGCCCCTTAGCTCAGTGGTTAGAGCAGGCGACTCATAATCGCTTGGTCGCTGGTTCAAGTCCAGCAGGGGCCACCAAATACAGCAAGGGCTGGCGGGGAGTTACCCACCAGCCTCTTTTTTCCAGGGATATGCCGGGGATATTCCAAAAAATTAACCATAGTGTTTTATAGTTAATTTATTACCGTTCATACACTCCTGGATCTAATCAGCTTCATGCAGTAACCACTATTGCAAGGGGTATGAATGAAACGGATCTTCATCACTGCTTCGGTTCTGCTTGCCCCCCTCAATAATGCTTATGCTGGCTGTTCTGCTGCCAGCTTTGCGGCGTGTTCTTCCCTGGCAACATCAACCGGGTCACGTCCACGTCCCAGCCACTGGCCGGGCGGGGCAATCACCCTGTTCGAACCCGGTGGACAACCACAATGTACTTCTGCCCCCATGAACGGTTACGGGTACGCCGTGAAAACTTACACGCAGCTCATCGGGTCATTGACCCGACCGCAAGGGATTTTTAAATAAATATTTATCTATCGACTAAATTTCCCCTTGTCCCAGCTCTCGCCACGGGCCGTTAAGTCAATTGACGGCGCGGCCGCTATTCCCTCAGCATCATAAAAAAATGCGGACGTTGTAAAGCTGTACACAGTGCCGTGAACAGTAAATGAGATATTGTTGCCTATGCCTTCAACTTTTGCGCGGGCGGTATTCGCTGTAAGCGTGGGCGCGATATGTTGTTTTTCGAGAGCCACCAGCGGATCACCGTCAATCTTACTCGCTAAAAAATAACGATACACTTCCCCGGTGGTCATGTTCGAGCCGTCATACTCAGTAATGTATAACCAGGTCCGGGGCGTGAGCTGGCGAACTTGATATAGCCGATCACTAACAGTTAAACGCTGTATATGTTGGAAATAACAGTACCCCGCGACCGCCAGGGCCATAAGAATAGTGGCGATCCAGTGCAGCGTCCTAAAAGTGATGCTGTTTAACATAGTCGATGCCTTGCTTTATCCAAAATTGGTCAATCGGATCATCACCAAACGGCGGGGTCCCCGTGAAATTACCCCATTCGGGTCTTGATGTGCCGGCTTTCCACTGCGCCGCGCCGGCAGCAATAAGCAAAATCTTTGCAGGGATGCACGCTGCATAACCCACAGCGCCGTAATGGAAATTCCCGAAGTCAGCATAAGCCCGTTTATGTTGTTTGTAATCCCACGGCCCGCCGTTTCTTACTCGCTCATAAAACCACGTATACGTAAGCGGGGCGGCCATATTCTGGACTTCGTGACGCGCCCGCGCGAGCCTTATGTGTTCGCGCAATATCTCCAGCCCGCGGGGTGGATAAATCGGTATACATGCCATCGTTCTTCCTTTCTGCCAGGCAAAAAGGGCAACATAAGAGCAATAACGGTAATGCGTACTGCTGAAGATCAATTTATTAATTTTATTTGCAACATCAATAAGTAACGAAATTAAATAACACGAACCTATAACACAATTTGTATCACCTGCGATCCGTATTTAGTCATTAATGAGGGTTTACCCTCAATGGAAATGGAGTTTTAAAAATGGCTATTCCTGTTTATCTATGGCTTAAGGATGATGGCGGCAACCCGATTAAGGGATCTGTGGATGTTCAAAATAGAGAAGGTAGTATAGAGATCCTCTCTTTTAGTCACGGCTTGTTAGTTCCGACCGATAACAACACCGGCAAGATCACCGGCACGCGCTTACATGCGCCGCTCGTAATTGAAAAAGAGTTTGATAGCTCCAGCCCGTATCTCTACAAAGCGGTAGCCACCGGCCAAACGCTGAAAAGCGCAGAGATCAAGTGGTATAAAATCAACGATGCAGGCCAGGAGGTTGAATATTTCAATATGCTGCTTGAAAACGTCCGGGTAGTCAGCATTAACCCCGTCATGCATAACTGTAAAGAGCCAGCGTTACAGATACACAATCATAATGAGGGAATACAGCTCCGCTATGAGCGGATCACCTGGAAGTATTGCGATGGGAACATCCAATACTCGGATGCGTGGAACGAGCGGGTTACAGCGTAAAAAAAGGGCGGTTAATCCGCCTGTATTGTTTTTAGTGCCAATTCTTTCGCCCCCTCGGTTTGCCAGCACGTAGCCTCCCCTCGATGGCAACACCCCGCGCGATCACCTGGTGCCAGCTCTCTGCACTTCTTATACATTTGGGGTATTTTAATCATGCTTAATGCTGTTAAGCATTCTCTGGCAGTTATTGCGGCGTACCGCTGCCGCTGCACGCCTCCAGAACCCCAAATTTTCGAGTTTCTCGGTTCACGCATTCAAAAGTGAACTCTAAGGTAACATTTAACCCCGTGCTCCCCGTTCCAGAAGGAAGATTCAATAACTCTCACTCTTTCACAAACCCTAAAAACTAAAGAAATCCCCCATCGCGCCGATCATCATCCGTGTGTATTATTTCCTGTAGCTTTTACAACAACTAACCTTAACTCAAATACTTAAGCGCCAGAGCGAAAGGCATCATGAGCACACCGATCAAACGGCTAGAAATCATTAAAAATGCCATTGAGCTGGAAGATGACGACATCATCCGGAGCCAGCTGAAACGTCTCAAAGAGGAAGCCTTTGACGATGATCTCCTGTCCATCGTCGCGGCGCTTGAGCAGAAAAACTACACCGCAGCCCTTCGCGCTATCACCGCCTGGCTGCAAAGCCAGCGCGCCGTTACCCCATGGCGTGACCCACAGCTGGCGGCCAGCAAGCTGGAGCTGAAAGCCCTGGAAGAGCGTCTGCGCGATCTGATTGATCGCCGTAACGCCCGGGTACAGCAGCTAGATGAGTTCAACGATCTCTATTTCTCCCGCCTCGGGCCGTTGATGCAGCAGATCCTCGCCCTGCGTAAAACGCTGGCGGAGCTTAACCTGCGTCGTCAGCAGGCGGAGACGCGTCGTCGGGAAGAGGATTACCGCCGCTGCCAGGACTATATGGCGCAGGCCGTAGAGGTTCTGACAACGCTCACCCGGCGCTGGCGAGATCTGCCTGCGGATTCCGTTCAGGCGGCAGAGGCGCGCAAACATCTTCAGCAGCAAAGCAATCTGATTGCCAACCTGCTGGCCGAAGCAATGGAGCTGGAGACCGGTTTAACGCGTGAAGAAGAGCCGGCACGTCAGGCGCGCGATGAGGCCAACGAAGAGTACAAGAAGTATCGCGAACAGCATCATGATGCCGAAGTTCGCCTGCGTAAAGGCAAGGATCTCTCTGAAGAGGATCGGAACGAGCTGAAGCGGCTCTGGCGTCAGGCAAGCAAGCTATGCCACCCGGATCTGGTTGCCGATGATTTAAAAGAGGAAGCCAACAGGATGATGGTGCAACTCAACCAGGCCAAACAGCGCGGCGACGTGAAGGCCATTCGCTCGCTGGTCGCCCGTCTGCAACAAGGATTCGAACCGATGATGGCAAGCGACAGGCTGAACGACCTGGAACGTATTCGTAAAAAGATGGCGCAGGTGCGTGAGCAAATCGACACCCTGGTGAACGAGCTGGCAGAGCTGGAGAAAGAAGAGTCCTGGCTGCTCGTCTCGTCGCTCAGCAATATGGAAGCCTACTTTGCCCAGCAGGAGAAAGCGCTGAAAGAGGTATGCGCCTCGCTCGAACATCAGGTGAGCGAAGCGCAGCTGGATCCCGCTGCCTGATTATTTGGCGTGCCAGTACGCGCTGGCACGCACCAGCTGCGGGTCAATTGCGTCGCTTTCAAACTGACGGCTCAGGCGTTTCACCACCTTCCCCTCCCCGGTCAGCCAGATAAAGTAATCCTCTTCCGGCACGGCCAGCGCGGCAAGATGGTCGGCCACCGCCTGCTCGTTGTGGCCGATAACCCAGGTGATGTTGAACCCGCTCAGGTGCGCCAGATAGTCCTGATACGCCGCATCGCCCACGGTGACAATGGCGTGGATCGCCGGGCGAACAGGCAGTTTTGCGATGCCTTCTAAACGGCGGCGCAGCGCGGGCATCCCCGACTCGTCGCACACGTACAGCTGCCAGGCGTAATCTTCCGGCACCACCAGCGAACCGCGCGGCCCGCCGATGGTCAGCTTGTCGCCCACCTTAGCCTCCACCGCCCAGTTGCTGGCAATGCCGCCATCATGAACGAAGAAATCGAGCGCCAGCTCATGTTTTTCGTCATCGTACAGCGGGGTATAGTCACGTGCCTGCGGACGCGCGCCGTCGCCCCAGTCGATGCCTTCATCGGTCACCACAGGCGGCACGAAAGTGGTGCCCGGTGCCGGGAAAAAGACTTTGGTATGGTCGTCAAAGCCGCGAGAGCTAAAGCCCTCCAGCGCCTCGCCGCCTAGCACAATGCGCTGAAATCCTGCGCTGACTCGCTCAGTGCGCAGCACGTTCAGCTCACGAAAACGCAGGTCATTGCGGACACGTTGAGGGTAACGGGTAGATGCCATGTTGATGCCCTTCTCAGGTGAATACGATATATCGGAATGAATTCTTAATGATAATGATTGCTATTAACTAAGAAATCAAGATTTTTTAGATTGCATCTGAATATATCTTAGATATAGTTTAGATATATCAAATTAAGGAAAAAACATGCGACACGAACACGACGGCGGCGGACGCCGGCCACGATTTTTTGGCCATGGCGATTTGCGGCTGGTGATCCTGGATATCCTGACCCGCAACGCGAGCCATGGTTACGAACTGATCAAAGAGATCGAAAACCTGACGCAGGGACATTACACGCCTAGCCCTGGCGTGATCTACCCGACGCTGGATTACTTGCAGGATCAGGCGCTTATCACCATTACCGAAGAAGAGAACGGCCGGAAGCGGATTGCGATTAACGCCGCCGGAGAACAGTGGCTGGATGACAACCGGGAACAGCTGGAGCAGATCCAGACGCGTATCAAGGCGCGCTCCGTCGGTTTCCAGCTGCGCAAAAACCCGCAGATGAAGCGGGCGCTGGATAACTTTAAAGCGGTTCTGGACCTGAAGGTTAATCAGGGAGAGCTCAGCGACGCGCAGTTGAAACAGATTATCGGCGTGATTGACCGCGCGGCGCTGGAGATCTCCCAGCTGGATTAAGCCAGCACGCCGTCGCTCACGCGGAACACGCGGACCAGCTCTTTCAGGTGCATGGCCTGTTCGTTAAGGGATGCCGCCGCCGCAACGGACTCCTCCACCAGCGCGGAGTTCTGCTGGGTGGTGGCGTCTATCAGGCCAATCGCGCTGTTGATCTGCGAGATGCCTTCCGTCTGTTCGTGGCTGGCCTGGCGAATCTCACGCAGGATTACGTCCATCTCCTCTACGTTGCCGACCATGCCGTTGATAAGCCCGCTGGCCTTCTCCACAAGGTTCATGCCGTCCTGCGTCTGGCTTGTGGAGCTTTCAATCAGCTGGCGGATCTCACTCGCAGATGTTGCACTTTTCTGCGCGAGCTGGCGTACCTCGCCCGCCACCACCGCAAAGCCACGACCATGCTCACCCGCGCGCGCCGCTTCGACCGCCGCGTTCAGCGCCAGAATATTAGTCTGGAAGGCAATGGCGTCGATCAGGTCGATAATGTCGGACATCCTGTTCGATGTTTCGTTAATCAGGCGCATCTTGCTGGTGACCTGCTTCATCATCTCGCCGTTGTTTTTGACCACAGCAGCCGCATCGGCAGACAGGTTCGTCGCTTCTCCGGTGTGGGACGCGGTGTTCTTCACCGTAGCGGTGATCTGCTCCATCGACGCGGCCGTTTGTTCAACGGAACTGGCCTGCTCCTCCGTGCGGGCAGCCAGATCCTGGTTGCCCGCGACAATCTGCGCGGCGGCGCTGGAGATGTTTTCCGATCCGGTTTGCACCTGCTGCACAATCTCCAGCAGGCGCGTTTTCATCTCCATCAGTGCGGTGAGTAGCAGTCCGGTTTCATCTTTACCGTGCGAGGTAATGCTGCCGGTGAGATCGCCATCGGCAATGGCCTCCGCAAAATTCACCGCGTCGTTCAGCGGTCGGGTAATGGATCGCACAATGAACCAGCCAGTCAGGCTGGCTGCCGCGACGCTGAAAAGCGTAATCAGGACCAGCAGGAGACGATTGGTGCGGAAATCGCCTTCCACCTGCTCGCCCGCACTCTGCATTTCATGGTCCTGGATCGCAATCAGCGCCTGCACTTTCGCTT
Source organism: Enterobacter cloacae complex sp. SHL001 (assembly GCF_049236825.1). Lineage (NCBI taxonomy): Bacteria > Pseudomonadati > Pseudomonadota > Gammaproteobacteria > Enterobacterales > Enterobacteriaceae > Enterobacter > Enterobacter cloacae complex sp. SHL001. The sequence continues at coordinate 541,969 of NZ_JBMKIP010000003.1, forward strand.
TATAGGACTGTTGCAGATTCAGGGTGTTGGTCATCATTTCGTTTATCGCGCCCGCACGGTCGTTATTCTGCACGGCCTGCAAAATGCGGTAGCGCGAGTCAAGATATTGCTGGCGTACGCCGTGGATATCGGCCAGCACCTGTTGGGATTTTTTATCCTTGAGAGCGTTGTCCAGCTCGCTCAGGATTGCGGAGATGCGCTCGCTGATCGCCTTCAGACGCTGCTCTGATTGCGCCGTGTACGTTCCCTGTTCGTCCAGCAGCATGAGCTGCTGCGTGCTTATAAATTCCTGGAAGTTGTCGATTAACTGGTTCGCTTTTACCGTCGTTGGATAGTCGCTGGTAAGGATGGTTTGCATTCCATTGTTTGCCCGATTCAGGCTCATCAGAGACAAGCTTGCGCTGACGACCATCAGGACAATAAATAATCCAAACGCCAGAAATAATTTCGTGCCGATCTTTACGTCATGTATGAACATATTTACCCCATCGATGTGATTATTTCTCAGACGATCGCTGTTATCGACAGGAAACACGCTAACTTTATGACTTTGATCGTTTTTTTATTTTTCACTCTCAATAAATCTGGATCGTAACAATTAAAAACCGGGCGCTTTTTTTAGTTACTTAATATTTCATTAACAACATAACTTATTCTGAAAAACAAAAAAGCCGTTTACCCAGTAGGAATAAACGGCTTTATCGAAGCATGCATTTCTTAATGCAGCACGGTAACCGCATCTTCAAGGCGTCCGGCCCGGTGCTTAACCATCGCGGAAATCTGCGCGCTCTCTTCGACCAGGTCAGCATTTTTCTGCGTAATGCTGTCCAGCTCTGCCACAGCACGGGTCAGCTCTGTCAGACCTGTCGCCTGCTCTGAGGTGGCGTGACTGATCTGCGCGATAAGCTGCGTGACGTTTTTCACCTGCTCGACAATATCATCCATAGTACGTCCCGCGGCGTGGACCTGCTCGGCGCCCGACTGCACTTTGCTGGCGCTGGCGTCGATCAGCTTGCGAATATCGTTAGCCGCGTTCGCGCTGCGGCTGGCAAGATGACGCACTTCGCCCGCCACCACCGCAAAACCTTTCCCCTGCTCGCCCGCGCGTGCCGCCTCAACCGCAGCGTTCAGCGCCAGAATATTGGTCTGGAAGGCGATGTCATTGATAAGCGAGGTAATAGAGCCAATGCGCTGGGTACTGTCGGCAATGTCATCCATGGTTTTCACCACGGTCTGCATCACGGTGCCCCCCTGCGTGGCCGCGCTGCTGGCGGCCATCGATAGCTTGTCGACTTCGGCTGCGGTCTCAGAGTTACTCTGCACCGACGCCGCCATCTGGTTCATTGTTGCCACGGTCTGCTGCACGTTAGCCACGGTCTGGCGCGTGCGGTCGTTGAGATCTTCATTGCCCTGCGCCAGCCTGTCGCTGCCGTCGCGCACGCTCACCACCTGGCTGGAGACGTCGTTGATCAGCCAGCGGCACATCAGCCCCAGCTGTCCGACGGCCCGCAGCGTTAGCCCCAGTTCATCGCTGCGGTTAAGATGCTGCACGCTGTTACGCTCTCCGGTAGCGACCCTGAGCGCCTGCCGTGCGACGTTTTCCACCGGGCGGACAATCTGTTGCTCAAACACCAGGGTGCCAAGCAGCATCACCACGGCTGCCGCCACCAACGAAGCCCAGCCCGCGGCACTGGCAACCAGCGTTGCGGCCATCACCGCGAAAAGTACCGCCATTACGCTACGCACGCGCCAGCGCAGCGGCATCGCCGGTAGTTTGCCGAGCCAGCCTTTGCGCACCACCAGCCCTTTATGAATGCGTTTTTTGCAGCGTCCTTCGTTGAGCGCCTTATAAAGCGGCTCCACTGCGGCGACCTCGTCCTCGGTGGCGCGGGTACGAATGGACATATAGCCCGTCATCTGGCCGTTACGCACCATCGGTACCGCATTGGCACGTACCCAATAGTGATCGCCATTTTTACGTCGGTTTTTGACAATCCCGCTCCAGGGTTCTCCCTTTTGCAGCGTGTACCACATGTCGGCAAAAGCCGCTTTCGGCATATCCGGATGACGCACAATGTTGTGCGGTTGCCCGAGCAGCTCCTGAAGCGTAAAGCCGCTCACTTGCACAAAGGTGTCGTTAGTGTGGGTCATGTAGCTGTGGAGGTCGGTGGTCGACATAAGCGTGGTGTCATCGTCCAGCGGATATTCATTCTGGGTGACATAGTCAGGAGAGGACATAGTGAGCATCCCTTGCAGGTTATTTGAATGTTAATTTTGTGGCTTATGTTTTTTCGGCGATAAAAAATTTATCTTTAGTTGTTAAATATGATTGAGATCGCAAATCTCGGTTAAACCGCACTTTTCGTACGTTTTTCTAATTAATTGATTTAAAATACTTTCGTCATGAAACTACCTACAAAGCATGATACCCCGGTGCACACTTAAGGCGCATTCCCTGCCCTGGAGCAGTGCAATTGACGACACCCCATCCCCGGCTCGTTATCCCTTATCCCGTGCGGCGCGCGATGGCATGATTAAATATTGTGCAACTTTGATTTCACCTGGCGTTTATCCCGATTTTTGTTAAGGCATCTGAGGTGGCGTAATCCCTGCAATACTTAACTCAGTATCATGTGATACGCGATCCCCGGGAGCATATTTTGAACAGGTTACCTTCCAGCGCCTCGGCTCTTGCCTGTACCGCGCACGCACTGAATCTCATTGAGAAGCGAACGCTTGATCATGAGGAGATGAAACAACTTAACCGTGAGGTCATTGATTACTTTAAGGAGCATGTGAATCCAGGTTTTCTGGAGTATCGCAAATCTGTTACCGCCGGCGGGGATTACGGAGCCGTAGAGTGGCAAGCGGGCAGTCTGAATACGCTTGTCGACACCCAGGGACAGGAGTTTATCGATTGCCTGGGTGGTTTTGGTATTTTCAACGTGGGGCACCGTAATCCAGTTGTGGTTTCCGCCGTACAGAATCAACTTGCGAAACAACCTCTCCATAGCCAGGAACTGCTCGATCCGCTTCGCGCCATGCTCGCGAAAACGCTGGCAGCCTTAACGCCCGGTAAGCTGAAATACAGCTTCTTCAGCAACAGCGGCACCGAATCGGTCGAAGCGGCGATTAAACTCGCCAAAGCGTACCAGTCGCCGCGCGGGAAATTTACCTTTATCGCCACCAGCGGCGCGTTCCACGGGAAATCCCTGGGCGCTCTGTCGGCGACCGCTAAATCTACCTTCCGCAAGCCGTTTATGCCGCTGCTGCCGGGCTTCCGCCACGTGCCGTTTGGCGACATCAACGCCATGCGCATCGTGCTGAGTGAATGCCGTAAAACCGGCGACGACGTGGCGGCGGTGATCCTGGAGCCGATTCAGGGTGAAGGCGGCGTGATCCTCCCGCCGCAGGGCTATCTGCCCGCCGTGCGTCAGCTGTGCGATGAGTTTGGCGCGCTGCTGATCTTCGACGAAGTGCAGACCGGGATGGGGCGCACCGGCAAGATGTTCGCCTGCGAGCACGAGAACGTTCAGCCGGACATTCTGTGCCTGGCGAAAGCGCTCGGTGGCGGCGTGATGCCGATTGGCGCAACGGTCGCCACTGAGGAGGTCTTCTCGGTGCTGTTCGATAACCCGTTCTTACATACCACCACCTTTGGCGGTAACCCGCTGGCCTGTGCGGCGGCGCTGGCCACCATCAACGTGCTGCTGGAGCAAAACCTGCCCGCGCAAGCGGAGCAGAAAGGCGACATGCTGCTGGACGGCTTCCGTCAGTTGGGCCGGGAATATCCGGATCTGGTACAGGATGCGCGCGGGAAAGGGATGCTGATGGCGATTGAGTTCGTTGATAACGAAACCGGTTATAGCTTCGCAAGCGAGATGTTCCGCCAGCGGGTACTGGTGGCGGGAACGCTTAACAACTCGAAAACCATCCGCATTGAGCCACCGTTGACGCTTACCATTGAGCAGTGTGAGCAGGTGCTGAAGGCGGCGCGTAAAGCGCTGGCGGCGCTGCGGGTAAGCGTGGAAGAGGCGTAAAAAACGCCGGGTGGCGCTACGCTTACCCGGCCTGCAAAATACTGCATACGTAGGCCCGGTAAGCGTAGCGCCACCGGGCTGCTTTTTATCGGTGGAACTCCGCCACCGTCATGGTGAAGCGAAGTACGGTATCGCCTTCATTGGCATAGCCGTGCGCGGCTTCCGTTTTCGCCACCGCCGACGCGCCAGCATTAACCTGTACCACCGTCTCGTCCACCGTCAGGGTTAACATGCCTTCGTTCACGTGCAGCAGCTCAAAGGTTCCCGCGGGATGTCCCGGAGAGGTGAAAGTCTCTCCCGGATGCATCTCCCACTGCCACAGCTCAATCATGTCCGGGCCTGCGGTGCCTGCCAGCAATCTGGCATAACCGCCCTGTGCGCCCTGCCACAGAACCGGGATCGCCTCTTCCTGAATAATGTGTACCTGCGGCTCGCTGGAGACGTTAACGATGTCTGCCACCGAGACGCCAAGCGCGGCGGCCAGTTTGCACAGAATGGCAATGCTGGGGTTGGCAGCCCCTTTTTCGATCTCCACCAGCATGCCTTTGCTGACGCTGGCGCGGCGGGAAAGCTCGTCCAGCGACAGCTTTTTCTCTTTCCGCCAGCTGCGGATACGGTTCGCCACGGCCAGGCTTACCTGGGCAACATCGGCGCCCGCATCGGTCATTATATTGACTTTATCAGTCATTGTTCACTACCATGGTATAAAACAGTCAATACAGGATTATTTATGTCTCTTCTAACACCGTCAATAGATTCGCGACTTGTCGGGATCGCGCCCGGCTTTCGGGCACTGAGCATTCTGGTTGAAGCTGCCCCGATTACCCAACCGGAGGTTGCGCCCGCTGCGCTGGCGCAGGCCTGCCAGCAGATGCTCAATGATGATGTGCCCTGGGCAGAAAATCATCTCGCCGCCTGGGATGAGGTGTTTAAAGCCTTTGGTGCAAAACCCAAACGTACACCCTGCTCGGCCTCGGCCCTGCGCAAGCGCGTGATGAGAGACGGTTCGCTGCCGCCGCTCGACCCGGTGGTGGATATCTATAATGCCATCAGTATCCGCTACGCTATTCCGGTAGGGGGAGAAAATCTGGCGGCTTACTCGGGAGCGCCGCGCCTGACGCTGGCCGACGGCAGCGAGCCGTTTGATACCTTTAAAGAAGGTGAGCCGGTTGTAGAAAATCCGGAGCCAGGCGAAGTTATCTGGCGTGACGATCTCGGCGTCACCTGCCGCCGCTGGAACTGGCGACAGGGGGTACGCACGCTTCTGGACAGCCAGGCGCAATCCATGTGGTTTATTCTCGAAAGCCTGCCGTCGATGCCGCTGGCGACATTACAGGAAGCTGGCGATGAGCTGGTGAGCAATCTGCAAAAGCTGATGCCGGGCGCGACGGCGCGTATTCAGTTGCTGGAGCTGGCGTGAACAACGCCGGGTGGCGCTTCGCTTACCCGGCCTACAAATACTGCATATGTAGGCCCGGTAAGCGCAGCGCCACCGGGCAAACATCGCACCATCCCCCGTAGGCCCGGTAAGCGCAGCGCCACCGGGCAAACATCGCACCATCCCCGTAGGCCCGGTAAGCGCAGCGCCACCGGGCAAAGCCGCTACTCCGGCAACAACCCCACAAAACAGCGTTTTTTGCGCGGCTCTGACATCAGCTCTTCAAGCTTATCCACGCACGCCAGATAGTGTGGCGTTTGCTTATGCGCCAGCACCGCCGCTTCGTCCTTATAGGCTTCGTAGATAAAGAAGCGGGTTTTCACCCGCGGGTCCTGCAAGACATCAAAGCGCAGGTTTCCCGGCTCCTTGATGGCCCCCTCGTGGTTGGCGCGAAATACCTCCAGAAACTCGTCCACCCGCTCGGGTTTAATATTAATCTCCACCAGCGTCACGTTCATTTTGCTTCTCCCTGTTTCTCTTCCTGCCAGAACTGGAACGCCTCCCGGGCGCTCATGTTCTCGTGAACGACTTTCTTCACCGCCTTCAGCATGGCGAGTGGCGCGCTGGACTGGAAGATATTCCGCCCCATGTCCACGCCGGATGCGCCCTGGTCAATCGCCCGCCAGCACATCTCCAGCGCCTCGTGCTCCGGCAGCTTTTTGCCCCCGGCGATAACAATCGGCACCGGGCAGCTGGCGGTCACTTTTTCAAAGCCCTCGTCCACGTAGTAGGTTTTGACGAACTGCGCTCCCATTTCGGCGGCGATGCGGCTGGCAAGCGAGAAATAGCGCGCGTCACGCGCCATCTCTTTCCCGACGCCCGTCACCGCCAGCGTCGGCATGCCGTAGCGCGCCCCCGCATCCACCAGCTTGATGATGTTGTTGATCGACTGATGCTCAAACGGGCTTCCGATATACACCTGCGCCGCCACCGCGCAGACGTTCAGGCGCAGCGCGTCCTCCATCGCCACCGCCACGCACTCGTTGGACAGCTCGCCCAGAATCGAGTTACCGCCGGAGGCGCGCAGCACCACCGGTTTGTTCGTGGCGGCAGGCACCTGGCTCCTGAGGATGCCGCGGGTGCACATCAGCACGTCGGTTTCACCAAACAGCGGCGCGATGGAGAGATCGATACGCTCAAGGCCGGTGGTCGGCCCCTGAAAGTAGCCGTGGTCAAAGGCTAGCATCACCGTGCGGTTGCTCTGTGGGTTGAAGATGCGCGCAAGCCTCGACTGCATTCCCCAGTCCAGCGAGCCGCAGCCCTTCAGGGTGTACGGCACATTCTGCTGCGGCGTGCCGATGCCAAAATCCTTGCCGTCTTTGATGTCATCTAAATCAGCCATTTGCTCCCCCGTCAGAAATCGTATTTGTTGATGTTCTCTTTGGTGAACACCACCCGCTCCGGCAGCAGCACGATGCCGTTGCCCTTCGCCTCATACTGGTAGCCCTGCACGCTGTTCGGCTCGACCTTCAGCGTCCCGATATCTTTCACGTCGACGCTGTCGCCAGGGTTAAGATCGCCTTTTTTCAGTAAACGATCGGCGACATTGACCGCAATTTTGCCCTGTTGCACCACATCCCACAGGCCGAAGGCTTTCACCGTGCCGCGCTCAACGTACGGGCGCATCACGTTCGGCGTGCTGAAGCCGACAATCGCTACCCCTTCCCGTTTCAGGTTTTCCGCCGCCTGTGCCGCGGCTGGCAGGGCGTTGGCGTCCGGGGCGATAATCGCGTCCAGATCCGGGTAGGCTTTTAAGATCCCCTCGGCGGTTTGCAGGGATTTGGTGGCGTCGTTATAGCCAAACTGGGTGGTGACGACCTGCCACTGAGGATGATCTTTCTCGATTTTGGCCTTTGCCTCTTTCACCCACTGGTTCTGGTCGGTAACGGTCGGGCTGGAGTAGAAGAACGCCACTTTCGCGTTCGGTTTGGTGACCTGTTTGCCCGCCATCTCCACCAGCAGGCCGCCGAGCTGCTCCGGCGTTCCCTGGTTGATGTAGATGCTGCGGCACTCCGGTTTGGTGTCGGAATCCCAGGTCAGGACCTTGACTCCGCGCTGCATCGCGCGCTTCAGTGCCGGGCAGAGGCCGTCCGGCGACACGGCGGAGACGATAATGGCGTTATAGCCCTGGTTGACGAAGTTATTGATCAGCTGCACCTGGCCGGAGACGCTCGGCTCGGTCGGGCCGTCGTAGGTCACGTCCACGCCGAGATCTTTCCCCGCCTCTTTCGCGCCGTTGCCGCCGCTGGTGAAGAATCCCACGCCTACCAGTTTCGGGATAAAGGCGATGCGGTCTGCCGCCTGCGCCGACGCAACGCTGAGAGCCATCGCCAGCACGATCAGTTTTGTTTTCATCTTACGCTCCGGATAGTTTTCTAAAGAGAGATCGCACCCATTCACGGTGCAGACTCAGCGAACGTCCCATCACCACCACAACCAGCAGCGCCCCTGACAGCGCGCTCGACACCTGGTTGGGGATGCCGACCATCTGTAAACCCTGTTGCAGATACCCCACCAGCAGCGCCGCCAGTGCCGTACCCACAACCGAACCTGAACCGCCATAAATATTCGCCCCGCCGAGAACCGCGGCGGTAAGCGCGGGCATCAGCAGATCGCGCCCTAAATCCGAACGCGCCGAGCCGAAATAGGAGACCATCACCAGCGCGGCAATCGCCGAGGCCACGCCCACCAGGCCGTACAGCGCGTAGGGCATCCCGCTCACCGACAGCGCCGCATAGCGCGCCGCGCGCGGGTTTTGCCCTATCAGAAACAGGTGGCGTCCGAAGCGTCCGCGGTGGGTAATCAGCCAGAAGAACAGCGTGATAAAGGCGAACAGCACCAGCGGGATCGGCAGCCCTAAAACGGTGAGGTTAGCGAACGCGGTAAAGCTGTCCGGGAAGCCGCCGATCCCCTCGTACCCCGTCGCCCCCGCCATGCCGGAGAGCAGCAGCGCCCCGCCGCCGTACAGGTACAGCGTACCGAGAGTGATCACCAGCGGGCTGATCCCGGTGTAGTGAATAAGCAATGCGTTAACCAGCCCGCACAGCAGGCCGAGCAGCAGCGTCAGAGGGATGGCAACCGCCATCGGCCACCCTGCCTGCATCATCACCCCCAGCGCGATGGCGCACAGGCCGATGGTTGAGCCGAGGGAAATATCGATCCCGCCGCTGATAATCACAAGCGTAAGCGGCAGCGCCACGATGCCAATGCAGATAAAGTCGCTGGTGCTGAACAGCAGCATGTTGATATCAAGCATGCGCGGGTTGATGGCGCCGAAGAGCAGGATCTCCAGCACCAGTAAAATCAGCAGCGCGCTTTCCCAGTTAAGCCTCATTTACGCCACCTCTTTTTTGCGTTTCGGAAACGGGGTAACGTGCTTTCCCCCTTTGTTACCCGGCTGGAAACGGCTGTATTTCAGCGCCCGCTGATGCCGTGAGAGCGCCTGACGCAGCCGCCCGTCGAGCACCAGCACACCCAGCAGCACCAGCCCGGCGATAAAGTCGTTCCACCACGCCGGGAGCCTGAACAGCACCAGCACGGTATCGATTTGGGTGAGGAAGAACGCGCCGAGGAAGGCGCCAACCAGCGTGCCGGTGCCGCCCAGCAGCGAGATGCCACCGAGCACGCAGGCGGCGATGGCCTTCATCTCCAGCCCGCTGCCGGTCTGGTTCGGCACGAAGCCAATCTGTGAGGCAAACACAATCCCGGCGCAGGCCGCCAGCATGCCGTTGAGGGTAAAGGCGATCATGCGGTTGCGGTTCACCGCCACGCCCAGCTGGCGCGCGGCGGCGAGGTTATCCCCCACGGCGTAAAAATCACGTCCAAAGGCGGTGCGCGACAGCGTCCACGCGCCGATGGCCGCGATAATCAACACCAGTATGCCGAGCGGCGAAATGCCGACGGCGGCGGGCTCAGAGAGAGATTTCAGCCCCGGCGGCAGCCCTTCTATCCACTTCCCGCCGGTCCACAGCAGCATCGCCCCACGATACAGCCCCAGCGTGCCGAGGGTGGCGACAATCGCCGGAATGCGCAGGCCCACCACCAGAAAACCGTTGAACGCCCCCGCCAGCGCGCCGAGCGACAGCGCGAAGAGAATGGAAACGGGCAGGCTGTAGCCGCCGTTCAGCGCCACGCCGACGGCAATAGCGGAAAGCCCGACGGTGGAGCCGACGGAGACGTCAATATTGCGGGTCAGCATCACCAGCGCCGCGCCGATAGCCAGCAGGATCAAGATCTGCGAGCTGGCGAAGATCATCCCCAGCGTCTGTAAGCTCAGGTAGGACGGGTTCAGCGCCACCAGCACGGCGAACAGCGCCAGAATGGAGAGAAACGCGCTCAGCTCGCGGTTTTTCAGTAAGATCTTCATGATTGCCCTCCAAACGCCAGCGCCATCATCCGGTCGAGGCTGACGGCGTGGCGCGGCAGCTCGCCGCTGAGCACGCCCTGATGCATTACCAGCACCCGATCCGCGAGGCCGGGAAACTCATCGAGATCGCTTGAGATCATCAGCACCGCCACGTTCTGCGCCGCCACGCTTTTCAGCAGCTGATAAATATCAGCGCGCGCCGATACGTCCACGCCGCGCGTCGGTTCATCGACGATCAGCAGCAGCGGGTTGGCCTCAAGACAGCGCGCCAGCAGCACCTTCTGCTGATTACCACCGGAGAGCGTGCGCACGGTTTGATCCGCATGGTTGAGCTTGATCCCCAGCGCCCGGTGATAGCGTTCCACTACCGCAGACTCCCGCTTTCGCTGCTGCCAGAGCGACGGCTCGTTCAGCGCCACGGTGTTCCAGCGGATCGGCGCGTCGAGAAACAGGCCGGACACCTGCCTGTCTTCCGGCAGATAGACCAGCCCTTTTTGCAGGCGTGAACTGACCGGATCGGCGGTGATCTCCTGGCTCTCCAGCCACACCCGCCCGCCGCGAACCGGACGCAGGCCGTAGAGCGTTTCGGCAAACTCGGTGCGCCCGGACCCCACCAGCCCGGCCAGACCGACAATCTCCCCGGCGTAAATCTCAAGGCTGAGATCGATAAAGCCCTCCCCGGTGAGCGCTTCCACGCGCAGCACGGGAAAATCCTGCGCCTGGGTGCGGCGGTTGCCCGGCAGCGCCAGCCACAGCTTTTGCGTATCGCTCAGGGATGTCTCCCGGCTTACCGGCGTCATGGCGGCGATCAGGGCGTTATCGTCAAAATGCGCAGTTTCGCCGCTGAGCACCACCGCGCCGTCGCGCATCACTGAGACGTGACTCGAAAGCATGCGAATCTCCGGCAGCTTATGCGAGATAAAAACAATCCCGACGCCAAGATCCTGCAAGGCGCGGATCTGGCGAAACAGCCGTTCGGTTTCACCGGGCGTCAGCGAGGCCGTGGGTTCATCAAGGATCAGAATTCTGGCGTTGCGCATCAGCCCGCGCAGGATCTCCACCATCTGCTGGTCCGCCACCTCGAGGGTGCTGGCGGTAGCGTCGAGGTTAAGCTGGCATTGCAGCTGCCGGAGTTTTTCCGCCAGGCGTTTTTCCCGATCGCGCTCTCGCGGCAGACGAAACAGGATGTTTTCCCGCACCGTCAGGTTGGGAAATAGCAGCGGCTCCTGCGGCACCAGATAAATGCCTAACCTGTGCGCCTGCGCCGGGGTAAGCCGTGCAAAAGACTCACCCGCCACCGAAAGTTCACCGCTATCCGGGGTTTCTACCCCGGCGATGATCTTCATCAGCGTCGATTTTCCCGCGCCGTTACCGCCCATCAGCGCATGCACCTGCCCCGCAAGCAGCGTGAAATCAATGCCTTTTAAGACCGGTACGCCTGAAAACTGCTTGCTGATATCACGCGCGTCGAGAAGTGGTGTCATCATCGCTCCGCTATTGAACAAATGATTTTTATATTTAATAATGTTCAAAAGCGTAGACGGTGAACTATATTTACAACCGTGCAGGGATCACAGTTTTATCGATTGAGATTCAGATAAAGCGGAAACGATCGAAAAGATCCGTTTTGTCGCGTGGCTCACATTTTCACGTCGCACCATCACGAACATATGATCTAAATTTTTATAAGAGTTCAATTATGAGCGATAAACGCACTGCGGAAGAAGGACGGTTTGCCGGGCTGGCACTGGCGGAAGAGGAGCTGGTGGCGCGCGTGGCCTGGTGCTACTACCACGACGGGCTGACCCAGAACGACATCGGCGAACGGCTCGGGCTGCCGCGTCTGAAGATCTCCCGCCTGCTGGAGAAAGGCCGTCAGTCCGGGGTGATCCGCGTGCAGATCAACTCCCGCTACGAGGGCTGCCTGGCGCTGGAAACCGAGCTGCAACAACGATTTGGCCTGAAGCTGGTGCGCGTGATGCCCGCCCTGAATACGCCGCCGATGAACGTGCGGCTGGGCATTGGCGCGGCACAGTCGCTGATGGGCGTACTGCAACCCGGCCAGCTGTTAGCGGTGGGCTTCGGTGAAACCACCATGAGCAGTCTGCAACACTTAAGCGGCTTTATCAGCTCGCAGCAGATCCGCCTGGTGACGCTCTCCGGCGGCGTCGGGCCGTATATGACCGGTATCGGCCAGCTGGATGCAGCCTGTAGCGTCAGCATGATCCCCGCCCCGCTTCGCGTGTCATCCGCTGAAGTCGCCGGGATCTTAAAGCGCGAAACCAGCGTGCGGGACGTGATCCTCGCCGCCACCGCGGCTGACGTGGCGGTGGTCGGGATTGGCTCGGTAAACCAGCGCCGTGACGCGACGATACTGCGCTCCGGCTATATCAGCGAAGGTGAACAGCTGATGTACGCCCGTAAAGGCGCGGTGGGCGATATCCTTGGCTATTTCCTCAATGCCGAAGGGGAATGCGTTGAGGAGCTGGAGATCCACAAAGAATTACTGGGCGTCACGCTCGATGAACTGGCGCAGCTGCCCACCATCGTAGGCGTGGCCGGAGGGGAAGAGAAAGCCGATGCGATTTATGCCGCACTGAAAGGTCGCCGTATTAATGGCCTGGTGACGGAAGAGACGACAGCCCGCGCGGTGCTGGCTCTGGCCGGATAAGAGCAGCCCTGCGCCTGACACGAGGCAAGCTCATGAGTTACCTTTTAGCGTTAGATGCAGGGACAGGCAGCGTTCGCGCCGTGATTTTTGATTTACAGGGCAACCAGATTGCCGTTGGCCAGGCCGAGTGGAAGCACCTGAGCGTGGAGAACGTGCCGGGCTCGATGGAGTTCGACCTCGACACCAACTGGCGGCTGGCCTGCCGGTGTATTCATCAGGCGCTGGAGCGCGCACGCCTGAGCGCGGCGGATATTCAGTCCGTCGCCTGCTGCTCGATGCGCGAAGGGATTGTGCTGTACGACCGCAACGGCGAGGCTATCTGGGCCTGCGCCAACGTCGACGCCCGCGCCAGCCGCGAGGTGGCTGAACTCAAAGAGATCCACGACTACCGGTTTGAATCCGAAGTGTATGATGTTTCCGGCCAGACGCTTGCCCTCAGCGCCATGCCGCGCCTGCTGTGGCTGGCGCACCATCGTCCGGATATTTATCGTAAAGCCGCCACCATCACCATGATCAGCGACTGGCTGGCGGCGAAGCTCTCCGGTGAGCTGGCGGTCGATCCGTCCAATGCGGGCACCACCGGCATGCTGGATCTCTTCTCCCGCGACTGGCGTCCGGCGCTGCTCGACATGGCCGGGCTGCGCGCCGATATTCTCTCTCCGGTGAAAGAGACCGGCACCGTGCTGGGGGCGATTACCAGACAGGCCGCGCAGCAGAGCGGCCTGCGCGAAGGCACACCGGTGGTGATGGGCGGCGGCGACGTGCAGCTGGGCTGTCTGGGGCTGGGCGTGGTCCGCGCCGGACAAACGGCGGTTCTCGGCGGCACCTTCTGGCAGCAGGTGGTGAATCTGCCGCAGGTGCGCACCGACCCTGAGATGAACATCCGCGTAAACCCGCACGTCATCCCCGGCATGGCGCAGGCGGAGTCGATCAGCTTCTTTACCGGGCTAACCATGCGCTGGTTCCGCGACGCCTTCTGCGCCGAAGAGAAGCTGATTGCCGAACGAATGGGAATGGACACCTACTCCCTGCTCGAAGAGATGGCGAGCCGCGTCCCGGCGGGCTCCCACGGCGTAATGCCGATCTTCTCCGACGCGATGCATTTTAAGCAGTGGTATCACGCAGCGCCGTCGTTTATTAACCTCTCCATCGACCCGGAAAAGTGCAACAAAGCGACGCTGTTCCGCGCGCTGGAAGAGAACGCGGCCATCGTCTCGGCCTGCAACCTGGCGCAGATTTCGCGCTTCTCCGGCGTGACGTTTGAGAGCCTGGTGTTTGCGGGTGGCGGGGCCAAAGGCGCCCTGTGGAGCCAGATTTTAAGCGACGTTACCGGGCTGCCGGTGCGCGTGCCGGAAGTCAAAGAGGCAACGGCGCTGGGTTGCGCGATTGCGGCAGGTGCTGGCGCGGGGTTGTTTGCGGATATGGCTTCGACGGGCGAGCGGCTGGTGAAGTGGAGCCGCGAGTTCACGCCGAACCCGCAGCACCGCGAGCTGTACGACGGCATGATGCAGAAATGGCAGGCGGTGTATGCCGACCAGCTTGGGCTGGTGGACAGCGGGCTGACGACGTCGATGTGGCAGGCACCGGGGCTGGTGCGGGCATCCCCCTCACCCCGGCCCTCTCCCTAAGGGAGAGGGAGATTAAGTCCCCTCTCCCTGTGGGAGAGGGTTAGGGTGAGGGCATCAGGCCACACCAATATTTGAATCCCATCACATTCACTGCATTCCCCTTTTCCCTTTTACTCCCCGCTGGCTAAATTAGTAACTCATCCGACCACATAACAATAATTTTACACTGGAAGAGACTATGAGCCGCTACCCGTCGTTATTCGCCCCTCTCGATCTGGGGTTCACCACCCTCAAAAACCGCGTGCTGATGGGCTCGATGCACACCGGGCTGGAGGAGCGTCCGGACGGGGCTGAACGTCTGGCAGCCTTCTATGCCGAGCGCGCGCGCCACGGGGTGGCGCTGATTGTCACCGGCGGCATAGCCCCTGCCCCTTCCGGCGTGACGATGGAGGGCGGCGCAGTGTTGAACGATGCGTCACAGCTGCCGCATCACCGCATTGTGACCGACGCGGTCCACCGCGAGGGCGGCAAAATCGCCCTGCAAATTCTGCATACCGGACGCTACAGCTATCAGCCGAACCTGGTTGCCCCCTCGGCTATTCAGGCGCCGATTAACCGCTTTACTCCCCATGCCCTCAGCCACGACGAGATCCTGGCCCTGATAGACGATTTTGCCCGCTGCGCCGCGCTGGCGCGGGAAGCGGGCTACGACGGGGTGGAGGTGATGGGCTCGGAAGGCTACCTGATCAACGAATTCCTCGCCGCACGCACCAACCAGCGCGACGACGAATGGGGTGGCGACTATGCCCGCCGGATGCGTTTTGCCGTGGAGGTGGTGCGCGCGGTGCGTGAACGTGCGGGTACGGATTTTATTATCATCTTCCGCCTGTCGATGCTCGACCTGGTAGAGGGCGGCGGCACCTTCGACGAAACCGTGCAGCTGGCGCAGGCGATTGAAGCCGCTGGCGCCACCATCATCAACACCGGGATTGGCTGGCACGAAGCGCGCATTCCGACCATCGCTACGCCGGTGCCGCGCGCGGCGTTCAGCTGGGTAACGCGCAAGCTGAAAGGCAAAGTCTCCGTTCCACTGGTCACCACCAACCGCATTAACGATCCGCAGGTGGCGGAGGATGTGATCTCACGCGGCGATGCCGATATGGTATCGATGGCGCGCCCGTTCCTCGCGGATGCCGAACTGCTCTCCAAAGCGCAAAGCGGCCGTGCGGACGAGATTAATACCTGCATCGGCTGTAACCAGGCGTGTCTGGATCAGATCTTCGTCGGCAAGGTCACCTCCTGCCTCGTTAACCCCCGCGCCTGCCATGAAACCAAAATGCCGATCGTTCCTGCGGTCAACAAGAAGCGTCTGGCCGTGGTGGGTGCAGGGCCGGCGGGCCTGGCGTTTGCAGTCAATGCCGCCTCGCGCGGGCACAGCGTGACGCTGTTTGATGCGCTGGCGGAAATCGGCGGGCAGTTTACTATCGCCAGACAGATCCCCGGCAAAGAGGAGTTCTACGAAACGCTGCGCTATTACCGCCGGATGATCGAGGTGACGGGCGTCGATCTGCGGCTTAAACAGTTTGTCAGCGCGGCGGATCTGATCGGTTTCGACGAGGTGATCCTCGCGAGTGGGATCGCCCCGCGCACACCTGCGATCGAAGGCATCCATCATCCGAAGGTATTGAGCTATCTGGATGTATTAAGGGACAAAGCGCCGGTTGGCGAGAAGGTGGCGATCATCGGCTGCGGCGGGATCGGTTTTGATACCGCGATGTATTTAAGCCAGCCGGGCGAAGCCACCAGCCAGAACATCGCTGAGTTCTGCGTGGAATGGGGCATTGATACCAGTCTCAGTCAGTCCGGCGGTTTACGCCCGGAAGGTCCGCAGCTGCCGAAAAGCCCGCGTCAGATTGTGATGCTCCAGCGTAAAGCCAGCAAGCCGGGTGAAGGGCTGGGGAAAACCACGGGCTGGATCCACCGCGCCACCCTGCTCGCGCGCGGGGTGAAGATGATCCCCGGGGTGAGCTACCAGAAGATCGACGACGACGGGCTGCACGTGCTGATCGGCGGCGAACCGCAACTGCTGCGCGTGGATCATGTGATTTTGTGCGCCGGGCAGGAGCCGAAGCGGGATCTGGCGGATCCGCTGCGTGAGGCGGGGAAAACGGTGCATTTGATCGGCGGGTGCGATGTGGCGATGGAGCTGGATGCGCGGCGGGCAATTGCGCAGGGGACGAAGTTAGCTCTGGCGATCTAGGGCATTGCCGGGCGGCGCTTCGCTTGCCCGGCCTACGGGTTCGAGGCCATTGTAGGCCCGGTAAACGAAGCGCCACCGGGCATCAGGCCGCACATACCCAATCTTACCGACGACGCCCCAGCTTCACCGATTTCAGCACCACGAATTTGTTATTGGTGGCAATGGTGACGCAGTTGCCGAAAATCTTCTTCAGCTTGTGGAAGTAGTCCAGATGGCGGTTCGCCACGATATACAGCTCGCCGTTGATTTTCAGGCAGCGGCGCGCGTGGTGGAACATCTCCCACGCGACGTTATCCGTCAGGGCGTGCTTCTGGTGGAATGGCGGGTTACAGAATACCGCGTTGAAGCGGAAAGGCTCTACGCCCGACAGCGCGTTATTGATCATAAACTCGCAGCGATCCAGTGCCTCCGGCAGGTTGGTTTCCACGTTCAGACGGCTGGAGGCCACCGCCATTGGCGATTCGTCGCTGAACACCACGCTGGCCTCCGGGTTCTTCGCCAGCAGCGTCAGGCCAATCACGCCGTTACCGCAGCCGAGATCAACGATTTCCCCTTCCAGGTTTTCCGGCAGATGTTCCATAAAGAAGCGTGCGCCGATATCCAGACCGGTACGGGAGAAAACGTTCGCGTGGTTGTGGATGGTCCAGTCGGTGCCTTCCAGCTTCCAGCTCAGCGTCTCCGGCGCGTCGGCCAGCGCCGGTGCGCTGAAGGTACAGTTGATCAGGCGCGCTTTTTTCCAGGCAAGCGTCGTGGTGGTCGGGCCGAGCACTTTCTCGAACAATTCCAGCGTCGAGGTGTGAATATCGCGCGCTTTGGCACCCGCGATAATACGCGTATCCGGCGTCACGACCTTACGCAGCGCGCGAAGCTGCTGCTCCAGCAGCGCCATGGTTTTGGGCACTTTAATCAGCACCACGCCCGGCGCCTGCGGGTAGTCCGCGGTGCTGTCGAGGAACTTCACGCTGGATTCGTCGATATCGTTGTGACGCAGGTTTTCACGCGTCGCCAGCTCGCTTAAGTAAGAATCGCCGATACTGTAAGGCGCATGTTCCGCCAGCGCGCAGGCCAGCGCGCCAAACGCGTCATTCAGGATCAGAACCGGGCCGCTGATTTCAGTCCCATCCAACTGTTGCAGCAGATATTCATCCGCCGCTTCCCACGCCTGAAGCGGGTTAACGTCGTCCGTTTCCGGGAAACGTTTAAGGTTGAGTGAACGGAAACCGTTGTCTAAGTGGCTCATCGGCCCTCCTGAATGGTAAAATTTGGCGTATCCCTGAAAAGGGTGCGTGAGTATACCCGTTTTCACACTATTTTGGGGTTTTGATGAACCAGCTGACTTATCTCCAGGGCTATCCGGAGCATTTACTTTCCCAGGTTCGTGACCTGATTGCCGCGGGAAAGCTCGGTGCGGTGCTGGAGAAACGCTACCCGGGCACGCATGATTTCGCGACTGACAAAGCCCTCTGGCAGTATACGCAGGATCTGAAAAACCAGTATCTTAAGAGCGCTCCGCCGATCAACAAGGTGATGTACGACAATAAGATCCACGTGCTGAAAAACGCGCTCGGCCTGCATACCGCCATCTCCCGCGTACAGGGCGGCAAGCTGAAGGCCAAAGCGGAGATCCGCGTCGCGACCGTCTTTCGCAATGCGCCGGAAGCCTTTCTGCGGATGATCGTGGTGCACGAGCTGGCGCACCTGAAAGAGAAAGAGCACGACAAAGCGTTCTACTCACTGTGCTGCCATATGGAGCCGCAGTACCACCAGCTGGAGTTTGATACCCGTTTGTGGCTGACGCATTTATCGTTAAAGAGTAATGCGCAGTAGCGCACGCGAAATGTCATGATGACGTGCTACAGTGGCTTTAGGTTCCCTGCTACGGAGTACGTAAACGTTTATGATACGTTTCGCAGTCATCGGTACGAACTGGATCACGCGCCAGTTCGTCGACGCCGCCCACGAAACCGGCAAATATAAGCTCACCGCAGTCTATTCCCGCAGCCTTGAGCAGGCGCAGAGTTTTGCGAATGACTACCTGGTTGAACATCTGTTCACCTCGCTCGATGAGATGGCGCTAAGCGACGCCATTGACGCGGTCTATATCGCCAGCCCGAATTCTCTGCACTTCCCGCAAACGAAGCTGTTCCTCAGCCACAAAAAGCATGTGATCTGCGAGAAGCCGCTCGCCTCGAATATTGAGGAAGTGGAAGCCGCCATTGCGCTTGCCCGCGAAAACCAGGTGGTGCTGTTTGAAGCGTTCAAAACCGCCAGCCTGCCGAACTTCCTGCTGTTGCAGCAATCGCTGCCGAAAATTGGCAAAGTGCGTAAAGCCTTTATCAACTACTGCCAGTATTCCTCGCGCTACCAGCGCTACCTGGACGGCGAAAACCCGAACACCTTTAACCCGGCATTCTCGAATGGCTCGATTATGGATATCGGTTTTTACTGCCTGGCCTCTGCGGTCGCCCTGTGGGGTGAACCGCACGGCGTAACCGCCACCGCCAGCCTGCTGGAAAGCGGCGTGGATGCACACGGCGTTGTGGTGCTGGACTACGGTGATTTTAGCGTGACGTTGCAGCACTCGAAGGTCAGTGACTCCGTACTGCCAAGCGAAATTCAGGGCGAAGACGGCTCGCTGGTGATCGAAAAAATCTCCGAATGCCAGAAGCTAAGCATCGTTCCCCGCGGCGGCAAAGCGCAGGAGCTGACGCAGCCTCAGCATATTAACACTATGCTCTATGAGGCAGAGGTCTTCGCCCGTCTGGTAGAAGACAACGAAGTGAACCACCCGGGGCTGGCGATCAGCCGCACCACGGCGAAACTGCAAACGGAGATCCGCCGACAGACTGGCGTGATCTTCCCCGCAGACGGCGTGAATGTGGAAGCCGTCGCGTAAAACTGTGTAATGAAATCGTGCAGACCATTGACGAAACCGATGGTCTGACATAATTTGTTACCTGCAAAGGGGAGTAACTTCTTCGCCGGTGGATCGTCATTACGATGCGTGCAAAACCGCATCCGGTCGCCGGGCAACCTTCGTGGTTGTAAGTGAGACCTTGCCGGAAGGCGAGGTCTATGCATAAAAAGCTAACGGCTATCGTCTTCTGACCATGGCCGTTTTTGTTTTTTATGTGTAAGGAAAATAGTATGCATTCTGTCGGCACTCCAATGCTGTGGGGCGGATTCGCGGTTGTCGTGCTCATCATGCTGGCAATCGACCTCTTTTTGCAGGGTCGTCGCGGCGAGCACGGCATGAGCGTCAAGCAAGCCGCCGTCTGGTCGCTGGTATGGGTTACCCTCTCACTCCTCTTCTGCGCCGCCTTCTGGTGGTATCTGGCCTCAACCGAAGGCCGCGCGGTGGCCGATTCTCAGGCACTCGCCTTCCTCACCGGCTATCTGATTGAAAAAGCGCTGGCGGTTGATAACGTCTTCGTCTGGCTGATGCTGTTCAGCTACTTCGCCGTGCCTGCGGCTCTGCAACGCCGCGTGCTGGTGTACGGCGTGCTGGGCGCTATTGTCCTGCGTACCATCATGATCTTCGCCGGTAGCTGGCTAATTACCCAGTTCGAATGGCTGCTGTATGTATTTGGCGCGTTCCTGCTGTTCACCGGGGTAAAAATGGCGCTGGCGAAAGAAGACGATACCGGGATCGGTGATAAGCCGCTGGTGAAGTGGATCCGGGGTCATCTGCGCATGACGGACAAGATCGAGAGCGAGCATTTCTTCGTGCGTAAGAACGGCCTGCTGTTCGCCACCCCGCTGCTGCTGGTGCTGATTCTGGTCGAACTGAGCGACGTGATTTTCGCGGTGGACAGTATCCCGGCTATCTTTGCGGTCACTACCGACCCGTTCATCGTGCTGACTTCTAACCTGTTCGCCATCCTCGGCCTGCGTGCGATGTACTTCCTGCTGGCGGGTGCGGCAGAGCGCTTCTCAATGCTGAAGTACGGTCTGTCGGTGATTCTGGTGTTTATCGGTATCAAGATGCTGATCGTCGATTTCTACCATATTCCGATCGCCATTTCGCTCGGCGTGGTGTTTGGCATTCTGCTGGTGACGCTGATTATCAATACCTGGGTTAACCGCCAGCACGATAAGAAGCAGCAGGCTTAGTGCAACGTTCGGTGCGGGCTGATGCCCTCACCCCAACCCTCTCCCACAGGGAGAGGGGGAAATGCAATGTAGGCCGGGTAAGCGCAGCGCCACCCGGCACTTTCGTTAATCAATAGTTAAAAAACATGACGCAACACGTAAAATCCAGCATTTTACGCTTCCGCCTTTCGCTGCTTTCCCTGATACTCAACCAGGCAAACAAATACTTACATCCGGACACAAATGTGACTTAGAGCACATCCAGGATGGAACGCAATTTCACTCAGGAATAACGTATGAGCACACAATCACGCGGTCTGTTCGCGCGCCTGGCGCAGGGCAGTCTTGTAAAACAAATTCTGGTCGGGTTGGTACTGGGTATTCTGCTGGCGATGGTGTCAAAACCTGCCGCGGAGGCCACGGGGCTGCTCGGCACCCTTTTCGTTGGCGCACTGAAGGCCGTCGCCCCGGTACTGGTGCTGATGCTGGTGATGGCGTCGATTGCCAACCACCAGCACGGACAAAAAACCAACATTCGCCCTATTCTGTTCCTGTATCTGCTGGGAACCTTCTCTGCTGCCTTAACGGCCGTGGTGTTTAGCTTCCTGTTCCCGTCCACGCTGCACCTGACCAGCGCGGCCGGTGATATCACCCCGCCGTCCGGGATTGTGGAAGTGCTTCGCGGTCTGCTGATGAGCATGGTCTCTAACCCCGTCACCGCGCTGACGAACGCGAACTACATCGGCATCCTGGTCTGGGCGATCGGTCTGGGCTTCGCGCTGCGTCATGGTAACGAGACCACGAAAAACCTGGTGAACGATATGTCCAACGCTGTCACCTTTATGGTGAAGCTGGTGATTCGCTTTGCGCCAATCGGTATTTTCGGCCTGGTCTCCTCCACGCTGGCAACCACCGGTTTCGATGCACTGTGGGGCTACGCGCAGCTGCTGGTCGTCCTGGTCGGCTGTATGCTGCTGGTGGCGCTGGTGATCAACCCGCTGCTGGTGTTCTGGCAGATCCGCCGCAACCCGTATCCGCTGGTGCTGACCTGCCTGCGTGAAAGCGGCGTGTATGCCTTCTTCACCCGCAGCTCGGCGGCAAACATTCCGGTCAACATGGCGCTGGCGGAGAAGCTGAATCTGGATCGCGATACCTATTCGGTGTCGATTCCTCTGGGTGCAACCGTGAACATGGCAGGTGCGGCGATCACCATCACCGTGCTGACGCTGGCGGCGGTGCATACGCTGGGCATTCCGGTGGATCTGCCAACCGCGCTGCTGCTGAGCGTCGTTGCATCACTGTGTGCCTGTGGCGCATCCGGCGTGGCGGGCGGCTCGCTGCTGCTGATCCCGCTGGCCTGTAACATGTTCGGTATTCCGAACGAGATTGCCATGCAGGTTGTCGCGGTCGGCTTCATTATCGGCGTATTGCAGGATTCCTGCGAAACCGCGCTGAACTCCTCTACCGACGTGCTGTTTACCGCAGCGGCCTGTCAGGCAGAAGACGCACGTTTAGCGAAGAACGCGCTGCGCAGTTAAAAAGAAAAGCCCGGTGGCGGCTACGCCTTACCGGGCCTACAGGGTTCAGTAGGTCGGGTAAGCGCTAGCGCCACCCGACAAAGCACTTATAGCGTCACACCACTCTTAAAGATCGCCAGCTCGCGGAAGTCGTTCTTCTCGTTGCAGGTCTGCCTGCCGCTGGCAAATTCCACAATCGTGTCCACGAATTCGCTCAGCAGCTGCGGCATCGCTTTGCCGTGGATCAGCTGGCCGGCATCAAAGTCGATCCAGTGTTTTTTCTTCGCCGCCAGCTCGCTGTTAGTGGCGATTTTCACCGTTGGCACAAATCCGCCGTACGGCGTGCCGCGCCCGGTACTGAACAGCACCATGTGACAGCCCGCTCCCGCCAGCGCACTGGTGGCGACCGCATCGTTGCCCGGTGCGCTCAGCAGGTTCAGACCGTGCGTTTTCAGCCGTTCACCGTAGCGCAGCACGTCCACTACCTGGCTGGCGCCCGCTTTCTGGGTGCAGCCCAGGGATTTCTCTTCCAGCGTGGTGATCCCGCCCGCCTTGTTACCCGGCGACGGGTTCTCATAAATCGGCTGGTTATGGGCGATGAAGTACTGTTTGAAATCGTTGACCATGGTGACGGTCTTCTCAAAGGTCTCTTCGTCGCGGCAGTGGCTCATCAGAATGCGCTCTGCGCCGAACATCTCCGGCACTTCGGTCAGCACTGTCGTGCCACCGTTGGCAATCACGTAATCTGAGAAGCGGCCCAGCATCGGGTTAGCGGTAATGCCGGAAAGCCCGTCAGATCCGCCGCACTCCAGGCCAAACTTCAGTTCACTCAGCTTGCCCGGCTCGCGCTTGTCGTGACGCATCACCTCATACAGCTGGTGCAGCTGTTCAACGCCCGCTTCCACTTCGTCGTCCTGGTGCTGACACACCATAAAGTGCACGCGCTCAGGATCGAACTCGCCCAGCGTGTCGCGGAAGGCGTCGACCTGATTGTTTTCACAGCCGAGGCCAATCACCAGCACCGCCCCCGCGTTCGGGTGACGCACCATATTTTGCAGCATGGTGCGGGTATTGATGTGGTCGTCGCCCAGCTGGGAACAACCGTAGGTATGGCTGAACAGATGCACGCCGTCGGTGCCTTCAGCATTGTTGGTCTCTTTCAGGAAACGCGTCTGAATTTGACGCGCGATCCCGTTCACGCAGCCGACGGTCGGGAGGATCCACAGTTCATTGCGGATCCCCACCTCCCCGCTGGCGCGGCGGTAGATCTGCACCTCACGATCGGCCGCCTGTCCTTCTTCTGCCTGGAAGTCAGGTTGATAGCTGTACTCGTCCAGATCGCTGAGATTGGTGCGGGTATTGTGGGAATGAATGTATTCACCCGGCGCAATATCCGCCAGCGCATGACCGATGGGCAAACCGTACTTCACCACGTTCTCCCCTTTCGCGATGGGGATCAGGGCAAACTTATGTCCACGTCCAATGGCCTGGCGTAACGTCACCGACTGGTTGTCGAAGGTCACTTCCGTCCCTTCGGCTAAATCGGCCAGCGCGACGGCAACGTTATCCAGCGAATGGATTTTGATGTATTGCATATCAACCTCAAACGGCCTTAGTTCAGTTCAATGGCGAAGTAGTCACGCGCATTGTTAAAGCAGATGTTTCTCACCATTTCGCCCAGCAGCTGGATATCCGCTGGCGCTTCGCCCGCGTGCACCCAGCGACCAATCATCTGGCACAGAATGCGGCGGAAATATTCATGGCGGGTATAGGAGAGGAAACTGCGGCTGTCGGTCAGCATGCCAACGAAGCGGCTCAGCAGGCCGAGCTGCGCCAGCTGCGTCATCTGACGCTCCATGCCGTCTTTCTGATCGTTAAACCACCAGCCGGAACCGAACTGCATCTTGCCCGGCATCCCTTCGCCCTGGAAGTTGCCGATCATAGTGCCCAGCACTTCGTTATCGCGCGGGTTCAGGCAGTACAGAATGGTTTTTGGCAGCAGGTTTTGCTCGTTCTGTTTGCTCAGCAGTTTTGACAGCTCTTCCGCCATCGGACGGTCGTTGATGGAGTCAAAGCCTACGTCCGCGCCCAGCAGTTTGAACTGACGCTGGTTGTTATTACGCAGCGCGCCGATGTGATACTGCTGAACCCAGCCGCGACGGGCATATTCCGCACCGAGGAACACCAGCACCGCGGTTTTAAACTGCGCCACTTCGTGCTCGCTCAGGGCTTCGCCGGAGAGACGACGCGCCAGAATACTGTCCAGCTCAGCTTCACTGGATTCCGCGAACAGCACTACGTCCAGCGCGTGGTCAGACACTTTACAGCCGTGTGCGGCAAAGTGATCCAGACGTTTGGTCAGCGCGGTTTGCAGATCGCCAAAGCGACGAATGTCGGTATCCGAAACTTCCGCCAACTTCGCCATGTAGTCGTTAAAGGTCGGCAGCTCGATGTTGAAGGCTTTATCCGGGCGCCAGCTTGGCAGCACTTTGATGTCAAACGTGCTGTCCTTCGCGACAACCGCGTGATGTTCCAGAGAGTCGACCGGATCGTCGGTGGTGCCCACCATCTTCACGTTCATCTGCTGCATGATGCCGCGCGCCGAGAAGCTATCCTGCGCCAGCAGTTCATTGCACTGATCCCAGATTTCATCCGCCGTGGCGGGAGAGAGCAGCTTGCCGGTGATACCAAACGGACGACGCAGTTCGAGGTGCGTCCAGTGGTATAACGGGTTACCGATGGTGTGAGGAACGGTAGCGGCCCAGGCGTCAAACTTCTCGCGATCGGTAGCGTCGCCGGTACACAGGCGCTCGGCCACGCCGTTGGTGCGCATTGCGCGCCACTTATAGTGGTCACCCTTCAGCCAGATATCATACAGGTTTTTGAAACGGTAATTTTCGGCAACCTGCTGCGGCGGTAAATGGCAGTGGTAGTCGAAAATCGGCTGGTCTTTTGCGTAGTCGTGGTACAGGCGGCGAGCAAATTCGGTATCTAGCAGAAAATCGTCGGTCATAAACGGTGTCATTATCGTCTTCCTCATTACGGGAGCGTCAGAAAGCTTATGTTCAGATGCTGCAAAGTTATCACACCAATTTCCAGAGTCCGACGTTTTTTTCGTGAGTTAGATCAATAAACGTCGACAAATAAATTACCCTCAAAGGGGTAAACCCTCTCGCAGACCGCGCCAGTTCTGGCTTTGCGCGCACCGCATAATGTCCCTACAAAGATTCACACTTTTGTGATGTCACTCACCTTTTAAAGTTGTATGACAAGTTATCTTTTCGCCGTCGCAAACTATAAGCCGACGGAATGCATTACCGGTGTTTGAGTCATCGGATTTAACGGTACGGAAGCCGACTTAGCACGATTACTTATGGCAAGGTTCGGGCCGTTCCGGGACAGGTTCCCGGTTACGCCCCTCCCGTTACAGAACAACTCCCGGCAACGGTTGAGTTGTTGCCGTGTCCCGACACGGAAATAACATAACGATGAGGTTTTACATGCGTAAAATTAAAGGGTTACGTTGGTACATGATCGCACTGGTGACGCTCGGCACCGTGCTGGGCTACCTGACACGTAACACCGTGGCAGCAGCGGCGCCAACGTTGATGGAAGAGTTACATATCTCCACGCAGCAATACTCTTACATCATTGCGGCTTACTCTGCCGCTTACACCGTAATGCAGCCTGTTGCAGGTTATGTTCTTGATATTCTGGGTACAAAAATTGGTTATGCCTTCTTCGCTGTAGCCTGGGCCGTCTTCTGTGGAGCGACCGCGCTGGCCGGCAGCTGGGGCGGACTGGCGCTGGCGCGTGGTGCGGTAGGTGCTGCCGAAGCAGCGATGATCCCCGCGGGACTGAAAGCCAGCTCTGAATGGTTCCCGGCAAAAGAGCGTTCAATCGCTGTCGGTTACTTCAACGTGGGCTCCTCCATCGGGGCGATGATTGCTCCGCCACTGGTGGTGTGGGCGATTGTGATGCACAGCTGGCAGATGGCGTTCATCATCTCCGGTGTGCTGAGCTTTGCCTGGGCCATGGCGTGGCTGATCTTCTATAAACACCCGCGCGATCAGAAAAAGCTGTCTGACGAAGAACGTGACTACATTATTAATGGTCAGGAATCTCAGCATCAGACCGACAACGGCAAAAAGATGTCCGTCTGGCAGATCCTGGGCACCCGTCAGTTCTGGGGTATCGCCCTGCCACGCTTCCTGGCAGAACCGGCCTGGGGTACGTTTAACGCCTGGATCCCGCTGTTCATGTTTAAAGTTTACGGCTTTAACCTGAAAGAGATCGCGATGTTCGCCTGGATGCCAATGCTGTTTGCAGACCTGGGCTGTATCGTCGGCGGCTACCTGCCACCGCTGTTCCAGCGCTGGTTTGGCGTGAACCTGATTGTGTCCCGTAAGATGGTGGTCACCATGGGCGCCTTGCTGATGATCGGCCCGGGCATGATCGGCCTGTTCACCAGCCCTTACGTGGCTATCGCCCTGCTGTGTATCGGGGGCTTTGCTCACCAGTCTCTTTCCGGTGCGCTTATTACGCTCTCGTCCGACGTGTTTGGTCGTAACGAAGTCGCTACCGCCAACGGCCTGACCGGGATGGCCGCCTGGACCGCAAGTACCCTGTTTGCGCTGGTGGTCGGCGCGCTGGCAGATACCATTGGCTTTAGCCCGCTGTTCGCGGTACTGGCTATCTTCGACCTGATGGGTGCGGTGGTTATCTGGACGGTGCTGAAGAGCAAATCCGCCGATGAACTGGCGAAAGAGTCCCTTGGGGGACCGGCGACGCAGAGTTAGCGTTGTTGTGCCGGGTGGCGGCTACGCCTTACCCGGCCTACAAAACCCATAGGCCCGCGCAAGCGAAGCGCCACCCGGCTAAATCTTCTCAAAAGCCGCCTCCGGGCGGCTTTTTTCATGGCGAAATCTGGAGAGTGGCACGCAAAAGTGGTATAACAAATCATTCGCCGTACCCTGCCTGGAGCGCATATGGAAATCACCGAATCACGTCGTTTATATCAACAACTTGCCGCCGAGCTGAAAGATCGCATCGAGCAAGGGGTCTATCTTGTCGGTGATAAACTTCCCGCTGAGCGTTTCATTGCGGATGAAAAAAGCGTCAGCCGTACGGTGGTCCGCGAAGCCATCATCATGCTGGAAGTGGAAGGGTATGTTGAGGTACGCAAAGGTTCCGGCATTCATGTGATTTCCAGCCAGGCGAAACACTCCCCCACCCCGGACGAAAGTCTGGAGTTTGCCAGCTACGGTCCGTTTGAGCTTCTCCAGGCTCGCCAGCTGATTGAAAGCAATATTGCGGAATTTGCTGCGACGCAGGTGACCAAGCAGGACATCATGAAGCTGATGGAAATCCAGGATCACGCGCGTAAAGAAAAATGTTTCCGCGATTCCGAATGGGACCTGCAATTCCACGTCCAGGTCGCCCTTGCGACTCAGAACACGGCGCTTGCGGCAATCGTTGAAAAAATGTGGACTCAGCGCGTTCACAACCCGTACTGGAAGAAATTGCACGATCACATTGATTCCCGCACGGTAGACAACTGGTGTGACGACCACGACCAGATTCTTAAGGCTCTGATTCGTAAAGATCCGCATGCGGCGAAACTGGCAATGTGGCAGCACCTGGAGAACACCAAACAGATGCTGTTTAATGAAACAAGTGATGACTTTGAATTTAACGCTGACCGCTATCTTTATTGCCGATAATCCGGTCGTTCACCTCGATACCGCGACCAATCTCGCAAAATAATCCCCCGAACGGCTGGCAGGCGCACCGCCGCGCCTTCCGGCCAGACAGGGTAAGAAAACCTCTATAGTGTCAGCCTTTGTAAAATTTCTCGCTCCCCTCCGTGGCTTACGCCAAAATCGTGTTTCCCCTCAAATTCTGTGACGCAGAACGTCGGGCTTTGTTACAATTGGATTCACTTCGTTATTTTGTAAGTTAGTGCTTGCTAACCAGCCAATTAACAGGGAACAGTGTTGGCCACACATCAATGTGTCCGCGAGCGACCATAATGAAATCATAACAATGTCGCCGTGCTGTTTTCCCGAATGACAGGCGTGACGTTAACCGATTTCCAGGAACACTGAATGGAACTTTTGACCCAACTACTGAACGCCCTCTGGGCTCAGGATTTCGAAACGCTGGCCAACCCGTCCATGATTGGCATGCTCTACTTTGTGTTATTTATGATCCTGTTCCTTGAGAACGGTCTGCTGCCTGCTGCCTTTTTACCCGGCGACAGCCTGCTGGTGCTGGTCGGGGTGCTCTGTGCAAAAGGGGCGATGGCTTTCCCGCAAACGGTCCTGCTTTTGACCATTGCCGCCAGCCTGGGCTGCTGGGTGAGTTACATTCAGGGGCGATGGCTGGGTAACACGCGAATCGTTCAGAACTGGCTTTCGCACCTTCCGGCCCATTACCACCAGCGAGCGCACCACCTTTTCCATAAGCATGGGCTTTCCGCCTTACTGATCGGCCGCTTTATCGCATTCGTACGCACCCTGCTGCCCACCATTGCGGGCTTGTCCGGCCTGAGCAGTACGCGCTTCCAGTTCTTTAACTGGATGAGCGGCTTGCTGTGGGTGCTGATCCTGACCACGCTCGGCTACGCGCTGGGTAAAACGCCGGTCTTTATGAAATATGAAGATCAGCTGATGTCTTGCCTGATGCTGCTGCCCGTCGTTCTGCTGGTGTTTGGCCTGGTCGGGTCCCTGGTCGTACTGTGGAAGAAGAAATACGGAGCCAGGGGTTAACGATGGTTATCTCCCCGCTCGCGCTGCGCCGCTTCTCTTACGCTATCGTCGCGCTGATGATGTTCAGCGCTCTTATCCTGCTGTGGTCTGCGCTACAGCATCAGGAGTCGACGCTGGCTATCCGTCCTGTGAGCCAGGGAACCAGCGTGCCGGATGGTTTTTCCATCTGGCATCATCTGGACGCAAACGGGATCCGCTTTAAGAGCATCACGCCGCAAGACGATGTGCTGCTGATAAAATTTGACTCCAGTGCGCAAAGCGCCGCGGCGAAAGCCGTGCTGGACCGCACGCTGCCGCAGGGTTACATCATTGCGCAACAGGATGATGACAGCCACGTAGCCTCCTGGATGTCACGGTTACGCGACACGTCGCATCGATTTGGTTAACGACTAAGATTCCGAATATTTTCACCTACTTTGGTGAAACTCCCGTTTACTTACTATGCTTAAGTACGCGGAGCACCCCTCAGATGTTCTCCGCATAGTTCTGGAACACGGCTTACGCCGTAACACAATGGAAGGTTTCTATAATGAAATACCGCATCACTCTGGCTCTGGCCCTTTTTTCTTTAAGCACAGCTTCCTTCGCTATGTCTCTTTGTCAGGAGAAAGAACAGGATATCCAACGCGAAATCAGTTATGCCGAAAAGCATAACAATCAGCACCGGATTGACGGGCTGAAAAAAGCGTTGAGCGAAGTGAAAGACAACTGTACGGACAGCAAGCTGCGTGCCGATCATCAGGAAAAAATCGCTGAACAGAAGGACGAGATAGCCGAGCGCCGTCAAGACCTACAGGAAGCGAAAGAGAAAGGTGATGCGGAAAAAATTGCCAAGCGCGAGAGGAAGTTGCAAGAGGCGCAGGACGAACTGAAAGCGCTGGAAGCTCGCGATTATTGAGTTAACGGAAATCTCAACAGGAGAGAATCATGTCAAAAGATACAACTTCAGAAAATCTGCGCGCTGAACTGAAATCCCTGGCGGACACCCTGGAAGAGGTGCTGAACTCTTCTGCGGATAAATCGAAAGAAGAAGTAAGTAAACTGCGCAGCAAAGCGGAGCAGGCACTGAAAGAGAGCCGTTACCGTCTGGGCGAAACCGGTGATGCGCTGGCGAAACAAACCCGCGAAGCGGCAGCGCGCGCAGACGAATATGTACGTGATAATCCATGGACGGGTGTAGGTATTGGCGCCGCAGTGGGTGTGGTGCTGGGTGTCCTGCTGACGCGTCGTTGATTATGGAAGATCCACGTCACGCACAAGGGCCTGCTAAAAACGTCCTCGGCATCGGCCAGCGTATTCTTACGACGCTGGTCGGGATTGCCGAAACGCGCGTCCGGCTTGCGGTAGTGGAGCTGGAAGAGGAGAAAGCCAACCTCTTCCAGATGCTGCTCATGCTTGGGCTTACGATGCTCTTTGCCGCATTTGGTCTGATGAGCCTGATGGTGTTAATCATCTGGGCTATCGATCCACAGTATCGTCTGAACGCGATGATTGCGACTACCGTGGTTCTGCTGGTGGCGGCGCTGATAGGCGGTATCTGGACCCTGCATAAAGCGCGCACGTCGACCTTCCTGCGCCATACGCGCCAGGAGCTGGCCAACGACCGCGCCCTGCTGGAGGATGATAAGTCGTGAGCGACAAAGCCGAACGTCAAAAGCGGAAAGCGTATCTCTTGAGCCAAATCCAGCAGCAGCGGCTGGATTTGTCTGCCAGCCGTCGAGACTGGGTTGAAGCCACGCATCGGTTTGACCGCGGCTGGAACACGGTCCTGAGCCTGCGCTCATGGGCGCTGGTCGGCAGCAGCGTGATGGCGATCTGGTCGGTTCGGCATCCTAACATGCTGATCCGCTGGGCACGCCGCGGCTTTGGCGCCTGGAGCGCCTGGCGGCTGGTGAAAACCACGCTGCGACAACAGCAGTTGCGCTAGCCTTCTTGCCGGGTGACGCTGCGCTTACCCGGCCTACGATTGCGTGTAGGCCGGGTAAGGCGTAGCCGCTACCCGGCAAAACCCCCTCCCTTACTCAATATCTTTGAAGAAGATTAACAGTTTTCCTTGCTAACATTTGCCATCCGCCCCGTTTACACTCCTCTCCATCGACAGCAAAGACGCGGTATCTACCCGAATTTGCAAGCAAATAACGTTTAGCCGCTGATGTGGTTTCCTGGAGAGTAAAATGAAAAAATTAGAAGATGTTGGTGTACTGGTAGCGCGTATTCTGATGCCTGTTCTGTTCATCACCGCAGGCTGGGGCAAAATTACCGGCTATGCGGGCACTCAGCAGTATATGGAAGCGATGGGCGTGCCGGGGTTCCTGCTGCCACTGACCATTCTGCTTGAGTTCGGCGGCGGCCTGGCAGTGCTGTTCGGTTTCCTGACCCGCACTACGGCGCTGTTCACCGCAGGCTTTACCCTGCTGACCGCGTTCATCTTCCACAGCAACTTTGCGGAAGGCGTGAACTCCCTGATGTTCATGAAAAACCTGACCATCGCGGGCGGCTTCCTGCTGCTGGCTATCACGGGTCCGGGCGCCTACAGCATCGACCGTCTTCTGAATAAGAAGTGGTAAGCAGGCTATACTGATTACATTCAAAGCGAGGAGACATCTCCTCGCTTTTGCTATCTGACGGAGGAGTAAAAAATGGGACAACTCGTAGACGGCGTCTGGCAGGATGTCTGGTATGACACCAAATCCACCGGTGGACGCTTTAAGCGCTCTGTTTCGGCCTTCCGTAACTGGCTGACCGCCGACGGCGCACCCGGCCCGAGTGGCGAAGGGGGCTTTGCGGCGGAAAAAGATCGTTATCATCTGTATGTTTCTCTCGCCTGTCCGTGGGCGCACCGCACGCTGATTGTGCGCAAACTTAAAGGTCTCGAATCGTTAATTCCGGTTTCGGTGGTCAACCCGCTGATGCTGGAAAACGGCTGGACGTTCGACAGTGGCTTCCCGGCCGCGACGGGTGATGAGCTTTATCATCACGATTTCCTGTATCAGCTCTATCTGCGCGCCGATCCGCACTACACCGGACGCGTAACGGTGCCTGTGCTGTGGGACAAGAAAAACCAGACGATCGTCAGCAATGAATCCGCTGAAATCATTCGCATGTTCAATACCGCGTTTGACGCGCACGGTGCCCGCGCCGGGGATTACTACCCGGTTGAGCTGCGCGAGAAAATTGACGAGCTGAACGGCTGGATCTACGACAACGTTAACAACGGCGTCTACAAAGCGGGCTTTGCCACCAGTCAGGAAGCGTACGACGAAGCGGTCGGCAACGTGTTTGGATCCCTGGAGCGCCTGGAGCAGATCCTCGGCCAGCATCGTTATTTAGCGGGCGATCGCCTCACCGAAGCAGACATCCGCCTGTGGACGACGCTGATCCGCTTTGATCCGGTATATGTCACCCACTTCAAGTGCGACAAGCATCGCATCAGTGATTACCTGAACCTGCACGGTTTCCTGCGCGACATCTATCAGATGCCGGGGATTGCGGAGACGGTCAATTTTGACCATATTCGCACCCACTATTTCCGCAGTCATAAGACCATCAACCCAACGGGCATTATCTCCATTGGCCCGTGGCAGGACCTGGATGAACCGCACGGGCGCGACGTGCGTTTCGGATAATTATTTAGGGAATCAATTGATTCCCTTTTTTAATTCACAGCATACATCTATCCTTACCTCGATCGCTTAGAAAACAAGTGATTGACTGATTAAGAGGCAAGGAAAAATGGACTGGTATTTAAAAGTACTGCGCAACTACGTTGGATTTGGTGGCCGTGCCCGCCGTAAAGAGTACTGGATGTTCGTTCTGGTGAACTTCGTCCTGATTATGGTGCTGGGCATTGTGGACAAGATCCTCGGCTGGGAACGCGAGGGGGGTGAAGGCATTCTCACCACCATTTATGGTGTGTTAGTTCTGCTGCCATCATGGGCCGTACTGTTTCGTCGTCTTCACGACACCGATCGTTCGGCGTGGTGGCTGCTGTTGCTGTTGATCCCGCTTATCGGCTGGATCGTGATTTTGATTTTCAACTGTCAGAGCGGAACGCCGGGCGAAAACCGCTTTGGTCCGGATCCTAAGGCAAGCGCGTAAATTCTGCCCGGTGGCGCATACGCTTACCGGGCCTACGCTTATTTGTTGTGGTGGGCAAAGAGCTTGGGAATTTCACGCAAACACCACGATTTGGCTTCGCCCATGCTGTCGCGACGCCACGCCATAATGATATCCACTTCGCTGGTGTATTCCGGGCTGACGACGCGCAGCCGCCCTTCTGCAATGTCCTTTTCGACAAACGGATACGGCATAGTCGCCACGCCCAGCCCCGCCAGGAGTGCCTGTCGCTTATCTTCCAGCGACGTTACCGTCAGTCGCGGCTGTTTATCCAGCAACTGTACCGTTAACACCGGGCGCTCTCGGGCGGTATCCGCGACCGCCACGCCGCGGTATTTCACGCGCGTGACCTCAGAGAGCGGCTCCGGCTCCTGATGGATCGGGTGATCCGGGGCGGCGACGTAGACGTTCATCACGCTGTACAGTTTGCGCGAATTGATTTCTGACGATGAGCGGAAATGCATGTCCGGCGCAATCACGATATCCGCCCTGCCCGTCTCAAGACGCTCCCACGCCCCGGCCAGCACCTCAGTGATGATCGACAGCTGGGTATTGGCTTTCGCGGCCAGTCTGTCCACCAGCGGGAACAGCGCCTCGGTGGGCACCAGCGCTTCGGTCACCAGCGTCAGATGGGTTTCCCAGCCGCGGGCCAGCGCTTCGGCATCCGTCGTCAGCTTATCCGCCGCTTCCAGCAATACGCGGCCGCGCTCCAGCAGCATCCGCCCAACGTTGGTGAATTTTGTTCGATGACCGGAACGGTCAAAGAGCACAACATCCAGCTCCTCTTCCAGCTTTTGCATGGTATAGCTCAGGGCAGACGGAACGCGCCCCAGTTCATCTGCCGCCGCGGCAAAACTGCCGCGCCTGTCAATCGCGTCCATGACGCGAAGCGCCTCAAGCGTCAATGCTCTCTCTTTAGCCATCTCGTTCTCATTCAGGAAATTTGAACATACCAGGCAGAATATCTTGCTAACAATGCAGCGTCCATACCTTTACCATTGATTTAGTGTAAAGAGAGGTCAAGTTTATGATTACGACAAGAACAGCGAAACAGTGCGGACAAGCCGATTTCGGTTGGTTGCAGGCCCGCTACACCTTTTCCTTTGGACACTACTTTGACCCTAAACTCCTCGGTTACGCTTCACTGCGCGTATTGAATCAGGAAGTGCTCGCCCCGGGCGCGTCCTTCCAGCCGCGCACGTACCCTAAAGTCGATATCCTGAACCTGATCCTGGAAGGCGAGGCAGAATACCGCGATAGCGAGGGCAATCATGTCCAGGCGAAGGCTGGCGAGGCGCTGTTAATTTCCACGCAGCCAGGTATTAGCTACAGCGAGCATAACCTCAGCAAAGATAAAACGCTGACCCGCATGCAGCTGTGGCTGGATGCCTGTCCGGAGCGGGAAAATCCGCTGGTGCAAAAAATCGATCTGAAGGGCGGTAAACAGCAGCTGATTGCCTCGCCAGACGGCAGCAAAGGCAGCTTGCAGTTGCGCCAGCAGGTGTGGTTGCACCATATCGAACTGAAAAAAGGTGAACAGGCGAGCTTCCAGCTTCATGGCCCGCGTGCCTATTTGCAGTCCATTCACGGAACGGTGCATGCGGTCACGCATACGGAAGAGAAAGAAGCGCTCACCTGCGGTGACGGGGCGTTTATTCGTGACGAAGCGAATATCACCCTGGTTGCCGATACGCCGCTGCGCGCGCTGCTGATTGATTTGCCGGTTTAAGATCAACACGCCCCCTCGCTCGATCGGTTCCCTCTCTCTATGGGAGAGGGTTAAGGTGAGGGGTAACGGGTTGGATTTAATCACAACACCTTACTCGCCATAATCTCAATGATCTGCCGGTCCGTCGCCTGCATTGCGCGGCACGCCAGGGCGCACAGGTTAGAGATAGACTGTTCCACGTCGTGCGCCACAATCCCCTCGTTACCCGTCACGGCAGTATCATCCAGCGCCATCATCACGGCTTTCCAGGCACTGGTGACGCTGGTCGAGACCTTCATTGCGCAGCTGTTAGAGGCCCCATCGCAGATCATCCCGCTCACGTCGCCGATCATACTGCCGATCGCCATGGCAATGGTCTGGTAAGATCCGCCCATCAGCCACGCCATCCCCGCCGCTGCCCCCATCCCGGCCGTTGTCGCCGCGCATAACGCGGACAAGCGCGGAAGCTGGTAGTGGATATAGATAGCCGACAGATGCGAGAGCATCAGCGCCCGCGCCAGCCGTTCGTCATCGGCCTGAACGTGCTCAGCCACCACCACTACCGGCATGGTGGCGGTGATGCCCTGATTCCCGGAACCCGAGTTGCTCATCGCCGGCAGCGTCGCGCCTCCCATGCGGGCATCCGAGGCTGCGCTGGTGCGGATAATAATGTCTGAACCCAGATCCTGCGCCATCCAGCCGCGTGCGCGCTGTTTATTGAGCGTCGCGCCAATATGCAGCCCCCAGTTGCCACGCAAACCTTCGCGGGAGAGCGCATCGTTCAGCCGCCCCGCATCGAGGATAAAGCGGATCGCGTCGAACGGCACCTGCTCTACAAACTCAAGGATCTGCGACAGCGTGGTGGTCGAGAGTACCGCCAGCGGATCGTCGTTGTTCTGGCTCTGACAATCGTCAAGCCTGAAGCGCGTTTCGCCCTGACAAACTACCTCCACCACGCGAGTGTGCCCGCCAGCGATGGTCACCATCGCCGAGGATTCACCGACGTAAACGCAGGCGCGTGAATAGAGGATCTCCTCGCACGGCTCCTGCAATTTCACCTGCACCAGACCTGCGTTCAGCAGTGCTTTGGCGCGCGTTAGCGCCTCGGCCGACGCGTCTTTCAACACCTCCAGCCCGGCGTGTGCATTACCGCCTGTCGCCCCCAGCGCGGCCGCGATGGGTAAACCGACCATACCGGTGCCGGGCACCGTTACGCCAAGCCCGTTTTTCATCAGGTTCGGCGATACCCACGCCTCGATACGCGTCACCTCACCGTCAAGCTGTCCGGCAGCCATCGCGCACGCCAGCGCCAGCGAGACGGGTTCGGTACAGCCCAGCGCAGGCTTTACCTCTTCCTGCACAGCGCGAATAAAATGGTTCCATAAAGGATTAATTTGCTCAGACATCGTTACGACCTTATTTAACCTCATGAGAAGGCGAGGAAAGGAGAAACACAAAGCAGCAGCCCGGTAATCACAATAATCACCAGCGATACGCCTTTATATTTATGAAGTGCGGGCACTTTGTAGACCAGCCACGCCGGAATTAAGCAGCCCACCATCCCGAAAATAGGGCTACAGATGGAGGTGAAGCTCAGCACCGGCGCGTTTAACACAATCGCGCTCCAGGCAAGCAGGATAGCGAACAGCATAATCCCGCGCTGGACGGTGCTTTCATTGATTTTCTCCGCCGGCATTTTGCGGCGCAGGATGTTCATCACGATGCCCTGCGTCGCCTCACGAAAGCCGAGATAGACGCCAAAGAACGCGGTCATCACGGCAAAAATGTTGAGGATCACGCTGACGATTTTGACCCAGCCCGCACCGTCACCGCTGATGAACTGTGCTGCGATTGCCAGGGCGGAAATATTCTGCTCGTAGGCTTTTACCGCCTCGTCGTGCCCCATCGCCAGCGTAAAGGAGACCGCGTAGAAAAAGACCGTCACAAACAGCACGCCAAAAGCGATATTCATTGCCCGCAGCGCCTTATGACGCGCCACCTCTACGGATTTTTCCCGTGAACGATAGGAAATCACCATCGGGCTTAATGTCTGAATAAACAGAATGGAGGTTAAGGTGAAAGGCAGCGTAATAATGGCATTTTTAATCAGCAGGCCCATCGGCGGCAGCATACCGACGTTGGCTAAATGCCAGAGGCCAATCATCGAAAGCCCCAGCGCCGCCACCACAAATAATTTGGTCAGCACCATCAGGCTGGAGACTTTAAACAGCAGTTTTTCACCGCGCGACGAAATGGCGACCAGAATGCAGATCAGGAATAAGCCGTAGAACGGATTTTCCGACAGCAAACCGTCGGTTACGCCGAAGGTGTGTAGGTAGGATGCGCTGTCGTTGGTGATAGCCGTGGAATAGACAAACATCCAGATCACCAGCATCACAAAATAAAGCGCACCCAATAAGATGCCCCAGTTTTTACCTAAATAACCGCTAATGACGCTCGGGTAATCTTTGCATTCCGGTGATTCCGCCAGCGTATTAATAAACAGGCGCTGGAACAGGTACATAGCCGGATAACCAATTATCGACGAGAGTAAAAACACCCACAGCCCCATTAACCCGACCTGCACCGGAAGAAAAACGATGCCCGCGCCGATAGCCATCCCGATACTCATGATGACCCAGCCCGTATCGGTGCTGTCGAATTTGATCGCCTCTCGCCATTCGCTTTCGCTCATTCCCGCCCGCCTTGCCGCAGGGGAATCACTCACAATCACACTGCTGTTTGTTGCCATATTCATTGGGCACTCGCTTATTTTGTAGGGTAACTGGTTGTTTTTATAAGGTTCCGTTCGCCAGCGATTGCGAGTCAGAGGGTGCAGGTGTGAGTTATTGATATGGGAAGATCATATCCGGAGCGCGGGAGAAAAAGGTCACAACTTTTATAGGGATTTCCTAAAGCGAGAGAATAATATTACTTCGGGATAGCAGAAAGGAGAGTAAGCTTTCTAAAATTGACGGCGTTCACAAAATTAAAACCTCCCCATTTGAGGAGGCTGAAGATGAAGCCTGTATTACATCGCCTGCGTAAACGTCCTCGAAATCACGTCCTGCTGCTGCTCGCGCGTCAGGGCGTTAAACCGCACCGCATAGCCTGAAACGCGGATCGTCAGGTTCGGATAGTTCTCCGGATGGGCAATGGCATCCAGCAGCATCTCCCGGTTCATCACGTTGACGTTCAGGTGTTGCCCGCCCTCAATGGTCGCTTCGTGGTGGAAGTATCCGTCCAGCAGCCCGACAAGGTTGGTTTTGCGCACCGGCTCGTCCTTGCCCAGTGCCTGCGGCACGATGGAGAAGGTGTAGGAGATCCCGTCTTTGGCATAGGTGAACGGCAGCTTGGCGACCGAGGTTAACGACGCCACCGCCCCTTTTCTGTCGCGCCCGTGCATCGGGTTGGCGCCAGGCGCAAACGGCGTGCCGCCGCGACGTCCGTCCGGCGTGTTGCCGGTCTTCTGCCCGTAAACCACGTTGGAGGTGATGGTCAGGATCGACTGCGTCGGTACCGCGTTGCGGTACGTCGGCAGCGCCTGTATTTTCTTCATAAAGCGCTCAACCAGATCGCAGGCGATACTGTCCACGCGATCGTCGTTGTTGCCGTACTGCGGATAGTCGCCTTCGATGACGAAATCCACCGCCAGACCAGTGTGGTCGCGCACCGGTTTTACCGTGGCGTATTTGATGGCCGACAGGGAATCCGCCGCCACCGACAGCCCGGCAATGCCGCAGGCCATGGTGCGGTAGACGTCCCGGTCGTGCAGCGCCATCAGCGAGGCTTCGTAGCTGTATTTATCATGCATATAGTGAATGAGATTCAGCGCGCTGATGTACTGTACCGCCAGCCAGTCCATGAAGTGATCGAGGCTCGCCATTACGGTGTCGTAATCCAGTACCTCATCCAGCAGCGGCTCGGTTTTCGGCCCCACCTGGATCTTCAGCTTCTCATCCACCCCGCCGTTGATTGCATACAGCAGCGTTTTCGCCAGGTTGGCGCGTGCGCCGAAGAACTGCATCTGCTTGCCGATCACCATCGGGCTGACGCAGCAGGCAATGGCGTAGTCGTCGCTGTTGAAGTCGGCGCGCATCAGATCGTCGTTCTCGTATTGCAGCGAGGAGGTGACGATCGACACCTGCGCGGCGTATTTCTTGAACGCGATCGGCAGTTGTTCGGACCAGAGGATCGTCAGGTTTGGCTCCGGCGCAGGCCCCATGGTGTGCAGGGTATGCAGGTAGCGGAAGCTGTTTTTGGTCACCAGCGTACGGCCATCCAGCCCCATGCCGCCAATCACTTCCGTGGCCCAGATCGGATCGCCGGAGAAGAGCGTGTCGAACTCCGGCGTGCGCAGGAAGCGTACCATGCGGATCTTCATGATGAAGTGGTCGATCAGCTCCTGGGCCTGCACCTCATTCAGCCTTCCTGCCTGCATGTCGCGTTCAATATAGATATCGAGGAACGAGGCCGTGCGCCCCAGTGACATCGCCCCGCCGTTCTGGGATTTCACTGCGGCAAGGTAGGCAAAGTAGACCCACTGCACCGCTTCCTGCGCATTCATCGCCGGACGTGAAATATCAAAGCCATAGTTCGCCGCCATCTGCTGGATCTGGAGCAACGCACGTTTATGCTCCGCCAGCTCCTCGCGCAGGCGGATCGTGGCCTCCAGATCTTCTCCGCGCTCCAGTTTCCCCTGGAGATCGGCGAACTGAAGTTCACGCTCGCGCACCAGATAGCTGATGCCGTACAGCGCCACGCGACGGTAGTCGCCGATGATGCGTCCGCGCCCGTAGCCGTCCGGCAGACCGGTCAGCACCCCCGATTTGCGGCAGCGCATCATCTCCGGGGAGTAAACGTCAAACACGCCCTGGTTGTGGGTTTTGCGCAGGTCTGTGAAGAGATATTCAAACTGCGGATCCATCTCGCGACCGTAGGCTTCGAACGAGCTGCGGATCATGTTGATCCCGCCGTACGGATGCAGGGCGCGCTTGAGCGGCTTGTCGGTTTGCAGGCCAACGATCGTCTCCAGCTCCTGATCAATATAGCCCGGCCCGTGCGCGGTAATAGTAGTGGCGATGTTGGTGTCAAAATCCACCGGAGCGTGAGTAGCATTCTCCTGACGAATGCCGACCATCACCTTCTGCCACAGCGCCGTCGTTGCTGGCGTCGCCTGCGCGAGGAAAGCTTCATCGCCTTCATAAGGGGTGTAGTTATGCTGAATAAAATCGCGCACGTTAATGGCGTTTTTCCATTCTTCACCGCGAAACCCGGCCCATGCGTCGCTGTAAGGCGCGACGCCCGTATCGATTGTTACTTTCATCAGATTCTCGCTTTATCAGGCGTAAGCCGCAGCCGGAGTAACCTTCCCAAGACGGAGGGCGTCCAGTGCGATCATTTTTTCTTCATTGGTAGGGATCACCGCGCAGGCCGCGCGGGACGACTCGGTGGAGATCACGCGCTCGCCCGCGCTGCCCGGCAGGGCATTTTTGGACTCGTCGAGGATGATGCCAAACACCTTAAGATGCTCCACCACCAGCGCGCGGATAAGCACGGAGTTCTCACCGATCCCGCCGGTAAACACCACGCCATCCAGACGGTGCAGGGACGCGGCATGACCGGCGATATGTCGCGCAATCCGGTGGACAAAGGTCTTTATTGCCAGCCGCGCCCGCTCGTTGCCGTCATGCCAGGCTTTCTCCAGCGCGCGCAAATCGGAGGAGATGCCAGAGATCCCCAGCAGCCCGGACTCTTTGTTGACCACGCGCTCCAGATCCTCGAACGACTGGCCGGTCTGCCGGGCAATCCACGCCATCGCGCCAAAATCCACGTCGCCGCAGCGCGTGCCCATCACCAGTCCTTCAAGCGGCGTCATCCCCATGGACGTGTCCACGCTTACGCCGTTACGCACCGCGCAGATGGACGCCCCGTTGCCGAGATGGGCAATCACCAGGCCGCTGTCATCGGGAGAGAGCCCGAGCAGCGCGTGCGCCTGCGCCGACACGTAGCGGTGAGAGGTGCCGTGGAAACCGTAGCGGCGCACGCCCAGCTCTTCAAAATAGCGGTACGGCAAGCCGTACAAATACGCCTGCGGCGCCATGGTCTGGTGGAAGCTGGTATCAAATACCGCCACCTGCTGCACGCCGGGGAACAGGCGCCCGGCGGCTTCCACGCCGCTCAGGTTGGCGTAGTTATGCAGCGGCGCCAGCGGGGAGACCTGGCGGATCTGCGCCATCACCTCTTCCGTGATCAGGGTCGACTCGCTGAAGAGGTCGCCGCCGTGGGCAATGCGATGACCAATCAAGGCCACGCTGCCCATCAGGTTGCGTTTCTCCAGCTCCAGGGCGATGGCGGCCAGCGCCCCTTCGTAGTCCTGGTGAGCCAGTCTGACCGGCTCACCCCCATTCACGGAAATAAAGGCTTTTTCTGTGTTGATGCCGTCCGCAATGCCCGTCATCAGGGCATCGCAGCCTGCGGCGTCCAGCACCGAGAACTTAACAGAGGACGATCCGCAGTTAATGACCAGTACTACCGGAAACTCAATCATGGTATGGCTCCGCTCTTCCTGAGCTTTGGTTTAAAACAGTTTGTACACGATGTTCAGAATGGTCAGCAGGCCGACCACGGTTACGAAGATGTTCTCGGTCCGGCCTTTGTATTTCGCCAGCGCAGGCGCCTTGCGGATGGCGTACATCGGCAGCAGGCACAGCAGAGAGGCGATAATTGGCGCGCCCATGGCTTCAATAAGGTCCAGGATGTTCGGGTTGGCGTAGGCCACAATCCAGGTGGAGCCCATGATGAATACCATGCTGATGGTATTCAGCTTGCCCACGGAGACTTTCTTCTTGTCGCCCTTGTAACCGAACTTGAGGATCAGACCGTTCAGCCCCTCCAGCGTGCCCAGATAGTGGCCGAAGAAGGATTTAAAGATAGCGACCAGCGCGATGATGGAGGCGCCGTATTCCAGCACCGTGGCGAACGTGGATTTACTGCCTGACATCGACGCGAAGTGGTTCGCCAGGTAAGAGAGCACCGGAATGTTCTGCGCTTTGGCGTCCGCCATGTTCTGCGGAGAGAGCGTAAACAGGCAGCTAAAGGCGAAGAACATCACCACCGCCACCATCAGCAGGCTGGCGCGACCAATGATTTTGGAACATTTCTGCTCGGTAAACTCTTTCCCGAACTCTGGTTCGTACTCTTCGCGTTTGGAGACCACAAACGAGGAGACGATAGGCGAGAAGTTGAAGGAGAAGACCATGATGGAGATCCCCAGCCACACCGTGACCAGAATGCCGTCATGACCGGTGAAGGCGATATCGCTCAGGTTAACCTGGTCGATCACCGCCGAGTTCCAGTACGGGATCAGCGAGAGAGAAATCAACACCAGGCTGGCGATGAACGGGAACACAAGGTAGCTCATCACTTTCACCATCAGGTCTTTACCGAACCAGATAACAAAAGCCATCAGCAGCAGCAGGAATAGCGCCACCACGCCGCGGTTCAGGGCGGGCATCTGGAGCTGGTTTTCCCAGAAGGTCATAAAGGTGTTGGTAATGGTGACGCCGTAAATCCACAGCAGCGGGCAAATGGCAAAGAAGTAGAGGAAGGTGATCACCACCCCGCCGGTCTTACCAAAATGCTCCTCCACCGTTTCGGTGATGTTGCCGGAGACGTTACTGCCGGACAAACACAGACGCGCCAGCGCGCGGTGGCAGTAAAAGGCAATCGGGAACGCGAGTACCAGCATCAGCAGGATAGGGATCAGGCCGCCAAAGCCTGCACGGATGGGGAAGAACAGCACGCCTGCGCCAATGGCGGTACCAAACAGGCCGAGCGTCCAGGTGGTATCCGATTTACGCCAGGTGGACGTTTTTGTCTGGCCAACGATAATGCTTTCTGTGTTGCTCATAAGTCATCCTTTATGCGTCAACGAAGCCGGTAATTTGGGAAACACGGGAGAGATCGATATTGCCGCCGGAAATAATGCAGACGGTTTTTCGGCCCTGAATATAGTGGTCCAGCTTGCCGCTTAATAACGCCGCGCACGCCAGCGCACCGGCACCTTCCGTGACCACCTTATTTCGCTGAATAAGCGCGATCATGCTGTTGCGAATCTCGTCTTCGCTGACCAGCACAATGTCATCGACTAATTCACGAACAATTTCGAAGGTTAAATTACCTGGGCGAGACACGTCGCAGCCGTCAGCTAATGTGCCGGTAACACGATGACTGGTTATTTCTCCGGCCTGATATGATGCGGCCATTCCGTGCACATTTTCAGACTGCACGCCGATAATATTGATAGTTGGGTTGATGGATTTAATTGCTGTCGCAATACCGGCAATTAAACCGCCGCCGCCGATGGGGACAATCACGTTATCCACGTCATATAAATCTTCGAGGATTTCCAGGCCGATGGTGCCCTGGCCGGCAATGACTTTCGGATCGTCGTAAGGCGGGATAAAAATGCGCCCTTCCATCTCGACGATTTCGCTCACTTTGGCGATGGTGTCGTTAAAGTTCTCGCCGTGCAGCACCACTTCGGCAGAGTAGTCACGCGTGGCGGCAACCTTGGATTTCGGCGCGCCCATCGGCATGACCACTTTGCCGTCGATGCCGAGCATGGCGCAGGAGAGAGAGACCCCCTGCGCGTGGTTCCCTGCGGAACAGGCCACCACGCCCTTGCGTTTTTCCGCATCGGTCAGCGAGCTTAATTTATTAAAAGCCCCACGTATTTTAAACGAACCGGTACGCTGCATATTTTCAAATTTCAGGAATATCTCACCCTTACACCGTTCGCTCAGATAATTCGAGCGCGGCATACCGGTTTTATAGATCTTTCCCGCCAGTCTTTTTCTGGCGTCCTGAATATCTTCAATGGTCACCGGGAGATCGTAAGTAATGTGCATAATATCCTCGTTATAATAATTCATTGTTTTCAGGCAAAGTCAGGGTATCAGAGCGTTAAAAAGCGTCGCTCCGGGTGTTTTAAATCATCATTATTTCTATCGTCGTTTTTCGATATTCATCGACGAATATTGTTTCGCCAGTTCAACTAATACTGACGCCGATTTTTTAATACTGTAATTTTTTGACCACACGGCGGCATAACGCGCCACGGGTAATTCATCTTCCACCGGCAGAACAATAAACTGGTTCGAGCCGAATGGCGCAATCATGTCACGGGGGATCACCGTCAGGTAATCGGCATTGAGGACAAGGTTATAGATGGTGACGACGGAATCGGTCTGGACGATGTTTTCAATGCTGATGTGGTTGTCTTGCAGGGTGGTCAGGAGTTCGTTGTAGTAGCCCATATCGGTTTGCGGCATCACCCACTGCTCGTGCGTGAGCGATGCCAGTCTGGTCGGGCCGGTGCACGTTCGTGATTTACTCGCCACCAGCACAAACTCGGATTCAAACAGTGGCTCAACGTGAAGATCCTGAAGCTGCATCCCGTCGCTCAGCGTGCCGATGGCGAAATCCAGCCGGCCATCGCGAATGGCGGGCAGGAATGAAGAGAGCTGCGCTTCATACATTGAGACGCGCGCTTTCGGGAACACTTCCTTGAATTTTTTGATCATCCCGGACAGGAAGGTGAAGCCAATCAGCGACGGATAGCCAAAAGAGACGTCCATGACGGTACTGAAACTGAGGCTGTTGATCTCGCTCACCATGTTTTTCATTTCGCGGGTGATCGACTCAGCGTAGGACAGCAGCACCTGACCGGCGGCAGTGAGTTTTACGCCGGTGTTCTTACGCACCATCACTTCCACCCCAAAGTAGGATTCGATGTCGCTGATGATTTTGCTGACGGCAGGTTGCGTCAGCCCCAGTTGTCTTGCAGCAGAACCTATGGAGCCACTTTTGATGACTTCCTGAAATACCACGAGGTGCTGTGTTTTCGGTAGAATAATAGTATTCATAATATTCTGCGCTTATTTCCCTATGACGCAGCGGATTCTACCCAATATTGTTTCAGGGGGTATGTGCTGTTACTCACAATTTGCCAGGACGCTCTGTTTTCAATCGCACCAGAAATCTATTTATGTTTTTATAAATCAAATGCTTATCACAATAAAAATACGCATTTACGCTGATATTGATCAATAAAAAACGCGGTAATAAATTTATTTTATGGCAATAACTAGCGTGAATTTTTTTGCTTTAAAAATATTAATAAAGGCTATCTTTCAGGCAATTAAAGGTTAATAAAACACCATTATTCCTTTAAAACATTTTTGTGGTTTATCAACTTTACCAGGAATATTTATTCACTTTCCGGTTAAAGAGTGGGATATATCACACATTCACCATAAGAATGTTTTTAGATTCAATATTAAATTATCAAATGAATAACATTCGGCATCACTGACTAAACATTTACAACATCTTCTCAACACTAAAATTTTCTAATTT
This sequence comes from Enterobacter cloacae complex sp. SHL001, assembly GCF_049236825.1. Taxonomy (NCBI): domain Bacteria; kingdom Pseudomonadati; phylum Pseudomonadota; class Gammaproteobacteria; order Enterobacterales; family Enterobacteriaceae; genus Enterobacter; species Enterobacter cloacae complex sp. SHL001. The sequence continues at coordinate 586,937 of NZ_JBMKIP010000003.1, forward strand.
TACAGCGTTAAATTTTGTGATTACGATCATGCGCAGCAGATGAGAGGAACACACAGTCAAGCAAATAGTGAAATGTGCTTAGCGTCGCAAAATTGAGAATTGATGTCGTTTGGCGCTTCGCTTACCCGGCCTGCAACCTTCAGAAAGCAAAAACCCCGCCGAAGCGGGGTTTCGTAAGAAGTTGAAGCTGACCGATAAGCCGGGTTCTGTCGTGGACAGTCATTCATCTAGGCCAGCAATCGCTCACTGGCTCAAGCAGCCTACCCGGGTTCAGTACGGGCCGTACCATGTGAACCCCTATTTGGCCTTGCTCCGGGTGGAGTTTACCGTGCCACGGACTGTTACCAGCCGCGCGGTGCGCTCTTACCGCACCCTTTCACCCTTACCTGATCCCGCTTGCGCGGGCCATCGGCGGTTTGCTCTCTGTTGCACTGGTCGTGGGTTTCCCCCCCAGGCGTTACCTGGCACCCTGCCCTGTGGAGCCCGGACTTTCCTCCCCTCCGCCCGTCTCCCCCGAAAGGGACGACGACGAAGCGGCGACTGTCTGGTCAGCTTCGGCGCGCAGTATAGAGGGTTTGCGCGCCGCTGTCACCCCTGGCTACGCATGCCTACCTGCAATGTGGCCGCGATATTCCGCGAGGCGCGGTAAATGTTGTCATATGCTCCCTGGAACGCCTCTTCCAGTGAACCGATACTGGTCAGTACGCTGAACACCGCGTCGATGCCGTACTGATGCACCACACCCACATCCTGCGTCAGACTTCCGGCAATCCCGATCACCGGCTTATGGTATTTTTTGGCGACGCTCGCCACGCCGACGGGCACTTTGCCATTAATGCTCTGGCTGTCGATGCGCCCTTCCCCGGTCAGCACCCACGTGCAATCGTGAATATGTTCTTCAAGATTGAGCGCCTGAGTGACAATCTCGATGCCGCTTTTCAGCTCAGCGCCCAGGAAGGCCATCAGCGCCGCGCCCATGCCGCCCGCGGCGCCAGCCCCCGGAACCCGGTTGACGTCAATGCGCAGTGATTTTTTGATCACCCCGGCGTAGTGGCTAAGATTGGCGTCGAGTTCGAGGATCATCTCCTCCGTGGCGCCTTTTTGCGGGCCAAAGATACGCGACGCGCCGCTTTCACCGACCAACGGATTCGTCACGTCACAGGCGACGCGGATTGCGCATCCCTGAAGACGCGGATCGAGATCGGAAATATCAATCCGGTTAAGCGCCATCAGGCTGCCGCCGCCGTAGCCGATCTCCGTCCCGTTCGCATCCGTAAACTTCGCGCCCAGCGCCTGCATCATACCCGCGCCCCCATCGTTGGTTGCGCTCCCGCCGATACCGATAATGATGTTGCGCGCGCCTTTATCCAGCGCGCTGAGGATCAGCTCCCCCGTCCCGCGCGACGTCGTGACCAGCGGGTTACGCTGCGCGGGAGGAACAAGCACCAGGCCGCTGGCGGCGGCCATCTCGATAAACGCGGTGGTACCGTCGCCCGAGATCCCCCAACTGGCCTTCACCTTTTCCCCTAACGGGCCGGTGACGACAGCCTGCTGCCAGGTGCCCTGCGTCGCAGCGATCATCGCTTCAACCGTACCTTCTCCGCCGTCAGCAACGGGAACAGACACGTAATGAGCATCGGGGAAAATTTCCCGAAATCCTTTTTCTATCGCCTGCGCCACCTCGGTGGCAGACAGGCTTTCTTTATAAGAGTCTGGCGCGATTACGATTTTCATAGTTGTATGCCTGAGCCGTAGGCCCGGTAAGCGTAACGCCACCGGGCAGGACGTCATTAGCGAGCAATTTCAACCTTCGCCAGTTTTTCGTAATAGCACGCTAACGCGCTGTGATCGGCGGTGCCCAGACCGTCCGCACGCAGCGCCTGCATCATCTCCATGACGGCGGCAGTCAGCGGCAGCTGCGCGCCCACGCCGTGGGAGGTATCCAGCGCATTCGCCAGATCCTTAATGTGCAGATCGATGCGGAAGCCCGGCCTGAAGTTACGATCCATCACCATCGGCGCCTTGGCATCCAGCACGGTGCTGCCCGCCAGACCACCGCGAATGGCCTGATAGACCAGATCCGGATTAACGCCCGCTTTGGTGGCCAGCGTCAGCGCTTCGGACATGGCCGCGATGTTCAACGCCACAATCACCTGGTTTGCCAGCTTGGTGACGTTGCCTGCGCCAATTTCACCGGTGTGCACCACGGAGCCAGCCATGGCTTTCATCAGGTCGTAGTATTTGTCAAACACGGCTTTATCGCCCCCCACCATCACCGACAAGGTGCCGTCGATGGCTTTCGGTTCGCCGCCGCTGACTGGCGCATCCAGCATCTCCACACCTTTCGCTTTCAGCGCCTCGCTGATTTCGCGGCTTGCCAGCGGTGCGATAGAACTCATGTCGATCACCACCAGACCCGGCTTCGCGCCGTCGATAATGCCGTTCTCACCCAGCGCCACCTCTTTCACGTGCGGGGAGTTTGGCAGCATGGTGATAATCACGTCGCACTGCTCAGCAATCGCTTTTGCGGTTGTCGCCGTTTCTGCGCCAGCCGCAATCACCTCTGCCACCGCGTCTGAATTACGATCTAAAACCACCAGTGAGTAACCTGCTTTGATGAGGTTTTTGCTCATTGGTTTGCCCATGATACCCAGGCCAATAAAACCCACTTTCAGCGTCATAATCTGTTTCCTCAATGATGGTTATTTTTTAAAAGCGTCCGCTAATTTCTGCGTGGCGGCGCGGAATACGCCGAGGTCGCTGCCGACGGCAACAAACGTTGCGCCCCACTCCAGGTAGCGGCGGGCATCGGCTTCCACTGGCGCCAGAATGCCGCACGGTTTACCGTGCGCTTTGGCACGGGCAAAAATGTGCTGGATAGCGCGCTGCACGTCCGGGTGGCTGGCGTTGCCCAGATGATCAAAAGCGGCAGCCAGATCGCTTGGGCCGACGAAAATACCGTCCACCCCATCGGTCGCGGCAATGGCGTCGACGTTATCGACCCCCTGCTGGCTCTCGATCTGAACCAGAATGGTGATGTTCTTGTTGGACTGAGCGAAATAGTCCGGCACGGTGCCAAACATGTTGGCGCGGTGCGAGACGGACACGCCGCGGATCCCTTCCGGCGGATAGCGGGTCGCCGCCACGGCCAGCACCGCTTCTTCTTCCGTTTCAACAAACGGGATCAGGAAGTTGTAGAAGCCGATATCCAGCAGACGCTTGATGATCACCGGCTCGTTGGTGGGCACACGCACCACCGGCGCGCTGTGGCTGCCTTTCAGCGCCATCAGCTGCGGAATAAACGTGTTGATATCGTTTGGCGCATGTTCGCCGTCCAGCACCAGCCAGTCGAACCCGGCCAGGCCCAGCACTTCGGTGCTGATGGGGTTGGCCAGCGCAGACCAGCAGCCAATCTGAATCTGGTGCGCCGCGAGGGCCGCTTTAAATTTATTCGGGAAGATGTCGTTACTCATTACTTATACCTTTTTTAATTCCGCAGTTTTAGCCAGTAGCTTTTCTTATTTATTCCGACTCAGCGTCAGCGTTATATTTATTTTCCTGACTGAATTTTGGCGTTATAAAATCGTCATTCAGTATAATCGTCACCACCCGGCAGCACATTGTCTCAATGCTCAATTATCCAACGGGAGTAGCACGCTATTTTGAGCATATGCCCAACACAGTGGGCGCTGATGCACAGAATCAACGATTAGTGGTTCGGGAGCGATCGCGATCACATTCTCACCTTTCCTCTCCTGGCATTCTTTATTTCCTCAATAAGAAACAATTAACCATCTGGCTATATTTAGTATCAGATATTTTGCTGGAGAAGAGTGAACAATGGCCGATATTGAAATTCGACAGGCGTCGCCGACGGCGTTCTATATAAAAGTGCACGATACCGATAACGTGGCGATTATTGTCAACGACAATGGCTTAAAAGCTGGCACCCGCTTTCCGGATGGCCTGGAGCTGATTGAGCACATTCCGCAGGGGCATAAAGTCGCACTGGTCGATATCCCGGCGCAGGGCGAAATCGTGCGCTACGGCGAAGTCATCGGCTATGCGGTGCGCGCTATCCCGCAGGGTAGCTGGATTGAAGAGTCGCTGGTTGAGCTACCCACCGCCCCGCCGCTGGAGACGTTGCCGCTGGCTACCCGCGTCCCTGAGCCGTTGCCTCCGCTGGAGGGTTATACCTTCGAGGGTTACCGCAACGCGGATGGCAGCGTGGGAACCAAAAACCTGCTTGGCATCACCACCAGCGTGCATTGCGTGGCGGGCGTAGTGGATTATGTGGTGAAAATTATTGAGCGCGATCTGTTGCCGAAATACCCCAACGTTGACGGCGTGGTGGGTCTTAACCACCTGTACGGCTGCGGCGTGGCGATCAACGCGCCCGCAGCGGTCGTGCCGATCCGCACGATTCACAATATCGCCCTTAACCCAAACTTTGGCGGTGAGGTCATGGTGATTGGTCTCGGCTGTGAAAAATTGCAGCCAGAACGCCTGTTGCAGGGTACTGAGGATGTGAAAGCCATTCCGGTTGACGATGCCAGTGTTGTGCGACTTCAGGATGAACACCATGTCGGCTTCAGATCGATGGTCGACGACATTTTACAGGTGGCAGAGCACCATCTGGAGAAGCTGAACAAACGCCAGCGTGAAACCTGCCCGGCCTCTGAACTGGTCGTTGGGACACAGTGTGGCGGCAGCGATGCGTTTTCCGGCGTCACCGCCAACCCGGCAGTCGGTTATGCCTCCGATCTGTTCGTGCGCTGCGGCGCCACGGTGATGTTCTCCGAAGTCACCGAAGTACGTGATGCTATCCACCTGCTCACGCCGCGCGCCGTCAACGAACAGGTGGGCAAACGCCTGCTGGAGGAGATGGCCTGGTACGATAACTATCTCGACATGGGCAAAACCGACCGCAGCGCCAACCCGTCTCCGGGTAACAAGAAAGGCGGCCTGGCCAACGTGGTGGAAAAGGCCCTCGGGTCGATTGCCAAATCCGGCCAGAGCGCGATTGTGGAAGTGCTCTCCCCTGGCCAGCGACCAACCAAACGCGGTCTGATCTACGCGGCAACGCCTGCCAGTGATTTCGTGTGCGGCACCCAGCAGGTGGCGTCCGGCATTACGGTACAGGTCTTTACCACCGGGCGCGGCACGCCGTACGGCCTGATGGCGGTACCGGTGATCAAAATGGCGACCCGCACCGAGCTGGCAAACCGCTGGTATGACTTAATGGATATCAACGCGGGCACCATCGCCACCGGGGAAGAGAGTATTGAAGAAGTGGGCTGGAAGCTGTTCCACTTCATTCTGGATGTGGCAAGCGGGCGGAAGAAAACCTTCTCCGATCAATGGGGATTGCATAACTCGCTGGCGGTGTTTAACCCGGCGCCGGTGACCTGATGGCCCCTCACCCTACCCTCTCCCCACCGGGGAGAGGGTAAAAAACCGCACCGGGCAGTCCCCTCTCCCCTATGGGGCTGAGGGTTCCCCACAAAATAATGCCTGCACAGACGGCCCCCTCTCCCTTGAGGGAGAGGGCTGGGGTGAGGG